>NZ_LQIW01000016.1 GCF_001500025.1 Mycobacterium sp. IS-1590 | reverse complement strand
TTATCGCTATTATCTGTGTGTCACCGGCCTGGATTCCGCCCGGGGGCTGCGCGCTTGCCGGGGCGCTCAGCCCCAGAGTTGTCGCTGTCAACCCGCCTGCGATGGCAGCCAGCGTGGTCTTGGACAACCTCATGAGGATGCCTCCCGCGGTCGAGCGAATTGAATGCTTCGAATTTATAGCCTGCATTTGCTGCGACCAAACCCGGGGCGTGTCCGCGGCTACTGCTGCTCGCGGCTCTCGTCGCCGGCGGACACGTCGCTGTCCTCGGCTTGTTGCTGCGCGTCCCCGGTGGGCTCCGGGTGCAGCGCGACGCTGCGTGTCCGGGGAATGGTGTCTGGCTGATCCCCGGCTGGGCGCAGGTGCACGACCCGCCCCACCGCACGACGCAACCCCGGTGGGCCCTCCTTGCGGAGGAAGTCGCCGATCCGGCCGGCCCGGAAGCGCAGCGGCGAGCCGATGAACTCGCCCAACACCACCCCGCTGCCCAGGGCCAGCGCGATCGCGATCGCCGACATCATCTGGCGCAGGCCATTGTCGAAGTTGCCGTCCACGGCGAAGGAGAACACCGCGCGAAACACCGCCAGTCCGGGAAGCATCGGCATGATGCCCGCGGTAGCCGTCACCAGGGCAGGGGCTTGCCGACGGATCGAGATCAGCGTGGCGACCAGACCGACACCGACCGCAGCGGCACCACTCGCGAAGACCTGACCGAACCCCGCATTGCCCAACGCGATCAGCACCGCCTCGGCGAGCCCGGCCACGAGCCCAGCAGTGAGGATGGCCCGCAACGGTGCGTAGCTCGCCACGGTCAGGCACGCGCCCGCCAGCGCCGCGCCGAACACCGCGAGCGAGATCCGTACCGCCCCGCTGGGCGCGACGAACGATTCGGTCGCATCGACGTGCAGCGAGATGGTCACGCCGGCGATCTCGGCGATCTGCAGGCCCGCGAGGATGCCCACCACGATCCCCGAGGTCAGCAACACCGCTTCCCCGAGCCGGGCCAGCGAGGTCAGCATGTAGCCGGTCACGGCGTCCTGCATCGCGCCGACGAATGTCAGACCGGACAGCAGCATCACGATGCCGGTGGCCACCATGACCGTCGGTCCGAGATCGGCATACAGGAAGGCCGCCACGGCGACCGAGGTCGCGATCGCGGCGCCTGCGACGTGCTGGAAGAAAAAGGGAGTACCCATGCGGTTGAGCCGTCGCCCCACCTGGTCGATGACCGCCGACGTGATCGCGGCCAGGATGCAGGTCAACCAGCCACCACCGAGGAGCATGGCGATACCCAGCGCGAAACCCGCCCAGCCTGCGGTCGCCAACCACCGTGGGTAGGGGTGCGGCCGTTCGGTCAACTCGTCCATGGCGTCGTGCGCTTGATCGACCGTCACGCCACCGGAGGTGATCCGCTGAACCAGCCGGTCGAGTTCGCCCAGCCGCGTGTAGTCCGTCGACCGGTTGTGCACTGCTCTGACGATCGTGACCGGCGGACTGTCAGCGGTCGGCAATGCGGAGACGATGACGGTGGTGACGAAGATGTCGACGACGCAGTCGGTCAGGCGATAGGCCTGGGCGACGTCCTGGGCGGTCGCCACGACGTCGGCGGTGCCCGAGCCCGAAGACAACATCACCTCGGCGAGGCGGATCGTCAGATCGAGCACCTTGCGGGTGTGCAGGTCCCCCATCCCGTCGGAACGGCGGCGGCGCTGACCCGCCACGGGTGCCGGATCGCGCGGACCGCGCAGCGCATTGCGTAAGCCGCGTCGGACGCGGCCACGCGGCGTTGGATCTAACGGCATCGACGTGAACGATACTGACGCGCGGGCACCATGCCCCAGGCGGCTAATCCCGCTGCGGTACTCGACAACACATGCCAGACACCGTGGTACTGCCACAGGCTGTCGGGCCGGCACAGCGGCGAACCGGTGCGCCCGACGGCATAGGCGGCCAGGCCTAGCACGAAGACCGCCGCGGCGGCCCACCACGCCCACCGCCGCCCCCGTGCGCTGCGGGCGACACCGACCACGCACACCCCCGCCAGCGCGATGATGGGCCAATCGTGGACCGGACCCGCCCACGACGGCTGGGGCCCGTGGAAGGTGAAGCTGCCCACACCGACGGCGACAAGCGTCACCCCTGCGAGTCCCGCCAGCAGCGCTCTACCGCGTAAGGCGCAGCACAGGACGCCGATCCCCACCGCGACATACGTCAGGCTGGTGAGCGCGAGGACGGGCTGGGCGAGATCGGCGGCGTCGATGCGTTCGCAGTCCGAGCGTCCGAAGGCTGCGGCGGTGGTCCAGCCCTGCATGCGGATTCACGATAGCCGTCGACGGTGTCACGCGAGCGAGCCGAGCCGATCCTCCTGCGGATCAGCGACTTTCACGGGCACTCACGGACTGGCGAATTACGCCCAGCAGTCGCCTGTGGCCAGATTCCGTCGGATCCTGTCGATTTTGCCACTAGCCGTCATCTCCGGCGCGAGGCACTGTCATCGGCGTGGCAAACGACGACATGGCCAATCTGGCGGACACGAAGGTCGATGCGAACCGGTGGGGGCTACCCGATACCGAAACCTGCTCGGCGGCAATGCGATACGTAATCGACGTTTCCCCGGGTTTCCTCGCCAACCACTGCGTCCGGAGTTATCTGTTCGCGCGGGAGATCGCCGCGGCCCAGGGTGTGAGCAGCGGTGCCGACGATGACGACGAACTCGTCTTCCTGTCCTGTCTCCTGCACGACCTGGGCGTCACCGATGCCGGTAGGGGTGATCAGCGATTCGAGGTCGAGGGCGCCGATGCAGCCGCGAACTTCCTTCGCCAGCACGGGTTTCCGGCCGATCGAGTCACCACGGTGTGGCAGGCGATCGCACTGCACACCAGCGCCGGTCTGGCGAACCGGTTCGGGCGCGTGCAGTCGGCGGTCTTAAACGGAATCGCCCTCGACATCAACGGTATGGACAAGCACCTGCTCTCCCCCGGCTTCGCCGACCGGGTCCACGCCGCGTGGCCACGTCATGACCTGGGGTACGCGATCGCCGACGCCGTGGCCCGCGATCTATGCGCCAATCCGATGAAGGCTCCCCCGTTCTCGTTTCCAGCGCACCTGCATGAACTCGTCAACGGGTCATCGTTCTCGTTCTTCGATATGGTGCGGGGCTCCGGATGGGGCGATCAGCCGCTGCGCGGCGCCGGTACCGTCCAGTGACGCCGATGCACGCGCAGATCGTGTTGTTCGACGGCTTCGACCCGCTCGACGCCGTCGCCCCGTACGAGGTGCTCGTCGCCGGCAGCGACTTCGTCGGGGGCGAACTCGAAGTCGAGTTCGTTTCGGCCGAAGGTCCACGGTCGGTGGTCAGCGGCTCGCGCGGGATGGCGTTCAATGCCAGCTCCCGCCTGGACCCGGCCAAGCCGGGCTACGTGATCGTGCCCGGCGCGACAGGCCCGCTCGACGGCGACCCCGATGAAGGCGTCGCGACCATCCCCGTCCTGCTCGCCCGCTTCGGCGACACCGCCGCGGTGCCGTTGCTGCGCGAAGCATTTGCCAATCCGGGCATCACGGTCGCGACCGTCTGCGGGGGCTCGCTCGCGCTGGCGATGGCGGGCCTGCTCGACGGTCGCCGCGCCACCACCCATCATCTCGGTGTGGACGTGCTCGAAGCGACGGGCGCAATTCCGGTGTCGGCCAGGGTCGTCGACGACGGTGACCTGGTGACCGCCGGCGGTGTCACGTCCGGTCTGGACCTCGCGCTCCGTCTGCTCGACCGAAGTTACGGGCCGCGCATCGCACTGGCCGTCGAGCAGATGTTCGCCTACGAGCGGCGGGGCACCGTCTGGACCGACACCGGCCGGGAACCGAAGGCCTCGCCACGATGAGCGTCGTCGGTGACTGGGATCTACGGATCAAGACACCGGTCGGAACCCTTGAGGTGGTGTACAGCTTCGTCGAGCTCGACGGCGCGATCGTCGGCACCGCGCAGAGCAGGTCCGAGAACGTGCCGCTGACCGACATCGTCGTGGTCGAAGACGTTGACGGACAACGGGTCACGTGGAGGCAGACTGTGACCAGGCCGATGAGGCTCAAGCTCGAGTTCGATGTGCACGTGCGAGGCGATCACCTGACCGGTCACTCGCGTGCCGGACGGCTGCCGCGCTCTCCGGTCTCCGGTGTGCGACGTGGCTGAGGGGCAACCACGCTCAGTCGTCTTCGGGCCCGAAGACGTCTGCCTGATACCGACGGCGCCGCTGTTCGTCGGATTGTTCCCACCATGGCGGCGAGCCCCGTTCGCCCAACGCCACCTTGGCCGCGTGCACGCCGGCCCGGGCGGCCTTCTCGTCAGCAGTTCCCTTGGTGCGGCGCACTTCTCGACGCCATGCCATCAGTATCCGGGTCAGCTCCGCCCGCCGATCCTCGGGTATGGCCGGATCGGTTGCGCGCCATCGGCGACCGTTGACGACGATGAAGTGGCCGTCATCGGTGAGCTGCGGCTCCCCCATCGGCCGATACTAGCTCCGGCCGAAGCTGCTCTACGGGCACGGCCCGGGGATGAACAGCGACCAGCACCAGCCCGGCGGAAGCGGTGGAGTGAAGTTCGGAGGTGGAGGCGGCGGCGGTGGTGGCGCCTCACCTTCGAAGATGTTCTGCGCGACGTTGCCCTGCCCGTGGTAGACGTACCAGTACGTGTGGCATACGGAGTTGTCCCACACCACGGGATTGATCCGGAGATTTCCGGTCTGCACCGGCGGATCGCCCGGGCACCATCGGCAGGGCCCTGACGGATTCTCGTCCGGACATCCGGGCCACGCTTGCTGCGGCACCGGACCACCCGGAAGTGCCTGGGCGGTGCCCGCCACCGCTCCGAAGCCGGCACTCGCGATTGCAAGCGACATGATTGCCGCGCCGAGGATTCGCTTCGACGTGCGTGCTGTGTTCATGGTCGTCCCTTTGGTCTGCCCGGCGCTCGATAAGCGTCGTCGTGGCAAGTACACGAGGAGCTTTCGGCTACCGATCCCAACAACGCGGTTTTTGTCGCCGTGTGTGCGGGTATCGCTCGGCGAGACCATCGTGGACGAGGAGACAAACAGTGAGCTCACCCGAACAGGCCCCGGACGACGCGAACCAGGGTGAGGGCGCGGAGCAAGGCGTTCCGCCGACGGCTCCCGCATATTCGACGCCGCCGCCCGAAGGCATCCCCTCGGCAGACGACAAGGACGACAAGGACGGAGCCGAGTAGCCGGCGCCCCTAGTGTGCATTCAGATCGCAAATCAACGTCTTAGCACGGCTTTTGACGATCTGATCGCACACTAGCGGAGGCGGCCCGGGGTCACGACCCCTTACGCAGGTCGGCAAGCGAGTTCTGCAAACCGCCGTCCAAGCGGATCTGAATACCGGCCACCGCCAGCATCACCGCGGCAGTCACCAGGTGCACCACCGCGTCGGTGATGTTGTTCGGGAACGTGAACACGTACGCCACCTGGTGTGAGAAGAAAGCCCAAATGCCCGGCAACGCGCCCGCCACCGCCGCGACGAGCAGATACAACACCGACCACGACTTGCGGAACGCGAACACGAGTCCCGGTCCGAACAGGGCGAGCCCGGCCACGGCGTGCCAGCCGTTGTAATCCATCCCCAGTACCTGCGCGGTCGGCGCGTCCGGGCCGGTCGCGAAGCTCGGTTCCACGATGAAGCCGATCACCGCCTGGACGACGTGGAAGACGGCGATGATCAGCAGGCCGATCTGGGCGAAACTCCACTTCACGGTTACACCATTTCGTTTGTCGACACCGCCTCCGCGAATACTACGCTCGGTAGTAGTTCCTTGTTAAGGGTTTTGAGTACTGCGGGCGAAATTCCTGCGAGGCGGGGTGCCCGGTCCGTCGTTAACCTGTCCGGGTGGCAAAAGTGCTGTCGGTGAATGTCGCGCGGGTGCGCGTCAATCCCGATGCGCCGTCGAGGTCGACGGGCATCGACAAGGTCGCCGTGCCCGACCGGGTCGCGGTGCGCGCGCCGGGACCGATGCGCGGCGGCCTCGGTAGCGGACTCGTCGGGGACACGATCGGCCAAACGAAGCTGCACGGCGGTGACGATCAAGCGGTCTACGTGTACGCGCGTGAAGACCTCGACGACTGGGAAGATCGACTCGACCGTCGGTTGACCAACGGGATGTTCGGCGAGAACCTCACCACCGCCAACGTCGATGTGACACAGGCGCGCATCGGTGAACGCTGGCGCGTCGGCGCCGACGGTCTTCTGCTCGAGGTTTCGGCGCCGCGCACACCGTGCCGCACCTTCGCGGCCTTTCTGCAGATCGACCGTTGGATGAAGACCTTCACCGCGGCCTCCAAACCCGGTGCGTACCTGCGCGTCATCTCGCCGGGGACGGTGGGCGCAGGCGATGAGATCTCCGTCGAGCACCGCCCCGATCACGAGGTGACCGTCGAGTTGGCGTTCCGCGCGAGGATGTCCGACGCCTCATTGCTTCCACAGCTGCTCGCAGCCGATGCGTTGTCCGCCGAACTCAAGACCTACGCCCGCAAGCGCCTGTCGGCGAACGGCAGATAGCTCCCACCGCGACCCGGACGGCGCAACGGTGACGCGCCCCACTCTCCGGTAACAGGGCCGTCGCCGGCGCCGACATAACCGTCAGCAGCGGCTACGCGCGGCGAGTCTCCGGATCGAAGCAGCAGCGCCTTGACCGGCAGCCGGGCCACGGCTCGGGTTCGCCCACCGCGGTGACCGCTCGGCGGTATCCCTCGACCAGGAAAGTTCAAGAGCGATGACATTGCGACACAGTTGGGCGCGCCGCATGATGGCCGGCGCGCTGGCGGCCCTGCTCATACCGGGCCTGGTCGCGGCGGTGGGTGGAACGTCCACCGCAGCGGCGTATTCACGACCGGGTCTTCCGGTCGAGACCCTGATGGTCCCGTCGGCCGCGATGGGCCGCGACATCCCGGTCAAGTTCCAAGGCGGTGGCCCGCACGCGGTCTATCTGCTCGACGGCTTGCGGGCCCGCGACGACAACAGCGGTTGGGACATCGAGACCGCCGCGTTCGAGAATTACTTCGAGTCGGGTCTGTCGGTCGTGATGCCGGTCGGTGGCATGTCCAGCTTCTACACCAACTGGCAAAACCCCGCGGTCGGCAACGGCGGAAGCTACTCCTACCAGTGGGAGACCTTCCTGACGTCTGAACTCCCGGCGTACCTGTCCGCCAACAAGGGCGTCTCACCCAGCGGCAACGCGGTGGTGGGCCTGTCCATGTCCGGCAGCGCGGCGTTGATCCTGGCGGCCTACCACCCCGGCCAGTTCCGCTACGCGGCGTCCCTGTCGGGCTTCCTCAACCTCTCCGACGGCATCTGGCCGCTGCTGGTCGGCGTCGCAATGCGCGACTCGGGCGGCTTCAGCGCCACGGCGATGTGGGGCCCACCCGGCAGCTCGGCCTGGAAGCGCAACGACCCGACGGTCAACGTCGGCAAGTTGGTGGCCAACGGCACCCGCATCTGGGTGTACTGCGGCAACGGCGTCCCGTCCGAGCTCGGCGGCGGCGGCGACATCGCCGGCCAGTTCCTCGAGACCATCACGCTGGACAGCAACAAGAACTTCCAGCAGGCCTACGAGGCGGCCGGCGGCGGCAACGGCACGTTCAACTTCCCCGCCAACGGCACCCACGGATGGGGCTACTGGGGTTCGCAGCTAGCCGCGATGAAGGGCGACATCCAGGCCACGCTGGGCGCCTGAGCGTCCTGACGCCACCGGGCGACCGCCTCGTGCGATCGCCCGGTGCGCGTTGGAGACAATCACTGCGTGACGCAGCAGCCACGACCGACTGTTCCCGCCCTCCTGGCGCGCGCGTGCCACGAGTTCGGCGACCACACCTATCTGGTCACCCCGACGGATCGACTCACCTACCGCGAGGCGCATGAGCGCTCGGCGCGCATAGCGCGGTGGCTGCTGGCTGAAGGTGTCGGCAAGGGGACCCGCGTCGGCCTGTTCTTTCCCAACGGGGTGGACTGGGTCCTTTGGTGGTTGGCCGCCTCCCGCATCGGCGCGCTGGTCGTACCGCTGAGCACGCTCTACGCCCCGGCGGAGATCGCCAAAGTCGCTCGCCTGGCCGATGTCGCGTTGATCGTCGCCCCGAGCCGCGTGCTGAGCATCGATGTCGCCGACCGATTCGAAGCGGCCTGGCCGCAGTTGGCGACCCAGCACGGCGGGCGGTTGGCGATGACGGAGGCCCCCTACCTGCGTCGCATCGTGTTCGTCGACGGGCCGGTTCCCGGCTGGGCCACTTCGTACGACGGCGACACCGACGGCCTATCCGATGAGCTGCTGTCCGCCGCGGAGGCCGAGGTCAGCCCAGCCGATCTCGCCGTCGTCATCCACACGTCGGGCTCGACGGCGGATCCGAAGGGCGTCATGCACACACACGGCACGCTCGTACGGCAGACGTCGACGTGGCCGAACGCGATCCGTGCGGTATCCAAAAGCGAAGGGGCAGTGTGTATTCTGTGCGCAATGCCGTTCTTCTGGGTCGGCGGGTTGCTCGCGGCCACCGGTGCGCTGCACGAACCCGTCACCGTCCTGGCCATGCCGCGGCTGGACGCCGAGGGCGCACTCGATCTCATCGAACGCGAGCGGGCCGCCGGGGTCATCGGATGGCCCGCGTTCACTCAGCGGCTCCGTGAGCATCCGAGCTTCCCCGATCGCGATCTGGCGTGCGCGCCCATGCTGCGCGACGGGCCACTGGACATCGCGATGGTCGACGTACCCGACGGGTATCCCGTGCACCGCACCATGTCCGAGACCGCGGGCGGGTTCGCATACACCGACATGTGCATCGTCGACGACGCCGGTGCCCTGGTGCCGGACGGAGAGGTCGGCGAACTGCTGATCCGCGGTATCGGCGTGATGGCCGGCTACAACAAGCGGGAGCGGTGGGAGACCTTCGACGAAAACGGTTGGTACCACACGGGTGACCGCGTCTACCGCAGACCCGGCGACCCCCGGCTGTTCTACGTCGGCCGCACCACCGATATGATCAAGGCCGCCGGCGCCAACGTCTCACCGCTCGAAGTTCAAGCGGTCATCGAAGAATCCCCGGGCGTGGCACAGTGTCTGATACTCGGCATCGACGATCCCAGTCGCGGGGAGCAGGTGTGCGCAGTGGTCGTACCCACCGCCGCCGACATCGACATCGAGGCACTGGCCGCGCACGCCCGCGCGCACCTGTCGGCATACAAGGTGCCGACCCGCTGGGTGCTGGCCTCCAGTGACCAGATCCCGATCCTGCCCAGCGGAAAGTTCGACCGAAAGACGCTGAGCACCATGATCGCCGACGGCGTCCTGGGATCGGTCGCCCTGTGATCGAGATGGGTGTCCTGCGCACACCCGACGACCGTTTCGCCGCGCTACCCGGCTACCCGTTCGCCCCCGCCTATGTCGACGTGCAGACACGCGGAATCGGCCCGCTGCGAATGCATTACGTCGATGCGGGACCGTCCGACGCGCCCGTCGTCGTGCTGCTGCACGGACAGCCGACCTGGTCCTACCTGTACCGCCACGTCATCGGCGCGCTGTGCGGGGCGGGCCTGCGCGTGATCGCACCCGACAACATCGGCTACGGCCGGTCGGACAAGCCCACCGACCCGACGGCCTACACCTTCGAGCGCCACATCGACTGGGTGCACAGCGCGCTCACCCGGCTGGACCTGACCGATATCACGCTGGTCGTACAGGACTGGGGCGGACCCATCGGGCTCAGCGTGCTCGCACGCGAGCCCGACCGTTTCGCCCGCGTCGTCGCCACCAACACGATCCTGCACACCTGCGACCCCGGCCTGGCGGGCAGACTCGAATGGCCGCACCACGCCGTCGGCGACAATCAGGTGATCCACCAGGAGACCCTCCTCGACTACGTGGCGTACTACCAACGATCGCCCGAACTCGTCCCCAGCGTCTTCCTCGACGCGGTGGCCGGACCGTTGAGTCCGGAGGTGCGAGCCGCCTACGACGCCCCCTTCCCCGACCGCTCGTTCACCGCGGGCCTGCGCCAGATGACCGCATTGATTCCGTTGACACGCAACGACCCTGGAGCGGTCATCGGCCGCGAGACCATGGCCGCGCTCGGCGATTGGCGGCGGCCGTTCCTCACGGCGTACTCCGATGGGGATCCGGCGACGCGCGGTTGGGACACGGTCTTCGCCGACCACATTCCCGGCGCGCACGGTCAACGCCATACGACGATCACCGGTGCGGGCCACTTCGTTCAGGAGCAGCGGGGTGACGAACTCGGCCGCATCATCGCCGAATTCGTCTCTCGCACCGGGTGATCAGAGGCCGAACTGGTCGTCGATGATGCCCAGCCAGACCTGAGCCGCGTCCATCGCCACCTTCTCGCTGATGAACGCGTGCTGGGTGCCGGTGTACATGTCGCGGAAACCACGTTCCAGCCGGCTGCCCTCGCGAATCGAACTGGTGCCGGCGACCAGATGCGCCCATTCCGCGCACTGACGAGCCACGTCGGTGGCGTACACCGCGGCTACCCTCATATCCGCGCGCAGTACCGGGGTGAGGTCCTCCCCCGCGCCTACACGGGCTTCTGCCGTGGCGAACGCATCGAGCACCAGCAGCCGCGCCGCCCGCCACGCGGCCACGTGGTGGGCGAGCCCCTTCTGGAACGTCGGCCGACTGGCCAGCGACGCCATGTCACTCATGCGGAACTTCGTGGCGGCCAGCTCTTCGACGTCGTCGAGCATGCTCTTGGCGACGCCCAGCGCCCACGACGCGTGCCCGGCGGCGGTGACGGGCATCATGCCCATCCGCGTCGCGGGTGAGGATCCACGCATCGGCTCACGGGTGAACAAGGCGAACGTGCGCTCGGCGGGCACGAACACGTCCTCGACGCTGTAGTCGTATGAGCCCGTCCCCTTGAGGCCCTGCACATGCCAACCGTCGTTGAAGCTGACCTGTTCACGCGGCAGGATGGCGATCTGCATGTCGGGTACACCTTCGCTGACCCAGCGCATCTCGGTCCCGTCCATCGGCAGGAAGCCCGCCGCGACATACTGCGCGTGCCCGATCCCCGAACCGAAGCTCCACGACCCGGTCAGCCGGTAGCCACCGGGTACGGCGACGCCCTGACCGTTCGGGAAGAACTGCCCGCCCATCGTGACCCGGTTGCCGTGCTCGGTGAAAACCTCGGCGAACCCGGCATCCGGCAGGTACGCGGCAGCGGCGAACGACGACGGCAGGTTGGCGATGCCGACCCACCCGAAAGAGCCGTCTTGCCAGGCCATTTCGATCCACGTCTCGATCATCTCGGCGAACGACGGTTCGCGGCCACCGGCGGGAACCGGATTGAACGCCGTCATCAGCCCGGTGTCCCACATCGCTTCGACGACGGCAGGGCTGAGCGTGCGCAGTCGCTCCGACTCACCGGCTTCGGCCTGCACGATCTCGCGCAGGGCGCGCGCCCGCCCGGCGATCCCCTCGGCGGCTTCCAATGTCGACGTCATCAGTCCTCTTTATCAGCCATCGTCGCACCGCACATACACTTCGGCGGTGCACGTCACCGCGCTCAACATCGCACCGGGGAGCCGGCTGCCGATGCGCTCCGTCGGGGAGGTGGTGGCCGAGGCGCGAACCGGCCTGGTCGGCGACCGCTACCACGGCACCCGGGATCGCCACCTCACCGTCCAATCGCACGAACTGCTGGACCGCGCGGCCGCCGAGCTGGGCTACGCGTTCGACCAGGCCCAGACCCGGCGCAACGTCACCGTGGACGCCGGGGAGATCCCGACCAAGCCCGGTACCCGGCTACTCATCGGCGATGTGCTTGTGGAGGTGGTGCGGAGCCCGAGTGACGCCGGTCGGCCTATTTGATGATGCGGACCAGGTACGGTGCCATGTTGTTGGTCCGCACCGCCGACACCGCGACGCCCGACTCGGTGGCCTCCAGCATCTGACCGTTGCCCAGGAAAAGTGCGACGCTCTGAGTCCCGTTGGGTCCGTAGAAGATCATGTCACCGGGCAACGCCTCGGACGGCAACACCTTCTGCCCGACGTTGTACTGCGCGCCAGAGGAACGCGGCAGCTTGACCCCGATACCGGCGAACGAATAGACCATGAGGCCCGAAGCGTCGAAACCGACGGTGCTGATCGCCGGATTCAAGCCGACGATATGGCCTTGCGGATCGAGCCCGGCGACGTTCTCGGCCGTGCCGCTGCCCTTCGTCGGCCCGTTCGCGTCTCCCCCGCCGTAGGAGAAGGGAACACCGCGCTGCGCCAGACCGCGCGCGATGACGAGGTCAACCGCCTGCTGATTGACCGCGGATCGCGAGGATGGTGCGGCGACCGCCACCCCAGGGAGGGTCACCATCAGGGCGACACCGATCACCAAGGCGTAGATGCGTCTCATGGTTTGCTGCTCTTTCTCGTCTGCGCGCACACCGGTGGCGCTGTAATCACTTCTACGCGTCGTTTGCTCGTGACGCCAATTCGCGCCTGGCTCAGCGTCAATGAGATGCAGTACCGTAACCGAACAGTGATTACCTCCCCGTCTTGCAGCGTCCGGCGATGACCGAACGGGTCGCAGTGGTCGGCGGCGGCATCCTCGGTGTCGCGGTGGCCCGCGAGATCGTGCGGCGTCGTCCCGACTCCGACGTCACCCTCTTCGAGAAGGAGGACCGCCTCGCGTCACATCAGACCGGCCGAAACAGCGGAGTCGTGCACGCGGGCCTGTACTACCAACCCGGCTCGCAGAAGGCCGTGCTCTGTCGACGCGGGGTGAGCCTGCTCGAAGAGTTCTGCGCCGAGCGCGGGATCCGCCGGATCGCTTGCGGCAAGGTCCTGGTCGCGCTCACCGACGAGGAGAAGGCCAGGCTCGCCGACATCGAGCAGCGGGCGCTGGCGAACGGCGTGCCCGGGGTGCGCGTCATCGGGGCGGAGGAACTGCACGAACTCGAACCCAACGTGGGGGGTCTCGCCGCGCTGCACTCTCCGTCGACCTCGATCGTCGACTACGCGCAGGTGACCAGTGAGCTTGCCGCCGATGCCATGGCGGGCGGTGCGAAAGTCCTTCTCGGACACGAGGTGACGGGCTTGCGGGCGGGCGATAGCGACGTGGTGGTCAGCGCCCGAACGGAAGGAAGCGACGACCAGCTCCGATTCGACCGGACAGTCGTGTGCGGTGGCCTACAGAGCGACCGGCTCGCCCAGATGGCCGGTGACGGCCCCGAGCCGGTGATCATGCCGTTCCGGGGTGAGTACTACGCGCTGAAACCGCACCGACGCGATCTCGTCAACGGTCTGGTCTATCCGGTGCCCGACCCGCGCTATCCGTTTTTGGGTGTCCACCTCACCCCACGCGTGGACGGTGAGGTGCTCATCGGTCCCAACGCGGTGCTGGCGCTGGCGCGTGAGGGTTACACCTGGGGCACGGTGTCGCTGCGCGATCTGGGTGGGATGGCGTCGGCGCCCGCCTTCTGGCGGTTCGCCCGCCGACACTGGCGCACGGGGGTGCGGGAGGTCTCCGGGTCGCTGTCGCGGCGGCGATTCGTCACCGCCGCGAAGGCCTACGTACCGTCGTTGCGCAACGAGGACGTGGTGCCCGGCATCGCCGGCGTGCGCGCCCAGGCCATCGACCCCGACGGTGCCCTGGTCGACGACTTCCGGATCAGCGTCCGCGGTCGCATCGTGGTGCTCCGCAATGCGCCGTCACCGGCGGCAACCTCGGCGCTGGCGATCGCCGAGCATGTCGTCGCCACTTTCGAGGCGTCGACCTGACGGCGCCACCCTGCTGATAACGCCATTCCCGGCAAGGTCGAGTCGTACTGTGGGGACATGGCCATCATCGAAACGGACGCCGCGCCTTCGACCCCGTTCGACCAGGAGGTCGCTGCCACGCAGCGGTACTTCGACAGCCCGAGGTTCGACGGGATCATCCGCCTCTACTCGGCTCGTCAGGTCGCCGAACAGCGCGGCACGATCCCCTCGGACTACATCGTGGCGCGCGAGGCCGCCACGGCGTTCTACGAGCGCCTGCGCGAACTGTTCGCGCAGAAGAAGAGCATCACCACCTTCGGCCCGTACTCACCGGGCCAGGCTGTGACGATGAAGCGGATGGGCATCGAGGGCATCTACCTCGGCGGCTGGGCGACGTCGGCCAAGGGGTCGACCACCGAAGACCCCGGACCCGACCTGGCCAGCTACCCGCTCAGCCAGGTGCCCGAGGAGGCCGCGGGCCTGGTCCGGGCGCTGCTCACCGCCGACCGCAACCAGCAGTACCTGCGACTGCAGATGACCGAAGAGCAGCGCAATGCGACACAAGCCGTCGACTACCGCCCCTTCATCATCGCCGACGCCGACACCGGCCACGGCGGGGATCCGCACGTGCGCAACCTGATTCGCCGGTTCGTGGAGGCCGGCGTGCCCGGATACCACATCGAGGACCAGCGGCCGGGCACGAAGAAGTGCGGCCATCAGGGCGGCAAGGTGCTGGTGCCGTCCGACGAACAGATCAAACGGCTCAACACCGCCCGCTTCCAGCTCGACATCATGCGGGTGCCCGGCATCATCGTGGCCCGCACCGACGCCGAGGCGGCCAACCTGATCGACAGCCGCGCCGACGAGCGCGACCAACCGTTCCTGCTCGGCGTGACGAACCTCAAGGTGCCGTCCTACAAGTCGTGCTACCTCGCGATGATGCGGCGCTTCTACGAGGCGGGCGTCACCGAACTCAACGGCCATCTGCTCTACGCGCTGCCCGAAGGTGAGTACGCCACCGCCAACGCTTGGCTCGACCACCACGGGATCGGGGACGCGGTGGCCGAGGCCGCGTCGGAGTACCAGGACCGCCCCGACGGCGAGATCGACGCGATCTTCGACCGGGTGGAATCGAAGGCCGTCGACGCCTGGCAGCTCGACGCCGGCCTGATGACCTACGGTGAGGCGGTCGCCGAGCTGCTCGAGTTCCGCGAGAGCGAGGGCGAACAACTCGACATGAGCGTCGCGGACTGGCGTGCATTCGCCGAGCGCGCCCCGCTCTACACCGCGCGTGAGAAGGCCAGGGAGATCGGGGCGGCCGTCGGCTGGGACTGCGAGCTGGCCAAGACGCCGGAGGGCTACTATCAGGTGCGCGGCGGAATCCCCTACGCGATCACGAAATCGCTTGCCGCCGCACCGTTCGCCGACATTCTGTGGATGGAGACCAAGACCGCCGATCTCGCCGACGCGCGTGAATTCGCCGAGGCGATCCACGCCGAGTTCCCCGACAAGATGTTGGCCTACAACCTGTCGCCCTCCTTCAACTGGGACACCACCGGCATGACCGACGACGAGATGCGGGCCTTCCCCGAGGAACTCGGGAAGATGGGGTTCGTCTTCAACTTCATCACCTACGGCGGCCATCAGGTCGACGGCGTCGCGTCCGAGGAGTTCGCCACCGCGTTGCGCCAGGACGGCATGCTCGCGCTGGCACGGCTGCAGCGCAAGATGCGTCTGGTCGAATCGCCTTATCGCACACCGCAGACGCTCGTCGGCGGGCCACGCAGCGATGCCGCGCTGGCCGCGTCGTCGGGCCGCCTGGCAACCACCAAGGCGATGGGCAAGGGATCGACCCAGCATCAGCATCTGGTGCAGACCGAGGTGCCGAAGAAGCTGCTCGAGGAGTGGCTGGCGATGTGGGGTGAGCACTATCAGCTCGACGAGAAGCTGCGGGTGCAGCTGCGTCCGACTCGGCCGGGCTCAGACGTGCTGGAACTGGGCATCTTCGGCGAACGTGACGGCGAGGACGAGAAACTCGCCAACGTGATCGTCGATCCGATCAAGGACCGGCACGGCCGCAGCATCCTGACGGTGCGCGACCAGAACACGTTCGCCGAGAAGCTGCGCCAGAAGCGGTTGATGAGCGTGGTGCACCTGTGGCTGATCCACCGGTTCAAGCCCGAGATCATGTACTACGTCACGCCGACGGAGGACAACATCTATCAGACCGAGAAGATGAAGTCGCACGGCATCTTCACCGACGTGTACCAGGAGGTCGGCGAGATCATCGTGGCCGACGTGAACCAGGCCAGGATCGAGGAACTGCTCAACCCCGATCGCGAAGCGCTGGGCCGGTTGATCCGCAAGGAGGACTGACCCTCAGGACGTGCCGTCCGACCCCGAGCCATCCGAACCGGAGCTGTCGGAGCCGGAAGGGTCGGATGTGGAATCACCCGTGGTCGTTCCACCCGACGTCGTTCCGGTCGTCGTTCCGGTCGTAGTTCCGGTGGTGGTGTCGTCGGTAGTCGTCGACTCGGTCGCGGCGGTGCTTTCGGTGGCAGGCTCCGATGTCGACGAATTGGTCGGAGTCGCGGACTCGCTCGTCTCCCCGGACGTCGACGTAGACGTAGGGTCCTCGGTCGCGGTGCCCGAGGGTGTTGCCGCGTCGGTCGACACGGGCGTCGCGGTGGCCGACGTGCTCGGTGGCGCCGAGGTCACCGAGGCCGTAGGGGCTGTCGTGACGGCGACCAGGGTCGTCGGCTGCGCCGTGGTCTGTGTGAGGGAGGGGAACGTGCCGGGTTGGTCGCGCTCGACGATCCACATAATCTGCTCGGTGTATCCGGCGAGCTTCCCGTCGATTTCGTTCGGATCCGCCTCACCGGCCGCGATCTGATCGCCGTAGGCCGCGATCTCCGTCCACAGTTCGTCGAGTTCCGCCTTGGCCTCGGGCGACAGATCCTCGTCGAGCGTGACGAACAGTTGGCGCGCCAGCGCGTATGTCATGCAGTTGACGCACTCGTAGTTGAGCGCGCCGGCCAGGTTCTGCGGCACCGCGACGTTGTCGTTCGACTCATCCTGGTCGATTACGAACACCACTTGGTAGGCGATCGCCACCGCCGCGCAGTTTTCGCACGATGCGTACGCGTGCGCCTCGTTGACGTTCATCGCGTATTCCTCGTCGGTGGCCCAGACGAGGGCGAACGCGGCGTCGTACACGACGGTGTTGTCGGTCGTGTTCACGGCCAGGGCCTGATTGTTGCCGTCACCGGGTTCGGGGGCAACGGGCTTGTCGAACGGGAACACCCAGCCCTGGTCGGCCCGCGCAGTCGGGGAGGCAAAGAGCGAGGACCCGGTGTATCCGCCGCCGTTGGCCGCCGAAACCGGTTGCCGCGGCACCAGGATCACCGCAAGCTGAGGCGTTCTGAACGTCGGTGGCGCCGTGCGAGTATCCCACAGTGTCGGCATCACTCCACGTTGTCCGGGAGCAAGAGCACGCGTCACCGCGACGGGTTTGGGCGCCTCCCGGACGGTCGGTGAGGAATCGCCCAATCGCTCGACACGTAAGGCGTAGACGATATCGCCGAGGGTGCCGCGCTCGGACGCCTCGATGGGTCGGTAGTTGTCGGCCTGCGGCCACCAGGCATACGCGATACCAGCCAGAGCCGCCGCGCCGGCCAGGCCGGCGAGCAGTCGCTTCGCCGGCTTACCCGATGTGCCCTTCCAGGCGGTGGTGACGATTCGCCGGGCAACCCGGATCAGCAGATAGATCATCCCGGCCATCGGGATCACGATCGCGATCATCGCCAGTACGCGCGCGACCGCCTGCACCATGTCACCGTCGACCCACGCGTTGGTCAGCACATCCTGCTGCTTGTTCAACGCGGCCCACGCCGAACCGAGCAGCCGGGGCAGTGCCAGGACGGCCAATGTGATCATGCCGAGCACCAGCGGGACAACGACGATCACCCAGGCGGTCACCACGATGCGCGCCCACCACTTCAGTTGGCGCGCTTGCGGATCCCCCCACCGCCACGGCAGCATGCCGAGCAGCGTCGGCTTCATCCTGCCGTAGAGATCGGGCACCCCGGTGAGGTCTGCCAGCACGTGGTAGCCGTCGAATCGAACCAGCGGGGTGAGTTGGCGGATCATCTGAATGATCTGCGTGGCCACGACGAGCAGCAGCGCGTCATATCTCAGCCATATCCACAGGCAGGTAATGGCCACCGCGACAATGGCATTGAAGTAAAGCCCGCCGAGGTCGGTGCGCAGTCGTCCGCGCCGCCCGAGGCGGTATGAGTCGGTGACATCGGTGTAGAAGGCCGGCCACAAGAGATAGAGGCCGAACCCCATGACACCGGGTGTCGCGCCGCCGTACCGGGCCGCCGCTGCGTGTCCGAACTCGTGAAAACCTGCTGACAGCACGGTCACTGCGAACACGAGGATCAGCAGCCCCGGGCGTTCGAACGCGTCATAGGCCGCCGCGGCCAGCCCCTTGCGGAAGGACACCCACCAGCACACAACCAGGAACGCCGCCAGAACCGGAACGACCACCCAGGGGCGGAACAGGAACCGGAACGGATCGGTGAGGCGGCGGGTCTGCTCCGGATCGGTCACTGTCCGCTTGAGGCGTAAACCCAATAGCGGAGCGCGCTTCTTCACCTGGGGTTCGGCGCCGTCGGCAAGCAGCATCAAACCCAGCGGGCGCAACCTGGTGTCGACGAGTTGGTGGACGTTCTCCTCGTTGACGGTCCGCCCCGTCGACTCCGTTACCGCATCAGCAACCTCGGAAGCGCTTCGCGCACCGTCGATTTCGCTCAGCACCGCGAAGAGCAGTGGAGTGAGCTGAATCGTCTGACCGTCGCCGCGACGGACCAAGGCGGGCGGGACCCGGTAACCGGATCCCGCCATCGCCCCGATCAGTTCGACACCGTCCGCGCGCTGCAGGACGGCACCCTCGGCCGTCGTGCCCCGCTCGGCTGTCACGGTCATGTCGGCACCCTCGGTTCAGTGAGTAGGCCGAGCGTCAGCCGGCGGAACCGCCGCCGCTGCTGCCACCCGAGCCGCTGTCACCGCCGCTGTCACCGCCGCTCGAAGTGCCGCCACTGGAGGTGCCGCCACTGGAGGTGGAGACACTGTCCCCGCCGCTGGTGCTGTCACCGGTGCTGGTGCCACCGGTCGACCCACTGAAGGAACTGGTGGTGGAGTCGCCGGCGGAGGTGGGCGCCGAAATCGCCTCGGTGCCACTCGTCGGGTCCTCGTCATCGGGTTGGCTGGTTCCCTGCAAGATCTCGGACGTCTGGTCCGCGCCCGCGTAGGTCTCGCCCCTCAGTTCCTGGTTGACTACGGCGTCCTGGTAGGACAGGGCGTCCGCCTCGGAATCGACCGACAGCACGTTGGCCGCCACGGCGGCGCTGATCGGCGCCGCGACGTTCGCGTTCGCTGCCACTGCGCCTGCGATCGGTGCGGCCAGGTCGGTGTCGAGGTCAACGTTCACATTGACATTGAGCAGCGGCCCCTCGAGAGTGGCCAGGTCTCCGATCTCGACCGTCCCGCCGTCGTCCGGGGGTGGCGGGGCCGAATCGCCGTCGGCCTCATCGGTCTGGTCGATGCCGCTGTCCTGAGTCGAGATCGCCGTCGCATCGGCCTCGAGAATCTGGTTGACGTCGGCCGACTGTTCGACCAGGGCACCGGCCGTGGAGCCCTGAGACAACACATTGGCTGCGGCCGCTGCGTCGATCGGGGCTGCCACGTTGAGCTGTGCCGCGACGGCGAGATCGATCGGCGAGGCGACGTCGAGGAAGACGTCCACGTCGACGTTGAGGTCGAGAATGGAGACGACCTCTTTGTCCGGCAGCACGGTGGCCACCTCGGCTGCGAGTTCTTCTGGAGTCAGTCCCTGGATACTCATCGCTCTCTCCCGTGTGCGCACGTCGACGTTGCTGCCGCCGAGTGATCTGGACAACATTGATGTGGAGAGACGTACCCAGCTCTGCGCATGATCAACAAAATTTTTTCCAGAATCGACGAAAAATGCCTTGTTGCCGCAGCTAGGCGGAGCCAGGCTAATTAACTCCACCGAAAGGGCGAGTCGCGGTTGCCGCAAGTTACGCGGTACGCCCATCCCTGATCGACATGATCAAGACTTTGCTGGCAAACAAAGCGGGGGCGAGATCCCAGTGCGCGGGGCCGAGATGTGCCGGCTCATCGGATCGCGCAGCGCGGGAGCCGACCGCTCAGCCGTAGAGCTCTTCGAACCTGCGGATGGAACGTTCGATGTCGCCCTTGACCGCGCGCGCCGCCGTCGCGCCGATGGGTCCGAACAGCGGCGCTCCCCCGAGATTCATCGTGAGGGTGAATGCCGAACCGGTTTCGGTCGGCGCGACCGTCATCGTGAGCCCGTACCTGGTTCCACCGACACCCTTGCCGGTGACCTCGATCATCGTGGGTGGGTCGAACCTCTGGATGGTCCAGGTGACGCGGTTGCGCAACCCCTTGGCCCCCGCGACGCCCACGATCGTGGTGCCGACCGTCAGCTCGTCAGGCAGCTCGCCGCGCCAGCCCTCGTGCATGACCATCCAGTCCCCCAGCGCGTTGAGATCCGATACGTGCTCCCACGCCTCCTGCGGGCTCAACGTGAGCTGACGCGACAACTCGAGCTTGGCCATTTTCGGATGGTAGCGAGTTCAGCTCGGCGCGGGCAGGCGTAACACCAACCGGGCCCCGCCGAGTGGGCTGGCCTCCATCGCAGCGGTGCCTCCGTGTAGCTCGGCCTGCTGGGCCACCAGTGCGAGCCCGAGCCCCGATCCGGATCGCGCCGCCGTCGAGCCACGGGAGAATCGCTCGAATACGGCGGCGCGTTCCCCCTCGGGTATCCCGGAACCGTTGTCGTCGACGGTGATCTGTACGCCTTCGCCGGAAGCCACTGCGCCGAGCCGGATTTCGGTTGCGCCGCCGTGCTTGATCGCGTTGGTGATCGCGTTGTCGACGACGAGCCGCAGCCCGGCGGGCAATCCCACCATGAGGACCGTCGTCGTCGACGACAGCGACACCTTCAGGCCGGGATAGTTGCGCATCGCGTCGTGTGCGGCCCGGTCCAGCAGTTCGGTGATGTCGACGGGAACGAAGTCGTCGACGGTGGTCAGTTCGCCCTGTGCGAGCCGCTCCAACGCGGTCAGTGTCGCCTCGATCCGGCTCTGGGTGCGCATGATGTCGGCGATCACCTCTTGACGTTGCTCGTCACGCATCTCGAGCGTGGAGAGAACCTCGAGGTTGGTGCGCATCGCGGTCAGCGGCGTGCGAAGTTCGTGCGAGGCGACCGCGGCGAAGTCTCGGGCCGACTCCAGTGCCGCTCGCGTGCGCTGCTGTTCGTCGCCGATGCGGGCGAGCATCCCCTCGACGGCTTCGGCGATCTCGACGGCCTCCTGCACGCCGCGCACTTGAACCTCGTCGGGTTTGGACTGGGCGTTGATCGCGCGCGCCTGCTGGGCCAACAACCGGAACGGGTTGATCATGATCGACCACATGACCCAGCCGACCAGCACGGTGCCGACGATGACGCCGCCGCAGATCAGCAGCACGCGTCGGTGCAGTTCGTCGATGCGGCGCTGAGTCTCGGCCAGCGGCGCGCCGATCGCGATCAGGGCTTCGCCGGCGGTGAAGGTCCGGACCCGGTATTCGACGCCGTCGATGGTGGTGTCGGCGTAACCGACGTCGAACCGCGGCAACACGATGTTCTCCGGTATGGAGACCGTGATCCCGTCGACGCGGGCGGTGCGTACCAGCCCGCCGTCCGGGATCGGCGGGTTCAGGTCGGCTTGTTGCGCGGTGCGCAGCAGCTCGCTGATGTCCCCGAGGCTGCTCACCGAGTCGAGGCGACGGTCCAGCTGGCTGTACTGGTCGTTGGTGACGCCGAACCACACCCACGCACCCAGCGTGATCACCAGCGCGACCACCGACAGCGCCGCGACGATCACGATGATGCGCAGCGACATCACCCGGGTCAGCAGCTGATACAGGCGTCCACCGAGTCGCACGATCAGCAACGATAAAACGGATCAGACACGCCGCGGCAGTTGCGCGCCGATCAACGGCGCAATCTTTTCCGCCATATAGGTGTGACCGGCGTCGGTGGGATGCACACCGTCGGGGCCGATCAGCTCGGGCCGGTCCACGAACCACCGCTCCGCGATCGGATCGACGAACGTCGCGCCCGCCAGTTCGGCCTGATATTTGAGTGTGTCGCGGATGCGTACCACCGCGGCGGGCACGTCAGCCGTCGGCCATGGCGGCCCGATCACCAGGAAGAGCGCGGACGGCGCGATGCGCCGCGCCAACAGAAACGTGCCGTACACCAGGACCGACAACTGTGTCGGGTCGACATTCTGGTCGTTGCGCGAACCGAAGAACACCACCAGCGTGTCGTCGGGTTTGACCGTCGCAGCGGTCAAATCCTCGAAGAGGCTGCCCCGATTACCCCGGGTGCCGTACCCGGCCCCACCCTCGGCGCCGACCACCGCAGTGGTGGACAGCCCCTGTTCGGCCAGGATCTGCCAGGCCTGAGTGGTCCACGATTTCTCACCGAGACCGCCTTCGGGCCCGCCGGTCGTGTACGAATCGCCGATCACCGCGATCCGGTTGAGCGCGAAGCTGAGCGCGTCGATCTCCTTGTGCTCCACCGGCTTCGAGTGCTGACAACCGGTGACCACGAGGACGGCCACCGCCAGCGCCACGGTCAGGGCGCTCCTGAGCGCGCCGGTGTACGGCCGCGAGAACACGGTCGCCAGAAGCGTCATCACCCGGCGCGGGCCGTCATCACCTCGGAGCGTTCGCGCGCGCGGGACATGGTGTGCAGCCTGCCGGTCGCATCCGGTGTCGAAGCGACGGGGCCGTTCATCATGCTGCGCATCCATTTCCGGGCGGGCTCCTCGACAAGGTGGTACAGCATGACCGCGCCGATCAGCGCGGTAGCAAGCAAGGCAACCATTATGAGCTTGCCCGTGACGTCCGACGACAGCCGCAGTCCGAATTGCTGCACCATCCAGTTCCAGGTGGTGTGCACCAGCTCATGGACCATGTAGAGGCTGAACGATATGTGGCCCAGGTACACGATCGGCCTCCGCGAAAGAAGCCAGGGCACGGACCCGGCGCCGATGGCCAACGTGAACAGCAGAGGCACGAACAGTACGTCGACAAGACCGGCGCCGTCGGCGATCTTGGGCAGCGGATGCGCGTCGAGTCGGTAGAGGATTGCGACGATCGCGACGCCCAGAAGCAGTGCGGCGTACCCGGCGGCGCGCCGCGCCTGCTCGCTCGGGTCGAGCCTGCGCACCGCCGCGGCGATCAGGGCGCCCGCGGTGAATTGCATGACGATGCGCGGTAGCCAACTCCACGGGGTGTAGAACTGCCCGGACGCCAGTAAGAGCAGGATCGGCGGCATCACGGCAACGAAGGCCAGCGCGATCAGGCCCCGCGCCCGCGTCGACCGTGCGATGCGGAAAATCACCAGGATCAGGCCGCCGAACAGCAGATAGGCCAGCCACTCGGCACTGATCGACCATGCGGGTCCGTCCCAGCTGGAGCCGTCGAAATAAGGCACGAACCACAGTTGGACCATCAGCGCCTGGCGCAGATAGTTCGTGGCGGTCAGGGTCTCGGCCGCCGGTGACGGCACATGCCCGACCTGCAGGGTGAAGATGATCCACAGCGCCGCCAGATGCATCGTCACCAGGTACACCGGCCAGACGCGGGCCAGTCGAAGCCACAGGAAGCGCACGGTGGCTCGCCACTCGAACGACGGTCCCATGCGATCGAGATAGTTCCACGTCAGCACGAAGCCGCTGAGCATGAAGAACAGGTCGACCCCTTGGGCCCCACAGTTGAGCAACGGGGCGAACGCCGAGCGAAACCCGGGCACCGACTGCTCTAGCAGTGGTCGGAAGTGAAAGAGCACCACCCATACGGCGGCGACGATGCGCAGGCCGGAAAGGGCCTTGATTTCGCCGGTGCGCACAACACTCTCTTCGCCGAAGGTCGTCGTTTGTTCGATCTCGCCTGATAGGGGCTCACCGGGTGGTCGCTCCCCTGACCACAGACCCCGGCAGCCACCGAAGGGTACCAGCGGGTCTTGGCGCGGTTCACGTCCGAAAAGTGCGCTCGGGATGGTGTGCGAAGTCGAGAAGCGTTGGTAACGATGGACTTTGGCAGTGACAGCAACATCGGCGGATACGTGTGCGACACGCCGCCAAACCAACTCTTGACTGATTCCAGAAAACAGAGCATATTGGCAGCGTGTCCCCCACGCCTGATTACGCGGATCGGCTACGCGCCGCCGATCTTCGTGTGACCCGCCCGCGGCTCGCGGTGCTGGAGGCGGTTTACGGCAACCCCCACGCCGATACCGAGTCGATTTTCGGCGCGGTGCGTCGCGCTCTGCCCGACGTTTCGCGGCAAGCCGTTTACGACGTGCTCGCCGCGCTCACCAGCGCGGGGCTGGTGCGGAAGATCCAGCCGTCCGGTTCAGTCGCCCGCTACGAGTCGCGTGTGGGCGACAACCATCATCACGTCGTCTGCCGGTCGTGCGGCGTCATCGCCGACATCGACTGCGCCATCGGCGAAGCGCCCTGCCTGACGCCGTCGGACGCCCAGGGCGCGTTGGACGGCTTCGTGCTCGACGAGGCAGAGGTCATCTATTGGGGTTTGTGCCCAGAGTGCTTGGTATCGCAGGTTTCCCGATCACAACCGTGATCACAGCCCAGTTAACCCACCGGAAGGAACGCTGTGTCATCTGATACATCCGATGCTCGCCCGCCGCACGATGATTCCAAAACAGCCAGTCACAGCGAGAGCGAAAACCCGGCGATCGATTCGCCGAAGCCCAAGTCGCACGCTCCCCTGACGAACCGGGACTGGTGGCCCAACCAGGTCGACGTGTCGGTGCTGCACAAGCAGAACGAGAAGGGCAATCCCCTCGGCCAGGACTTCAACTATGCCGAGGAGTTCAAGAAACTCGATCTCGAGGCTTTCAAGGCCGATGTCCACAAGCTGATCACCACCTCGCAGGACTGGTGGCCGGCCGACTACGGCAGCTATGCCGGCCTGTTCATCCGCATGAGTTGGCACGCCGCCGGCACCTACCGGATCTTCGACGGTCGTGGCGGTGCCGGGCAGGGCGCACAGCGCTTCGCGCCGCTCAACAGCTGGCCGGACAACGCGAACCTGGACAAGGCGCGCCGCCTGTTGTGGCCGATCAAGCAGAAGTACGGCAACAAGATCTCCTGGGCCGACCTGATCGCATACGCCGGCAACGCCGCACTCGAAGTGTCGGGGTTCAAGACCAAGGGCTTCGCGTTCGGTCGCGAAGACATCTGGGAGCCCGAGGAGATGCTCTGGGGCCAGGAGGACACCTGGCTGGGCACCGACCAGCGCTACGGCGGAACCAACGACTCGGAGCGCAAGCTGGCCGAGCCGTTCGGGGCGACCACCATGGGGCTGATCTACGTCAACCCCGAAGGTCCCGAGGGCAAGCCGGATCCGCTGGCGGCGGCGCACGACATCCGCGAGACGTTCGGCCGGATGGCGATGAACGACGAGGAGACCGCGGCGTTGATCGTCGGCGGCCACACCCTGGGCAAGACGCACGGCGCCGGAGACGGTGACCTGGTCGGGCCGGAGCCCGAGGCCGCGCCGATCGAGCAGCAGGGCCTGGGGTGGAAGTGCGCGTTCGCGTCCGGTAAGGCCGGCGACACCATCACCAGCGGGCTCGAGGTGGTCTGGACGCCGACCCCGACGCAGTGGGGCAACGGCTACCTGCAGACCCTGTACGGCTACGAGTACGAGTTGACCAAGAGCCCCGGCGGCGCTTGGCAATTCGAGGCCAAGGACGCCGAAGCGATCATCCCCGATCCGTTCGGCGGACCGCCGCGCAAGCCGACGATGTTGGTCACCGACATCTCGATGCGGGAAGACCCGATCTACGGTCAGATCACCCGCCGCTGGCTGGAGCATCCCGAGGAGATGGACGAAGCCTTCGCCAAGGCGTGGTTCAAGTTGATGCACCGCGACATGGGCCCGGTCAGCCGCTACCTCGGGCCCTGGATCCCCGAGCAGGAGATCTGGCAGGACCCGGTGCCCGCTGTGGATCATGAACTGGTCGACGAGCAGGACATCGCCCAGCTCAAGAGCAAGCTGCTGGACTCGGGTCTCACCGTGCAACAGCTGATCAAGACGGCGTGGTCGTCGGCGTCGAGCTTCCGCGGCACCGACAAGCGCGGTGGTGCCAACGGTGCGCGGATTCGGCTCGAGCCGCAGAAGAACTGGGAGGCCAACGAACCCACCGAGCTGGCTCAGGTGCTTCCGGTGCTCGAGCGCATTCAGCAGGAGTTCAACAGCTCCGCGACCGGCGGCAAGAAGATCTCGCTGGCCGACATCATCGTGCTGGGCGGCTCGGCTGCGGTCGAGAAGGCCGCGCGTGACGGCGGTTTCGAGATCAACGTGCACTTCGCGCCCGGGCGCACCGATGCCTCTCAGGAGGACACCGACGTGGAGTCCTTCGCGGTGCTCGAACCGCGGGCGGACGGCTTCCGCAACTTCGCGCGGGCGGGTGAGAAGGCTCCGCTGGAGCAGCTTCTGGTCGAGCGCGCGTACATGCTCGACCTGACCGCTCCCGAATTCGCGGTGCTGATCGGCGGCCTGCGGGTGCTGAACGTCAACCACGGCGGCAGCAAGCACGGTGTGTTCACCGACAAGCCGGGTGTGTTGAGCAACGACTTCTTCACCAACCTGCTCGACATGAACACCGAGTGGAAGTCGGGTGCGGCGGAGAACGTCTACGAGGGTGTGGACCGCGCCTCCGGACAGCTCAAGTGGACGGCCACCGTCAACGACCTGGTGTTCGGCTCGAACTCGGTGCTGCGCGGCATCGCCGAGGTCTACGCGCAGGAAGACAGCAAGGACAAGTTCGTCGAGGACTTCGTCGCTGCCTGGGTGAAGGTGATGAACAACGATCGGTTCGACCTGGATTAACAGGCGAGTCGGATCGTCGGTAACGGCATGCGGCACCCCGCGGGCTCACCGGGCTCGCGGGGTGTCGTGCTTTCTGCGCCCTTCCTGTTGCTCTCCATCCGCGGAGAGGACGAAGCCGCCGAGGACGAATACCGGGCGATGATGCGGTTCGCCGGCCTGGACGGCACCGGTATGCGGCGGATCCGATTGACTCACGAGACGCTGGGACGCATCGACCTCGACGACTGGTCCGGAATCATCCTCGGAGGCGGCCCCTACAACGTCAGCGATCCCGTCGAGGTGAAGTCGGCGACGCAGCAGCGGGTCGAGGCGGAGTTGTTGGAACTCATCGGGCGCATCGTCGATCGCGACTTCCCGTTCCTCGGCTGCTGTTACGGCGTCGGCACGCTCGGGACCGTCATCGGCGCCACCGTGGACCGGACACATCCAGAACCGGTCGGTGGGCTCACCGTCACCGTCACCGCCGCGGGCCGCGAGGATGAACTCTTCGCCGAGGTGCCCGACGTCTTCGACGCCTACGGCGGACATCGGGAAGGTGCGACCTCGCTACCACCCGGAGTCGAACGCCTCGCGTCGTCACCGGACTGCCCGGTGCAAGCCTTCCGGGTGGGCCGCCACGTGTACGCCACGCAGTTCCACCCCGAACTGGATCTCGACGGCCTGCTCACCCGGATCAACGTCTACAAGGACCACGGCTACTTTCCGCCGGAATCCGCCGAAGCGCTCAAATCGGCTGCCCGGCAATGGGATGTCCGTTATCCGCAGATGCTCCTGCGCCGGTTCGTGGACAAGTACGCGCGTTGACGATTGGTCCTCGGGCTACCGGGGCACTATAGGTTGATGCACACCGTCGAATACTCCCCCGGCCGGTCCGCGGACATCTTCGGCGATGCGGCGCACGCGACAGTCCTGATGTGGCACGGCGCGCAGACCGATTCGCGCACCGTGATGCGGCCGTTGGCCGAACGGGTGCACGGGCACGGGTTGTCGGTGGTGCTGGCCGATTGGGATTCGCACGCCGACGATCGTGGGCGGGCCGACCTGCTGGCGTCGGCTTCGCATGCCCGAGAGCACGCCGGCGATCAGCCGCTCGTGGTGGTCGGCTGGTCGATGGGTGGCCTGGCGGCGGCCGGTCTGGTGGTCCACTCCCGTGAGTTCGGTGTCGCCCACAGCGTCTGCCTTGCGGGGGCATTCATGGTCGCCGACCCCATCAGCGGCTCCCCATTGCCCGGTCAGCTGGACGGCCACCCAGTTCCGTTCACGCTGTTGCACGGCGCGCACGACGATGTCATTCCCGTCGACGCGAGCCGCGACTTCGCCGAAACACTGTCGCGCAACGGTTGGCCCGTCTCGTGCGTCGTGCTGGAGGCCGATCACGGGTCCATCGCGGGCGCGACCTACGACCCTGCCGCCGACCGCTATTCGGCGGCCTCGGATCCGGTGTCGCTATCGGTGGCGACGGATGTGGCGGCGCGGATCGCTGCCACGTTCTGACCTACTCCGCGGTGTCGATGCGATGAGCCCACCGCAGGTGGCCCCCGCCCATGTCGGTACACACGAACGCCACACCGTCGGAGCCTTGAGCCGACAAGTTCTGTTCGGGGCAGTCCATCGCGACGTTGTGAATGCCGACGAGCGGCCCGGCCGGTGTCCAGGCGCCAATCCGGTTGCAGACGAACGTCGCACCGTCTGGACCGAGTCCGTAGTTGAAATACTTGCCGGGCTTGCAGGGCGTTCCTTCGACGACATTGCGTGCGACGTTGGGAACGCAGTCGGCGGAATAGCACACCGCCGACGCGTCGGGAGCGAGCGTGATCAGTGCGGCAGCGGTCGTCAGCGCCGCCGCCAGCGCCGGGATGCGAGAGCGCGCCATGTTCCGATGGTGACACTCGGATGCGAAATTCGGTGAAGAATCGCTTGACCTCAACAAGGGTTCAGGTCGCAGAGTCGAGCACATGACCACTTCCACGACACCGTTGACCCGGATCCGAGACGATCTCTGGCAGACACGGACCGACACGCCCTTCCCGGGCCTCACCACACACGCGTATCTGTGGCGAGGACCGCATGGCAACGTGCTGTTCTACAGCCCCGCCACCGAGGCGGATTTCGACGCGCTCGACACACTCGGCGGCGTCAGCGCGCAGTATCTGTCGCATCTCGACGAGGCTGGCCCGAACCTGAAGCAAATCGAAGAGCGGTTCGGGCGCCGGTTGCACGCGCCGGAGGCCGAGATCGACGCCGTTGCAGAGCATGCACGCGTCGACGTGGCCGTCGGTAGTGTGCGGCACGTCGACGCCAACGGTGTCGAGGTGCTTCCGACGCCGGGTCATTCGTCCGGCAGCACAAGCTATCTCGTAACGGGCGTGACCGGTGAGCGATACCTGTTCACCGGCGACACCATGTTCCCCACCGCCTCGGGGACGTGGGCGACCTTCCTGGTGCCGGGCCGCGGCGACGCCGGCCAGCTGCGCGAAAGTGTGAAATTGCTGAGCACGGTCGCGCCGGACCTGGTGATCTCGAGTGCATTCGGAGGCGAGACGGCGTGGATGGCCGTGGACTCGCGTTCGTGGGCCGACTGCGTCGCGCAAGCGCTGGCGACCGTGCCGTCATAGGTCTCTGCTTTGGCCGGCGGCTCGGCGGGTCTCGTTTGTGAAACTACCGACGCTTTTCGAACGCGGATTCATACGGTCAGTGCAACATCTGTTGTGATTGGAGTTGCGCTATGCCGAGTCCGTTCGGAGTTTCGGTTCGTCGAGATTTCTTTGATCGTGTGTGTCTGGGATCGACTGTTGGAGATGCCGCCCGGGGTGCGGGTGTGTCATACAACACCGGGTGGCTGTGGTGGCGCGATGCTGGTGCGATGACACTACGTAAGGGTCGCGGAAGTGGTGGGCTGGCTAATCCGGGGAATTTGTTGCGTCCGGGTGGATTCGGCGCCGACCTCAGTTTGGACGAACGCGTCAAGATCATGCGCGGTCTTGATGCTCACCTCACCCAGGCCGAGATCGCGCGCCGAATCGGTCGGGGCCGCTGGACGGTCAGTCGCGAAATCGCTCGCAATAAGAACCCCGACGGGGATTACCACGCCTTGATGGCCCATGCCCGCGCAGCCGAACGCGCGCGGCGGCCTAAGGCGTTCAAGCTCAAAGACAATCCGTTGTGCGCCCAGATTGAGGGCTGGATGGATATCGGTTGGAGTCCCGGGCTGATCGCCGATGTATTGGCCCGCGACTACCCCGATGACAAGCTGATGAGGGTGAGCCACGAGACGATCTATCGCTGCCTGTATGTACAGGCTAGGGGTAGTTTGCGCGCTGATCTGCACCAACGGCTGTCTACCCGGCGGGCCAAGCGCAAGCCACGCGACCGCACCGACAATCGTCGCGGGGTCTACAGCAGTGGTGAGGAATTCAAAATCAGCGATCGTCCGGCCGAGGCTGCCGACCGCGCAGTGCCCGGCCACTGGGAAGGCGATCTGATACTGGGGCCCGGGGGCACGAGTGCGGTCGGGACCCTGGTCGAGCGGTCCACCCGGTTCACCATGCTCTTGCACCTGCCCGGCGATCACACCGCCGAAACGGTAGCCACGGCGATGATCAAGGCGATGAGTGAGTTGCCCGAGGATCTGCGTCGGTCGATCACCTGGGACCGCGGCAGCGAGATGTCCAAGTGGCGTGACATCCAGCTCCAGCTCAACACCCCGGTCTACTTCTGCAACCCCCACTCACCCTGGCAGCGCGGAACCAATGAGAACACCAACCGACTGCTGCGATTCTGGTTCGAAAAAGGCAGCGACCTAAGCGGTTACACCAAGGCCGATCTCAAACGCATACAAGATCTCCTCAACCGCCGGCCCAGACCGACCCTCGATCTCGACACACCGGCCCAGCGGTTAGCCGCACTCCTCGACCAGGCCGCCGCCTAAACGTTGCACTCACCGGTTGACAATGCCGAAGGTTTTCGTCGGTGGTTTCACAAACGGTGTCGCGCTACGGCGTTGGGTCGTAGGTGTCGTGCCAACGCCACCACTCGTACGGTCGAGTCTGCGGATAACCCGCCGGCGAGTCTTCCCATTCCTCCTGTCGCCCAAGCGCCGTCATGTCAAGGAAGGGCCAGGTGTTGACGAACATCTCGTCGCCGCGGCCGGTGACGAGGTAAGTGCGGAAGATGCGGTCACCGTCACGGATGAACGCGTTGGTGCCGTGCCAGTCCTTGACGCCGAAATCTTGGTCGAAGTCGTCGGTGATGGTGTACCAGGGGATATGACCCCAGCCCATCTTCGCCTTCATCCGCTGCAGGTCGGGTTGTGTTGCCCGCGAGATGTATATGAGTGTGGTGTCGCGGGCGTTGAGATGGGCAAGGTTCGGCACGTGGTCAGCCATCGAGGAGCAGCCGACACAGCCGTGGTCGGGCCAGTCACCGTCGGAGGTTCCGGGCTCGATGAAAGCCCGGTAAACGATCAGCTGGCGACGGCCGTCGAACAGGTCGAGCAACGTCATGCTGCCGTCGGGACCGTCGAAGGTATAGGTGTTTTCCACGGCCATCCACGGCATCCGTCGGCGCTGTGCGGCAAGGGCGTCGCGAGCCCGCATGAGGTCCTTCTCCTTGGTCAGCATCTCTTGCCAAGCAGCGTCCCACTCTGCTGCGGGAACTATCGGTGGTGTGTTCATCGTCGTCATGAGGTTGCCTCCAATGCGCTCTTCAGGTTGGCCAGCTTCCATGGCCAGCCGCCGGAGATCAGGCCGCGCACAGTACTTTCCGGCGGGAAATCGTCATGTACGACGGTCAGTTTCACCTGACCGTCCTCTGCCGGCTCGATCTCGAAGGTGACTTTGGACCGCCGTTCGGCCGCGGCCTTCTCGACGACGTCCTCATCGAGGCCCAGCGTCGTCAGTTCGGGCACGAAGGTGTGGAAGGTGAACGCGAGCCGCCGATACGGCTCCGACTCGAGGATCACCTGCTCGGGGTCCGTGATCTCCAGACCGCTGCAGTCGGACCACACGTACTCCGAGCCCTTGTTGAAGTCGGACACCAACGCATGACCCATGTACCTGTTGGAGAAGGTGGGGTCGGTGATGGCATGCCACAGCCGTTCGGGGGTGGTGCGGATATACGTGACGTAGACGAATTCACTGCTGCTCATCGGGTGGGTCTCCAATGCAGTCTTGAGGTCCGCGAGCGTCTGCACCCGCGCGCGGTCGTATTGGTGGATCCAGCGGTCGGCGATCGCGTTGATCGGTTCTGCGTTGAGGTAGTGCAGCTTCTCGCGCCCCCGCCACACGGTGGTGATGAGATTGGCGGCTTCCAGCACGGCGAGATGCTTGCTCACCGACTGGCGAGCCATCGACAACCCCGAACACAGATCCCGCAGCGACTGGCCGTTGCGGTGGTTGAGGCTGTCGAGAAGCAAGCGCCGGTTCGGATCGGCCAGCGCTTTGAATACGTCGTCCATCCCTGCCGCCTGGTTTATGCAGCCGTCTGGCTGCCTGTCCGAGAATAGGCAGCCGCGCGGCTGCGTGTCAATGGTCAGCGCGGCTTCTCTTCGCCAAGCGCGCTCAGGCCGAAGAACGGCGCCGAATTTCGATCTCACCGCACGTTCGGTGAGTCAGTGCGATGCGGTGAGTTCCTCGAAGCGCCTCAATGCGTGGTCGCGGTCGTCAGGGTCGAAAGCCTCGATATGCGTGACGTGGTTCCCACTCCAGAGGTTGATCAGGAAGAACGGAACCTCGATGGAAAGGCCGTTGGTGGAGGTCCCTTTGACCACCACATGAGTCGCGACGCCGATGGCTGAGTGGGCCAGGATTTCTGCCGACTCGATTCGAAGGTCGGGTGCGAGCGATGCCAGCGCCTGGATCGATGCGATGTAGTCGGCGCTGTTGGCTCCGAGTTGGCGGTGGTTGATGTAGCTGGCGCCCGCGCAGAGGGCGGCGAGCGCATCCCACTCGTGGCGATTGGTCATTTCGATGTTGATCCGATGCGCCTCGATGATCTCCGGATGCGTCACCGCGCCCGAGGCGATCCAGCGGGCGTCGAGCTCTTTCATCGCGGCGTCGAGGTCGTCGCTGTCGAAAATCACAGACCGGCAGATCAATCCGTCTTCAGTGATTTCGGTAAGCGATAGATCGTCGACGGTGACGGGTTGGCCGGGCGCACCGGTGTCGCGGAACGAGTCACGGCACAGCGCCAAGCGCTGTCCGCGGATGGCGATCGGTTCGTCTGCCCACTGCCAACTCGCGGGTGCTTCGGACAGCATGGTGGGCACGAATTCCTCTTTGAGCGATCCCGAATTGCGTAAACCCTTGCGGCGGTCGTCGTATCGCCCGTTCTCCGCGATGTAAGAGCAGAACGCGTCCACGTTGCGGGAAGCGAATGCGTCTCTCAGATGAGCCCGTACGCTGGTGGCCGCGTTGGCAAGCCGGTGTGCCGGTTGATTGAGCTCGTCGAACCGCGCGAGTGCCGCGTCCAGATCGGCTTCGTCGAACACTTCGCAGCGGCTGATCGCGTCGGCGTCGACCGTCAGAAGGGTGACCTCCCGCCACTCACCGTCGAAACCCTCTTCTGACGTCGCTTGCACAACCTGAGTGAATACCGCTCCGAGGGTGTCGAGGCGATGGACGTTCACGGGGTAGACGTGGATCTTCCCCACAGCTTCCCAGGTGGCAATGATCAAGGCGCTCTGTTCGCCTGGTGCAAAAGCGGTGCCGCCCCGCCGGTGGTCGATGTTCACCCAGTCCGGAGTGGTGGTGAACAGCTCTCGCCGGTTGAACGCACCATATGCGTCGGCGACAGCCGACCAGGTGCGAGCGTGTGCGGCCGCTTCGCCAGCGAGGTAGCGGCTTTCGAGCTCCGCGAAGGCAGCGTCGAGGTCGTCGCTATCGAAGTTGACGAAGTCGTGCATCAAGCCATCGTCGTTGATCTCGACGACTGCCAGATGTTCTATCGTGACTGGCTGGCTGTCATCGTCAGTGTCGCGATAGATCTGCCGGGTGAGGGACAGTCGCGACCCTCTGATCGCGATGTGGTCAAGGTTCAGTCGCCACGTCCGCGGCACCTCGAAGAGCGCCTGTGCAGCCCGTCTGCGGTCTGAGGGATCATGTAGAGCCTGCAGACCTTTTCGACGGTCGTCGATTCTTCCGTCGGGTGAAGTGAGCGCGAGAAATTCGTCGATGTCGCGGTGATTGAAGGCGTCGGCGAGACGCTCCCGCATCCGGGTCGCAGCGTTTTCGATATGTGCTGTGGGCCGGCTCAGTTCGTCGAATCGCGCGAGTGCAGCGTCCAGGTCGTCCTCATCGAAGATCTCACAGCGCGTGATCGCATCACCGTCAAACGTTAGGAGTGTCACCTCACGCCACTCCGCGGCGAAGCCCCCGCGGGAAGTGCCGCTTTCGGCGTGAGTGAAGACAGCTCCGATGCCGCTCAGTCGGTGCACGGCTTCAATCCGGGTGCTGATATCGGACGCGACCTCCCACGACTCGCGGACGTATGCGTGCACGTCGCCCGGAGCTGACGCGACGACCGACCGGTGGTCGATGTTCACCCAGCCGTCGGTGGTCAAAGACAGTTCGTGCCGGTTGAAGGCGTCATAGGTTCGGGTGACGCGGGCCCAGGTTTGCGCATACTCAGCGGCTTCGCCCGCGACGTAACGTGATTCGAGTTCCTCGAGAGCGCTTGCGACGTCGTCGGGTTCGAAAACCACGATCCGATTGATCAAGCCCTCAGGACTGAGCTCCGTGACAGCCAGGACGTCGTTTGTCACTGGTCGGCCGGGAAGGTTGGTGTCGACCCAGTAAGCACGAAGAAGTGACAGACCCGAACCCCTTACCGCAATCGGTTCGACGTTCATCCGCCAGCCGCGTGGCGCAAGCTCGAACATCAGCCGGGAATGAGCGTGACGATCGGGACCGTCGAGGAGGGCCTGCAGGCCTTTTCGCCGATCGTGAAGTTGGCTGCCGGCCGTGATGAGGTTGAGGTAGCTGTCCAAGTCGCGTCGGTTGAAGGTATCCGCCACCGACGCCCACTTCTTCGTCGCAGCGTTCTCGATCCGCGGCGCCGGCTTGTTGAGTTCGTCGAATCTCGCGAGTGCCGCATCGAGATCGGTCTCGTCGAACAACTCACACCGCTCGATGGAATCCCCCGTGACGGTGAGGAGTTGAAGGAATCGCCACTCGGCTTCGAAGCCGTCTTGCGATGAACCGCCCACGACCGATGTTACGAGCACCGCTGTGTCACTGAGGCGGTGCACCGATTCGATGTGAGCGCTCAGGTCGGGTGTCACATCCCAGACGTCGGGATGCGCGGAGGCGGCGGCGGATGAGGTGGATGCGAACGGTGTGCCGCGCCGGTGGTCGGTGTAGATCCAATCCCGTTCGAACTGCTCATGGCGATTGAGCGCGGCGTAGGCGCGTGTTACGACCGACCAGGTTGGTGCGTGTGGCCTCGCCTCTCCCGCAGCGTATTTGGCGTCCAGCTCCGCGAAAGCTTCGTTGAGGGCAGCAAGGTCGAAGACAGTATTCGAGACCAGCCGATGCGCGGCGTCCGTCTCGATGATCACGAGTGCCTCGGCGATGTTGTCGCCGCGCAGTGACTCGCCCGCCGTGAAGCGACTCTGGCATAGCGCCAGGTGCTCGCCCCTGGTCGCGATGGTGCGCGACCCTGCGTTTCTGAAGCCGACCTCGCCAACCGACCGCATGTTTTCGACATTTATCGTCCGACCTCGCCTCACGCCGGCGTTGACGACCTGGCGGCGATCGTAGGAGGCGAAATCCTCGGCCGTCGCTGCTTGCATGGCATCCCAGTCTTGCGCGTCGAAGGACTGCCATAGATCCGCCAAGGCGCGGGTGGCTCCATTCTCCGGTCCTGCTCGGGAGCTCTGATCTCCTTTCGTCGCAGCGTTTGTCAATACTGGGGTCGGTGGATTGAGCTCTTCGAACCGAGCGAGGGCTGCGTCCAGGTCCGTTTCGTCGAACAACTCGACCCGACTCAGAAGGTCACCGTCGAAGGTCGCGAGCGTGATGACGCGCCACTCGGCGTTGAAGCCTTCCTGCGAGGTGCCCGTTGCCACTCGCGTGACGACGGCACCAAAGTCGTTCAACCTATGCACGGCTTCGATGTAATTGGTGATGTCTGGAGCCAACTCCCATGAGGTGCGCACATAAGGGAACAGCTGGCCCGGCGCGATCGAGGTGCCGCTTCGGTGATCGATGTTGACCCAATCGGGCGTTGTCGGAGGAAGCGCACGGCGGTTGAACGCGGCGATGGCGTTCGCGAGGACCGTCCACATGCGACCATGGGCTGCGCCTTCTCTGGTTCCGTACTGTGCGTCGAGTTCGGTGAACGCGGCGTCCAGGTCCTCCACGTCGAACACCACGGTCGATGTGATGACTCGCTGTTGCGCGTCCAGCTCGACGAGATTGAGCACGTCGCTGTGAAAGCGCGCGGTGCGGACGCGAGCAAGGACGAGGCGCTGACCTCGGGTCGCGACCACCGTTGAGGTGACATCGTCAATCCCCACCTCGGCGACCGCCCGCATATTCGCGACGAACGCCTCGCGGCCCTGGCGCAACCCGTCATTGACGATGCGTCTCCTGTCCTCGGCACGAATATCGGGTGCCAGTAGCTCCCCTATTGCCGCCCAATCCCGCTTGGCGAAGCTGCTCCACAATCGCTCGACCATCCGATATGCGGCGTTGACGGGTCGGGCTACTGGACGGGTGATTTCGTCGAACTGCGCGAGCGCCACCTCGAGATCCGGTTCGTCGAACAACTCGACACGGTCGACCAATCCCCCGCCAACTGTCGATAGGCTGACACCTCGCCACTCGGCCTGAAACCCCTGAGCGGACGTACCTTTGGCGACGTACGACACGACCGCGCCACGAACGTCCAGTCGATGTACCGCCTCGACGTAGGTCTTGAAATCGGGAGTGTTGGTCTGAGCAGCCACGGTGTAGGAACCGAGTTCACCCGGCGCGAAAGCGACAGCGCGCCGGTGATCGAGGTTGATGCAGCCGGGCGCGACTTCAGGGACAACGCCCCGGTTGACGGCAGCGAATGATTCGACGATGGCTAACCATGTCTGCGCATAATCGGAGGCTTCCCCGGCCAGGTAGCGAGCATCGAGTTCTCGGAAGGCGGTATCTAGATCGTCGTCCTCGAAGGCCATCATGAGCGTGATGCGGTTATCCGCATCGATCTCGGCGACGCCGAGCATCTGGGCGCTGACTCTGCCCGGTGAAACCTTCTGGTTGGCCGTATGGATACGACTGAGCACGAGGCGATCGCCGCGGGTTGCGAGGACGGCCGCCGATACGTCTTGGCCGCTGCCCACCTCGGCCGCGGCTCGGCTGTCGGCCACCTGCATATCTCGACCGCGCCGCAGGCCACCGTTCACTACCCGACGGCGGTCGTCGGTGAGGACGTCCTCGGCCAAGGTCTCCGCGAGCGCAGTCCAATCGCGTGCGACGAAAGCCGCACAGTAGCGGTCGATCAGCCGGCTCGCCGCATTATCCAGATGCGTCGTCGACCGATTGAGCTCATCGAACCGTGCGAGTGCGGCGTCGAGATCGGTTTCGTCGAAGATTTCCGACCGGTTGATCCGGTCACGGTCGACGGTCGACAACCCGATCTCGCGCCACTCTGCGGTGAATCCTTCACGCGACGTTCCCTTGATGACCCGGGTGACGACAGCGCCGAAGTCAGTCAGCCGATGCACGGCCTGGACGTAGATTCTGATGTCATTCTCGAGGACGTCCCACGTCGCCTTCAAGAACGGCTCCAACTCATTCGGCGCGAACGGAGTCACCCGGCGGTGATCAACATTGACCCAATCGGGCGTCGTCGGCGGCAGTTCATGGCGCAGCACAGCGGCGTAAGCACCCGCGATGACCGACCAGGCGTCGGCGTGAGGAGACGCCTCGCCAGCGAGGTAACGGCGTTCGAGCTCCTCGATGGCGGCGTCGAGTTCATCGGTGTCCCATACGACCACGGCTGCGAACCGCCCGTCGGGGTTGATCTCGATGAGCTGAAGGGTATCCATCTGGCTTGCGCGCGGATCACGGCCCACAGCATGGAAGTGTGTGAGGGCGAGGCGCTCACCACGGATGGCGATGACGTCCGACGACAGGCTTCCCCACAAGCCGATCTCCACAGCCGACCGGATGTCTTCGAGCGCGTGCGCTTTACCCTGTCGCACCCCGGAATGCACAGTGCGACGGCGGTCGTCGTAGTAATAGTCGCCGGCGAACAAGCTCGCTATTGCCTCCCAGTCGTCCGCCTCCAGAAGTGCCAAGAATCGCTTACCCGCCTTGCCGGCGACGTTTTCGAGTTGCCTTTCCGGTCGGCCAAGTTCTTCGAATCTTGCTATGGCCGCTTCCAAGTCGGTTTCATCGAAGAGCTCACATCCGCTGGCCAGTGGACCGTCAATAGTTGTGAGATTGAACATTCGCCATTCAGTTGGGAAGCCTTCGGGCGTTGTTCCGCGCGATACCTGTGTGCAGAGAGCTCCCTGATCACCCAGTCGATGCACTTTCTCGATGTGGCTTTGAAGATCTGGCGTGATATCCCACATCGTCGCGACTACCGCGCGAAGGTTGGCATTGGCGAGCGGTGTACCTCGCCGGTGATCAATGAGTACCCAATCCGACGTCGACGCAGGGGCTTCATGTCGAGCCAGGCTCGCGAAGACGCCGGCAATCGCCGACCACGTCTGCGCGTGACTAGCTGCTTCTCCCGCGATGTAACGAGCCTCGAGCTCCTCCAAGGCGCTGTCGATGGCGTCGCGATCGAACGTGACGATCGACGCAATTCGTTCGTCCGTGTCGGCCTCGATCAGCTGCAGCAGTTCGACGTGGAACGCATCGGCCATCCCCTCGTCGACGTCGTACCGTACAGCCGTCAAGGCCAGCCGCTCGCCCCGAGTCGCAAGGACGGTTGATGTTGCATCCGGGTTGCCGAACTCGCTGACCGCCCGGAAACTTCCGACCACGGCGTCGCGACCATGCAAGTCGACACCGATCACCTGGCGTCGGTCATAGCCTTGAAAGTCGTCGGCCACTACCTCGGCCATCGCGGCCCAGTCTCGTGCCTTGAAGCACGCATACAAGCGGTCACTTACTCCTGTTGCCGCATTCTCGAGGCGATGGGCGGGGCGGCTGAGTTCGTCGAAGTGGGCGAGCGCGGTGTCGAGGTCCGTTTCGTCGAAGAGCTCGCAGCGGTTGATCAGTTCGCCGTCGACGGTCGAGAGAGTAATCTCTCGCCACTCCGCTTCAAAGCCTTCGCGCGATGCGGCTTTCGACGCATAAGTGACGACAGCTCCGAGCGAATTCAGGCGATGCACCGTCTCTATGTATGGACCTTCGCGTAGATCCAGTTCCCGACCGCCGCGGATATACGTCGTCAGCTCATCGGGCTCGAACGCTGCGCCTCGGCGCCAGTCGATGGTCACCGCATTGGGTGTCATTGCGGGGCGTACGCGTTGACACACCGATGCGTACGCGCCTGCGATCACCATCCACGTCCGCGCATACGGGGCGGCCTCACCCGCGACGTACCGAGCCTCCAATTCGGCGATCGCGGAATCGAAGTCGTCCAGGTCGATGATCACCACTGCACAGATGCGCTCATCGGCATCGATCTCGACAATGCTAAGGTCTTCCATCTGAAAACCTTCAGGCTCCGCCCCGCTACCCGAGTACCGAGCGCGAAGCAACGCCAGGCGGCCGCCGCGCACCGCGATCACAACAGAGCCGATGTCTTTTGCCCCCAGTTCCGCGCCGGCCTGCATGCTCGCGATGGTCGCCTCTCGTCCCTGACGGATCTCGGTGTTCACCACTCGGCGGCGATCATCGACAGTTATGTCCTCGGCCATAAGGTCGCCAGCGGCGTCCCATTCGCGGTTCGCGAAATGGCCCTCGATGCGCGCGTGTATGCGACTTGCCGCATTCTCCAGCCGCGATGTCGCGCGGGTGAGCTGGTCGAACCGCGCCAGTGCAGAATCCACGTCCGTTTCGTCGAAAAGCTCGTAGCGCTTGAGCTGCCCATCTTCGATCAGGAGGATGTTGATCACCCGCCATTCGGCTTCGAACCCCCCTTGAGCGATCCCGTAAGAGCGACTGGTGATTACCACTCCGCGGTCGCTGATGCGATGCACTATCTCGATGTAAGTGCGCAGATCCAGCGGGAAGTCCTCATGAGTATGGTTTGCAACCGTCAGGTCTTCGGGTGCGTATCGCGTCAGTCGGCGGTGGTCGATGCTCGGACAATCTGACGCGTCATATTCGTGCCGATTGAAAGCAGCGGTGAAGTGTGTGACGACAGACCACGTCTGCGCAAATGCCGCCGCTTCGCCCGCGAGGTACCGCACGTCGAGTTCGGCGATGGCGCCGTCGAAGTCGTCGAGGTCGAAGTCGACCTTGGCCACCATCGACCCCTCGGTGTCAACCTCAGTGATCTCAAGCAGCTCAACACAGAACGCGTCGGACCTCGTCGACTGCTGTTCGAACCGGGTGCTGCTGAGGCATAGACGATCGCCCCTCAGAGCGAGAGTCTCCTTGGAGACGACGACGCCCAGGGCGGCGATTGCACTGATATTGCGGACGGCCATCCCACGATTGTTGCTCTCGCGACGAAGACCATGCCGCCGGTCGTCGAGCAGCGTGTCCTGCGAGAACAGGTCGCCGATCTCGGGCAAGCGATTCTCGTTGAACAGGGCGATCAATCGGTCGTCGGCTCGTGTCGCGGCATTCTCCAGCGACGGGCGCGCTTGCGATAAAACCTGCTGACCGTACAAGTTGTTCAACTCCGCGAGCGCGGGGTCCATATCCTCGGCGTCGAACCACATCCGGCAAGCGATTCGCCCTTCATCGTCGAGAGCGTAGAGCTCGAGAATGTCTTCTTCCGCCGCGTCGGGACCAAAGTCCGGTCCGCCTATGGTCAATCGACAAAGTGCCAGCCGCTCGCCCCGAACCGCGACGACACTTTGCCCGTGCCGCACCGTGTCGGAAGTGGCGAGACGTCGCGCCGCGCCCGTCCAGTCACCGGGTTCCAGGTCCTCCTTCCTAAACCCGACCATTTTCCGTCTGCTCTCGACTACAGCGTCGGGTGCGTATAGGTTCTGATACTCGTCCCAAGCCGCACGATCGGCTGTCGCGGCCTGCCGTCGGATGACTCGGACACATGCGTTCTCCGGCTCGGACTCGCCGGGCAGCGGCGGAGCGACCGGCGCCATCGGTTCGCTGCGTGCGCCCAATACTCGACGCGCCTTATCCGTAAGGGCTGCAGCACCTTTCCGTTCGTACAGCGCAGCCGCCTGCTCCGCCGCGGCGCGCATGCCGGCCCTGTCACCTGCGAGACGCAACACCGTAGCCAACGCCAGGCAGGCATCACCGTGATCGACCAAGGCATCGGTATCCCCGGCGAGACTGACCGCCTCCTCGGCGATCTCCCTGGCCCGATCGTGGGCACCGGCGCGCGCCAGTAGCTGAGCCCTGACCGACCGCCACGCAATCGACGCCTTCGACCCGTGACCAGCGAGACGCTCGCTCACCGAGCACAATTCGTCCGCCTCGGCGTCCCGCTCCAACGCCAAGCAGGCCCGCGCCAACAACGCCGCCGTATCCGCCGTGTCGGTGTCTAGGCCCATCCGACGGAAACCCTCGTAAGCCCGCCGCAGATACGGTTCGGCGGCTGCCGCATCATCGGAGACCAACTCGATGATGCCCGCGAACTGATCCACCTCCAGTAGCGCGTGGCGCAAGCCGAGTTCGGTCAACGTCCGTCTGGCCGACTCGATCAACCGCCGCCCCTCGGCGGCCCGGCCCCGGAACGCATCCAGCACAGCCTGGCACCGCGTCGACGTCGCCTCCACCAGCGGTGACCCCGTCGTGATGCGCAGCAGCCGCACCACATCCAGGCATCGCCCGCCTGCGCGCGGAACGGGATTGGGCCCCCACAGCGCCGCCAACGGTGCCCCTGCAAGGACGGCGTTGACCCTGCTGTGCTCACGGGCCCGCCGAGCCGCGGTGAGTGCCTGGTCCAAAGCCGTTTCACAATCGCCGATTCGGCCCAGCCGCGCCAAACACCCGGCGCGGACGGTGTGCGCCTTGGCCTCCCCCGCCGCGTCGTCTAGAGCGGCCAACTGTTCGGCGGCCACACGTACCGCGGATTCGATCTCGTCCAACCGTTCAGGATCGGTGAGCATGGCGAGCTCGCCGTCAAAGCAGGTCCCCCAGGCGCCGAGCCGACCGGAATCCCCTGCGACATCACGCAACTGCGTCACCGCGACTTTCGCCGATGTGACATCGCCGGCGGCCAGCAATGCCTCGCAATGAGCGATCAACAACTCGGCTTGCAGCTCGTCGCGGTTGGGGAGCTCGTCGTCCAACTCCTCGAGCGCATGGAGCGCCCGGTCGTAGAGGTCCGCCGCGCCCTCGTACGCCACCCGCGCCATCGCCTGGTCCGCCGCGCGCCGGCAGTACTCGACCGCCTTGGCCGCGTTTCCGGCCCAGGCACATTCGAAGTAGTGATAGGCCAGCTCGGCCAGCAGCTCGTCGTCGCCACCCGCTTCGGCTTCGAGCGTGCCCGCGATGCGGTGATGTAACCGCATGCGCCGCACCGACGGAAGCTCGGCAAGCAGCGACTGTCGCACCAGCGCGTGATTGAAGCGGTAACGCCCGCCGGGCTCCTCGATGACGATGCCGGCCTTACCGGCCTCATCGAAGGCGTCCACGAGGTCCTCACCAACCACCTGCTCGACGAGTGTCAATGCGAAGCGGCTGCCGACCACCGCTGCCGCCGCCAGCGCCTTGTTCGTCTCGGCCGTGAGCCGGGACAACCTGCGGCTCACCGCTTCTCGAACGCCCTGCGGCAGGGTGCTCGGATCCCAGCGGCCTCCGCTCTCCTCTACGTGGCGCAGCGCCTCGATCAGGAAGAACGGATTGCCACCCGTCACCGTCGCCAGCGCCCGGCCCAGTTCCTCGTCGGCGTAACCGGCTTCGGCGACATAGGCGGTGACGTCGCCCTCGTCGAGGCCACCGAGTTGCAGGCGAGTGGCGGTGCCGTCGCGGTGAAGGTCGGCGAGCATCGCAGCCAGCGGGTGGGAGCGGTCGAGATCGGTGCTGCGGTAGGTCCCGACGATCTGGACCCGGGCCTCTTCACCGAAACGCAGCAGGTGCCGCAGCAGCAACAGCGTCGGTTTGGCCGCCCAGTGAAGGTCGTCGAGGATGAGCACGACGGGTGCGATCGCGGAGGCGGTGGCCAGAAGAGTCACCGCAGCGTCGAACATCGCGTAACGCTCGGTATCCGGATCGGCTCGCGGCGGTGCGGTCACGTCGGGCAACGCCTCGGCCAGGCCCGGCACCAACGGCAGCAGCGCTTCGACACCGCGCACGTTGCGCAGTCGGTTGGAGTCGACGCAAGCCACCAGCGAGCGCAACGCCTCGGCGAACGGCTGATACGGCGCGCCGAGATCCTCGTCGGACCGGCCGTACAAGACGACGGCGCCCTGGTCGTAGGCGTTGCGCGACCACTCCCCGGCCAGCCGCGTCTTGCCCACGCCCGGTTCCCCCGCGATGAGCACAGCTCGTGTGCCGGTGGCCAAGGTCGATTGCCAGGCCGACACGAGTCGCTCCAGCTCACGACCGCGTCCGACAAATGGGCCCGGGCCGACGAGCACCGCAGGCAGCGCGGGCCGCTCCATGGGTGACTCCGCGGGGGGCGGGCCCGCGGCGTTCACGGCCTCGATGCGCAGTTCGAACACATGCTCCGGGCGGGGAAGGTTGCGTAGCCGGCGTGTGCCCAGGTCGGCGAGCACGACGTCATCCGGCAGCGAGTCGATGACGAGTTCGGCCGTCGCGCCCGAACAAAGGATCTGCCCCCCGGTGGCCAAGGACCGCAGCCGAGCAGCGCGGTTGACCGCCCTGCCGAAGTAGTCGCCGTCGCGGAACTCGACCTCCCCGGTGTGCAGTGCCACGCGGATCCGCATCGGGTCCGCGAGCTGCCACGCCTCGTGGGCGATCGCCTCCTGCAATTCGATCGCGGCCGCGGCCGCCGCCGACGGACGGTCGAACACCGAGAACGTCGCATCCCCTTCACCGCGCGTCTTGATGAGCCGTCCCCCGCGCGACGTGACCACCTGTTCGACGATCTCGTCGTGGCGGGCGAGCGCCACCGCCATCGCGTCGGCGTCGGCCTCCCACGCCGCCGTCGACCCCTCGATATCGGTGAGCAGGAAGGTAACCGCGCGCGTGACCGTCGAAAGTTGCTGCGATTGAGGCACTTCCAGCGCGGCATCCTGCGAGACGATCGCCGCCTCCAGGCGCCGCAGCTCCGGTCCGGGGTCGACACCCAACTCCTCGGCCAGCAGCGACCGCGCCCGCTTGTACGCGCCCAACGCCTCGCCCTGCCGGCCGGCCCGGTAGAGCGCGAGCATGAGATGACCCCAACGGCGTTCTCGCAAGGGCGCTTCCGCGATCGCCGACTCGAGCTCCCCCACGATCTCGGCGGCTCGACCCGTCGCAAGCAGGGCGTCGGCCCGGTCCTCCACCAAGGCGGCGTGGCCCTCGAGCCAGCGTGTCTTCTCCGATGATCCGCGTGAACTGTCGGGGAGTTCGGGAATCCCGCGCCACAGCGCGAGTGCCTGGTCGAACAGGGCCACCGCTTTGATCGAGTCGCCTACGGCGAGGGCCTTGCGCCCGAGTTTGGCGGCGCTCTTGTAGTGGATGGCGTCGATTTCGGTGGTGTTCAGGGTCCAGCCCGTGCCTTCTGTCAACACGAAGCCGTCTCCCAACGCGCGACGCAGCGACGAGACGTGGGTCTGTAGCGCTTTGGTCGCGGTCCGCGGCGGATCGTCTCCCCAAAGCAGCGCCACGAGGGCCGCGGCCGACACGACCGAACCGCCGTGGAGTCCGAGCATCGTGAGAATCGCCCGCGGCTTGGCACCGGGGATGGCGACCGGCAGGCCGTACTGCCGGACCTGGAGAGGTCCCAGAACCCCCAGTTCCACCTGTTGAAGCGTAGTCACATTGCCATCGTCAAAAAGGCGATTCAACATGCGGTCAAGAACCGGTAAAGGACCGCTGAGCTGGTTCTTTGCGCTGGCAATGAAACACGGTCGACCCGTGTGGCAGGCTCAGCTCGTGGACCTGCCCACACCGGATCCCGAGCTGCCCCACCTCGCTGATGTCGTGCCGTCGGTGCTGTCGGCGATGGGCGCCGAGGGTTTCCACGACACCCTCGGGTTTCCCGACCTCTCCGGGGCCTGCGTTCTGCTGATCGACGGGCTGGGCGCCGAACTTCTCGACCGCCACGCCGCCGACGCGCCGACGATGGCCTCGCTGCGAGGGCGGGCATTGACGGTCGGCTTCCCCTCCACCACCGCCGCGGGTCTGGCGGCGGTGGGAACGGGTCGTCGCTCCGGTGAGCATGGCTTCGTCGGCTACTCCTTTCGCATACCGGACGCCGGCGTGATCAATGCGTTGCGGTGGCGGCCACACCCCTGGGGACGGGATCTTCGCGGCGCGGTTGTTCCCGAACAGGTGCAGCCATTGCCGACCACCTTCGAGCGGGCCACCTCGGCGGGCGTCGCCGCCAGCGTCATCTCCGGCGCCGAGTTCACCGGCTCCGGCCTCACCCGCGCGGTGCTTCGCGGCGGACGCTATGTGGGTGTTCATGTGCTCGGCGATCTCGCCGCGGCGGTGCGGGTCACGCTGTCCGACGGCGGATTCTGTTACGGATATCACGCCGAGCTGGACATGTTGGGCCACCTCTACGGCCCGGGATCGGCCCAGTGGCGCCTGCAGCTGCGGCAGATCGACACCCTGATCGAGTCGGTGGTCGAGGCGCTGCCCTCAGGCGGCCTCCTGGCCGTCGTGGCCGACCACGGGATGGTCGAGGTCACTGACGCCGAGACGATCGACGTCGATGCCACCCCGGCGCTGCTCGACGGTGTCGAGGCGGTCGCCGGAGAGGTCCGGGCTCGGCACATCTATATAGAGGACGGATCCCACGAAGATGTGCTCGCCGCGTGGAGGGCCACGCTGGGTGAACGGGCATGGGTCGTCTCCAGGGACGAAGCCATCGAGGCCGGCTGGTTCGGGCCGCAGGTCAGCGACGACGTTCGGCCCCGGATCGGCGACGTCGTCGCCGCCGCCCGTGGCTCCGCGGCGATCATCCGACGCACGGTCGAACCGCTGGAATCCTCACTGGTCGGGCACCACGGATCGCTCACCTTCGCTGAACAGACCGTTCCGTTACTGTTGGCGCTCGGCTGAGTTCCTGCTTCAGTCCTCGCCGTAAAGCGGAGAATCGACTGCAGGACAAGGTAATTCAGATGATGATCCTGGACGACAACTGCAAATCGATTGCTGCGCTCCCGATTTCAGCCAGTGGTAATCGGCATTGCTGTAGCAACGTCAAAAGCCCAATTCGGCAATGCTATTCGTGAAGTAGGCAATAGAAACCGCAGGCTGTGAAGGCAGTCACAGAATTTGGTGGCGTTGTCCGGAGACTTGTAGCGTCCGACCGCGTGTTTGCTATTGCCACGCTTTTGACGCTTGTAAACCAGGTGTCCGGCACGCCGTACGTCACCGGCGGGGACTCACCGGCCGGTACCGACTGCTCGGGCCTGGTGTCCTGGGTGACGAATGCAGCGACGGGTCGGCCCGTCTACGGGAACCGGTTCAACACGGGAAACATCGAGGGTGCGCTGCTCGAGCGCGGGTTCCAGTACGGCACCCAGCCCGGTGCGCTGGTGGTCGGTTGGAACAGCGGCCACACTGCGGCCACGCTGCCTGACGGGACACCCGTCTCGTCCGGTGAGGGCGGCGGCGTGAAGGTCGGTGGTGGCGGCGCCTACCAGGACCAGTTCACCAACCACATGTTCCTGCCCGTGCCCCCTGAGCAGCCGATGATCCCGGGCGCCCCGGCCGCGCCGGTGGTGATGATGGCCGGCCATGCTCCCCCGCCTCCGGCGAACCCGTTCGCGCCTCCTCCACCGCCCGCCGATCCGCTGGCGCCCCCGCCGCCGCCGGCTCCGGCCCCGCCGCCGGGCGATCCGTTCGCGCCCCCGCCGCCGCCGGCTCCGGCCCTGCCGCCGGGCGATCCGCTGGCGCCCCCGCCGCCGCCGGCTCCGGCCGATCCGTTCGCACCCGCGCCGCCACCGGCTCCGGTGCCTCCGGCCTGAGCGAGACCCGCGCCCGGCTAACCTCTGCGGCGTGATCGTGCTTCTTCCGCCTTCGGAGACCAAGCGGGTCGGCGGCGACGGACCTCCACTGCGGTTGGACTCGCTCAGCTCGCCCGAGCTCGGACCCATGCGCGCCGAACTGCTCGACGAACTCGTGGACCTGGCCGCCGACCGGCCGGCATGCCGGCGCGCCTTAGGGCTCTCCGCCGCGCAGGACGCCGAGATCGATCGCAACGCCGAGCTGCGCGAGGCGCCGACGCTGCCGGCGATCAGCCGCTACACCGGTGTCCTCTATGACGCCCTGAACGTGGAATCGCTGCGCGGAGCAGCCGCATCGCGTGCGCGTGCCCGGCTGGCCGTCGGCTCCGCGCTGTTCGGACTGCTGCGCGCCGACGACCCGGTCCCGGCGTACCGGCTCTCGGCGACATCGAAGCTTCCAGGGCGACCGTCGCTGGCGACGCGGTGGCGCCCAGTGCTGGAACCGGTGCTCGCCGGCTGGGCGGCCGACGACCTGGTCGTCGATCTCCGGTCCGGTTCGTATGCGGCGCTCGGTCGGCTACCCAACGCGGTCCGCGTGGACGTCCTCGCCGAGCATCCAGACGGGCATCGCAGCGTGGTGACCCACTTCAACAAGGCGCACAAAGGGCGACTCGCCCGGGCATTGGCGAGTTCACGAGCGGAACCGGCCGATGCGGCCGCGGTTGCCGCCGTGGCGCGGCGCGCGGGTATGCGGGTGGAACGCCGAGGCGACGAGCTGACCGTCGTCGTTGCCGCCTGAGCGGAAACGTTCAGATCTTCACGATCAGGTCGCTGGTATAGAACTCCGCGGGATCCTGGGAGAACCGGTCGGGCCGCGAGATCCACACCCATGCCCCCGTCGCGCCCGGTTCGATGCTGTCGGTGAGGGTGACGGTGCCGTGGCCCACAGCGTTTGTCTGCAACGAAGCCATGGCGACACCGGGATCGCCGCCGAGGCACGGCGCGGACGACGGTCGCGGTACCTGAATGAGCCGGACGTCGTAACGCATATTCGGGATCGCCACGTCAAGCGTGACATCCGCGGTCAGATTCGACCCGCTCGACCTGATGACACTCGTGCCCCGCCCGTAGCCGGTCGGGCCGTTGTAGTCGGTCTCGCTGTAATCGCAACGGCGCGACACCTGGTTCATCGGGACGAAGGTGTCATTGGCCGACGCGATGGCGGCGGTCAGTAACCCGAGTGGCACCGCAGTTGTGCACGCGGCGGCTGAGGCCATCAGTCGGATCGATCGGCGCATGTCTTCGTCCCCGTTCCCTCATCCGCGGTGTGTAGCCACGGGATTGACCGTCGTCGCTACCGTAAACCACCCATCACCGGCTCCGGAACGGTTCGCCGGGTGTTCGGCGCCACGGCCATCAGTCCCGGCACTCGACGACGTCGTAGGCGCCGTCTGCGTACCGCGCCCTGATCAGTTTCTTGTCGAACTTCCCGACGCTGGTCTTGGGCACCTCCTCGACGAACGCCCATCGTTCCGGCAGCCAGAACCGGGGAACGTTGTCGCTCAGATGTTTCCGTAATTCGTCGGCGGCAACGGATGCGCCCTCGTCGAGCACCACCGCCGCCAACGGCCGCTCCTGCCAGCGGTCGTCGGGCACCGCGACGACCGCAGCCTCGTACACGGCGGGGTGGTCCATGATGCGCAGTTCCAACTCGACCGACGAGATCCACTCCCCGCCGGACTTGATCACGTCTTTGGCGCGGTCGGTCAAGGTGATGAAACCCTGCGGATCGATCTTTCCGACGTCGCCGGTGCGCAGCCATCCCTCGTCGAACTTGCTGGGGTCGGCGTTGCGGTAGTACGACCCCGTGATCCACGGACCGCGAATCTCGATCTCACCCACGGCTTTCCCGTCGCTGGGCAGCACCGCACCCTGGTCGTCGACGATGCGGATCTCGACGCCGCACAGCGCACGTCCCGCCGCGGCACGCAACGTCCAGTGGTCGTCGCCCGTCACTTCCGGCGGTGGGGTCGCAATCGCCGCCAGCGGAGAGGTTTCGGTCATTCCCCAGCCCTGCCGGATCACCACACCGAAGCGCTCCTGGTATTCCTTCATCATCGCCACCGGCACCGCCGAGCCGCCGCAGCAGACGGTCCGCAGCGACGAGATATCCCGGTCCGGATTGGCGCGCAAGAAGTTGAGAACGTCGTTCCATATCGTCGGCACCGCCGCCGAGACGGTCGGGCGGTGACGCTCGATCATGTCGACGAGCGGGGCGGCCTGCAGAAACCGGTCGGGCAGCAGCAGATCCGCACCTGCCATCACCGCCGCATACGGCTGACCCCACGCATTGGCGTGAAACATCGGAACAACCGCCAAGACCCGGTCACCGTCGGCCAGGCCGATGCCGTTCGCGGAGCACACGGCCATCGAGTGCAGATACGTCGACCGGTGGCTGTAGACGACGCCCTTCGGGTTGCCGGTCGTGCCACTGGTGTAACACATTGCCGCGGCGCTCTTTTCGTCGAGATCCGGCCAGTCGTACTCGAGCGGCTGCTCGGCGATGAGGTCGTCGTATCGAATCACCGTGCGGCCCGCGTCGGCGAGCTCGGATATGTCGCCCTCCCCCACCAGGACCACGGTGTGCACCGTCGTCAGCTGCGGCAGGATGGGCGCGAACAACGCGACGAGCGACATATCCACCAGCACAACGGAATCCTCGGCCTGATTGGCGATGAACGCGACCTGATCGCCGCCCAGCCGGATGTTGAGTGTGTGCAGCACCGCGCCCATGCACGGCGCGGCGAAGTAGGCCTGGAGATGCTCCTGGTTGTTCCACATGAAGGTGGCGACACGTTGGCCCTCGCTGACTCCGAGCGCACGCAGGCCGTTGGCCAGCTGGGCCACCCGGGTTCCGAGTTCGCCGTAGCTGATCTCCCGCGAACCGTCGGGCGTCGCGGTGATCACCTTGCGGCTGGAGTGCCACCCCGTTCCGTGTCGCAGGATCGTGGTCAGGGTCAGCGGAAAGTCCTGCATCGTGCTGTCCATCGGCATCTCCCGTGCGGCTGGCTCGATAGCGCCATGATGGTCCATGTCCAGGCGTTTCGACGGGAAACCGCGCATCGCGTCGCTAGCATCTGCGGTCATGGTCCAACCGAGCTATCCGCCCGTCTACCCGATGCCGCAGCCCGCCAAGCGGCCGGTGTCGGGCGCGGACATCGCGGCTTCGATAGTGGCGCTGGTGATGACCGCGGCGATGATCGTCGTCGGCGCCGTCTTCGGGCTGTTCTCCCTCGCGTTTCTGGATCACTGTCCACCCGAGAGCTGTAGTGAGGAGGGCGCGGTCGGCGCGGTCATCAACGCGTTGTTGATCGCCGCCGCCATCGGTGTCGCCGGCCTGATCGCCACGGTCGTGCAGTTGGTGCGGCGCCGGCGCGGATGGCCGTTCGCCCTGGGCACATTCGGGTTGTGCCTGGCCACCTTCGTCGTCGGCGGCCTCTTCTACACCTTGGCGGTCGGCTGAAACACCCGAGCGCTGCGCCGCTTTGGCCTACCGTTGGTCGCGTGGAAGCACACCCGGCAAAAGCCCCCGGCCTGGTAGCGGTCGAGGCACTGCGCTCAGGGGACCCCGTCGTCGACGTCAACGGTGGCGGTCAGCATTACACGGTGTTGGAAGCCAAAGACCTCGGCGAGGGTTGCGTCGTACTCGAACTGGAGTCCAAGGCCCACGACGAGCTGCGGGTGATCGAGATGACGTTCCCCGCCGGTTACGAGATGGAAAGATCGCCCCGCCGACTGCCGTAGACCGCCGTCGGCATCACCTCAGACAGGAGGCTGCGTGTTACGCGATATCCGGGAGTTGACCGATTCCCCCGAGGAGTACGCCGAGGAGTTGCGGAGGCGGTGGGGCGGGCTTCTGAGTTATCGCTACATCGGCCGCAGCTACGCGCAGATGGACCTCGTCGAGGAGGACAACACCGTCACGGTGCGCCGCGATATGCGCGACGCCGCGGGTGGCCTGCTGTTCGCGGTGCTCGGGATCTCGGCGCCCGAGAGCGGCCACATGTCCGACCTGGAGGCGGTGCCGAACCCGGTCATCCATTCCTGCCAGATCCTCGACCCGGGCCTGGGCGTGCGACGCATCGAGGTGGTGTCGGAAGAACTGCGGGTCGGCCGCCAGATGGGATACAGCCGCGCCAAGATCGTCGACGCCGACAACCCGGATCGGGCGCTCGCATTGATCGAGGGCCAGGGCGTCAGCATCGGCATCCCGCCCGAGGGCCTGGAACGGATGGAAGCCAATCCCCTCGAGATCGTCGACTCCCCCGACCTGCCGCCGCTGTGGCGGGTCTTCGGCGGGCATCGCCGACCCGACGGCCGCTGGGGACTGCCCGAACTGTCGGTCGAGGTCGCATCCCCCGATGCGGCTCTGCACGTCGGACCGCAGTTCGTCATCCTCGAGACCGCTGCCATCGACGCCGCGGCCGCCGCCGCGGGAACCGATCGTCTCCACGGGGTGTCCTGCCACGTGATGTTCATGGCGCGCGGAAAGACCGGCCCGTTCCGGGTCGACACCGAACCGGTGCGCGGGTCCGACGGCACCTTCGCGGTCCGGGTGCTGATGCATGACGAGGGCGTCGACGACCGCATCACCACCGCAGCCTCGTACGTGTTTCGGGCGGCCTAACCGAAATGCGCGTCCGGGCGACGTGCGACACTTCCGCCATGGTTGTCGCAATCGCCCGCCCCAAGCTCGAGGGCAACGTCGCCGTCGGTGAAGACCGCCGCATCGGGTTCGCCGAGTTCGGTGACCCGCAGGGCCGCGCCATCTTCTGGCTGCACGGCACGCCCGGTGCCCGTCGTCAGATCCCGATGGAAGCGCGTTTCTACGCCGAGAAGGCCAACATCCGCCTGATCGGCCTCGACCGGCCCGGCATCGGGTCCTCGACCCCGCATCGGTACGAGCGGGTCGTCGACTTCGCCGAGGATCTCCGCACCATCGCCGACACCCTGGGCATCGACCAGATGGCGGTCGTCGGCCTGTCCGGCGGCGGCCCGTACACGCTCGGGTGCGCGGCCGCGATGCCCGACCGTGTGGTGGTGGCGAGTGTCATCGGTGGGGTCGCCCCCACCGTCGGTCCCGACGCGATCCCCGGTGGGCTGATGGGTAACCTCGGCACGCGCGTCGCGCCTCTGCTGCAGTACGCGGGTGTTCCGATCGGCCTGGTGGCCTCGGCGCTGATCCGGTTCATCAAACCGGTCGCCTCCCCGGTCGCCGATCTGTACGGCCGGGTGTCACCCGAGGCCGACCGCCGGCTGCTGGCCCGCCCGGAGATCAAGGCGATGTTCCTCGACGATCTGCTCAACGGCAGCCGCAAGCAGCTGGCCGCTCCGTTCTCCGACATCGTCGTGTTCGCCCGTGACTGGGGTTTCCGGCTCGATCAGATCACGGTGCCAATCCGGTGGTGGCACGGCGACGCCGACCACATCGTTCCGTTCCGGCACGGCGAGCACGTCGTCTCGAAGCTTCGCGACGCCGAGCTGTACACGATGCCCGGCGAGAGCCACCTCGCCGGCCTGGGCCGCGCCGAGGAAATCCTGCAGACGACGATGAAGGTGTGGGACGAATACCGGACCCAGCGCTCCTGACGGCGCGGCTCGTCAGCGCTTCAGCCAGCCCGACACCGTGGACAAATCCCGGCTGTAGGCCATCAGGATGTCGTCGTGGTAAAGCGCGCCGCCGCTGATGGCGTCGTTTCCCTGCCAGATCACGTGGATACGCACCGGGCTGCGCGTGTAGTAGTCGGCACGGTCCGCGTCCCTGCGGTGCCATCCGGCCTCTACGGCGCGTTCAGACATCTGCTCGCGCGCGTTCTCCGCCATCGGTACTCCTCCTGTGTCGGACCCGTACGTTAGCCGATCCGCATGGCACCGCTGCAGGAGGCTGCGGACGCGCATTTCAGCTCAGCGCCCGGCGCAGTAGGTGCATGGCCACGGTGGTGGACCGCTCCCGGATGTCGGCCCGGTCACCGGGCATCCGCATCGATCTGGTCACCGTGGTGCCATCGGCCAGTTTCAGGCTGAAACACACTGTGCCGACGGGCTTGTCCTCCGTCCCCCCCCCGGGCCCGGCGATGCCCGTGATCGCGACGGCGGTGTCCGCGCCGAACCGGTCCAGCGCCCCGTCGGCCATCGCTTCGGCGACGGGTTCGGAGACCGCGCCGTGCTGTTCGATCAGCGCGGGGTCGACCCCGAGCAGTTCGGACTTGGCGTCGTTCGCGTAGGCCACGACCGCACCCGCGACATATGCCGACGACCCGGCGAGGTCGGTCAGCCGCGCGGCCAACAGCCCACCGGTGCACGACTCCGCGGTCGCGATGCGACGCCCGGCCAGCAGCCGAGCGACCTGGTCATCGATGCGGGAGCCGTCCTCGGAGAACACTGCATCGCCATGACGATCACGCAACAGAGCCATCAGCTTCGCGTACGTCTCGGCGGCGTCGGGCTCATACCGGGTGACGACCTCGAGTTCACCGCGCCGCAGACAGGTGGTGATCTCGAGCCGTTCGAAGCCGTCGATCTCGCGTTCGGCGTCGCGCAGTGTGTCGGCCAGCCCGGACTCGGGGAGCCCGAACATCCGCACCATCTCCTGGCGGTAAAGCGTGCGGCCCGCGATCGCCTTCTGCACGGCAGCGGTCTGCAGCGCCAGCGGCCACATGGGCTGCAGCTCCCGTGGCGGGCCCGGTAGCACGACAACCGCCGGCGAGCCGGGGACCACCACACCCGGCGCGGTGCCCACCGGGTCGATGACATCGGCGCCTTCGGGTATCAGGGCCTGCTTGCGGTTGGCCGCCCGGACCGCCTCGGGGTCGACGTTCGGGAAGCGGGCCATCAGCCGCGACACGATGTCGGCGATCTTCTCCTCCAGTCGGTTGTCCAACAACAACTTTCGACCGCTGAACCGAGCCACGGTCTCGACGGTCATATCGTCGGCGGTGGGCCCGAGGCCGCCGCTGGTGATGATGAGGTCCACACCCTCGTCGGCCAGGAAACGCAGCTGCGCCTCGATGTCGCCGGGCCGGTCGCCGCACATCGTGATGTGGGCCAGTTCGACACCCAGCTCCAGCAACCGATCAGCGAGCCAGGGTCCGTTGAGGTCCTGCACCCGGCCGGTGAGGACCTCCGTACCGGTGACGACGATGCCCGCGCGTGCGCTCACAAGCTACGACACTACGCACCCGACATCGCACCGGCGCAACAGCGGTAATGTCATTACCCATGACGGCACCCAAGTCGCTTCGCGAGTTGTTCGACCAACTCGGTTTGACGGAGGTGCCCTCGCCCGAGGGGACCGTGACGATGGAGATGCCCGTCGACGAACGGACCACCAACACCGCCGGCGGTCTGCAGGGCGGTCTGGTTGCGACGATGGCCGACGTGACCGCGGGCCAACTTGCCTCTCGAGCCACCCCGTTCGGTCACGCCATCGCCACCACGGATCTGTTCATCCGGTATCTGCGGCCGATCAAGATCGGGCCGGCCCGGGCGGTGGCGCGAATTCTGCGTACCGGTAAACGCTCGGTGGTCGTCCAGGTCGACATCTACCGCGGCAACGACGACGAGGTCGGCGCGACCGCCACGGTCAACTTCGCCGCCGTCGACTGACCTCGAACCACCTGACCGTCGCCTCACCCCTGGCGTCCGCCCTACCCCTGGTCGGCGCCTCCTTGCCGCCCCGCCCCTGGCGTCTGCCTTACTCCTCGCCGAGTGTGGGGTTATGTCACGCAAACGTCGCGAGTGGCGTGCGGGTAACCCACGTTCGGCGGGTTATTTGTGGGGGACGTCGTTGGTGAGCCCGCCGTCCATCACGTACTCGGCGCCGGTCGAGTATCGGGACTCATCGCTGGCGAGGAAGACGATGAAGGTCGCCACCTCGTCGGGCTGACCGGGCCGGCCGAGCGGGATCCGCAACATGTTGTCCGGGAAGTGCTTGGTCATCGGCGTGCGGATGAAGCCGGGATGCACCGAGTTGACCCGAATGTTGTGCGGGCCGAGTTCCAGTGCCGCCGACTTGGTCAGCCCGCGCACCGCCCACTTCGAAGCCACATACGGGTGCACCATCACGGCGCCGCGCAATCCCTCGATCGAGGAGATGTTGATGATCGACCCGCCGCCGGCGGCCTTCATCGCCTCGACCGAATGCTGCATGCCGAGGAAGGTGCCGGTGAGGTTGACGTCGATGACCTTCTGCCACTTGGCCATGTCGAACTGGCCGATCATCCCCAGGGCCACAGTCCCCGCGTTGTTGACCAAGACGTTGAGCTTGCCGAATTCGTTCACCGCGGTGGCGACCGCGGCCTCCCACTGGTCGGCCTGGGTGACGTCGAGGTGGACGTAGCGCGCGGCGTCACCGATCTCGTCGGCCAGCGCCTTGCCCTCCTCGTCGAGGATGTCGCCGATCACGACCTTGGCGCCTTCGGCCACCAGCGCGCGGGCATCGGCCGCCCCCATACCGCGAGCGCCGCCGCTGATCAATGCCACTTTGTCGTCCACACGTCCCATGGGGCGTCAGGCTACCGCACCCCGCGAGGAACTAGAACCTGTTCCAATTCGGCTGGCCGGCACGCATACTGCTGGCCATGGCTATTCGTGTGGCGCTCATCGGAACCGGTAACTGCGGCAGCCTCGCGCTCAAGCAACTCGTCAACGATTCGCGATTCGACCTCACCGGCGTCTGGGTCTCGTCGGAGGCCAAGGTCGGCAAGGACGCCGGCGAGTTGGCCGGCCTCGACGTCACCACCGGTGTGAGCGCGGTCGGGGATCTCGACGAGATCATCGCCGGCGCGCCGGAATGCGTCGTGTACTGCGCGATGGGCGACACCCGACTGCCCGACGCGATGGCCGACGTGCGCAAGATCCTCGCGGCCGGCATCGACGTCGTCGGCTCGGGTCTCGGCGTGTTGCAGTACCCGTGGCAGGTGATCCCGGACAAGTACATTCAGCGTGTCGAAGATGCTGCGCGAGAAGGTAATTCGACGGTCTTTATGACCGGCGTCGACCCGGGTTTCGTGACCGACCTGCTCCCCTTCGCGCTCGCTGGAACATGTCAGAGCATCGAACAGGTCCGCACGATGGAGATCGCGGACTACGCGAGCTACGACGGCGCCACCGTCATGTTCGACGTGATGGGCTTCGGCAGGCCCATTGCGGATGAGATCGGCGACCTTCCGATGCTGTATCAGCCGGGAGTGCTGAGCATCGCCTGGGGCACCGCGATCCGCCAGCTTGCGGCGGGCCTGGGCATCGAGGTCGATGAGATCAAGGACTCCGTCGAACAGGAGCCGGCGCCCGAGGACTTCGACGTCGCGGTGGGCACGATCAAGAAGGGCACCGTGGCGGCGGTGCGCTTCCTGATCGAGGGTCTGGTCCGAGGCCGACCGGTGGTCGTGGTCGAGCACGTCACGCGGTTGCGCGGCGACCTGCGACCGGATTGGGCGCAACCCGCACAGCCGGGCGGTTCGTACCGCGTCGAGATCACCGGCGAACCGTCATATGTCATGGACATCTGCCCGACGAGTCGCAACGGCGACCACAACTACGCCGCGATCCTGGCCGCGGCCGGCCGCATCGTCAACGCGATCCCGGACGTGGTGTCGGCCGCACCGGGTATCCGGACCACGTTGGACATGCCGCTCGTGACGGGCAAGGGGTTGTACGCGGCTCAGTAAGCTGACGACGTTATGAGCCTGCAGCCGGCGGTACCGGAGCGCGTGGACGCTGTAGCCGAGGTCGCCGCCAGCCCGCAGGATCCTCGCGTCGGGGCATTCTTCGATCTCGACGGCACGCTGGTCGACGGTTTCACCGCCACGGCACACGCCGCCGACCGCATCCGCCGCAGGCAGGCGCGCATCGGCGAGGTGCTGGGCGTGGTCGAAGCGTCGCTGCGTTATCGGTTGGGCCGCATGCAATTCGAGCGGCTCCTCACCCGCGCGGCCGGGTACCTGCGCGGTGAATCCCTCGCCGAACTCGACGAACTCGGTGAACGGCTGTTCGTGGAGCGGGTTGCGGCGCGCGTGTTCCCCTACATGCACGAGATTGTCCAGGCGCACCAGCAGCGCGGTCACACCGTCGTGCTCAGCAGCTCGGCGTTGACCATCCACGCTGAACCCGTTGCCCGGTTCACCGGGATCCACCACGTGTTGTGCAACCACTTCGAGACAGACGACGCCGGGCTCCTCACCGGCCGGATCGCCAAGCCCGTCATCTGGGGCGCCAACAAATCGACCGCGGTGCAGAACTTCTGCCGGGCCAATGACGTTGAGTTGCATCGCAGTTACTTCTACGCCGACGGAGACGAGGACTCGGTGTTGATGGCTCTGGTCGGCAATCCGCGGCCGGTGAACCCGCGTCCCGGGCTCGCCGCGATGGCGGCCGAACACGGGTGGCCGGTGTTGCAGGTCGAGGGGGCGAGCAGCCGCAGACGGGTGTCGTTCCGGAGGCTGATCGGTTACGACTGACCGCGCGCGTCGAGCCTGCGGTTTCTGACGGATTTCGGCCGAATCCCGTCATAACGCGCAGTCTCGGCGAAGGATTGGACCGTGGCTCCGAAGTTCAACGATGTCGCCGCGGTCGTCGCCACCGGCGATTTCGCCACGGCCCGATCGTGGTACTGCGAGGTGATGGGGCGCGGCCCCGATCTCGAGCCGATCGAGGGCGTCGCCGAGTGGCAGATCACCGCGACCGCCTGGCTGCAGCTCATGGAGGACGGCACGCGGGCGGGCCGGTCGGCGGTCCGGATCGGGGTCGACGATCTGGATGCGCAGATCGCGGAGTTGGCGGAGCTGGGTATCGACGCCGGAGAGGTCGTCGTGATCGCTGACGTGGTGAGGGTCGCCGACGTCGTCGATCCGGACGGTAACGAGGTCTCTTTCGTAGAAGACCTCGGCGCGTACTAAACTAGAACACGTTTCAATTTGAGCGGCCACCACCAAGGAGCAGGCATGCGCACCCCGATCTGTAACGACCTCGGCATCGAGTATCCGATCTTCGCGTTCACCCACTGCCGGGACGTGGTGGTCGCCGTGAGCAAGGCCGGCGGCTTCGGCGTGCTCGGCGCCGTCGGATACACCCCGGAGCAGCTCGAGATCGAGCTCAAGTGGATCGACGAGAACATCGGTGATCACCCGTACGGCGTGGACATCGTGATCCCGAACAAGTACGAGGGCATGGACTCCGCCGACATGGATCCGGAAGTGCTCAAGAAGACCCTCAACGATCTCGTCCCGCAGGAGCACATCGACTTCGCCAAGAAGATCCTCGCCGAGCACGGCGTCCCCGTCGACCACAGCGACGACGACGCACTGCAGCTGCTCGGTTGGACCGAGGCCACCGCCACCCCGCAGGTCGAGGTCGCGTTGCGGCATCCGAAATGCACGCTGATCGCCAACGCGCTCGGCACTCCGCCCGCCGACATGATCAAGCACATCCACGACGAAGGCCGCAAGGTCGCCGCGCTGTGCGGTTCGCCGTCGCAGGCGCGCAAACACGCCGACGCCGGCGTGGACATCATCATCGCCCAGGGCGGTGAGGCCGGCGGGCACTGCGGCGAGATCGGCTCAATCGTGCTGTGGCCGCAGGTCGTCAAGGAGGTCGCCCCGGTGCCCGTGCTGGCCGCAGGCGGCATCGGCAGCGGTGAGCAGATCGCGGCCGCGCTGGCGCTCGGGGCTCAAGGCGCCTGGACCGGTTCGCAGTGGGTGATGGTCGAAGAGTCGGAGAACACCCCGGTTCAGCACGCGGCGTACGTCAAGGCCACCAGCAAGGACACGGTGCGCAGCCGGTCGTTCACCGGTAAGCCCGCGCGTATGCTGCGCAACGAGTGGACCGAGGCGTGGGAAGATCCCAACAACCCCAAGCCGCTCGGAATGCCGTTGCAGTACATGGTTTCCGGGATGGCGGTGGCTGCCACGCACAAGTATCCGAATGAGTCCGTCGACGTGGCTTTCAACCCCATCGGTCAGGTCGTGGGGCAGTTCACCAAGGTGGAGAAGACCGCAACGGTGATCGAACGCTGGGTGCAGGAGTACCTCGAGGCGACCGGCAGGCTCGACGAGATCAACGAGGCCGCCTCGGTCTAGAAGTGGTTCTCCGCGGGGGCTGATCGCGTCGCCGTAGGCCGGTTTCCCTGCGCCGGGGATCTGGAGCGCATCGAAGCCGAGATCGACGACATCAAGAACCGGTTGAGCCTGCCGACTTCCCCGCCGTGAGAAGTCGCTGCGTGGCGCGCTCCATCACTTCGCGTCGGGTCAGCCCGGCGTGGTCGGCGGCAATGAAGTGCCCCCCGATCGCCAACGAGAAAGCAAGCATGGCACGGGCCTCGACATCGGCGGCGTCCTGAACGAAAGTGCCGATGAGAGCACGCAGATACGCCATGCGACGGTTGTCGACGCGACGAAGGCGCCGTGCCACCGCCCGGTCACGGCGGGCCCAGTCCCGCACCGCGAGGTCCACCGGGAGGAGCTGTTTGGAGAAAGTGAGTAGCCCGGCCCTGCGAACCTTCGACCGGGCGTCTCCACCCTCGGACTCCACACGAGCGAGCACATCGTCGGTGCTGCGCTGCTCCCAGGACTCCAGCAGTGCGTCGAGGAAGTCCTGTCGATTGGTGAAGTGCCAGTAGAAGCCGCCACGGGTGACGCCCAACGCCTTGGCGAGCAGATCCACCCGGACGGCGTCCGGCCCACCTGCCGCCAGCGCCTCGAGTCCGGCGTCGATCCACACGTTTCGCGGTGTGCGGATCTGAGCGCCCATTTCCATCCCCTTCGTTCAGCCCTTGACGGCGTTGAGAATTCAAGCATACAGTGATGTATGTTTGGTAGTGAGCGGCTCGACATCTCCGAGCATGCCGCCCGGCCCTGGCGTATTCATGAGATCGCCGAGGACTTCGAGGTCCTCGACCTCTGGGCGCTGCCGACGCCGGGGCGGCCCGACGACTTCGATGAGCTCGTGAAGCTGTGGTGCACATACGATGCCGCCCGGGCCTCACCCGTCGTGCGCGCGTTGTTCGCCGCCCGGTGGGCGCTGGGAAGGGTGTTCGCCCTCGACACGGAACAGGCCGGCCTGGGTGCGCGCGTCCACACCCTGCAAGACCGGCTCAGTCCTGAATTACGCTCCAGCGCAACGCGACTCGCGGTCGACCACGCCCATTTCCAGCCCCTGTACCGCATCGACGACGAGTTCGCGATGGAGATCGCCAATCGGACCGTCCACGGCGTGCTACACGTCGGATGGGTCGCCGACGCCACGGGTGTGCACCGCGGACAGATGGCGGTGCTCGTCCGGCCCAACGGTGCGATGGGCCGGATGTATCTGCGCGCGATCACTCCCTTCCGCCACTTCGTCGTCTACCCGCTGATGCTGCGCGACATCGGTCGACTGTGGCGCAGCAGGCATGGCGCGACACGATCCGAAAGTAGACGACCATGACGGAAATCAGCGCGTTGAATTGTCACGTTCAGCAGGTTCCGCCCAGCGAAGCGCTGCTCACCGCGAGCACGCTCGGGCGCGTCGACTACGCCGACGCCTTCGACGTCACCGTCGAGCATCCCCTCGAGCGCAGTGCCGAGGAATGGATGCGACTGATATTGGAGGGCGCGCCGCTGCACACCCGGATCCGGCTGCTGTCGGCTTGGTCGGCGATCGGGCTCAAGCTGCGAGCGCCGGGTTCGGCCGGGGCGATCCTCGGGTGGAAGATTCGCGACCGCGGCGCCGGTTTCGTGAAGGTCGGGGCGAACTCGCGGCTCGGGATGCCAGCCGAACTGGTTCTGCGTCGCGGGAACGGCGGATTACTGTTCGCGACGTTGGTACGTCACGACAATGCGTTGGTCCGCGCCTTGTGGGCGTCGATCGAGACGTCGCACGTGCAGACCGTCCGGTCGCTTCTGGAACGAGCCCGCCGCTAGGGCGCCGGCGCCGGTGGAGCAGGCTCAAGCGGCGGAGCCGCAGGCGCAGGCGGGTGCGGCGCGACCGGAACATTCGGGCCGGGGTTCTGGTCGGGAATCGGGGTGTTCATGCCGCGCTGGGCCAAGCCCATGATCAACGCTTCCTTACCGCTGATCTCATGCCTCTGGACTGCGTACCACAGGTCTTTCAGATAGCTGACGTTCGGACTCTCGTTTCCGCGTCCGGTCGGATCCAGTGTGGTTCCCGGCGCCAGCGTTTCCGGGCTTGCGAGATGCGGCACGGGCTCGGGCGGGGTGGCCGGCGCTTCGGCGGCGGGCGGCTCGGGCGCGGGCGGCGGCGCCGCAGGCGCCGGGCGCAGGAACGCCAACGGATCGGCTGCGGGTGCCGGGGCGGCTGCCGCCAGCGGAGCGGGCGCCGGCGCGGCGGCTTCCAGAACCGGCGCGCTGTTGGGTGCCGCGGGGGGCGGTGGCGGAGGAACCGGCGCGGCAGGCTCGGCGAGGGCCTGCGGCGCCGCGGTCATCAGTGCCGCTGCCAATCCCGCGCCCAGCAGCGAAAGCTTCTTCGGGTTGATGACGATCCTCACCGCTGCCCCCTTCCCGGGTTACCGCTCGAGGCCGGAGCACCGGCCCGTCGACGACGTCACTTTTGGTTCGAACAGTGTCGCAGAATTGTTACAGGAGTGCTCGTCGTGACGAAGAGGTCAATTACCGCGCCGTAGAGAACACGTTCTACTTCTATTTCCGTCGGACTTTCCCGAACCCGCCTCACCCGCGCCTAACTGTGGTGTAGCAATGCGGTGAGGGCACTAGACGACGTCATCGAGGGATGCAGCCATGCCGACTCCGAACCTTCCGCCCGGATTCGATTTCACCGATCCAGACATCTACGCCGAACGCCTGCCGGTGGACGAACTCGCCGAGCTGCGCAAGGTTGCGCCCATCTGGTGGAACGAACAGACCAAAGGAAACCTCGCCTTCGGCGACAACGGTTTCTGGGTGGTCACCAAGCACAAGGACGTCAAGGAGATTTCGCGACGCAGCGACATCTTCTCCAGTAACAAGAAGACCGCGTTGCCGCGCTACCGCGACGAGGCCGATCCCGAATCGCTCGAGGGCGGCAAGGTGGTCCTGCTCAATCAGGACGCCCCGCACCATACGCACCTGCGCAAGATCGTGTCGCGTGCGTTCACCCCGCGCGCGATCGAATCGCTGCGCGCCGAACTGCGCGAGCGAGCGGCCAAGATCGTCAAGGCGGCCGCTGCCGGGGGCTCCGGGGACTTCGTCGAGGAGGTCTCGTGCGAGCTGCCTCTGCAGGCGATCGCGGGACTGATGGGTGTGCCGCAAGAAGACCGGATGAAGCTGTTCCACTGGTCCAATCAGATGGTGGGCGACCAGGATCCGGAGTACACCCGCAACGATCCCACCGCCGCGTCGGTCGAGCTGATCATGTACGGCATGCAGATGGCCGCCGAGCGCAGCAAGAACCCCGGCGACGATCTGGTCACCAAGCTCGTGCAGGCCGATGTCGAGGGACACAAACTCACCGACGACGAGTTCGGCTTCTTCGTCATCCTGTTGGCGGTGGCCGGCAACGAGACCACGCGGAACTCGATAACCCAGGGCATGATGGCGTTCACCGAATTCCCCGACCAATGGGAGCTTTTCAAGCGGGAACGGCCCGTCACCGCCGCCGACGAGATCGTGCGCTGGGCCACCCCCGTCACGTCGTTCCAGCGCACCGCGCTCGAGGACACCGAGTTGTCGGGCGTGAAGATCAAGAAGGGCGACCGGGTGGTCATGTTCTACCGGTCGGCCAACTTCGACGAAGAGGTTTTCGACGATCCCTATTCCTTCAATATTCTGCGAGATCCCAACCCCCACGTCGGATTCGGCGGCACGGGTGCGCACTACTGCATCGGGGCGAATCTGGCCCGGATGACGATCGACCTCATCTTCAACGCGATCGCCGACGAGATGCCCAACCTGCGGCCGTTGGGCCCTCCCGAACGACTCCGATCCGGCTGGCTCAACGGCATCAAACACTGGCAGGTCGACTACGTCGGCGCCGACACGGCCGCCAGCGGTCGGTCGCCCGTCGGCGTCCACAGCGAGCCCGCGCCGTGACGTGTTCCCCCGATCGGCGGACACCCCTGTCGACCGCGGAAGGGTCCGATCGGCGGACGCGCCGAGCCGTCGAACAGCGATAGCTTGACTTCGGCACCTGAAAGAGACGGGTGTCATGGTTCCACCCGGACGGGATCGACTACCAAGCCGGGTCTTGTTCGCAAGACCGGACCGTGAGTTGTCCATCGGGGGCATGCCCTACCTACGGTCTGTCCCGTCCGGGCCCACCGCGTGTCAGTAGTCGATGATCGAACGCCAGTACTCCTCCGGTATCTCGGCGTTGGACTTCAGGACCATGGCCAGACCGGTTGCCATCGCGATGCCGAGCAGGCCCAGCCATAACCCGAAGAGTCCGATGACGATCCAGAGCACGGTGGTGACCGCCGGCCACGGCGACAGCACCGCCAGCACGGGCGCGAAGAAGAAGCCGGCACCGATGTACCACGCGGACCCGGCGCGGTCGGAGATCAGCACGAAGCGCAGCCACCGCGGGATCGGCGTCGTCGCGGGCAGTGCACCCATAAGGCCTCCTTCGTCCGACGACACCGATAACGCTGCCCTCCTGAGGTAACCGGCGCAATTACCTGACAGGTAGTGGTCGGGACGCGGGCAGCCGGTCACACTGGCAACCATGACCATCGCGGCTGTACACACGCAGACGTTCGGCGCGTTGTTGAAACAGTGGCGCGGACGCCGACGGCTCAGCCAACTCGATCTCGCCGTCGCCGCAGACGTCTCGTCCCGGCACGTCAGCTTCATCGAGACCGGGCGATCCACGCCGAGCCGCGCGATGGTGCTGCGACTGGCCGAGGTGCTCGACGTGCCGCGTCGTGAGCAGAACCAGCTGTTGATGGCGGCGGGTCTGGCCCCGGTGTTTCCCGAGCGGTCTCTCGATGATCCGGACATGGCCGCGATTCGGGCCGGGATCGACCGAGTCCTGTTGGCCTACAACCCGTTTCCATGTGTCGTGGTCGACCGCCGCTGGGACATCGTGCGGGCCAACGCCGGTGCCGGCGTGCTGATGGACGGTGTCGCGCCGGAGCTGCTCCAATCACCGAACGCGCTGCGCATCGCCCTGCATCCCGACGGCTTGGCGCCGAGGATCAGAAACCTCGCGCAGTGGCGGCACCACCTCACCGAACGCCTTCGGCGCGAGGTCGCGGTCAGCGGTTCCGATGAGCTATCGGCGCTGTTGGCCGAAATCGATTCCTACCCCGGCGGTTCCGATGGCACATCGGATCTGGGCAGCGTCGCGGTACCGCTCGAGCTCTCCACACCGGACGGACGCCTGCTGACCTTCCTGTCCATGGTGACGACGTTCGGCACAGCGCTCGACCTCACCGCCGCCGAGCTCTCGATCGAGGCGTTCCTTCCAGCCGACGAGGCCACCGCCGCCGCCTTGCGGTGAGAGCGGGGCCGTCCGCAAGAGTTCTGTTCTGCGGTCACATAATCCTGGTTCGCAGACGGCGATCGCCGCATTGTCGGTGTATGACCACGACCGCCGACGCGCCCACCACCGCCTCCTCCGCACCCAGCCGCATCTCGCGGCTGCGGGTGCCAGAACTCGACGAGCTGCAGACCACGGCGGTGCGCGGCTTTTTCGCCAAACAGCAGCGCGACGAGGGACTGACGTCGAACTGGTTCCGGGCGCTCTCCCTCAATGAGCAAGACCTGGAACGACTCAACGGCTACCTGCTGCCACTGTTGGGCGCCGACGGGCGCGACGGTCTCAGCGCGCGTGAGCGAGAGGTCATCGCCACCGTCGTATCCGGCGAGAACCGCTGCGCCTACTGCCATACCAACCACGCCAACAAGCTCGGCAAGGTCGCCGGCGATTGGTCGTTCGGCCAGCGTGTGGCCATCGACCACCACCAGGTGGCCGAGTTGACCGACCGAGAACGGGCCCTGGCCGATATCGCCGTGCTGGTCAACAATCACCCGCAGTCGATCCGAGACGGCGACATCGACCGGCTGCGTGCGTTGGGGTTGGACGATCATCAGATCCTCGAGGGCATCTCGATCGCCGCATTCATCGGCGCGACCAATCGGATCGGCATCGCGCTGTCGGTGCCACCCAATGCGGAGTACACGGGTATCCCAGCCGCGATCCGCCGGAACACGCCGGATCGGTAGTCGACCGAACCGCGCATATGCGGCCGCAAACACCAATAGAGTCTGGCGTCATGGACATCCGACTCGTTGCGGCGGCCGCGGTCATCCTCGGTGCCGGGGTCGCGGGCTGCTCCACGCCGCCCGCGGCACTCGGTGGGACGACCGCGAAGGTAACCATCAACGGCGAGAGCACCGGCGGACCGCACGCGGTGTCGTGCACGCAGTCCGGGTGGCTGTGGACCATCGAGACACCTGACGAGAACAAGGGCTTCACGGCGAGCATCGGCACCGGAGACAAGGTCACCGTGGAATCGGTGACCTTCCATGACTTCGGCGGCTTCACCGGCAACTTCTGGCAGGGGAACATCGGCGAGGCCGAAGTGAAGGGTGGTGGCGGCGAGTTCACCATCACCGGCTCGGCGGACGGGTCGTTCACCGACAACCCGAGTAATGCGGTGACTGCGACCTTCCGCATCGAAGCCAACTGCTGAGCGTTCGACCGTGCATGAGTTTCGTCGGGCCGTCGAGACCGGGGATCTCGATGCCGTCATCGCGCTGTGCCGCGACGACATCGTGTTCCGCAGCCCCGTCGTCTTCACGCCGTACGAGGGACGCGATGCACTGCGAACGATCCTCGCGGCGGTGATGGAGGTTTTCGAAGACTTCCGATACGTCCGTGAGATCGGAACAGCCGACGCTCGAGACCACGCACTGGTCTTCCAGGCGAAAGTCGGCGACAAGGACATCGAAGGCTGCGACTTCATCCGGACCGATGGGAACGGAGCCATCAGCGAGCTGACCGTGATGGTGCGCCCGTTGTCGGCGACGCTGAGCCTGGCCGAGACGATGAAGAAGCGACTGACCGGCACCTGATCACTGGTCTGACCACTTGACCTCTGGCCTGTCCGATGGCACGCTGGCCGCATGGCTCTGCAACCCGTTAATCGGCGCTCCGTGCCCGAGGACGTGTTCGAACAGATCGTGTCCGAGGTGCTCAGCGGGCAGATGCAACCCGGAGAGTCCCTTCCCAGTGAGCGCAGACTGGCCGAGGTCCTTGGCGTCTCCCGGCCCGCCGTACGCGAAGCGCTCAAGCGACTCACCGCAGCGGGTCTGGTGGAGGTGCGGCAGGGGGACGCGACTACCGTGCGTGATTTTCGGCGCCACGCAGGTCTGGATCTCCTGCCACGGCTGCTCGTTCGGGCCGGCGAACTGGACCTGTCCGTCGTCAGGAGCATCCTGGAGACGCGGCTGCACAACGGGCCCAAGGTTGCCGAACTGGCCGCGCAACGCAGCGGTCCGGAACTGGGCGACGCGCTCGACCAGACGTTGCGGGATCTGGCCGACGCGGATGACCCCGTCGCGCAGCAACTCCACGCCCTGTCGTTCTGGGATCACATCGTCGACGGCGCCGACTCGATCGCGTTCCGGCTGATGTACAACACGCTGCGGGCCACCTACGAACCTGCGCTTCCCGCACTGGCTTCCGTGATGGCCGCCGAGGTCGGCAGGCCACAGGCCTACCGCGAGTTGGCCGACGCGATCACCGCAGGCGATCCGTCGCGGTCCCGACGCGCCGCGCAGGATCTCCTCGAACCGGCGACGGCGGCGCTACTGGATGCCCTTGACAATCTGAAGGACCCACGATGACCACGACAGCACGCCGCGCACGCAAGGACTTCACGCTCACCGATGCGCTGCGCCAATTCTGGAAACACCCCTCACCCTGGATGATCGGCGCCACGCTCGTCGCCGCGGTGATAGCACGCATCGCCGTCGGCGACTGGCAGCTCACCGATGCGCTGGTGCCGGTGGTGATGCTCGCGCTGTTTCCGTTCTTCGAGTGGATCATCCACGTCTTCGTCCTGCACTGGAGGCCGAAACGGCTCGGACCGTTGACGATAGACCCCCTGCTCGCGCGCGAACACCGCGCGCACCACAGCAATCCCCGCGACGTCCCGTTGATCTTCATCCCCTGGAAGTCGTTGGCCACGTGGGTGTTGCCGTTGACGGTCGCGGTCGGTCTGCTGGCCTTCCCGCGGCTGGGTATGGGACTGACATACCTCGTGTGTATCGGGACGCTCGGACTGGTCTACGAGTGGACCCACTACCTGATCCACAGTGACTACAAGCCGAAAACGGCGCTGTATCGGGCGATCTGGCGCAACCACCGGCATCACCACTTCAAGAACGAGCATTACTGGTTCACCGTGACCAGTTCGGGAACGGCAGACCGGGTGCTCGGCACCTACCCCGACCCGGCCACGGTGGAGAACTCACCGACCGTGAAGAAGCTGCATGCCGACGCTCAACCGGTCGGCGCTTCCGGCGATTAGGCCTGGACGATGACCGGGTCGCCGAGGCTCACCATGTCGTAGTACCACGCCGCGTTGTCCGGACTGAGATTGATGCAGCCGTGGCTGACGTTCTCGTACCCCTGCGACCCCGTCGACCAGGGTGCGGAGTGCACATACACACCACCCCAGTTGATGCGCACGGCGTAGTAGACGGTGAGCTTGTAGCCCTCCGGATCGTCCAGCGGAATGCCGATGGTGCGGGAATCCATGATCACCGGGCTCTGCTTCTCGAGCACCGTGAACGAACCCTTGGGTGTCGCGAAGCCCGACTTGCCCATCGATGCGGGCATCTCGCGCACGACCTCGCCGTCGACGCTGACGGTGAAGGTATGGGCATCGATGTCGGCGACCGCGAGCACCGTGGAGCCCGTCTGGAAACTGGCCTTGGCATCGCCGGCCGTCACTGTGATGGTGGAATGCGCCGGGAAGTACTCGTCCGGGGTCCACTGCAGCACGCGGTCATCGAGCCAGGAAAAAGTTCCCTGTTGGGTGCTGATCGGCATCGACGGCGCGGACACACCGAACGCGCGCTCGGCGGCCTGCCGGTCGTCGACGGGCTGCGTGAACGTCACCGTGATCGGATGCGCCACACCGACCGTCTGGCCGGCAGGCTGAATGCTGGCTACGGCGTTGGGCGTTGCAATGCCCGCTGAACTTGTCGGGGCGGAGACCACGGTGAGCACCGCGAGGCTCGCCACCGCGAGCAGGTTTCGTAGCTTCAGCACACTTTCATCCTAAGTCGTCTCGTGGAGTTCCCCCGGCAATCGCAAGGCGGACCCGCGCGTGCATGTCACAGCACAGGCAGATACCGCACTCACAACCGTTATCGAACACGCTGCTCAGAACGTTTCACACCGATTCGGCCCGAGCGGAGGCGGCGAGATGGTCAGCGGGCGGCAAACTCGGCCGCAGGCGGGTCCACATGCGCCCAGCACATCACCGTGTCGCGGTCCGCAACACCGGTGGGCAGCACAGCCGCCGAGGCCGCGTCACACGGCCTGGGTCGCGGATTTGCCCAAACGCGATCGGCGAGTCAGGCAGGGGGCAGCGGCGCAGGTTCCGGGGCCGGCGGTGCGATGCCCTCGGGCGGCGGAGCGACGACCGCGTCAGGCGGTGGCGGCGGCAGCGGTGCCCCCGGCGGCGGAGCCAGCGCGGGGTCGAGCGGAGGGGCCTGCTGTACCGCTGGAGCGTTGTCGCCCGTGTCGGAGAACCGGTCTCTGATCCGCTGCAACCAGCCTCGGCGTTCGGGCACCGGAGTGGGCTGGGCAGGCACCAGACCCGGAGCCATCGATTCCGGCGGCAACGCGGACGCCCCCGGCACCGGCGCCCCCGGTACCGGTGTGACGGGCGCTTCGGGTGGCGGGCCGGCAAGGAGCGGATCCTGCACCGCTGCGGGAACGTCGACAACCGCGACGGGCGGCTCCTTCGGCGGCACCGGAATCTCGACCGGCGGAGGCGGGGGTG
>NZ_LQIW01000015.1 GCF_001500025.1 Mycobacterium sp. IS-1590 | reverse complement strand
TCGCCGTTGGCGGCCAGCCGCGAGCCGTTGTACAGCTGGAACTGACCGGCACCGTACACGAACGCGCCGCCGGGGATCGACACCAGCACCGGACGCGGCGCTCTGGTGTCGATCCGCATACCTTCGTTGAAGGTCATGACGTTCAGCTTCGCACACTACGATTCGCCCGTGGCCACCCTTGCCGGACATCCGGTGATCGTGCACACCGGCCTCGGGGATCTGCGCGGCACGACCGAGGGCGGTGTCGGGGTCTGGCGGGGCGTGCCGTACGCCGAGCAGCCCGTGGGCGAGCGCCGCTTCCTCGGCCCCGAGCCGAAGCGGCCGTGGGCCGGCGTGCGCGACGCGACCGAGCACGGCCCACTGCCACCGCAGGGCAAGTCGTTCGTCGGCGGTGGCCGCGACGATCCCAAGGTCCGCGACGAAGCCTGCCTCACCTTGACGGTGTGGTCGCCCGACACCAGCGCGTCGCTTCCGGTGATGGTGTGGATCCCCGGCGGCGCGTTCGTGTTCGGTGCCGGTCAGTTCCAGCTGTACAACGGCTCGCGGCTGGCCGCCAACGGCGACGTGGTCGTCGTCAACATCACCTACCGCATCGGCGTGTTCGGTGGCTTCGAGCTCGGTGACCTCGGGGAGGGTTTCGACGACAACTTGGCCCTGCGCGACCAGATCGCCGCGCTGCGGTGGATCCGCGACCACATCGCGGCCTTCGGCGGTGACCCGTCGCGCGTGACGGTGTTCGGCGAGTCCGCGGGCGCCACGTCGGTGCTCGCGCTGCTCGCCAGCCCCGCCGCCGAGGGCCTGTTCAGCCGCGCGATCGCCCAGAGCCCGGCACTGCCGCTGATCGCCGATCGGGAGCAGCGGGCCCAGCAGGCGCACGAGTTCGCGCGCCGACTCGGCGTTCCGGTCTCCGAGGTCAAGGGGCTGCCGCAACGCGAGTTGCGCCGCGCGGCGGGCAGGCTGCAACTCGAAAGCGCCGCGCGCACGCCGACGTTGGCATACGGGTTGACCTACGGCGTGGACCTGCTGCCGCGTCACCCGGTGGACGCCGCGCGCTGTGGAGCCATGCGACGGGTGCCGCTGATCATCGGGACCAACAGCCACGAGGCGTCGATGTTCGCCTGGGGTAAGCCGCCGATGCTGCCCACCAGCCAGGAGTCCGTCGACGCCTACTTCGCGCGTGTCGCACCCGACGCCCGACAACGGGTGCTGGCGGCCTACCCTGGCTTCCCGCGGCGGCGGGCGCTGCTCGAGTTCGCCTCCGACGTGATGTTCGGCGGTCCGACGTGGGCCTTCGCCGACGCCTACAGCAGGCACGCTCCCACCCACATGTACCGCTTCGACCACTTCGGCTTCAGCCTGCGCATGCTCGGTCTGGGCGCGACCCACGGCAGCGAGATCGTGCACATCCAGCACAGCTACGCGTCGTATCTCGGGCGCAAGATCCACCCGCTGGGGCGGCGCCTGCAGCCGGCGGTCGGCAGGCGCATGCAACGGGCCTGGCTCGACTTCGCTTCTCAGGGGTGGGACAGCGGCGAGATCCACTGGTCCAACGGACACGACTGGCCCGTCTACGACATCGAACGGCGCTGCACCCGCATCATCCTGTCCGCGCGCGACGCCGTCGTCTCCGATCCCGACGCCGCGCGCCGTGAAGCGTGGGTGGGGCTGTACTACTAGGCCGCGCGAAAATCAGGCCCCGAAGCGCCTGTCGGAGTAGTCGCGCAGGTTGTAGAGGAACTTCTGGAACAGCCAGCCCATCACCGGCTTGCCGAGCGTCATCCCGATCCGGGCGGCGGCGCCGTTGGGTTTCATCGCCATCACCCACGTCAGGTGGCAGCCTTGCGGCGTCTGCACCACCCGGTAGTCCTCGGCGAACGCGGCGATGCTCCCGGTCGAGGCCTCGTTGAATCGAAACGCCATGTGGCGGTAGGGATCCCAGGCGAGAAACTCCTCGTGGCCGACGATGCCGCCGCGCATCTTCACCGTCCTGGTGGTGCCGACACCGCGTGGTTCGGGGCTGGTCCAGGTGACTTCGGTGATGACGGTGGCCCAGTGCGGCCATGATTCCGCGTCCGCCAGCACCTCGAAGAGCTGTTCGGGTGTGATCGCGAGGTCGACGGTGCTGACGAACCGGAACGGCGCACTTTCGATGAAGCCCAGGTCGACGCGTTCACACGGCTGCATGGGCATACACAGTAAAGGATGGTGTCTAGCCGGGTCCGTCGCTCGCCGCAGCCAGCAGCGGCACCAGCACGTCGCTGATCGGCGTGCTCAGCCCGTGTTCGGCGCCCTTACGGGCGACGACACCATTGCGGATGTCCCACTCCAACTGCCGCCCGGCCTCGCGGTCGGTCAACATCGACGTGGTGATGTCCTCCGGCGATTTCGCGAGCAGCCCGACGATGTCGTCGACCACCTCGTCGCCCAGCGTCGCGCCCTCGGCCCGCGCGACGGCGAGGCACTCGGCCAGATAGCGGCGCGCCAAGGCGGCGACGTCGTCACGGCGGAACATGCCCGAGCGGCGACCGCTGAGCACCATGAACCCCACGACCGCGTTGACCAGGAGCTTGTGCCAGACGGCGTCGAGGAAGGTCGGATCGATCTCCACCGCGACCGCGCTGCCGGCGAACAGCACCGCCAACGTCTGCGCGCCCGCCGTGTCGGGCAGCACCAACCGAGCGCCGGTGCGCAACCGGACATGCCCCTGCGGTGTCGGCTCGGCCGAAATCCACACGGCCGCAGGCACTACCGTCGAACCCGGACACAAGCGGCCCACGCGCTCGACCTGTTCGACACCGTTCTGCAGCGCACACACGACGGTGTGTTCGTCGCACAGTCGCGCCAGCCAGCCGGCGGACTGCTCGTTCTGGGTGTCCTTGACCGCCAGCAGCACGACGTCGACCGGTTCGGGAATGTCGGCGGGGTCGGTCAGCACGGGGCCGGGCACCACGATCGGCTCACCGTCGTCGGGGCGCACCTCGACCGAGTCGCGCGGTGTGCGTCCGCACAGCGTCACGGCGTGTCCCGCCGCGTACAGCAGGGCGGCGACCGTCGATCCGATCGCACCGGGTCCGACGAGCGCGATACGGGTCGCGGAGTCAGGGTCTTCGCGCGAGCGCTCATCCACAGCGCCAAGTTACCGGCGAACTGCACCCCTCTACACTTGGGCAGTTGTCTTGTCGGGCGATTTCCTCAGGAGTTTCAGTGCTGCGCAGTCATGCCGCCGGATCGTTGCGGCCCGCCGACGCCGGTCAGAAGGTGACGTTGGCCGGGTGGGTGGCGCGCCGGCGCGACCACGGCGGCGTCATCTTCATCGATCTGCGCGACGCGTCCGGGGTGTCGCAGGTGGTGTTCCGCGAAGCGGCTGTCCTGGAGGCCGCGCACCGGCTGCGCGCCGAGTTCTGCATCGCCATCGACGGCGTCGTGGAGATCCGCCCCGAGGGCAACGCCAACCCCGAGATCGCAACCGGTGAGATCGAGGTCAACGCGACGTCGCTGACCGTGCTGGGGGAGAGCGCGCCGCTGCCGTTCCAGCTCGACGAGCAGCCCGGCGAGGAGGCGCGCCTGAAGTACCGCTACCTCGACCTGCGGCGCGAGGGGCCCGGCCACGCGATCCGGCTGCGGTCCAAGGTGAACGCCGCCGCCCGTGAGGTGCTCGCCCGGCACGACTTCGTCGAGATCGAGACCCCGACGATGACGCGCTCGACCCCGGAGGGTGCGCGCGACTTCCTGGTGCCCGCACGGCTGCAGCCCGGGTCGTTCTACGCGTTGCCGCAGAGCCCGCAGCTGTTCAAGCAGCTGCTGATGGTCGCGGGCATGGAGCGCTACTACCAGATCGCGCGCTGCTACCGCGACGAGGATTTCCGCGCCGACCGTCAGCCCGAGTTCACCCAGCTGGACCTCGAGATGAGCTTCGTCGACGCCGAGGACGTGATCGCGGTCTCCGAGGAGATCGTCGCGGCGCTGTGGCGGCTGATCGGCTACGAGGTACCCCTGCCGCTGCCCCGGATGACCTACGCCGACGCCATGCGCCGGTTCGGTTCGGACAAGCCCGATCTCAGGTTCGGACTCGAGCTTGTCGAATGCGCGGAGTTCTTCTCAGAGACCCCGTTTCGGGTATTCCAGGCGCCCTATGTCGGGGCCGTCGTCATGCCCGGCGGCGCCTCGCAGCCCCGGCGCACGCTGGACGCCTGGCAGGACTTCGCCAAACAGCGTGGACACAAGGGGCTGGCCTACGTGCTCGTCGGCGAGGACGGCACCTTGGGCGGCCCGGTCGCCAAGAATCTGTCCGACGCCGAACGTGCGGGTCTGGCCGACCACGTCGGCGCGAAGCCCGGTGACTGCGTGTTCTTCTCGGCGGGCCCGGCGAAGAGTTCGCGGGCGCTACTGGGCGCGGTGCGCACCGAGATCGCCAAACGCCTCGACATGATCGACCCGAACGCCTGGGCGTTCACCTGGGTGGTGGACCCGCCGCTGTTCGAGCCCGCCGATGACGCGACCGCACACGGCGACGTCGCGGTCGGATCCGGCGCCTGGACCGCGGTGCACCACGCCTTCACCGCGCCCAAGCCCGAGTTCGAGGACCGCATCGAGAGCGATCCGGGGGCCGTGCTGGCCGACGCCTACGACGTGGTGTGCAACGGCAACGAGATCGGCGGCGGTTCGATCCGTATCCACCGTCGCGATATCCAGGAGCGGGTGTTCGCGGTGATGGGTATCGACAAGGCAGAAGCCGAGGAGAAATTCGGATTTCTGTTGGAGGCGTTCACCTTTGGGGCCCCGCCACACGGCGGCCTGGCGTTCGGATGGGACCGCACCACCGCGCTGCTGGCCGGTGCGGACTCGATCCGCGAGGTGATCGCGTTCCCCAAGTCCGGAGGCGGTGTCGACCCGTTGACCGGTGCGCCCGCGCCGATCACCCCGCAGCAGCGCAAGGAATCCGGGATCGACGCCAAACCGAAGACCGACTGAATCCAATCGGCGTCGGTCAGCCGCAACGGAGGCTACGATCCGCGCGTGACAGGTGCGGTTCCGTCGGCGCCATCAGGTACGCCCAGGCGGCGACGGGTCACCGTCGTGACGACGGTCGTGGCGGTGATCGCCGTCTATGTCGGCTCTCTGGTGGGATACGCCCTGCTGGAGCCCGAGCACCGTCATTTCGAGTTCTCCGAGCCCTCGGTCACCGGCGAAACCGTCGTCATCATCCGGCTACGGGAGATGAACGCGATCCAGAACCGGCTCGTCGTCGACGTCCTGCTGCACCCCGGCCCGGAGCTGCAGACCGGCCGAACCGACGACGTCACGATCCGCCTGAGCTCGTGGACCAGTTCCGGCGAGCTGATCTATGTCCATCCCGCGTTGAGCGGCAACGACACGACGACCCAGCTGGTCGCCGTCGGGGACCCCGACGACTGGCCGTTCGACAGGTTCACCACCGACATCATCGGTGTGCAGGCTTTCGCGGGCGATGGTCCGGACCCACGCCCGATCGCGGCGGGGGTCGTCGTCGCAGGACAGATCAACGGATGGGACGTCCATACCGAACACGGCACCGCCGACAGGGTGTCGACCGTGCGTTTCACGATGGAGCGCACCAGGGGAGCGCTCGCGTTCGACGTCGGGGTCCTGCTGGTGTTGCTCGCGCTGCCGGCGGCCGCGCTGTTCGTGGCGATCGAGACGGTGCTGGGCCGCCGAAAGTTCCTGCCGCCGTTGACGACCTGGTTCGCGGCGATGTTGTTCGCGGTGGTCCCGCTCCGCAACCTGTTGCCCGGGGCGCCGCCGGCGGGCGCCTGGATCGATCTAGCGGTTGTCCTGTGGGTGCTGATCGCGCTGGCCGCGGCGATGGTGCTGTACGTCATCGCGTGGTGGCGACAGAAGGACTGATCAACGCGGCCAGTCGCATCCGGTGAGTCCAGCCGAGACGTCCCACAGGCGGCGGGCTTTCGCCGGATCGACGGCCTTTCGCCGCAACCGGGTGACCGTGGGCCTGCCGATCTGATTGAACCGCGGCGCCAGGTAGGTCCCGCTGGGCAGGTCGGTCGTCATCGCCTGCAAGGTGGCCCGCGCGCCCTGAGCGGGTGTGTGCATCAGGCGCCGGATTCGTTGATGCTCACCCATTCCGAGCGATCGGGTGATGTCGGTGTCGGTGGCACCGGGGTCGGTGGCGTAGGCGCGCACACCCCGATTCGCCAGCTCGGCGACGAACAGCAGGTTGGCCAGTTTGGATTCGCCGTAGGCGCTCCATTTCGAGTACTTGCGGCGGTGCCAGTTCAGGTCGTCGAGATGCAGTCTGGCGAACAGGTACGTCGCGCTCGCCACCGCGATCACCCGGTCGGTGATCCGGTCGGCCAGCAGGGACGTCAACGCGAAGTGGCCGAGGTGGTTGATGCCGATGTGGGATTCGAAACCGTCGGCGGTGCGCGTCAGCGGCATACCCATCACGCCGGCGTTGTTCACCAGCACGTCAACGGATTCCACCGAGTCGGCGAACGCGCGCACGCCGGCCAGGTCGGCCAGGTCCAGGGCGGCCACCTCGACGTCACCGGCGATCTCGGTTGCCGCCCGACGCCCCTTGTCGACATCGCGACAGGCGATCAGCACGCTATGGCCGTCGGCCGCCAGCGCCGCCGCCGTGGCCTTGCCGACACCGCTGTTACCGCCCGTCACGATTACCCGCATGGTCGTCGATTATCCGGATGCGTGATGCCTGTGGAATACCGGGAGCCCGCGGGGACTTGGAGAAGGAGTGACCGAGATCTCCAATCTCAAGGATTTCAACGCGAAAATTGTCGATGAGTTCCGCGCCAACGGCGGCAAGGTCGGCGGACCGTTCGACGGTGCCGACCTTCTGCTCCTGCACACCACCGGAGCGAAGTCCGGTCGGCCGCGGGTGTCGCCGCTGGCGTACATCCGCGTCGACGAGAAGGTCTACATCGTCGGATCGTTCGCCGGCTCCGACAAGGACCCGGCGTGGGTGCACAACCTCCGCGCGAATGCGCGAGTGCACATCGAGGTCGGGACCACCGAATACGACGCCACCGCTCGGGAGCTGCCCCGCCAGGAGCGCGACGAGCTCTACCCGAAGCTGGTCGAGTACGCGCCGTCGTTCGGCGAATACCAGGCCAAGACAAGCCGGGTCATCCCGGTCTTCGAACTCCTCCGGGCGTGATATCACACGGGTCAGAGGCGTTCGATGATGGTGGCGTTGGCCATGCCGCCGCCCTCGCACATCGTCTGCAGCGCATACCGTCCGCCGCGCTGCTCGAGCGCATTGACCATCGTGGTCATGATGCGCGCGCCGCTGGCGCCCAGGGGGTGACCGATCGCGATCGCTCCGCCGTTGACGTTCGTCTTGGCCAGATCGGCCCCGGTGTCCTGCGCCCAGGCCAGCACGACGGGCGCGAACGCCTCGTTGACCTCGAACAGGTCGATGTCGGCGAGGGTGAGCCCCGCGCGCTGCAGCACCTTCTCCGTCGCCGGGATGACGCCGGTCAGCATGTAGAGCGGATCGGAGCCGACCACGGTCATCGAGTGGACGCGCGCGAGCGGGCGCAGACCCAAACGCGCGGCCGCCTCGCTGGTGGTGATCAGCACCGCCGCGCTGCCATCGGACAGTGGCGACGAGTTGCCCGGGGTGATCTGCCAACCGATCTGCGGGAACCGCTGCTCGTAGGCGGGGTTGTAGAACGCCGGCTTCAGCGCGGTAAGCGTGTCGACGGTGGTGCCGGGCCGGATGATCTCGTCGGTGGTCAGGCCCGCGACCGGGATCAGTTCGTTGTCGAACCGGCCCTCTTTGGTCGCGGCCGCGGCCTTCTCGTGGCTGCCCGCGGAGAACTCGTCGAGCTGCTGACGCGACAGACCCCACTTGGAGGCGATCAACTCCGCGCTGATGCCCTGCGGCACAAGGCCTTCGGGATAGCGCTGGGCCATCGCGCCGAACGGGTCGCTGCCGGGTAGCACGCTGGAGCCCATCGGCGCCCGCGACATCGACTCGACACCCGCGGCGACCACGATGTCGTAGGCGCCCGAGATGACGCCCGCTGCGGCGAAGTGGATGGCCTGCTGGCTGCTGCCGCACTGGCGGTCGACCGTCGTGCCCGGCACCGATTCGGGGAATCCGGCGCCCAGAACTGCGTTGCGCGCGATGTTGACCGCCTGGTCGCCGACCTGGGTGACCGCCCCGGCGATGACGTCGTCGATCTCCAGAGGGTCGATGCCGGTTTTGGCCACCAGTTCCCTGAGACTGTGCGCGAGCAGGTCCACGGGCAGCACATCGTGCAGCGCGCCGCTCTGCTTGCCCTTTCCGATCGGGGTGCGAACCGCTCCGACGATGACGGCGTCCCGACCTGAGAATCCGGACATTGCTGCCTCCTAGCCTCCACGCTGAGTGAACTTGTCTATACCCAGCTATACCAGCTAGGTATAGTGAGAACAACTCAGGGGTACGGTGAATTCCATGACAGTTCTGCAGGGGAGGCTGGCCGACCGGGACGCCTGGTCGGCGGTCGGGGAGTGCCCCATCGAAAAGACGATGGCGGTGCTGGGCACCAAATCGGCGATGCTCATCATGCGCGAGGCCTTTTACGGCACCACCCGCTTCGAAGATTTCTGGCGTCGGGTCGGGATCACCAAAGCCGCTGCTGCAGCGCGACTTTCGGACCTGGTCGAGGCGGGTCTTCTGGAGCGGCAGCCCTATCAGGAGCCGGGCCAACGTAGCCGCGACGAGTACGTGCTCACCCAGGCCGGCCGGGAGTTCATGCCGGTGGTCTGGGCGATGTTCGAATGGGGTCGACGCCATCTGCCCAACCGCACGCCGTTGCGCCTCGCGCACCGGGGATGTGGCGCCGAGGCCACCGTCGAGATCCGGTGCGCCGACGGCCACCACGTGCCGCCCGAGGAACTGGCGGTTCGCCTGAAGCGGTGACGAGAGCCCACCCGCCATGCGTAGGGTGCCGGTGTGCTGCATCTTCGCGTCATCTCGCCGACAGATCAGCGCGACGCCGTCATGGCCGTTCTCCAGGACAACCCGGGCGTCACCCACATCGTCCTGCACCGCGACGCCGCGGTGGAACCGCGCGGCGACGAGATCACCGCCGACATCGCCAGGGAGTCGGCCAACGACGTCATCGCCGCGCTGAAGTCGCTACGAGTCAAGGAGCGCGGCGCCATCACGCTCGACTTCGTCGACACCGTGCTCTCCGCCCGCGCCTACCGTGCCGAGGACGAGGCCGACGGAGATCCCGCCGACGCCGTGGTGTGGGACGAGTTGGCGGTGCGCACCCGCGAGGAGTCGACGCTCAACGTCACGTTCCTGGCCTTCCTGTGTGTGGCGTGCCTGATCGCGGCGATCGGCGTGGTGACCGACTCGCCGGTGACGGTCGTCGGCGCGACGGTGGTGGGACCCGAGTTCGGGCCGCTGGCGGCGCTGGCGGTGTCGCTGGTGCGCCGGCGGAGGTATCTCGCGCAACGTGCCGCGCTGGCCCTGCTGGTCGGGTTTCCGGTGGCGATGCTCATCACGGCCCTGGTGGTGCTGGCAGGCGAGGCGATCGGCTGGATCTCGGTGACCAGCACCAGCGAACTGGATCAGGTCGACTTCATCTTCCAGGTCGGTCCGCTGTCGTTCGTCGTCGCGTTCCTCGCCGGGGCAGCGGGGATGCTGTCGCTGATCACCTCGAAATCCGCTGCCCTGGTCGGTGTTTTCATCTCGGTCATGACGGTGCCCGCGGCCGGCTTTGCCGTCGTTGCCGCGAGCGTCGGTGATTGGGGAGTCGCGGCCAAGTCCGCGACGCAGCTCGCGGTCAACCTCGTCGCGATCGTGCTGGCCGGCGTGCTCGTGCTGTGGATTCGCCGCCTGGCCGACCGACGGCACGCCGCACCGCGCCGTATCCCGGGCTGACCGGTTACCGTTCTGCACTGATGGCACTACCGGCACCGAATGTCCCCGACGACCTGCTGGCCAGGTACCGCACCGCGCGCATTCAGCAGGCGCTGTTCGACGTGCGACCGGGTGCGGGCAGCGGCTACGACGAGTTCGTCGACGGCGCAGGCGATATCCGCCCGGGGTGGCAGGAGCTGGCCGAATGCGTGGCCGCGCGCGGACAAATCGGTCTGGCGCAGCTGCGCGACGTCGTGCGCAGCCTGGTCGACAACGACGGCATCACCTACGTCCAGGTCGACCGGCGTGGCTCGGTGCTCGGGCAGGTCGGCACCAATGGCCACGAGCCCACGGAGCCGGGGCCGTGGCATCTGGACGCGCTGCCCCTGGTGGTCTCGGCCGACGAGTGGAACACGCTGGAATCCGGTCTGCTGCAGCGCTCCCGACTCCTCGACGCGGTCCTGGTCGACCTGTACGGGCCTCAGCTGTCGATCACCAGTGGCGTGCTGCCCGCTCCGCTGCTGTTCGCCCATCCGGGTTATGTCCGCGCCGCGCGGGGCATCGACCTACCCGGCCGCCACCAGTTGTTTCTGCACGGCTGCGATGTCAGCCGTGTCGGCGACGGCGGCTTCCGCGTCAACGCCGACTGGACGCAGGCACCCTCGGGGGCGGGCTACGCGCTGGCGGACAGGCGGGTTGTCGCGCACGCCGTTCCCGACCTCTACGAACGGATCGGGCCGCGGCCGGCGTCTCCGTGGGCGCAGGCACTGCGGTTGGCGCTCATCGACGCGGCCCCGGAGTCGGCCGAAGAACCCACGGTGGTGGTGCTCAGCCCGGGCATCCACTCCGAGACCGCCTTCGACCAGGCCTACCTCGCCGGTGTGTTGGGTTTCCCGCTGGTGGAGAGCGCCGACCTGGTTGTGCGCGAGGGCAAGCTGTGGATGCGCTCGATGGGAACGCTCAAGCGTGTCGACGTGGTGCTGCGCCGCGTCGACGCGGACTGGGTCGACCCGCTCGATCTGCGTTCGGACTCTCGGCTCGGAGTGGCCGGGCTCGTCGAGGCGCTGCGCCGCGGCACGGTGGCCGTCGTCAACACATTGGGCAGCGGTGTCCTCGAAAGCCCGGGGCTGCAGCGGTTTCTGCCTGAGCTCTCGGAACGGTTGCTCGGCGAGTCGCCGATGCTCGACACCACCCCGATGTACTGGGGCGGCATCGGCACCGAGCGTTCGCACCTGCTCGCCAACCTGTCGTCGCTGTTGATCAGACCGGTGACCGGTGGCCGCGCGCTCGTCGGCCCGGCCCTGACAGCCGATCAGCGCGGACAGCTGGCCTCGTGCATCGAAGCGACACCGTGGCAGTGGGTCGGCCAGGAACTGCCCCAGTTCTCCTCTGCGCCAAGCATTGTCGGTTCGGGAGGTGTGTCGGCGACGAATGTCGGCGTGCGCCTGTTCACCGTCGCTCAGCGCGGGGGCTATGCGCCGATGATCGGCGGCCTCGGCTACGTGCTGGCACCGGGAGACGCCGCGTACACCCTGAACACCGTTGCCGCCAAGGATGTCTGGGTTCGCGCGCCGGAGCGGGCCACCGTGGACCGGGTGCCGCCCGTCGAGCTGCCCGCGATCACGCCGAGCCCGACGCGAGCGGTGAGCTCGCCGCGCGTGCTTGCCGACATGTTCTGGGTGGGACGCTACGCCGAGCGCGCCGAGCACATGGCGCGTCTGCTCACCGTGACCAGGGAGCGCTACCACGAGTTCCACTACCGCCGGGACATGGACGGCAGCGAGTGCGTGCCGGTGTTGTTGACCGCGCTGGGCCACCAGACCGGTACCGACACCGGTGCCGACGGCGACGACGCGGAGATGGTCGCCACCGCACAGTCGACGCTTTGGTCGTTGACCGCGGACCGGCACCGCCCGGGATCGCTGGCGCAGTCCGTCGAGCGTCTGGGCCTGCTCACCCGTTCGGTGCGTGACCAGATGTCCAACGACACCTGGATGGTGCTGGCCGCTGTCGAGCGGGCGCTGCTCCACCCACCCGCGTCATCGGCCGGCCGCCCCGCCAACGAGCCGCCCGAGTCGCAGGCCGAGGGCGAGGCGTTCCTCACCGCGACGGCCAGCCTGACCCTCGCGGGCATGCTGGCGCTGTCCGGTGTGGCCGCGGAGTCGATGATCCGCGACGTCAGCTGGACGATGATGGACATCGGCAAGCGCATCGAACGCGGCCTCAACCTCACCGCGTTGCTGAGCGCGACCCTGACCACCGCCCGGAGCCCGGGCGCCGAACAGACCATCACCGAATCGACCCTGGTGGTGTGCGAGTCGTCGATCATCTACCGGCGCCGAATGCTCGGCAAGGTCAGCGTGTCCGCAGTCGCCGACCTCGTGCTGTTCGACGCCGACAACCCGCGCTCGCTGGCCTACCAGCTGGAGCGGCTGCGCACGGGACTCAAGGCGCTGCCCGGTTCCTCGGGTTCATCCCGGCCCGAGCGGATGGTCGACGACATCGGCACCCGGCTGCGGCGGCTCGACCCCGACGACCTGGACGAGATCGTGGACGGCAGGCGGATCGAGCTGGCCGAGCTGCTCGACGGGATGCACGCCGACCTCCGCGAATTGGCCAACGTCATCACCGCGACCCATCTGTCGCTGCCCGGCGGCATGCAGCATCTGTGGGGCAAAGACGAGCGAAGGTTGATGCCGTGACCGCTTTCCCGGACGGCCCGACCTCGTCGGCCGCCAGCCGCACCTACCGCATCATGCACCGCACCGTGTATCGCTACGCCGCCGATGTCACCAGTTCCTACGGCCGTGGCTTCCTCACCCCGCGGGACACGGCGCGCCAGCGCTGTCTGTCGCATGAGCTCGAGATCGATCCGCCTGCCGCCGACAGCTCCACCAGCCGTGACGTCTACGGCAACATCAGCTCCTACTTCCACGTGACCGAACGCCACCGAACGCTGACGGTGACCGGCCGATCGGTGGTCGAGGTCGACCCGCCGCCGCCCACGCTCTACGGAGCCGGTTCGGCGATGGCGCCGTGGGAGATCGCCCGCCCCGTCGGCGTGGACGCCGCGTTGGCGACCGAGTTCACCCTCGACCTACAACCGCCGGAGATCACGCCGGCGCTACGCGATTACGCGGCAGCGAGTTTCGAGCCGGAACGGCCGCTGATCGAGGCGCTGGGGGACCTGACGCACCGCATCTTCTCCGATTTCACCTACCGATCTGGCTCGACGACGGTGTCCACTCAGGTCAGCCAGGTTTTGGCGGCACGTGAAGGGGTATGTCAGGACTTCGCACGGCTGGCCATCGCCTGCCTGCGCGCCAACGGGTTGGCCGCCAGTTATGTGTCGGGTTATCTGGCGACCGATCCGCCGCCCGGGAAGGAACGGATGATCGGTATCGACGCGACCCACGCGTGGGCCGCTGTGTGGACACCGCAGAACCAGTGGCTGGGCCTGGATCCCACCAACGACCAGATGGTCGACGAGCGCTACATCACCGTCGGATACGGCCGTGACTATGCCGACGTCCCGCCGTTGCGCGGCATCATCTACACCGACTCGCAGAGCAGCGAGATCGACGTCTCCGTCGACGTCGAACCGTTCGAGGGGGGAGTGTTGCATGCGTGACTTCCTGTGCCCGAACTGCGGGCAGCGCCTCGCCTTCGAGAACTCACTGTGCTTGTCGTGCGGTCGGCCGCTGGGGTTCTCGCTCGACGACATGGCGCTGTTGGTCATCGCCACCGGCGACGAGCAGAACCACACCGGTTTCGTCGACGGCGAGAAGTACCAGCTGTGCGCGAACATGCATCTTGCCGAATGCAATTGGCTGGTGGAGAAGGGTCCGATTCACAAGCTGTGTGAGTCGTGCAGCCTCACCCGCACCCGGCCCCGGGATTCCGACACCAAAGCGCTCGCGGCGTTCGCCGACGCCGAGCGGGCCAAGCGGCGGTTGGTGGCCGAACTCTACGAACTCAAGCTGCCCATCGTCGGCCGGGACGAGGACCCCGACTACGGCCTGGCGTTCGACCTGTTGTCCAGCGAACATCAAAAGGTCTTCACTGGTCACGAAAACGGTGTCATCACTTTGGATCTCGCCGAGGGCGACGACGTGCACCGTGAGCAGTTGCGCAAGGCGATGGACGAGCCGTACCGCACGCTGCTCGGGCACTTCCGCCACGAGGTCGGGCACTATTACTACTACCGCCTGATCAGCGTGTCGCCCGAATATGACTCCCGCTTCCGCGAACTGTTCGGCGACCCCGACGCCGATTACCAGGCCGCGCTGGACCGCCACTACAACGACGGTCCGCCCCCGAACTGGGGGGAGAGCTACGTCTCCTCATACGCCACCATGCACCCGGCCGAGGACTGGGCGGAGACGTTCGCGCACTACCTGCACATCCGCGACACCCTCGACACCGCCGCCGCGTTCGGCGTGGCGCCGGCGGCGGCGACTTTCGAGCGAAAGGTGTTGGGGCCGAGCAGCTTCGATGCCATCATCGAGATGTGGCTGCCGCTGTCGTGGGCACTCAACATGCTGAACCGGTCGATGGGCAAGGAAGATCTCTACCCGTTCGTGCTGCCTGTGCCGGTGCTCGAGAAGATGCGGTTCATCCACACCGTCGTCGACGACATCACCCAGACCTAGTCCCACCACCTCCGCGAGCACCTCCACCACCTCCGCGAGCGCCCGTGTCTGCACGCGACACGCCGCGACAATTTGTCATTCCGCGGTCGCTCGCGGCGGTTGAGGAGCCACACCCGTCGCCAGCTCGGTCATCGGGTGCCCCTCGCACCCAACAGTTTCTGCATGAACTCGTGCGTGCGCAGCACGATCTTGGCGCGGTCCGGGTCGTTGCGACGTGCGACGTCGTCGGCGTTGCCGCCAGCAACATGTACCGGTCCATTGGCCAACTGCGCCAGACCTTCTCGCGCCACATCGGCGGGGTCGGCCACCCGCATACCGGGCACGTCGAAGTTCAAGCCCACCCGCTCCATCGCCGGTGTGCGGGTCACGCCCAGGACGAGTTCGAGCACGTCGACGCCGTACTCACGCAATTCGAGCCACAGACTCTCGGCGAAGATCCGGCCGAACGCCTTCACCGCGCCGTAGACGGTGTGACGCTCGGAGCCCAGATAGCCGGCCATCGACCCCACCATCAAGATGCCGCCGCGGCGACGGTCCCGCATCGGACGGCCGAAGTGCTGCACCAGCGCGAGCATGGTGCCGACGTTCAGGTCGATCACCCGCTGGAAGTCGGCGAGGTCACCGTCGAGAAAGTGCTCGCTGCAGGTGTTGGCCCCGGCGTTGTAGATCAGCAGGCCGACCTCGAGGTCACCGGTGATCGCCGCGGTGCGCTCGAGCGCGTCAGGGGAGGTCAGGTCGACGGCGAGGGTCCGCACCTCCACGCGGTTGCGGCGGCATTCCTCTGCCGTCTGCTCGAGCGGTTCGGGCTTGCGCGCGATCAGCACGAGGTGGACTCCCGCGCCGGCAAGTTGGTGGGCGAACTCGGCGCCGACACCTTCGGAGCCGCCGGCGATCACCGCCCAGGGTCCGTATCGCGCGAGATCGGTCATGCTCCGCATTGTCGCCGACGCGCCCGGGCGCGCCGTCGTGGGCTGTCGGCGAGCGGCGGCCCTACGATCGCCCGGTGGCTGACCGATACGGCTCCGACATCCTGGCCGACAACCCGCACCCGCGCAGGGTGCGCTCCACCGAACAGCCGGCCGAGATCGGGCTGGTCGTCGAGGACGCGCAGACGGGATACGTCGGCGCGATCGTGCGCATCGAGTACGGCCGTATGGAACTGGAGGACCGCAACGGCCGGCGCAAGCCGTTTCCCGTCGGGCCGGGCTATCTGATCGACGGCAAGCCGGTGATCCTGACCGCGCCCCGCCGGGCCGTACCCACGAGCACCCGCACCGCGTCGGGGTCCGTCGCGGTGCACGACGCGCGGGCCAAGGTCGCGCTGGCCAGCCGCATCTATGTCGAGGGCCGGCACGACGCCGAACTCGTCGAGCAGGTCTGGGGTGACGATCTGCGGATCGAGGGCGTCGTCGTCGAACACCTCGGCGGCGTCGACGATCTCGTGGCAATCGTCGAGGACTTCCGGCCGGGTCCCGGCCGCCGGCTCGGTGTCCTCGTCGACCATTTGGTCTCCGGGTCGAAGGAGGCACGCATCGCGGACGCGGTCCGGCGCGGCCCCGGCGGCCCGCACACGCTGGTCGTCGGGCACCCGTTCATCGACATCTGGCAGGCGGTCAAACCCGAGCGGCTCGGCGTCGAGGCGTGGCCGGTCGTGCCCAAGGGCGTCGACTGGAAGACCGGCGTCTGCCGCGCTCTGGGCTGGCCCGCCAGCGGACAGGCCGACATCGCACGGGCGTGGCAGCGCATCCGCAGGCGGGTGCGGGACTGGAACGACCTGGAGCCCGCGCTGATCGGGCGGGTCGAGGAGCTGATCGACTTCGTGACGCAACCCGCGTCGTGACGGCGTGGTAAGCAGAAGGCGTGTCCGACGGTCTGTTCGACGTCCCCGGTGAGGCCCCTACGCCGGCGGCCGGGCCCGTCGGTGCGTCGGCGCCGTTGGCGGTGCGGATGCGTCCGGCCACGCTCGACGAGGTGGTCGGCCAGGATCACCTGCTGCAGCCCGGCTCTCCGCTGCGCCGGATGGTCGAGGGTTCGGGTGCGGCCTCGGTCATCCTCTACGGTCCGCCCGGAACCGGTAAGACCACGCTGGCGTCGCTGATCTCACAAGCCACGGGCCGCCGATTCGAGGCCCTGTCGGCGCTGTCGGCGGGCGTCAAGGAAGTGCGCGCGGTGATCGACGTCGCCCGGCGGGCCGCCGCGTACGGCGAGCAGACCGTGCTGTTCATCGACGAGGTGCACCGCTTCTCCAAGACGCAGCAGGACGCCCTGCTCTCCGCGGTCGAGAACCGCGTCGTCGCCCTGGTCGCCGCGACCACCGAGAACCCGTCGTTCTCGGTCGTGGCCCCGCTGCTGTCCCGGTCGCTGATCCTGCAGCTGCAACCCCTCGACGGCGATGCCGTGCGCACGTTGGTCCGCCGCGCGATCGACGACGCTCGCGGACTAGCCGGCAAGGTCACCGTCACCGACGAGGCCGTCGACCTACTGGTCGCGCTGTCGGCCGGCGACGCCCGGCGGGCACTGACCGCGCTCGAGGTCGCCGCCGAAGCGGGCGAGACCGTGACGGTCGAGACCATCGAGCAGTCGCTGGACAAGGCCGCCGTCCGCTACGACCGCGACGGGGATCAGCACTACGACGTGATCAGCGCGTTCATCAAGTCGGTCCGCGGGTCCGACGTCGACGCCGCACTGCACTACCTGTCCCGGATGCTGGTGGCGGGGGAGGATCCGCGGTTCGTGGCGCGGCGGCTGATGATCCTGGCCAGCGAGGACATCGGCATGGCGGATCCGACCGCCCTGCAGACCGCGGTGGCCGCAGCGCAGACCGTGCAGTTGATCGGCATGCCCGAAGCGCAGCTCACGCTCGCCCACGCCACGGTCCATCTCGCGACGGCGCCCAAGTCGAACGCGGTGACCACCGCGCTGGGGGCGGCGATGGCCGACATCCGGGCCGGCAAGGCGGGGATGGTGCCGCCGCATCTGCGCGACGGCCACTACTCCGGCGCGGAGAAGCTGGGCAACGCGGTCGGCTACCAGTACAGCCACGACGACCCCGATGGTGTTGTCCCGCAACAGTATCCACCCGATGAGCTGGTCGGCGTCGACTACTACCAGCCGACAACTCACGGTGCCGAGCGCGAGATCGCCACGCGGCTCGACAAGCTGCGCGCGATCATCCGTCGCAAGCGCTGAACTTCACCCTTGACACACCCCGTACCGGTGTTTACCTTGGTATTCAACTGTTGAGTTGATCAAGTAAAAGGTTGATAATTGGAGCGTGATGACGATGCCGACTCAGCGCTCGACCGCGCCTTCCTGGCGCTGGCCGACCCCGTACGGCGGGCCATCGTGGCGCGACTCTCGCGGGGGCCGGCCACGGTCAACGAGCTCGCGGAGCCTTTCGAGATCACCAAACAGGCGGTGTCCAAACACATTCAGGTGCTCGAGCACGCGGGACTGGTCACCAGGACCCGCGAGGCTCAGCGCAGGCCGGTGCACCTGGACGCCGCTGCGCTCGAACGGCTGACCGCCTGGATCGACCGGTACCGGCTCGACGCCGAACGCAGTTATCGCCGGCTGGACACCCTGCTGACCGAGACTTCACCGATGACCGAAACCTGACGAGAAAGGAACCGACACATGAGCAACGCACTGGATCTCACGGCCCCCGTGGACACCCTGGCCATGGAGTTCACCCGGGAGTTCGACGCTCCCGTGGACGCGCTGTTCCGTGCCCACGCCGAACCCGAGCTGGTCAAGCAGTGGCTCGGCCCGCGCGGGCTGGAGATGACGATCGAGGAGTGGGAGTTCAAGAGCCACGGCGGATATCGCTACGTGCACTCCGACCAGGGCGGCGCGTACAGCTTCAACGGAACGTTCCACACCGTCCGGCGCAACGAGTTCATCCTGCAGACGTTCGAGTTCGACGGGGCGCCGGATCAGGTCAACATCGAGTACCTGTGGTTCGAGGATCTGGGCGGCGGCCGCAGCCGGTTGCGCGGCCGGTCGATCTGCCCGAATGTCGAGGCCCGCGACGCTCTGCTGTCCTCCGGCATGGAGGGTGGAATGACCGAGGGCTACGAAAAGCTCGACGAATTGTTGAAGACCCTGTGACAAACCCTGTGACAGCAGCGATCCCGGCCGCCGGGGGGTGCAGCCGGGATCGCCTGGGTGGTTTCGCTATCGCAACACGCCGCCGCGACGGCCGCCCGTCATACCGGTGCGCCCCCTGCGGCCCATGAGCGCGGACGCCAGGCCCACGCCGATCACGGCGACGACGACCTGGCAGAGCAATTCGATCCAGTCGACGCCGCTGGTGGCGGTCGGAAGACCCAGGGCTCGAGCGATCGCCGTGCCGATCAGCGCCGACACGATGCCGACGAGGACGGTCACGATGATGCCGATGGGCTGCCTCCCGGGCAGGATCAGTCGGGCGAGCACGCCGATCACTGCGCCAATGAGAATCGCGGTGAGAATGCCGGTGACGGTCATGGTTCCTCCAGGGTCTCGGGGTGCAGCTGACATACCCCGACACCGGCGTCAATAAACGGGATCGTCAGGCGGACCGGATCAGACCATCTCGGGAATGCGGAGGTGGGCGAGCGCCAGATCGAACTCGCCCACGTCGACGATGTCGGCGCCGAGCTCGCGGGTGCGGGTGTTGCGCAGTTCCCTGGCCTGCTCGCGGTTGCCCGCCATCGCGTCTCGGCTGTCGAAGGTCGCCGACGACACCGCGCGGCCCGAATCGGCGTTGATCAGGTAACTGGCGCTGCAGAACCCGTCCAGTGCTTCCAGGGCCGGCAGCACATCGGTCTTGTAGAACGCGACCGAACGTGCGATGTGTTCACGGGGCAGCCGCAGCCATGTGGCCCGGACGCACGCGCCTTCGGCCGCGCGGTGGTCGCGGTGCATGACGCCGATCTGCCACTGATCGACGGTCGCCTCACCGCCTAGAATTTCGGCGGCGCGATCGCGCAGAGGTGCCGCCCGCTCGGCGCTGGTCCGCAACACGTCGTCGGAGTCCCAGGCGCTGGTCGCGATGCAGTGGCCGGATTCTCGATCCACCAACAGCGACAAGCCGACGAATCCGTCCATCGCTTCCAGCGCGGGCATGACCTCGGATCTGATGAAGGCGATGCCGTCATCGATCGACGCAGGTCGTGCATGGACGGTGGTAGAGCGTGCGTACACGGCCGACCCCCTTTTGCTCGGGGCAGCGCCCCAGCGGCGCCGCCGGACCACCTCTCAGCTTCCTCCTGGTGGAAGGCCGATTCAATGGACGATCGAAGGCGACTCGTACCCTCGATGATGTGGATACCGACGTGCTCGACATCGAGACCGGTCAGCGCCGGATCATCGACCTGACCGACGACGTGCGCGCCTTCTGCAGTCGCCGCCGCGACGGCTTGTGCAGCGTATTCGTGCCGCACGCAACCGCCGGGGTGGCGATCATCGAGACGGGTGCGGGTTCCGACGACGACCTCGTCGACACCCTCGAGAACCTGCTCCCGCGCGACGATCGCTACCGGCACTCGCACGGCTCGCCCGGACACGGCGCCGACCATGTGCTGCCCGCCCTGGTGTCGCCGTCGGTGACGATTCCTGTGCAGGACGGCGAGCCGTTGCTCGGCACCTGGCAGAGCATCGTGCTCGTCGACCTCAACCGCGACAACCCGCACCGCCAGGTACGACTGAGCTTCATCGACGGTTGACGTGACGTCGGTGACACCCGACCGAGTCTGACCTGGGCACTGCCGACGCCGCCCGTTCGTTGTCTTTTCGGCGTGACAACCGCGACCGGTACTGTAGTGCGGTCGAATAGTCGCAGGTACCAGCGAAACTCCAAGGATGTATCAGACGTGCAGACACACGAGATCAGGAAGCGTTTCCTCGATCACTTCGTGAAGGCGGGCCACACCGAGGTGCCGAGCGCCTCGGTGATACTGGACGACCCGAATCTGCTTTTCGTCAACGCCGGCATGGTGCAGTTCGTGCCCTATTTCCTGGGGCAGCAGACTCCGCCGTGGAAGCGGGCCACCAGCATCCAGAAGTGCATCCGCACACCCGACATCGACGAGGTCGGCATCACCACCCGCCACAACACCTTCTTCCAGATGGCGGGCAACTTCTCGTTCGGCGACTACTTCAAGAAGGGCGCCATCGAGTTCGCGTGGACGCTGCTGACCAACCCGGTCGAACAAGGGGGCTACGGGCTGGACCCGCAGCGGCTGTGGGCCACGGTCTACCTGGACGACGACGAGGCGATGGCCCTGTGGCAGGAGGTCGCCGGGCTCCCGGCCGAGCGCATCCAGCGTCGCGGGATGGCCGACAACTACTGGTCGATGGGCATTCCGGGACCGTGCGGGCCGTCGTCGGAGATCTACTACGACCGGGGCCCCGCATACGGCGTCGAGGGCGGCCCGGTCGCCAACGAAGACCGCTACATCGAGATCTGGAATCTCGTCTTCATGCAGAACGAGCGCGGCGAGGGCACCTCCAAGGAGGACTTCGAGATTCTCGGGCCCCTGCCGCGCAAGAACATCGACACCGGGATGGGCGTCGAGCGGGTGGCCTGCCTGCTGCAGGGTGTGGACAACGTCTACGAGACCGACCTGCTGCGTCCGGCCATCGACCTGGTGGCCGCGCATGCCCCGCGCGGCTACGGGCAGGGCAGCCACACCGACGACGTGCGATACCGCATCATCGCCGACCACAGCCGCACGGCGGCGATCATCATCGGCGACGGTGTGAGCCCCGGCAACGAGGGCCGCGGCTACGTGTTGCGCCGCCTGCTGCGCCGGATCATCCGCGCCGCGAAGCTGCTCGGCGTCGAACAGCCGATCATGGCCGACCTGATGACCACCGTGCGCGACGCGATGGGCCCGTCCTACCCCGAACTGGCCGCCGACTTCGACCGTATCCAGCGCATCGCGGTGGCCGAGGAGACCGCGTTCAACCGGACGCTGGCCGCAGGCTCGCGGTTGTTCGACGAGGCGGCAGGCGCGACGAAGGCCAAGGGCGCCACGGTGCTGTCCGGTTCCGACGCGTTCACGCTGCACGACACCTACGGCTTCCCGATCGAGCTCACGTTGGAGATGGCGGCCGAACACGGGCTGTCCGTCGACGAGGAAGGCTTCCGCGGCCTGATGGCCGAACAGCGCCGACGCGCGAAGGCCGACGCCGCGGCCCGCAAGCAGGCGCACTCGGACCTGTCGGCCTACCGAGACCTGGTCGACGCGGGTCCGACGGAATTCACCGGATTCGACGAGTTGTCTTCTGAAGCAAGGATTCTCGGGATCTTCGTCGATGGTGAGCGCGTACCCGTCGTCAGCCACGACGGGGGCGGCCCGCCGCCAGACCGCGTCGAGTTGATCCTCGACCGCACCCCCTTCTACGCCGAGTCCGGCGGCCAGATCGCCGACGAGGGCACGATCAGCGGCTCGGGCGCCTCCACCGCGGCCAAAGCGGCGGTCACCGACGTGCAGAAGATCGCGAAGACGTTGTGGTCGCATCGCGTCCACGTGGAGTCCGGCGAGTTCGTCGAGGGCGACACGGTCGTCGCCGCCGTCGACCCCAAATGGCGCCACGGTGCCACGCAGGGACACTCCGGGACCCACATGGTGCACGCCGCGCTCCGGCAGGTGCTGGGGCCCAATGCCGTTCAGGCGGGCTCGTTGAACAGGCCCGGATATCTGCGTTTCGACTTCAACTGGCAGGGCCCGCTTTCCGAGGAACAGCGTAGCCAGATTGAAGAGGTGACCAACGAGGCGGTCGAAGCCGACCACGAGGTGCACACGTTCACCACCGAGTTGGACAAGGCCAAGGCGATGGGCGCGATAGCGCTGTTCGGTGAGCAGTACCCCGAAAACGTTCGCGTGGTCGAGATCGGTGGACCGTTCTCGCTGGAACTGTGCGGCGGCACCCACGTACACAACTCCGCGCAGATCGGTCCGGTCACCATCCTGGGTGAGTCGTCGGTCGGCTCCGGTGTGCGTCGGGTGGAGGCCTACGTCGGCCTCGAGTCGTTCCGCCACCTGGCCAAGGAACGTGCGTTGATGGCGGGACTGGCCTCGACGTTGAAGGTGCCGTCCGACGAGGTGCCTGCGCGGGTGGCCAACCTGGTCGAGCGGCTGCGGGCGGCCGAAAAAGAGCTGGACCGGCTGCGCCTGGCCAATGCCCGCGCCGCGGCAGCCAATGCCGCCGCGGGCGCAGAACATGTCGGTAAGGTCCGTCTCGTGGCGCAGCGCATGGCCAGTGGCATGTCGGCTGGTGATCTGCGCACGCTCGTCGGCGACGTCCGCGGCAAGCTCGGCAGCGATCCCGCCGTGGTCGCGTTGATCGCCGAGGGCGAGAACGACAGCGTCCCCTTCGTGGTCGCGGTCAATCCGGCCGCACAAGAGCTCGGCTTCCGGGCCAACGATCTGGTGAAGACGTTGGGTGCGGCGGTCAACGGCCGCGGCGGCGGAAAGGTCGATCTGGCACAGGGTTCCGGCAAGGGGGCGGCAGGCATCGACGCGGCACTGGCCGCGCTCCGCGCAGAGATCGACCGAGGCTAGCGGCGTGGATTCCACACCGACGGACGACGATCCGCACACGCGTGCGGCCTCAGACGACCGCCGTCCGGATCGGCCCGGGGATTCACTGAACCCGCCGGATCCCGGGCGCGGCCGCCGGATCGGCATCGACGTCGGCAGCGTGCGGATCGGAGTTGCCGCCAGCGATCCCGACGGCATCCTGGCCACTCCGGTCGAGACCGTCCGTCGCGACCGCTCCGACCGGCACATCCGGCGGCTCACCGGGTTGGTCAAGGACCTGGACGTGGTGGAGGTCGTGGTGGGGTTGCCCCGCACGCTCGCCGATCGATCAGGGTCGTCGGCCCAGGACGCCGTCGCGTTGGCCGACGCGTTGGCCGCACGGATCGCGCCGACACCGGTGCGACTGGCCGACGAACGACTCACTACGGTGGTGGCTCAACGCTCGCTGCGGGATGCCGGTGTTCGCGCCAGAGGGCAGCGCTCGGTGATCGACCAGGCGGCGGCGGTGGGCATTCTGCAGAACTGGTTGGACCAGCGGCGTGAAGCGGCGCGCACGCGAGGAGCGGATGAGCACGTTGCCGCGCATGGAGAGGTCGGGGATGACTAACCATTGGAGCGGCGAGCGGGCCGAACCGGTTGCGGTCGGCCCGCCGCGGCGCCGGATGACCCGCGCGGAGCGGATCCGGGCGGCGCGCAACCGGCGCAAGCGTCGCTTGGCGAGCGCCTTGGCCGTCGGCCTGCTGATCGTGGTGGTCGTCGGCGCGGTGTTCCTGGGTTCCAAGTTATGGCACTCCCTGTTCGGCGGTAACGACTTCACCGGTGATGGCGTCGCGGATGTCGTCATCCAGGTGCATGACGGCGACTCGACCACTGCGATCGGCAAGACGCTGCAGGAGCACAACATCGTCGCGACCGCCAGCGTGTTCGTCGACGCAGCCGAAGGAAACGACGCGATATCGGCGATCCAGCCGGGGTTCTACAAGTTGCGGACCGAGATTCCGGCCGCCAACGCCGTTGCGCGGCTCTCGGATCCGAAGAACCGGGTCGGGAAGTTGACCATTCCCGAAGGACGCCAACTCGACGATGTGCGTGACGTCAAGACCAACGCGGTCACCGAGGGCATCCTGACCCTGATCTCCCGAGCGACGTGTGTCGACCTCGACGGTGAGCGGCGCTGTGTGCCCGCGGACGCGCTGAAGAACGTTGCCGCGACGGCGGCGCCGGCATCGCTCGGAGTGGCCGACTGGGCTGTCGGTCCCGTCCAGGCGATGGGTGACGACCATCGCCGGCTCGAGGGGTTGATCGCCGCGGGGACGTGGAACATCGATCCGTCGGCTCAGCCGCAGGAGATCCTGTCGAATCTGATCTCCACCAGCGCAGCGCAATACGCCAATGGTGGACTGCTCGAGACGGCCGCGGCCATGGACATGTCGCCCTACGAGATCCTGATCGTCGGCTCACTGGTGCAGCGGGAGTCGACGCCGGAGGACTTCTCGAAGGTGGCGCGCGTCATCTACAACCGGCTGGCCGAGAACCGCACGCTCGAGTTCGACTCGACGGTGAACTATCCGCTCGACCGCATCGAGGTGGCCACCACAGACGCCGACCGCGCGCAGCACAATGACTGGAACACCTATGTGCGGCCAGGCCTTCCGGCGACCCCGATCTGTTCACCGAGCACTGCGGCGTTGACCGCTGCGGAGAACCCTGCGCCGGGGGACTGGCTGTACTTCGTCACGATCGACATGCAGGGAACCACGTTGTTCACCAGGGACTACCCGCAGCACCTCGCGAACATCGAGCTCGCCCGGCGCAACGGTGTGCTCGATTCCGCGCGGTGAGCGCGAATCGGGCAGTGGCGCGGTGAGCGCGGGCCGTAAGGCGGCGGTGCTCGGGTCGCCGATCGCGCATTCGCGTTCCCCGCAGCTGCATCTCGCGGCGTACCGGGCGCTGGGGCTGACCGACTGGACCTATGAGCGCATCGAATGCACGGCGCAACAGCTGCCGGGCCTGGTCGGTGGGCTCGGACCGGAGTGGGTCGGCTTGTCGGTCACCATGCCCGGCAAGTTCGCCGCGCTGCAGGTCGCCGACCAGCGCACGGCGCGCGCCGAGCTGGTCGGCTCGGCGAACACGCTGGTGCGCACCGATACCGGTTGGCGAGCCGACAACACCGACGTCGACGGGGTGAGCGGCGCCCTCGGGGAGGCCCCCGCCCGACACGGTGTGGTCATCGGGTCGGGCGGCACCGCACCGGCGGCCATCGTCGCGCTGGCCGAACGCGGCGTCGCCCGAATCACCGTGATCGCGCGTAACCCGGACAAGGCCGCTCCGCTGGTGGACCTGGCGACGCGGGTCGGTGCCGACGCCCGATGGGCCGATATCGACGGACCCGGCCTGGCCGCGACGGCGGCCGACGCGGACCTGATGATCAACACGATTCCCGCCGACGTCGCCGCGGCGTATGCCCCCACGCTGGCCGTCGTCCCGCTGCTGCTCGATGCGATCTACGATCCCTGGCCGACCCCGCTGGCCGCCGCGGTGCAGGACGCGGGCGGGCGGGTGATCAGCGGCCTGCAGATGCTGTTGCACCAGGCCTATACCCAGGTCGAACTCTTCACCGGGATGCCGGCGCCGAAAGAGGCGATGAGTGCCGCGCTGCGGGATCGGTGATGTCGAGCGCGTCTGCCGGCACGTGAACCTGATCGCCCGCTCTGGCGTTGGTAGAGGTATGAAATCAGCCGGCAAGGCCGCTCTCTCGGTGACCACGGCGGCGGTCCTTTCCACGGCGCTGCCCGTTGCGCACGCCTCGACGCCGCAGTACCTGGGTCAATGGCAGGCGCCCCGCGGCGCGGTGTACGACAGCACCGTGATCGGGGGGCTCTCCGGGATCAGTTACGACGCGGAGCGCGATGTCTACTACACGATCAGCGACGACAAGTCCGACCACGGCAAGGTCCGGTTCTACAGCCTCCGACTGAACGTCTCCGACGGTGGTATCGACGGCGGTCACTTCGTCAGCAAGCACGACCTGCTCGATGAATCGGGACAACCCTTCCGTCCCAACGACATGTCCGTCCAGCCACCGGTGCTGGCCCCGGACGCTGAGGCGATCGCCTTCGACAGTGCGCGCGAGCAGTTGTATTGGACCTCCGAAGGATTCGTCGCCGACGGCGACGGCGGCCCCGCGGGGCTGCTGCAGCCCTGGATCAGGGTCGCCGGCCTCGACGGCACGTATCGAGGGGAATTCGTCATGCCGCCCGGGTTCGACCTGTCGGCCGACGAGATCAGCGGGCCCCGTCGCAACGGCGCGCTCGAGGGGCTATCTCTCACACCCGACGGCCGCTACCTGTTCGCGGCCATGGAGCACTCGCTGTACCAGGACGGCCCCACCGCAGACGAACAGACATCCGGGCAGATCCGCATCACCAAGTTCGATGTCGAGTCGAGGATGGCCGTCGCGCAGTATGTCTATCGGGTGGAACGCGCGGCCCCGCGAACCGGACAAAACGGTGTGCCCGACATCCTGGCCCTCTCGGAGAGCTCACTGCTGGTCATCGAACGTGCAGCCAATCTTCCCCATGCCGTCGGGGTCGCGCTCTACCGCGCCGATGTCGGCGACGCCACGGATGTGCTGGGGATGCAGTCGTTGAACGAAGCGTCGGTCACACCGATGGCCAAGTCGCTGGCCGTTGACCTCAACGCCCTCGACGAGCTCAAGCCGCTCGACAACGTCGAAGGAATCACCGAGGGCCCTGTGCTGCCCGACGGCCGCCGATCGGTGGTACTGGTCAGCGACGACAATTTCCAGCCGTTCGAAGTGACCCAGTTCTTGGCGTTCGCGCTGTAACGGCGACCGGGAGGGACACGGTGAGCGTTCCGTACCAGTACGACAACCGCATTCAAGAGTCGGCGCGCCAGTGGCAGACACTTCAGCTTGCCGTGTTGGGCTTCGTCGGCCTGTGCGGTGTGCTCACCGGTGATGATTCGGGTCGGAGCCGCCCGGGCTGGCTGCAGGAGATCGGGGCGGTCAGTGCGTTCGCCGGTTTCGTGCTGGCGGTTGCGGGGATCTTTCTCGTCGCCACCATCGCGCACCCTGTCATCGGGCAGCCTCGTCTTGGTCCGGCCACCGTTTCTCGACTGCGCGTGGGGATCACGTTCACGTTCGCCGCGGCCGCGCTGACCGCGGTGGCGGCGTTGACCTGGTGGTGGCCGCAGTCGCGCAGCGAGGTGCCCCCCGCACCCAAGATAGAGGTGACGACCTCGCAAGGCTCGGTGTGCGGAACTCCGGTGCCCGGCCGCACCGGAGCGGTTCGGCTCGACGCCGACGGTGAGCAGGTCGTGATCCCGCTGCGGCGGTTGCTCGCCATCACCGCCGTCGAGACGTGTTGAGGCGCAACGGGCCACGACACCCAGGTCGAGCGGTTCACCGCAACACCCGCGCTCAAATAAGTGATGAGGGCGGCTCTGCAACCCCGTTAGCCTTCAATCGTGGGGGCGGGGGTCTGCGGTGTCGTGGCGATGGTGTGGCTCGTGGCGCTGAGCGTGTTCGACGTCATGCAGCGGCGCTTGCCCAACTGGCTCACCCTGCCGGGTGCGCTGGTGGTCGTGGTGGTCGCGTTCGTGGCGGGGCGCGGTGTTGCGGCCTTGATCGGCGCCTTGGCGCTGTTCCTCGTATACCTGACGGTGCACCTGTTCGCGCCGGCGGCGATGGGTGCGGGCGACGTCAAGCTCGCGATCGGTCTGGGGGCGCTGACCGGTTCATTCGGTGTCGACGTGTGGGCCCTCGCCGCGCTCACAGCCCCGCTGGTGACGGCGACATGGGCCCTCGTCGCCGTGGTGTGCCGTTCGAAAGGAACTGTCCCACACGGTTTGTCGATGTGTCTGACTACGGCGACGGTGACCGCGCTCGTGGTGTCCTAGTGGCAGGGGAACCCGAGAAGGTGGCGCGCGTCGTGGACGAACTCGTGGATGTGGGTGTCCGAGCCGAAGATCGAGGTCGCGCCCTGGTCGAGCCCGACGAGGTACAGCACCATCAATGCCAGGAACGCGGTACCGGTCAACCACGCGGTGGCGGTCAGTGCGCCGTCCTCGACGCGCGTGGCGGTCGCCTCAGTCATGGCTGTCTCCTGTCATCCGGGCCGGTGCGGTCAGCAAATGGTGGTCGTGAATCACCTTCTCCAGGGCGCTGACCCAGTGGTCGTAGTACTGCCAGTCGCCGCGCTCGGGTTCGGGCGTGTCTTCCCACCGCCCGATGGTTTCGATCAGACTCTGCTGGAAGTCGACCCAATCGAAGTGGCGGAATTCCGACAGAGCCAGTGCCAGACCGAACGCGCGGCGCTGCCAGTCGTGGTCGAACTGCGGCGCGGCCTGGTCGGTGGTGCAGGTCTCGTGCAGGCTCATGACACCGGTCCCGCCAGCGCCACGCCCATCATCGATTCGGTCGTGACCAGTTCCATCAGTTCCTCGTCTGTGAATTCCTCCGTGCCGGAGGGGCGTTCGGGGATGACGAACCACCGTGAGTGACCGCTGCTGTCCCACACCTTGATCTCGGTGTCCTCGGACAGGTCGACGCCGATCTCGGCGAGCACCTTGCGCGGTTCGCGCGCTGCGCGCGCACGGAACACCGGGTCCTTGTACCAGTACGGCGGCAGACCGAGCACAGGCCACGGGAAGCACGAACACAGCGTGCAGATGACGAGGTTGTGCACACCAGGTGAGTTGGCGACTGCCTGTAGATGCTCACCCTCGGCGCCGGCCATGCCCTCGGGCAGGTCGAGTTCGGCGATGGCCGCAGGTGTGTCGACCACGACGCGAGCCGCGAAATCGGGGTCGGTCCATGCCTTCACGACAATCTTGCGTCCGTTCAGCGGTGTCATCTCCGATTCGAAGTACGACAACACCTTGTCCACGGTCTGGTTGGTGATCACACCCTTCTCGATCAGAAGCGATTCCAGCGCAGCGACTTTGGCGGCGCTGGACAGCTCGCGGTCCTCGCGGTAGTGGAATTGGTCGCTCATTGCGCTCCTTGCAAATAGGCCTCGAACAGCTCGGCGTAGATGGTCAGGGGACCGTCCTCTGCGCGCTCTCCGAACAGATCCTGCGGATCGAACGCGACGATGTAGATCGGCATCGGGTCACCGATGCCGTCACCGGTGTGGGTGAAGTACGCGTAGTCGCCCTCGAAGATCCGCTCCACGGTGCCCACGTGTCCACGCAGATAGCCGGGCAGGCGGGTATGGGCGGCGGCAGGCACGTTGGTGATGCGCACGGAGTCACCGACGGCGAACTTCGGATGCGCGACATCGCGACGGGGACTGTCGCCGCGGCGCAGATAGTCGACGACCTGGTCGTCGATCGCCGGCTCCGGACCGCCGACGGCAGGAGCGTTCTCGGTGGCCAGTTCGTCCTTGCGGGCCGATATTTCGTCTGCTGTCACGTAGCCCTTGTCGATGAAGAACTGTGTGATGCCGCCCAGCCATTTTTCGTAGTAGCGGAACTTGAAGTAGTCGAACGGGTTCATCGCTTCGGCGCCGGTGCGCAGGTCGGCCCACGTCCACTCGTCCTTGAACGCGGTCGGCACCTCGTCGATCGGATACCGCGGAAGGGCCGAACCAAGGTGGTTCGACAACCCCATCATCGCGACGTGGATACCGAATATCCGCTTCTCCCACTCTTCGACGAAGACGCGCTTCTCGAGTGTGAGCGGTTCCGGCAGCCCCTCCAGGCCGCCGAGGTAGTGCTGCAGTTTCATTACGCGGGGCTGCCTTCCGTCGTCGGTGCAATTTCCGGGCTTGCGTGGTCGGGTTCGGGCTCGCGGGTCAACACCTTCGCGACGTACTCGGACAACAGGCCGAACGAGGCGCCGAGCACACACGCCATCGCCGCGACCAGGCCCGGGTGCGATATCGACGTCACGGTGATCGTGTTGCCCGTCCCGGCCACCGTGGACACCGTGCTCGCAAACCCGACGACCACCGCGGGCGTCGTCGACAGCAGCGGCACCCAGGACGCCTGCACCATCACCGCGCTGCCGATCCCGACGGCGACGGCGACCGCCAACAGGCTGCCGCCCAACAGATGGCCCGCGTACAGGCTCGCCGACGCGATCAGGACGCCGGCCAGATTGCTCGTCAGCGACCGCACCCATCCGCCGATTCCGCCACCGACGAAGAAGAACGAGGCCCACGTCAGGAACACCACCCAGATCGGGACCGTGATCACTTCTGCGGTGAGGGCCACCGCGAGTCCACCGAGCACACCGATGCTCACCGTCAAAGCCGATCTTGAATCCATGGATGAACTGTGCAGCCAATGTGTTTCCGCGGTGTGACGGCCATGTTGGATTCGTGACAACGCGAGATCGGTGAAGAGCTATTGCATACCGAGGGTAGGTTAGTACATACTGCGAGTATGCAAAGTAGTCTGATGGCTCTATCCGAGCGTTACTTCGCCGCTTGGGCCGACCGCGACCCCGACGCGATCGCCGCTCTGCACACCGAGAACACCTGCTTCTGGACACATCTGGGCGCCGAGCCCGTCGTTGGCCGCGCCGCCGCGCGCGAGGCGTTCGCCGCCGTCTTCGCGCAGTTCCCGGACTTCGCCTTCGAAACCAAACGGGTCCTCTACGGCGAGGCGCACTGGGTGCTGGACTGGACGCTGGTCTCCGGTGGTGTGCGGTTCGACTGCCTGGACCTGGTCACCGTCTCGCCCGACGGGCTGGTTTCGCGCAAGGATTCGTTCATCGACTCCGCCCAACTGACGGCGACCATGACGGGGGATAGAGCGTGACCGCGGCAGCGGCCGCCCAGCTGCCCCTCGTCGAGTCCCTGCCGGTGGAGCACCTGTTCGATATGCACGTCAACCTGCAACCGGCACAACCGATTCCGACTCCCACCGGAATGCGGATGACATTCATCACGACCGGCGGGCACATCGACGGGCCACGGCTGTGCGGTGAGGTGTTGCCCGGCGGCGGCGACTGGCTGCTCGTCGGCGACGACGGCTGCGGTCGGGTCGATGTCCGCGCGACGCTGCGCACCCACGACGGTGTGCTGATCCACTTCGAGAGCGCAGGGATCATCAAGGTGCCGGCCGACGGGCTCGACCGGTTGGCCCACGGCGAGGTGCTCGGCTTCGACGAGACCTACGTCCGCACGACACCGAGGTTCGCCACCTCCGACGAGCGATACGCGTGGCTCAGCGAGGTGGTCGCGGTGGGCTACAACATCCTGTCGCCCGGTCACGTCGACTACCGCGTCTACCGAGTGCGGTGAACGACGAACGGCTTGCCCGGCAGTCGAACCGGGTGGTCAACCGCTGGCCGCGTGCGCAGCGGGCGATGGGCCGCCTGCATGCCCGGATCTACCGGGCCCGTGCTCTATCTGCGCCACGGTCACGCCGTGGTCGTGCTGGCCGCCAACGCCGGGGCGTCCCACACTCCCGCATGGTGGCTGAACCTGCGTCACGCCGGGACCGGCGTCGTCCAGATCGGCCGGGTTCGCACGTCGGTGCGGCCCCGGGAGTTGACCGGCGCCGAGCGCGAGCGCGCGTGGCATGCGTTTGTCGGCATGTATCCGCAAGCCGAGTACTACGCGCGCTTCACCGAGCGGCGACTGCCGCTGATCGCGCTCGAACCGGCCGGGTCGTAGCGGTTATCGTTCGGCCGTGACGACGAAGAGCGCGAGGCGCACCCAGGCGGAACGCACCGAGGCGACCGTCTCCGCGCTCGTCGACGCGGCGCGCGCGTTGTTCGCCGAGAACGGATACGAGGCGACGTCGCTGGACGCGGTCGCGGCCCGGGCGCGGGTGACCAAGGGCGCCGTCTACCACCACTTCGACGGCAAGCGCCGACTGTTCGAGGCGGTGTTCACCCGCGAGGTCGAGCGGATGACCGTACCGCTGGCCGAGGCCTATCAGCGTGCCTACGCGCGCAAGAAGGACCCCTGGGACGCGTTCGGAGCCGCCTGCCGGGTATTCCTCGACGAGTGCCTCGACCCCGGGGTACAGCGGATCGTGCTGCTCGACGCGTTCACCGCGCTGGGGTGGGAGCAGATGCGACGCCTGGAGACCCCGCTGCTCGACATGATGGAGACCGCGGTCGCCCGCGCGGTGGACGCGGGTGTGATCGCCAAACGCCCACCCGGGCCGCTGGCCCACTTCCTGTTCGGAGCCCTCTGTGAGACGGCGATGATCGTCGCGCGGGCCACCGATCAGAAGTCTGCGCACCGGCAGGCCGTCACCGAGCTAGGCCACGTTCTGACGGGCCTGGTCATCGGCTGATTCGGGGTGAGACGGCCGACGTGGGAAGATGGGACGCGTGTTGCGATGGACCACTGCTGGTGAATCACACGGCCGCGCCCTGGTGGCCGTGGTCGAAGGCATGGTCGCGGGCGTGCACGTCACCTCGGACGATATCGCCGCTCAGCTGGCGCGCCGACGTCTCGGGTACGGCCGCGGCGCGCGCATGAAGTTCGAACAGGACCAGGTCACGATGCTCGCGGGGGTCCGCCACGGCGTCACGCTCGGCGGCCCGATCGCGGTCGAGATCGGCAACACCGAGTGGCCGAAGTGGGAAACCGTGATGGCACCGGATCCGGTCGACCCTGCGGAGCTGGCCGAAAGCGCGCGCAACGCGCCGCTGACCCGGCCCCGACCCGGGCACGCCGACTACGCGGGCATGCTCAAATACGGTTTCGACGACGCCCGCCCGGTGCTGGAGCGTGCCAGCGCGCGCGAGACCGCGGCGCGCGTCGCCGCAGGCACCATCGCCCGTGCGTTCCTCTCCGAGGCCCTCGGCGTCGAGGTGCTGTCCCACGTCATCTCGATCGGTGCGTCGGACCCCTACGACGGCCCGCCGCCGCAAGCGGGCGACCTCGCTGCGATCGATGCCAGCCCCGTGCGCGCCTACGACAAGGACGCCGAGAAGTCGATGATCGACGAAATCGAGGCGGCCAAGAAGGACGGCGACACACTGGGCGGCGTCGTCGAGGTCGTCGCGAACGGCCTTCCGGTCGGGCTGGGCTCCTTCACCAGCGGTGACAACAGGCTGGACAGCCAACTCGCCGCCGCGGTGATGGGCATCCAGGCGATCAAGGGTGTCGAGATCGGCGACGGCTTCACGACCGCGCGCCGTCGCGGCAGCGTCGCCCACGACGAGATGCACCCGGGACCCGACGGCATCATGCGCTCGACCAACCGCGCAGGTGGACTGGAAGGCGGGATGACCAACGGCCAACCGCTGCGTGTGCGGGCGGCGATGAAGCCGATCTCCACGGTGCCGCGGGCCCTGGCCACCGTCGACATGGCCACCGGTGAGGAGGCCGTCGCGATCCACCAGCGCTCCGACGTGTGCGCGGTGCCCGCCGCCGGCGTGGTGGTCGAGACCATGGTGGCGCTGGTGCTGGCGCGCGCGGCGCTGCAGAAGTTCGGCGGCGACTCGTTGACCGAGACGCGCGCCAACATCGACAACTACCTGCGGGCAGTGGCCGAGCGCGAGCCCTCGCCGCAACGGGTCCAGGCTTCGGGCTGATGGCGCCCCGAGCAGTGCTGGTGGGGTTGCCCGGCTCGGGTAAGTCCACCATCGGGCGGCGGCTGGCCAAGGCGCTCGACCTTTCGCTGCTCGACACCGACGCCGCGATCGAGGAGAGCACCGGCCGCACGATCGCCGACATCTTCGCCACCGACGGCGAGCAGGAGTTCCGGCGGATCGAGGAAGAGGTCATCCGCTCGGCACTGCAGACCCACGACGGCGTGCTGTCGCTGGGCGGCGGCGCGGTGACCACACCCGGCGTGCGCGAGGCACTGGCCGGTCACACCGTCATCTATCTGGAGATCAGCGCCGCCGAAGGGGTTCGCCGTACCGGCGGAAGCACCGTGCGTCCGCTGCTCCAGGGCGGTGATCGCAGCGAGAAGTTCAAAGCGCTGATGTCCGAACGGATTCCGCTGTACCGCGAGGTGGCGACGCTGCGGGTCAACACCAACAGGCGCAACCCGGGCGCCGTGGTGCGCTACATCGTGGCCCGCCTCGAGAACCCCGAGACCCCCCACTCCTCGCGACGCAAGCGCCGCTCGCCGTGGCGCCGGGGACCGTCGCAGCTGACCGCCGAACCCAGTACCGAGGCCCCGCCGTCCCCGGCGGCGGTCGCCGCCCGCAATCCGAAGGCCAACCGTGACTGAGCCCGTGACCATAGACGTCCTCGTCGATCCGCCATACCCGGTGATCGTCGGCACCGGACTGCTCGGCGATCTCGAGCGCGTGCTCGAGGGTAGGCACAAGGTCGCGATCCTGCACCAGCCGACGCTGGCGCAGACCGCCGAGGTGATTCGAAGCACCCTGGCAGACAAGGGGATCGACGCACACCGCATCGAGATCCCGGACGCCGAGAAGGGCAAGGACCTGCCGGTCGTCGGCTTCATCTGGGAAGTGTTGGGGCGCATCGGGGTCGGCCGCAAGGACGCGGTCGTCAGCCTGGGCGGGGGAGCGGCCACCGACGTCGCCGGGTTCGCCGCTGCCACCTGGCTGCGCGGAATCGACATCGTGCACGTGCCGACCACGCTGCTGGGCATGGTCGACGCCGCGGTCGGCGGCAAGACCGGCATCAACACCGACGCGGGCAAGAATCTGGTCGGCGCGTTCCACCAGCCCGCGGCCGTGCTCGTCGACCTCGCGACCCTTCAGACGTTGCCGCGCAACGAGCTCGTGGCGGGTATGGCCGAGATCGTCAAGGCCGGCTTCATCGCCGATCCGACCATTCTCGACCTGATCGAGGCCGATCCCGAGGCGGCGCTCGACCCGACGGGAACCGTGCTGCCCGAACTGATCCGCCGCGCGATCGCGGTAAAGGCCGAGGTGGTCGCCGCCGACGAGAAGGAGTCGCAGCTGCGCGAGATCCTCAACTACGGCCACACCCTGGCCCACGCGATCGAACGCCGTGAGCGCTACCAGTGGCGGCACGGCGCTGCCGTCTCGGTGGGACTGGTGTTCGCCGCCGAGCTCGGACGGCTCGCAGGCCGCCTGGACGACGAGACCGCCGACCGGCACCGCTCCGTGCTGACCGCGCTGGGGCTGCCCGTCAGCTATGACCCCGAGGCCTTCGGCGAGCTGCTGGAGAACATGGCGGGTGACAAGAAGACGCGCGCGGGTGTGCTGCGGTTCGTGGTGCTCGACGGTCTCGGCAAGCCCGGACGCCTGGAGGGGCCAGACCCGTCACTGCTGGCGGCGGCGTACGCAGAAATAGGGGCGGTGACGTCATGACCCAGACCGTGCTCGTGCTCAACGGTCCCAACCTCGGTCGGCTGGGCCGGCGCGAACCCGATGTGTACGGCAGCACCACCCACGACGAGCTGGTGGCGCTCATCGACCGCGAGGCCGAGGCTCTCGGCCTGAAGGCCGTTGTGCGCCAGAGCGATAACGAGGCCGACCTGCTGGGCTGGATCCATGCGGCCGCCGACGCCGGGGATCCGGTGATCATCAATGCCGGCGCGCTGACCCACACGTCGATCGCCCTGCGCGACGCCTGCAGCGAACTACGCGCGCCGCTGATCGAGGTGCACATCTCGAACGTGCACGCGCGCGAGGAGTTTCGGCACCATTCCTACCTCAGCGCGGTGGCCACCGGTGTGATCGTCGGCCTCGGGGTGCAGGGTTACATCTTGGCGCTGCGGTATCTCGCGTCCCTGGAAGACAGGTAGTCGATTACTCACATCATCAAGACCGAATGGTGCCATCGTGGTGTCGTGCCCCCCGTTTCCACGGGCGGCTAGCCCAAGCGAAGGCGGTGCATCGGCGATGTCTCTACACGATGAACCGGTGCCGGACCCATCGGCGATGCCCAGCCGGGCAGCCCCTTCCCAGGGAGTCCCGTGGGAGCCCCTCCAACCGGCCACGAACATCGATGACGTGGTGCGCAATCTCGATCAGATCATCGATTGGTCGGTCCGGCAGAAGAGTACCGTTGGCTACTTCGCGGTGTTGTACAAGCGGTCGACCGTCGCCATCCGCGCCGCCCTCGACGAGGGTCTGTTCTACGACCGCCCGCTGATGGAGCAGTTCGACGCGGTGTTCGCGAAGCGCTACTTCGACGCGCTGAACGCCTACTTCTGCCCGGACGACTACGACGGGTTGACCCTTCCCTGGGAGGTGACTTTCGTCCGTCAGGAGTCCGGACAGTCGACGATGCTGCAGCACATGGTGGCCGGACTGAACGCCCACATCAACTTCGATTTGGGCCTGGCCACCGCGGAGATGGTGCCGGACTCGATGGAAGCGTTCGAGCACGATTTCCAGCTCATCAACGCGCTGGTGTCCACGCAGATTCGTGGCATGCTCCGGGTCACCGAGGGCCTTTCACCCGCGGTGCGATGGATCCGCCGAGTCATACCGAACGAGGTCGGGTTCGTCAGCAGAATCCTGATCAAGTTTCGGAGATCGGGCTGGTTGTTCGCGATCTACCTGTCGATGAATCGCGACAAGGCGCGTGAGAAGGAAGTGAACCAGATGGCCTGGGCCGCTGCGCTCAGCGCCTGGTATCTCGATCCGCCGAGGTATTTCCAACTCATTCCCCGCATCATCGCGGCCATCGCCACGCGCGAGAACCGAGACATCGCCGCCCATTTGGAGGCGCTGGACAAAGCGACGATCGAACCTGACCCGCTGGACGAGCGCTTCCTGGACCGTCGATACCGGACGCGATCCCTCATCCGAAAAGGCGCGCCAGCCCGGCAAGTCCGCGGCTGAGCGGTCCGGCCGACCCAAGACCATCTGTGTTGACCTTCAGGGGTGGTCGGCCCAGCTTCCACAACACCCGGTCCGCCACGCGCGCTGCTCCGAATATTCGCGGTTCCTGCAACGGCCAGACGGGGCACCGGGGCGCCGCCGAACCGGTGGCGTCGAGAATCCCGTTGACAGCGCGCCGCGCGGCCTCGTTCGCGCCTTCCATGGTTGCCAGATCCGTGTAGGTGCGCACGAAGTCGGAGGCGAGAAAAAAGTTCGGAATCCGGGTGGCGGCCTCGGGGCGGTTGGCCCACGAGCCGGCCGTGTTGATCAACAGCGGTTCCAGGTTGGTCGCTTGTGTCGGGTTCGGGAAGACGATGGCCGGATCGAGGAACCAGGTGAGCACATTTTGTTCGTCGAGTGAACCGTCATCGATGTGTGCGACCATCTGGGCCCACACCTCAGCACGTATCTCCTCCGGCGTGCACTCGGTTGCCACCTTCCCGTAGAGCCTTCCGGGCCGCTGCCATTCGGAGATGTCGACCGACAGGATGCCCTCCACACGGCCGTCTCCGCGCCGCGCGAGGTCGACGTCGGGCCAGAACTGCTTCTGGGAGATCGCGGTCAACGACCATTCGGAGTCGATGAAGATGGCGTGTCCCGGCTCCAGCGGCACGTCACGATCCAAGTAGAACATGATGCCGTTCATCCAGCGGGTGACCAGTTGCGGGAGCCTGCCGAGAATGGGGTCTGCGGCGCGCAGCTCTGGGGACACCAGCTTTTCGAGCTGTTCTTTGGGGATGGCGCAGACGTAATAGTCGGCGACGACGGGCTCCACACCGGCCGAGGATTCGACGGTCACCCCGGTGACCCGGACCCCGTCGCACTTGATTGCGGTGGCCTTGGCGTCGGTGCGCAGATTGACGCCGAGATTGCGCAGATGCGCCGCCCAGGGGTCGATCCAGACCTCACTCGTCGGGCCGTCGAGCATGCGGGACATGCGGCCGTCAGCACGCACGATGTCGAACAGCAGCTGGCACAGGATCAAACCCCCTGTGCGCGCGGATAACTCGCGCGCGCGTGCCGCGACGAGCGTGCGCGTCATCCCATCGGCGAGGAATTTCTGGAAGGCCGGGGACCGGTGCTCGGCGCCGACGAACTTCCACCAGCTCGTTTTCTCCCACTGGTCGTACCGGCGTTCATCACATGAAGTCATCAGTGTCAGCAGGCGTTCGATGAACACACCGAGTTCCGGCGGACTGATTCCGAGGCTGCTGCCGGCTTTGCGGATGAATGCCGCTGTGGCCGCGAAATCCTCGAAAGACGACGGCTGCTCGGCGATGCCGACAAGCTCCGGATACCCGTCCGCCTGGGCCAGGAGTATCCGCGTCGTCGGCACGAGATGGTCGACGACGGTCTTCGATCCATAGGGTATGCGTGCCATCGTGTCGGGAACGTGCTTGTAGAAGCCGGGGAAGAACCGAAATCCGTGCTCACCGGGCAGGTCGAGCCGGCCGCCGGTACCCGATCCCCACACCGGTATCGAGCGTGCTTTCCCGCCGAACGAGTCGGGTCGGCCCTCGTAGACGGTGACCTCGAAGCCGCGCTCGGCGAGCTCGTGGGCTGCGGTGAGGCCGGCGACGCCACCCCCCAGCACCGCAACGGACTTCATGCGAGTAGCTGTTCAGCGCGCGCTATTTCAGGCCACCGCGCGTCGCCGGGAAACCGGCACACGGCGTCAACCAATTCCGGCCGGACTGCGTCGCCGTCGATGTCGAAGGTATCCAGCAGACAGCGCAGTTCGAACAGAAGCGCGCTCTGACTGCGGGCGAGATCAAGTGCGGCGGCCAGGGTGTCGCGCCGGTCTTGCACGTCGGTCAGGGTGTGCGCGCGCACCCTGATCAACTCGGCGTCGTTGAAGTGCATTCCGGTGTCCTTTGCGTGACGAAGCGACATATCCAACCGCTCCCGTGCCTGGTCGTTCCTTCCGGCAGCGCACAGCAGTCGGCCGATGACTCCATCCTGGTAGGTGAGGTATACGTTGAGCTGCATCATTCGCGATCCGTCGACGAACCGCGCGATTTTCTGCGCCCGCAGAGTCAGCATCTCGGGGTCGGCGCCGGCTCCGAGCGCGGCCAACCCTTTTACGGTGTTGTGCTGCGCCGCGGCGACCAGGCGCCACAAATCGAGCCCGGATTCCTCTGTGAAGCGGCGCATTTCGATGGCGAGGACGGCGGCCTCCCCGAGTTGGCCGGCTTCCATCGCCACCCACACCTGTGTGAAATACGTGTGTGCACGATTGAATGCGTTCAGCGGGAATCCCAGGGTCTCACAATGGCGTACCGATGCGGCCAGCCTGGCCTCGGCCCGATCGAGTTCGCCGCCGAGCACGTCCGTCATCGCCAGATACGTGAGAGCTCCGGAGATCGGGTCCGTGTTGCCCCACCACGCGGTGTCCGGGTCGCGTGGCTGGACGGCGGTGAGACGGTCGAGTGCCTCCGACAGCTGCCCGCGCGCGGTCACGAAATCGCCCTCCAGCCAGGTGACAGAACCCAACGACGACTGGATCGCAGCGTGACTCCAGGGTCGATCCCGGGTGATCCGGCCGCCCATCGAGTCCAGCAGTGCGTGTGCCCGCCGCAGATCGGCGCGAGGGACGTAGTAGCTCAGCAGGGCGGTCAGAGTCGCGTAAAGTTCGTCGTCGTAGCCGCCGGAGGCGGTCATCTGCAGACACTGCTCGAAATCCGCGGGGCCCTCGCCGCTCATGCTTCCGTGTGCAGCCCCGATCAGAAACCCCCGTTCGAGGCGGATCGCGATCTCGGTCGTGTCGCGCCGGGGCCCCGGATCGCAGCGAGCAAGCCGGTCGAGGGCGTTGGTCAGGTATCCGTACGCCTCCAGCGCTGCACCGCGACGTCGGGCGTCGACGCATGCTTTCCGGTAGGCGGTGACCGCGTCCGCGAACCGCTCCGCTGCGTCGTAATGGCGTGCCACCACACGCCAATCGGGTTCGGCTCCGCCAGCGGCGTGCACCAGGGCGTCCGCGACGCGCGCATGCAACTCCCGCTGCAGGCTGGGTGGGGCAAGCTCGAGGGCAAGCTCGCGCAACAATTCGTGGCGGAACTGCCAACGTTCGTCGCGGGTCGGCTCGAAAACTCGAGCCTGCACCAGTTGATGTACGACTGAATCGATTTCGGAGTCGCTGGTATTCACCGAACGTAGTAGTGCGAGATCACCACTGCGCCCGATGACGGCCGCCGCCTCCACCACGGGCACGACGTCCCGACGAGGGTGCAGGCGGGCCAACAGCGGTTCATAGAGCGCCTCGGGCACCTGCTCGTCGGACCCCGACCCGTTCAGCCCCGCCACGACATGCTCGATGTAGAACGGGATCCCGTCGCAGCGACGACGCACCGCGGTCCGCTGCGCGTCACTCACGGTTGGATTCAGGGTGTCGATAAGCCTGTCGGACTCCTCCTCGGATAACGCCCGGAGCTCGAAATAGGTTACTGGCCAGTCCATTTCCAGCCACGGCCCGTCGCGCCCCGTCAGCACGACCATCAGCCGCCCGTCCGCTGATTTCAGTATCGAGTTGAGCAGTTCCATCGTCGACGGGTCGAACCAGTGCACGTCCTCGGCGATGACGACACCGGCGCGCCCGTCCAGACACGACGACACGTAGCGTTGCGCCGCGGCGCCGATCGACTCGTACAGTGAGCGGCCTTCCGCTGCGGCCGGGTGGTAGCCGTATTCGGGTCCCACGCCCAGGATCGGCGCCAGAAGCGGCATCGTCGATGCTGGATCCAGTGCGCGAACTTCCAGCTCCGCCTCGAGCAGGCGTAGCCGCTCCGCGCCGTCGGTGAATCGCGTGATCCCGCAACGACGTTCCAACAACCTCCGCACGGGGTACAGGCCGGTGTCGGCATGAAGAGGCGAACCCGAGAGCTCGACCACGGCTCCTCCCGTGTCCTCGACCAGTTCGGCAGCCGCATGCGCCAGCCTCGTCTTACCAATGCCCGGCTCACCGTGGAACGCCACGCCCGGCCGGGCCGACCGCCCCTGTCGAGTCTCCTGCCACGCCTGCTGCAGCCACGCACATTCCTGCTCACGGCCCACCAGCGGCACCGCTCGCGGTGCGAGCGCCTGTGACCGTTCCGCGAGCACGCGGTGATAGGAGACCGGTTCCTCCACACCTTTCACGCGGGCCGGTGCACAGGCGGCGAGTTCGAATGCGTTATGCACGAGCGCGGCAACCGCATCCGATATCGCCACCGAACCCGGCTCGGCCAACGACTGAATCCGTTGCACCAAGTTGGCGGCGAACCCGTACACGTCGTCCTCGGCCTGGTCGAGGTAGATCACCCCCCGATGGACGCCGACGCGCACGTTCAGCGCCTGACCGAACCTGCGCTGTGCCCGCTCGCCGAGCCGGCTGACCGCCCGCGCGATGTCCAGTCCCGCGGTGACCGCACGCCGTGCGTCGTCTTCATGCGCCTCGGGGTGACCGAACATCACCAGCAGGCCGTCGCCCTTGGTCGAGCTGATGTGCCCCTCGTAGTGGTTGACCAACCGGACCACTTCGTCGCGGTAGCGACCGACCAAGGCGCGGTAGGTCTCCGGTTCGACGCGGGTGGACAATACCGTCGAGTCGACCAGGTCCACGAACATCAAGGTGAGTCGACGGATTTCGCCGTGGTTCGTCGACGCGGCGAGAAGATCCTCGGCGTCAGGGTTACCGTGATCGACAGACAGCACCTGTCCGGCCAGAGCGGAGGCCGTGTCGCGGTCACCGCGGTTGATGGCGCGCACGGCCCGGTCCAGCAGCTCGTCGATCGACAGACCGCTCTCGCCTGGGCCCACCGGTTCCTCCTGCCCCAGAACGGGTCAAGAGTAACGCGCCGAGAACCCGCTTACAGGGATAAACGGCGAGCCTGGCGGTTCGCCCGACCTCGGCCGATACGCCGTCCATCGGTACTGGCCACCGAGTAGCAGATCGCCGTCGAGATCACCGTCGGCAACACGAGGGTGAGCACCAGCACGCAGATGACGATCACCGGGTTCGGCGCCGTGAGCCAGTCCTCGGGGATGCGGGCCAGACTGACCGCGAGCCAGGATCCGACGATCGCGAGCACCACGGTGCCGATGGTGGCGAACTGGATCGACCGAAGCTCCAGCAGCGTCGGTTCGGTGCTGTCGGCCAACGACCTTCGCAGCGTCCGGGTGCGCAGGTACACCAGCACGAAGTCGGCGATGACGAATGCCGCGGCCGCGACGACGATGCTGCCTTCCACCCACACCGCGGGTCGGTGCCCCCACATGAAGCGCAGGTAGTCGATCGAGGTCTCGGACACGATCAGCGTCGCCGTCATCGCCGCCGCGAAAGTCAGCCAACCGCCGAGTTCGGCGAGGAAACAGTACGCGCGCACGTCGGCGGGGTCCTGGTCGCTGACCTTGTTGACGGCGTGGCTGGCCAGCATCCAGCCGAGCCCGCCGAACAACGCGGCCGCCCCCGCGGCCAGCATCCCGGTCGACACCGCACCCTGAGTCCAGGCGATCGCACACGTGGCCTGGCGTGCCCCGTCGGGCACCTGGGTTCCGGTGATCAAGCTGAACAGGAAGCTGTCGAGCATCAACACCAGGACGGCCGAGGAGAACAGCGCCAGGGTGTGCACGCCCTCGCGACTGTTCTTGTCGAACAGCAGGGCGATCGCGGTGATCAGGAAACCGCCGAGCACCCCGGCCAGTTGTGAGTTCGACGCCGCGGACGTCAGCACGCTCCATTGGTCGGACGTGCAGAACTCGTCCGGGTTCACGGAGCGGTGGGCCTAGTGCTAGGCCCGGTCGTCGCGGGGCGCGGACTGGGTGGTCTCGTCCGTACCCGGTTGGCTGACGGCGGCGAACACGTCGGTGTCGGCGCGGTCGTCGTCACCGGCGCGGTGCAGGTGCGGGGTCTGATCAGCCTTGCGGTCGACGAGCCAGCGGCCGAGCGCCACCCCTGCCAGCGCCATCAGGAACACCAGCAGCGCGGTGAACGCCGCGAAGGTGGTGAGTTCGTTGACGAGCGCCTCGACGTAGAGCGCCTTGTAGAACAGCGAGATGAACCAGGCCACCGCGCCGCTGACGATCCCGGCGAACAGGCCGGCCAACAGCCAGATCATGGCGAGGTCTCCGCGGCGGTCCGGGTCCGGGTTGGCGCGGGCGTCGGAGCGGCCGTCGACGAACCCCCAGATGAACACCGCGACCGCGAACAGGACGACCAGCACGACGCTGATCAATCCCGCCTTGGTTTCCCACGCGTTGATCAGCGCGCCCTGCAGCAATCGCACGATCACCATCAGGGTCGCGAACACCAGTCCGCGCAGCAACCACTTACTCATGGGGCCTCACCTTAGCGAGTAGCGTCATCGACCGTGACTATTTCACAGCGCCGGGACCGGCTGCGCGAGCGGCTGGCCAAATCCGACATCGATGCCATGTTGGTATCGGACCTGGTCAACGTGCGCTATCTGAGCGGGTTCACCGGCTCCAACGCCGCCCTGCTGATCAAGGCGGACGACGAAACGCCGGTGTTGGCGACCGACGGGCGCTACCGCACGCAAGCCGGGCAGCAGGCGCCCGACGCCGAGATCGTCATCGAGCGAGCCTGCGGACCGCATCTGGCGGGTCGTGCCGCCGCCGACGGCGTGCGCCGGCTCGGCTTCGAGAGTCATGTGGTGACCGTCGATGCCTTCTCGGTCCTGACCAAGGCCGCAGGGGAGCAGACCGAACTGGTGCGTGCAGCCGGGACCGTCGAGGCGCTTCGCGAAGTCAAGGACGCCGGGGAGGTCGCACTGCTGCGGCTGGCGTGCGAGGCCGCCGACGCGGCATTGCAAGATCTGGTCGACCGGGGCGGATTGCGGGCCGGGCGCACGGAGAAGGAGGTGGCCCGCGAACTGGAATGGCTGATGCTCGAACACGGCGCCGACGGCCCGTCGTTCGAGACGATCGTCGCGGCCGGACCGAACTCGGCGATCCCGCATCACCGGCCCACCGACGCCGTGCTGACCGCCGGCGATTTCGTCAAGATCGACTTCGGTGCCCTGGTGAGCGGCTACCACTCGGACATGACCAGGACCTTCGTGCTTGCGCCGATCGCGGACTGGCAGCACGAGATCTACGCGTTGGTATCCGCCGCGCAGAAGGCCGGCCGCGAAGCGTTGGCGCCCGGAGTCGCGTGCAAGGACGTCGACGCGGCATCGCGGCAGGTCATCGCCGATGCCGGTTACGTCGAGAACTTCACCCACGGGCTCGGCCACGGCGTGGGCCTGCAGATCCACGAAGCGCCAGGAATCAGCGGCGCGTCCGTCGGTACACTGCTTGCTGGCTCCGCGGTGACCGTGGAGCCCGGTGTCTATCTGCCCGATCGTGGCGGTGTCCGCATCGAGGACACGCTGGTCGTCGGGAGCGACATCCCGGAGTCGGGTAGCCGGCGACATCAGACCGCAGACTTGCTCACCCGGTTCCCCAAGGAACTGGCCATCCTCTGACAGGAGTACTACCAACGTGGCAACGACCGCCGACTTCAAGAACGGGCTCGTCCTGGTGATCGACGGCCAGCTGTGGCAGATCATCGAGTTCCAGCACGTCAAACCGGGCAAGGGTCCGGCCTTCGTGCGCACCAAGCTCAAGAACGTCGTCTCCGGCAAGACCGTGGACAAGACCTACAACGCCGGGGTGAAGGTCGAGACCGCGACGGTCGACCGGCGCGACGCGACCTACCTGTACCGGGACGGTACGGATTTCGTGTTCATGGACTCCGAGGACTACGAGCAGCACCCGCTGCCCGAGTCGCTGGTCGGCCGCGCCGCCGGCTTCCTGCTCGAGAGCATGCCGGTGCAGATCGCCTTCCACGACGGCAACCCGCTCTACCTCGAACTGCCGGTGACCGTCGAACTCGAGGTGACCCACACCGAGCCGGGCCTGCAGGGCGACCGCTCGAGTGCGGGCACCAAACCGGCGACGGTCGAGACCGGTGCCGAGATCCAGGTGCCGCTGTTCATCAACACCGGCGACAAGCTCAAGATCGATTCGCGCGACGGAAGTTACCTGGGTCGGGTGAATGCCTGACCGGAGCGACGGGGTGAGTGACCGCAAAGGCGACTCCGGCCGGATTGGGCGGCCCGCCGACCGTGGCAGGCACCAGGCCCGCAAGCGCGCCGTCGATCTGCTCTTCGAGGCAGAAGCGCGCGGACTCACCTCGGCCGAGGTCGCCGATGCACGAAATGCGTTGGCCGAGAACCAGTCCGACGTATCACCGCTCAATCCCTACACGGTGACGGTGGCCCGCGGCGTGACGGAGCACGCCGCACACATCGACGATCTGATCGCCGCGCATCTGCAGGGCTGGACGCTCGAGCGGTTGCCCGCGGTGGATCGCGCGATCCTGCGGGTCGCGGTGTGGGAACTGCTGCATGCCGAGGACGTACCCGAACCGGTGGCCGTGGACGAGGCGGTCGAACTCGCCAAGCAGTTGTCCACCGACGACTCACCGGGTTTCGTCAACGGAGTGCTGGGTCAGGTGATGCTCGTGACGCCACAGATCCGCGCCGCCGCCCAGGCCGTGCGGGGTGAGGGGAGCGGGGGATAGGGGATGCCCACACCGCAGGATTGGGCGCCATACTCGAGCGTCGACGAAGCGGCCAGGGTGTATTTACGCGACCCCGAACTCGCGCTCGACCAACTGCGGTCGGTGGTGGACCTGCCGATCATCAAGTCGTTCATCATGTCGCGCGGCTACCTCGACGAGCCGTGGGGCGAGGAGGACCAAGCCCTCTGGCAGGAGGTCGTCTGCACCGACGGGCACCGGTTGATCATGTGGCGCGCTGACGACGAGATGTCGTCGACCGATCGCGACCGCCGCGTGCTCAACGCATCGGTGCGCACCATCCTGCTGTCGACGATCACCGATCACGTGCTCACCACCGAGTACGAGGTCCTCGACGATGGCACCCGGCGCCTGTCGGAGGTGAGGTTGCGGATGTACACCCAACTGATCACCCGCACACGACAGAAGTCGGCCACCGAATCCGACATCTACTGCGAGTCGTTCCGGTACTACAAGTCCGTCGACAACGGCGGGCTCGCTCAGATGCAACGGCTGCTGCAATTCGGCCGGGTGCTCTCGCGCAGCATGCAGTAGTCCCCAACTTTCGTTCACCGCGATTGTTAATCGATCGCCGCAGCGCCGGTGGCGCATACGCCTCATTCGGTTCAGTTTCTCCTGGTAGCCGCCGGGTGCCGGCGGCGCATTGGCCATCGCCGTTTCGAGGTGATTCCGGGCACCTCGCGACGGCTGGTCCACGCCCATAACGTCTTCGGCATGTCGCAGCCCGAGCCGACGCCCCTGCGCAGGCCCCGCGCCGATCGCGCCCGGCAGGTCGCCGATGTTTTGCGGCACCAGATCCACGCGGGCGCCTTCGACGGCGGCCTTCCCGCCGAACACGAGCTGGCGGCCGAATTCTTCGTGTCCCGCAACACCATTCGCGAAGCGCTCGCCGTGCTGAAGAACGAAGGGCTGATCGATCGCGGCCCCAAGGTCGGCACCCAGGTCGCGGTGCGCAAGTACGATCACGGCCTCGACGCGCTGGTGGGTCTGAAGGAGACGTTCAAGGAGTACGGCGAGGTCCGCAACGAGGTCCGCGCGGTGCAGCATCTGGCCGCGCCGCCCGCGGTCGCGCGCAAGCTGCGGCTGGAACCGGGCGAGCAGGTGGTCTTCATCGAGCGACTGCGGTATCTCGGCGACCTTCCGCTGTCGCTCGATCTGACATATCTCGCGCCCGACATCGGCGCCGAGGTGGTGCAGCACCCGTTGGTGACCAACGACGTGTTCGCGCTCATCGAACAGGTCAGCGGGCAGCGGCTGGGCCGGGCGACGCTGGCCTTGGAGGCGGTTTCGGCCGACGCCCATTCGGCGGCGACGTTGCAGGTGCCCGACGGCGCGGCGCTGCTGATGCTGGAGCGACTGACCAGCCTCGGCGACGGCCGGCCCGTCGATCTGGAGTACATCCGCATGCGCGGTGACCGAATCACCATGCGCGGCAGCCTGATGAGGAGCAACCAGTGACACTGATCAACCAACGTGCCGACGTGCCCGTCACAATCGACGAGTCGTTGTGCATCCAGGGCTGCACGCTGTGCGTCGACATCTGCCCCCTCGACTCGCTGGCGATCAACCCCGAGAACGGCAAGGCCTTCATGCATGTCGACGAGTGCTGGTACTGCGGCCCTTGCGCGGCGCGCTGTCCCACCGGCGCCGTCACCGTCAACATGCCCTACCTGATCCGCTGAGGACCCCGCCATGACCAGACCGTTCATCCGCCTGGCCGCGTTGGCCGCCGGGCTCACTGTCGCGGCGTCGGGCTGCTCGCTCGACTCCGCGTCCGATTCCTCCGACGTCGTCGACGTCGTCGTCGGATACCAGTCCAAAACCATCAACACCGTCACCGCAGGCACACTGCTGCGCGCGCAGGGTTACCTGGAGCGTCGGCTCTCCGACCTCGGCGAACGCACCGGCACCGAGTACCGCGTGACGTGGCAGGACTACGACACCGGAGCGCCGATCACCGCGCAGATGGTCGCCGAGAAGATCGACATCGGGTCCATGGGCGACTATCCGATGCTGATCAACGGGTCCAAGACGCAGGCCAACGAGCGCGCCCGCACCGAGATCGTCTCGGTGACGGGATACAACCCCAGGGGCGCGCTGAATATGGTTGTCGTCAAACCGGATTCACCGGCGCAGACGCTGACCGACCTCGAGGGTCAGAAGGTGTCGGCCAGCGTCGGGTCGGCGGGCCACGGCATGCTGGTGCAGGCGCTGTCGCGAGCGGGCGTGGACCCCAACACCGGGGTGGAGGTGCTCAACCAGCAGCCGCAGGTCGGCGCTTCGGCACTGGAATCCGGTCAAGTGCAGGCACTCTCGCAGTTCGTCGCATGGCCCGGACTGTTGGTGTTCCAGGACAAGGCCAAGCTGCTCTACGACGGTGCCGAGCTGGACTACCCGACGTTGCACGGGGTGGTCGTGCGGCGGGCCTACGCGGCCGAGCACCCGGAGGTCCTCGACGCATTCCTGCAGGCGCAGCTGGACGCGACCGAATTCCTCAACGACAAACCGTTGGAGGCCGCCCGGATCGTCGCAGAGGCCAGTTGGCTGCCGCAGGAAGTGGTCTACCTCTACAACGGGCCGGGAGGCACATCGTTCGACACCACGCTCAAGCCGTCGCTGATCGAAGCGCTCGAAGGCGATGTGCCCTACCTGAAGTCGATCGACAACTTCGCCGACCTCGATGTACCGGGTTTCGTCGAAGACGCCCCGCTGCGCGCGGCGTTTCAGGAACGCGGGCTCGACTACGACACGGCCCTGGCGGACACCGCGAACCCCTCGCTGATCACGGGCACCGATCCGGTGTGCAACACAGCGGTGACCGACCCCGCGGAGGCGGGTGAGCTGTGGTTGGACGGCGCCGACGCCACCCAGCCCGCGGCGACGCCGGCCTGCCTGCTCAAAGCGGTCCGCGACGCCACTGCCCGCGGCGCGACGATTCGCGCCGCCTATGTCCCCGACACCGAGTTCGGCACCCGTTGGTTCGCCGACAAGGCAATCTGGGTGAAGGACGGTGCGGACTATCGGCCGTTCGCCACTCCCGGCGGTGCGCAGCGCTTCATCGCCGCCAACCCCGGCAGTGCGCCGGTCGACTACGAGCAGGCGTTGGCAGGTGCGGCATGACGACGGTCGCCGAGGTGATCGAATCCCCGGTGCAGGTCGAAAGCGCGCCGGTGCGGGACCGGAAGTCCGTGGTGTGGCGGCGCCGGTCGGTGCGGGTGGCCTCCGTCGTCGCGGCGGTGGGCCTCTGGCAGCTGTTGACCGCCAACGACGTTCGATCGTGGTTGCGCTTCGACACCCTGCCAACGGTGACGGAGGTCGCGACCGCCCTCACCCAAAGGCTGGGCACCCAGAACTACTGGCTCGACCTCGGGCAGTCGCTGATCCGGATCCTGACCGGGTTCGGGCTTGCCGCTCTCGTCGGTGTCGTCACCGGCATCATGCTCGGCCGATCGACGGTGTTCGCCGACGTGTTCGGCCCGCTCGCCGAGCTCGCCCGACCCATCCCGGCCATCGCCATGGTGCCGGTCGCGATCCTGCTGTTTCCCACCGATGAGGCGGGAATCGTGTTCATCACGTTTCTTGCGGCGTACTTCCCGATCATGGTCAGCACCCGGCACGCGGTGCGCGCACTGCCGACGATCTGGGAGGATTCGGTGCGCACGCTGGGAGGCAGCCGCGCCGATGTGTTGCGCCGGGTCGTGCTACCGGGAATCCTGCCGGGTCTGTTCGGCGGCCTCTCGGTCGGCATGGGCGTGGCGTGGATCTGTGTGATCTCGGCCGAGATGATCTCCGGCCGACTGGGTGTCGGGTACCGGACGTGGCAGGCCTACACGGTTCTCAACTACTCCGACGTGTTCGTCGGCATCATCACGATCGGGGTGCTGGGCTTCACGACGGCTGCCGCGGTCGAACTGATCGGCAGGCGAGCGACGCGCTGGCTGCCGCGCGCCGAGGAGAACATTCGATGACCGCCACCGTCGCCCCCGAGACGCTGCAGGGCTTGCGGCTGCAGCTCGAGGACGTCCGGTTGTCCTACACCGGCGAACCCGTCGTCGACGGCCTGAGCCTCGACGTGCGCCCGGGGGAGATCCTGGTGCTCACCGGACCATCAGGGTGCGGCAAGTCGACGGTGCTGCGCGCGCTCACCGGGCTGTTGCGACCGGATGCCGGCCGGGTGCTCGCCGACGGCGCCGAGGTCGCGACGACGTCGCGCGACCGGGGCATGGTGTTCCAGGACAGCGCTTTGTTGCCCTGGCGCACAGTGCGATCCAACATCGAACTCGCGTTGCAGCTGCGCGGTGTACCGCGGTCCGGACGACGCGAACGCGCCGAGCGGTGGATCGACGAGGTGGGGCTTTCCGGATTCGCCGATTACCTGCCCAAGAGCCTCTCGGGCGGTATGCGTCAACGCGTGCAATTGGCGCGTGGGCTGGCGGGTGCACCGCGGGCGGTGATGATGGACGAGCCCTTCGCGGCGCTGGACACCCAGACCCGGGCGGCGATGCAGCGGCTGTTGATCCACACGTGGCAGGCGCACCCGACCACTATCGTGTTCGTCACCCACGACGTCGACGAGGCGCTGATCATCGGCGACCGCGTCGCGGTGCTGGGCCGGGTGGGCCAACCGCTGCGCGCGCTCGTCGACGTCCCGCAACCGCGGGTCGCCGACGCCGTCCGTTCCGAAGCACGTACCGAAATCCTTGCTGCCCTTCATTATTCCTCATGAACATTCCTGAACTCGCCGACACCGTTCGGCTCGACTGTGACGTGCTGGTGATCGGCGGCGGAACGGCGGGCACGATGGCCGCGCTCACCGCGGCCGAGCACGGCGCACAGGTGCTGTTGCTGGAGAAGGCGCACGTCCGGCACTCCGGTGCGCTGGCGATGGGAATGGACGGCGTGAACAACGCCGTGATCCCCGGCAAGGCCACACCGGAGGACTACGTCGCCGAGATCACCCGAGCCAACGACGGAATCGTCAACCAGCGCACCATCTATCAGACGGCGACCCGCGGGTTCGCCATGGTGCAGCGCCTCGAGCGCTACGGCGTGAAGTTCGAAAAGGACGAACACGGCGAGTACGCCGTGCGCCGGGTACACCGGTCCGGCTCCTACGTACTGCCCATGCCGGAGGGCAAGGACGTCAAGAAGGCGCTGTATCGGGTGCTGCGTCAGCGCTCGATGCGCGAAAAGATCCGCATCGAGAACCGGCTGATGCCGGTACGGGTACTCACCGACGACACCGGCCGCGCCGTCGGCGCCGCCGCGCTGAACTCACGCACCGGCGAATTCGTCGCGGTCGCAGCGAAAGCCGTGATCCTCGCCACCGGCGCGTGTGGGCGGCTGGGGCTGCCGGCATCGGGCTACCTCTACGGCACCTACGAGAACCCGACGAACGCCGGCGACGGTTACTCGATGGCGTACCACGCCGGCGCCGAGCTGTCCGGAATCGAATGCTTCCAAGTCAATCCGCTGATCAAGGACTACAACGGACCGGCGTGCGCCTATGTGGCCAACCCGTTCGGCGGCTACCAGGTCAACGCACTGGGCGAGCGGTTCGTCGACTCCGACTACTGGTCGGGGCAGATGATGGCCGAGGTCAAACGCGAGATCGAATCGGCCCGCGGTCCCATCTACCTGAAGGTCTCGCACCTGCCGGACGAGACGCTGGGCGCTCTCGAGAACATCCTGCACACCACCGAGCGGCCCACCCGGGGCACCTTCCACGCCAACCGCGGGCACGATTACCGCACTCACGACATCGAGATGCACATCTCCGAAATCGGCTTGTGCAGCGGTCATTCGGCCTCCGGGGTTTGGGTGGACGAACACGCCAGGACCACGGTGCCGGGACTGTACGCGGCCGGCGATCTGGCGTGCGTCCCGCACAACTACATGATCGGGGCCTTCGTCTACGGTGACCTCGCAGGCGAGCACGCGGCATCCACGCTTGCCGACGTCGACCCGCCGTCGGCCCTTCCGGAAGACCAGTTGCGCGAAGCGCACGACCTCGTCTACCGACCGCTCCGCAGGCCCGAAGGCCCGCCGCAGCCGCAGGTCGAGTACAAACTGCGCCGCTTCGTCAACGACTATGTGGCACCGCCGAAGACGGCATCGAAACTGTCGATCGCCATCGAGACCTTCGAGCGCATGCGCGACGAGATCGCGGAGATGGGCGCCACCACACCGCACGAGCTGATGCGCGCGGTCGAGGTGTCGTTCATCCGCGACTGCGCCGAGATGGCGGCGCGGTCGTCGTTGACGCGCACCGAATCACGGTGGGGCCTCTATCACGACCGCGCCGACCTGCCCCAGCGAGACGACGAAGGCTGGCGGTACCACCTGAACCTGCGCAAGGATGCCGACGGGTCCATGACATTCGTCAAACGGCCCGTCGCACCGTATTTCGTCGCGGTACCCGACCTCGAGCACCTGCCCTCCGATGATCCGGTCACCCACGTTCACCAGCCCCCGATCACCATCGGCCGCGCCCCCGCCGATGGTGCGTCGCGGATCCGGCCCGCCGCGCCCGCCCAGCCGCCGTCACCGCGCATCGCCGCGGTGCTCGCGCTCGAGTTGCCGTCGGTTTCACAGCTGATGGAGTTCCTCGCCGACGCCGACGCAGGCGTGCGGCGCACTGCGGTCGCCACACTCGTGGAGCATCTGCCCGAGGGATACGAGGCGCCGCTGATCGCCGCACTGGCCGACCCCGATTCCGGTGTCCGACGTGTGGCCGCCGACGGCGCACGGGAACTCGTCGAGGTGCTTGCCAGACCGGAACATGTCGCACCGCACGTCGAATCGACGGATCCCGAAGTGCGTGCGATGGCTGTCTACCTCCTGTCGGCGCGTCGTGTGGGTAGCGAGGACCTGTACCGTCGGGCCGCCCTCGATGACGTCGATCACCGGGTGCGGATCGAGGGCGTGCGCGCGCTGGTGTCGGTCGACGACACCGACGGCGTGGCGGCGGCCGTCGGCGACGACAACCGTGAGGTGCGCATCGCGGTGGCCAACGGACTGGCGACGTTGCGTACCGGCGTCGACGCCGTGCGCCGGTTGGCCAACGACACCGACCCGCTGGTCCGTGCGGCCGCGCTGTCGGCGTTCGGTGCGGTCGGCTGCGGTGACGATGACGAGCCGGGTGTGCGCGAAGCGCTCAAGGCGCCGGCCTGGCAGGTGCGCGAGGGCGCGGCACGCGCGCTCGCGGGCGCCGCACCGGCGGTCGCCGTTCCGGCATTGTCGGCGGCGCTGACCGATCAACACCTCGATGTCCGCAAGGCCGCGGTGCTCAGCCTGAGCCGCTGGGCGGCGTCTGAGAAGACGGCGCGGGATGCGTTGGAGATAGCGCTCAAAGACGGCGACGCCGACGTCCGTGCCTATGCCCGGCAGGCGTTGGCACGCGCGGGCTAGGACACGGACATGGCCGGATAGTCCGGCAGCTCGATCGAATCGGCCGTCGTGAACCACAGCCGCGCGGCCACCGGTCGAAACGGCCAGCGCTGCATCCACTTCATCACCGCCGCGTTGACCGCGATGTCGGACTCCGACATCGGTGCGTACCGGTCGATGGTGTTGTTCAACTTCTGGCAGGTGTCGACGTATGGGCGCATCCGCGACTCGTATCGCGCCAGCGCATCGGCGATGCCGTCGGCTTCGAACGAACCCGCCGGCCCCAGTTCACCCGCGAGGAGATAGGCGCCGACCAGCGCAAGGCTCGTGCCCATGCCCGACAGCGGCGATGCGCAGTATCCGGCATCTCCGACCAGGGTGATGCGGCCCGTCGACCAGGACGGCATGTGGATCTGGGCGAAGGAATCGAAATAGAAGTCGTCGGCTTCGTCGGCGGCGGCCAGCAGCGCGTCGCATGCCCACCCGGCCCCGGCGAACCGCTCGGCGAGGATGCGGCGCTGTTGGTCGGGGTCGTGCCGGTCGTATTCGATGGGCTCGGACCGAAAAGCCAGGCCGGCCTTGGCGATTGCGGGGTCGTGGGAGGGCCGCATCGAGGCGTTGAGGCCGCCGGGAGCCTGGTAGAGCAGGAACCAGCCGTCGAGTCCTACGCTGTCGGGGGCGGAGAACCACGCGTTGTATCCGCCGATCGGTTTGACGAACTGGCCCTCGGGGCCGAAGGCCAGGCGGCGCACCGCCGAATGCGGACCATCGGCGCCGACGACGAGGTCGGCGTTCAGCACCGTACCGTCGGTCAGCGTCGCCTCGACCCCCGCGTCGAGTTCGCGAAGTTCCGAGATCCGCTGCCCGAAACGGTATTCGACCGAGTCCCGGGTGGCCTGGTACAGCACGTCCACCAGATCGCCGCGCAGGATCTCCAGCTTCGACACCAGGCCGTTGCCGTCGAAGGCGGTCACCGGCATCTCGGCACGTCTGCTGCCGTCGGAGCGCACCCAGGCCGCGCCGCGCTGTTCGAGCGCGCGGGCTCGCATCTGGTCGATCAACCCCATGCGCTCGACGACGTCGCCGCCCGCGCCGCGCAGATCGACCGTCTGGCCGCCGGGCCGGACGCCCGGTGCGATCTCCACGACGACGACGCGATATCCGTTGCGCGTCAACCAAAAAGCCAACGACGGTCCGGCGATGCCGGCGCCGCTGATCAGGACGGTCGGCTGGGTCATGTCGCCAGACTAAACGGTCAGATGTCCAGCGCCTGGTAGGTGCGGCGGACGAATTTCGGCTGGGCGCTCTGCAGCGTGGCCAGCGAGGTGTTGCCTGCGATCGCGGCCGCGTCGACGCTCAGATCGGGGAGATTCTGGATCAGGTAGATCAGGATCAGATCCGCCGACGGGTCGGCCTGCCACCAGGTGCCGTACGCGCCGGGCCAACTGAATGTGCCCGGTCCGCCGGGGCCGAACAACGGGCGGGATTTCGCCGGATCGGTCACCACGGACAGGTTCAGCCCGAAGCCCCGGCCCACCCAGAACGGGGCCCCGAGGAAGTTCTGGCGCTTCTGCTCCTCGGTCAAACGGTCGGTGCGCATCAGCCGCACGGACTCCTCCGAGAGCACCCGGACCCCCTCCAGCGTCCCGCCGGCCAGAAGCATCCGCGCGAAGCGCAGGTAATCGTCGACGGTCGACCACAATCCGGCGCCGCCGGTGCAGAACGGCGGATCGGTGATGGGTGCGGGTCCCATCACGTCGTGCTGCAGCGTGTTGTTCTGGTCGAGCTTGTACATCGTCGCGGCCCGGTGGCGTCGAGACGTGCCCACGGAGAACCCGGTGTCGGGCATCTGCAGCGGTTCGAAGATCCGTTCGCGCAGGATGTCGGACAACGGCTTGCCTGCGATGCGCGAGATCGCGATCCCCAGCACATCGGTGGCATGGCTGTACGTGAGCCGGTCGCCGGGCTGGTGCACCAGTGGCAGGGCGGCCAGCTCGGCCAGCCAGCGGTCCTGATCCTGGCGGAACGACATCCGGCCGTAGGCGCGGCTCAACGGACCCAGCACCGAGAAGGCGTAGGCCAGACCGCTGCGATGTGTCATCAGGTCGTCGAAGGTGATGAGGCGCCGCGCGGGCATCGTTTTGTCGAGGTCGCCCTGCGGGTCGACAAGCACCTGCATATCGGCGAGCTCGGGCACCCACGTGGCGATCGGGTCGGTGAGCGCGAAGCGGCCTTCCTCGAGAAGGCTCATCGCGGCCGCGACCGTCACCGGTTTGGTCATCGACGCGATGCGGAAGATCGTGTCGCGCTGCATCGGCAGCCCGGCATCGACGTCGCGGTGTCCCAACTCGTTGACCTGGACCACTTCACCGGCATGCCAGACCAGGGTCACCGCCCCGGCGAGGAGCCCGGCGTCGATCGCCTCGCGGATGGACGCGTTGTTGCCGTCGAGTTTCATCGCGGCAAGCCTACTGAGGCACCGGTGCGGGCAGGCGCCTTCGTGGCGCGGCGGGACCACTGGTGTGCGGGTGCTAAGCTTCGCGGCAGTTTCGACGTCCTTTAAGGAGCCGTCCAGAGAGGCGGAGAAGGAGGTCAGAGTCGCTTGGGCGCGCATGAGGGCTCGTCGGGCACCGACCGGGAGCTGATGTCCGCAGCGGACGTCGGCCGCACCATTTCCCGTATCGCCCACCAGATCATCGAAAAGACCGCACTCGACGGATCGCCTGACGCCCCCCGCGTCGTCCTGCTCGGCATCCCCACCCGGGGCGTGACGTTGGCCACCCGGCTGGCCGACAAGATCAAGGAGTTCTCCGGCGTCGTCGTCCCGCACGGCGCGCTGGACAACACGCTGTATCGCGACGACCTCGACTTCAAGCCGCCCCGGGCTCTGGAGGAGACCTCGATCCCCGATAGCGGCGTCGACCAGGCTTTGGTCATCCTCGTCGACGATGTGCTCTATACCGGGCGCTCGGTGCGCGCGGCGTTGGATGCCCTGCGCGACATCGGCAGACCCAAGGCGGTGCAATTGGCGGTGCTGGTCGACCGCGGTCACCGGGAGCTGCCGCTGCGCGCCGACTACGTGGGCAAGAACGTGCCCACCTCCCGAAGCGAAAACGTCAAGGTCCGGTTGGTCGAAGACGATGGCCACGACCGTGTGTCCATCGCGCCGTACGGAGGTCCGGTCAGGTGAAGCATCTGCTCTCGGCGGCTGATCTGTCGCGCGAGGACGCGCTGGCGATCCTCGACAACGCCGACCATTTCAGCCAGGCCCTGCTCGGCCGTGAGGTCAAGAAGCTGCCCACCCTGCGTGGCCGCACGATCATCACGATGTTCTACGAGAACTCGACCCGCACCCGGGTCTCCTTCGAGGTCGCGGGCAAGTGGATGAGCGCCGACGTGATCAACGTCAGCGCCTCGGGATCGTCGGTGTCCAAAGGGGAATCGCTGCGCGACACCGCCTTGACGCTGCGCGCCGCGGGGGCCGATGCGCTGATCCTGCGCCATCCCGCCTCGGGTGCGCCTCAGCAACTGGCCGAGTGGACGGCCACCGAGGACGGGCACGGCCCTGCGGTCATCAACGCCGGCGACGGCACGCACGAGCACCCCACCCAGGCGCTGCTCGACGCCTTGACCATCCGTCAGCGCCTGGGCGACATCGAGGGCAAGCGGGTGGTGATCGTCGGCGATGTCCTGCACAGCCGGGTGGCCCGCTCGAATGTGCTTCTGCTGCACACCCTGGGCGCGGAGGTGGTGCTGGTCGCGCCGCCGACGCTGCTGCCGGTCGGGGTCGCCGACTGGCCGGTCACGGTGTCGCACGACCTCGACGCCGAACTGCCGCTGGCCGACGCGGTTCTGATGCTGCGGGTGCAGGCCGAGCGCATGAACGGCGGATTCTTCCCGTCGGCCCGGGAGTACTCGGTGCTCTACGGCTTGTCCGAGAAGCGCCAGGCCCTGCTTTCGGGCAACGCGGTGGTCCTGCACCCCGGGCCGATGGTCCGAGGTATGGAGATCGCGTTTTCGGTCGCTGACTCGTCGCAATCGGCTGTGCTGCAACAGGTTTCCAACGGAGTGCATATCCGGATGGCGGTGCTGTTCCATCTGTTGGTGGGCGCCGAGAGAGGGGCTATCAGCGTATGAGCGTGCTGATACGAGGCGTGCGGCCGTACGGCGAGGGCGATCGCGTCGACGTGCTGGTGGCCGACGGGCAGATCGCCGACATCGGTGCAGAACTTCAGATTCCCGACGACGCGGATGTCGTCGACGCCACCGGTCAGGTGCTGCTGCCCGGCTTCGTCGACCTGCACACCCATCTTCGAGAGCCCGGTCGCGAATACGCCGAGGACATCGAAACCGGTTCGGCCGCAGCGGCTCTGGGTGGGTACACCGCGGTGTTCGCCATGGCCAACACCAACCCGGTTGCCGACAGCCCGGTGGTGACCGACCACGTCTGGCAGCGCGGTCAGCAGGTGGGCCTGGTCGACGTGCATCCCGTGGGCGCGGTGACCGTCGGGCTGGCGGGCGCCCAGCTCACCGAGATGGGCATGATGGCAAACGGTGCCGCTCAGGTGCGGATGTTCTCCGACGACGGCATCTGTGTCCACGATCCGCTGATCATGCGGCGCGCGCTCGAATACGCGACCGGGCTCGGCGTGCTGATCGCACAGCACGCCGAGGAGCCGCGGCTCACGGTCGGCGCCGTCGCTCACGAGGGCCCCAACGCGGCCCGGCTGGGCCTCGCCGGCTGGCCCCGGGCGGCCGAGGAGTCGATCGTCGCGCGCGATGCGCTGCTGGCACGCGACGCCGGAGCGCGGGTGCACATCTGCCACGCCTCCACATCGGGCACCGTCGAGATCGTGCGATGGGCGAAATCACAGGGGATCTCGATCACGGCCGAGGTGACCCCGCACCACCTGCTGCTCGACGACGAACGTCTGGCCACTTACGACGGGCGGTATCGGGTCAACCCGCCGCTGCGTGAGTCCTCGGACGCCCAGGCGCTGCGCCAGGCGCTGGCGGACGGGATCATCGACTGTGTGGCCACCGATCACGCCCCGCACGCCGAGCACGAGAAGTGCTGCGAGTTCTCCGTCGCCCGCCCGGGCATGCTCGGATTGCAGACCGCACTGTCGGTGGTGGCCGAGACGATGGTGCGTCCGGGGCTGCTGACCTGGCGCGACGTCGCGCGGGTGATGAGCGAGCGGCCCGCCGAGATCGTCGGTCTACCCGATCAGGGCAGGCCGCTCGAGGTCGGCGAGCCGGCCAACCTGACGGTGGTCGACCCGGACGCGAGGTGGACGGTCGAAGGTTCCGTACTGGCCAGCCGCTCGGCCAACACGCCGTACGAGTCGCTCGAACTACCCGCGGCGGTCACGCTGACGTTGTTGCGCGGCAAGGTGACTGCGCGGGACGGGAAGTGCCCGGCGTGAATTTCGAGCGAGTAGCGCAGGCGGATCGCGCATGAACACCGGTACGCTCGTCGGATCGCTGGTCATGGCCGCCGTCGTGGCCGTGCTCATCGCGGTGCTGATTCAGGCGATGATCCGCGGATGGCGTCGTCGCGCCGAGCGCCAGGCCGAACTGATCGGCACGCTGCCTGCGCTGCCCGACACGGTCGGGCCCGCGATCGTGCCCGCCACCAAGGGCCTGTACGTCGGCAGCACTCTGGCCCCACATTGGAACGACCGAATCGTGGTCGGCGACCTGGGCTTTCGCGCCAAGGCCGTGCTGACCCGTTACCCCGAAGGAATCATGTTGCAGCGCAGCGGCGCTCTGCCCATCTGGATCCCCGACGAGGCGATCACCGAGATCCGAACCGAGCGGGCGATCGCGGGCAAGGCGATGACTCACGAAGGCATTCTCGCAATCCGGTGGCGATTGCCGTCGGGCACCGAGATCGATACCGGGTTCCGCGCCAACGACCGCCGCGAGTACTCGCACTGGGTGGAACAGGAGGCGGCGTGAGGCGAACCGACAAGGCTGTCCTGGTGCTCGAGGATGGTCGCGTCTTCACGGGCACGACGTTCGGCGCGGTCGGGCAGGCGCTCGGCGAGGCGGTGTTCTCGACCGGGATGTCCGGCTACCAGGAGACGCTCACCGATCCGAGCTATCACGGGCAGATCGTGATCGCGACGGCGCCGCAGATCGGCAACACCGGATGGAACCACGAGGACGCCGAGAGCCGCGGCGACAAGATCTGGGTGGCCGGTTATGCGGTGCGCGATCCGTCGCCGCGGGCCTCGAACTGGCGGGCCACCGGCACGCTCGACGAGGAACTCGAACGCCAGGGCATCGTCGGCATCGCGGGTATCGACACCCGCGCGGTGGTGCGCCACCTGCGCAGTCGAGGTTCGATGCGTGCCGGGTTGTTCTCCGGACCGGCGCTGGGCGAGCCCGACGAACTGCTCGAGCGGGTGCGCAGCCAGCCCGGCATGCTCGGCGCCGACTTGGCGGGAGAGGTCAGCACCGACACCACCTACGTGGTGGAACCCGGAGGGCCGCAACGGTTCACGGTCGCCGCCATCGACCTCGGCATCAAGACCAACACCCCGCGCAATTTCGCGAGGCGGGGTATCCGCAGCCACGTGCTGCCGGCGTCGGCGACATTCGAGCAGATCGCCGACCTGAAACCCGACGGCGTGTTCCTGTCCAACGGCCCGGGCGATCCCGCCACCGCCGACCACATCGTGGCCGTCACCCGGGAGGTGCTCGGCGCGGGCATCCCGCTGTTCGGCATCTGCTTCGGCAACCAGATTCTTGGCCGTGCGCTGGGGCGCGCGACGTACAAGATGGTGTTCGGCCACCGCGGAATCAACGTGCCGGTGATCGACCATCAGACCGGCGCGGTCGCGATCACCGCGCAGAACCACGGTTTCGCCCTCGAGGGCGAGGCGGGGGAGCGCTTCGACACACCGTTCGGCGAGGCGATCGTCAGCCACACGTGCGCCAACGACGGCGTCGTCGAGGGCATCAAACTCGTCAGCGGGCTGGCCTTTTCGGTGCAGTACCACCCGGAGGCCGCAGCCGGACCGCACGACGCGAACTATCTGTTCGACCAGTTCGTCGACCTGATGGCAGGGGAAAACAAGTGACGTCGTCCACGGTGAGCGACCGCGTTTGTGCGGATCGGCGCGGCGTGTCGTGCGCAGACACGGTCTTTGGCGGCACAAGGGGGGCGCGGTAAATGCCTAAGCGCAGCGACCTCAACCACATCCTGGTGATCGGCTCCGGGCCGATCGTCATCGGTCAGGCGGCCGAGTTCGACTACTCCGGCACCCAGGCGTGCCGGGTGTTGCGCGCCGAGGGGCTGCAGGTCAGCCTGATCAACTCGAACCCGGCGACGATCATGACCGACCCCGAGTACGCCGACCACACCTACGTGGAGCCCATCACACCGGAGTTCGTCGAGCGGGTGATCGTGCAGCAGGCCGAGCGCGGCAACAAGATCGACGGCCTGCTCGCCACGCTGGGCGGTCAGACGGCGCTGAACACCGCGGTCGCGCTGTCGGAGTCGGGGGCGCTGGCCAAGCACGGCGTGGAGCTGATCGGCGCGGACTTCGAGGCCATCCAGCGCGGCGAGGATCGGCAGCGGTTCAAGGACATCGTCGCCAAGGTCGGCGGTGAATCCGCGCGCTCGCGAGTCTGTTTCACGATGGACGAGGTCCGCGAGACGGTGGAGGAGCTCGGCCTGCCGGTCGTGGTGCGCCCGTCCTTCACGATGGGCGGGCTCGGCTCGGGCATGGCGTACTCCGCCGAGGACGTCGACCGGATGGCCGGCGACGGGCTCGCGGCCTCCCCGAGCGCGAACGTGCTCATCGAGGAGTCGATCTTCGGCTGGAAGGAGTACGAACTCGAGTTGATGCGCGACGGCCGCGACAACGTGGTCGTCGTCTGCTCGATCGAGAACTTCGACCCGATGGGTGTGCACACCGGCGACTCGGTCACCGTCGCGCCGGCGATGACGCTCACCGACCGCGAGTATCAGACCATGCGCGATCTGGGCATCGCGATCCTGCGCGAGGTCGGCGTCGACACCGGAGGCTGCAACATCCAGTTCGCCGTCAACCCCGCCGACGGGCGGCTGATCGTGATCGAGATGAACCCGCGGGTGTCGCGCTCGAGTGCGTTGGCCTCCAAGGCAACCGGGTTCCCGATCGCCAAGATCGCCGCGAAGCTGGCCATCGGTTACACGCTCGACGAGATCGTCAACGACATCACCAAGGAGACCCCGGCCTGTTTCGAGCCGACGCTCGACTACGTCGTCGTCAAGGCACCGCGTTTCGCGTTCGAGAAGTTCCCCGGTGCCGACGGCACGCTGACCACCACCATGAAGTCGGTCGGTGAGGCGATGTCGTTGGGGCGCAACTTCATCGAGGCGCTCGGCAAGGTGATGCGCTCGCTGGAGTCCGGGCGCGCGGGGTTCTGGACCAAGCCCGACCCCGACGAGGACACCGTCACCGTCGACGAGTTGCTGGAGCGGCTGAGCACACCCTCGGACGGACGCTTGTACGACCTGGAGCTGGTGCTGCGCAAGGGTGCGACCGTCGAACAGGTGTCGAAAGCCTCCGGAGTCGACCCGTGGTTCGTCGAGCAGATCGCCGGGCTGGTCGCGCTGCGCGCCGAGATCGTCGACGCGCCGGTGCTCGACGCCGACCTGTTGCGACGCGCCAAGTACCACGGGCTGTCGGACCGCCAGATCGCCGCGCTGCGACCCGAACTCGCCGGTGAGGTCGGCGTGCGGGCGCTGCGCCAGCGGCTCGGCATTCACCCGGTGTTCAAGACCGTCGACACGTGTGCCGCCGAGTTCGAGGCCAAGACGCCGTACCACTACAGCAGCTACGAGCTCGACCCTGCCGCCGAGACCGAGGTGGCGCCGCAGACCGAGCGGCCCAAGGTGCTGATCCTCGGTTCGGGCCCCAACCGCATCGGGCAGGGCATCGAGTTCGACTACAGCTGTGTGCACGCCGCGACGACGTTGAGTCAGGCCGGCTTCGAGACGGTCATGGTGAACTGCAATCCCGAGACCGTGTCCACCGACTACGACACCGCCGACCGGCTCTACTTCGAGCCACTCACCTTCGAGGACGTGCTCGAGGTGTACTACGCCGAATCCGTCTCCGGTGCAGGCGGTCCGGGTGTCGTCGGCGTCATCGTGCAGCTCGGCGGCCAGACGCCGCTCGGACTGGCCGAACGCCTGCAGAACGCGGGCGTGCCGATCGTCGGGACCAGCCCCAAGGCCATCGACCTGGCCGAGGACCGCGGCGCGTTCGGCGAAGTGCTGACCAACGCGGGCCTCCCGGCGCCGCGGTTCGGTCTGGCCACCAGCTTCGAGCAGGCGCGGCGCATCGCCGCCGAGATCGGTTATCCCGTGCTGGTTCGGCCGTCCTACGTTCTCGGCGGCCGCGGCATGGAGATCGTCTACGACGACGAGACGCTGCAGGGCTACATCACCAGGGCCACCGAACTCTCGCCCGAGCATCCGGTGCTGGTGGACCGGTTCCTCGAGGACGCCATCGAGATCGACGTCGACGCGCTGTGCGACGGGTCCGAGGTCTACATCGGCGGCATCATGGAGCACATCGAGGAGGCCGGCATCCACTCCGGTGACTCCGCGTGTGCGCTGCCGCCGGTGACGTTGGGCCGCAGCGACATCGAGGCCGTGCGGCGGGCCACCGAGGCGATCGCCCACGGCATCGGTGTGGTGGGCCTGCTCAACGTGCAGTACGCGCTCAAGGACGATGTGCTCTACGTGCTGGAGGCCAACCCCCGCGCCAGCCGCACTGTGCCGTTCGTCTCCAAGGCCACCGCGGTGCCGCTGGCCAAAGCGTGTGCTCGGATCATGCTGGGCGCGACGATCGCCGAACTGCGCGAGGAAGGCGTGCTGGCGCGCACCGGGGACGGCGCGAGCACCGCCCGCAACGCTCCCGTCGCGGTCAAGGAGGCGGTCCTGCCGTTCAATCGGTTCCGCAAACACGATGGCACGCAGATCGACTCGCTGCTGGGCCCGGAGATGAAGTCGACGGGCGAGGTGATGGGCATCGACCACGACTTCGGAAGCGCCTTCGCCAAGAGTCAGACCGCCGCCTACGGGTCGCTGCCGCTGGAGGGCACGGTGTTCGTTTCGGTGGCTAACCGCGACAAGCGGTCGCTGGTGTTCCCGGTCAAACGGCTCGCCGATCTTGGGTTCCGGGTTCTGGCCACCGAGGGCACCGCGGAGATGTTGCGGCGCAACGGAATTCCGTGTGAAGAGGTGCGCAAGCACTTCCAGGAGCCCAGTGAGGACAGGCCCGCCTCGTCCGCCGTCGACCTCATCAAGGCCGGGGAGGTCGACATGGTGATCAACACCCCGTACGGCAACTCCGGTCCTCGCGTCGACGGATACGAGATCCGCTCGGCGGCGGTGGCGAACAGCATTCCGTGTGTGACGACGGTGCAGGGCGCCTCGGCGGCGGTGCAGGGCATCGAGGCCGGGATCCGCGGGGACATCGGCGTGATGTCGCTGCAGGAGCTGCACAGCGTGCTGGGGCCGTGACGGGTTTCGGCCTGCGGCTGGCCGATGCGGTGGCCCGGCGTGGACCGCTGTGTCTGGGCATCGATGCGCACCCCGAGCTGCTGCGTGCGTGGGGACTGGACGCCGACGCCGACGGGTTACGTCGGTTCTGCGACGTGTGCGTCACCGCGTTCGCCGACTTCGCCGTCGTCAAACCGCAGGTCGCGTTCTTCGAGGCGTACGGCGCCGCCGGCTTCACTGTGCTCGAACACACCATCGCCGCGCTCCGCGAGGCGGGCGTCCTGGTGCTTGCCGACGCCAAACGCGGCGACATCGGCTCCACGATGGCCGCATACGCCAACGCGTGGGCGGGCGATGGGCCGCTGGCAGCCGACGCCGTGACCGCATCGCCTTATCTGGGCTTCGGCTCGCTGCAGCCGCTCATCGGGACGGCGATGGCCAACGACCGCGGTGTGTTCGTGCTCGCGGCCACCTCGAACCCCGAGGGCGCGTCGGTGCAGCGCGCCGATGTCGGCGGCCGCACCGTCGCGCAGTCGATCGTCGACGCCGCCGCGGCGGTCAACCGCACCGAGTCCGCGCTGATCGGCCCGATCGGCGTGGTGGTCGGCGCCACCCTGGCCCAACCGCCCGACGTCAGCGCGCTCGCGGGACCGGTCCTGGTCCCGGGTGTCGGCGCCCAGGGTGGGCGTCCGGAGGCGTTGAGCGGGCTGGGAGGGGCCCAACCGGGCCAGTTGCTGCCCGCGGTCTCCCGGGAGGTGTTGCGCTCCGGCCCCGACGTGGGCGCGCTGCGCTCCGCGGCCGAGAAGATGCGCGACGCGGTCGCCTACCTGGCCTGACACACCTGCGCGCCAGATCACACGGACAACGCCAGTCTCAGCTGTCACAGAAGTCACAAACTGGCTGCTCGCGACACGCCCGAAAGCGGATGACCAGCGAAAATTTTCTTTTTCCACGGCGCAGGCCCGGCGAAGTGTGGCGCAGGTCACGCGCTGAGCGGGCGATCAGCGCACCGGCGTGATCCGAATTGCCTTGATATGCAGGCGGTTCCGGTGGCGGAAAACAAGATTTTGCGGCTCCTGGCCGCGAAACGCCGCAAACGGGTGTCGCGCGTGACCGCCCGACACGCTGGGCTTTTGACGCCGTAACCAGGGGGTGGGGTTCGCTTTCGTCAGCCCGCGTGGGTACGGTCGTCGTCGCTGGCTGTTTGAGGGTTTTCCCCTATCAGCCGAGGCAGTGGAAATTGATGGTGATGAGACGGAGGAACCCGTGGCCCTTCCCCAGTTGACCGACGAACAGCGCGCGGCCGCGTTGGAGAAGGCTGCCGCCGCACGTCGAGCCCGAGCCGAATTGAAGGATCGGCTCAAGCGCGGCGGCACCAACCTCAAGCAGGTGCTCAAGGATGCCGAGACCGACGAGGTCTTGGGCAAGATGAAGGTTTCGGCGCTTCTCGAGGCGTTGCCCAAGGTCGGCAAGGTCAAGGCGCAGGAGATCATGACCGAACTCGAGATCGCCCCGACCCGCCGGCTGCGTGGCCTCGGCGATCGTCAGCGCAAGGCGCTGCTGGAAAAGTTCGACCAGTCCTAGGCGCATAGGTTTGAGCGCCGGCCGAGGGGCCGGCCGGGTAGTCGTGCTGTCCGGCCCCTCTGCCGTCGGGAAGTCGACCGTCGTTCGCTGTCTGCGTGAACGCGTTCCCGACCTGCACTTCAGCGTGTCCGTCACCACCAGGGCCCCGCGCCCCGGCGAAGTCGACGGCGTTGATTACTCCTTCGTGACTCCTGCCGAATTCGATCAGCTCATCGCCGACGGGGCCCTGCTCGAATGGGCGGAGATCCACGGTGGGCTGCACCGTTCCGGTACACCCGCCCGGCCGGTCCGCGAGGCGATCGCCGCGGACAGGCCCGTACTCATCGAGGTGGATCTGGCGGGCGCGCGGGCCGTCAAGACCGCGATGCCCGAGGCCCTGACCGTCTTCCTGGCCCCTCCGAGCTGGGAGGAGCTGAAGAACCGGCTGACCGGGCGCGGCACCGAGACCCCCGAGGCGATCGAGCGTCGGCTGGCCACCGCCCGAGCCGAACTCGCCGCGCAGGACGACTTCGACACCGTGGTCGTGAACAGTCAATTGGAGTCAGCCTGCGCCGAATTGGTATCCTTGCTGGTGGGCCACCGATGAGTACGCGCCGGAGACGGCGCCGCAGGCCCGACAGCTATCTCGCATTCAGCTAAAACCGCCAGGAGAATTTTTCGTGAGCACCCCGCACGCCGACACGCAGCTGGCAGCTGTGGACGACTTCGACAGGTCCGCCGCCAGTGCCTACGACACGCCGTTGGGCATCACCAACCCGCCCATCGACGAGCTGCTGGATCGCGCGTCGAGCAAGTATGCGCTGGTGATCTATGCCGCCAAGCGCGCCCGCCAGATCAACGACTACTACAACCAGCTCGGCGACGGCATCCTCGAGTACGTCGGCCCGTTGGTCGAGCCGGGCCTGCAGGAGAAGCCGCTGTCGATCGCGTTGCGCGAGATCCACGCGGACCTGCTCGAGCACACCGAAGGCGAGTAGCAACACCGCGAGGCGTAGGGGAGCGGCCGCCATGGAGCCCAAGCGGATCATCGTCGGCGTCGCCGGTGGTATCGCCGCCTACAAGGCGGCCACCGTGGTCAGACAGCTCACCGAGGCCGGACACGATGTCCGCGTCGTCCCCACCGAGTCCGCCCTGCGGTTCGTCGGTGCCGCCACCTTCGAGGCCCTCTCGGGTCATTCCGTGCACACCGGCGTCTGGGACGACGTCCACGAGGTGCCGCACGTCCGCTTCGGTCAGGAAGCCGATCTCGTCGTCGTCGCGCCCGCTACCGCGGATCTCCTGGCGCGTGCGGTCGCGGGCCGCGCGGACGACCTGCTGACCGCGACGCTGCTGACGGCCCGCTGCCCGGTGCTGTTCGCCCCGGCCATGCACACCGAGATGTGGTTTCACCCGGCGACCGTGGAGAACGTCGCCACGCTGCGTCGGCGCGGCGCCGTTGTCCTCGAACCCGCATCGGGCCGGTTGACCGGAGCCGACAGCGGCGCTGGCCGTCTGCCCGAAGCCGAGGAGATCAGCACGCTGGCCCAACTCCTGCTGACCCGACCCGACGCGCTGCCCTACGACCTGGCCGGCGTCAAAGTCCTGGTCTCCGCGGGCGGGACTCGCGAGCCGATCGATCCGGTGCGGTTCATCGGCAATCGCAGCTCAGGCAAGCAGGGGTATGCGATGGCCCGGGTGATGGCCCAGCGCGGCGCCGACGTCACGTTGATCGCCGGCAACACCGCCGGCCTGATCGACCCGGCAGGCGTCGACGTCGTGCACATCGGCTCGGCCGCCCAACTCAAGGACGCCGTATCCAAGCACGCACCGGACGCGCACGTGCTGGTGATGGCCGCCGCGGTGGCCGATTTCCGGCCCACGCAGATGGAGACCAGCAAGATCAAGAAGTCCGCCGATCCGGACGCCGCCGCGCCGGTCATCGAACTGACCCGCACCGAGGACGTGCTGGCGGGTGCCGTGCGGGCCCGGGCCGACGGACAGCTGCCGAATATGCGGGCCATCGTGGGGTTCGCTGCCGAGACCGGCGACGCGAACGGCGATGTGCTTCACCACGCTCGCGCGAAGCTGCAGCGCAAGGGATGCGATTTGCTCGTCGTCAACGCGGTGGGCGAGAATCGGGCGTTCGAAGTGGACAACAACGACGGATGGCTGCTCGCGGCCGACGGCACGGAGTCCGCGCTGGAGCACGGTTCGAAAACGCTGATGGCCAGCCGTATCGTGGACGCGATCGTGGCCTTCCTGCACAGCGGCAGCGGGTAGCGCGGATCACGCATCCGGCTGCGTGAAATGCTTGCGCGCAAGGCAAGCACAGGCTTGGGTGCAACAGGGCACACCTATAACTTGATGTACTAACTATCTCGACATGAGAGCGGAAGGATCCACACTGTGAGTCAAGCTCGGCTGTTCACCAGTGAGTCGGTCACCGAGGGCCATCCCGACAAGATCTGCGACGCGATCAGCGACTCGGTGCTCGACGCTTTGCTCGCGGGTGATCCCAAGTCGCGGGTCGCCGTGGAGACACTGGTCACCACGGGGCAGGTGCATGTCGTCGGTGAGGTGACGACGGCGGCCAAGGAGGCTTTCGCCGATATCGCCACCACGGTGCGCGAACGCATCCTCGAGATCGGCTACGACTCATCGGAGAAGGGCTTCGACGGTGAGACCTGCGGCGTCAACATCGGCATCGGCCGGCAGTCGCCGGACATTGCCCAGGGCGTCGACACCGCGCACGAGACCCGCGTCGAGGGCGCCGGCGACCCGCTGGACCTGCAGGGCGCGGGCGACCAGGGCCTGATGTTCGGCTATGCGATCAAGGACACGCCCGAGCTGATGCCGCTGCCGATCGCGCTCGCGCACCGGCTGTCACGCCGGCTGACCGAGGTCCGCAAGAGCGGCGTGCTCGACTACCTGCGCCCCGACGGCAAGACCCAGGTCACGGTGCAGTACGACGGCACCATCCCGGTGCGCCTCGACACGGTCGTGCTGTCGACGCAGCACGCGGCGGGTATTGACCTCGAGGGGACGCTGACGCCGGACATCCGCGAGAAGGTCGTCAACACCGTGCTGGCCGACCTGAACCACGACTCGATGGACACCTCCGACTTCCGCCTGCTGGTGAACCCGACGGGCAAGTTCGTGCTCGGCGGCCCCATGGGTGACGCGGGGCTGACGGGCCGCAAGATCATCGTCGACACCTACGGCGGCTGGGCCCGTCACGGCGGCGGTGCGTTCTCGGGCAAGGATCCGTCCAAGGTGGACCGCTCGGCGGCCTACGCGATGCGCTGGGTGGCGAAGAACGTCGTCGCAGCGGGTCTGGCCGAGCGCGTCGAGGTCCAGGTGGCCTACGCGATCGGCAAGGCCGCGCCGGTGGGTCTGTTCGTCGAGACCTTCGGCAGCGAGTCGGTCGATCCGGGCCGCATCGAGAAGGCGATCACCTCGGTGTTCGACCTGCGCCCAGGCGCGATCGTGCGCGATCTCGACCTGCTGCGCCCGATCTATGCGCAGACCGCCGCGTACGGCCACTTCGGCCGCACCGACGTCGAGCTGCCCTGGGAGCAGCTGAACAAGGTCGACGAGCTCAAGGCTTCCGTCTGACGACGATCGCTGCCGTCGAGACTGCGCTTTCTGATCGATTTCGGGCAAATTCCGTCAGAAACCGTAGTCTCGGCGCCGATCTCACTCAGGGGCTGAACGCGTAATCCCGTAGCGGGAAGCGGCGGCTGCGCCAGTACGCCTCCAGCGTCGTGGTCGGGCGCAGCGGGGCGTCGCCGTTCTTGTCGAAGTAGTAGCTGTTGGCCCGCTGGCAGCTCTCCTGCCAGAAGATCTGGCGGTGGCGCTTGCGCATCATCTCGTCGAAGTAGCGGTCGTTGGCTTCCTGCGTCACCTCCACGCGGCGGGCCCCCTTCCGCCGGGCGTGCTTGAGGCAGCGGACGATGTGATGCGTCTGCGTCTCGATGAGCGCGAAGTACGACGATCCGACGTAACCGTACGGCCCGAACACGGTGAAGAAGTTCGGGAAACCCGGCACGCTCACACCCTCGTAGGCCTGCAGGCGGTTCTCCTGCCAGTGCTGGCTCCACGACCGACCGCGCGAACCGGTGACCGGATAGGTCGGCATGTCCTCGGCGTCCATCACCTTGAAACCGGTGGCGAGGATCAGCACGTCCACATCGCGGGTCGCGCCGTCGACGGTGGCCACACCCGAACCGGTGATCTTGTCGATCGGCTCGGTCACCAACTCGACGTTGTCCCGGTTGTACGTCGACAGGTAGGTGTTGTGGAAGCCGGGCCGCTTACACCCGACGGCGTAGCGCGGCGTGAGCTTGTCGCGGACCTCCGGGTCGCCGACCTCCTTGCGCAGATACGCCTTGCCGACCTTCGACATGTTCTTCGCCATCGGGTTGATGGTGAAGTACTGCGCGGGCAGCGTGAAGGTGAGCTCGACATACGCCTGGCTCAGCAGACGCTGCACCACATGGCCGCCGGGCAGCCGCATCATCCGCCGCGCCGTCGACGACAGCGGCACGTCGAATTTCGGGAAACACCAGATCGGGGTGCGCTGAAAGACGGTGAGCTGCTTGACGATCGGAGCGATCTCCGGAATCACCTGCACCGCGGAGGCACCGGTGCCGATGACCGCGACGCGCTTGCCCGCGAGGTCCTGCGAGTGGTCCCAGCGCGCGGTGTGCATGGTCACTCCGGCGAACGAGTCGACCCCGTCGATGTCGGGCAGTTTCGGCGTGATCAGCACCCCACACGCATTGATCAGGAACCGCGCCGTGACGACGTCGCCGGAGTCGAGTTCGATTCGCCACAGGCTCTGCCCGTCGTCGAAGACCGCGCCGAGCACCTTGGTGTTGAACCGGATCTTGGGACGCAGGCGGTACTTGTCGACGCAGTGCTCGGCGTAGGCGCGCAGTTCGTGCCCGGGTGCGTAGGTGCGGGTCCATTCGGGACTCTGCTCGAAGGAGAACTGGTAGGAGAACGACGGAATATCAACGGCGATACCGGGATACGTGTTCCAGTACCACGTCCCGCCGGGGCCGTCGCCGGCTTCGATGATCAGATAGTCGCCGAGACCGGCCTTGTCGAGGCTGATCCCGGCGCCGATACCGGAGAAGCCGGCACCGACGATGATGGTGTCGTGATCGGGCACTGTCATAGGGCCTCCCGTGTCGCTCACATCTCGCTCACGGTACCCCGTCGTTCAGCCGTTGCGATACCGGATGCAACGCGGTGCGCAGGGCCCGCAACCCCCGTTCGGTGGCCTCTGTCGCGGCGGGCACCACCCCGGCATAACCGAGGTAGCCGTGCACCAGGGTTGCGGCGTTGTGCAGTTCGACGGGAACCCCGGCGTCCGAAAGCAACTCCGCGTAGCGGGCGCCGTCGTCACGCAACGGGTCATGACCCGCGACGGCGATGTAGGCGGGCGGCAGGCCGGTCAGGTCCGCGGCACGTGCGGGCGCCAGCGTCGCGGGCATGTCCGACAAATCCAGGTCGCCGACGTACCACCGCGAAAAGCCGCCCACCGCATCAAGATTCAGGATCGGTGCGTCGGCGTTCTCGGCGAACGACGGCAACGAGGTGTCCCACGTCGTCGCCGGATACCACAGCAGCTGAAAGCGAATCTCCGGGCCGCCCGCGTCGCGCGCCAGCTGTGCCACCACCGCGGCCAGATTGCCGCCCGCCGAGTCGCCGGCGACCGCGAGCCGGCTTGCGTCCACGCCCAGTTCGTGCGCACTCGCGGCGACCCACTGCGTCACCGCCCACACATCGTCGACGGCGGCGGGGTAGGGGTGTTCGGGCGCCAGCCGGTAGTCGACGGAGATCACCACGGCCTCGGCGTCGGCCGCGTGACGGCGCGCCGTGCCGTCGTAGCTGTCGAGGTCGCCGACGGACCAGCCGCCGCCGTGGAAGAACACCACCACGGGGGCGAGCGCATCGGTCACCGTCGGCGGCCGGTACACCCGGACCGGGATCGGCCCACCGGGCCCGTCGACCGTGCGGTCCTGGGCGCGCACCTCGGGGAGGATTTCGACCCGCGGAAGCGCGTTGAACCGGTCACGCGCGGCCCGTGCGCCGCCGTCGGTTGTCAACTGGAACGGAACCGCCTGCAGTACCTTCAGCAGAATGGCGTCGATGGGTTCCGGGCTGGCCGGCCCTACCTCAGGGACTGACATGGGGACACCGTACGTTCACCGGCGGACCCGATTTCTGTGGGTGGCCGCCGCGGTCGTGGCGGCCTGCTACGGGGGATTTTTGATCGCCACCGCGGTCCGGCTGCCCGCCGGTGCCGAGCTCACCGGTCAGTTCGCGTTGCAGCCCGCGGTCAAGGCCGCTGCTGCGGTGCTGCTCGCCGCGGCCGCATTGACACATCCGGTCGCGCGGGAACGACGCTGGTTGGTGGTTGCGCTGTTGTTCTCGGCGGCGGGCGACTTCCTGTTGGCGCTGCCGTGGTGGGAGCCGTCGTTCGTGCTCGGGCTGGCCGCCTTCCTCGTCGCCCATCTGTGCTTCCTGGGTGCGCTGTGGCCGTTGGTCGCCCGCTCCGGTCCGAGGCTGGCCGCCGCGGCGGTGACGGTCGCGGCCTGCCTGGCCCTGCTGGTGTGGTTCTGGCCGACGCTCATCGCCGAGGGCATGGCTGTTCCGGTGACGCTCTACATCGCGGTGCTCGGCGCGATGGTGTGTGCCGCGCTCATGGCCCGGCTGCCCACGCCGTGGACCGCCCTGGGCGCCGTGTGTTTCGCGGTGTCGGACGCGATGATCGGGATCGGCAAGTTCGTGCTGGGCACCGAAGCCCTGGCGGTGCCGATCTGGTGGGTGTATGCGACCTCGCTGTTGCTCATCACCGCCGGCTTCTTCTTCGGCAGGACGTCGGTGCCCTCTGCTACCAATCCTGCGTGACGGGACCCGAGAGCCCGGCCCGCCCGGGCGCCACCAGACAACCTGCCGAGCACGAGCCGGTCGCGCGTGTGCTGCCGATGCTGACCGTTCCGCACCTCGACCGCGAGTTCGACTACCTCGTCGCGGCCGAGCAGTCCGACGACGCGCAACCCGGCGTCCGGGTCCGGGTGCGGTTTCACGGCCGCCTGGTCGACGCGTTCATCCTGGAGAGGCGGTCCGACACCGACCACGTCGGCAAGCTCGGCTGGCTCGACCGGGTGGTTTCGCCCGAGCCGGTGCTGACACCCGAGATCCGTCGACTGGCCGACGCCGTCGCGGCCCGCTACGCCGGCACCCGCGCCGACGTCCTGCGGCTGGCGGTCCCGCCGCGGCACGCCCGGGTCGAGAAACAGGACCCACCGCAGCCCACGTCAGCCGAGCCATGTGCCGTCGACACCACGGCCTGGAACGCCTACGGCCGCGGTGAACAGTTCCTCGCGGCCGTGGCGGGCGGACGCGCCGCCCGCGCGGTCTGGCAGGCGCTGCCCACAGAAGCGTGGCCGAAGCGGCTGGCCGAGGCCGCGGCGGTGATGGTGAACGCGGGCCGCGGTGTGCTGGTGATCGTGCCGGATCAGCGCGACATCGATGCGGTGCACGCCGCCGCGCTCGGCCTCCTCGACGAGGACGTGGTGGTGGCGTTGTCGGCGGGACTCGGCCCCGCGCAACGCTATCGGCGTTGGTTGTCGGTGCTGCGCGGTAGCGCCCGGCTCGTCATCGGCACCCGCAGCGCGGTGTTCGCACCCGTCGCCGACCTCGGTCTGGTGATGGTGTGGGACGACGGCGACGACACGCTCGCCGAACCCCGTGCGCCGTACCCGCATGCGCGCGAGGTGGCGATGCTGCGGGCACATCAGCTGCGCTGCGCCGCGCTGATCGGCGGATTCGCCAGGACCCCGGAGGCTCAGGCGCTGGTGCGCAGCGGCTGGGCGCACGACCTGGTGGCGCTGCGGCCGGCGGTGCGGGCGGCCGCACCGCGCGTCGTCGCCCTCGACGACAGCGGTTTCGAACAGGAACGCGACCCGGTCGCGCGGTCGGCCCGACTTCCGTCGATGGCGCTGCAGGCCGCGCGCAAGGCGCTGCAGTCCGGCGCGCCGGTGCTGGTGCAGGTGCCGCGCCGCGGATACGTGCCCGCGCTCGCGTGCGCGCGCTGCCGGACCATCGCCCGGTGCCGCAACTGCACCGGGCCCTTGTCGCTACCCGACCGCGACGCCGCGGGCGCGGAGTGCCGGTGGTGCGGGCGCGCCCACCCCTCGTTGCGCTGCGTGCGGTGTGGCTCGGATGCGGTGCGCGCGGTCGTCGTCGGGGCCCGACGCACCGCAGAGGAACTCGGCAAGGCGTTTCCGGGCACGACGGTCATCACATCCGGCGGTGACGCCATGGTCGCAGAGGTGCCGCCGCAGCCGGCGGTCGTCGTCGCCACGCCCGGTGCCGAACCGGTGGCGGCGGGCGGCTACGGCGCCGCGCTGATGCTGGACAGCTGGGCGCTGCTCGGCCGGCAGGATCTGCGGGCGGCCGAGGACACCCTGCGCCGGTGGATGGCCGCGGGCGCGCTGGTCCGTAGCCGCGGCGATGGCGGGGTGATCGCGGTGGTGGCCGAGTCCGCGATACCCACCGTGCAGGCGCTGATCCGTTGGGACCCCGTCGGTCACGCCGATGCCGAGCTCAACGCGCGCGCTGAAGTCGGCCTGCCGCCCGCTGTGCACATGGCCGCGGTGGACGGGCCGCCCGAGGCGGTGCACGCGTTGCTCGACACCGCCGATACACCCGAGGGCACCGAACAACTCGGCCCGGTCGATCTGCCGATCGGCGCGCGCCGGCCGCCGGGACTGGCCCCCGACACGACGGTGATCCGGATGCTGCTGCGGGTTCCGCGCGACACCGGGCTGGCCCTGTCCTCGGCCCTGCGCCGGGCCACCGCGGTGCTCAGCGCACGTCACGACCAACAGCCGGTTCGCGTCCAAATCGATCCTTTGCACATAGGGTGAACCGGAAACCTGGCGTCGCAGGCAACAGGAGGTTCGCATGCGCCGGCTGTTCGCGTGGTCGATCACGTTGCTGGTGCTGGCATTTGCGGTGCTCTGGCCCGTGGTGTTCAGCGGTGGCGGTGGTTCGGAGGCCGCCCCCGCCGACGACCCCGTCGTCATCACCGACTACGACGTGAACCTCGTCGTCGACGAGGACGGGCGACTCGAGGCCGTGGAGACCATCACGGCGGATTTTCCCACCAGCAGGCACGGCATCTTCCGGTACTGGGACGTCACCAATCCCAACAGCCCTCACGTACGTCAGGTGCCGCAGATCGAATCGATCCTTCTCGACGGCGATCCGGCGCCCTACGAGATGCTGTGGGAAAGCGGTGAACGGTTCCGGGTAGCCAAGATCGGCGATCCCGACAGCTACCTGAGCTACGGCGAGCACGTCTACGAGATCCGCTACTCCATCGACGGTGTCCTCGATCCCGGAGACACCGGCGCCGACCGCAGATTCGCCACATCGTCCGGCGAGCCTGCCGCAACCGGGTCGGTGTTCTTCTGGAACGTGATCGCACCGGCCTGGAACAACCGGATCCAGCGCGCCGACATCTCGATCCGGCTGCCCGGAGACGTTCCCCGCGTGCAATGTTCGGTCGGGTACGGCGTCGGCGGGCCTTGCCTGAACCTGACGACGACGGGGAACCGGGTGACCTTCGCGGCGCGGAACCTTCCGCCGCGCACGCCGGTGACGGTGCGCGCGAGTGTCGACGTCCCGACCCCGCCGCGCACCGAACTGCCATGGACTCACGACTGGGACCGCGTGCTGGGACGGTCGCTGACCGGAGTGCTGTGGGTCGCGGCGCTGACCTTGGCGGCCGGTGTGGCCGGGCTGCTGTGGTACCGCAGCACGGTCGAACCGTCGCCGGGTTTCCCGCTGCAGTACGCGCCGCCGGAGGGGCTCGGCCCCGTGCAGACCGAGTTCATCCGGACCGAGGCGGTGCCCAAACAAGCCCTGACCGCGACGCTGTTCTACCTCGCCGAGCGGAACCTGATCGAACTGCGCCAGGTCAGCGAGCAGCATTGGCGGATCCGCGGCATCGCCGAGCACAGGGCCTGGGTCGACGTGGACCCGGTCAGTGTGACGGTCGGTTCGGTGCTGAAGGTCTTGCATCCCGGCGGGGAGTTCGAAGCGAAGAAGACCGTGAAGTCGGGGCAGAAGCTCAACAAAGCCAAGACCGATCTGACCAAGGCCGTTCAGAACTGGGCCTTCGACAACAAGCTTCTCGTCAAACGGCGCAAGGAACTCTGGCTGCGCACTGCGAACGCGATCGCGTTCGTGCTCATGCTGTGCGCCGTTTTCCGCTGGCTGTTCCCGACCACGATGTGGGCGTTGCCGTTCGCGGCGTTCTTCCTGCTGTCGATCGGCTCGTGGGCAGCGGGCGTGGGCACCAGGCGTACCGAGGCAGGTCGCGAACTCTGGTCGCGCGCAGGAGGTTTCCATCGCATGCTGACCACCGATTCGGCCGAGGCGCGTTTCGACTTCGGCGCCCGAAAAGACCTCTACTCGGCGTACGTTCCGTACGCGGTCGCCGCGGGTGCTGCGGCCCTGTGGGCCAAGAAGTATGAGACGACGATGGGAACGGCTGCGCCACAACCGGATTGGTACAACTCGACTACGTACGGGGGGGTGGGACTGGTCGGCGGCTCCAGCGGGGCGGATTTCGACAGCTTCGAGTCCGCGTTGGCGTCGTCGATCGGCGCGTACACCGCATCTCAGTCGTCCAGCCGGGGCGGCGGGACCGGACGCGGCGG
>NZ_LQIW01000014.1 GCF_001500025.1 Mycobacterium sp. IS-1590 | reverse complement strand
CGGCTGCGAGTCGGGTTCAACCGCTCGACAAGCACCTCAAACGGCACATCCTGATGCTCATAGGCAGCCAGACTGCGTCGGCGCACCTGCGCCAGCAACTCAGTCACGTCGGGATCACCATCTGCGTTCACGCGCAACACCAAGGTGTTCACAAAGGACCCGACCAGATCGTCGAGGGCAGGATCACGCCGCCCCGCGATCGGAAACCCAACGGCCACATCATCACTCGAGCTGAGCTTGAACAGCAGCGCCGCGAGTGCGGCTTGCACCACCATGAAGCTGGTCGCGTTGTGCTCGCGGGCCAAGGCGTTCACGCGCTGCTGCAGCTCGGACGCCCAGTCCACGGCGACCTTGGCACCTCGCGAATCGGCCACCGCGGGATAGGGACGATCGGTCGGCAACTGCACCCGCTCGGGCAGATCGGCCAGAGCATCCTGCCAGTACGCCAGTTGGGCACCGATACGGCTACCACTGTCGTCTAGATCTCCGAACTGCGCGCGTTGCCACAGCGTGTAGTCGACGTACTGCACCGCCAGAGGCGCCCACTGCGGAGCCTGCCCAGCGCACCGGCTGGCATAGGCCACACTCAGATCCCGCACCAACGGGGCGATCGACAAACCGTCAGCCGCGATATGGTGTGCCGCCGCCACCAACACATGCTCGCCCTCGCTGATGCGGAAAAGTGCTGCCCGCAAAGGGATCTCGGTTGCCAACTCGAACGGTCGCCGTACGAAGGCTCCAACGGCTTCCTCCAGCCGGTCTTCCGACCAACCACTGGCGTCCACGATCTGCCAGTCCATGTCGGCCTCGTCGGCCGGCACCACCACCTGCCCGGGAACGCCCCCGACCGCCGGAAAGACGGTGCGTAGGCTCTCATGCCGGCCGACCACGTCGGCAAGCGCTACGCCCAGGGCCGCCTCATCCAGATGTCCGCTGAGCCGCAAGGCCACCGGCATGTTGTAAATCGGTGACGGGCCCTGCAGTTGGTCCAAGAACCACAACCGGCTCTGGGCGAACGACAACGGGACCACCGCTGGTCGTTCGACCGCCACGAGCGGGTCTGCGGTCCCGTCTGCACCGATCCGCAGCGCCAGTTGCGCAACGGTCGGCGCCTCGAACAACACACGCACGCCGAGAACCGAATCGATCCCGGCATTGATCGCCGCGACCACGCGCATGGCTAACAGCGAATCGCCGCCGAGGTCGAAGAACGAGTCGTCCACCCCGACCCGCTCCAACCCGAGCACCTGAGCGAAGATGCCGGCCAGGAGTTCCTCGATGGCGTTGGAGGGAGGGCGGTAGCCGTCCGAGCCTTGGTATTCGGGAGCCGGCAGGGCTCGTCTGTCGAGCTTGCCGTTGACCGTCAACGGCAGCGCGTCGATCACAACCACCGCCGCCGGAATCATGTAGGCCGGCAGCCGATCAGCCAGGGCAGCCCGCAACCTGGCCGGCTCGGCCGTGCCGGTCACGTAGCCCACCAACCGCTTGTCACCGGGAGTGTCCTCGCGCGCGATCACCGCCGCCTGGCTGACACCCTCACATCCAGCCAACGCAGCCTGAACTTCACCCAGCTCGATGCGGTATCCGCGAATCTTGACCTGCTCGTCGACGCGGCCCAGGTACTGCAACTGTCCGTCGGCGCCCCACCGCACCAGATCCCCGGTGCGATACATCCGCTGTCCTGATCCACCGAACGGGCACGCCACGAACCGCGACGCCGTCAACCCTGCGCGGCGCACGTAACCGACGCCGACACCTCGGCCCGCGAGATACAACTCCCCGGTGACACCGGCCGGCACCGGCCGCAACCACTTGTCGAGGACAAACGTCGCACCCGTCGGCACCGGGGAGCCGATCGGCACAACGTTTGTCTCCGCGTTCAGCGGTGCGCTGATCGCGGCGTAGATCGTGGCCTCGGTCGGACCGTAGGCGTTGATCATGACCCGTCCCCGCGCCCAGCGCTTTACCACCTCGGGCGGGCACGCCTCACCGGCCACCACCAACGCCGCGTGTTCCAGGCCATGCGGCGACAACATGCCCACCGCAGACGGCGTTTGGTAGATGACGCTGACCCGCTCAGTCAACAGCAGCTCGTGAAGCTCGTTCGGCGACCCCGCGGTCGACTCGGGCACTATCACCAGCCGGCTCCCGTGCAACAGTGCGCCGAAGATCTCCCACACCGAGACGTCGAACACCAGCGAATGCCATTGCGACCACGCCTCACCCGGCCCTGCGGACATGTCGGGAGGCAGGGACTCGAGCACCTGCGTCACGTTGGCGTGTGTGATCGCCACACCTTTCGGCACACCTGTGGTCCCCGAGGTGTAGATCGTGTACGCAATATCATCAGGTGACGGCATTGGCAAGGCCGTGCTCAGCTGGACGTCGGAATCGGAATCCGCGACGTCGATGACATGCACTCCGGATCCGTCGAGCCGAGAGCGCAGGTGCGCTGGTGCGATGGCGACGATCGGGCTTGCGTCGCCAAGCAGGAAGTCCAGCCGTTCCGCCGGCACCGCAGGGTCGATCGGCAGATACGATGCCCCGGCTTTAAGGACCGCAAGGATCGCCACGATCGCCTCGGCCGAACGAGGAATCAACAGCGCTATGGATTCTCCCGGGCCGGCGCCGATAACGGCTAACCGATTCGCCAATCGGCTGGAGGCGTGATCAAGCTCGCCGTAGGTCATCGAGCGGCCCTCGAATGTCAGCGCTAACGCCTCCGGCGAGCGAGCCACCTGCTCGGCGAACACCACCGGGATCGACCTCGGCATCGCCGGCCGAGTCAGCACCGCCCGATTACTCCACTCGTCCAGCTGGGTGTACTCAGCCTGTTCGAGCAGATCGATCGACGACAACCGCCGCGCGGGATCGGCGGCCATGCCCAGCAACAGCCGCTGCAACCGTCCAATGAGGGCTTCGATGCCCGCTGCATCGAACACATCGGTGTCGAATTCGACCCGCAACCCGAGTTCGGCGCCCGGCAGGACCATCATCGCAAGGGGGTAGTGGTTGTATTCGCGACTGTCGACGTCGAGGATCGCCAACTCGTCGATGTTCGACATCGCCGCAGTGTCGACCGGATAGTTCTCGTACACGAACAGGGTGTCGAATAGGTACTCGTGACCGGTGACGCGGTGGATCTCGCTCAGCGCTAAGTGTTGGTGTTCCAGGGTGTCGCTATAGGTACGTTGCAGCTGGTCGAGCAGGTCCGCGATGGTGGTTGTCGACGTGCTGCTCGCTCGCACCGGCACTGTGTTGATCATCAACCCGACGATCGACTCGGCGCCGGCCAAATCGGCTGGCCGACCCGAGAGTGCGACACCGAAGGCGACATCGTGTTGGCCGGTAAGCCACATCAGCAGCTGCGCCCAGGCGCCCTGCAGAACGGTGTTGACGGTGGTGTGGCGTGATCGGGCCAGCTCAGCCAGCGACCGCGTGGTCTCTTCGGACACCCGAAATGATGCGACGCCTCGCTGACCGAGTTCCATGCGCCCAGGTGGGGCGACCAAGGTGGGGGTGTCGAAACCGGCGAGCACCGCACGCCAAACGACGCGGGCGGCGTCAAGATCTCGATCAGCGAGCCAAGTGATGAAACTGCGATACGGCACTGCTGCCGGCAACCGATGGCCAATATATCCGGCAAAAATTTCCTGCAGCAGGACAGGCAGCGACCAGCCATCCATCAAAATGTGGTGATTAGTGAGTACGAGCCGGTGCCGGTCGGGTTCGGTCCGGATCAGCGCTGCTCGGAACGACGGCGGGGCAGTGAGGTCACGCACAGCGGCGCGTTCCCCCGCGCACAGCCGCTGGATCTGCTCGTCGGAAGCTGGTTCCGCGGGATCTAGTTCGACGTATCGCCACCCTGGCGCGGGATCAGCCGGGATGATCTGCACCGGCTCGTCGAACTGCGAGCAGAACCGGGCCGCCAGATTGGGATGCCGGTCGACCACGGAGTGCACCGCAGCGCGCAGCCGCTGGGGGTCAAGAGGACCTGCGATGGTAATCGTCAACTGCACCGCGTAGACATCAGTTTCGCTTGTTTGCGCGGTGCTGGTGTGAAACAGGAGCCCCTGCTGGACAGGCGTCAGCGGTAGCACATCAGCGATCTGGTACTGCCGGCAGAGCTCGTCGATCTGCTGCTGTGCAAGCCGGGCGGGCGCGATATCCGAAGGTGTCAGGCCGCCACCCCCCCGACGCACATTGGCGCAGATGCCGACCAAGGCCTCGAACCACAAGCGCGCCAACCGCGTTACTTGCATCTGGTCGAGCGCGGATGGGGCCCACGTCCAGTTCGCTTGCAGTTGTGGGCCGATATCGGTCTCGATGGTGGCGGCGTTGAGGTCGAGGGTGTGCATCATCGGCATGGGTACCGCCGCGGCGACCGCGCCGATCGAGGATAGGCCACTTTGGTCGATCCGCCAAAGATCATCGGAGAGGTCGGCTGCCTGGCCGCCCAGACGTCCCAGATAGTTGAATCCGATCGGCGGGTCGATGCCGTCGAGCTCAACCTCGGCATTCAGGTATCGCAGCAGACCATACGTCAAGCCATCGGGCACGGCGCGCAGCTGCTCTTTGGCGTCCTTGACCACCCCCTCCAACGCGGCCTCCCCGGCGACCACCTGCGTCCACGGCAGCCCACCGACGGTCAACGAGACGGGGTACTTGGTGGTGAACCACCCGACCGTGCGCGACAAGTCGACATCGTCGCGCAACTCCTCGGCGCGCCCATGACCCTCGACATCAATGCCGACCGGCACCTCGCGCCCACCCAAGAATTCCGCCAGCGCCAAGCCGAACGCGATCAGCAGAACGTCTTGCACCCCGGTATGAAAAGCCGCAGGCACCTCACCGAGCAGCATCCGGGTCGTGTCGGCGTCCAACTCCGCCGACAGGTGCCACGCCCTGGCGTACGTATCCGTGTCGGGACGCACCGCCGGCAGGACCGCCGGGGCCGCCACCACCCGCCGCCACGTCTCGGCCTGCTCAACGACTTGAGGGTGGCGCGCATGCTCATCGAGGAGCTTGGCCCACCGCGCGAACGACGTGCCTCCCGCCGGCAACGTCACAAGCTGCCCGCTGTAATGCTGAGTCCACGCGATATTCAGGTCTTCCAACAGAATTCGCCACGACACCCCGTCAACGGCCAGATGGTGAACGATCAACGCCAGCTGGCTCGACGGGGTCACCCACAGCGCGCTGAGCATCATCCCCGCGGGCGGGTTCAAACGCGACCGCGCCTCGGCCACTGCCTCATCAGATAGCACGTCGACGATGTGCACGCACCGACCCGCATCCACCGACCCCGCCTCGGGCGTCGTCAACGACCAACCCCCGGCGCCGTTATCATCGACGCGCAGCCGCAGCATCGCATGACGATCCAACAGCGCCTGCAGCAATACCACCACATCGGCCTCGGTCACGCCGGCCGGGGCCTGCACCACCATCGTCTGGTTGAACTCGTCGATGGGCCCATCGACAGCCTGGAGCCAGCGCATGATCGGGATCGGCAGCACCTGCCCGACCCCGTCATCGGTGACGCCCTCTGTACCGTCGGGCACCCGAGCAACCGTCGCCAGCCGAGCCACCGTTTGCTCGACAAAAACGTCGCGCGGTTTGCACAGCACACCGGCCGCACGCGCGCGCGCTACGACCTGCATCGACAGGATGCTGTCCCCCCCCAGCTGGAAGAACGAGTCGTCCACCCCGACCCGCTCGAGCCCCAGCACTTGCGCGTAGATGCCGGCCAGGATTTCCTCGACTCCGCTGGCCGGGGCGCGGTAGTGGTCGGCATCCTGGTACTCGGGCGCCGGGAGGGCACGCTTGTCGAGCTTGCCGTTGACCGTGAGCGGGAAAGCATCCAGCACCACCACCGCGGTCGGAACCATGTATGTCGGAAGCCGCTCTGCCAGCTTCTCGCGCAAAGTGGCTGGATCGGCTTGCCCGGTGATGTAGCCGACCAGTCGTTTGTCGCCGGGGCGGTCCTCGCGGACGATAACCACCGCCTGCTCGACTCCCTCGCTTCCGACCAGCGCCGCCTGCACCTCACCCAATTCGATGCGGTAGCCGCGGATCTTGACCTGGTCGTCGGCGCGCCCCAGATACTCCAACTGCCCGTCGGTGTTCCAACGCACCAAATCTCCGGTGCGGTACATCCTCTGCCCTGGCACTCCCGCGCCTACGAACGGACATGCGACAAACCGCGACGCCGTCAAGTCCGCCCGACGCAGGTATCCAGATGCCAGCCCCCCGCCGGCCACGTACAAGTCACCGACCACCCCTGGGGACACCGGTCGCAGCCATTTATCCAGCACAAAGAAGCCGAGATAGGACAATGGCACCCCGATGGGGCTGACGGTGCTTTCAACATCTGCGTAGATGATCTCGCGGAACGAGGCATGCACCGTCGTCTCGGTGATGCCGTACATGTTGATCATCCGCGGCGATCCGGGATGGTTTTGCAGCCACGTCTGAAGGCGCTGCGGTTCCAGCGCCTCACCACCGAACACGACCGTCTCGAGCTTCAGTTGATCTGGCCGCTCGGGTGATGGCTCGTCGGCGGTTTGCAGCGCGTAGAAGGCCGAGGGGGTCTGGCTCAACACGTTGACCTGTTCGGTGACCAATAAGGAGTGCAAGTCTTCGGGTGAGCGCACCACCGAATCGGGCACCATCACCAACCGTCCACCGTGCAGTAGCGCACCGAAGATTTCCCACACCGAGAAGTCGAATGCCAAGGAGTGGCACTGGGTCCACACCTGTCCTGGTGACAGATCGAGGTGAGCGTCGAGCGACTCCAGCAGCTGGGTCACATTGCGGTGAGCAACCGCGACTCCCTTGGGCGTACCTGTCGTGCCCGAGGTGTAAATGATGTAGGCGAGATGCTCGGGAGCCGGACCGGGCAGTGCTGTGCCGGGGCGACTGTCGATGCCCGCGTCGTCGACATCGACCACCGGCAGACCAGATCCGACCAACGCATCGGCCAGCCCCGCGGTGCTGATCGCGGCCATCGGCGCCGCATCGCTAACCATGAACTCAATCCGCGCCGGCGGATGCGCCGGGTCCATCGGCAGATACGCAGCCCCGGTTTTCAAAACCGCAAAAATCGCCACGATCGCCTCGGCCGACCGGGGAAGCAGCAGCGCCACACACTGTCCGGGGCCGGCTCCATGGGCAGCCAGCAGGTGCGCCAACCGGTTGGAGGCCTCATCCAACTCGCGGTATGTCCACGAGCGCTCCCCGCAGGTGATCGCCACCGCCTCCGGGGTCCGCGCTGCCTGCGTGGCGAACAACGCTGGAATCGATGCCGACTTCTTCGTCGGCTTTGTCAATGCAGCCCGGTTGCTCCACTTGTCCAGCCGGGACTGCTCACCGTCATCCAGTAGATCGATCGAAAGCAGCCGCCGCGAAGGGCCAGCCGTCATGACCGCCGCTCCATGTCGGCGGTCATCGCCGCCAACACACGTTGCAGTCGCTCGGTCAGCGCTTCGATTCGGGCCGCGTCGAACACATCGGTGGCGTATTCCACCCGAAGGGTCAGTTCGGTGCCAGGTATGGCCTGCACAGCAAGCGGGTAGTGGTTGTACTCGCGGTTGCTGAAGTCAGTAACGGCCAACCCGTCGTCTCCCAACGGCACGGCTGTATCGATCGGGTAGTTCTCGTAGACGAAGAGGGTGTCGAACAACTGGTCATGACCCGTGAGCCGGTGGATCTCGCGTAGCGCGAGATGTTGGTGCTCGAGAGTGTCATTGTGGGCGCTTTGCAGCTGTTCAAGCAGGTCAGCGACCGTGGTCTCATGTGTGATGTTGGCCCGCACCGGCACTGTGTTGATCAACAACCCGACCATCGAGTCCGCACCGGCCACCTCGGTCGGCCGTCCCGAAACCGCGACGCCGAAGGCGACATCGTGTTGGCCGGTCAGCCAGGTCAGCATCATCGCCCAGGCACCCTGCAGCACAGTGCTGACCGTGGTGTGACACGACCGTGCCAGGTCGTTGACGGCTCGCGTGGTCTCTTCCGCCAACCGGAACGATGTGGCGTCCCGCCGCCCGAGCTCCAGGCGCCCCTGCGGACCCACCAACGTCGGGGTGTCGAATCCTGCCAATACCTCTCGCCAAGCGGCCTGGGCTTGGGCGCGATCTCGTTCGGTCAGCCAGGTGACGAACCTGCGATACGGCACCGTCGGGGAGAGCCCTTGCCCGTAATAGCTGGCGAAGATCTCCCGCGTCAAGATCGACAGCGACCAGCCATCCGCCACGATGTGGTGGTTGGTGAGCACGAACCGGTGCTGGTCGGCTCCGGTGCGGATCAACGCCACCCGGAAGGCCGGCTGCTCGGCAAGCTCGAAGACCGCGGCGCGTTCGGCGGCGCTGACCTGAAGGACTTGTTCCTCGACGTCGACGTCACGGGCGGTATCGAACTCGACATACTGCCACGCCGCCTCGGGATCGGCGGGAATGATCTGCACGGGCTCGTCGTACTGGTCGCAGAATCGGGCAGCCAAGTTGGGATGGCGGTTGACGACCGTGTGGACGGCCTCGCGCAACCGGTCGTGGTCGAGCGGCCCGCTCAACGAGATATCCAATTGCACGGCGTACACATCGTCGCCGAGGTTGCGCGCGGTGCTCGCGTGATACAGCAGGCCCTGTTGTAGCGGAGTCAACGGCAAGATGTCGGCGATCTGGTAATGCTGCGTCAGCTCGTCGAGCTGTTGTTGGCCCAACCGAGCCGGCGCAATGTCGGAGGGAGTGAACCCACCACCACCGCGGCGCACGTGCTCGCAGATACCGGTCAAGGCTTCAAACCACAACTGGCTCAGCCGGCCGGCTTGATTCTCATCGATCGCCGAGGCCGCCCACGTCCAGTTGGCCTGCAATTTGGGGCCAACGTCAGTGTGGACGGTGCCGGCATTGAGCTCCACGGTATGCGCCAAGGACAGAGGGATAGCTGCGCTGGTCCTGGTAACTCCCCACGCGTCATGGCAAACTCGCCACAGATCGTCGGACAGCTCGGCCGCCACATCCACCCGGCCCAGATAGTTGAATCCGATCGACGGATCAAGCCCGTCCAGGCTCACCTCGGGATTCAGGTATCGCAGCAGTCCATAGGTCAGTCCGTCTGGCAGGGCTCGCAGCTGCTCTTTGGCGTCCTTGATCACTGCGCCCAGCGCGGTCTCACCTGCAGTCACCTGCGCCCACGACAGTTCTCCGACCGCCAGCGACACTGGGTACTTCGTGGTGAACCATCCCACCGTGCGCGACAAGTCCACGTCGGTGCCAAGATCCTCGGCGCGCCCGTGACCTTCCACATCGATGCCGATCGGCGCACCGCCGGTGCCCAGGAACTCCGCGCAGGCCAAGCCGAACGCGATCAACAAGACGTCCTGCACCCCGGCATGAAAAGCGGCAGGCACCTCCCCCAGCAGCATCCTGGTCGTCTCGGAATCCAGTTCAACCGTAAGGTGGCCGGCCGTCGCAAATGTATCGACAGTAGGTTGCACCGCCGGCAGAGCGGGCGGAGTCTTAGCTACCTGCCGCCAAGTGTCGGCCTGCTCGACGGCGTGGGGGCCTCTTGCGTGCTCTTCGAGCAGCGATGCCCAGCGGGCGAATGACGTCCCCACCGCCGGCAACGCCACCTGCTGCCCGCTCTGGTGCTGCGCCCACGCAATGTTGAGGTCTTCCAACAGGATTCGCCACGACACCCCGTCCACGACCAGATGGTGAATGACCAACACCAACTGGCTCGACGAGGTCACCCACAACGCGCTGAGCATTGCTCCCGCGGCGGGATTCAACCGTGACCGCGCCTCCAGCAGCGCCGCATCGGACAACACATCCACCGACTGCATACACGCGCCAGCGTCGACCGATCCGACCTCGGACACCCACAAAGACCAGGCCCCGCCGCCGCCGACATCGACGCGCGCCCGCAACATGGCATGCCGATCCAGCACGGCTTGCAGCACGATCCGTGCGTCGGCCTCGGTCACCCCGGCCGGAGCCTGCACCGCCAGCGTCTGGTTGTACTGGTCGACTGCACCCTCGAGCCCCTGCAACCAGCGCATGATCGGGGTGGGCTCCACCGCGCCGAGCCCCTCATCGGCCGGACCACCGGCACCATCGGCCGTCCCGACCACCCGAGCCAGTCGCGACACCGTCTGCTCGACGAACACATCGCGCGGGCGGCACTGCAGGCCGGCGGCCCGCGCATGCGCCACCACCTGCATCGACAGAATGCTGTCTCCGCCGAGCTCGAAGAATGATTCGTCGATACCGACGCGTTGCAGGCCCAGGATTTGGGCGTAGATGCCAGCCAGGATTTCTTCGATGGCGTTGGTCGGGGCGCGATAGCCGTGGGTGTCCTGGTATTCCGGAGCCGGCAGGGCCTGCCTGTCGAGTTTGCCGTTGACGGTCAACGGAATCGCCTCGATCACCACCACCGCGGACGGCACCATGTAAGCCGGAAGTCGCTGCGCCAACGCGGTTCTCGCTGCAGCCGGATCGGCGGTGCCCGTGATGTAGCCGACCAGGCGCTTGTCGCCGGGGCGGTCCTCACGCGCGATCACCACCGCCTGCTCCACGCCGTGAAGTTCGGCTAGTGCGGTTTGGATTTCACCGAGTTCGATGCGATACCCGCGGATCTTGACCTGCTCATCAGCGCGGCCCAGGTACTCCAACTGCCCACCGGCGCCCCAGCGCACCAAGTCCCCGGTGCGATACATCCGTTCTCCAGCAGGCCCAAATGGGCACGCCACAAACCGCAACGACGTCAACCCTGCCCGATCCACATACCCATAGGCGACCCCCCCGCCGGCCACATACAACTCGCCGACGACCCCGGCCGGCACGGGGCGCAACGACCCATCAAGGACGAAAACCGCCGCCCCCGGCACCGGTGACCCGATCGGCACCACACCCGTGCCCGCGGCCAACGGCGCACTCATCGCCGCATACACCGTTGCCTCGGTCGGACCGTAGGCGTTGATCATCACGCGCCCCGGTGCCCACCGATCCACCACCTCGGCCGGACACGCCTCACCGGCCACCATCAAGGCCGTGGACTCCAACCCCTGCGGCGACAACATCCCCACCGCAGAAGGAGTCTGACCTAAGACACTCACCCGCTGCTCAACCAGCAACGCATGAAAATCCTCCGGCGAACGCGCCACTGACTCAGGCACCACCACCAGCCGTCCACCGTTCAGCAGCGCCCCGAAAATCTCCCACACTGACACATCGAAGCTGTACGAATGCCACTGCGACCACACCAACTCGGGTGCCGGCGCCAACCCCGACGGCAACGATTCCACCAACTGCGTCACATTGCGGTGCGCCACCGCCACCCCTTTGGGCACACCCGTGGTGCCCGAGGTGTAAATCACGTAAGCCAAGTCGTCGGGCGCCGGCGGCGCCAACGGCGTGACCGGACAAGCGTCGAGACGCGGGTCGTCAACATCGATGACCAAAACGTCACAGTCACCGAGGCGCCCAGCCAATCCCTCTGTCGTCAGCGCCGCCACCGGCGTCGCATCAGCGACCATGAACTGCATCCGCGCCGTTGGCAAAGCCGGATCAATCGGCAAATAAGCCGCGCCGGACTTCAGCACCGCCAGAATCGAGACGACCGCCTCAGCCGAGCGTGAAAACATCAGCGCCACCGACTGACCCGGCCCAGCACCCTGCCCCACCAACAAGTGCGCCAATCGGTTCGAGGCCTCGTCCAACTCCCGATATGTCCACGACCGACCCTCACACACGAGCGCCACCGCCTCTGCGGCATGCGCCACCTGCGCAGAGAACACTCCGGGAATCGACGCCGCCGCAACAGGCCGAGCCAACACAGCGCGGTTGCCCCACCAATCCAGCCGCGCGTGCTCACCGACGTCCAGCAGGTCCACCGACGACAAACGCCTGCCCGAATCGGCGGTCATGGCCACCAGTACCCGCCGCAGCCGCTCGATCAACGCCTCGATGCTGGCCGCGTCGAAGACATCGGTGCGGAATTCGACCTCGCCGGAAATCCCGGCGGGCTCCCCTGCTGGTGTCCAGCGTTCCCCCAGAGAGAACGTCAGATCCATTCGGGCCGTGCGGGTGTCCACCGGCATCTCGGTGACGTGCACATCGCCCAAGGCGAGCCCGCTGGCGGGACCGCCCCCCTGCCCAGCGAAGTTCTGCCAGGCCAACACGACCTGCACCAGCGGGTGATACGCCAAGCTGCGGGTCGGATTGAGCCGCTCTACCAGCACCTCGAAGGGCACGTCCTGGTGCTCGTAGGCCGCGAGGCTGCGATGGCGCACCTGATCGAGCACCTCGAGCACGTTGGGATCCCCAGCCAAGTCGACCCGAAGAACCAAGGTGTTGACGAAAAAGCCCACCAGTTCGTCCAACACGGGATCATGTCGCCCGGCGATCGGGAAGCCCACTGCCACATCGCTGCTCCCGCTGATCTTCGACAACAAGACCGCCAACGCGGCCTGCATCACCATGAAACTGGTCGAATTGTGTTCGCGAGCCACCCGCGCAACCCGCTGTTGCAACTCGGCCGGCCAGTTGACCGCCACGCTGGCGCCGCGGTAATCGGCCTCCGGCGGGTATGGGCGATCGGTCGGTAGCTGCAGCCGTTCAGGCATTCCGGCCAAGGTGTCCTGCCAGAAGGCCAGCTGTGCGCCGATGCGACTGTCGCTGTCGTCGAGATCACCCAGCTGCGCACGCTGCCACAGCGTGTAATCCGCGTACTGCACCGCCAGCGGCGCCCACCCCGGGGCTTGTCCCGCGCAACGGCTGGCATAAGCCATACCCAAATCAGCCACGAGCGGAGAGATCGACGCCCCGTCGGCGGCAATATGGTGGACCACCGCCACCATTACATGCTCATCGTCATTGACACGGAACAGCGTCGCGCGCAATGGAATCTCGGTGCTCAAGTCAAACGAGTAGCGGGCTGCCTCCTCGACGGCCATCTCCAGCCGGGTTGCCGGCCAGTCAGTGGCATCGACAACCTGCCAACCAAATTCGGCCCATGCAGCCGGCACCACCAGTTGGTGAGGCATCCCCCCAGGCGCTGGGAACAGCGTGCGCAGGCTCTCATGGCGGCGCACCACATCCGCCATCGCTTGACCCAGCACCTCGACATCCAGGTGGCCATTCAGCCGCAACGCCACCGCCATGTTGTAAGTCGCCGAAGGCCCCTGCAACTGGTCGATGAACCACAATCGGTTCTGGGCGAACGACAACGGAACCACCGCGGGGCGCTCCACCGCCACCAACGGCTCAAATCCCCGCCGCCCCTCGGCACCGATTCGGGGCGCCAACTCGGCAACCGTGGGAGCCTCGAAGACACTGCGCACCGAAAGACCGGCATCCAGACTCGCGTTAACTCCCGCGACCAGACGCATCGCCAAAATGCTGTCGCCGCCGAGATCAAAGAAGGAGTCGTCGACGCCGACCCTCTCGAGGCCGAGAACCTCGGAGTAAATACCCGCTAATATCTCCTCGAGTGCGTCGCCGGGGGCTCGGTAAAGATCGGCGTCCTGATACTCGGGTGCGGGCAAGGCCCGCTTGTCAAGCTTGCCATTGACCGTCAATGGCAGCGCTTCCAATAAGACCACCGCGGACGGCGCCATGTACGCAGGCAGCCGCTCGGCCAGTGCCGATCGGACCTCGGCCGGATCCACGGTTCCGGTAACATAACCCACCAGGCGCTTGTCGCCGGGCCGGTCCTCGCGGGCGACCACCACTGCCTGCTCCACGCCTTCCAGTTCGGCTAGCGCGGTTTGGATTTCACCAAGTTCAATGCGATGCCCGCGGATCTTGACCTGCTCATCGGCACGCCCCAGATACTGCAGCTGCCCGTCGTCGCCCCAAAACACCAGGTCTCCGGTGCGATACATCCGTTCTCCGGCAGCCCCGAACGGGCAGGCCACAAATCGCGAGGCGGTCAAACCGGGCCGCCGCCAGTATCCGCAGCCGACCTGCTCGCCTGCGACATACAACTCACCGACCACCCCGGCGGGCACTGGGCGCAACCATCCGTCCAGCACGAACAACGCCGAACCCGGCAGCGGCGTGCCGATCGGCGGCGCACCCGAACCCGCTGCCAGCGGTGCACTGAGCGCCACCCACATCGTGGTCTCGGTCGGGCCGTACTCATTGATCATCACCCGCTCAGGGGCCCACCGATCCACCACATCAGCGGGGCAGGCCTCGCCGCCCACCAGTAGGGCCACCGACTCCAGGCCCTCGGGGGAGAGCATCCCGACCGCCGATGGCGTCTGGCTCAACACGCTGACCTTTTCGGTGACGAGCAACGCGCGGAAGTGCTCCGGGGAACTAGCCACCGCTTCGGGCACCACCACCAACCGTCCGCCACGCAGAAGCGCACCGAAGATCTCCCAGCCGGAGATGTCGAAGCTGTAGGAGTGCCACTGGGACCACACCTGCCCGGGACCCTGCGGCAAGCTGGTGGCAACCAGCGACGCCATCAGCCGGGTCACGTTGCGGTGGGTAATGGCAACGCCCTTCGGGACACCAGTCGTGCCCGAAGTGTAGATGATGTAGGCGAGATCGTCGGCGGCCGGCACTGACAGTCCGGTGCTCGGTTGGGTATCAATCTGTGGGTCTTCGGCATCGATGACCAGCAGATCGCACCCATCCAGCCGATCGGCCACACTCGCGGTGGTAATCGCGGCGATCGGCGCGGCATCGGCGAGCATGAACTCCATCCGCGCTGCCGGGAGCGCCGGGTCGATCGGCAGATAGGCCGCCCCGGCTTTCAGCACCGCCAACATCGATACGATCGCCTCAGCCGACCGAGAAAACAGCAGCGCCACACAAGCCCCAGGCTCGACACCCCGTCCAACCAACAGGTTCGCCAGCCGATTCGACGCCTCGTCCAGTCCGCGATACGTCCACGAACGCTCCCCACACACCAGCGCCACCGCGTCGGGGGACGCCGCCACCTGCGCGGCGAGCATCTCCGGAACCGACATCTGCGGACTCGCAGGTCGTGCCAGCAGTGCGGTGTTCCCCCACCGATCCAGCCGAGCCTGCTCCGCAGAATCCAGCACATCGATCGACGACAACCGTCGCGACGGGTCGGCCGTCATTGCCGCCAACACCGCCTGCAGCCGCTCAGCTAGATCGCAGACGTCGCGATTCGAAAACGGCTGTCCGCCAGCGCCCAACGTGCTCAGGAAGACCTCGTCACCCGCACCGGAGAAGACCAGACCGAAGCTGCCCACGAGGCCTGAATTCGTCATCGACGCCGACGCCGACACGCCACCGAAGTCCAGCGCGAATGAAGTCGGGAAGAAATCGACAGCCACCCGCCCGACTGGCCACCCTGCGCGGGCCTTGCGCTCGAGGGATTGCACCGGAAAGCGCTGATGCTGCAACGTTTCCCGGATGCGGGCGTCCACCTGCTTACAGAAAGCGGCAACTGTCGACGTCGGCGAAACGCTCAACATCAAGGGCACGACGCCCGCAACCATCCCTGGAAGCGTCTTAGACTCCGGACGTACTCGCCTGCTGACCGGGAAGTCGAGCACGACCTCCGAGTCCTCGGCGTGCCATCCACGGACCAACATTGCGCACGCCGCGGTGATGACCGATGACCGAGGAACATCCCACAGGTGAGACAATTCTTCAACCCGCCGAAGGATCACTGGATCTAATTGCACCGGCGCGGAGAATTGGTACGGATCTCGGTCACTCCCGGTTTCCGGCAACCGGTAGCGGACTTCGCTCTCGAGCGGCAGGTTTTCAACCCAGTAGGCCTGATCTTCAAGATATTCGGTCGACGCCTCGTACTCCGACTCACAATCGACCAATTCCTGCAAGGACCCAAAGAAGGCAGGAGGGATAGGTTCTCCAGAAAGAAGCGCAGAGTAAACAGTTGCGATCCTCTGGCCGACCAACGCGATGCCGGTTCCATCTACCACTATGTGGTGCAAGCACGCAAATAGGTAAAATTCCTCGGCCCCGGTCTGAAACAACGCGAATTTGAACAGGGGGCCGCCCCACGCCATCGGAGTGCGTTGGATTGAGGAAGCCATCTCCTGCACGGCACCCGCAGGATGGCGAGATGAGCTCAGGTCATGAAATTCGAGCGGGACATCTGGATAATCCATCGGCCTCTGGAGAACCTGACCATCAACTTCGAAGCAGCTAATTCGAAGAGGTTCCGCTTCTCGCACCACCCGGCGAATCGCCCACTCAAGGGCACCACGATCGACCGCGCCTCCGATTTTCACGAGTAGACCAACTTGCCACTCGGTACCGGAATGACCCGTTTCTTGCGCAAGCCAAATGTCCAGCTGAGCCCGCGTTAGCGGAAGTGCGCGGTCGTCGAATTTCATCCAACTCCCCCAAAGCCCCGAATATAAGTGTCTATTTATCGACGGTGCGACCAGTGGCGAGCCTGTCACGCAAGCTCTTCGGCCTTATGTCAGGCCAGTTCTGCTCGATGTACTCAAGGCACGCCGCCCGATCCGCTTCTCCGTAAACCACGCTCCACCCGGGAGGCACGTCGGCGAACGTCGGCCAAAGGCTGTGTTGCTCCTCGTCGTTGACCAAGACGAAGAACGTGCCATTGTCGTCGTCAAAAGGGTTGATGCTCACAGTTCTCCAGACGTAGTCGACGGGGTGGAACCGCTCCAACCATACTGCAGGCCGATAAGGTCGGTCCGGCCTTTGGGCAAAGTCTCTGGCGTGGACTGCCACTGCGATTCAGTAAACCATCTTCGTGGCGCAGATCGCAATTCGGGTGAGACGCAAGTAACGGTCGATACCAACCGACAATGCCGTGGCCTGCAACGATGATTTCGGGGCACCTAGAAGGCGTCTTAGCCCAGCCGCAGCGCATCAAGATCAATGAGCATTGCGTTAACCAGTCCCGAGCGAACACCACTTTGCCACCGCTAACCGTGCCGCACCCTCCCCGGTACACCCCGTGCACTTGCGTAGCCCACGCTGGACGCGGTGAAACATCAGAAACCTCATACCGGCCGGTACCTGATCGTTATGCGTCGAACCGAGCGGGCGGCAACCGTTGCGCAGCCGTTGCGGGTCGAAGCATGGATCTGCTTGTGCAGCGAAACTAGAGCCGAGGCGGCTGTCGATGAGAAGAGCAATGTCATATGGCATGTATCGCCGCGAAACTCGAGTTTGATACGGCCGTCTCCCAACTGGAGTTCATTACGTCGTCTGGGCCTGGGCATCCGACATTACTCAATGTGCAGAAAAAGGCACAAATTGATAACTTTTGTACAACTCTATACACGATTACCCACCACTTCCCGTAGCACGATCGGTGCTACCGTAGAAGCGCCGAGAAAGTGTTTTGCACCGCAGCTTGCGTTTGGCAGCGCTTTCAATCTGTCGAGTCGTCCAGCCTCAGCCACCACCGAATCACGAGGCAATGCAGCGAACGATCAACTAAGTACTTAATAAGCACACAATAAGTAAGGCGTGCGAGGGAAAAGCACCGTTACCTCGGCAGCATGGTGCATACTTAAGGAATTTTTGACAAAATCTCACCGACGTGCGTCAAAGTGTCCTTTAGCATCCGGCATCTCAGGAGTGACGCTCCCGGCCACATCCGCAGCCTATGCCCGTAAGAACCACTGAACGAGCTCCGCTGGCCGGTCGACTATGTACCGTGACTCCGGCCGCCGCTACGCTTGGGTGCCAGACAGCCGGTGGGCCCTTCGAGACCTCCGTACCAATTCCGGCGACCACACGCAATGCCGTTGCGCCGGACAGGTTCGCCGTTCCTGTTCGCGCCCATCAGTCCTCCTGACGCAGCGCGATCTCCACCGAGGTTGCGCTTGTCCTGGTGGGGTTTAGTTAGGGGCTATTCGGCGCTCAGATGCCAGAAATTCGCGAAGGTACCTCGGGGGCTTCAAGTTCAGCATGCGCTTCCGGTCGGCCGCGAGATCCTCATAACTCATCGACTCGATCTGCTCTGGCGTGTAAGACAACCGCGATTCCGGAGTTCCCCTTCGCAGAAGCCCGACACCGAAGTCGCAATTCAACACCGCGATCTGGAGGTCATCGCGAGTGCTGCGCAGATAGACGATCGCCTTCCAGACATCGCCGCTCCAAAAGAGGTTCCACCAGTGGTGCTGCGCCTGAAAATCTTCCATCGACTCCGCGGGAAAGCCGATCGCGGCGCTTGCCGGGTTGCAGTCGTGCAGCACGATGACGCCGTCGTCGGTCAGATAACGCAGAGTGTTGTCGACGTCTCGCAGAACCTGCTGATAGGTGTGGAGGCCGTCGATCAGGGCGACGTCGATGCCGCGATTCTCGAGGAAGGCCGACTCATTCGCAAAGAAGTCATCGCTGGTCATTTCGAAGTAGTGAGTGCTACGCGCCTTCGCTTCGGCGGCCTTGCGGGACCGAGGCGAGACCTTGAGCGCCGGGTCGACGGCAATCTTCTCGTCGGCGCTAATGCGACGGAACGCTCGCCCGTACTCGACGCCGATCTCCAGGTAGACGGGCTTCGTTCGCGCGTCGAGCGCTTGCTGCACGGCCTTGATTCGTTTCACCCGGCAATCCTCCCCGGCGTCGGGGCGTTTGACAACGCCCGTACGGTCCTCCAGAAGGAGGCAAATATACACTTTAAAATTCGTCCGCCATTTTCTGCGGGGCCCAACTACCCACCCTTAGCGACCTCTGACAAGCTCCGACACCTCGACGAAGCCAAGCAATACACTCGCTCATCGGTCGTCCCCGCGGCGCAGCAGCTTAGGGGCCTCGGCAGCGGTGGATTAGACGACGCCACGCATTCCGTTGCAAACCGGTGCAAGTTCATCGCGTGATTCGCCCCCTCCTCTAACATTTCGCGGACTTCGATACCTGCGAGCCACAACGTGCCACTCCCGGGTCAGCTGCTCAGAAACATCACCCTACCCGCGCCTTTAACGAATTGAAAACCAAGCCGGCTGGCCGCATCGCTTCACGCGGCGGCCGATCGAGGACCTTTGCTGGCCCCTCAACGCTACAGCGCGGGCTCGTCCTGGCGCCGAGCTGACCTTGCGCTTCAGCGTCGGACTTAGACGACGGCGGAGGCGCGCCATATACGATCAACGCGGACCGCACTCGAGGACGCGTGCAATTCATCGACTTGCCACGCAGACGAACCGGAGGCTTCGGCTCTTGTCAACATCCGTGCTCGTCACTGGTGGAGCGGGATTCATTGGATGCGGGCTCGCCCGCCGTCTCCTGAAAGCCGGCTACGACGTCGCGGTGATGGATGTCCTGCACCCGCAGGTGCATGGCGAACGCCGAGCCCTCGGCCTTCCGCCGAGCGTGCAACTGTTCACCGGCGATGTCACTCATGCACCTGACTGCGACGCGGTGCTTCGGCTGTTTCGCCCTTCTCAGATCGTCCATCTGGCGGCGGAGACAGGAACGGCACAGTCGCTTTCCGAAGCGACACGCCACGGCTCGGTCAACGTGGTGGGCACCACCCAGCTCCTTGACGCGCTGAGCCGCTCAGCACACGTTCCCGACCAACTCGTGTTGGCCTCGTCACGGGCCGTCTACGGCGAAGGTGCTTGGCAGTGCGGCGCGCAAACCTTTTACCCGCGGGCGCGCAGCCACGCACAACTGCTGGCTGGCGTCTGGGATCCCAAGGGTGTCAACGACGAACCGGCGACTCCGGTTCCGAGCTGTGCAGGGCGGACGCAGCCCCGGCCCACCAATATCTACGGCGCGACCAAGCTCGCCCAAGAGCACATATTGGCGGCCTGGGCGGCCTCCAATGACACCAATCTCAGTGTGCTGCGACTGCAGAATGTCTACGGGCCGGGCCAGTCGCTGACTAATTCGTACACCGGAATAGTCACTCTCTTCGCACGGTTGGCGCGCGAGCGTCGTCCGTTGGAGGTCTACGAAGACGGGGGGATCGTGCGCGATTTCGTCTTCATCGATGATGTCATCGACGCGCTGTTCGCGGCGGTGCAGACCCCTGCGACCGAGCAGCAGCGCTGCCTCGACATTGGGTCGGGCACCGCAACAACCATCCATGAGCTGGCCCGCAAGATTGCCGCCATCTGCGAAGCCCCGGAACCGATTGTCGTGCCGAAATTCCGCGACGGTGACGTGCGCGCCGCGAGTTGCGTCATCGAGCCGGCGAAGAAGGACCTCCATTGGCATCCGAAGTGGGCGCTGAATGACGGCCTGCGCGCGCTGCTCGGATGGATCGACCAACAGCCCGAATCGCCCTCTGCAGCACGCGATCGCGCGGACGGGCGAGGTACGTTCCGAGATCAAATCTGACGGGCGTGGCCGATCAGCCAACGCCTCTCGGACGAGCCGCCTTTTCGACGTGATCGGCGGCGGCCACGACGCTTTCGGCCGGTGTGGACATCCGGGCGGCCAACTCGCGCGCCCGCGCGGCGTATTCCGGAGCCAGGATGGTGCGCAGATCCTGGACCAGCGAATCCTGAGTCGTGCTGGAAAAGCGCCGGGCAGCACCCACTTTCAATCGTTTGACCTGTACTCCCCAAAGTGTTTGATTGACGTCCATCGACAGGATCAGCGTGGGGATTCCGGCTCGTAGGCCGATGGCCGTGGTCCCCGCACCGCCGTGGTGCACGACCGCGCGGCAAGCCGGAAAGATCGTCGCGAAATTCACCGTACCCACGACCTTGACATGCTCGAACGCTGGGACGTCGCTGAAGTCGCTCCAGCCGGCACCTATCAGCGCCCGCTCGCCCAGCCGGGCGCAGGCCGCGCCGATCATGGCGATCATGTCGCCGGGAGACTCGACTGGCATGCTGCCGAAGCCGAAGAAGATCGGCGGTGTTCCGGCGTCGATCCAGGACGTGACCTCCTCATCGGCCTCCGTCGGCAGTTCCAGCGTGAGCGCTCCGACGAAGGGCCGCTGGCCATCCCACTTCGCCCATTCGGCCGCCAGCCCGGGAAAGCACGCCTCGTCGTAGGCCTGGATCTCCAGCCAGCCACGTTCGGCGATGCGTCCTGATGCCGGGCGGGTGGCCTTCGGCAGTCCCAATTCCTGGCGTTGTCCGTCCTCGAGCTTCTTGTCCATCCGCCAACTCATCCAGTCGTACAGACGCATCGCGGAGCGGCCTAATGGTCCCGGCAGGAATGGCAGCAGTCGGCCGTTGGCTTGCACGGGGAGGTAATGCAACGTCGCCAGTGGAATGTCGTGATATTCAGCGACATTGGCGGCCGCCTGTTGGAAACTCAATCCGGTGAAGAGCAAGTCGGCCCCGTCCGCCAACCCTGTCAGCGTCGTGGTGATCTCCTGCCAGCACCGGGTCAGCGGCTCCCAGAGTTCGGGCCATAACCTGCGCAGCTCGGGGATGTTCCAGAAGTTGCGAAAGACCGCCGTCCAGAAGTTGCGATACGCGTCCAGCCAGGCCTGGGTCTCCAGCCCGTAAGCGACCGCCGTCAGCCCGGCCGACTCGGCGAATCCAACCAGGTCGGGTGGGACGGCCATGTGCACCTCGTGTCCGCGGCGCAGCAGTTCACGGCCGATGGCAACCGAAGGTTCGATATCACCGCGAGTGCCATAGGTCGCCAGCACAAACTTCATTGCAGGTCTCAGCCTTCCACTTCCCCGGTACGGGGACGACGTCAGGGGTCTCGTCATTATTGCTGGTTCGTTGACCGATATGGCGGGTGGTGGCGATAGATATACTCGCGTGGTTCGCGAACCGCGGGATCTTCAACCGTCTGCAGTTAGGAGCTCAACTTGGCTAACGGCCAGCTGAGCGCGCGTGAGGCGGAACGCGTTGTGTGGGACGCGATTGTCGTGGGCACCGGCATGGGGGGCGGGATGCTGGGCTACTCGCTGGCCCGGTCCGGCCGCACTGTGCTGTTCGTCGAAAAGGGGCGCTCCACCCTGCCGGGCACTCCGGGCACGATTCGCTCTGTGCTGCCGGAAGTGGCCGAGCCGCGGGCAGGCCGCTCGATCGAGGCATACCACGACGCCCTGGCGCGCGCGGGACGCTCAACGGACGAGATCGAAGACATCAGCCGGCGCTTCACGCGGCGCTTCGTGCCGTTCCTCGGCAGCGGGACGGGGGGGTCGTCGGCCATCTATGGCATGGCCTGCGAGCGATTCTTCGTTCGCGATTTCACTCCGCGCCAAGACTTCCGCGAGCCCGGCGAGTCCACAGTGCCGGAGGCCTGGCCGATCACCTACGACCAGTTGCGGCCCTGGTATGCGGCGGCCGAGAAGCTACTCGGGGTACGCGGCCAGCCCGATCCCCTGCGGCCGGAGTCGGCCGAGGCCGGTCTTCCCGCGGCGCCACCGTTTTCGCCCGACAATCAGCGGCTGGTCGACTATCTGACAGGCTTGGGACTCCATCCGTACCACCTTCCGATGGCCTGTGATTACACCGATGGTTGTGCCTCCTGCCATAGCTATCTCTGTCAGCAGTCGTGCAAGAACGACGCCGCTCGCAACTGCGTGCTGCCTGCCGTCACCGAACACGGCGCGCACCTACTGGCGGAAAGTCGGGTCGTGCGCTTGGACGCCGACCACAACGAGGTTCGGCAGGTGATCTGCGAAAGCCGTTCAGGCATGCTGGCACTAAAGGGGAAGGTTGTGGTGCTGGCCGCCGGTGCGCTGGCCACCCCGGTGTTGTTGCTCAATTCCCGCTCGGGTGATTGGCCGGCCGGGTTGGCCAACGGCTCGGACTGGGTGGGACGCAACTTGATGCGTCACCTGATCGACCTGATCGAGATCTGGCCCCAGTCCGGCAGCAGGATCACCGCCCCGAACAAGGAGATCGGACTGAACGACTTCTACTTCTGCGAGGGTCAGAAGTATGGCACCGTGCAGTCTTTCGGCGCGATGCCGCCCATCGAGATGATGACCAACCGCCCCGGCTGGAAGGCAACGGGGCTGCGCCTTGTGAGTCCGGCGGCGCGCCGCGTCTACGAGCGGTTCTTCACCGGCGGCTTGGTGCTGGCACCACTCATGGAAGACCTGCCCTATTTGGACAACCGCGTCCTACCAAGCGATCGGCCCGGCTCCAACGGCCGTCAGCGGCTGCGAATTCAGTACCGCCTGCATCCAGGTGAGATCGAGCGCCGCGACGAGTTCTTGCGGCGGTTGAACGAAGTATTCAAGCCGTTTCGCAAGATCATCCTGCGGGGCGCTCAAGACAACGAGGCCCTAGGCCACGTCTGCGGCACATGCCGCTTTGGTGCCGATCCCAAAACCAGTGTGCTCGACCCGCAGAATCGAGCGCACGAAGTAGACAACCTCTACGTGGTGGACAGTTCGTTCTTCCCTTCCAGCACCGGTTTGAACCCGAGCTTGACTGTCGCCGCGAACGCCTTGCGGGTCGCCGACCACGTCAATCAGATGCATTTTGCCAGCTAATTTGTGCTCGCAGATGTCAACGGGCCGAATGGAATCGGCGTTCAAGCCGGCTCGCGGGGCGGAAGGCCCGCTGCGCGGTAGATTCCATCGATGACGATCATGTTCTCGATCGCGTCTTGTGGCGTCGTCTTCACCGGCTCCCCGCGCAACACCGCGGCAGCGAAGGCGTCGAGCTGATAGGCGTAGGAGGAGCGAGTCGGGAAGCGCTCTACCCGCTTGCCATTCGCCGATCTAATTGATAGCCGCCGGAACGGGGCCATCGGATTCAGTGCGCGCAAACGCAATTCACCGTGGTCACCGACCACTTTGGCGCTCAACTGCAGCAGGTTCGACGACCACATCGAGCAGCGGACCCGACCGGTGTGCCCGCCTGCAAAGCGCAACTCCGCCGTCATGGCTCGATCCACCATGGGATCGCGTAACTTCGCCTGTGCCGAAACGACTTCCGGAGTCGAACCACCGAACGTACGAACCATGTGCACCGCATAGCAACCGACATCCATTGTCGCACCACCGGCGAGGGAGTAGTCGTAGCGGATGTCGGAGAACTTCGGCAACGGGAAGCAGAAGCTGGACTCCACCCGCTGCAGCTTGCCCAGCTCCCCTGAGGCGATGACCTCCTCCATTCGCAACGCCAACGGGTGATAGCGGTAGTGGAATGCCTCCATCACGACCCGGTCCGACTTCTTGGCCAGTTCCGTGATTTCGCGGGCCTCTGCGGCGTTGGCGGTGAACGGCTTTTCGCACAGGACGTGCTTGCCTTCGGTGAGCGCCGCTCGGGTCCAGCGGCCGTGCAAGCTGTTCGGCAACGGGATGTAGACAGCATCGACGTCTGGATCGGCGATCAGCGCCTCGTAACTGTCGTGTATCCGGGAGATGCCGTACTTGGTGGAAAAATCTCTGGCACGGGATACGTCGCGTGCCGCGACCGCCGCCACGACGACCTCGTTGTTTTCCCTGGCGGGCATGATCAGCGCCAATGGCGCTATGCGCGCGGCGCCCAGAATGCCGATCCGCACCGGCGCCGCCTGTCCAGACACGGACCTGATGCTAGCAGTCGGTGGCAGGCACTCAGCGAATCAAGAAAGGCTCAGCCGCCGCGGCCGTGGTGGAACGATCATGGCGACGATCCGCCTTCAGTATCAGTTCACAACCCCCTGGCGAGCTGCCTTTTCCACGTGATCGGCAGCGGCGGCAACGCTTTCGGCTGGATTGGTCATCCGGGCGGCGAATTCGCGAGCCCGCACGACGTAGTCCGGGGCTAAGATGGTGCGCAGATCCTCAACGAGCGACTGCTGTGTTGTGCTCGAAAAAGGCTGGGTGGTACCCACTTTCAGTTGTTTGATGCGGTCTCCCCACACCAACTGATCGAGCCACGTCGAAAGGATTAACGTAGGAACTCCAGCGCGCAGACCGGCGGCAGTCGTCCCAGTGCCACCGTGGTGCACGACCGCGCGGCACGCGGGAAAGATCGACGCGAAATTGAGTGCGCGCACGACTTTGACATGCTCGGAAGGCGGCACGCCACTGTAGTCAGTCCCGGCCGCGCACACCAGCGCCCGCTCGCCTAGCTGTGCGCAGGCCGCGCTGATCATCGCCAGCGTTTCGGCTGGGGACTTTACTGGTGTGCTGCCAAACCCGAAGAAAATCGGTGCCTTTCCCGCCGCTATCCAGGAGGCGGCCTCCTCATCGTCTTCCGCTGGCATCTGCAGCGTCAGCGCACCAACCAAGGGCCGCTGGCCGTTCCACTTTGCACATTCGTCGGCCAGCCCGGGAAACAAGGCCTCATCGTAGGCCTGAATTTCCAGCGACCCGCGTGCGACGATACGTCGGGACGCTCGGCCGGTGGCCTTCGGCAAGCCCAGTTCACGACGCTGCGCGTTGTCGAGTTTCTTCTCCAATCGTGAAACCAGCCAATTGGATATCGTCATTGCAGAGCGGATCAGCGGGGAAGGCCGGGCCAACTTGCTGTTGGCCCGTAGCGGGGAGGTATGCAGTGTCGCCAACGGAATGCCGTAAAACTCCGCGACGTTGATAACAGGCTGGTCGAAACCCGCATCGGTGAACACCAGGTCGGCCCCGTCTGCCAGGGAGGTCAGGGTCGCGTTGGCCTCCTCCCAGAACTGGACGAAAAACTCCCAGTCTCGACGCCCCAACCTGATCAGATCCCGGACCTTCCAGAAGTTGCGGAACACCTGCATCATGAAGTTGCTGTGTAAGTCGTGCCAGGCTCGTGAATCCGGCCCGTAGCCAACCGCCGAGAGCCCGACAGATTCGGCAAAGCCAACCAGGTCGGACGAGACAGCCATGCGCACCTCGTGCCCGCGCCGTAGCAGTTCACGGCCGACAGCGACGCAAGGCTCGATATCACCGCGACTTCCATAAAATGCGAGCACGAATTTCATCACGGGGATTCTAGTCATATCTGCGTGGGGAACGCTGTAGAGGTGGGTTACGGATCTTCGTCTGAACCCCGACGAACAATGTGGTCATGCGCTCTAGCCGTCGCAGACGCGAGTCACTCAGTCAAGCGGCTTTATTGCTGTCACCACACGCAGGGCGGGGATGATGTGGTTGAGGCCGGTGGCGAAGTGCAGCTGATCCTGCCGCGATTGACTACAGAGGCTGAAGGACTCAGCGACCTTCGGATTTCCGCATTTCAGCTTAGGGGGGCCTGAAGCACACTGCAGCTAAACGACCGCCACAGTTGTGCATCACCGAGGCCGCGGCACCAAAGGCGGCATGCCAGTATGGCATTCGCGGGAGAACTCATCGAAGTGCCTGCTTCGGGCAGGCTGGCTGATTGGCGGAGCCGTGCGCGCCGAATGATTCGCCGTGTGGTGCGGCACGCGCCGACGTTTCACGTCACAGCGCATCGGTGTCGCAGCGCGATAGCACGATGTCGAGCCGAGTCACGCGCTGCAGGACTGTTAAGTCGCGAAGCCGCTGTGGCGCGCTGACGTTCCTCGGCCATAGGTAACGCCACGGCCAGTATTCGTTCGGCAGCAAGTAGACGTGAAAGCCTCTGTCGAGGAAGGGTCGTAACACGTCAATTGGGCGCAGCGTCTTATCGCTCCACCAACTCGGTGACAACTCGACCACCAATTCCGCGTCAGCGGCGAGCGCGTCGACGAGCGCTAGCATCCCGGCGAGCACGCGGTCTTCCGCGCCTTCCACGTCGATCTTGATTAGTCGCGCGGTCGCCAGTTCGGCTTGGCTCACGAGCGAACCGAGCGGTGCTGCCCGTACTAGGCCCTGTTCGCGAAGTCCGCCATGGGCGACGGTCGTCGTCAGGCCGATGTTGGAGCTTGGCCCCGCGAACAGCGGTAGATCATCCTCGCGGTCTGACACCGCGGCGGTCACCACGCGGACATTCGTCAGGCCGTTGAGTGACACGGTTTCCTGCAACGCGGCTATGACCGGAGGAGAGGGCTCAATCGCGACTACGATTCCGCTGGGACCGACCAATCTGCTGGCCAATGCACTTACGCACCCGATGTTCGCACCGACGTCGATGAAGGTGTCGCCCAGTCGCAATCGGCGCCGCATGAATGCCGCCATATCAGGCTCCCAGGTGCCGAACAGATATAGGTACATCTGGATGAGATCTGGTGGCCGACAGCGAACGCGTATACCGTCTTCGGTGGTGCAATCAAGGATCAGTGGTCCCCGCAATGCCACGCGGAGGTACAGAAAGAAAGACACTGCATAGAACGGCAAGATAAGTAGGACCTTGCGCGCCCATTGCTCGGTGAGACCAACGCTTTCTTTGTCGGTGCGCAGAAAACGTATATACCACCGACAGAGCGCAATGATCCGCGCCTCCATCATTTCCACCACTCAGCCATCCTGACGACGGGACAAGTATCACACGAACGCGGGAGCCACTGGTCGGTCATATCGTCATCCACGGCGAGTCTGCGGTCAGATGTGGTCCTGTTGACCCACGCCGAGGACTGCGGCGACGCTCGGCCCCGTGCGATCGGCTCCGTGGTCCACCGCCCGTCGGTCAGCCAACACGTCTCGATCGAGCAAGATTCTCCACGAGATCGGCCGCGTTCGTAACGCTTTCCGCAGGTTTGGTCATGCGGGAGGCGAATTCGCGAGCTCGGGTGACGTAATCCGGGGCCAGGACCGTACGCAGGTCCGCAACGAGCGATTTCCGCGTGGTGGTCGATAGGCGCCGCGCGGTGCCAACCTTCAGTCGTTTGACCCGATCTCCCCACAGCGGTTGATCGCCCAACGTCCATAGGATCAACGTGGGCACTCCGGCGCGCAGACCTGCGGCGGTGGTACCTGCACCACCGTGGTGAACGACTGCACGGCAGGCAGGAAAGATTTCCGCATGACTCACCGCGCCCACCACCTTGACGTGGTCGGGATGACCAATCCCGGTTAAGTCGCTCCAACCGGCGCAAACTAACGCTCGCTCTCCTAACTCGGCACAGGCCTCGCCGATCATCGCGAGCGTCGCGGCAGGGGCCTTGACGGGTATGCTGCCAAAGCCGAAGTAAATTGGCGGTTTTCCTGCCGCTATCCATGCCGCCACTTCGTTATCGGCCACCGTCGGCAGCTCCAGAGTCAACGCACCGACAAATGGCCGCTGGCCATTCCATTTCGCCCATTCGGCTGCTAGCCCAGGGAAGCACGCCTCATCGTAGGCTTGGATTTCTAGGGATCCGCGCTTTGCGATCCGTCGCGACGCGGGGCCAGTCGCTTCCTGTAGACCCAACTGTTGGCGATGTGGGTCATCGAGCTTCTTCTCCACACGCCAAGCCAGCCACTCGGATAGCGTCATCACGTAACGACTCAAGCCCGCGGGCAGGAATGGCACGACCTGTCCGTTTATTCGCATCGGGATGGGATGCAGGGTGGCAAACGGAATATCGTAATATTCCGCGATGTTGGCGGCGGCCGGCTCGGGTCCCACGACGGTGACCAGCAGGTCGGCACCGTCGGTCAGCGACATCAGTTCGGTGCTTGTTTCGTTCCAGCACTGGTTACCGAACTCCCGGTTCTCCAGCCACAAGCTGCGCAGCTCCCGAAATCTCCAGGGTTTGCGAAAGAACAACGTAAACAATTTGCGCACTGCTTCCAGCGGCGCCCGCGTATCCAACCCGTACGGGACCGCCGCTACCCCAGCCGACTCGGCCAAGCTGATCAGGTTAGGGGGGACGGCCATGCGTACGTCGTGTCCTCTGCGCAGCAGTTCGCGGCCGAGCGCGACGCCGGGCTCCACTTCGCCGCGAGTCCCGTAGCTTGCTAGCACGATCTTCATCGCCGAGAGTCTAGCCTTATCGGTGTGGGGACCCTGACCAGTCGTTTGATCATTTGCGCCAAAACACACCAGTCCCATCTATGTCAGTGATCTCCCCGGACACTCCGTGTTTCGCACGGTAATCCGCAACGGCTTGCCGACAGGCTGGAATGGAGTAGTCATCAATGATGCAGAATCCCCCGGGGGACAATTTCGGATAGAGCGCGTCGAGCGCTTGCATGGTTGATTCGTAGAGATCGCCGTCGAGTCGCAATACGGCGATGCGATCAATCGGGGCATCATGCAGGGTGTCCTTGAACCAGCCCGGCAGAAAGCGGACCCGCTCATCTAGGAGCCCGTAGCGCTCGAAGTTCGCTCTGACTTCTGATTCCGGCACCCCAAGTATGCCCGCGAAGAGGTCGAGCCGAAGTCCTTTGTCCGCCTTGTAATTAGCGGTGTCCGGACGTGGCAGGCCCGCGAACGAATCTGCTAACCACACGGATCGCGTCTCGTCTCCGTAGGCCACCAGGACAGCGCGCATCAGGATGCAGGCGCCGCCTCGCCACACCCCACACTCGACCAGATCGCCGGGAATGTCTTCTTCTAGAACCGTTTCGACGCACTCCTGCAGGCTCGTGAGCCTCTGCATGCCGATCATCGTCTCAGCTTCAGCGGGCCAATCCAGGCCCAAGTCGCGCTTATTCGGAGAGAATGGGCTCGTACGGTTGAGCATGGGGAGGACAGCGTTAGCGGCCTTGAGAAGAAGGCGTCGCCGCAGTGGCCAGCGCGCGGGCATTCGCTCGTGCATTCCGTATCGTGTGAGGTTGCGTCGGATCAGGTCGAGGTAGAGAGATCGCACATCGCGATCGGTCACCGTCAAGACTGCCTCCATCTCGCGTGCTAATACTGCCGGCGATGAGTCTAGACTTCTTTCGTGGCCCTGTCCCCAGAGCCCAGCAAAATCACCCAACACCTCCTTCTAACCTAATATGTAGGGGTTCGGGTGAATAGCACTCGACCCCGCCTATCTACCGCAGCGGCGTGTATGGAGTCGGACGCCGCACCCTCACGGCTCGTCGATGCCCCTTATATCAGCGAGGACGGGCCTTCGAGCTCAAAGTGCATGCCGAGGACGAGCGGACCGAATCGGTCACCAGTGGTGGCGGCACTGGCAGAGATGTCAATGCCGTCCCATGCTCGTCCGTTGGGATGCAGCTAACCTTTTGGGAGTGATATAGGGTCGACCTCAGTGTCAGGGTGATCGTGCCGCTTGTTGCGGTGGTTGGATTCTGATCACCTGGTGTCTGGCTCTTAGGGTCGTTGCCGCCTTCGGGTTGGCGGTCATGGGTTTTGTCGGCACCAGGTGTGAAGGACCGGCCGGCGTGACTTGATAGGAGCGTGGCATCCGCCCCCACTGAGATGTGTCCGCCGACCGGCCCAACCGTCACCTCACAGTGAAGGAGGCAACCACCATGGTTGTTGTTGGAGCCGATGTTCACAAGCGCACTCATACCCTTGTTGCCGTCGATGAGGTCGGCCGCAAGCTCGGCGAGAAGGTGGTGAAAGCCACGACCGACGGGCATCTACAGGCCGTGCGGTGGGCGCGCACCCAGTTCGGAATCGAGCTGGTGTGGGCGATCGAAGATTGCCGGCACCTGTCGGCGCGACTGGAACGCGATCTGCTCACCGCGGGTCAGAGGGTGGTGCGGGTGCCGCCGAAGTTGATGGCCCAGACCCGGGCGTCGGCGCGCACGCGGGGTAAGTCTGATCCCATCGATGCATTGGCCGTGGCGCGGGCTTTTCTGCGGGAACCCGATCTGCCCGTCGCCTCGCACGAGGAGGTGTCGCGGGAGTTGAAGTTGTTGGTCGACCGACGTGAAGACCTTGTCGGGCAACGGACCTCGACGATCAATCGGCTGTTATGGCGGGTTCACGAGCTCGATCCCGACCGGGCGCCCAAGCCCCGCTCGCTGGATCTGGCCAAACATCGCCGGCTACTCGGTGACTGGTTGCAGACCCAGCCAGGGTTGGTCGCAGAGTTGGCCCGCGATGAGCTGGCCGACATCACCCGGCTCAGCGAGCAGATCAACGCGTTGACCAAACGTATCGGCGAACGGGTCCGTGCGATCGCCCCGGCGTTGTTGTCACTGCCCGGCTGCGCCGAGCTCACCGCGGCCAAGATCATCGGCGAGACCGCCGGGGTGGCCCGTTTCAAAAGTGAAGCGGCCTTCGCCCGCCACAGTGGTGTAGCCCCGGTTCCGGTGTGGTCAGGCAACACCGCTGGCCGCGTTCGGATGACCCGTTCGGGCAATCGTCAGCTCAACGCCGCGCTGCATCGCATCGCCGTGACGCAGATTCGCCTCGAGGGGCCCGGTCAGACCTATTACCGACACCGCCTTACCGAAGGTGACTGCTCCTCCGAAGCCCTGCGCTGCCTCAAACGCCGCCTCGCCCGAATCGTCTTCAACCACCTCCGCACCGACCAAACCAACCGCCAAAAGCCTTGCCAACCGGCAGCGGCTTGACATAGGAGAAACCTATGGCGCCTCTCAAAGATGGAGAGCACGAACCGTCTCAGGCGAAGACGGAGCGCGCGACGCGAGAGAGCCCGGTGCCCTACCAAACGTCTACGCCGCGCGATAGAAGGTATCTGCCGAAATGGTTGCCTTCGCGATGGTTCGTTGCGGCGGTAACCGCGATCGGCGCCATGCAGCTGTTGACCATGATGGACGGCACCATCGCCGTCGTTGCGCTTCCCACGATTCAGAACGAGCTAAGCCTGTCGAACGCTGGGCGAAGCTGGGTGATCACCGCCTACGTGCTGACCTTCGGCGGGCTAATGCTGCTTGGCGGTCGGCTGGGCGACACCTTCGGGCGCAAGCGGGTCTTCATCGTCGGAGTCGCGCTGTTCACCATAGCGTCAGCGATGTGCGGCATCGCCTGGGACGGGTGGATCCTTGTGGTGGCCCGTCTACTGCAAGGATTGGCGGCCGCGATCGTCGCACCGACGTCCATCGCGCTGGTGGCCACCACCTTTCCGAAGGGCCCTGTGCGCAATACAGCGATGGCGGTGTTCGGCGCGATGGTCGGTGTCGGCTCGATAATGGGGCTGGTCGTGGGCGGGGCATTGACCGACGTGTCGTGGCGACTGGCTTTCCTGCTTAATGTGCCCCTCGGAGTGCTGATCCTGTACCTGGCTCACTCCGCACTGCGGGAAACCCAGAAGGAGCGGGTGAAGCTCGACGCTGCCGGTGCTGTGCTGGCGACATTGGTTTGCGTCGCCACTGTGTTTGGCTTCTCGACGGCGCCAGAAACGGGTTGGCTGTCAGCCATCCCGATCGGTTCAGGAGTGTTAGCCCTCGCGGCTCTAGTGGCGTTCATTGTGGTGGAGCGCACAGCTGAGAATCCCATCGTGCCATTCAATTTGTTCTGCGACCGAAGCCGGCTGGCCATATTCGCGGCCACTTTCTTGGGTGGCGGGGTACTGTTCACCTTAACCGTGCTGATCGGCATTTATGTGCAGGACATCATGGGCTATAGCGCGCTCCAAGCAAGCGTTGGCTTCATCCCGTTCGCCATCGCGGTGGCCCTTGGCGCGGGCGCGTCGTCGCGCCTGGTGCGGTGGTTCTCCCCACGAGTGGTGATGATCAGCGGCGGCATCCTCATGTTGGCCGCCATGTTTTACGGCTCAACGCTCACCCGCGGTGCTCCGTACTTCCCGAATCTGGTGTTGCCGCTTATCGCCGCCGCGATTGGTATCGGCTTGGCCAACGTCCCGCTCCGTCTATCGATGATCGCCAGCGTGGGCGTCGACCGGATCGGCCCTACCGCCGCGATTGCGCTCATGCTGCAGAATCTCGGTGGCCCATTGGTACTGGCAGTCATCCAAGCCGCCGTGACATCGCGGACGCTATCGCGGGGCGGTATTGCTGGCCCGACCTCAAACATGAACGCGGCTCAGTTGGATGCTCTGGACCAAGGCATGACCTACGGATTGCTCTTGTTGGCCGGGGTAGTTCTCTTAGTCGGCCTGGTGGTGCCGTTCATTGGCTACAGCGCGCAGCAGGTGGCTCATGCAGATGAAGTCAACAATGGTTCCGACCCTCAGGAATCTGTCGCCTAGACTCACCGTCGGAACGAATCTCGGAGAGTCGGTCGACCGCAGCCTTCACGAACCCCAGAGCTAAGGCGAGAGTCAGACCGACCGTAGATACTCCAGGCTACTGAGGCGTTCATGCGTGTCAGGATCGTTGCACAACACAACGCAGCCACGCCTGGCGCCGGTCTCTTGGTCGGCCGGCAAAGACGGATAGAACATGGACATGTCGGTGCGGCGCATGGAGTCGAGATACCCGGCATTCAGGACGGCACCGGGCCCGTAGTCGTCGTGGTTATACGAGTCGCCAGGAACCTCGAAGTCGTCGATCATGATCACTGACCGGTCCCAAGTGCCGAATATTATGTCGATCTCTTCCGCCAACGGCAGGTCTGAATACCAGTGCGCGTCAAGGTAGAAGAACACCCCATCCTTCGGGAACAAGGGGTCGGTGGACAATCGGCGCAACAAGGCGCGGCTATCCGCCAGCACGACGTGCACGCGGTCGCTGACTGAACGGAAACGAAGTTCGGCCAAGGCGTGAAAGCGCGGCTTCAACTCCGCCGTGTAAACCGGAACGCCGAACTCGGCGAAGAACTCTGTGGTGTTCCCTATGAAGGTGCCGGTCTCTACGATCGCCGTAGGTGGCAGTTCCGCGAAGATCTGCCGACAGAGTTCTACCCGTCCGGTCTGCCCGTTCATCGGGCTGCCCCAACTGTCCTGTGCTGATTTCAACCGGTATTCGAGTCGGCCGATTACCGCTGGGCCAGCGCTGTTCACGTACAGCACAAAAGACCTGATCCCGTTCGATACGAGAGACTTGATCGAGTTCACTGGCTTGGTGATCACACACACCACTGCGATGCTACGCGGCATGCGGGTGCGGGGCCGTGTAGCAGGATGAAAGTTTCATCTCTGCTGACATCCCGCGTCCCAGCGCCGAGGCAGCGCACCGTGGACGGCTGGACAATCACATGCGGCCGTTGCAATTCACCGGCGGATCAAGAAGCCATTGGTGGCCATCGTCCACCCGAACTTGTTCTCACGTTTTTTGTCATGCTCGTAGTCATCGGGATACTCGGCTTCGTACGCTTCGATGGCTTCGAACGGTCCCGGCCCGAATCCCGGCAACACAGGGTGGCCGTTGATGTTGGAGTCCTCCACAATCAGATAGTCGCCGGCCTTCAGCAACGGTCGTAGGAGGCGCATTTCAGCGAGCACGTGGTCGCAGGAGTGGTCGCTGTCCAGAATCGTGAAGACGGGCCCAGGGAAATCTGCCTGTAGTTCACGGATACGGTCGGCCACCTCCGGTGCGGCCGAAGACGATTCCATGAACAGCACATCAGGGTCGCGGCGCGCCCGCTCGTTCAGGTTCTTGTGGGTGACGTCCACGGAGAAGACTTTGAAAGTCCCGCCGATCTCGCGCATCATGGCGGCAAAAAACATCGCCGATCCACCCTGGTAGCTGCCGAACTCGATGACCAATGACGGTTTCAAAGCCCACAGGATTTCCTGGTAGTTCCACATGTCGGAGACTGATTTCCAGCAGGGCACTCCCATCCATGTGATGTCGTCCCAAGAATGCGTCCCGTAATACCACTTGTGGTATTCGACCGGTATGTCGTCGCCCGGCCGGTAGATCATCCCCGCCAGGGCACTGGCGGTTTGCCGCATGAAACCCATCTAATCTCCCGTTCATGTCCCGTAACGGCCCGGGCGCCGCCTCCAACAATGTTCACATCCCGGAAACTCATGTCTATGCAGTGTGCCGAACACTCGCGACTGGAAACTGACCAGGGTGTCGGTGCGCGGATTTGACTCTTCGTCCAAAGTAGCCGCGTGCAGGCCAAGACAAGAAGGAGGTTTTGTCAGTGGAGGGATGGCTGGGGTCCGCGCAGGTTCGGCGAGCGGAGGGTTGGCAACGAAGTTGATCGCAACGCCGTTGGACATCTCGCGGAACACGGTGCGAGCGATGTTGGCACTGGATGAGACGCCGAAGTATGGGCGCATACCACCCGGGCCGGCAGTCGATGGCTTGGTTTCCGCCCACGCAGGTGCTGTCGGCCACGTGCCGACCGTACGAACGATGCGACTGCCGGTGCCGATGATGGTATGTGAAGAACTCGCGGGGTTCTCGGCGACCTTGTTGCTGAGGGTCTGTTCGCCAGGTGATAGAAGCTAATGAACGCATTGCGCACGGCCGCGCACCCCGATTTGGGACGAGGAAAGCGCCTCGGCGGTGGGCTCGGGGTCAAACCGAACTGAACCGCGATTGCTAGGAGTTCCGCGGCGTGATGGGCGCCAAAGTCGGATCTTCAAGCGTGGCGAATCCAGACCCAAGGCGTCGTCGAACGCGCACGAAACTTGAGTGGTCGTTTTCTGCCCTCGGCGCACGTTCAGTCGCCGCGATCTCAACTACCGGTTCGGCAAGTAGTGCTAAGCCCAAGTCCCGCGGCGACGGTGAGCCATCGCGACCGCCTCGAGACCTAGCCTCGCAATTAAAGGCGGAATAAGTCGGTTCCGATTGTGGATGCTGCGGAACTCCTCGAACGCCGTTCGAAAAACATGCTCGCTCGCCCGATACGCCTCGAAAACGCGATCCAGCGCAGGCTGATCCATCGCCTCGTCTTGGGCGGCAGCGCGCAGTGCTCCGTAGACTGTGAAAAACCAGTCCGTGCCGAAAGGCTCAGTTACCGGCCCGCTGTGTTGCTGGTGGTGGCGAAGATCCGGTGTCAGAAATTCCTCGATTGCGCCTTCATCCCGAGTGGCGAGGTCGATCCGGAGCGCCGAAGAAATTCGCGTTATCTCCCGGCGCCAGTCGTCGAGGAGATTCGCGTATTCGACGAATAACCGCGGCACTTCGCGCGTGTGTCTCTCGGTTAGCAGAGTCTGTTTCAGCCATAGGGCACTCGCGAGTTCGGGGGAGGCTCCACCACCGCTACCACCCGCGACAAGTGACGCGATGGCTTCCTCGGGGTGGCGCACCGCAATCAACGCCGCTGTGTCGAATCCGACCATCCGCGCAGCCTCAAACCACATGCCGGACAACAGATTTATCTGCAGATCCTTTATGACGACAAGCGGGGCGGCCGGCAACGTGGTGAGATACGCCTTGATTTTGTCCATGTACGCGGGGTTCTTGTTGGCGTCCAATACGCCTTCTTCCTGCAGGCGCAGCGTGGGATCGAAGGCACCACTGCGGTGGCGGCGCAGGATTGCGTCGTTAAGAAGCAGTGATGCGCGCGGCTCCCAACGACCGCGTGGATTGTCCGAGACGGCGCCGTGCAACCCGGTAGGAAGCGCACCACCGCACAGCGACAGAACTCGCGTGAGCGCAGACGTTCCAGACCGGGGCATGCCTAACACGAACAGAGCGACCGGTCGGATACCGGTGCTGCTTCCTTCGGGCGGGTTCACCGGCACAGCTCCGCACCAGTTGCGGCGCGCACGTGGACCTGCGCCGAAGTCTGAGGGAAGCAGGTGGATCCCGGTACAGGCTTCGCGGCTTTCCGTCGGATGTTGCTCATGGCGGCAGGATAGACGATGACCCGGCACGGCAAACGAATCGCGCGCGCAGACTCCTCAGTTGCTCCGACGCGACAAGTCGCATGAACCGCCGCACCGTTTCATGCGGGGCAACCACACCCACGCACCTCGATATGGACGGTGACATTTTCGCCGCTCCACGTCACGAAGCTGAACACCGGCGTAAGCCAGAGCCTCGGCGCGCCGTCCGGCAGCCCAACGGTCCGTGCCAGCCAGCCCGGCAAACCGAATGGGCTACCCTGGTGTGATGCAATGGTTCGCCCCCATTCGAGCCCGCGGTGCCGCTAGCAGCGTCTTCCTCCGGGGCACGGTTTCCGCCCCGATGGGCGCCGTGGTTGCGGGCGAATCGATCCCTGTCCTCGGAGGTTGATCGGTGCCAGCCCGGATACGCCCTGAAGGTGCGCCGGACAACCGGCTCGCATTGTTGGACCACGCCTTCTTCTCATGGCAGCGCGCCACCGGCGAGAAGGTGGCCATCCAACTCGTGTGGGTTTATGAACATCCACTCGACTTCGAAGCGCTGAGGCGCTTTCATCACAATCTTGGCTACGGGTTACTAGGACGGCGCGTCGAACGTTCGCCGGTGCCGTTTTTCCGGCATCGGTGGGTCCTCGACCGAGGACCATCGGACATCGATTTCGCCGAGCGCGCCCGTCCCCGCGCAGAAGTCAGTGACTGGGCTGACGAACGCGCTCAAGTGCCGACTGATCCAGAGCTGGGACCCGGCTGGCATCTTGGCGTCCAACACTTTACGGACGGCTCGACCGCGGTCAGCTTGGTGGTATCCCATTACCTCGTCGACGGACTCGGGCTCAGCGTCGCCGTAATCGAGGCGCTTCTGGGCCACACGCGTGACCTGGGCCTTCCACCGCCGGGTTCACGCACGCGACTGCGCGCGGTGCTACACGATGCCCGAGATACCGCGCGGGACGCACGCGAAATCGGGCGGACGGTTGGCGCCGGGCTAAGAATGGCTCCTCGTTACTGGCGTAACCGTGCCCCATCACGAGCTTCATCCGCCGAATTACCTGGAGGTGACGGCCATAATGAACGTGGCGCGGATGAGGAAGTCGTCGTACCGGCCATCACCATCCACGTCGACCTCAACGATTGGGATGCCCGCGCCAAGGCGCTGGGCGGAACACGGAACACACTGGTCGCTGCGGTGGCCGTCAAACTCGCCGACCGCATCGGACGTCGACGTGCCAGCGACGGTGCGGTCACCCTTCAACTTCCGATCAGCGAACGCACCGAGGGCGATACACGGGCGAACGCGATGGCGATTGCGCGCGCCAGCATCGATCCGACGCACGTCACGAAGGACTTGCGGGACGTCCGCACGGCTGTCAAAGACGCGCTGAGCACGCTGCGGGACACGCCAGATCCCGCGCGACAGTTTCTGTGGCTGGCACCGTTCAGGGCGGGGTGGGCGATGAGACGGGCTGCCGATGCGGCGCTCGCCGATCCCGATCGCCCGGTGTTCTGCTCCAATCTCGGCGATCACGGCTCGATTCTGTTCCGCCTCGATGGCACCGAGGCCGAGTACGGCACCGCACGAGCGGTCTGGCACCACACGACGCGACAGTGGCTTGAGCGTACAGGCGGGCTGATGAGACTGCAGGCTTGGCGTACCCGCGGCACGACCGGCATTACCGTCCTCGCCTACGAACCGGGCGCCATCAACACAAAGGCCGCATTGCGTGAGCTGGCTGCGGACACTCTGGCTGACTTCGAACTCACCGGCGACATCGACTAACCCATCATCCACGCGCCTCAACCGTGACAATGCCGCAGCCCTCTGCTGTAGGCAAGGGTCAAAGCAGCCAAACAGATTGAGGCCCGGCGATTCTGCACCTATCTGGTCCGGCTCGGCTTGTGGTCGGGCGTGGGCGTGGTGCCGACTGACTTGGGCGATGGAGTCCCGACCTCGGGCGCTAAGTCGGGATCTAGGTTGCGTTGGTGGCCGAGCACATCGCGTGGCACCGATCCGCTATCACATCTTCTAGCGATCGAGTCTCATGTGAGCATTGTGCTAGCCGCGACGGGCGTCAACGACTGGGTTGAGGCCCAAACCGGTTGAAGCATCAAAGTACAGTCGCACCGTCCGCCGGTACCGCTCCAGCCACATCAAGGGGCACGAACAATCACGGGCTGCAGCCACGACGCTACCGCCGATCTTCACGATGCGCGTTCATCAAGATTCTGCCAACGATGCAAGTTCAGACTGGGTCAAGTCGAGCGTAGGTTCCTATTTCTGCGCGAGCGCCCACACTGTGACAGGGAAATCAACTTCGTTTCGAAGGGAGCGCCACGGCCATCTCCATGCCCAGCGGTTGAAATTAGCTTTCACGCAAGCCCGGTTGCCCCACGACCCGGTCTGGATCTTGTCGATGTCGAAGCCGCTTTCGGCGAGGAAATATTTGATGCCGACTTCTGTCCAGCGTGAGCAGTCGGGAAACAAGTCGTCGCCGTGGATCTTAATGAGGAAAGGTGTGGTAACGAGGAAATGGCCGCCGGGTCTCAGCATGGCATGAACGTTGCGGGCGGCACGGTAGGGCCACAATAGATGCTCCCACACCTGTTCGGCGAGGATGAGGTCGAATTGCTCGTCGAGGGTTCCGGCGCAGATGTCAAAGTCCGGATAGTGCACACTACGATAAGTGCGGAACTGTTCAATGTAGCCCCAATAGCCACCCGATATCTCCAGCGCATCAAGCGAGGCGGGGTTTAGCCTTTGGACGAGTTCGTGGGTTTCTCGGGCCATGACGGTTCGCGCCCAGTGGTGCTGGGTGATATAGATGCCGATCGCCGGTCCCAGACCCCGGGCGGACTCTCTTAGGCGGTCTATCAATGTCACACATTTCCCCTCGTCATGGGCAATCGGACCACACCGCCTCCGCGGAGATAGCTTGATACCAAGCGGACATAGCTTGACACCCAAATGGTGGATACAGCAGGTTGAGCGCCGGGTATCAATCCTTCAGCAGAGAAAAACATCAGTGGTCAATGAAGTCAACACTCAACTCGTTGATATCTGCGCCGTCCACAGTGATCGCCCCCGTTCGCATATCAGCGTTCGCGTCGGCAGCGAGGGATGACAACCGGTTTCGAAACATGGTGCTTGCACGGATCACCGAACCGGCCGGCTAGATCGACTCGCCCGCATGCCGTAACCGATCGAGAAGTAACTTAACCCCTTGTGAGACAACGCTTTTCACGCAAGCAAGCGCTCTTGGTGGAAGGCTTGGCGGCGAGTTCCTCGTCACCCGGGCACCGGCGATTCGGACACTGGGCCTTCGCGATCAGCCGACACGCCCCAGGCGAGCTGCCGCTTCCACCTGATCGGCGGCGGCCGCAACGCTTTCGGCCGGTTTGGTCATCCGGGTAGCGAACTCGCGGGCGCGCGCGACGTAGTCCGGGGCGAGGATTGTGCGCAGGTCTTTGACCAGTGATTCCTGGGTGGTGCTCGAAAAGCGCCGGGCGATGCCCACCCCCAACCGTTTGAGTCGAGCTCCCCAGAACGACTGGTCCGGCAACGTCCAGAGGATCAGTGTCGGAACCCCCGCGCGCAGACCCGCGGCCGTGGTGCCCGCGGCACCGTGGTGCACGACCGCGCGGCAATCCGGAAAGATCGCCGCGTAATTCACCGCCCTCACCACCTTGACGTGCTCGAACGACGCGACGTCACTGAAGTCACTCCATCCGGCACCTATCAACGCCCGCTCGCCCAACTGCGCGCACGCGGCGGCGATCATGGCCACCGTGTCGGCCGGAGTCTGGACCGGGATGCTGCCAAAGCCAAAGAAAATCGGCGGCGTTCCCGCGCCGATCCAGGCGGTGACGTCCGCGTCGGCCTCAGTCGGCAATTCCAGCGTCAGCGCCCCGACAAACGGCCGCTGGCCCTCCCATTTCGCCCACTCGGCCGCCAGCCCAGGGAAACAGGCGACGTCATAGGCCTGGATCTCAACCGATCCGCGTTCGGCAATCCGGCGCGAAGCCGGACCGGTGGCCTTCGGTAGACCCAATTCACGGCGCTGCGCATCCTCGACCCTTTTCGAGACGCGCCACCCTAGCCACTCGTCCACCCTAATTACGGAGCGACCCAGCGGTGCCGGTAGGAAAGGCATGAGTTGGCCATTGACCCGCGCCGGGTGGTAGTGCAGGGTCGCCAGCGGAATGTTGTAATGCTCTGCGACATTGGCAGCGGGTTGCTCAAAACTGAGACCGGTGAAGAGCAGATCGGCGCCGTCGGCGAGCGACATCAGCGTGCTGCTGATCTCCTCCCAACACCGGTCAATGGGCTCCCTCACTTCCCGTACCAGCCTCATCAGATCCTGAATCTTCCAGATATTGCGAAAGATTCGCGTCCAAAGGTCGCGGTGCACTTCGAGCCACGCCTTGGTGTCCAGCCCGTAGGCGAAGGCCGGAAGACCAGCCGACTCGACGAAGCTGACCATGTCCGGTGGGGCAGCCATGCGAACTTCGTGTCCCCGACGCTGCAATTCGCGGCCGACAGCGGCGCAGGGCTCGATATCGCCCCGACTTCCATAGCTTGCCAACGCAAATCTCACGCGGAGATTTTAGCCTTTCACCACCTTGCCGGTTGTGTGATGACGGGTTGATCGAGCCGTCGGCGATGCGCCCGGCAGCCGCGTGAGAAGCTGCGCGGTCATCCACCTGCAAATTGACGTCCGCTGGCCTGCGACTGCACCTTGTGAGCGTCGGCGGCGGTCCGGAAAAGCGCGTCGTTGCAGACGAACTACAGCGGCAGGCAAGGCATGGGCGCGTTGCACCCCTGTTGCCGCGAATGATAACTTCGACGCTTGGCAAAGGGGGCAGCATGGAGAAGACGCAAGGGTTCTTCGCGCGAACACTCGGACGTCTTGCGATGGCCTTTTTCAGCGCGCTCTACCGTCTTTACACCCGGTGTTCGATATTCGGCGACCGTGAGTTCTTTGACGTCAGAGACTTTCCCTGGGTTGAGGCGGTCGAGGCTGACTGGCACAAGGTCCGTGCCGAGCTGGATGCGCTCTTGCCGTATGCGGCGCACATGCCGAACTTTCAGGACATCTCGAAGGACCAGAAGGCCCTTTCGCAAGACGACGGCTGGAAGACCTTCTTCTTCTACGCCTACGGGATCAAGGCGAAACCGAATTGCCAACGTTGCCCGGAAACGGCAACACTTCTCAAGAAGATACCGGGCATGAAGACCGCGTTCTTCTCAATTCTCGCGCCGGGCAAGGAGCTCCCGCCGCACCGCGGTCCTTACAAGGGCGTGCTCCGCCTCCATCTCGCTCTGCGCGTGCCTGAGCCGGCCGAGATGTGCGGCATCCGAGTCGGAACTCAGACCCGTCATTGGGAAGAGGGCCGGGTGATGATCTTCGACGACACCTTCGAGCACGAGGCTTGGAACCGGACCGACGGCGTCCGGGTGGTCCTCTTCGTCGACATGATGCGGCCCATGCGCTTTCCGGCGAATCTGGTGAACTCCGCGATGACTTGGGCGATCGCGCTCTCACCCTTCGTGCTCGGGAACCTCGGCAGCTATTTCCGCTGGGAGAAGCGCTTCGAGGCGGTCGTCAACCAAGGTGCTGCCGCGAGCTGACTACGCGTTGGTTCAACGGTGACGGACCGGCGGGTTATTGCTAGGCGTCGAGTCGGGCGAATTGGCCGTGTCGGTATTGTTCGACACAGGCTGATCGGCGCACCTTGCCGCTGGTGGTGATCGGTATCGAACCAGGCGGGACCAACACCAGGTCTGCGACGCTGAGGCCGTGCGAGTTCGAGATCGCCGAGGTGACGTCACGCTTGACGAGGGCGAACTTCTCCACGGCGTCCTCCTCGGAGTCGCCTCGTTTCTTGACTTCCATGACCACGACGAGTTGCTCCACGCCCCCGTCGGGAACGGCTATCGCGGCGACCCGGCCTCCGGTGATCTCCTGGATCGTGGCCTCGATGTCGTCGGGAGAATGGTTACGCCCGTAGACGATCAAGAGGTCCTTGATGCGCCCGACGATGAACAGTTTCCCCTCGAAGATAAAGCCCCGATCTCCGGTCCTGAGCCACGGCCCTTGCGGTGTCCCCGCCGACGGCTCGGCAAGCACCGCTTTGAAGGTGTGCTCGGTCTCTTCGGGTTTGTGCCAATAACCCGACGCGACGTTGTCGCCGTAGACCCAGATTTCGCCGGCCGTTCCCTCCGCACATTCGGTCCGGGTGTCGGAGTCGACGATGCGCACCAGGGGGGCATTGGGCAGCGGATAACTGACCAGTGGTGTGCCGCTGCCGCTGGGGCACCGCTTCGCGTGCCCGGCGGACAGTTTGTCCGAATCGAAGTCGACGATCTCTACCGGGCCATCGGCTCTGCTGGTCGCCACGTACACCGTCGCCTCGGCGAGCCCATAGGAGGGCCGCACCGCCGAGTCGCGAAGATTGAAGCGCGCGAACCGCTCGGTGAAACGCTTGAGTGTTGCGGGGTGCACCCGCTCGGCACCGCTGAGGATGTATTGCACACCTGCCAGGTCACGCCCGGCCATGTCGGCGTCTGAGGTCTTGCGTACCGCCAATTCGAAAGCAAAGTTCGGCGCCGCCGAAAAAGCGGAAGGATTGGTTGCCAGCAATTCCATCCAGCGTGCAGGGCGTTGCAGGAACGCGACTGGGCTCGTGAGCACGCCGCGATATCCTCCAAGGATCGGCGCGCAAACTCCCAGCACCAACCCCATGTCGTGATAAAAGGGTAACCAGGACACAATTGTGCTGTCCATGGGCGCAATGCCATCGGTGTTGGGAAAATAGCCGGACATCAACTGGTCGAAATTGACCACAAGGTTGGTATAGGAAATCATCACCCCGGCCGGGCGCCGGGTCGATCCAGACGTGTACTGCAAATACGCTGTTGCCGGAAAGTCTTCCTCTCGGACATCCAAGCGTGCCGGAGCGTCCAGATTCAACAAGTCGACTTCGATGACTGAGGGAGCCGGTTCACCCGGCTGCGGAGTGACATGCGAGGCCACCGCTCCCACGACTGACGAGGTAGTGACGACCACGGCCGCCGCCGCATCACGCAGCACCGAGTCGACACGCTCGTCGCTGACCCCACCGAGTGGGACCGACAGCGGAACCGCGATCAGTCCGGCCTGTAGCGCGCCCAGAAAGGCGACGATGTAATCCAGCCCCTGCGGTGCCAGTATCACCGCGCGATCGCCCGGTGATGCGCAAAGCCTGAGTTCGCGTGCGACGTTCAGCGCTCGCCGATACAACTGGTGCCACGTCAGGCTTTCGGGTATGCCGGCGAAGTCCTGGTCGTAATCGACGAACGTGAATGCCAACTCATCGGGCTGCAGACTGGCACGCTCACGCAGCAGAGTGGGGACCGACGTCTCAACCATTCGTCTGAGGTTACCGTGGCCGTCGCCGATGCACGTTGAAAGGTGCAGTCGGCTGTCCTCAGCCGACCGGTAGTCGGGCGATGTGATGGTTCTGAACCCGAGCCGGAGGCGGCGGCGAACCGGCGCAGCGGTTGTCATCGACATAAAACGTCACTGCGCCTGCTCTGCACTAGCCCGGGCACAATTGCGATTGGGCGACGGTCTGCAACTTCGCGTATGGCTATCGGTGCGTCGATATTCCGCTTCGCCGCTGCCCAGCAGGCCGGTCACGTGCGTGAAAGTGTGCGACATGGACCCGTGCGTCAATTGATGAAGTGTCGGCATCCTCGATCTTCGAGGAAGCGCTGCGGCCTGCGCGACCAGCGGGCAAGGCTATTGTCGTTGCTGTGAGGAGTCAGAATGGTTTCATCCAGCGCGGCGATGATCATGCAGAACACTCATCTTCAGCGAATTCCTCGCACACTGTGAACAACGGATCTGTCACCCCCGTCGCTGTCATCGGCATGGCCTGCCGGCTGCCCGGCGGAATCGACTCCCCTGAGCAACTGTGGGAGGCCTTGGTGCGCGGCGAAGACATGGTGACCGAGATTCCGCGCGATCGCTGGGATGCCGACGAATACTACGACCCTGAGCCAGGTCTGCCGGGCAGATCGGTATCGAAGTGGGGCGCATTCCTGGAAGATGTCGCCGGCTTCGACTCGGAGTTCTTCGGGATCGGCGAGGACGAGGCGACTCCGCTCGATCCACAGCAGCGTCTGCTGTTGGAGACCTCCTGGGAGGCCATTGAGCGCGCCGGTCTCGCCCGCGAGACGGTGGCCGATTCGCGGACGGGCGTGTTCGTTGGACTGACTGATTCCGACTATCAACTGCTGAACGCCAATTCCCGCGCCATGGAGGGGCCCTACGGTTTTCCAGGCAACACGTTCAGCCTGGCATCGGGGCGGATCGCCTACACACTGGGCCTGCGCGGTCCCGCCCTGACGTTGGACACCGCAGATTCTTCCAGCCTGACCGCGGTGCACTTGGCCTGTCGCAGCCTGAACGACGGCGAGAGCGACTTGGCGCTGGCGGGCGGGGCCTTCGTGATGCTGGACCCGCGCAAGTACGTGTCGGCGACAGCGCAGGGTCAGCTGTCCCCCACCGGAGGCTGCCACGCGTTCGACGTCGCGGCCGACGGATACGCGTATGGCGAGGCTAGCGCGGTCGTGTTACTGAAGCGCTTGCCCGATGCCCTGCGCGATGGTGACCGAATTCTGGCTGTTGTACGAGGCACGGCCGTCAACCAAGACGGTCATAGCCCGAATATCTTTACACCATCGCCGAACGCCCAGACCGCCGTGTACCGGGCGGCGCTGGCCGCTGCGGGCGTCGAAGCTCGAACCATTGGCATGGTAGAGGCGCATGGCACCGGCGTCCCGGCAGGCGATTCCGTCGAATTCGCCAGTCTGGCCGAGGTATACGGCCTCGAGGGCCACTGTGCGCTGACTTCCGTCAAGACGAACTTCGGACATACCCAATCGGCTTCCGGAGTGCTCGGGCTGATGAAGACGATCCTCGCGTTGGGACACGGGACGGTTCCGCCGAATCTGCATTTCACTGCCCTGCCCGACGAACTTGCCCGCATCGCCACGAAACTCGCTGTGCCACAAGAACTCATAGACTGGCCGACCAACGGCCAGCATCCGCGCCGCGCGGCGGTCTCGTCGTACGGAGCGTCGGGAACCAATGCTCACGCGATTCTGGAGCAAGCCCCAGAAGCTCACCACAGCGGAGAAACCGAAATACCCTCTGGGGCACTACTATTCCCGCTGTCGGCAACATCTGCCGAGGAACTGCGCCGCACCGCCGGCCGGCTGGCCGACTGGCTGCAAGCACACGACGATGTCGAATTGTCCGATCTGGCCTACACCTTGGCCCGTCGGCGCGGGCACCGCCCGGTTCGCACGGCCGTCATTGCGAGCAGCCGGCCCGACCTCACCGAGGCGTTGCACGCGGTCGCCTCCGGCGACGCCCCATATCAGCCGGCGGTCGGACAAGACGATCGCAGACCGGTGTGGATGTTCTCGGGGCAGGGGTCGCCGTCGGCGGCTGACTGCCAGCAGCTGTTGGCGACTGAACCGGTGTTTGCCGCAACGGTCGCGCAAATCGAGCCGCTGATCGCCCGTGAGTCCGGATTCTCAGTAACCGAGGCGATGTCGGCGCCAGGAGTCATCACCGGGATCGAGCTTGCTCGCCCGACTCTGTTCACCATGCAGGTCGCGGTCGCGGCCACCATGAAGGCATACGGAGCCATTCCGGGCGCGGTGATCGGGCATTCGTTGGGAGAGACCGCAGCGGCTGTCGTGGCGGGCGCGCTCTCGCTCGAAGACGGAGTGCGTGTCGTATGCCGCCGCTCGCAGCTGATGTCCCGCGTCGCCGGTACCGGCGCGATGGCGTCGCTCGAATTGCCTGCAAAACAAGTTCTTTCGGAGTTGACGATGCGCCGCGTCAAAGACGTCGCGGTGGCAATGGTCGAATCGCCGCAGTCCACCGTGATCGGCGGCGCCGCCCCGACGGTTCGCGAGCTGGTCGCGGCGTGGCAGGAGCGTGACGTGGTAGCTCACGAGCTCGCCACCGATGTCGCCGTGCACTCGCCTGAAGTCGATCCGATCCGCACCGAGTTGGCCGACGTGCTGGCAGAGCTGCGCCCGGTGACACCGGAAATTCCGTTCTACTCGGCGACCCAGTTCGACCCGCGTGAAGAGCCGGTGTGCGACAGCAGGTATTGGGCGGACAATCTGCGCCAAACGGTGCGATTCGCCGCGGCGGTGCGGGCCGCATTGGAGGACGGCTATCGCGTATTCGCCGAGCTGGATCTCGACCCCTTGCTTACGCATGCGGTCGAGCAGACCGCTGGCAGCCTCGACCTTCCACCGGTCGCCCTGCCCGCCATCCGCCGTGAACAGCTGAGGCACGGGTTGCGTGGCTTCATTGCAGATATACACAGTGCCGGCGCCGCGGTCGACTTCTCCGCACTCTGCCCGACCGGGCGGCTGGTGGATGCCCCGCTGCCGACGTGGACGCACCGTCGGCTGTGGTTGCGACCCGAAAACCAGGAATCGCCGACAGGCGGCGGATCCACTATTTCAGTGCATCCCCTGTTGGGCGCCCATGTGCGTGTGCCGGAGGAACCGGAGCGCCACGTCTGGCAGGGCGACGTCGGCACCGATGGCCAGCCGTGGCTGGGCGATCACCGGATCCGCGATGTAGCAGTGCTTCCGGGGGCGGCGTTCTGCGAAATGGCGTTGGCGGCAGCGCGCACTGTGCTGGGCGAGACGGCCGAGGTTCGTGACCTTCGCTTCGAGCAGGCGGCGCTCATGGATGGACAGGGCACGATCAATGCCTCAGCATCGGTCGCATCGCCGGGGGTGGTCGATTTCACTGTCGAAACCAGCCAGGGTGAAGAGCGCGTACGGCACGCCACGGCCGTACTGCACGGCGTGGCGGATGGGCAGCCTGCGATGCATGACATGGCTGCGCTTCAAGGTACACACACATGTCGCGAAGAGGGCGCCGAGGTGCGCAAGCGCTTGGAGGAGAAGGGGATTCAGTACGGGCCGGCGTTCACCGGTCTCGGGGCCGTATACACCGGCGAGGGTCAAACGGTCACCGCCCTGGCCCAGGTCGCACCGCCCCGCCAGGTCCGCTCGCAACGAGATGCTTACGTCGTCCATCCCGCAGTGCTCGACGCGTGTTTCCAGTCCGTTGCGGCCCATCTCGACGTTCAAGCCATTGACGAAGATGCGCTCGCCTTGCCATTGGCACTTCGTCGCCTGCGCGCCTACAGCGTTGGCGCAAGTGCCCGTTACTGCTATACGCGGATAATCAAAGTCGACGCTTCCGTGGTCGAGGCCGACCTGGACTTGCTCGACGAGCATGGGGCAGTGCTGATTTCCGTGGAGGGCCTGCAATTGGGCACCCGTACGTCCGAGGAGACCCGCAAGGAGCGGGTGCTTGGCGAACGGCTGCTGACCATCGAATGGCGGCAGCGACGGCTGCCCGACATCCCACACGCTGACACCGGCACTTGGCTGTTGATCGGCATGACCGACACCGATGTGATGTCCACCGCGTTGGCCGAGGCATTGAAAAGCCATGGCGCACGGTGCACTGCGATGACCTGGGCATCCGATGGCGGGGTGGCCACCAACAGAGACGAGCTTGAAAATCATTTGCGCACGGGTGGATTCACCGGTGTGGTAGTCCTCACTGGACCGCAGCGCAGTGCCGCCGACGAGCAGTCCGCCCGGCTGGGACGGGACTATGTGCAGCACTTGGTACATCTCACCCGCGGATTGGCCGCGACCCCTGTCGTGTTGCCTTACCTGTACGTCGTCACGCGCGGCGCACAAACCGTGGTACCGGGTGATGTGGCCAATCTCGAGCAGGCGGGCCTGCGTGGCCTGATACGCGTGATCGGTGCTGAACAGTCGCACTTGCGCCCCGTGCAGATCGATGTAGACGAAACCACGGATGCGCAGCAGTTGGCTCAACAACTTCTCAGCGGCTCCGACGAAGACGAGACCGCCTGGCGCGACGGCCAGTGGTACGTCGCTCGGTTGTCGCCCGCTCCGCTACGCCCCGACGAGCGGCGGACGATCCTCGCCGCCCCTGAGCGTGACGGGATGCGCCTGCAGATCCGCACACCCGGTGACATGGAAACACTGGAACTCGTTGCGGTCGACCGGGTTCCGCCCGGGCCAGGTCAGATCGAGGTCGCCGTCGGCGCATCGAGCATCAACTTCGCCGATGCGCTCCACGCCATGGGCCGACTTCCAAGCTACGAAGGGGCTCCGCCGCAGTTGGGCATGGATTTTGCCGGCGTGGTGACGGCGGTCGGTCCCGGCGTAGCCGACCACCACGTCGGAGGTCATGTCGGTGGTCTGTCCGCCGACGGTTGTTGGGGCACGTTCCTCACCTGCGACGCGCGTCTCGCAGTCCCGCGACCGGCCGGTTTGTCCGAGGACGAGACAGCCGCGGTGACCACAGCGCATGCCACCGCCTGGTACGGCTTGCACGACTTGGCGAGGATCGGGTCCGGCGACAAAGTGTTGATTCACTCCGCGACCGGGGGCGTGGGGCAGGCGGCGATCGCGATCGCCCGCAACGCAGGCGCCGAAATTTTCGCTACCGCGGGCAGCGAAGAGCGTCGGCAACTGTTGCGCGACATGGGTATTGAGCATGTCTACGACTCGCGCAGCATCGAGTTTGCCGAGGCAATCCGCCGCGACACCGGCGGCTACGGTGTCGACATCGTCCTCAACTCGGCCACCGGTGCCGCTCGGCGCGCGGGTGTCGACCTATTGGCCTTGGGTGGACGATTCGTCGAGATCGGCAACCGAGACCTCTACGACGACACCCGATGGGGGCTCTCCGCATTCCGACGCAACCTCGCGTTCTACAGCCTCGACCTTGCCCTGATGACTCGCAGCCACCCGGACCGGATCCGCGATCTGCTGCACACGGTATATCGATTGGTCGGCAGCGGTGAACTGCCGATACTTCAGCCGACCCAATACCGGTTGACCGATGCCGCAACCGCTCTTCGGCTGATGAGCGGCGCTCAGCACGCCGGAAGGTTGGTGCTCGACATCCGTCACGCCGGCCCGAGCCGCGCAGTGATTCCGCCGGCCCGGATGCAGGTGTTCCGCCGCGACGGCGCCTACCTCGTCACCGGCGGAATGAGCACGTTGGGGTTGTTCTTGGCCGAGAAGATGGCGCGCGGGGGCTGCGGTCGTATCGTGCTCTCGTCCCCATCCGAACCTGATCAGGAGACGCTGCAGGCCATCGAGCGCATTCGCGCGACGGGGGCCGACGTCGTCGTGGAGTGCGGCGACATCGCCGACGCCGGCACCGCACAGCGGCTGGTCGCCGCCGCGACCGCCACCGGACTTCCGGTCCGCGGTGTGTTGCATCTCGCGGCGGTGGTGGACGACGCCACCTTGTCCGCGCTGACCGACGAACTCATCGAACGTCATTGGGCGCCGAAGGTCTACGGTGCATGGAACTTGCACACTGCCACCGCCGGTGAGCCGGTGGACTGGTTCTGCTCGTTCTCCTCCGCGGCGGCCCTGGTGGGTTCGCCCGCACAGGGTGCCTACGCCGCGGCCAACAGCTGGCTGGATACCTTCAGCCTGTGGCGCCGAGCTCAAGGCCTGCCGTCCATCGCGATCGCCTGGGGCGGCTGGGCGAATGTGGGGGGTGCGACCGCCCTGGCAGAGGGTGTCGATGCGGCCATCACTCCCGATGAAGGCGCCTACGCGTTCGAGGCGCTACTGCGTCACGACCGCGGCCACACCGCATACGCGCCCTACAGCGGAGTCCCGCGGTTGACTTCCTTCGCTGAACGCAGCCCATTCGCCGAGGCATTTCTGTCGACCGGGCACAGCACGGCGGTTGCCGGCAAACTGCGCACAGAACTCGACGAGCTGCCGGTCGACGAGTGGCCAGCCCGGCTGCGGCGGCTGATCTCCGACCAGATCAGTGTGATCCTTCGTCGCAGCATCGATCCCGACCGCCCGCTGGCCGAGTACGGCGTCGACTCGCTGGGCGCACTCGAGCTACGAACCCGCCTCGAGAACGAGACCGGAATACGCCTTACTGCCAGCGACATCGGGGCCACCACAGTCCGCGACCTCGCGGTTCTGCTATCCGAAAAGCTGGCGCCCGCAGAGGATAGCTAAGCGGTCGAACGGCGACGACGATTCCGTCAGTCGATCCGGCCAGTCAGATCGAGTTCAGCCAGCGTGCGTGCAGCCAGCTCACGCAAAGCGGACTTTGTGTTCGGAGCGCCCGGCTGGTAGGCGACGACGCTGACGCCGATCTTGTCACCGATGCGCCCGGACTGCAGACTCATCAGGCCGCCCGCCCGCTCGAGCCACTGTCGCGTCACATTGCTGGCCCCCCGTGTGGTGACGTACTCGGCGTCGGTGCCATCGACGCGGCACATCAGCGTGCCGAAGTCCCCGAGATTCGAACAAAACACCGGGAGATCAGGATCACCGATCACCAAGTCCGACAGTCGACTCACTGCCCGCTTCGGCGCGAGCTGGGTCAGCCAGATGATTCCGAGCGCCTCTGGAGGCATCACATCGTAGGACACCTCTGGCGTCGCGCGCAGAGTACTCAATGCTTCATCCATGGCGGCGCGGACATCTCGCAGGTCTGTCTCAAAACGGTTCGGGTCGATGCTGAAGCGCGCGAACGACAGTGCGATCGCGCGCGTATCGCCCTCGGCGCGGTTACTCATGGGCAGCTGCAGGGTGACGGCCCCATCGCTGGCACGTCGGCGCCCCATCCGCTCGGCAAGCTTCAGCGCCAACCCGGCGACCAGCGTGTCACTCGTTCCACCGAGCGCTTTGGCCCGCGCATCCCAACTTTGCACGTCAACGTAGATGGTGATACTCGGCATGACGACGGCCTCATCGCCGTCGCTTGCAGAAGGTGCGACCGGCCGCGCCGCCGACGATCGAAGAACGTCGCGCCGTTGACGGCGGGCCGCTCTTGCTGCCGCGACCAAATCACGTCGGTGGCGACCGACCAATTGGGCTACCGCGACAAGCGCCTGTCTGATCTCTGGTACGTCCTGCACTGATTGTCGGGCATCCTCTGCCACCGCCCTCAGTCGTGTGCGTGAACGAGGCGGTGGGAGGCCGAGATCGCGAACATTGCCCAGGACCGCATCCGCGATTGCGACGGCGAGCCCGAGGCCGTCGAGCAGGGAGTGAGAAACCACCAGGCTGACCGCAGTCGAGCCGTCAGTCAGGGGAAGTACGCCGAGATGCCAGCCTGACACCGATTCCGGATCAGTCGGCATCAGTGCTTGCTCATCAACCCAATCGCTGAGTTCACTGCGTGGCCGTGCGCAATCAGCGAAATCGATGTCCACCGTCTCGCGGTACGCGACCCACCGATGCCGAGCGAACGGCAGCGGCGAATGTTCGATGCGTCGTCCCAGCAATCCGTGACCGAGATTGTGGTGGAAGCGCCTCAGCCCATCAAGATCAATAGGGTGCTCATAAACCCATAGGACCTGCATGACTTCCTGGTGGCCGGTGGCGCGCTGGCCTGTGAAAAAGGCGTGGTCCAGCAACGTGAGCCGATTGTCCGGCCGCGCATGACCATTGGACTCGCGGACGGCTAACTCCCTGCCCGCTTCCCGTCTGGTGGGTATGGGCAAGGACCGCGCATCACCGTCGGATGCGGGGCCGTCGGAATCCGGTCCCCGATGCCGGCTGTCGGGCATGGGCGAGGGGCGCGATTCACCGTCGGATGCGCGGCCGGTAGGTGAGACAGCTTGCGCGGTGGCCAACCTTTGGCACAGGAGTTCCGCCAGATCACGAATTGTGTTGGTGGTAGCGAATTCTCTCGGAGTGATTCGTATTCCGGTTTCGCCTTCGATGCGGGTACGGAGCTCGAGGGAGCCCAGCGAATCGAGTCCGTATTCGGAGAGCGGATGGTCGGGATCGATGCTGCGACGCAGGATGAGGCTTATCTGATCGGAGATCAGGCGCCGCATCCGAATCGGCCATTCGTCTGCGGGTAGCTCGCTGAGCTCGACGTGCAGTGGTGTTGCGCCCGTTACCTTTTGCCCGGTGGAGCGAAACGCTTCGGCAAATGGGCTGGAGCGGGCGAGGTCTATCAACCACGGGGTGCCCATGAATGGCGCATAGCCCGTGTAGGCGCGGTCGTGACGGAGCAGCATGTCAAAAGCGTAGGCACCTTCATCGGGTCCAATCCCCACATTGGTGTCCTCTGCCAAAGCGACAGCGCGCCCGATCTTCGCCCAAGCGCCCCAGGCGATCGCGATAGCCGGCAGGCCCTGAGCGCGGCGCCACACGGTGAAGGCGTCCAACCAGCTGTTGGCCGCGGCATATGCGCCCTGCCCGGGTGAACCGACCAGCGCGGCCGCCGAGGAGAACGAGCAGAACCAGTCCAAAGGCTGGCCCGCGGTGGCAGTATGCAGGTTCCACGCACCGTAAACCTTTGGCGCCCAATCGCGCTCGATGACCTCGTCGGTGATGTTGGCCAAGGTGGCATCCTCCACCACCGCCGCCGCGTGCAACACTCCGCGCACCGGTAGGCCGGTGGCGGTCGCGGTGGCCACCACCCGCTGTGCGGTGCCGACTTCGGCGATGTCGCCGCACTCCACCACGACGTCAGCGCCAATCGCGCGGATGCGTGCGACGATTTGCAGCGTCTCCTGGTCGGGTTCGGAGCGGGAGTTGAGCACGATGCGACCGCAGCCCGCCGCTGCCATCTTTTCGGCGAGGAACAGCCCCAGGCCGCCCAGCCCGCCGGTGACGATATAGGCGCCGTCGCTGCGGAAGATGTGAGCCTGTGCTGGTGGCACCATCACGCGGCTGGCCCCGGTGCGCGAAATGTCGAGCACCAATTTTCCGGTGTGCTGAGCGCCGCTCATCAGCCGAAGTGCGGTTGCCGCGTCGGCCAACCGGTAGTGCGTGGCCTGCGGAATCGGAAGCACACCGTCCGCGGTGAGCTGATACACCGTGCTCAATAGACCGCGTAGTCGCTGAGGGTGGCTGCTCGACAGCAACCCGAGATCGACGCCGTAGAACGCGAGGTTCCGCCGGAAGGGGAAGAGTGCCAACCGGGTATGGCCATAGATGTCACGCTTGCCGATCTCGATGAACCGTCCACCGAACGCGAGCAGTTCGATGCCGGCGCGCTGCGCGGCACCACTGACCGAGTTGAGCACGATGTCGACACCGTAGCCGTGGGTGTCCCGGCGGATTTCCTCGGCGAACTCGATGCTGCGCGAGTCGTAGACATGCTCAATACCCATGTCGCGCAACAGTTGCCGACGCTGTTCGCTGCCCGCGGTGGCGAAGATCTCGGCGCCTGCGTTGCGGGCGATGGCAATCGCCGCCTGCCCCACGCCCCCGGTGCCGGAATGGATCAGCACCTTGTCGCCGCTCTTGATGCCGGCGAGATCGTGCAGACCGTGGTAAGCGGTGGCGGTCGCGGTGGTCACCGCGGCCGCCTGTCCTTCGGAGAGTGCAGTCGGCAGCGTCACGGCCAGCTGCGCATCACAGGTCAGGAAGGTGGCCCAACAACCATCGGCGGATAGACCGCCGACACGATCACCCACCTGGTCGTCGACTACGCCGGGGCCGACCGCTGTTACGACCCCGGCGAAGTCGGTGCCGAGCTGTGGCAGTCTTCCCTCGAAGGCGGGGTAACGGCCGAACGCGATCAGCACATCGGCGAAGTTGACACTCGATGCGCTGACGGCAACCTCGATCTGTCCTGGGCCGGGCGGAATCCGGTCGCAGCCGACAAATTCCAGTGTTTCCAGGTCCCCTGGTGTACGGACCTGCATGCGCATTCCGTCACACTCATGGTCGGCGACAGAGGTTCGTCGCTCCTCTGGCGCCAGTGGAGTCGGGACCAACCGCGCGACATACCACTGGCCGTCGCGCCAGGCGGTCTCGTCTTCGTCGGAGCCGCTGACCAGTTGCTTCGCCAACTGCTCGGCACCCATTGCGTGATCCGCATCGATCTGGGTCGCGTGCAAGTGCGGATGCTCCACGCCTATGACCCGCGTCAAGCCACGCAGCCCAGCATGTTCCAAGTTGGCAACGTCACCGGCGACCACGGTTTGGGCGTTGCGCGTCACTACATACAGGCGAGGCGACTCAGTCGGGACCTCGGCCAGTTCGCGCGCGATATGCACCAACTGCCGCACATGGTCGCGCCCCAGCCGAGGGGACTGGCTGGCGTCGCCGCTCTCGAACCCCGTGAGGACCACCACACCGGTGAATCCATCGACACGCAGTCGACCTCCGAGCTCTTTCGCCTGTGTGGTGACGTCGGCGTCCGTTTCCCAGGCCAGCATGGCGCACTGCGCACCAAGGCTTTTCAGTGCATCGGTCAACGCGGTAGCCATCACGTCCTTGTCGGCGATGCTGATCAATAACCAGGTGCCGGCATTCGCCGCAGAAAACTCAGGCAACTGCCGCTGCCGCCACTCGATCGTCAACAGCCGCTCACACAGAATTCGATCTTTAAGGCTGTCCGGGCTCACATCGGTGCCCAATCGCAGGCCCTCCACGGAAATCAGCACCGTTCCGCGTTCATCGAGCAAGTCGATGTCGGCCTCGATGCCACAAGCGTCGGCTTTGGTCACCCGCGTGAAGCAGTAGTGGGCGCCGCGGGCATCGGTGTAGAAGCGCAGGCGGCGCACGCCCAGTGGCAATGCCAGCACATCTTCGCCCAGAGTCCGGACGTCGGGGTGAGCCGCAACGGACTGGAAACACGCATCCAGCAGCGCGGGATGCACACCGAAAGCATCTCGTTGCGAGCGGATCTCCCGGGGCAGCATGAGCTCGCCCAGCACGGTTCCGGATTCCGTGTCTCCGGTGTGCACCGCAGTCAGACCCGTGAACGCGGGACCGTACTGAATACTGCTGCGCGCCAAGCGCTCGCGCAATTCAGCACCGTCTTCCCGGCAAGGATGTGCGGAGAGCAACGCGGCCAGGTCGTGCGCAGGAGCCTGTCCGTCCGCTACTGCGTGCAGCACGGCCGTGGCGTGCCGAACACACTCGTCCCCCTGTGCGGTTTCCACAGCGAAATCGACCACCCCCGGCGACGCGACCGATGCTGAAGCGCTGATCGTGCCCCGCCCATCCAAGAGCGCCGCCTGCTCGAAGCGAAGGTCACGAACCTCGGCCGCCTCTCCCAGCACAGTGCGCGCTGCCGACAACGCCATTTCGCAAAATGCCGCCCCCGGAAGCACTGCTACATCGCGGATCCGGTGATCGCCCAGCCACGGCTGGGCATCGGTACCGACGTCGCCCTGCCAGACGTGGCGCTCCGGTTCTTCGTGCAAGTGCACATGTTCACCCAGCAGCGGGTGTACCGACACAGTGCACCCGTCATGTGTTCGAGCTTCCTGGCCGTTGCGGCTCAGCCACAGCCGACGGTGCGTCCACGTCGGCAAGGGCGCATCCACCAGTCGCCCAGTCGGATACAGCACCGAGTAATCGACCGCGGCGCCGGCACTATGCAGATCTGCCACCAGACCGCACAGCCCGTGTGGCAGCGGTTGTTCACGGCGCATACCGGCCAGAGCGGCCATCGGCAGGCCGAGACTACGTGCGGTCTGCTCGATCGCATGGGTAAGCAACGGATGGGGCGCCAACTCCGCGAAGACCCGATATCCGTCCTCCAAAGCGGCCCGCACGGCCCCAGCGAATCGCACCGTTTGGCGCAGATTGTCCACCCAGTACCCGCTGTCGCACAGCGTCTCTTCGCGCGGATCGAACTGGGTCGCCGAATAGAACGGAACTTTCGGAGTCGTCGGTTGCAGCTCTGCCAGCACGTCGGTCAGCTCGTCGAGGATCGGCTCGACTTGAGGCGAATGCGATGCGACATCGACTGCGATCTCACGGGCCATCACATCACGCTGATCCCAGGCCGCGACCAGATCGCGGACCGTCTGGGCGGCACCACCGATCACCGTGGACTCCGGTGAGGCCACGATCGCCACCACGACGTCTTTGATTTCGTTCACTGCCAATTCCGAAAGGACCTGCTTGGCAGGCAATTCCACAGACGCCATTGCACCGGCACCGGCGATTCGGGACATCAGCCGCGAGCGGCGACAGATAACGCGGACGCCGTCCTCGAGCGTCAGCGCTCCGCTGACAACGGCTGCCGCGACCTCGCCCAGCGAATGCCCAATGACCGCGCCCGGGCGCACCCCATAGCTCTTCATTGTGGCCGCCAACGCGACCTGAATGATGAACAGCGTGGGCTGGACCCGCTCGATACCGGTAACGACCTCCGGCGCCGACATCGCAGCGGTGACCGAAAACCCGGATTCACGGGCGATCAGGGGCTCCGCTTGCGCAACCGTGGCAGCGAATACCGGCTCAGTCGCCAGCAGCTGCACACCCATCGCCCCCCATTGCGACCCCTGACCGGAAAACACCCACACCGGACCCCGATCATCGCGTCCGACCGCAGCCTGATAGGGAGTGTCGTTGCCGGCGACCTGGCGCAAAGCCTGAACGAGTTCCGGTTGACTGCTTGCGATGACGGCGGTCCGCACCGGGCGGTGCGCGCGCCGGCGCGCCAGCGTGTAAGCCAGGTCCGGCAATGCCACGCCGTCGCGTGCTTGCATCCAGTCGGCCAGCCGGGAAGCGGTGCGGCGCAACTCATCGGCCGATGTGGACGACAGCGCAAAGAGCTGTGGTGCCGGCGCCGCCGCTCGAGCCGAGTTATCCACGGCAGTCGCTTCCGGAGCTTGCTCCACTATGGCATGGACATTGGTCCCCGAGAGCCCATATGACGATACCGCCGCCCGCCGGGGCGTCGTACCGTTAGTCGGCCACGGCGTAGTCTGTTGCGGTACAAAGAGTTTGGTGTCTATTCGGGCTAGTTCCTCTGGCAGACGAGTGAAGTGCAGATTTCGCGGCACAGCGCCATGCTGCAGGGCGAGGACCACTTTCAGCAGTCCGAGCACACCCGCCGCCGACTGGGCATGACCGAAGTTGGTCTTCACCGACGCCAACGCACAGGGGCCGTCGATGCCGTATATCTCAGTCAAGCTGGCGAATTCGATGGGATCGCCCACCGGGGTGCCGGGGCCATGCGCCTCGACCATGCCGACACTCCCGGCGTCCACGCCCGCTGCGGCCAAAGCCGCCCGATAAACGGTCGCCTGCGCGTTCACCGAGGGCGTCGAGATATTCACGGTGTGACCATCCTGGTTGGCCGCCGTACCCCGAACGACAGCCAAGATCCGGTCACCATCACGCAACGCATCCGGCAACCGTTTGAGCAACACCACTGCAGAAGCCTCGCCACACACGTACCCGTCGGCCCCCACGTCGAACGCACGACAGCGTCCCGTCGGAGACAGATGGCCCTCGGCGGTGCCTGCGACAAACTTCCGTGGATCCAGCATCACGAAAGCGCCGCCTGCCAAGGCCATGTCACTCTCGCCGTCGTCCAGACTGCGACTAGCCAAATGCACCGCGGTCAGGCTTGAAGAACACGCGGTGTCCACCGTCAATGCGGGACCACGCAGTCCCAGGGCGTAGGCGATCCGCCCAGACGCCATGCTGAAGATGTTGCCTTGGAATCCGTACGGCTTCTCCATAGCTTCGGAACCGGCCGCCACGAGTTGATAGTCGTAATGCGTCAGGCCGATGAACACCCCGGTCCGCGACTCGGTCACCGACGCCGGGACGAGACCGGCGTGCTCCATGGCTTCCCATGAGGTTTCGAGCAGCAACCGATGCTGCGGATCAAGCGCTGTGGCCTCGCGCTCGTTGATACCGAAGAACTCGGGGTCGAAACCGGCCACGTCATCGAGGAACGCGCCCCACTTCGACGCCGACCTGCCGGGCACACCCGGCTCGGGGTCATAGTATTCCTCGGCGTTCCAACGGTCGCGTGGAACTTCGGTCACCAGGTCATCGCCCCGTGCCAACGCCTCCCACAGCTTCTCAGGGGAGTCGATACCACCAGGAAGCCGACAGGCCATGCCGATGACAGCAACCGGAATGACAGGTGCACGCGAAGAATTCGCGAAAGCTGACCCCCCGCGTGCCAATGAATCAAGCACCTGACAAGGCTACCCAACCGTTGATGCGATTCGGGGCAAAATGGTTACGCGACAATTCGATGATCGTTGTCTGAACTCAATCGAATACTGCCGATGGATGCGTCTTTCGTCCAGCTCTCGCTGCAAGTAATCACCACGGCCGATTCGCGCCCATCCGACCATGGGCCTTCTCATCTCGCGCTTTGCTTGACCGACCGCTGCTCAGCGGGGCGGCCGAGGGTCTCCGAGAGCGATAATTTCATGTTGAACGAGGACGGGCGCGGTAGCCTCAATCGGTGCTTGAGAGGTCCATTCCGGCTTTGTTGCGCGAGCGCTGCAGTCTGCAGCCCGATGATTTGGCATTCACTTTTGTCGACTACGACCATGATTGGACGGGCGTTGCCGAAAGTCTCACATGGTTGCAGTTGTATCGGCGATCGCTGAACGTCGCAAGCGAACTCAGGCTTTGCGCATCACCGGATGATCGCGTGGTCATACTGGCGCCGCAGGGCCTAGATTACATAGTCGCCCTTTTGGGCGCGCTACAGGCCGGATTGATCGCGGTTCCGCTGTCGGTCCCACTCGGTGGGGTCAGCGATGAGCGTGTCGACTCGGTGCTGCGTGATGCGTGCCCCACTGCGATTCTCACAACCTCCGGCGTTGTAAGCGAGGTGACCTCACACGTTTCGCCGCACCGTGGGGAGCCAGATCCATGGGTGATCGAGATTGATTTGCTTGATCTGGAGGCTTCAGTGCGATCCGACGACAGGGACAATGATCCTCCAGTCACCGCGTATTTGCAGTACACGTCCGGATCGACCCGGAACCCGGCCGGGGTGATGATCTCCTACAGGAACCTTCGAGCAAATTTCAAACAGCTGTTGTCCGGCTATTTTCCACAGCACGGCGGCGTTGCACCATTAGACACCACTTTTGTGTCGTGGCTGCCGTTCTATCACGACATGGGGTTGGTGCTGGGAGTTTGCGCGCCGATTCTCCTCGGGCTCCCGGCTGTGCTCACGAGCCCGGTTGCGTTCCTGCAGCGCCCTGCACGCTGGATGGAATTGCTGGCAACCAATCCTTCCGCTTTTTCGGCGGCGCCGAACTTTGCTTTCGAATTGGCGGTACGCAAGACCTCAGACGCCGACATGGCCGGGCGTGACCTGGCAGGTGTGCAATACATCCTCAGCGGTGCCGAGCGGGTGCACCCCGCAACACTCAAGCGTTTCACCGAGCGGTTCGCGCGCTTCAATCTTCGCGACTCGGCGGTGCGGCCCTCCTATGGGCTCGCCGAGGCGACGGTGTACGTGGCGACCAGCAGAGCCGATGGCCCGGTAGAGATCGTCGACTTCGATTCGGACAAACTGTCCGCCGGGCACGCGAAGCGGTGCCCCAGCGGCAGCGGCACACCACTGGTCAGCTATCCGCTGCCCAATTCACCCCTGGTGCGCATCGTCGATTCCGACACCCGGACCGAATGTGCGGAGGGAACGGCCGGCGAAATCTGGGTCTACGGCGACAACGTGGCTTCGGGTTATTGGCACAAACCCGAAGAGACTGAGCACACCTTCAAGGCGGTGCTGGTCGAGCCGTCGGCGGGAACACCGCAAGGGCCGTGGCTCCGGACCGGAGACCGCGGCTTCATTTTCGAGGGAAGATTGTTCATCGTCGGGCGCATCAAGGACCTCTTGATCGTCTACGGACGTAACCATTCTCCCGACGACATCGAGGCCACGATCCAGGAGATCACCGGCGGCCGGGTCGCGGCGATAGCCGTTCCCGATGGGGGCATGGAGCAGCTCGTCGTGGTCATGGAAGTCAAGAAGCGAGGCGACTCCGAGGAGGACGCCGTGCAGAAGTTCGCCCTCCTCAAGCGCGAAGTCACCTCAGCGATCTCGAACTCGCACAGCCTCAGCGTCGCAGACCTGGTGCTGGTCGCGCCTGGCTCGATTCCGATCACCACAAGCGGCAAGGTGCGCCGATCAACCTGCGTCGAACACTACCGACACGACCAATTCGCAAGACTCGACGCCTAAGCGATCCCGGTCGCCCATCGATGACAGATCGTAAGCGTGGCGCCACACGGAGCCTGCGCCAAGAAAAAGCAGGCCTGCTCCTGCGCCGCAGGAGCAGGCCTATAGCTCTGGACCGATCAGAAGTTCTGACAGGTGTTGAAGGCTGCCTCGATGGATCCCAGGTACGGCTGAGCCCATGGCGCGCCCGCGATCTGTGCGGCTATCCGCTCCCGCTGAACCGGCGGGGATGCAAGGAACGTGCGCAAGCCAGCCTGCAGCGCCGGAGCTTTGGCGAACGCCGCGCTAGCCTCGGGGCTCTGAGCGTTTAGTGCCGACACCAACTGTGGGTAACTGCAGGTGGTGTTGACAGCGGGTCCCAAATTAGGGCTTGCCGACGCAACCCCGGCCCCAGCGGCCAGCGTCAATGCGAGACCGCCAACGCCGACAGCCAGTCTGGTCAACGCTACTTTGATCATGAAGAAATCCCTCCCTGCGGCTGACTAACACTGACTTTGTCGTCATACCGAATCGAATCGTTACTCCGACCTTATTCCCAGTCCTAACCTCGTCCAAGCGTACAGGTCCGACAACCGTGCCGCGGTTTCGATTCCGACCGCCGTATGAGCACATCGGTCATTGTTCTTGTCCGCGTAGAAGGCGACGCACCAGCGGACGTGGTCCTGTGGGCCGGAGCATGGTACTGGCGGGCCGCGGGCGAATCCGTTGCGGCCACCAGAACCAGCGTCCCAGTAGCGCAGCGATTGAAGGCGTCATGAACGCTCGAACCACCAACGTGTCGAACAGCAGCCCCAACCCGATGGTCGAGCCCACCTGTCCGATGATGCGCAGGTCGCTGACCACCATCGACAACATGGTGAACGCGAACACCAAACCCGCAGCCGTCACCACCTTGCCACTACCGCCCATCGCCCGGATGATGCCGGTGTTCAATCCGGCACCTATTTCCTCCTTCATCCGGGACACCAGCAGAAGGTTGTAGTCAGAACCCACCGCCAGCAGGACAATCACCGACATCGCAAGCACCAGCCAGTGCAAATCGATACCGAGAATGTGCTGCCAGATGAGCACAGAGAGCCCGAACGCCGCGCCAAGCGACAGCGCCACCGTGCCCACAATCACCAGAGCAGCGATGAAGCTTCGCGTGATGATCAGCATGATGATGAAAATGAGACAGAGCGCGGCAACTCCAGCGATCAAGAGGTCATAGAAAGAGCCGTCGCGCAAGTCCTTATATGTCGGCGCGGTGCCGGCCAGAGATACCTTGGCGTCCTCCAAGGGAGTCACCTTCAGCGCTTCTTCGGCTGCCGTTCTTATAGCGTCGACCCGCGCGATGGCCTCCGGGGAACCGGGATCACCTCGGTGTGAAATGATCATGCGGACAGCCTTGCCGTCCGGTGAGAAGAACAAGTTCATGGCGCGTTTGAAATCCTCGTTCTCGAAGACTTCCGGCGGCAAGTAGAAGGTGTCGTCGTTTTGGGCGGCGTCGTAGGCCCGGCCCATTGCGGTGGCCTCACCGGTACTCTCTTCCACCATCAAGATGACGCCCGACATGGTGCTGTGCATGGTCAGCATCATGGTCCGCATGGTCTTCAGGCTCGCGATCATCGCCGGGAACTGGGTGAGAAGCTGCGACTGGAGGAAATTGAGTTGTTCTACGTGTTCGATCAACACTCGCAGCTTTGCGCTGATTCGGTCTGCACCGTCGAGGCCGTCAAAGATAGATCTGATCGCCCAACAGATCGGTATATTGAAGCAATGCGGTTCCCAGTAGAAGTAATTGCGGATCGGCCGGAAGAAGTCGTCGAAATTCGCTACATGATCCCGCAACTCATCGGAAAGCGCTGCCAACTCCTTGGTTTGCGCGAGCGATCGGTTCGAAAGCTCTGACAGCTGCTTCATCAGCTCATATATGCGCTCCGAAATGTTGATCATGTCCGCCATCACTTCGGCCTGATCGAGCATGTCGTTCATTTGGTCCTTCTGAAACGGCAGCATTTGCATCATGCTGGCGTTTCGCAGACTGATTTGAAACGGTATCGACGTGCGTTCGATCGGGGTGCCCTCGGGCCGCGTTATGCCCTGCACCCTAGAGACGCCTGGGACGGCGAAGATAGCCCGTGCCAATTTATGCAATACCAGGAAATCGGCCGGATTGCGCATGTCGTGATCGGACTCGAGCAAGAGTAAGTCGGGCGTCATTCGAGATGGCGAAAAGTGTCGCTCGGCAGCAGCGTTCCCCACGTTGGCCGGAATATCCTGAGGAACATAGAGCCGATCGTTGTAGCTCGTCTTATATCCCGGCAATGCCAGCAGTCCAACGAACGCGACCACGCAGGCAGTGGCCAGAATCGGCGTGGGCCACCGAACGATCGCCGTACCCACCCGGCGCCATCGACGGACCATGATTTTCCGCTTGGGCTCGAAGACCCCGAACCGGCTGCCGACCGCGAGAGCAGCCGGAATCAGCGTGAGGGCCACGGCGACCGCCACCACCATTCCCACCGCAGTGGGAATGCCCATCGTTTGGAAATAGGGCAAACGGGTGAAACTCAGGCATAGAATTGCTCCGGCAATGGTCATGCCCGAAGCGAGAACCACCTTGGCAACGCTACTATAGGTCGTATAGAGGGCAGTTTCTCGGTCCTCGCCGGCTTGACGCGCCTCATGATAGCGCCCGATGAAAAATATTCCGTAATCCGTTCCGATCGCAATGCCCAGCGAGACCAGCATGTTGACGGCAAACGTCGAAAGACCGATGACTTCTTGATCGCCGAGAAATGCGACGACTCCTCGGGCCGCTTGCACTTGTATTCCCACGATGGCCAGCAAGAGAATGGCGGTGACGACAGAGCGGTACACAAACAGCAACATCACGATGATCACCGCGACGGTGACGATGGTGATCTTGATGATGGATTTGTCGCCGGCATGGTTCATATCTGTTACCAGCGGCGCGGGGCCCGTCACATACGCCTGCACTCCGGGCGGCGCCGGCGTTCGTTCCACAATGTCTCGGACGGCCGCCACCGACTCATTCGCCAAGGCTTCGCCTTGGTTTCCGGAGAGACTTACCTGGACATAGGCAGCCTTACCGTCGGCGCTCTGCACCCCCGTCGCGGTGAGGGGATCGCCCCAGTAGTCCTGCACGTGTTGCACGTGCGTCGTGTCGGCTTTCAACTGGCGGATCAACTCGTCGTAGTAGCGGTGCGCATCCTCGCCGAGCGGTTGCTGACCCTCCAAGACGATCATCGCCACGCTGTCCGAATCGGACTCGCCGAATACCTGGCCCATGCGCTGCATCGTCTGGAACGACGGCGCGTCGTGGGGAACCAGCGATACGGAGTGTTCTCGCCCTACCTGTTCCAGCCATGGAACGGCGAACGTCAGGACGGCGATGATCACCAACCACCCAAGGATGATCGGCACCGACAGCCGATAGATCATCCGCGCGACAAATGGCGGGCGGCTGCTCGTCTGCTCGGTACTCATGCGGCCTTCAGGAGACCGAAGGTAAAGGCGATCATTGGAATTAACGCTCTTCCTGCCTCAGCAGGAGGGAACGTACCAGCGGACGAGGACCGGTCGGCCGCAGCATACTACTGGCAGGCCGCGGGCGAATCCGCTGCGGCCACCAGAACCAACGTCCCAGGAGCGCGGCGATCGATGGCGTCATGAAGGCGCGAACAACCAACGTGTCGAACAGCAGCCCGAGTCCGATCGTTGAACCCAATTGTCCCAACGTGCGAAGCTCACTCACCAACATCGACAACATGGTGAAGGCGAACACCAAACCGGCAGCCGTCACCACCTTGCCACTACCGCCCATCGCCCGGATGATGCCCGTGTTCAATCCGGCACTTACTTCCTCTTTCATCCGGGACACCAACAGGAGGTTGTAGTCAGAACCGACTGCCAACAAGACAATCACGGACATCGCGAGAACCACCCAGTGGATTTGCATGCCCAGGATGTGCTGCCAGATGAGCACGGAGAGCCCGAAGGCGGTGCCCAGCGATAGCGTCACCGTACCCACGATGACGAGGGCAGCGATGAAGCTTCGCGTAATGATCAGCATGATGCTGAAGACAAGACAGAGTGCCGCCACACCGGCAATCAAAAGGTCGTACGTGGAGCCATCCACCAGGTCTTTCACGCCTGCTGCAGTGCCGGCGAGATAGATGTCGGCACTTTCAAGAGGGGTCCCCTTGAGCGCCTCCTCGGCAGCAGTCTTGATCGGCTCGACCCGCGAGATCCCCTCCGGCGTAGCGGGATCACCCCGTTGCGAAATAAGCATTCGAGCCGCCTTCCCGTCTGGTGAAAGGAAGATGTCCATGACCCGTTTGAAGTCCTCGTTTTCGAAGACGTCCGGAGGTAAGTAGAAGGAGTCGTCGTTTTGGGCGGCGTCGAAGGCCTTGCCCATCGCAGTGGCATTTTCGCTGCCCTCTTCCATTTGGAGGAGCATCCCGGACATGGTGCTGTGCATGCTCAACACCATGGTCCGTGCATTCTCCATGCTCTCGATCATCGCCGGGAACTGCTCGAGAAGCTGCGGCATGAGCGCGGCCAGCTGATCGAGATTCTCGACGAGATCCCGCATTTCGACGGTTATCTGGTCGATACCGTCGATTGTGTCAAAGACGGATCTGAGCGCCCAACAGATGGGAATGTTGAAGCAGTGCGGCTCCCAGTAGAAGTAATTGCGAATCGGCCTGAACCAGTCGTCGAAATTGGCAATGCGATCACGCAGTTCATTGGTAATGGATTCCAACTCGTGCGTTTGGGTAACCAGATCCTGAGTAGTGGCGACGAGTTGTTGCATGATGCCGTACATGCGACGCATCATGGCTATGGTTTCGCCCAGATCGTCGGCCTGGCGGAGCATGTCATCCATGCGAGCTTTTTGAAATGGCAGCAACTGCACCTGCGAGGCCTGGGTCATGCTGAGCAGGTACGGAATCGTTGTGTGTTTCAGCGGTTCTCCGCCCGGGCGGGTCACGCTTTGGACCCTGGCAACGCCGGGCACGGCCAAGACGCCTTTGGCCAATTTATTCAACACCAGGAAGTCGGCCGGATTTCGCATATCGTGATCGGACTCGATCAAAAGAATGTCGGGAGCCATCATCAAAGACTGTGGAAAATGTCGCTGAGCGGCCGCAAATCCCACATTCGCCGGGATATCGTCGGGTATATACTCCTGATCGTTATAGCTGGGTTGATACGCTGGCAGCGCCAACAACCCGATCAGAGCGACCGCAATGGTTGCGGCGAGAATGGGCGCCGGCCACCGGACGATTGCCGTACCTAACCGCCGCCATCTATATACCGCGATCTTCCGCCTGGGCTCGAACAGTCCGAATCGGCTACCTATGGCAAGGACGGCCGGAATAAGCGTGAGCGCCACCGCAACCGCAACCACCATGCCCAAGGCTGTCGGAACACCCAATGTTTGAAAAATGGGTAGCCGGGCGAAGCTCAGGCAGAAAACCGCTCCGGCGATGGTCATGCCGGACGCTAAGACCACCTTGGCGACACTGCGGTAGGTGGTGTAGAAGGCCGTTTCCCGGTCTTCGCCGGCCTGACGCGCCTCGTGATACCGCCCGACGAAGAATATGCCGTAATCCGTTCCGATTGCGATCGCGAGCGCTACTAGCAGGTTGATGACGAATGTCGTAAGGCCGATGTACTCGAGATCGCCGAGAAGTGCGACGGCTCCGCGGACCAGCTGCACCTGCATGCCCACCATGAGCAGCACGAATACGACGGTTACGACCGAACGGAAGAAGAAGAGCAACATTGTGCAGATCACCATGAGGCTGACCAGCGTGACCATGCCGATCGACCTGTTGCCCGCGGGGCCCAAATCCGCGGCGAACGCCGATGGACCCGTGACGAACGCTTGGACCCCCGGCGGCGCCGGCGTCCGCTCCACGATGTCCCGCACGGCTTCCACGGATTCGTTGGATAACGCTTCCCCGCCGGTGCCATTGAGGTTGAGCTGGACGTATGCGGCTTTGCCGTCGCCGCTTTGCGCGGCAGCTGATGTAAGGGGATCACCCCAAAAGTCCTGCACGTGGAGCACGTGGGCCGGATCGGCCCTCAGTTGACGAATCAACTCGTCGTAGTAGCGGTGTGCATCCTCGCCAAGAGGTTGCTGCCCCTCCAAGACGATCATGGCCACACTGCCGGTCTTGGCTTCCTCGAAGTGCTCGTTCATCCGCTGCGTCGCCTCGATCGACGGCGCCTTCGGCGGCTCGACCGAGATCGCGTGCTCTTCCTGGACCTTCTCGAGTGGGGGGACGGCGACAGTCAGGGCGACGGCAATCGCCACCCACGCAAGGATGATGGGCACCGAGAGCCGATAGACCCACCGCGCGATGAACGGAGGACGGTCGGTGGTGTGGTGAGCGCTCATGCGGCCGTCAACAGGCAAAAGGTGAACGGGTTTACGCCCTGCCTGATCCTTTCGGCCTTGACCTCGTCGTCCACGACGATGCGGCAGCCGATGCTGCCGCTATTGCCTTGGGCGGCGATGTTGCCCACTCCCGCCGCCTCGGTGATCGGAAATCTCAACGACCACGGCAGACTGGCTCCCTCGACAAGCCGCGGTTCGGCGTCGACGTCGAAATAACTGATAGTCGCTACCGTTCCTGGGGGCCCGAACACCTCGTACTGCATGTACTTGGGGTCGTAGGGCTGACTCTCCTCACGCTGGGTATCGGCATACGAGGGACGATTCTCCGAGCCGAAGAGGCCCTGCAGCCGAGACACCGTAAAGCCTCCGGCGGCGAGCACCACCAATATCATGAGCGGAATCCACAGCCGCTTCAGAACCCTGAAAATCGCGAATCCCCTTCATCCGTTCCCACGCCCGTCGCCATGTCAACCGCTCGAACATGCAACTACACATCGGCGGCGACTCGCCAGACGGCGACAACTCGGATGCGGCAAGCATCCGAGGATACCGTGCGGGATCACCGCAAACGTACAGCGCCTCGGGGAGCACTACCCGAACGTGACGAGTAAAGCATGGCCGTGGCCTCCCTAATCCACTCGTTCCCAACGCGATATGGGATCGTAATGCATAGCTTATGCGTAAACGCACGGTACCCACGTTGTGCATCGCCCGCAAATCAATCGTGCGCGATGTTCAAGTCGTTCGGCCGAGCAGCGAACTTTCGGACGTGCTCGTCAGTAACAGAGCGAAGTGCGGCCAATTGAACGATCGCCGTCCGCTCGCGCCGATCGAACGAACTGACCGATCTGTTACGGCCTTCGGAAAATCTGGCCAACCGGTCGCCGGACGGCAAATGTTGAACTCGGTTGGGGTGGCTGCGCGCCGGTTCGCTGATGATGGCCAACCAGAGTCCTCCTCTACATCAATATCGTTGCGCGACTTCGCTTTTCGTCTAAAGCTTCCGCTCTCACCTCGGTCGTTCACGCGGACGGACCCGAGCTCTCGCGCGTGGAAGCCTTCCACTGGTTTGTGCAGGAATACGATGCCTGACTTGGCCGAGCCCAGCACCTGGACGCTACATCGTGTCGGCCACGGCGATAATTGACCAGTCATCACGCGGTAGGGGACAGGAATTGGCGGTTGTACAGCGCAATTTCCGAGCCCATTAATTCCGCGATCAACTCAAGAAATCAGTTTCTTCACTTCGTATGGCCGTTCGAAAACCCGATGCCGGTATCTCGGATACCCAATGTTGCGCATTGGATTAGGCGCATCTGCCACCTTCGGCGCCGAGGCGCGGGTTATCACGACGTCATCCGGCTAATCCAATCACCAATACGGCCGCGGGCTCGGACGTCTCATCGCCGTTGCACCGACGTCCTGAACCAGCACACTAGAGGGGCGCTAATCAATCTGTAAGGGGGTTAACCCCCACTATTTTGTCCGGTAAACGGCATGTTGCCTCGTCGCAGCGTTCCGTACGTTGTGAATATGGTCGCTGTGACGGGTCAAGATGCCGTGCCGCTCATGACTGGCGCGAGCACGTGGCCCACGCGCCTTCGCATCGGTTTCATGCCCAGTACGTCAATGATCGCAGGCGCTGCGATCGCCGTGGTTTGGGTGTGGGTGCCGATCGCGATCCTCCTCGTCGGCATCTCAGCCATACCGTCGCTGATCGGCTTCGCGCTCGCCGTCGTCGTGTTCGTGTACCTGATGCGCGGCGTCGCATGGCTCGAGCGCATACGCACTGAGACCGTCTTCGGCTTGAATATCCCGGTACCGCCCCGAAAAAGATCCCACAACACAGGCCTTCAGGGGTGGCTCCACCAGCTGTGGTTGGACATAAGCAGCGCTCCATTCTGGAAGGGCTGTGCACACCACTTTCTTCGCATGGTCTACGACGTCGCAGCGGTCGCTCTGGCGTTCCTCTTGCTGGCGTTCGCATTCCTTGCACCGGCCGCCGCGACCGCCACAAACCACAGCGACACCGCCGGACTAACCTACATTCCGCCCGCGCTGACCTGGCCGTTGGCCTCGATCGCGTTTGCGTTCGCCGCCGCGATCATGGTGTTCGCGCCCGCCCTCGACGCCAAGATCGATCTGTTGCTGCTCTCGACGTCGCCAACCGCGATTTTGCAGCACGAGTTGGATGCGCTCGCCGACGCCAGGCTGGGCGCGGTGTCATCGGCCCAGACCGAGCGGCACCGCATCGAACGCGACCTGCACGACAGCGTGCAACCACGGCTTGTGTCGCTGGCGATGACCATCGGCCTGGCTCAAACCAAGCTCGACTCCGACCCCTCCGCCGCCAGTGCTTTGATTGCCGAGGCACACGAAGATGCGAAAACCGCTCTGGTGGAACTACGTAACGTCGTACGCGGCATCGCACCGACGATCCTCTCCGACCGGGGCCTGGACGCCGCGCTCTCCTCGGTCGTGCAGCGCGCCCAGAACACCGGGGTGCCTACAACGCTGAACATCGACCTACCCGGGCGCATCCCCGCTGAGACCGAATCAGTCGCCTACTTCGTCGTCGCCGAGGCACTCACTAATACCGCAAAGCATGCACACGCATCGCGGGCCGCCGTCACGGTGCGACTCGACGAGGCCGAAAACAAGCTCCGTGTCTCCGTATTCGATGACGGCCGCGGCGGTGCGCAGATCACCGACAGCGCGACCGCCACCGGACTGCGGGGGCTGGCCGAGCGGGTACGGGCGGCGCGCGGCACGTTCATGGTTTCCAGCCCGCCCAACGGGCCGACAACAGTCACAGCGGTCTTGCCGTGCGGATCGTGATCGCCGAGGACTCGGCGTTGCTGCGCGCCGGCATTGAACGCATCCTCACCGACGCCGGACACGAGGTGATAGCGGGCGTGTCTGATGCGACGAACCTGCTTTGCCTGGTCAACGATACTCGCCCTGATCTTGTGATCGTCGACGTGCGGATGCCACCGACGTTCACGGACGAGGGGATCCGCGCCGCCGCGCTGCTGCGGAGCCAGAATCCCGAGTCACCCGTGCTGGTGTTGTCGCATTACGTCGAGGAGCGCTACGCCGCCGATTTGATCACGACGGACACCCGCGGCTTCGGCTATCTGCTCAAAGACCGCGTCGCCGACGTACCGGCGTTCCTGGACGCGGTCACGGTCGTCGGCGGCGGTGGAACACTGCTCGACCCCGAGGTGGTGTCCCAGATCCTCGCGCGATCGCATCGCCGCAGCGCGCTTGATCAGCTCACCCCCCGCGAAACCGAGGTATTGCAGCTGATGGCCGAAGGACGGACCAACTCGTCGATCGCAACGACCCTGCATATGTCGACGGGTTCCGCCGAGAAACACATCGCCAACATCTTCACCAAATTGGGGCTGGCGCCCGATGACACCGAAAACCGCCGTGTCCTCGCTGTTCTGCGCTACCTCGAGTCGTGACCCATAAGATAGGACTACGAATCATGACAACGATCTCCCGCCTAACCGCTCAGACGACGCCGCCGAAGACCGACCGAGAGGTGATCGAAGAGGCGCTGGGGCTCATCGAGGCCGAAAACGGGTGGACCCAGGGCACCTACTGCCGCGACGCGGAAGGAGCTGAGTTGCGCGCCGACGCAGACTCACCGGGCGAATGGGTGCGGGTGCGCGCCGAGCATGTCGGTCGGGGTGGCTATGTCGTGCGCACCGAGCCCGCAGCGTCCCCGTGCAGTTACTGTCTCGGTGGGGCCCTGCGCGCGGCGTCGGGCTACTGGCACGCCACGCAGTCCTACGCGGCGCTCGAGCAGGTGGAGCGGCTGGAATGCCTGGTACTTCGCCTGGCAAATTCCGTCGCCGCTCGGGCCTGGCCGAGCCTGCAGGCCTATAACGACGACGCGTACACCACCAGGGCGGACGCGGTTCTGATCCTCAAGCGCGCCGCGGCTCACCTCGATGCGCAGGAGCAGAAGTAGCCGTGATCAGGATCGGCGTCGTTGCCAGCCGCCATTCGTAATGTCGGGCGGCCGCCGTACCGCGATGCGCGTCGTCCTCGTCGTCATCGCAGCACTGGTCTTACTCGGAACGCTGGCCGGACTCGGTGTTCTGGCAATCGGGCTCAGCGGCAGCCGCCTAATCACCGATACCGCTGTGCTGCCGACCGACCTGCGACAGCTGACCATCGACACTGGCAACGTTCCCGTAGCCGTCCGCCTCATTACCGAGGACGAGGCCCCAGCGCCACGCGTCGACCTCCGCATGGTGACAAGGGCCGACGATCCGCCGCTGGCGGTCACCGTCGAGGCGGACCGCAGCCGGCTCACCCTGCGCGACAGCGGTTCCGAGTTCCTCTGGTTCAACGCCACCGGCGAGATCAAAGTTGTCCTGCCGCCAGATGTCGGACGGCTCTTGAGCGTGACGGTCAACCACTCGGCCGGCACGCTGACCTCCGAGGCCGACCTCGATCAGCTGGTCGCGAAGAGCGATGACGGCACCGTCACGCTCGGTGGATCGGCTCGTCTGATAGATGTAGACGTCCGCCGTGGTGACGTCAACACCAGTACTAGGATTGCCGTTTCCGAATCATTCACGGCCACCGCGAAATCCGGAAACATTTCCGTGGAATTCCGTGCGGCGCCACGCACGACTGAAGCGATCGCCAGCGGCAACGTAACTGTGGGGATGCCCCGCTCGGAGCCGTATCGTGTGCGCACCCGATCCGGCCCCCCAGATGGCGAGACGAGGGTGACTGTGGCGACAACCACCGACGCGGGCGCCCCTGTAGTCACAGCTCGCTCAGAAAGCGGCAACGTACAAGTCATCGAAACGCGCTGAGGTGCTCGGCTCCAACGTGGTGCGCCGTCCCGAAAGCATCTGCACCGCCTCCCCCGCTTGAGCCCATCAATCAGGCAAGATTGGCTACATGGCCAGTGGTACAGACAGTGGCGGAGCCTCACCCCGCGTTCTCGTGGTCGACGACGATCCCGATGTGCTGGCCTCGCTCGAGCGCGGCCTGCGGCTGTCCGGGTTCGACGTGGCCACCGCAGTCGACGGCGCGGAGGCGCTGCGCAGCGCCACCGAGACCCGACCGGACGCGATCGTCCTGGACATCAACATGCCCGTGCTCGACGGAGTCAGTGTGGTCACCGCGCTGCGCGCAATGGACAACGACGTACCGGTATGCGTGCTCTCCGCGCGAAGCTCGGTCGACGACCGGGTCGCCGGTCTGGAGGCCGGAGCCGACGACTACCTGGTCAAACCGTTCGTGCTGCAGGAGCTGGTGGCCCGCGTGAAGGCGCTGCTGCGCAGGCGCGGGTCCACCGCCACCTTCTCCTCGGAAACCATCCAGGTCGGACCTCTGGAGGTCGACATTCCGGGTCGCCGAGCCCGCGTCAACGGCGTCGACGTCGACCTGACCAAACGCGAATTCGACCTGCTCGCGGTGCTGGCCGAGCACAAGACGGCCGTGCTGTCGCGCGCACAGCTGCTTGAGCTCGTCTGGGGCTACGACTTCGCCGCCGACACCAACGTCGTCGACGTCTTCATCGGCTACCTGCGCCGCAAGCTCGAAGCAGGCGGTGCTCCCCGGCTCCTGCACACCGTTCGCGGAGTGGGATTCGTGCTCCGAACTCAGTGATGTCTGTGCTCTCGCGGATCTTCCGCCGAACTCCCTCGCTGCGCACCCGCGTCGCGCTGGCCACCGCGATCGGCGCGGCGATCGTCGTCGTCATCGTGGGAACGGTCGTCTGGGTCGGCATCACCAACGACCGCAAGGAACGCCTCGACCGCCGGCTCGACGAAGCCGCCGGCTTCGCGATCCCGTTCCTACCGCGGGGTCTGGACGAGATACCGAAGTCGCCGACCAACCAGGACGCGGTCATCACCGTGCACCGCGGTGACGAGGTGACGTCCAACTCCGATGTCGTACTCCCCCAGCTCGAACCCGGATACGCCGACACCTACGTCGACGGCGTGCGCTATCGGGTCCGCACCGTCGACATCCCCTACTACCCCGGGCCGATGTCGGTGGCCGTCGGCGCCACCTACGACGCCACCATCGCCGACACCAACAACCTGCACCGAAGAGTGATCATCATCTGCGTGTTCGCCGTCGGCGCCGCCTCGGTGTTCGGATGGGTACTGGCCGCGTTCGCAGTGCGCCCGCTCAAGAGCCTGGCGCAACAAACCCGTCAGATCGACGCCGGCGACGAGGACCCCGACGTCGAGGTGCGGGGCGCGACTGAGGCCGTCGAGATCGCCGAGGCGGTGAAGGGCCTGGTCGAACGCGTGTGGAAGGAACAGGACCGGACCAAGGCCGCGCTGGCGTCGGCGCGCGACTTCGCCTCGGTCTCCGCCCACGAACTGCGCACGCCGTTGACTGCGATGCGGACCAACCTCGAGGTGCTGTCCACCCTCGACCTGCCAGAGGACCAACGCAAAGAGGTGGTCAACGACGTGATCCGCACGCAGTCGCGCATCGAGGCGACACTCGGCGCGCTGGAACGGCTGGCGCAGGGTGAACTGTCGACCGCCGACGACCACGTGCCCGTCGACATCACGGAGTTGCTGGACCGAGCCGCCCATGACGCGATGCGGGTCTACCCGGACCTGGAGGTGTCGTTGGTGCCTGCGCCGACGGTGATCATCGTGGGCCTGCCCGCAGGTCTGCGGTTGGCGGTCGACAACGCAATTGCCAACGCGGTGAAACACGGCGGCGCGACACGCGTTCAACTGTCGGCGGTCAGCTCACGGGCGGGTGTGGAGATCGCGATCGATGACGACGGCGTCGGCATCCCCGAGGAGGAGCGCTCGATCGTGTTCGAACGGTTCTCTCGCGGATCGACGGCGTCGGTGTCGGGCTCAGGGCTCGGCCTGGCTTTGGTGGCCCAACAGGCCGAACTGCATCGCGGCACAGCCTCTTTGGAGGAGAGCCCGCTCGGTGGCGCTCGCCTGCTGCTGCGCTTGCCCGGCCACCAATGAGCTAGCGCGTCGCCAACAGGTCGATGACAAATATCAACGTCTTGCCGGACAGCCGGTGCCCACCGCCGGCGGGACCGTAGGCCTGCTCCGGCGGGATCACCAGCTGTCGACGACCGCCGACCTTCATCCCCGGAATACCGTCCTGCCAACCCTGGATGAGGCCACGCAGCGGAAATCCGATCGACTCGCCACGGTTCCACGAGCTGTCGAATTCCTCGCCGGTGTCATATTCCACGCCGACGTAGTGCACCTCAACGTTGCCGCCGGGCACCGCTTCAGCTCCGTCGCCGACGACCAGGTCCGTGATCACCAACTCGGTTGGCGGAGGACCGTCGGGGAATTCGATCTCGGGCTTCTGCCCTGAACTTGAAGTCACGCACTCACGGTAGTCGGGCAGACTGGTGCTGTGACCAAAGACCAAGACATTCTCGACCAGGTCAACCGGCTGGTCGCCGAGGAGCAGGACCTGCGGGCCAAGCTTCAGAACCGCGAGATCGACGAGTCCGAGGAGCACAAGCGGCTCAAGGCCGTCGAGGTGCAGCTCGACCAGTGCTGGGATCTCTTGCGGCAGCGGCGGGCTCTGCGGGAGACCGGCGGTGACCCGCGGGAAGCCGAAGTGCGTCCGCCGGACGAGGTCGAGGGCTACCTCAACTGAGTTCGCGTTACGCCGCCGGAGCCGCTCCGGCGGCGACATACGACGTCATCGTCGTCGGCGGCGGGCACAACGGGCTCGTTGCGGCTGCCTACCTGGCCAAGGCGGGCCGTCGGGTACGGGTACTGGAGCGCCTCGACCATGTCGGCGGTGCGGCGGTGTCCGCGCACGCCTTTGAGGGAGTCGACGCCCGCTTGTCGCGGTACTCCTACCTCGTCAGCCTGTTGCCCCGACGGATCATCGACGACCTCGGCGCGCGGGTGCGCTTGGTGCGTCGTCGCTACTCGTCCTACACGCCCGATCCAGCGACCGGCGGACGCACTGGACTGCTGATCGGTCCCACGTCAACGTTCGGTGCGATCGGCGCGGCCGACGATGGGCCGCGATTCGCCGAGTTCTACCGCCGGTGTGGTGGCCTCGTCGAGCAAATTTGGCCGACGCTGCTGGAACCGTTGCCCCGCCGCAGCGAGGCGCGACATCTCGTCGGTGATGAGACCGCGTGGCGGTCGATGGTCGACGAGCCGATCGGGCACGCGATCTCCTCCGCCGTCGACAACGACGTCGTGCGCGGTGTGATGGCCACCGACGCGTTGATCGGAACCTTCGCCCGCCTCGATGACCCGTCACTGATTCAGAACGTCTGCTTTCTCTACCACCTGCTTGGCGGCGGAACCGGCGACTGGGACGTACCGATCGGGGGGATGGGCGCCGTCACCGGTGCGCTGGCTGCTGCCGCCACCGGCTATGGTGCCGAAATAACCTGCGGCACTGAGGTATACGCTCTCGACCCAGAGGGTGAAGTGCGGTACCACTGCGATGGCATCGACCACTCCGTACGCGGGGAGGTGGTACTGGCCAACGTGACGCCCACGGTGTTGGTGGGCTTGCTGGGTGAGCAGCCGTCGGAGTCGACGCCGGGTGCGCAGGTCAAGGTGAACCTGATGCTGCGGCGCCTACCGCGGTTGCGCGACCAGACCGTCACACCGGAGCAGGCATTCGGCGGGACGTTTCACATCAACGAAATGTTCAGCCAGTTGGACTCGGCATATCTGCGAGCTGTCGACGGCGCGGTACCGGACCCGCTGCCGTGCGAGATCTACTGTCACTCGCTGACCGACCCGTCGATTCTGTCCGATGAACTGCGCGCTGCCGGTGCGCAGACGCTGACGGTCTTCGGTCTGCACACTCCTCACCACCTGGTGTCGTCAGGTGACCCCGACCGAATGCGGGACACATTGACATCGGCGGTGCTCAGTTCATTGAATTCCGTTCTGGCCGAACCCATTCACGATGTCCTGATGGAGGACTCGGCGGGCCGGCTGTGCATTGAGGCGAAGATGACGGTCGACCTCGAGCACTCGCTCGGTATGACTGGTGGGCACATCTTTCACGGTGGGCTGACGTGGCCGTTCGCCGAGGACGACGAGCCGCTCGACACTCCGGCTCGACGCTGGGGTGTGGCGACCGCGCATGACCGAATCCTCCTGTGCGGGTCGGGATCACGTCGTGGTGGCGGAGTCTCGGGGATCGGCGGCCACAATGCCGCGATGGCGGTGTTGGAAAGCTAAGAGCGCATCTTGGTCACAATGCGACGAAGCGCCATGATTTCAGCTTGGTCCAGATTCGCCATGGCTTCCGGCGCCGGGTCCTCGATCGCGTCGATCTTGGCCACCATGGCGCGTCCGGCATCGGTGAGCGATACCCGCTTGCACCGGCGATTGGCCGGATCCACCTGACGCACCACCAAGCCGCGCCCTTCCAGGTCGTTGACCGCGACGGTGGCGGCCGGCGCGTCGATGGTCGCCGCGTGCGCCAACTCCTTGACCGTCATCGGCCGTCGGCTCAACCGCCGCAAGATGCGCACTCTGCTGAACGGCAGACCGGACTGCTCGACGACCGCCCGCTTCCAGCTGTCGTGGTTCTCGATGACGAAGGCAGCCATCGCTCGCCACGCCTCGTCGGCCGCTCGATTACCGGACATCGGGCGCCACCAACGGTTCCAGCCGATCGGCCGACCGCAACGCTCGTCCGGAGGTCGAGTAGAAGCCGAGGATGATGATCACCACCCCGAGCACAGCGCAGATCAGCCACAGCGGTCGGGCGGCCTGCGCGAAGCCGGGACCCGTCGCTGCCAGCGCGCCGCCCGCAACCGAACCACACAGCGCCACACCGATACTCACGCCGACCTGCCTGCTGGTCGACGCGATCGCCGACGCGGCGCCCGCCCGGTCGGTCGGCATGCCGCTGACCGCCGCGTTCGTCACCGGCGCGTTGACCATCGAGAACCCGATGCCGAAGACCGCGAAGATCACGAGCAGCTGCCACACCGGCGTCGTCGCCGACAGCTGAGCGAGCATGACCGTCGCCGCCGTGATCAGTGTCCCAGCGATCAACAGTGACGGCCGAGCCCCGAACCGCCCGACCATCCGGCCCGACAACGGTGAAAACACCAGCGCGCCAACGGCTATCGGCAGATAGATCAACCCGGTGTGGAACGCCGAGAAGCCGCGCTCGTCCTGCAGATACAGCGACATCATGAACAGGAAGGCACCCCACGACGCGAACGCGCACACCGCGATCATCGTCGCCGATGCGAACGGGATACTCCGGAAGAACCTCAAATCGATGAACGGATCCCGCCGACGCGCCTCATAAGCCAGGAAGCCGACGAAGGCGGCGACCGCGCCGACCGCCACGGCGACTGTACGAGCGTCTGTCCACCCCATGACCGGGCCCTCGATGAGTACGAAGACGAGCCCGAACAGGAACGCCATGCCGAGGGCCTGTCCGACCGGATCGACGTCGCGCATCGTCAGCGACTTGGATCTCGGAACGAAGATGACCGTCAGCAGAATCGCCAACGCGCAGATCGGCAGATTGATCCAGAACACCGCGCGCCAATTGATCCACTCGATGAGCACACCACCGACGATCGGCCCCGCGGCCATCGAGATGCCCACGACCCCGCCCCAGATTCCGATGGCCCGGGCTCGTTCCACCCGCCCGGTGAACACCTGCGTGATGATCGACATCGCGACCGGGTTCATCATCGAGCCACCGATCGCCTGCAGGAAGCGCGCGGCGATCAGCGTCTCGATGTTCGGCGCCAGGCTGCACAGCAGCGACGCGACCGCGAACACCGTCAGCCCGAGTTGGAATGTGCCTCGCCGACCGAACCGGTCGGCGGCCGCACCGGACAGCAGCAGCAACGACGCCAACACCAGCGTGTAGATGTCGATCACCCATTGCAGCTGGGACCCGGTGGCGTTGAGGTCGGCGCGGATGTTGGGGATCGCGACGTTGACGATCGTCGCGTCCATCGACACGATCAGCAGGCTCAGGCAGCAAGTCACCAGGATGATGGCCTTGCGCCGAGCGCTCATTGACCGGACGACGGTTTCGTTCACCCAACAATTGTGAAACTACAACTGTTCGGCCGGCAAGGCAGCTGGCAGTGAGATACGCGACGTCGAGTGTGGGGTTACGTCACGCTCCGGGCGCCGCGGATTCATACGGTCAGTGCAACATCCCTGGATTTGGAGGTTGCATATGCCAAGTGGTTATCCGCATCCGCGGTCGACGCGTCGGGAGTTGTTTGATCGGGTGTGTCAGGGCGTGGGAGTGGAGCGTGCAGCCCGGGAGATGGGCGTGTCAACGACCGCGGCGACGTTGTGGTGGCGCGAAGCTGGAGCGATGCAGCTAGTGAGGGGTAACAATCGTGCTGGCCATGGCGTGGTTGATCCAGGTGATCCTGATGGGCCAGGCGGTAAAGGACATCGCCTGAGTTTGGATGAGCGCATCGCGATCATGCGTGGCCTTGATGCCGGGCTCAGCGATGCTGCCATTGCCGAGCAGATCGACCGTGATCGCAGCACTGTGTGGCGCGAAAGGCGCCGCAACCGCAATGCTGATGGGGACTACCACGCCCGCATGGCGCACAGCCGTGCAGCGCACAACGCCAAGCGGCCTAAAGGGTTCAAGCTCAACGACGTCAGGTTGTGCGCCCAGGTCCACACGTGGATGGACCAGGGGTGGAGCCCCAAGCTGATCGCCGACGTGTTGGCCCGCGATCACCGCGATGACAGGCTGGCACGGGTGAGTCACGAAACCATCTACAAGTGCCTCTACGTCCAAGGCCGCGGGCAGCTGCGCGCTGATCTGCACAAGCGGCTCTCGACCAAACGTATGGCACGTAAATCACGCGATGCCGCGCCGCGACGCCCACCGTTTAGCGATGTGCTCACCATCAGCAAGCGTCCCCCGGAAGTCGATGATCGGGCCGTACCCGGGCACTGGGAAGGCGACCTCATCTTGGGCAGCGGCTGTGGCAGTGCGATCGGCACGCTGGTCGAGCGCAGTACCCGGTTCACCATCTTGCTGCACCTGCCCAACGATCACACCGCCGAATCGGTGGCCACCGCGATGATCGCGGCGATGAGCCAGCTGCCGGCTGCGCTGCGCCGCACCATCACCTGGGACCGCGGCTCAGAGATGGCCGGCTGGCAAGACATCAGCCTGCAACTGCAGGCACCGGTCTACTTCTGCGATCCCCATTCGCCCTGGCAGCGTGGCAGCAACGAGAACACCAACCGGCTCCTACGGTTCTGGTTCGAAAAGGGCACCGACCTGCGCGTGCATTCCAAGGCCGATCTGCAACGCATCCAAGACACCCTCAACAAACGACCCCGACCCACCCTGAACCTCGACACCCCCGC
>NZ_LQIW01000013.1 GCF_001500025.1 Mycobacterium sp. IS-1590 | reverse complement strand
GGCCGGCCTCCCACGCTTGCACAGATGCCAACTATGTCGCGAGACAGCTGCCCACTATGTCGTGAAATCAGACACTGTCCCCGCTACTAGGTGAAACGGCCCTCGGAAGAAACTCCGGGGGCCGTTTCCATTGGTTTGTCGAACCGGTCTGGAGTTCAATCCGCTCCACCGCTCAGCCGGTTTCTTCGGCCATCGCCTTGAGGCGCTTCAGTGTGAGCTTGATGTGTTCGGCGTTGGCAGTGTCGCGGTCGCGCACGCCGGTCGCCATCCCCGCGATGGTCCGGAACCACCCTGGCCGTCTGTCCCACGTGCGTTCGGTGACGGTGCAGCCGCTGTCGGTGGGCGTGATGTCGTAGCGCCAGTGGGCAACCGGGATGACCAAGCTCTTGACGTCGAAGGCAAACGTCCGGCCTGGCTCCGCGTGGGTCACGGTGCAGGTGGTGGTCCACTCCTTGCCGCGGTTGCTGTTGTGGCCCCGGAAGACGGCGCCTACAGCGACGCGGTCGCCCTTGTGCCACTCCATCCGGTCGGCTTCCTCAGCCAGCGACGCCAGCGTCGGAAGGTTGGTGATCAGCGCGTAGACCGCGGCCGGGTCGGCTGCGATGGACGTCGACGCTTCAGCAGAGGCAGGCCCGTGTTCACTCATGCCGCGATCGTAATCAGCGGTGCAGGGATCCCGGGCGGTGCTTCAGCGACGATCCTTGCCGCCGCCTCGCCCAGCACCGCAGACTGTTCTGAAGTTTCGCAACGAAGGAGTCCGCGATGGCGTTGGTGGTTGATCCGCTCGACGACATCGGGGTTATCCGGCTGTCCCGGTGGATCTTCAACTGCTACCTGATCTGTGGCGAAAACTCCTACGTCGTAGTCGATGCGGGGCTGCCCGGCAGCGCCGACGACGTCGCTGGTGCGCTGGTGGTCCACGAAGGCACCGTTGGCGCGGTCGCGGCCACCCACGGCCACAGCGACCACGTCGCCGGGGCGCCGCGACTGATCGCCGAGTACGGGGTGGCGCTGCATCTTCCCGAGGTCACTCTCGGCTACCTCGACGGCACGCAGAAGCCTCGGACCCCTGCGCTGAGCAAGGTCGCCCGGATCTGGCCCACGCTGATCAGTCAGCCGCTGGACCTGACCGGGCTGCGCGGCTTTGTCGACGGCGCCCGCATCGCGGGGTACGGCGGAGCCAAGGGGATGGTCGGCGCCGCCCTGGGCGGGGCTCAGCCGCTGGCCGACGGTCAGCCACTACCCGGTGCGACCAGTTGGGAGGTGCTGCACGTGCCCGGCCACACCGACGACTCGACCGCGTTCTGGCATGCCGACAGCCGGACCCTCATCTCCGGCGACGCGGTGCTCAGTGCGGGCGGGCACGCGTGTTTCACCCCGGAGACCGTCGACGAAGCCGCGGCGATACGCAGTGAGCAGCGGATGCGAGCGCTGCCCGTCGAGCACCTGCTACCGGGCCACGGTCTGCCGGTGCACCGCGCCGACGTGTGGGCCGATACGCGCTGAAAGATCCAGACTCGCACCAACGTCCGTCAACCAACCTGCGTCCCACGCCCTCTCGCCGACCGGTGAGCACGGAAATGCCGGTGTAGGTTCTGTCGAGGAGAAGCCGACGTCAGCGCCCGACGGACCACCATCGCGGCTTTTCGCCGTCATGGTGCGCTTCGACCCGATGGGAGACCCTGTGAGTGCGCAGTCGGGCGCGTCGCCGTTCGAAGACATTGTGTCGCTGCTGGACTATCCGATGTTCATCGTCACAACCCATGCCGATGACGAGCGGTCCGGTTGCCTGGTGGGCTTCGCGAGCCAGACGAGCATTAGTCCGCCGCGCTTTCTGGTCGGCTTGTCCCGGCGCAACCGGACTTTCCGGATAGCGCAGTCCGCCACGCACCTCGCGGTACATCTGGTCTCGCGCGAGCACCTTGAACTGGCGAAGTTGTTCGGCGGGGAAACCGGCGACCGCACCGACAAATTCGGTCGGTGCGCGTGGCACACCGGTCCCGAAGACATGCCGATTCTCGACGACGCCGCCGCGTGGTTCGTCGGCGAAGTGGTCCGTCGGTTCGACGTCGGAGACCACGTCGGTCATCTGCTCGAACCGGTAGCCGGTGCCCCGCCCCATGACCTCAACGAGTGGGTGACCTTTGCCGACGTGCGCGACATCGAGCCGGGGCACGAGGCGTGAGCGAAGAGCTTCCTCTGCGCGCGGTCTCCGGCCTCGACGAGCTGATCGACTACTACCGCGCCGCGCCCGTCGGGGTGCGCGCCAACATGATCTTCAGCGCCGACGGGGCGGCAGCGTTCGCCGGGCGGGTGCGGGCGCTGTCGGATCCGACCGACCAACGGCTGCTGGTCGCTTTACGCGGATTCGCCGATGTCGTCCTGGTCGGCGCCGCGACGGCGCGCGCCGAGAACTACGGCCCCGTAAAACCATCGGCTGCGGCCGGGAACACCGCCCGGATCGCCGTGGTGAGCCGATCCGGGCGACTGCCGGACTCGCTGCTCGCCGATCCCGCGCAACGTCCGATCCTGGTGACCAGCGCACGCGCGGTGTCCGAAAACAGTCTGGAGCGCGACGAGCGTTGGGAACTACTGGTCGCCGGCGCCGACACCGTGGACGTCGGAGCCATGGTCGTCGAGCTTCGTGAGCGTGGACTGGGTCGGGTCCTGTGCGAAGGCGGGCCCACCTTGCTCGACGAACTTGTGGGCGCGGACCTGGTCGACGAGATCTGCGTGACGTTGGCGCCCAAGCTCGCCGGCGCCCGCCTCCCGGGTGGGGGAGACAGTCCGCTTTCCGCGCCGACCGCGCTTCGGCTGGACCACGTCCTGAACCACCGGGACTATCTCTACCTGAAGTACTCCCGACGGTGAGGAAGCCCGTCTGACCCTCTGACCGGGCGGCCGCCGCTCGCAAACTGTCTTCGGTTAGCTTAGACGGAATTGACCTGACCGAAAATCGCTCGTTCGAGCGAGTAAGCAGTGCGAGGGTGTCCATGAAAACGTTGGCAGCGGCATTTGCCGAGCGGCTGACCAGCACCGACAACAGCCTCTATGTCTTCGGCGACGGGGCCTGGGCTCGCCACCCCTGGCCCGAGGTGCACGCCCGCTCGGAGAACGTCGCCGACTGGCTGCTCAACGAGGAGGTCGCCGCACTCGGCCTGGCCAACGAGCCCACCGTCGAACTCATCGCGGCCATCCTCGGCGCCTTCCAGGCCGGCGTCCCGGTGACGATCGCGCCCGGCCCCGTGCGAGGCGCCGACGCCGACAAGTGGGCGAAATCGACGGTAGCCCGGTTCGCGGGCATGGGCGTCACCCACGTGCTCAGCCGGGGACGGCAGCTGGAACAACTCGGCCTTGTCGACAGCGGCCCGACGGTCAAGGAATTGGATTCGGTTGCGCCACTGACCAGGTCGACGAACTTCCGGCGGCCCGACCGGGCGGCCAACGTCGCGATCCTGCAGGGCACGGCCGGTTCGACGGGTGTGCCGCGCGCCGTGCAGCTGTCGCCGGATGCGGTGTTTGCCAACCTCGACGGCCTGAACACGCGGATCGGGGTCGGAGCGGGCGACGTCGGCTGTTCCTGGCTGCCGCTGTATCACGACATGGGACTGAGCTTCGTGCTCGCCGGAGCGCTGGCCGGCATTGACGTGTGGCAGGCGCCGACCGCGGCGTTTCAGGCGTCGCCGTTTCGGTGGCTGAACTGGCTCACCGAGAGTCGGGCCACGATCACCGCCGCGCCGAACATGGCCTACGGCCTGATCGGGAAGTATTCGCGACGCGTCACGGACGTCGATCTTTCTGACCTGCGGTTCGCGCTCAACGGTGGCGAACCCGTCGATTGTGCGCTCACCGCGCGGTTCGCCGAGGAGATGGCCCGTTTCGGATTCTCCGCCGGCGCGCTCGCGCCCTCTTACGGCTTGGCCGAATCCACTTGTGCGGTCACGGTTCCCGAGCCAGGACGCGGACTGGTCGTCGACGACAATGGTCAGGCACTGCTCGGCGAACCCATACCCGGCATGTCGGTGCGCATAGAACCGCGCGACGACGACGAGGTCGGCGAGATACACATCCGCGGGACCTCGATGATGTCGGGATACCGCGGCGACGCACCGTTGAATCCCGACGATTGGTTCGCCACAGGCGATCTCGGCTACTTCGTCGACGGCAGCCTCGTGGTATGCGGTCGCGCCAAGGAACTCATCACCGTCGCCGGTCGTAACATCTTCCCCGCCGAGGTCGAGCGGGTGGCCGCGGGCGCGGCCGGTGTGCGCGAAGGCGCCGTCGTGGCCGTCGGGATGGGGGAGCGCTCGATCCGTCCCGGTGTCGCGATCGTCGCCGAGTTCCGAGGCCCCGACGAGGCGCGATCGCGCGCCGACCTCATCGAGCGCGTCGCATCCGAATGCGGTGTGGTGCCCACCGAGGTCGTCTTCGTCCGGCCGGGCACGCTGCCGCGGACCTCGTCGGGCAAGCTGCGCAGGCTCGAGGTCAAACGCGACCTGCTGCAACAGCAGTGAGCCCGCCGACCGCGTGACAGGATGACGCGCGTGGGTGAACGCGTCAGCTTCCCGAGTACCAGCGGACCGGCTCTCGCCGGCGTGATCGACCTGCCCGACAGCGAGGTTCGCGGGTGGGGCGTCTTTGCCCACGGGTTCACGCTCGGCAAGGACTCGCCGGCGGCCAGCCGGATCTGCAAGCAACTCGCCGCCGAGGGCATCGGCATGCTGCGGTTCGACAACCTCGGGCTCGGCGACTCCGAAGGCGACTGGGGCGACGGGTCGTTCTCGCACAAGGTCGCCGACACCGTGCGCGCCGTGGAGTTCCTGAACTCCGACGGCCGCGAGGTGCGCCTGCTGGTCGGGCATTCCTTCGGCGGCTCGGCCGTCATCGCGGCCGCCCACGACTGCCCGACCGTGAAGGCGGTCGCGACCGTCGCGGCCCCCTACGAGCCCGCGCACGTGGAGCGGATCTACGACGCGGTCGCCGAGCGCATCGAGGAAGAGGGGGAGGCGCAGTTCCGCATCGGCGGCAAGGCGCTGACGCTCAAGCGGCACTTCATCGAGGACGTCCGCAACGCCGACCTGCGCGAGCGCATCCACACCCTGCGCCGCGCGCTGCTGGTGATGCATTCGCCGACCGACAACACCGTCGGCATCGCCAACGCCAGCGAGATCTTCCAAGCCGCGCGTCACCCGCGCAGCTTCGTCTCACTCGAGGGCGCCGATCACCTGCTGACCGAAAAAGACCAGGCGGCGCGGGCGGCGCGCATCGTCAGCGCCTGGGCCGACCCGTACCTCTAGTCGGCGACGGCCTACCGGACGGCGACGACGACCTTGCCCTTCGCCGAGCGGTCCTCCAGCGCGGCGATCGCATCCGCGGCTTGCTCGAACGCAAACACCTGCGGTTGCGGCGCCGATACCTTGCCCGAGGCCAGCAGCGGCTCGAGCTCGGCCCACTGCTCGGCGAGGTAGTTGGGATGGGTGAAAGTCCAAGCGCCCCAACCTACTCCGACGGCATCGACGTTGTTGAGCAGCAGCCGGTTCACCTTGACCGTCGGGATCTCGCCGCCGGTGAACCCGACCACCAACAGTCGTCCACCCGGCGCCAGCGAGCGCAGCGAATCGGTGAACCGATCCCCGCCGACCGGGTCGACGACGATGTCGACGCCGCGGCCCTCGGTCAGCTCTTTCACCTTGTCCTTGAACCCGTCGACGGGCACGACGTCCGTCGCGCCGGCCGCCCTGGCCACCTCGGCCTTCTCCTCGGTGCTCACCACTGCGATCACCCGGGATGCGCCCCACGCCGGCGCCAACCGCAGCGTCGACGTTCCGATGCCGCCTGCCGCCCCGTGCACCAGCACGGTCTCGCCCTCGGCCAGCCGCCCGCGGGTGCGCAGCGCGTGGTGCATCGTGAGGTCGTTGAAGAGCAGCCCGGCGCCGGCCTCGAAGGAGACGTTGTCGGGCAGCTTGAAGACGCGTTCGGCGGGCAGGGCGACGACCTCGGCCATCGCGCCACACAGCATTGTCAGTGCCGCGACACGATCGCCCGCCTGAACATGTGCGTCGTCGGGTGCACTGCGCACCACGCCGGCGACCTCACCGCCGGGCGTGTAGGGCATTTCGGGCTTGTATTGATAGAGCCCGCGCGACTGCAGCACATCGGGAAACGCAACCCCGGCCGCGTGCACATCGATGACGACAGCGCCGTCGCCGGCCGGCTCGTCGATCTCGACGAGCTTGGCCGCTTGAGGTCCGTCGAGGCTGGCAATCTGAATCGCGCGCATGCCGCCATTTAACTCGACTCGAATGCTCCAGCCGCCCCCGCTGCGCCGATAGTCGCCAAAACCCGGCGGGGGGTGCCGCGGCAAGCGCACACTATTAGATAAGCTCACTTATCCGGCAGCGTTGCCGGGATCGAACGGAGCGCACATGACCAGTGGTCCCCGCGGTAGGTCGAGGGTCTCGGCCTTCGCCCCAGCGCAGTCCCTCCCGTCCGGGCGCGCAGTCGAGGTGCGTTCCAGGGACGGTATCCGCCTGCACGCCGAGGTTTTCGGCCGTGAGGACGGCTATCCGATCGTGCTGGCGCATGGCATCACGTGCGCGCTGCGGGTGTGGGCCCACCAGATCGCCGACCTGTCGCAGGACTACCGCGTGATCGCGTTCGACCACCGCGGCCACGGCCGCAGCGCGGTCCCGGTCCGCCGCGGGGCCTACAGCCTCGACCACCTGGCCGCCGACCTCGACTCCGTGCTGGAAGCGACGCTCGCCCCCGGTGAACGGGCGGTCATCGCAGGCCATTCGATGGGTGGCATCGCGATCACCTCCTGGGCCGAGCGCTACGCCGAACGGGTGACCGAACGCGCCGACGGCGTCGCCCTCGTCAACACCACCACCGGCGACCTGTTGCGCAACGTCAAGTTGCTGCCCGTGCCCGCGCCGCTGGCGAACGTTCGCGTGCGGACCGCGGGCACCTTCCTGAAGACGTTCGGCGCGACACCACTGCCGCGCGCCATCTACGGCCCGAATCAGCGCTTCGTGTCGATGCTGGCGGTGGGCCGCGACGCCGATCCCGCGATCGCCGCGTTCGTGCATGAACTGTTCGCGGCGACCTCGCCGGTCGGTCGCGGCGGCTGGGCCCGCACGCTCGTCGACCACCTCGGTCCCCGGCACATCGAGCTGCACAACCTGGTGGTGCCGACGCTGGTGATCGGCAGCCAGAAGGACCGGCTGCTGCCGCTGACGTCGTCCCGACGGATCGCCGAGGCGGCGCCCAATCTGAGCGAGTTCGTGGAGTTGGCCGGCGGTCACTGCGCCATCCTGGAACGCCCCGACGAGGTGAACAGGCACCTGCGTGGGCTGATCGAGTCGGTGACGGTGCAGCGCCGCGTCAGTTCCTGATCAGCTGCTCAACGCGCGGTGCACCTCGTCGGCCGCGCGCCTGCCGGAGCGCACCGCGCCGTCGAGGAAACCCGTCCAGGCGTCGGCGGTTTCGGTTCCCGCCCAGTAGATTCCGTCGATCGGCTTGCGTAGCCACGGACCGTATGTCGTCCACGAGCCTGGTGGCACGGCCGCCGTCGGCCCTCCCGGTGCGAAATCCTCTGCACCCCAGCAGTGGTCGAGATAGTCGATCGGGTCGAGCGCGGCATCGCCGAACAGCCCCGCGAAACCCGACAGCGCCCGCTCCCGGCGCTGCGCGGCCGGCAACGAGTCGAACGAGCGGGCATCGACGAAACCCAGCAGGATGCCGGGGCCGCCTTCGCTGCCCTCGCCGGAGGGGCTGACGTCGAACGTGATGAACACCGGGCCTTCGTCGGAAAGCGCTTCTCCCGAAAGTCCTTTGGAGCGCCAGAACGGCTTGTCGTAGGCGGCGTACGCCTTGCTGAGGTTGCCTTGCGGCCAGTGCTGCGCGAGCTTGCCGTACTCGGCGGGCAGCTCGGGTGAGAACTCGATCGCCTGGCGGTGTTCGGGGGGAATGGCGACGACAACGGCCTTGGTGCGCACCGCACCTCGATCCGATGTCACGGTGAGTGTGCCGTCGCTGTGGCGTTCGATGCTGCGCACCGCGGTGTCGAGTACGACGCGCGAGCCCAGATCCTCGGCCATCCGGATCGCGATCTGCTGGGTGCCGCCCGGGAAGCGGCTCTGCTGTGCGCCGCCTTCGACGTCGAGCATGCGGTCGAGCCCGCCCGCGGCCCGCACATAGCGCACGGCGTGCAGCATCGACACCGCGTCGGGCTCACAACCCCAGGTCACCCGCGACATGATCGCCATCAGGTCCCGTGTGCCGGCGCTCGCGTGCACCGACTTCAACCAGCCGTCGAGCGACAGGGAGTCCAAGGCGTGGGCGTGCGGGGCGGTCCACGGCGCCTCGACGGCCACCCGCCGACACGCACGCTCGAAGCGCCACTGAATGCGCGACACGTCGAGCAGTTCGATGATCGACAGCCGGGGAATCGTGCTGCGGTACGAGCGCACTCGGCCCCGCCACCGGATCAGGTTCTTACCACCGCTGAACGTGGGCACCGTCGCACAGCCCAATTCGGTTGCCAGTTCTCCGACGGCGTCCTGCGTGGGTCCGATGAAGGTGCCGCCGAGGTCGACGGGCACGCCAGCGATCGTCGCTGTGGACGACCGTCCGCCCACCCGGTCGCGCCCTTCGAGGACGACGACGTCGTAACCGCGCCGATCCAACTCGCGCGCCGTCGCCAAACCGGCGAATCCGGCGCCCACCACGACCGCGTCGGCACTGCCTTGCAACCCCACGCGATTAGGCTCTCACGGCGTGAAGGTCATGACAGCGTTGTTCGGCCCAACCGATGCGATCGAGCGGGCGCACCTGCTGCGTGACGCGGGTGCCAGCGGGGTGTTCACCTTCGAAGGACCGCACGACGTCTTCGCGCCGCTGACACTGGCGTCGACGGTGGGCGGCCTGGACCTGATGACCAACGTCGCCATTGCCTTTCCGCGCAACCCGATTCAGCTCGCCCACCAGGCCTACGACCACCAGGTGCTCGCCGAGGGCCGGTTCACGCTGGGCCTCGGAACACAGGTGCGCACGCAGGTCGAGAAGCGATACGGCGCGGCGTTCGACCGCCCGGTCGCGCGCATGAAGGAGATGGTCGGCGCGCTACGGGCGGTGTTCGCCGCATGGGAGAGCGGCGAACGTCTCGACTTTCGCGGCGAGTATTTCCGGCACACGCTGATGACCCCGACGTTCAACCCTGGCCCCAACCCGTACGGCCCTCCACCCATCTATCTCGGCGCGCTCGGCCCGAAGCTGACCCGCGCCACCGCGGCCGTCGCCGACGGCCTGCTGGTCATGCCGTTCGGTTCGAAGCGCTTCCTGCACGAGGCGACGATGCCCGAGGTGCGTGCCGGCCTGTCGGAGTCGGGGCGGTCCCTCGACGACTTCGCGCTGGTGCCCGAGATCATCGTGTCGGTCGGTACGCACGATGCGGCCCACGACGCCGCCCGCCGGTTGTTAGCGTTCTACGGCTCCACCCCGGCCTACCGCCCGGTCCTCGACGTGCACGGCTGGGGTGAGCTGCAGCCCGAGCTCAATGCGCTGTCCAAACAGGGACGGTGGCAGGAGATGGGCACCCTGATCGACGACGAGGTGCTGCACACCATCGCCGCGTGCGGCACCCCGGCCGAGATCGCCGCCCACATCCGCGACCGCGTGGCCGGGGTGTCCGACCGCGTCTGCCTCTACCAGCCCGGACCCATCGCCATCGATGCGTTGGCCGAGATCGTCGACGCGCTGGCAGCTTGACTCCTATGGTGGTACTCAGCGGGACCAAGGGAGGTTGCGGATGAGTGGCGATGGGCGCTTGCGCGAAGAGAACGACGACTATTCCGATGTGCTGATCATCGGGGCGGGCATCTCGGGGATCGGCGCGGCATACCGCCTGCAGGAGAAGAATCCGCACACGTCCTACACGGTGCTCGAGCGGCGGGCCCGCATCGGCGGCACCTGGGATCTGCACCGCTATCCGGGCATCCGCTCCGACAGTGACATCTTCACGTTGAGCTACCCGTTCGAGCCCTGGACCCGGCCGGAGAACGTGGCCGACGGCCCCGACATCCGTGACTATCTGGTTCAGACCGCGCGCAAGCACGGCATCGACGACCGCATCCGATTCAACACCCGTGTGCTCTCGGCCGACTGGGACTCGTCGACCGATACGTGGACCGTGCACACCGAACAGGACGGTGCGCCCAAGACGTACCGGAGTCGCTTCCTGTTCTTCGGGACCGGTTATTACAACTACGACGAGCCCTACCGTCCGGAGTTCCCCGGCCTCGACGAGTTCAGCGGCGACGTCGTACACCCGCAGCATTGGCCGGAATCGCTGGACTACACCGGCAAACGTCTCGTGGTCATCGGCAGCGGCGCGACGGCGGTGAGCATGATCCCGTCGCTGACGGAGAAGGCCGCCCATGTGACGATGCTGCAACGCTCGCCGACCTATATGCTGTCGGCGCCGCGGGTCAATCCCATCGTGCAGGCGCTGCGCAAGCTGCTGCCCGGCCGGGCGGGCTACTGGGGCGCGCGCATCTACAACACCATCTTCACGGTGTTCGTCTACGCGTTCGCCAAGGCAGCGCCCAAGCTCAGCAGGCGCTACATCCGCAGCTACGCCAAACGCAACCTGCCCAAGGGCTATCCGGTCGACGTGCACTTCAAGCCGCGGTACGACCCGTGGGATCAACGGTTGTGCGCGATACTGGACAACGACTTCTACGACGCGATCAGCACCGGTCGCCTCGATGTGGTGACCGACCAGATCGACCACATCGATCCGACGGGTGTGGTGCTGCGGTCTGGACAGCGCATCGACGCCGACGTGATTATCACCGCGACCGGGATTCAGTTGCAGGCGCTGGGCGGGGTTTTGATCAGCATCGACGGCGAGGAGGTCAAACCGCAGGACCGGTTCGTCTACAAGGAGCACATGCTCGAGGACGTACCCAACCTGGCCTGGTGCGTCGGCTATATCAATGCCTCGTGGACGTTGCGCGCCGACCTGACCGCTCGGGCGTTCGCAAAGCTGATCTCCTACATGGATTCTCACGGCTATACGCACGCGTACCCGCATCTCGGGGACAAGCCCATGGCGGAGAAGCCGGCGTGGAACATCAACGCCGGCTACGTACAACGCGCGGGGCATGTGCTGCCGAAGTCGGGCACGCACCGGCCGTGGAACGTCCGGCACAACTACGTGCTCGACGCGATCGACCACCGCCTCGACCGGATCGAGGAGTCGATGGTGTTCGGCCGCGCACCGGTGCGGGTGACGCCGGTCGCCTGATCGCGCGGCGATATCAAGCGCACCCGAATCGCTCAGTCGGCGACGGTGAGCCAGTCCTTGAAGCCCGACGGGTCATGGCGGCCCAGCGCACCGTGTTCGAACAGGCCCCAACCCTCGCGGGTCTTGCCGCCTTCCCTGCACTCGGCGCGTCCGACGTGGTCGATGACGCCGAACATGGCACGGCCGTTGACCGCCGGATCGGTCATGTCGTAGGTGAGGCGTTCGCTGAACTTCTCGCCCTTCCACACGCCGTGCAACCAGTCCGAGTCACCGCCGTACCCACCGCCGATGTGGATCGGTACCGCCAGCTTCGATTCGACCTCGAACACCACCGGTGAGCCGTCCGGGGTGGTCGCTTCGATGGTGGCGCCGTAGGGAATTCGGGTGCCCGAGGTGTAGTGGATCTTCACCCGCGGCCACCCGAGCTGTTCGACGCGGCCATCGCGCCAGATGCGGGTGCAGTCGTTGAGGCTGCGGAAACCGGTCGGATCCTCCTGGATGATCAGGCAGATCCCGAAGTCGTCGAACGCCATCGGCACGTACAGCCACCACATTCCCTCGAACGGGGGATCGGCGGGCCGGCCGGCCGGCTCGGCCTCGCCGATCGGGCGAATGCCCCACGACCGGTCGCGGCTGCCGATCCAGACGTCGGGGTCGACCGAGATGTCTTCACCGTCGATCGCGATCGTGCCGCTCCATGACCCGACTTGCGCGAATCGTTGGGCGTCCAACGTGATTCGGGTGCCCGTGCGTAGCACATGGCGCTGCTCCTGGATGGCGTGGAACAGGCCGTTCCAGGTCAGGTCGAGCGCGATGCCCTCGGTCTCCTCGAGCACGATGCGCAGCTTGTGCAGCGGTTCGGTGACCTCCACGCGGTAGCCGAGCACGTGCTGGTTGAGTCGGTCGGAGTCGATGCCGTCGGACAGATGCACGGCGGTCTGGTTGTCGCCCCTCCTGACCAACACGAACGCGTCCTTGACGCCGAGGTTCGGGTAGTACCCGATGCCGGTGATCACGAAGATGTCGCCAGTGCGGTCGTGGGCGTTGAAGTAGGAGCGGTCGTAGAAATTGCGGTCGGACGATCCCGGCCACGCGATCGGTTGGGGGATCTGGTGAATCGGGAATTCGTCGGTGGGACCGAGCATCAGGAGTCATCTCCAATGAGTCGTTTCAGCAGTGCGCCGTGATAGAACAGCGATTCGACGTCCTCGGGCTGTTCGATTTCGCCGAACCGCACCCGCCGCGCGCTGGTGCGCATGAACACGCACGCCCAGATCACGCCGGAATAGACGTAGAACCAGTGCAGGTCGCCGAGTTCGACCCCGGTCAGCGCGGCATAGGTGGTCTTGACGTCCTCCTCGCGCATGAAGTCGGGCAGCCCCGGCAATCCTGCAAGACCGGCCAGTTCCTGGAAGACGTTGTGCGCGAAGATCATCCACGCCGCGTCCATCTCGCGCGGCCCAAGTGTGGCCATCTCCCAGTCCAGGACGGCCACCGGTTGGTAGCCGGAGTACAGCACGTTGCCGACGCGCGAGTCCCCCCACACCAGGACGGGGTCGTTGTCCGCGGCGTCGGCGGGCCAGTTGGCTTCCAACCAGTCGAGGGCACGCTCGACCAGCGACGAACGGCCGATGTCGGGTACGGCGAATCGGTACCAGCCCTGCAGCCAATTGAGGTTGCGCCGCAACGCATTGCGATCGGAGCCGTCGTCGAGAAAACCGAACACCTTCTCGGGCTCCGGAATCGAATGCAGTTTGGCGATCACGCCGACGGTGGCGTCCTGCAGTTCGCGCCGCTGTTCGGCGGGGGAGTCGGCGAACCAGTTGCCGCCGAACGTGTACGGCATGACATCGGGCGGCACCCGGCCGTCGACGTAGTCCATCAGGAAGAACGGCGTACCGAGCACGTCGCCGCTGTTCTCCAGCCACCGCACCTGCGGCACCGGCACGTCGGTCTTCTCCTGCACCAACCGGATCACGTCGAACTGGTGGTCCATCCGGTAGGACGAGAAGACCGGCACGTCCTCGGTGGTGGGCGCCACCCGGGCCACCCACTTCTGCTCCTGCGGCTGCCCGTCGGCAGACCACCGTCCCGTCAGGATGATCGTCTCCGAGGACATTCCGTTGGCGTCGACGCCGCTTTCCACGGTGATCTCCGGCGCCGCCGCGTCCGGCAGGACGGTCGACAGCCACCGAGACATCACACCGGGGAGGGTGGACAGGTCGCGACTCGAATGTTCGAGGCGGCTGACGTCTTCGACAGCCGGTTCGTTGGCCACAGTCTCTTCTTTCGCCGGTAATTACGATACGGTGGGTAGCGTTATGAAACCAGACCCGTCATCGGTTGACAAGACCCCGGGTGCCGGGCGGCCCCGGGACCCACGCATCGACGCTGCCATATTGCGCGCGACGGCGGATCTCCTTGCAGAGATCGGATATTCGAATCTGACGATCGCCGCGGTGGCCGAGCGGGCGGGCACCACCAAGACCGCGCTGTATCGGCGGTGGTCGAGCAAGGCCGAACTGGTGCACGAAGCGGCGTTCCCCGCCGCGCCGACCGCGATCGCCACCCCGCCGGGGGATATCGCCGCCGACATCCGCGCCATGCTCACCGCCACCCGAGATGTGTTCGCCTCCCCGGTCGTGCGGGCGGCGTTGCCCGGTCTGATCGCCGACATGGTCGCCGACGACGAGCTCAACGTCCGCGTGATGGACCGGTTCACCGGTGTGTTCGCGGCGGTGCGCAACCGGGTGGCCGACGCGGTTCGGCGGGGCGAGGTCTATCCCGACGTCGATCCGGACCGGTTGGTGGAGGTGATCGGCGGGGCGACGCTGCTGCGGATGCTGCTGCGGCCGGGCGAGCCGCTCGGTGACGACTGGGTTGAGCAGACCACCGCCATCGTGGTGCACGGTGTGGTGGCATAGAGGGCGTGTTTGACGCATTCCCCTCCGACTGGCGCTCCGCGCTGGTGTTGGTGCCGCATCCCGACGATCCCGAATACGGATGCGCCGCGGCGGTGGCGAAGTGGACTTCCCAGGGCAGGAGGGTTCATTACGCACTGGCCAGTCGCGGCGAAGCCGGCATCGCGGGTATGGCGCTCGAACAGGCCGGCCCGCTGCGAGAGCACGAGCAGCTGCGCTCGGCCGCGGTCGTCGGCGTCGCCGACGTCCGGTTCTGGGAGTTCCCGGACGGCGCGATCCGCAACAGCCCCGAACTGCGGGCGAGAATCGTCGAGACGATCAGCGAACTCGAGCCGGACGTGGTGATCAGCATCTACGGCGGGCACGAGTGGTCGCCCGGCGCGCCCAACCAGCGCGACCACATGGAGTTCGCCGCGGCCGTCGTCGAGGCCTACGACAGCCTGCCCCATCCTCCGCGCTGGTTGTTCCAGAACGGCCCGGAGGCAACGCACGTCGAGGTGATCGACGACGGATGCTTCGAGCGTGCGGTCACGTCACTGGCCGAGCACAGGCTTTATCTGTCGGTGCTCGATCCGCACACCCCCATCACGGTCCACGCGCGCAAGCAGGTGGAGATGACGACGACCCCGCGGCCCGAGTTCGGCGGCAGTCGCACGGTCGAATTCATCCTGTTGCGCCAGCGCTAGCACTTCCTCCCCGCCAGCGCTAGCACTTCCTCCCCGCGCCAGCGTGCGTGTCTGCACACGACACGCCGCGAAAAATCGACACTGTGCGCACGCTCGACGCCCGCGAGCGTGCGCACACTGCCGCAGAGCGCCCGGCGTGTCGTCAGCAGACACGCACCGTCGCGGCACAGGAGGAGGTCGCGCGGCACGGGGGGAGGTCGCGCGGCGGCAGGGGGAGGTGGGGCCGTCAGCCGTCGATCTGGCGCTTGTTGCGCTCGGAGATCGCCTGGAATCGGTCGCCGAGGCCGGCGAAATCGCGGTGCTGGGCGTAGGCGATCTTCTCCTCGGCGGCCAGCGCGGGGTCGATCACCGCGGCCGCGCCCGTCGTGTAGATCTCCTTCAGGCCGAGCATGACCGGCGCCGGCACCTCGGCGATCTGCGCGGCCAACTCGACGGCGCGGTCGACCAGCCGGTCGTGGGCGACGACCTCGGTGACCAGACCGATGCGCTCGGCGCGCGCCGCGTCGACGACCTCACCGGTCATCGACAGTCGCCGGGCCATGGCCAGCCCGACCACCTGCGGAAGGCGCGCCGTCATGCCGCCGCCCGGCAGGATGCCGACCCGGGCGTGCGTGTCGGCGAACACGGCACGTTCGGAGGCGATCAGGAAATCGCAGCCGAGCGCCATCTCCAGCCCACCGGTGAAGGTCGCGCCGTTGATGGCGCCGACGATCGGGGTGCGCATGTTGCCCGTCGCGGCGATGCAACTCTGTGACCGGAACTCCTCGAAATAGCCCAGGCCGTCGCGTTGCGCCTCCTTGAGGTCGACCCCCGCGCAGAACGCGGGGTCTGTACCGGTGAGCACGACGGCGTTGACGGACTCGTCGGTGTCGGCCTCGGTCAGCGCGCTGTAGGTGGCCTTGATCAGTCTGCGGCTCAAGGCGTTTCGAGCTTCCGGCCGGTTGAGGGTCAGCACCCGCACGGGACCACGGTCGTCGACGAGTACCAGCGGTTCGGTCATGACCACTGAATCTAGCCTGTGGCCGGCTTATCGCCTACAGTATTTACGAAACGACACCGTAACGGAAAGAAGTGGCGATGAGTTCCGACGTTCTCGTGGTTGGGGCGGGGCCGTCGGGTTTGGCGGTCGCCTGCGGCCTGTTGATGCAGGGTGTCCCCGTCCGGGTCATCGACGCGGCGGCCGCGCCGGCCACCACGTCGCGCGCCAATTTTCTGCATGCCCGCGGCTCCGAGGTGCTCGACCGTCTCGGTGCGCTCGGTGACCTTCCCGACCGATCGGTGCGGGCGATGAGCATCCTGACCTACCTGGGCGGCAAGCCAATCATGCGCATCCGCTTCGGTGATCCCGGTATGGACACCGCCGCACCGCCGATGGTGATTTCCCAGGCGGCGGTCGAAGGGGCACTCCGAGACCGGCTCACCGCACTCGGCGGTGAGATCAGTTGGGGCGCAGAGCTTACCGATGTTCACCAGGATGACGGGACGGTCACCGCCGTCCTCGCCGGTGGGGACGACCTCACGGCCGGCTGGCTGATCGGCTGCGACGGCGCCAATAGCGCCACCCGCCGCGCCACAGGCATCGACTTTCCCGGAGTCCGGCTCACCGAACGCTTCCTGCTCGCCGACCTCCGCATCGACTGGGACCTCGACCGCTCGGGCACAACCGGCTGGCTACATCAGGACGGCATGCTCGGTGCGATGCCGATGCCCGGCGGTCTGTGGCGCATCATCGCCTACGATCCACACTCGGCGCCGGAAAAGGCTACGGGCGAAGAGATTCTCGGACGATTGAATCGAATCATTCCGCAGCGAACCGGCCGTTTGGCACCGATCGAGCACGCGGAGTGGCTGTCGATGTTCAGCGTGCATCGTCGATTGGCGACGACGTACCGGCGTGGCCGGGTGCTCATCGCAGGCGATGCGGCGCACACCCACGCGCCGTTCGGTGGACAAGGAATGTTGACGGGCCTCGGGGACGCCGAGAACCTGGCCTGGAAACTGGCACTCGTCACGGCAGGCATCGCCGACGAGAGACTGCTCGACACATACGAGGCTGAACGACGCCCGTTGGCCACCGAAGTGCTGCGCAATACGAGCGCAGTCACCAAAGTCAATGTGGCACAGAGCAGAATTGGCCGCTTCGTACGCGATCGCGTCGTTGTCCCGGTGATGAACCTACCCGCGGTGCAGCGGTGGGTGACCTACCGGACATCGCAGTTGTGGGTGACATATCGCCGGGGTCCGCTGGCGGATCGATCGTTGCGGTTCTCGGGGCTGCGTCCGGGGGACCGGGTGCCCGGCGTGTCGGGCCATGAACTGCGCGGGCGGTGGGGACTGCTCGGCGCGGACGAACTGAGGGGAAGCGCGACCGAACACCTCGGCGAGGGTCGGATCGCCGTCATCGATCGGCGCATCGACGGCGATGCGATGCTGGTGCGCCCGGACGGCCACCTCGCCTGGCGGGGACGACGTCCGGAGGGGTTGCGCCGGTGGTTGAGCCGTGCGCTGGCGACCGGCAGCGTGCGGTGACCGCTCCGAGTCGAGGGCGGCCACGCAGCAGGCACCTCGACACCGCAATCTTGCAGGCGGCGCTCGACGTCTTCATCGAACGCGGGATCGCCGGTATGAGCATCGAGCAGGTGGCCAAGAGCGCGGGCGTCGGCAAACCCACGATCTACCGCCGGTGGCAGGGAAAGGAGCAGCTCGTCGCGGATGCGATCGAGGCCCACGTGAGCGCTGATATACAGTGGCCCACCCGCGAGGAGATCGCCACCGGCAAGGTCCATGATTTGGTGCGGCACAACATAGCCGGAGCCGCTCGCACGGCGACCGATCCTCGCTTTCGCGCATTGATTGCGCAGATCTACGGCTCCGCCGTCACGCATCCGGAGCTGCTGCAGACGTACTGGGATCGCTACATCCAGCCCCGCCGCGACCTGGTCTTCGCAATGTTCGAGCGCGCGCAGCGCGAGGGCGCGGTCGACGAGGGCGCCGACCTCGACGTCCTCGTCGACATGCTGGCCGGTGCCGTGACTTACCGCGTGTTGCAACCCAATCCGCCGACCAGCAGGCAGATGCGACGCTACCTCGAAGCCGCCTACCGACAGGTGGGCCTGCTGCCCCGCGGCTAACGCAGGAACTGGTCGGCGTTGTTGGCCAGATCGAGAATAGGCTGCGGCAGCGCGCCCAGTGCGAACGTCACCGCCGCGGTGACCGTCACGACCGTCGTGCTGAGTGCGCTCGGCACCACCACCGTCGGCGCGTTCTCGGGTGGCTCGGTGAAGAACATCAACACGATCACGCGCACGTAGAAGTACGCGGCGATCGCGCTCGCGAGCACGCCGACCACCACCAACGGCATCGCCCCACCCTCGCCGGCGGCCTTGAATACCGCGAACTTGGCCACGAAGCCACTGGTTAGCGGGATTCCGGCGAATGCGAGCAGGAAGAGCGAAAACACCACGCCCACAATGGGGTAGCGCCGTCCGAGCCCGGCCCAGCGGACCATCGCGGTATCCTCCTCGCCGGCCCCGTCCCGCACAAGGCCGACCACGGCGAAGGCCCCCACGCTGCTGAAGCCATACGCGAACAGATAGAACAGCGTCGACGAGAGTCCCGCCTCATTCGCCGCGATCACACCGGTGAGGATGAAACCGGTGTGCGAAACCGCCGAATACGCCAGCATCCGTTTGACGTCGGCCTGGGTCACCGCCGCCACGGTGCCTACCACCATCGTCAGGATCGCGATCGCCCACAGCACCGGCCGCCAGTCGTCGCGCAGTTCAGGCAGCGCCACGTAGAACACACGCAGCAGCGCACCGAAGGCCGCGATCTTCGTCGCCGCGGACATGAACGCCGTGACCGGAGTCGGCGCACCTTGATACACGTCGGGTACCCAGCTGTGGAACGGCACGGCACCGACTTTGAACAACACGCCGACCAATACCAGTCCGGTACCGATCAGCGCCAGCGATGTCTTCCCCGACCCGGCGGCCACAGCCTCAGAGATACCGACCAGATCGAGCGTCCCGGCGTATCCGTACAGCATGGCCACGCCGTAGAGGAAGAACGCCGACGAGAACGCCCCCAGCAGAAAGTATTTCAGCGCGGCCTCTTGGGACAGCAGTCGACGCCTGCGAGCCAGACCGCACAACAGGTACAGCGGCAGCGACAGGATCTCCAGGGCGATGAACATCGTCAGCAGATCGTCGGATGCGGGGAACAGCAGCATCCCGCCGATGGCGAACATCGTCAGCGGGAAGACCTCGGTCTGGATCACCCCGGCCTTGATCGCCAGCTGTTCGGCGACGCTGCCGGGCACGGCCGACGCCTGCGGGGTGAATCCGTCCAGGCCCCGGCGACCACCGTCGGCGACCTCGGCACCGACCTGTCGCTCGGCGATCAGCAGGACGCCGAGCACCCCGACCAGCAGGATGGTGCCCTGTAAGAACAGAGCCGGGGTGTCGATGACGACCGCACCCATCACGGCCGAGCGGCCGATGCTGCCGTGCAGGTCACGTACGAGCACCACCACGGCGACCAGGGCGGCCGCCAGACCGCCGAAGCAGAGCACCAGCTGGCTCGCGTACCGGTGCTGCCGCGGAAGGAACGCCTCCACGAGGAGCCCCGCGATGGCGACCCCGAACACGATCAGCATCGGGCAGACCAGACCGTATTCGACGGTCGGCGGGGTGAGGGTCATGGTCTCGGCCCTTCCGCGACTCTGGGTACGGGATCAGGTTGGTCGATGGTCGTCAAGGTGTGCTCGACCGCGGGATTGATGACATCGAGTGCGGGTTTGGGATACACCCCGAGCACGACCAGCAGGGCGATCAACGGTGCGACGACGACGAGTTCGCGTGGGACCAGGTCGCGCACCCGCTCGTTGCCCTCGGTGACGGCCCCGGTCATCATCCGCTGGTACATCCACAGGATGTAGATCGCCGACAACACCAGCGCAGTGGCCGCGAACACCGCCAGTACCGGGTAACGCGTGAATGTACCGATGAGCACCAGGAATTCGCTGATGAACGGCGCCAGCCCCGGCAGCGACAGCGTCGCCAGCCCGGCGACCAGGAACGTGCCCGCCATGACCGGCGCCACCTTCTGAACACCTCCGAACGCCCGGATCAGTCGGGTGCCCCTGCGCGACACCAAGAATCCGGCGATCAGGAACAGGGCGGCCGTCGACAGTCCGTGGTTGATCATGTACAGCGTCGAGCCGGACTGGCCCTGGCTGGTCATCACGAAGATGCCCAGGATGATGAACCCGAAGTGGGAGATCGACGTATAGGCGATCAACCGCATGACGTCGGTCTGGCCGATCGCGAGGATCGCGCCGTAGACGATGCCGATCACCGCCAGCGTGACCACCAGCGGCTGGAAATACGTTGACGCGTCGGGGAACAACTGCAGGCAGTACCGCAGCATCCCGAAGGTCCCGACCTTGTCCATGACCGCCATCATCAGCACCGCACTGGCGGGGGTGGCTTGGACGGCGGCATCGGGCAGCCACCGGTGGAACGGCCACAGCGGCGCCTTGACGGCGAACGCGAACATGAAGCCCAGAAACAGCAGGTTCATCACGGCGGGGTCGACGGCGAACTCGCCGCTGGACACCGCGCTGACGATCTCGCGGAAGTCGAACGTGCCCGCGGCGAACGCGTCGCTCGTGGCGGTCACCACGTACAACCCGATCACCGCGGCCAGCATGATCAGACCGCCGAACAGGTTGTACAGCAGGAACTTCACTGCAGCCTTGCCCCGGTTCTCGCCGCCGAAGCCGCCGATGAGGAAGTACATCGGGATCAGCATCGCTTCGAAGAACACGTAGAACAGCAAGATGTCCAGCGACATCAGCGACACGAGGACCATGCCCTCGACGGCCAGCGTCAGCGCAAGATAGGTCTGCACCGACCGTCCGCGCAGGCCGGTCTGGGCGTCGGCGTCATTCCAGCCCGCGATGATCAGCAGCGGCACCAGAACCGCGGTGAGCACGATGATCGCCAGTGCGATGCCGTCGACGCCGAGGATGTAGCCGGTGCCGAATGACGGTATCCACCGGTGGGATTCGACGAACTGGTACCGCTCGCCACCGGGTTGGAAGCCGACCGCCACGACCGCGGTGATCGCCAGGACCGCGATCGAGACGGCCAACGCGAACCACTTGGCCAGCACCCGCTGGGCGGCAGGCAGGAGGATCGTCAGCGCGGCGCCGACAGTCGGCGTCGCCCACAGCACCGTGAGCCAGGGGATGTTGTTCACCAGAGTTGCACCGCCAGGATCGCCGCGACCACCAGAACCGCACCTGAAAGCATCGAAAGGGCATACGAGCGGGCGTATCCCGTCTGCAGCCGCCGCAGTCCCGTCGACATGCGGCTGACCAGTCCGGCCAACCCGGTGGCCGCGCCGTCGATCGCCTCCTCGTCGATCTCGACGAGCCCGCGGGTCAGCAGCTGGCCGGGACGCATCAGCGCCGCTTCGTTGAACGCATCGCCGTACAGATCCCTGCGCGCCGCGACGGTGAGCGCCGAACCGTCCGGGACTTCCTCTGGCACAGGCTTGGTCCCGTACATGCGGTAAGCGATGAGGATGCCCACCGCGACGACGGCCAGGATCACCGTCGTGACGACCCAAACGGGCGCGACGTGGTGCACCTCGTGCGCCCCGACCACCGGTTCGAGCCAGTGCTCCAACGTGCCGCCGATCGCGAACGCCGCCCCGGAGCCCACGGAGCCGATGGCCAACAGGATCATCGGCCAGGTCATCACCGCGGGTGCTTCGTGTGGATGCGCCTCTGAGGCCCAACGCTTCTCACCGAAGAATGTCATCAACATCACCCTGGTCATGTAGAACGCGGTGATGCCGGCACCCAGGATCGTCACGCCGCCCAGGATCAGGCCTTTGACGCCGCCCGCGCCGAGCGCCGCTTCGATGATCCCGTCCTTGGAGAAGAATCCGGCCAGCGGCGGCACCCCGATGATGGCGAGGTAGCCGAGGCCGAAGGTGACGAACGTGATCGGCAACGCTTTACGCAGGCCGCCGTACCGCCGCATGTTCACTTCGTCGTCCATCGCGTGCATCACCGAACCGGCGCCCAGGAACAGGCCGGCCTTGAAGAAGCCGTGGGTGAGCAGGTGCATGATCGCGAACGCGTATCCGACCGGACCGAGTCCGGCCGCCAGCACCATGTACCCGATCTGCGACATCGTCGATGCCGCAAGCGCTTTCTTGATGTCGTCCTTGGCGCAGCCGATGATCGCGCCGAACAGCAGGGTGACGGCGCCGACGATGACGACACCCAGCTGTGCGGTGGGCGCGAGGTCGAACACCGGTCCGGAGCGCACGATGAGGTACACGCCCGCGGTCACCATGGTGGCGGCGTGGATCAAGGCCGACACCGGGGTCGGACCCTCCATCGCGTCGCCCAGCCAGGACTGCAGCGGAACCTGCGCCGACTTACCGCACGCGGCGAGCAGCAGCAGCAGCCCGATCGCGGTCAGCACGCCCTCGCCGGCGCTCGGCGCGGCGGCGAAGACGCCCGCATAGGAGATCGACCCGATGTAGGCGAACATCACCATCATCGCGATGGCCAGGCCCATGTCGCCGACGCGGTTGACGACGAACGCCTTCTTGGCCGCTGTGGCGGCCGACGGCTTGTGCGCCCAGAAACCGATCAGCAGGTAGGACGCCAGACCGACACCCTCCCAGCCGACGTAGAGACCGAGGTAGTTGTCGGCCAGCACGAGGAGCAGCATCGCCGACAGGAACAGGTTCAGGTACGCGAAAAACCGCCGCCGCCCGGGATCTTCGGCCATGTAGCCGATCGAGTAGATGTGGATCAGCGAGCCGACACCGGTGATCAGCAACACGAAACACATCGAAAGCGCGTCGAGTTGCATTCCGAAGTCCACCTGCAGCCCGCCCACCGGAACCCAGGAGAACAACGCCTCGTGAATCGTGCGGTGTTCGGCGTCGCGGCCCAGCATGTCGACGAAGAGCACGACCCCGACGACGAACGACGCGATGGCCGCCGCGCAGCCCAACAGGTGGCCCCAGGCGTCGGTCCGCCGGCCCCCGAGGAGCAGGATCGCCGCGCCGGCCAGCGGCAGCGCGATGGTCAGCCAGACAGGAATCGTCATCGTGCCTCTAGTTCTTCAGAAGGCTTGCGTCGTCGACCGAGGCCGACTGGCGGGCACGGAAGATGCTCATGATGATCGCCAGCCCGACCACGACCTCGCAGGCGGCGACCACCATGGTGAAGAACGCGACCACTTGGCCGTTGAGGTGGCCGTGCATGCGGGAGAACGAGACGAACGCGAGGTTGGCCGCGTTCAACATCAGCTCGACGCACATGAACACCACGATCGCGTTGCGGCGCAACAGCACTCCGGCCGCGCCGATCGTGAACAACAGCGCCGACAGATAGAGATAGTTGTCGGGGTTCACTCCCCGCCTCCTCTGCCGTTCGTCACGGTGACGGTCCGTTTCTGCAGGATGGGGCTGACGGACAGGTCCGACCCGGACCCGTCGGGTAGCCGGGCGGCGATGTCGACGGCGTTGTTGCGCGCGAAGACACCAGGGTTCGGCAGCGTCGTCGGATAGCCGCCCGGTTTGAACCGTTCCTCGGCGAGTTCGCGCTGGGTCTTGCGGCGGCCGAAGCGTTCCCGGTGTGCCAGCACCATCGCGCCGAGCGCGGCGGTGATCAGCAACGCGCTGGTCAACTCGAACGCCCACAGGTACCGCACGAAGATCAGCGCCGCCAACCCCTCGACGTTGCCACCCGCGTTCGCCTGGGCCAGGCCGGTGAAGCCGCCCACCGAGACGTTGCCGATGCCCGCGATGAGCAGCAGGCCGAAGCCGACACCGATGACGACAGCCGCAACCCGTTGTCCGCGAATCGTTTCCACGAGCGAGTCCGACGAGTCGACGCCGATGAGCATCAGCACGAACAAGAAGATCATCATGACGGCGCCGGTGTAGACCACCACCTGCACGACGCCGAGGAACAGCGCGCCCTGGGCGATGTAGAACACGGCCAACACGATCATCGTCGTGGCCAGAAACATCGCCGAGTACACCGCTTTCGGCGCGGCGATCACCCCGAGCGCACCGACGACCGCCACGATGCCCAACACCCAGAACAGCACGGCCTCGGTGGTCGTGGTCTGTCCCGGGTTGTCGGCGGCCACGGCCGCGAGCAGGTCGAGCCTCATCGCACGTCCTCGGCGACCTTCTGGGGCTCGGCCTCGACGGGCCCGATGTTGCCCAGGTAGTAGTCGTCGTCGGTGGTGCCCGGCGCCATCGGATGCGGCGGCGGCAGCATGCCGGATCGCAACGGCGCCAACAGCTTGTCCTTACCCCAGATCAGGTCGGCGCGGTTGTCGTCGGCCATCTCGTAGTCGTTGGTCATCGTCAACGCCCGGGTGGGGCAGGCCTCGATGCACAGACCGCAGCCGATGCAGCGCAGATAGTTGATCTGGTAGACCCGGCCGTACCGCTCACCGGGGGAATACCGTTCGTCCTCGGTGTTGTCGGCACCCTCGACGTAGATGGCGTCGGCGGGGCAGGCCCAGGCGCACAGTTCGCACCCGATGCACTTCTCCAGACCGTCCGGGTACCGGTTGAGTTGATGCCGGCCGTGATAGCGCTTGGCGACGGGGCCCGGTTTCTCCGGATACTCCTCGGTGATCGGCTTTTTGAACATGGTTCCGAAGGTGACCCCGAAACCCTTCAGCGCGTCGAGGAACTTAGGCATCGGCTGGCTCCTTGGTTGCGGTCTGCCTCGAATCAGGCTCTGTGCTGCCCGGCAGGGGCGGGGTGGGGAAGATCTCCGGATCCAGCTTCTGCCGCGGGATGGCGCGAACGTTGCGTCGGCGCACCGCCCGCCACAACGCCACGGCGACCAGCAGTGTCGCGATGGCGCCGAGCGAGGCCAGCGTCGTCGTCACCTGGCTGAAACCCTCGTTGTGGAGCGCGCGCGCCGTGGCGACGATCATGATCCACGCCAACGAGAACGGGATGAGTACCTTCCATCCCAGCGCCATGAACTGGTCGTAGCGCATGCGCGGCAGCGTGGCGCGCAGCCAGAAGAACAGGAACATGAAGCCCCACACCTTGGCGACGAACCACAGCAGGGGCCACCAGCCTGTATTCGCGCCGTCCCACATGTTGATGGGCCACGGTGCGTGCCAGCCGCCGAGGAACATTGTGGTCGCCAGCGCGGAGACCGTGGTCATGTTGACGTACTCGGCGAGCATGAACATCGCGAACTTGATCGACGAGTACTCGGTGTGGAATCCGCCGACCAGTTCACCCTCGGCTTCGGGCAGATCGAAAGGCGCACGGTTGGTTTCGCCCACCATCGAGATGACGTAGACCAGGAACGACGGCAGCAGCAGGAAGATGAACCAGGTGCCGTGCTGGGCGGCCACGATGCCGGAGGTCGACATCGAGCCCGCGTAGATGAACACCGCCACGAACGACAGCGCCATCGCGATCTCATACGAAATCACCTGCGCGCTCGAACGAATCCCGCCCAACAGCGGGTACGTCGAGCCCGACGCCCATCCGGCCAGCACGATCCCGTACACACCGATGGAGGTCGCCGCCAGGATGTAGAGGACGGCGACGGGCATGTCCGTCAGCTGCAGAGCGGTGCGGTGGCCGAAGATCGACACCTCGCCGCCCATCGGAATGACGGCGAATGCGATGAAGGCGGGCACCGCGGAGATCACCGGTGCCGCAAGGTAGACGAACTTGTCCACCCCGGCCGGGACCAGGCCCTCCTTGAGCGCGAGCTTGACGCCGTCGACGAGCGACTGCAGAAGTCCCTTGGGCCCAACGCGGTTGGGTCCGAACCGCATCTGCATGCGGCCCAGAAGTTTGCGCTCGATGAGGATCGCGGAGAGGACCGACAGCATCAGGAACGCGAAGATCGCGAGCGACTTGGCCAGGATCAGCCACCACGGATCGTGACCGAACAGGGTGGGATCGGGGTGGATCACGGTTCGGCCCGTCCGATCGACACGACATCACCGGTGGACACCCCGAGGCTCCGGTGCACCGCCGAACCCGGCGAGTTCAGGGGAAGCCAGATCACGCGGTCGTCCATGTCGGTGACGGCCAGCGGAAGCGTGATCGTCCCGCGGGGTGTCCTCGCGGTGATTAGATCGCCCTCCGCGGCGCCGATCTCGGCGGCGGTGGCGGCGGAGAGTCGTGCCACCGGAGCCCGGGCGGTACCGGCCAGGTGCGGTTCGCCGTCCTGCAGTCGCCCCTCGTCGAGCAGCATCCGCCACCCGGCGAGCACGGCTTGTCCCTCGGCAGGCGAGGTTCGCCTCGCCGCAGGGACATCCGGCGCCTCGGGCCGTCGGCCCGCCCACATGCCCAGGCGCGACATCTCGTCCCCGGCGGCCTCCGCGGTCGGCAGGTTCAGCGCGACACCGATCTCGTCGGCCAGGAAGTTCAAGACCCGCAGATCGGGGATGGCGTTGGTCTTCAGTGACGGTTGGAACGGGCGAAGTCGGCCTTCCCAGTTCAGGAATGAGCCGGCCTTCTCCACCACGGGCGCGATGGGGAACACGACGTCGGCGACCGCGGTGACCGCGCTCTCCCGCAGCTCGAGGCTGACGACGAACGGCGTGGACTCGATCGCGGCCAACGCCGCCTCGGGATCGGGTAGGTCGGCGATCTCGACGCCGCCGACGAGCAGGGCGCCCAGTTCACCGCTGCGCGCCGCCTCCAGGATCGCGGTGGTGTCGCGGCCCGTTCCGGCGGGCAGCCCGCTGACGTGCCATGCCGCCGCGGTCTGCTCGACGGCCGCGCTGTCGGCGATCGGCCGGCCACCGGGCAGCAGGTTCGGCAAGGCGCCGGCCTCAGCCGCGCCTCGTTCGCCTGCCCGTCTCGGCACCCAGGCCAGCCGGGCGCCCGTCGCGTCGGCCAATCTGCTTGCCGCAGAGAGGGCTCCGGGTGATGTGGCCAGACGTTCACCGACCATGATGACTGCGCCAGGCAGCCGCAACTGCGGGTCGTCGACCAGCTCGTCGAGGGCACCGGCCTCGTCTCCCGGGGCGGCGGTGACCAGGCGGCCCCGCAGCTTGGTCAGGGCGCGGCTGGCGAACGGGGCGACGGAGACGACCTGCAACCCGTTCTTGCGCACCGCCTTGCGCAGCCGCAGGAACACGATCGGGGATTCCTCTTCCGGCTCGAACCCGGCCAGCAGGACCGTCGGCGCGTTCTCCAGATCGGCGTAGGTCACCGTCATCGGCTGTCCTGCGACGCGGGCGGCCAAGAAGTCGGCCTCCTCGGCGCTGTGCGACCGCGCCCGGAAGTCGATGTCGTTGGTGTTGAGCACGATCCGGGCGAACTTGGAGTATGCGTAGGCGTCTTCGACGGTCATCCGGCCACCGACCAGCACACCCGCGCTTCCGGCGGCGGCCGCCAGCCCGGTGCCGGCCACCACAAGGGCCTCCGACCAGGAGGCCGGCCGCAATTTGCCGTCCTCGTCGCGGATCATCGGGGTGGTGATGCGGTCGCCCTGAGTGGTGTAGGTGAACGCCCAGCGACCCTTGTCGCAGTTCCATTCCTCGTTGACCTGCGGTTCGTCACCGGCCAATCGGCGCATGACTTTTCCACGCCGATGGTCGGTGCGCTGGGCGCATCCCGACGCGCAGTGCTCGCACACGCTGGGGCTCGACACCAGGTCGAACGGCCGGGCCCGGAAGCGGTAGGCCGCGCCGGTCAGCGCGCCGACCGGGCAGATCTGCACGGTATTGCCGGAGAAGTACGACTCGAACGGTTCATCCGTCGCGATGCCGACCTGTTGCAGCGCACCGCGCTCGAGCAGCTCGATGAACGGGTCCCCGGCGATCTGCTCGGAGAACCGGGTGCAGCGCGCGCACAGCACACAGCGCTCGCGGTCCAACAGCACCTGTGAGGAGATGTTGATCGGTTTCGGGAAGGTGCGTTTGACGTCTTCGAACCGAGTTTCGGCGCGGCCGTTGGACATCGCCTGGTTCTGCAGCGGGCACTCGCCACCCTTGTCGCACACCGGACAGTCGAGCGGATGGTTGATCAGCAGGAACTCCATGATGCCCTGCTGCGCCTTGTCAGCCTCCGCCGAGGTGTACTGCGTGCGCACCACCATGTCCGGGGTGCAGGTGGTCGTGCACGAGGCCATCGGTTTGCGCTGGCCCTCCACCTCGACCAGGCACTGCCGGCATGCCCCCACCGGGTCGAGCAGCGGATGGTCGCAGAACCGTGGGATCTGGATGCCGATCAGTTCGGCGGCCCGAATCACCAACGTGCCCTTCGGAACACTGACGTCGACGCCGTCGATGGACAACTGCACCATCTCGACGCCGGTATCCGCCCCGGTGTCAGCCGTCTGCGTCATCGAGTCACCCCTCTGATTCGCCGCCCCATCACACGCCCACCTCTTGCGTCGCCATCAGCGTGGAGGCGTGCGGATCGAACGGGCACCCACCGTCAAGGTGGGCGACGTATTCGTCGCGGAAGAACTTGATCGACGACATGATGGGCGCCGCCGCGCCGTCGCCCAAGGCGCAGAACGCTTTTCCGAAGATGTTGTCGGAGATGTCGAGCAGTTTGTCGATGTCGGCAGCCGTGCCCGCGCCCGTCTCCAGACGTTCGTAGATCTGGGCCAGCCAGTAGGTGCCCTCGCGGCAGGGTGTGCACTTGCCGCACGACTCGTGGGCGTAGAAGTCGGTCCACCGGCGCACCGCGCGCACCACACATGTGGTCTCGTCGAAGATCTGCAGCGCTTTGGTGCCGAGCATGGTGCCCACGCCGGCCATTCCCTCGTAATCCAGTGGCACATCGAGGTGTTCGTCGGTCAGCAGGGGAGTGGAGGACCCGCCGGGCGTCCAGAACTTCAACTGGTGCCCGGCACGAACTCCGCCCGCATACTCCAGCAACTCGCGCAGCGTGATGCCCAACGGCGCCTCGTACTGTCCGGGGTTGGTGACATGACCCGACAGCGAATACAGCGTGAAGCCCGGCGACTTCTCCGAACCCATCGACCGGAACCAGTCGATTCCGTTGAGCAGGATGGGCGGCACGCTGGCGATGGACTCGACGTTGTTGACCACCGTCGGGCAGGCGTACAGCCCGGCCACGGCGGGGAACGGCGGCCGCAGCCTCGGTTGCCCGCGGCGGCCTTCCAGCGAGTCCAGCAGCGCGGTCTCCTCACCGCAGATGTAGGCGCCCGCGCCCGCGTGCACGATCAGCTCCAGGTCGAAGCCCGACCCTTGGATGTCGTTTCCGAGGAAACCGGCCTCGTGCGCTTCGGCGACCGCGGCGTGCAACCTGCGCAGCACCGGCACCACCTCACCGCGCAGGTAGATGAAGGCGTGATGCGCCCGGATCGCGTAGGCCGCGATGATCGCCCCTTCGATGAGGAAGTGCGGGGTCGTCAACATCAGCGGAATGTCCTTGCACGTACCGGGTTCCGATTCATCGGCGTTGACCACCAGGTAGTGCGGCTTGGCCCCGGCGCCGGTGTCGCTCTGCGGGATGAACGACCACTTGGTGCCGGTGGGAAAGCCCGCGCCGCCGCGGCCTCGCAGACCCGAGTCCTTCACCAGGCTGATGACCTCGTCCGGATCCATCGCCAGGGCCTTCTCGAGGGCGCGGTAACCGCCGTGGCGGCGGTAGGTCTCCATCGACCACGGTTCGGGCTCGTCCCAGAACCGGGTGAACACGGGTGTCAGGTCTGTCATGCGCGTGAATCCGTTGTGTCTGGGTCGGTTTCGACGGTGTTCGGCTTCGGCGGGACAGTCGCCGATGGGCCCGGGGCGGACGCGTTCTTCGTGGCCTCGACACCCGCCGTCTGGTCGTCGAGCGTCTCGGTGGAAGCGGCCGCGGCGTCGGCGGCCGGCGCCTGCATACCGCGTTCGCGTGCCACCCGCAGACCCGCCAGCGTGGCGTCGCCGACCCTGTTGCCACCCGAGCGCGGGTCGGGCAGACCCGCGAGTGTGCGTGCGGTCTCCCGGAACGTACAAAGCGGCGTTCCCCGCGTCGGTTCGGGAGGTGCACCCTCGCGCAGCGCGTCGACGAGGTCGCGCGCCGACGACATCGTCTGGTTGTCGAAGAACTCCCAGTTGACCATCACCACCGGCGCGTAGTCACACGCCGCGTTGCACTCGACGTGTTCGAGGGTGATGCGTCCATCCGGCGTCGTCTCGCCGGCATGCACACCCAGATGCTCCTGCAGCGCTTCGAGAATCGCGTCGCCGCCCATCACCGCGCACAGCGTGTTGGTGCACACCCCGACGAGGTACTCGCCGGTGGGTGTCCGCCGGTACATCGAGTAGAAGGTCGCCACCGCGGTGACCTCGGCGTCGGTCAGTCCCAATTGCTTGGCGCAGAACGTGATACCGGCGGGGGTCAGGCATCCGTCCTCGGACTGCACGAGGTGCAGCAGCGGCAACAATGCCGAACGCGACTGCGGGTAGCGCGAGATGATCCGCTCGGCGTCGGCGGTCAGCCGCGCTGTCACGTCGTCCGGATACGACGCCGGCCCGTTGATCGGCGGGCCGGGTTCCTCGGGTCGCTGACCGAGCTCGAGGAATACGCTCACCTGTCCACGCCTCCCATCACCGGGTCGATCGACGCCACCGCGGTGATCAGATCGGCGACCATGCCGCCTTCACACATCGCGGCGACGGCCTGCAGGTTGTTGAACGACGGGTCCCGATAGTGCACCCGGTAGGGGCGGGTTCCGCCGTCGGAGACCATGTGCACGCCGAGTTCGCCTCGCGGAGACTCGATCGCGACGTAGACCTGCCCGGCTGGCACCCGGATTCCCTCGGTGACGAGTTTGAAGTGGTGGATCAGCCCCTCCATTGAGTGACCCATGATCCTGGCGATGTGTTCGGGGGAGTTACCGAGCCCGTCGGGGCCGACCTTCAGGTCGGCCGGCCAACCCAGTTTCTTGTCCTCGATCATCACGGGTCCGGGCCGAAGGCGGTCCAGGCACTGCTCGACGATCTTGAGCGACTCGTGCATCTCCTTGACTCGGATCAGATACCGGCCGTAGGAGTCGCAGCCCCCATCGGTGATCACGTCGAAGTCGTATGTCTCGTAGCCGCAGTACGGTTGGGCCTTGCGCAGGTCGTGCGGCAGCCCGGTGGAACGCAGGCAGGGCCCGGTGATCCCGAGCGCCATGCACCCGGTCAGGTCGAGATAACCGACGCCGACGGTGCGGGCCTTCCAGATGTAGTTCTCGTTGAGCAGGTCCTCGAGGTCCCTGAGTCGCTTGGGCATCAGCTCGAGCAACTCACGGATCTGCGGAATGGCCTCATCGGGCAGGTCCATCGCCACGCCGCCCGGCCGGACGTAGGCGCTGTTCATCCGCAGGCCCGTCACGGTCTCGAACACCGACAGGATCAGTTCGCGCTCGCGGAAGCCGTAGAACATCGCGCTCATCGCGCCCAGTTCCATCCCGCCGGTCGCCAGCGCGACAAGATGCGAGGAGATCCGGTTGAGCTCCATCATCATCACGCGAATCACGCTGGCGCGCTCGGGGATCGCGTCGGTGACACCGAGCAGCTTCTCGACACCCAGGCAGTAGGCCGTCTCGTTGAAGAACGGCGACAGATAGTCCATCCGCGTGACGAACGTGACGCCCTGCGTCCAGTTGCGGAACTCGAGGTTCTTCTCGATTCCGGTGTGCAGGTAGCCGATTCCGCACCGGGCGGAGATGACCGTCTCACCCTCGATCTCCAGGATCAGGCGAAGCACTCCGTGGGTGGAGGGGTGCTGCGGCCCCATGTTCACGACGATGCGTTCACCCGCGTGCGCGGCGGCCGCATCCTTGGCGGCCTGGACCACTTGGTCCCAATCCTGGCCGCCGACAACGACTACCGTCTCGTTGTCCGGCGCGCCCGAGGACGAAGCGCCGCCCTGCGTGGGCGGGACGTGCGAAATGCTCATCAGCTGTAGGCCCTCCGTTGGTCGGGCGGAGGAATCTCGGCGCCGTGGTATTCCACCGGGATGCCGCCCAACGGATAGTCCTTGCGCTGCGGGTGCCCGACCCAGTCGTCGGGCATCTCGATGCGGGTCAGGGCGGGATGCCCGTCGAAGATGATGCCGAAGAAGTCGTAGGTCTCGCGTTCGTGCCAGTCGGTGGTGGGATAGACCTCGAACAGCGACGGGATGTGCGGGTCGTCGTCCGGCGCGGCGACCTCGATCAGGATCCGCCGGTTGTGGGTGATCGACATCAGCGGATACACCGCGTGCAGTTCGCGCCCGAGCTTGTCGGGGTAGTGCACCCCACTGACCCCGAGACACAACTCGAAGCGCAACTGCGGATCGTCGCGCAGCGCGCGAGCCACGACAGGCAGCTGGTCGCGTTGGACCTCGAGGGTCAGCTCGTCGCGGTGGACCACGACGCGCTCGATCGATGCCGCATAACCGTCCTCGCCGAGCACCTCGGCGAGCCGATCGATGACCTCGTCGAAATAGCGGCCGTAGGGACGCGGCGAGCTGCCGGGCAGCGCGACGGGTCGCACCAGGCGCCCGTAGCCGGAGGTGTCGCCCGACCCTTTGGCTCCGAACATTCCCCGCCGCACGCCGATGATCTTCGGTTCGCCCGCCGCGCCGTTGCCGTCAGTCGCGTTCATCTTCGACTGCTCTTCACCCGGGCCGCTGGTCATCGCAGCAGCCCCTTGAGCTCGATGGTGGGGGTGACAGCGAGCGCGGCCTGCTCGGCCTCGCGGATCGCCTCTTCCCGATGCACGCCCAGCGGCATCTCCTGAATCTTGTCGTGCAGCTTCAGGATCGCGTGCAGCAGCATCTCCGGGCGCGGTGGGCAACCGGGCAGGTAGATGTCCACCGGGACGACGTGATCGACACCCTGGACGATTGCGTAGTTGTTGAACATCCCGCCCGAGGATGCGCAGACCCCCATCGCCAGAACCCACTTCGGCTCGGCCATCTGGTCGTAGATCTGGCGCAGCACCGGTGCCATCTTCTGGCTGACCCGCCCCGCGACGATCATCAGATCGGCCTGACGGGGGGTGGCCGAGAACCGCTCCATGCCGAAGCGGGAGATGTCGAATCGCGGACCGGCAGTGGCCATCATCTCGATCGCGCAGCAGGCCAACCCGAAGGTCGCCGGCCACAGCGAGCCCTTGCGGATGTAACCCGCCACTTTCTCGACCGTGGACAGTAGGATCCCGCCCGGCAGTTTCTCCTCTAGTCCCATGCCAGACCTCCCCGTCGCCACACATAGGCGTAGGCCACGAACACCGTCGCCATAAACAGCAGCATCTCCACCAGCGCAAACAGCCCCAGATTGTCGAACGCAACCGCCCACGGGTACAGGAAGACGATCTCGATGTCGAAGATGATGAACAACATCGCGGTCAGGTAGTACTTGATCGGAAACCGCTGGCCGGTCGGCTGACCGGACGCACCCCCGTGCGGCACCGGTTCGATACCGCATTCGTAGGCCTCGAGCTTGGCCCGGTTGTAGCGACGCGGTCCGACCAGCAGAGCAATGGCAACCGAGCCGACCGCGAACGCAGCAGCAATAGCGCCAAGCACCAGGATTGGCGTGTACAAATCCATACCGAGCAAACGCTCCCTCGTGGGCTGTTCGATGTGAGCTTACCCACACCCTAGCGCCCTTTGGGATGCGCGCCACACCTTTTGGTTAGTATCGCTATTGGCAACGCGTGGCTATGTCGTCATGCCTCCAATAGGCAAGTGCGACAGGTGTTTACGTGTTTTCTGGCTATTGCACCAGGGTGCGCAGCAGCGATGCCACGGCGTCGCCCAGCCGGATCGGATCGATCGGGTGGGGAACCGCGGCTTCCGCGCGCGACCAGCGGGCCAGCCACGCGTCATCGGGGCGGCCGGTGAGCACCAGGATCGGCGGGCAGTCGGCGATCTCGTCCTTGAGCTGCTTGGCGATTCCCATCCCGCCGACCGGGGTGGCCTCACCGTCGAGGATCACCAGATCGAACCCGCCCTCATCCATCTGGCGGATCACCATGGGGCCGGTCGCCACCTCGATGTACGTCAGCTCGGGCAACTCCGGGTGCACCCGCCTTCCGAGCGCCAGCTGTACCTCTTCGCGGGTCCTGGGGTTGTCGCTGTAGACGAGGACCCGCAACGGACGCGATGACTCGGCCATGCCGTGATCGTACGGCTAGCGGGTGTGCCGGAACACCAAGTCGCCGGAGATCGTCGACTTGTCGCCGATCATGCCCACCAGGTTGCCGTCGACCCCGAAGTCCTGGCGGTTGACGGTGGCCTCGGTGACCAGCCGCATCCCTCCGTCACCGACCGGTGTGACCTTGGTGCGCAGCGTCAGGGGTTTGGTCGTGCCCTTGATGGTCAGTTCGGCTTTCAGGTCGATGGTGTCACCGTCGACGGCGTCGGCCCCGGTGATGAGCACGCTGATCTCCGGATGGGTTTCTGCTTCAAAGAAGTCGGCGGAGTGCAGGTGTTCGTCGCGCTTGCGGATGCCGGTGCGCAGCGACGCGGCGGCTATCTCGACGTGTCCGGAAACCGTTTGCGGAGCGGACAATTGACCATCACCGCGGAACTCGGTGAACCGGCCCTTGACGGGTACGAGGCCCCACATCGACTTGCTGCGGACCGTGATCGTGGACTGACTGGGGTCCAGCGTCCACGTGCCCGCCGAAGCGGGATCGCTGAAAAGTTCGCTCAGACTTGCCATGTCGTCTCCTGGGTCAGTTGTCGGCTCGCCGATGGGGTCACTTGACGGGCTCGAGCAGCGGAGCGATCTCCGCGGGGTCGAAGTACTCGTCGATCCGGCTGATCCGCCCGTCGGCGCTCAGCTTGATGATGATGCCCACGCGCATCGCGATGACGCCACCGCTGTGTCCGGTGGCGTGCAGGATGTGCTGCTGGACCAACCCTGCCTCGAACAGTTGGCGATCGATGACCTCGTATCGGCGTTGTGAGGTGGTGTCGATGAACCAGTGCAGCACGCGAAGTGCCCGATCCTTGTCGCGGTCGCGGTCGGCGACCTTCCAGACCACGATGTCGTCGTGCCACAGCCGCGAAATGGTGTCGCGGTCGCCGGTCTCGATCGCGGCGAACAGGCGGTCGGCCACGTCGGTGACGGTGTCGTGGGCAACGGTCACGTGATCCTCCTTGACCTCAACACCGATTGAGGTTGAACACTGGGCGGCATGGACGTGACACCTACTCTCTCGCTATTCGACGACGCCTACAAGAGCGGAACCGCGCCGTGGGTGATCGGCGAGCCGCAGCCGGCGATCGTCGACCTGGAACGCGCGGGCCTGATCCGGGGCACGGTGCTCGACGTCGGCTGTGGCGCCGGTGAGCACACGATCCTGCTCGCCGGCCTCGGCTATGACGTGCTCGGCGTCGACTACGCGCCATCGGCGGTCGAGTACGCGCGCAGAAACGCCGAGGCCAAGGGCGCCGACGCGCGGTTCGAGGTCGCCGACGCCATGGATCTCGGGCAAGCCGCCTACGACACCATCGTCGACAGCGCGCTGTTTCACATCTTCGACGACACCGACCGCGCCCGGTACGTGCGCAGCCTGCACGCGGCGTGCCGGCCGGGCGGTCTGGTCCATGTGCTCGCGCTCTCCGACCGCGGTCGCGGATTCGGCCCGCAGGTCAGCGAATCCGACATCCGCGGCGCGTTCGGCGACGGCTGGGTGCTGGAGTCGCTGGTGGAGACCACCTACCGCGGGGTGGTTCAGCCCGCCCAGGCCGACGCCATCGGCTTGCCGGCCGGATCGCTGGTCGACGAACCGGCGTGGCTGGCCCGGATCCGCCGCCGCCTCTCCTGAGCGATTTGTGCGTGATTCCGTTCGCTCAGCGATCGTTTTCACTCACAAATCGCGTCAGTAGCCGGGGTGGTTGACGTCGAGCCGGTGCCGCACGAGCGTCCGCAACACCGGCAACAGCTCTGCGGCACGCCCGTCGAGGTCGCCCGAGCGGATCGCCGCGGCCAGTTCCGGTTCGTCGCGGTAACCGATACCGCGCAGCGCATCGACGACCTGGCCGGCCGAAGAGTCGAGCAGTTCGCGTTCGACGATGCGCAACACATTGGCCGCGACGCGGGCGTGGAAGTTGACCTGGCCGAGGTCGGCGGGCCGACCGTCAGCCGCTTCGCCCCGACTGTCGGGGCCGGTGGCGGCGCGAACGTCCTTCTCGAGGAAGCCGGCGACGGCGGCGACGAGTTCCGCCGCGGTCGGCCGCCCGTACAGCCAGCTCATCGCGGTCCTCCTCCTTCGAGCAGATCGAGCACGTCCCACTCGGTTTCGCTGACGCGCCGTCCGATCGCGGCCAGCTCGACCGACTCCGTCTGACCCGACAGATGACGCTCGGCCTGGTACCGGCAGATGACCCCCCACCGCAGGGTGGCCACGGTCAACCACCACCGGAACGCCGCCCGATCCAGCGTCACGCCCGCCGCCGATTCATAGGCGGACAGGAAGGCCTCGACGCTGCCCAAACCACCGGCGCCGTGATGCTCCGGCGCGCCGAAACGCCATGCCCGGATACAGAACCAGGCCAGATCCTCGTAGACCTCCCCGATGTGCACGAGTTCCCAGTCCAGCACCGCGGCCAGCCCGTTGTCGTCGACGATCAGGTTGCCCATCCGGAAGTCACCGTGCACCAGCACCTGCGGCGACGCCGGCGGGCGGTTGCCTTCGAGCCAGCGGAACGCCCACTCGAATGTCGCTGTGGTATCGCCCATTTCGTCGAGGCGAGCCCGCCATTCGGACAGCTGATCCGAGGGCGGTACCTCGATCCCCTGGTGGTCGGCGCGGTGGATGGCGGCAAGCGCCCGAGCGCACTGGATCAGCAACCGTTCGCGACCGGGATCGTCCAGCGATCGATAGATCCTGCGCACGATCGTTTCGCCACCGATGGCGTCGCAGATCAGGTAGGGATTACCCAGTGCGGCGGGGGAGTTGTCGGCGGCGAGGATGTGGGGTACCGGTGCTCCCGCGGCGGCCGCCCGTTGCTGAACGGCGGCTTCGAGTTCCATGCTCGCGTGGATGTCGTCGGGCGGGCCGGTGCGCAGGATCAGGGCGCGGCGGGTGTCGGCGACCGCGTCGAATGCCCACGTCGTGCGGCTCGCGCCGCCGGTCAGTGCGTGCAGGTTCTCGACGGCGACGCCCTCGCCGAGCACCGGGCCGAGAACCCCGGTGAGGCTTTCGGCGAGTTCGCGGCTCAACGCTTGCCGAACCCGAACAGCCGCTGCGCAACCCGCCGGATCTGGATCTCCTCGGCTCCCTCGGTGATCCGGTAGCGCCGGTGGTGGCGGTAGATGTGCTCGAACGGTTCGTGCCTGCTGTAGCCGATGCCGCCGAACACCTGCATCGCGCGGTCGGCGGCGTCACAGACCAGCCGGTTGGCCCGGTAGTTGGCCATCGACACCTTGTCCGAAACCTCCATGTGGTGGTTGCGGTCCAATTCCGTTGCCGCGTAATACACCAGCAGCCGCACCATCTGCGCCTCGGTCTGCAGCTCCACCAGCGGCCACTGCACGGCCTGGTTCACCGCCAGCGGCTTACCGAAGACCTTGCGCTCTCCCGCGTACTGCACGGCACGATCGATGCAGTACTGCGCGGCGCCGAGGCTGCTCGCCGCCTGGCGAATCCTGTTCTCGTGCAGGAATGTCTGGCCCACCTCCAGGCCGCGGTCGATCTCACCGAGCACCGCGTCGGCGGGCACCCGGACGTCCTTCAGCTCGACCTCGCCGTGGTCGGTCGGCATGTTGAACGACCACCAGTAGTACGGCACGGTGAATCCGGGGACGTCGGTGGGCACCAGGAACGCGGTGATACCGCGGGCCTGCCCGGCGTCGCCGGACGTGCGGGCGAACACCAGATCATGGGTCGCGCGGTGCACGCCGGTGTTGAATCGCTTGGCGCCGTTGATGATCCACTCGTCGCCGTCACGTACCGCGGTGGTCTCCATCCACGTGGCATCCGAGCCGTGCCCGGGTTCGGTGAGGCCGAAGGCCATCGAACGCTCCCCGGTGATCAACGCCTCGGTCCACTCGGCCTTCTGCGCCTCGGTGCCGAACCGGTCCATCATGATGACCTGCGGGAAATTGCCGACGATCGACGACTCGTTCTGCAGGTCGTTGTGCAGCCCAAGGCCTTTGTGCGCCAGATGTTCGCGAATGACGGCCATGTCGATGTTGCTGCCGTCGCGGCCGCCGAACCGCGACGGCAACCCGTAGCGCAGCCAGCCCGCCGCGTCGGCACGCCTGCGCATCTCGCCGAGCAGGTCCTCCCACTCCCGGCGAGGGATCCCGTCGTTGTCCCAGTCGGTGCGCGCGTGTTCGCGACGCTTGTCGAAGTACTGGATGTTCTCGCGTTCCAGCGGCTTGATCTCCGCCTCGATGAAGGCGTCCATCTCGGTGAGGAGTTGGGGCAGATGGTCGGGCAGGGCGAAATCCACGTTGATTTCCTTTCCGGGGTTCAGAAACCGTACAGCGTCTTCTTCCAGATCCTTGACAGCGTCGCGATCGCATCCTCGTCGGTCAGCTCGATGCCAAGGCCCGATGTTCCGACGAAGACGGTGGTGAAGTTCTCGAACAACAGCGCGATGGCCGCCGCGGTGTGCTCGGGATGGAGTTCGGCGCCGTAGCCCTGCTCCTGAGCCCGGCGCACCGACGCGGCCACGACATCCATTCCCAATCGACGGAATTCGTTCTGCACCGCGGCGAACCGCGGTTGGGTCGCGGCCAGTTGCGCGACGGCGATCATGATCCCGATGTTCTGCTTGAACATGTTCCAGTAGCCGGTGACCACGGCGCGGAAGAACGCGTCGTCATCCGGCGATTCCGGTAGGTCGAGCGCCCCGCCGGACGGTGCCACCACCTCGCGCAGGAACGACTGCGCGAGCACCGCCAGCAGGTCTTCCTTGTCCGCGAAGTAGCGGTAGAACGACGCGGGTGACTTACCCGCCGCCGAGGTGATGTCGCCGAGCGTCGTCCCGTGAAAACCCCGCTCGGCGAACAGTTTCCGCGCCGCCTTTTCGATGGCCTCGCGGGTCTGGCGGCCCTTGGCGCTCAGTGTTGCCGACGGTCCGGTGGGCACGTCTGCTCAGTTCAGGATTCGGTCGCCGGCGCGCAGCAGCGAACTCGGAAGATCGTGTCCGACCAGGCGCTGTGCCACACCCGCTGCCTCGATCGCCGCGTCCAGGTCCACGTCGACCCCGATCCCGCTGTCGCGCAACAGGTACACCAGGTCCTCGGTGGCGATGTTGCCGCTTGCACCGGGCGCGAACGGACAGCCACCCAGCCCGCCCACCGAGGCGTCCAGTCGGGTGATGCCCGCCTCGACGGCCGCGTAGGCGCTGGCCAGCCCGGCGCCGCGGGTGTTGTGGAAGTGCGCGCCGAGCGGTATCTCACCGATCAACGGGCGCAGCGCATCGACCGTCTCGCTCACCCGCCGCGGGGTCGCGGTGCCGATTGTGTCGGCGATCGCCAACCGGTCGACCTCGCTCGACAACGCGGTCGTGATGACATCCACAACGCGCTGATGAGGCGTCGGACCGTCGAACGGGCAGTCCCACGTGGTCGCGACGATGACCTCGACGCTGGCCCCGCTGTCGTGTGCGATCGCGATGATCTCCGGAATCAGGGCCGTCGCCTCCGCCGACGTGCGGCCCACATTGGCGCGGCTGTGACCGTCGGCGGCCGAGACCACGTACTCGATCGACGACAATCCCGCTGCGATCGCGCGTTTGGCGCCGTTCGGGCTGGCCACCAGCGCGGAGAACTCGATGCCGTGCGAGTCGCGGTACTCCTGCAGGTGCGCGGCGAGATCGGCGGCGTCGGCCAGGGCGGGCACCTTCGACGGCGAGACGAACGCCGTCGCCTCCATCTCGCGCACCCCGGTGGCGGCGACGGCGGCCAGCAGTTCGAGCTTGGCCGACAACGGAATCGGATCCTCGATCTGCAGACCGTCGCGCAGCGAGACGTCGCGTATCCGCACGTGTTCGGGTAATTGGTTCACAGCACCCCCTCCGCCCTGAGTGCGTCGAGTTCGGCCGGGCTCTTGCCGAGCAGGCCGCAGTAGACCTCGTCGTTGTGTTGGCCGGGCGCGGCCGGCCCGGCGTAGCGAACGGTCCCGGGAGTCTCCGAGAGCACCGGCACGACGCCGGGACCCAGCACGGACCGTCCGACCCGCTCGTCCCAGTGTTCGACCAGCATTCCGCGGCTCTGCAGCTGGGGATCTTCGACGACCTCGGCGACGGTGTTGATCGGTCCGGCGATCACACCTGCGGCGCTGAGGGTTTCGATGATGTCGCCGGGCTGGCGTTCGGCGGCCCAGTCGCCGATGATCTTGTCCAGTTCGTCCTGGTTGCGTCCGCGGGCAACGTGATTGGCGAATCGGTCGTCGGTGGCCAGTTCGGGGCGGCCCATGGCCTCACACAGTCGACGGAACACGGTGTCCTGGTTGGCCGCGATCACCACCCAGCTGCCGTCGGCGCTGCGGTAGATGTTCGACGGGGCGATGCCCTCCAGTCGCGTGCCCGATGGACCGCGCACCACGCCACCGACGTCGTAGTCGGGAATGGTGGATTCCTGGACCGCCAGGCAGGCCTCGGTGAGCGCCGCGTCGACGACCTGACCGTCCCCGGTCACCGAGCGGCGGTACAGCGCCGCCAACGCGCCCTGCGCGGCGAACATGCCCGCCAGGCTGTCACCCAGCGACAGCGCCAGCCGAGGGGGCGGGCCACCGGGAAAGCCGTTCATGTGCCGAAGGCCGCTGGCCGCCTCGGCGACCGAGGCGTAGCCCGCCTTGTGCGCCTCGGGCCCGGTCTGCCCGTAACCCGAGACGCGGACCAGGATGATCCCGCGATTGCGTTTGCGCAGCACGTCGTAGCCCAGGTTCCACTTCTCCAACGTGCCCGGTCGGAAGTTCTCGACGATGATGTCGGAGCGCTCGACGAGATCGAGGAACAGGGCGCGGCCACCTTCGGTCCGCAGGTTCAGCGTGACGGCTTTCTTGTTGCGCGCGTGCACGGTCCAGAAGAAGTGATGCCCGTCCAGTTCGGCCTGGCCCCACGTGCGCAGGGGGTCGGGGGCGCCCGGCGGCTCGACCTTGATCACCTCGGCGCCCATGTCGCCGAGCAGGCGCCCGGCGAACGGCCCCGAGATCAGCGTGCCGACCTCGATGACGCGGATACCGTCCAGCGGACCGGTCACGTTCATAGTGAGAAGCCGTGCCTGTGCAACCAGTCGGTGACGACGCCGACGGCTTCGCGCAGCTTGTCGCGCTGGTCTGGGCCGGCGTAGTAGTGGTTCGCGCCCGGAATCTCGTGCATCTCCTTGTCATGATGCCCGATCGCCTCGTACAGCCTGCGGGTGTGGCTCGGTGTGCAGGCGTCGTCGGCGAGGTTGCCGATCACCAGGGTCGGCACCGCGATGTCCGGACCGCACGCCACGGCGTCGCCGTTGGCGTCGTCGTAGCTCCACTGCGACAGCCAGCTGCGCAGTGTGCAGAACCGCGCCAGCCCGACCGGGCTGTTGTTGACCACCTGGGGATCACCCAGGTAGCAGGTGCCGGGTGTGCGTCCGTTCGGGTCGACGGCGGGGTCCAGCCAGCGGGGGTCGGCCATGGTGCCGTGCACGACGAACGCGAACTCGTCGTCGGGTCGGCCCGCCGCCTCGAGCTCGGCGAGCTTGTGCTTGACCCACTTGGTGATTCGCCGATTACGGTCGATCTGCGCCTTTCGGTAGCGGTCGAGGAACTCCTGCGAATAAGGCGGCTGGTTCGGGTTGTCCGGGTTGTACAGATCCAGTTCCGGATCGCGCTTGGTCGGATCGGCCTCGTCGAGGATCGACGCGTCGAGCCACTCGGTCAAGGTGCCGTGGCGGCTGATGTGGGCGGCCAGCAGCATCAGCCCGTCGGCGGGCACGAGGCCGAGTTTCGTCAGGTCCGGCCCGTCGCCCGACGGGCTTGCGGTGATCGTGGGGTGCTGGGCCTGCTGCTGGTAGAACACCGACAGCGAGCCGCCGCCGCTCCATCCGGCCAGCACCACCTTCGAATAGCCCAAGCGGCTCTTGGCGTCCTTGATGCATTCGCCGAGGTCCTCGACGACCTTCTCCATCAACAGCGCCGAGTCGGTGCCGCGAAACCGGCTGTTGCAGTAGATGACGTGGTGTCCCGCCCGGGCGAGCCCGTTCATCATCGGCAGGTAGGCACCGCCGCCGATGGGGTGCATGAACACCAGCACGGTATCGGAGGGTTTGTCCTTGGGCCGCAGCAGGTGGCTCTCGAGCACCACCAGTTCGGCGACCCCGCCGTACACGTCGCGAACGCCCGAAGTGTTCTGGTAGGCAACGAGATACGGAATGCGGTCGTACTCGTGCTTCACGGCCGTCGTCACGCGTGCTGCCCCAAATCGTTGGCCAGGACCTCGGCCGACGGCGTCAGCCGCCGGGTCGTGTCGACGGAGATGACGTACCAACCGACACGGTCCTGTTCGTCGAACTTGCGCCGCGCACGCTCGCGGGCCTTCTCCGGTGCGCCGTGGTGCACACCCTGCGGGGCGTGGCTGACCAGCCCGGGTGGCATCGGGATGCCGAACAGGTCGCCGCCGTGGAAGAAGGACACCTCGTCGTAGTCGACGTTGCGGTGGTACCACGGCGGACGCTCGGTACCGGGAACGCTCTCGGCGGGCCGGGGCAGGAAATTCATCACCGCCACTCCCGTCGCCTCCATGAACAAGTGCACGGTCGGCGGCAGGTGCACGCTCTCGCTGGCGATGACGTTGTAGTCGGCGATGTTGAAGGTGAACGGGAAGTTGTCGCCACGCCAGCCCTCGACATCGATCGGATTATGTTGGTAGAACAGCGATGTCGGCCCACCATCGTGGACAAGCCGCACCTCGTACTCGCCGTTGACCGCAGGCCCGTCGCCGTCCTCGATCGGTTGCGGTTCGGGCACGGTGACCTGCGACGGGTCGAACGGGAAGTGCCTGCCGAGGGGCCCCGGCGGCGGGACGCGGAACTCGGCGGTGGCCTCGATCATCAGCAGCGTGGTCTCCTCTTCGGGAACCTGCCGCCACGTCGTCGCCTTCGGCACGTAGACCCAGTCGCCCTCGCGGTAGTGCAAGGGTCCGAACTCCGTCTCGAGCCGACCCGAACCGCGGTGCACGAACGACAGCAGGTCCCCGTCGACGTGCCGCACGTAGAACGGCATCTCCTCGCTGCGCCGGCTCAGCGAGATCCGGCAGTCCGGGTTGCTGAACAGCAGCAGCGGTGTTCCCGCGGCATCGGTGGCGTCGCTGGGCTTGAGCTCGCTGGTCATCACGTCGACCGGCCGCAGCGGTCCCGACGCCCGGTACGCGGTGGGGTCGTGGCGGCGGTAGATGTTCGCGGTGCGGCCGACGAATCCGCCGCGGCCGAGTTCATCGTCCTTGAGCCCGTCCAGATCGGCGTGCAGGCGCTTGGGAGTCCGGCCTTTGCGCAGGTGGACAAACGATTCCATGATTTCGCTCCATCGACGATGACGGCGGGGGCCGGGGGCGGCCCGACCAAGAACTAAAACTGACTTTAGTTTTACTTAAGACCCGAGTCAATCCTCGAGATCGACCCGGATGGTGAGCAGGTTCGTGCCGAAGGTCCGCACGCCGAAGCTGTTGAACTGCGGCAGCTTGCGCAACCGCTCATGCGCATCGTCGTCGGCCACGATGTGCGCGGTTCCCTTGTGCCACTTGCCGTTCAACCGGACTCGCACGGCGGGATCGGCCTGGATGTTCTTGACGTACTGCGATTTCTCGCCGAACTCGGAGACGAACCAGAACTCGTTGCCCACGCGCCGCCCGCCCAGCGGAGTGCGTCGGGGTTGGCCGCTCTTGCGCCCCGTCGTCTCCAGCAACGTCTGGAACGGCAGGAGCCGCATCATCGGGTTCATGACGTTCTTCTGGAACGCTTTGGTGACTTGGTCGCGCAAGTCCTCTGCCATGGTTCCCTCCGATCACACCATCGCGGTTCGTGACACCTTCATACCCAGGCTCAGGGCTCCGGCAAGCTCTCGACTCGTGTCGTAGTCGAAGACCACGTGCCCGGCCGCAACGTCGACGTCGCGCTTGATCCGTTGCAGTGGATTGTCGACGAAATGCGCGCTGGCCCCCGACGCCTCGAGCAACAGCCCGGTTACCTGGCGCGATTCGTGAACGATGTGCGCCGCCGCCATCCGGGCCGCCCCGCGCACGGGTCGCGGCACGGAATCACCGGTGGCGACGATGGTCTCGATCTCCCCGACGGTGTCGGCAAGGAGGGCGCGCAGCGCCCGCAGGCGCACCTCGGCCTCTCCGAGGCGGGCCTGCGCGATCGGCTTGTCCTTTTGCATGACGCCCTCGTATGCCAGCACGCGTTGCGACAACCGCTCGGCGTAGATCTCGGCGACACGTTCGGCGCCGCCCAGGACGGGCATCGCCGCCAGCAGCGCCAGTGCGGGCACCATCGGCCATCGGTAGGTGTCGGCGTCGTGTAGCGCCGCGCCGGGCGCGGTGCCGGTGTAGATGTCGACGACGCGGACCAACCGGTGCTCCGGGACGAACGCATCGCTGATCACGACGTCGTTTGAGCCGGTGGCGCGCATGCCGTCGGTGTGCCACACGTCCTGGATCGTGACGTCCTCGATGGGCAGCAGCGCGAGCGCCGGGAAGATCGCGTCGTCGGGACCGCAGAGCGCGCCGACCATGATCCAGTTCCCGTGCATCACGCCGGTGGCCCACGACCAACGGCCGCTCAGCCGTATCCCGCCGTCCACCGGCAGCCCTCGACCCGTAGGGGCCAGGGGAGCGGGGGCGAGGAAGGGGCGGGCCGCGAACGCCTCCTCCTGGGCCTGCTCGTCGAACAGCGCCAGGATCCAGTTGTGCAGGACATAGAAGCCGATGGTCCACGCGCTGGACGGGCAGCCGTGCGCCATCCGGCGGACCGGATCGAAGATGGCCGGCAGCGGTGCCTGCATACCGCCGTATCGCGCGGGCACCAGCAGGTCGGTGAGCCCCGATGCGGTCAGTTCGTCGACCGTCGCCGCCGGCAATCGGCGCAGTCGCTCGGCCTCCGGTGCCCGTTCGGCGAGCCGGCCGACGAAATCGGCGTCGACGAGGGGGAGAGCCGGAGCGGCTGTCATGGCCCGAACGCTACCATACTTTTTTGTATGGAAAGTTGTATGGAAAGTCTCGTCGGCCGCGGCCGCACCCTTGAACGCCGAGCGACCGTGTCTGTACCCGACTCGCCGCCGGATTCCGACCCCAAGCGGACGCTCGTCCGCGCCGAGGGTGCGCGAACTACCGAGAGGGCGCGGACTACCGCGCGAGCATGATCTCGAGGAACCGCTCCCGCCGGGCCGCGGCTTTCGCGCTGGCTTTCGCGCCGGACAGATGTAAGAAGCCGATTCCCGCCGCGAAGGTGGCGTTCGCACGCAGGTCGGCCTCCTCGGGGTCGAAGCCGTCCTCGACGAACGCCTGGCGCACGGCCTCGAGGACCCGCCGGTCCGACGCCCGCACCCCGGCGGCGACCTCTTCGTCGGTTCGGGCCCATTCCCGCATCGCCCGTTCCAGCGTGCGGTGCCGGGCGTCGACCAGCGCACTCATCATTCGCGAGAGCCGCTCGCGGGGCGGCAGGTCGCTCAGCGCCGCGAAATGTCGCCGGTCGTCGTCGCGCACCTCACCCCACGCCCGGACCAGCGCGGAGCGGTAGCCGGCCATATCGGGAAAGTGCCAGTAAAAGCTGCCCTTGGTGGCGCCGGCGCGCTCGCAGAGCGCGTCCAGCTTGAGTGCCTTGATGCCCTGCTCGGCGAGGATCTCGTACCCGGCCTGAATCCAATCGTCGACGGACAGTCGCGGCGTACGGGCCGGTGCCATGACCGCAGCCTACGGGTGCCGCGACCCAGCCCCGATGCCCGGTCGAAGGCATTTTCGACCGTCGCGTCAATGGCGATTTGCTCAAAAAATCCGGCGCGCGACACGGCCCTGGGTTTCTCCTGCGCTGATCATCGTGTTTTACTGCACACGCGACAACTGAAATTTTCTCGGTCCGTTCGGCGGCCCCGGGCTCAGTCGAGCGGGCATGACAGCGCAGTGCACACAATGCTGCGGTGTCGATGGCGATCGCTCGATCGCAGACGGAACGGCCCCCAACGTGGCAAACCGGAAGATGGATGGACTTTCAGTATGAGCTTGATTGACAAGATTCGCGGCCCATGGGCGCGGCGCTTCGCGGTGGCGGCCATCGCGGCGGCCCTGCTACCCGGTTTCGTGAGCCTGGCCGGCCAGTCAGCCACCGCTGGGGCATTCTCCCGGCCCGGCCTGCCGGTCGAGTACCTGATGGTGCCGTCACCGTCGATGGGACGCGACATCAAGGTGCAGTTCCAGAAGGGCACCGGCTCCAAGGCGGTGTACCTGCTCGACGGCCTGCGTGCTCGCGACGACTACAACGGCTGGGACCTCGAGACCCAGGCGTTCGAGTGGTTCTACGAGACGCCGCTGTCGCTCATCCTGCCGGTGGGCGGGCAGTCGAGCTTCTACTCCGACTGGTATGCGCCGGCGTGCGGCAAGGCCGGTTGCCAGACCTACAAATGGGAGACATTCCTGACCAGCGAGCTGCCGCAGTGGCTGGCCGCCAACAGGGGCGTGTCCACCACCGGCAACGCCGCGGTAGGCCTGTCGATGTCGGGTAACTCCGCGATCATCCTGTCGGTCTACCACCCCGACCAGTTCATCTACGCGGGCTCCCTTTCGGCCTTCCTGAACCCGTCGGAAGGGCAGTGGCCGTTCCTGATCAACATGGCGATGGGTGACGCGGGCGGCTTCAAGGCCAACGACATGTGGGGTCCGACCGAGGATCCGAACAGCGCCTGGAAGCGCAACGACCCGATGGTGCAGATCCCGCAGATCGTGGCCAACGGCACTCGACTCTGGGTGTACTGCGGTAACGGCACACCCAACGAGCTCGGTGGCGCGAACCTGCCCGCCGAGTTCCTCGAGGGCCTGACGATCCGCACGAACATCACGTTCCGGGACAACTACATCGCCGCGGGCGGCAACAACGGGGTGTTCAACTTCCCGCCCTACGGCACGCACAGCTGGGAGTACTGGGGTCAGCAGCTGCAGGAGATGAAGCCTGACCTGATCTCGCATCTCGGCTCGTAAGGCACGTCAGGAGTCCCCGGGCGCCGCGCGCGTCCGGGGACTTTTGCGTTCCCCGGCTTCCGCGTGGGCCCAGGTGAACAATGGGCGTCGTGAGCGCAGTCAACGCCTTGGTCGCACATCAGGACGCGCAAGGGGACATCGACCTCCGACACGAAGTCGTCGACGACACCTTCCTGCCGGAGGGTGAGGTCACGATCTCCGTCGAGTATTCGGGGATCAACTACAAGGACGCCCTCGCCGTGACGCCCAAAGGCGGTGTGGCCCGGTCGTATCCGCTCATCCCGGGCATCGACGCGGCCGGCACGGTCACGGCGTCGTCGTCATCGGAGTTCGCCGTCGGTGACCGGGTCGTCGCCCACGGCTACGACATCGGAACCGGCAGGCACGGCGGATACGCCGACACCGCCCGCTTCCCGGCCGACTATCTGGTCAAGCTCGACGGGTTGACGACGGGGGAGGCCGCCGCGATCGGGACCGCCGGCTTCACCGCGGCCATGAGCGTCAACGCGATCCGCGCGCACGGTGTGCGCCCGCAGGACGGGCCCGTACTGGTCACCGGTGCCACCGGTGGTGTCGGCAGCATCAGTGTGGACCTGCTGGCCGGTCTGGGCTACGAGGTGATCGCATCCACCGGCAAGGCCGAGGCGCACGACTATCTCATGGGCCTGGGCGCCTACCAGGTGATCGGACGCGTCCCCGAGGAAGGGGAGAAGGTCCGCCCGCTCGGCAAGTCGAAGTGGGCCGCCGTCGTCGACAGCGTCGGCGGCGACACCCTCGCTTACACGCTGAGCACCCTCAAATACGCTGGCGTGGCAGCGGTTTCGGGGTTGGCGAGGTCGCCCGACCTCCCTACGACGGTGATGCCGTTCATCCTGCGCGGCGTCACCCTCGCCGGAATCGACTCCGTTCAGCTCGCGATCGGGCCGCGCCGCGAGATCTGGAGGCAGATCGAGGGCGGGCTCAAGCCGAAGCATCTCAGCGACATCACGAAGGACGTCACGATTCTGGAGGCGCCGCACACCTTGCGCGCGATCATCGGCGGCGGCGTCACCGGCCGCACCCGGGTGGTCGTGCACGACGGCTTCTAGGTCGATCAAGCCGCCGGTTGTGAATTCAGCGCCGCTTTTCGGCGATTTGCGTCATCAGATTCACGACCGGGCCGAGATTACTTCAGCTCGGCCGACGACAGACCGAGCAACCGGCGCGCGACCACCAGCAGTTGGATCTGCTGGGTGCCCTCGAAGATGTCGAGGATCTTGCTGTCGCGCGCCCACTTCTCCAGCAGCGTGACCTCCGAGTACCCGACGGTGCCGGCCAATTCGACTGCCTTCAGGGTGATGTCGCTGGCCACCCGACCGGCCTTCGCCTTGCCCATCGACGCTTCCTTGGAGTTCGGAATGTCGTTGTCGGCCTGCCACGCCGAGCGGACCATCAGCAGATACGCCGCCTCCCATTCGGATTCCATTCGCAGGAACTCCGCTGCGGGTGCGCTCTGCGCGTGCGAGGGCTTGTCGTAGGAGATCTCGATGCCGGCCTCGGTGAGGATCTTGCGCACCTCCTCGAGGGCGGCGCGCGCGATGCCCACAGCCATGGCGGCGACGACGGGCCGGGTGTTGTCGAAGGTCTCCATGACCCCGGCAAAACCCTTCTCGACGTGAATCTCCGGGCTGCCCAACAGGTTGTCTTTGGGGATGCGGACGTCGTCGAACCGGATCACCGCGGTGTCGGAGGCCTTGATGCCGAGCTTGTCCTCGAGTCGCTCGACTGTCACACCGGGATGCTCGCGCGGAACGATGAACGACTTGATGGCCGCGCGGCCCAGCGACTTGTCCAGTGTCGCCCACACCACGATGTGGGTGGCCCGGGAGCCGGCCGTGACGAAGATCTTCTCGCCGTTGATCACGTACTCGTCGCCGTCAAGCCGGGCCGTCGTCGACACCGCCGCCGAATCCGAGCCGAAGTCCGGCTCGGTGATCGCCATCGCGGCCCACACGTCCTTGCCGAGTCGCTCGAGCTGTTCGGGGGTGGCCACGCTGGAGATCGCCGCGTTGCCGAGCCCCTGACGAGGCACCGACAGCATCAAAGCCACGTCACCCCAACTGATCTCCATCACGTTGAGCACTGCTGACATGTTCGCGCCGTTGTGGTTGGCGTCCCTGGGCTCGTCACCGCCCGCGAACGCCTCGGCGCCCGCGAACGCGAACGCCTTCGCGTCCTGGATGCCCTCGAAGAGGGTGGCCAGGGTGTCCAGCTCGACCGGGTATTCGTGCTCGCGCAGATCCCACTTGCGGGAGACCGGACGCAACATCTCCGCGGCCCCCTGATGGGCCTTCTCGATGACCGCCTCGAGCTTTCGCGGCAGTTCCAGATTGATTGCCATGGTTCGACTTTCGCTCGTGAGTCTCAGATGATGACTCAGATGACGACGACGCCCTCGGCGACGCCGATGGCGCGCAGATCGCGGTACCAGCGCTCGACGGGATGTTCCTTGGTGTAGCCGTGGCCGCCGAGCAGCTGCACGCCGTCCAGGCCGATCTGCATGCCCTTGTCGGTGCCCAACCGTTTGGCCAGCGCGGCCTCGCGGGCGAACGGCAGACCCTGATCAGCCCGTGACGCGCCGCGCCAGGTGATCAAGCGCAGACCGTCGAACTCGATCGCCATGTTGGCGCACATGAACGCGACCGCCTGACGGTGCGCGATCGGTTCACCGAATGCGCGGCGCTCCTTGACATATGGAACGACGTAGTCGAGCACCGCGTGGGCGGTGCCGACGGCAAGTGCGGCCCAGCCGAGCCGCGACAGCGCGAGTGCCTCCGAATAGTCCTCGTCGCTTGCGCCGTCCTCGCCGAGGCGCGCCGACAGCGGCACGGTGACCCCGTCGAGTGCGACCTGGCCGATCGCCGCTCCACGGATGCCCATACCCGGGTCGGGCGTGATGCGCAGACCCTTCGACCCCGATTCGACGATGAACAGCGCCGGCTTGCCGTTGAGTTGGGCCCCGACGATGAACAGTTCGGCGTTCGCGGCGGCCGGCACAAGCGACTTGACCCCGTCGAGGCGGTAACCGCTCGGGGTCCGGACCGCGGTGGTCTTCAAGGCGGTGGGATCGAACAGCGCTCGCGGTTCGGCAATCGCCACGCAGGACTGCGGAACGTTCTCGCCCGCAAACTCTTTGAGGTAGGTGGCCTGCTGGTCGGCGCTGCCCCAGTGCGTGAGCGCCGACGCGACACCCGCAGGAGCCAGGATGGGCAGCGCCAGGCCCATGTCGCCGTATGCCAGCGCCTCGGCGACCAGCACGTTGGTCACGGCTGCGCGGTGCGCGGCGATCCCCTCGAAGTCCTCGGGCACGTTGATCGCGGTGATGCCGAGTTCGGATGCCTTCGCGACGAGGTCGACGGGGTAGTCGGCGGCCTCGTCGGCTTCGCGTGCCGCGGGGCGGATGATCTCCTCGGCGAACTCGCTGACCGTCTCGACGATCATCTGCTGTTCGTCGTCAGGGGTGAGGTCGAAGTAATCCGAACCGCTCTTCTTCAGCCGCGTCGGCCCGCTCTGGTTGCCCGAGACGCGTTTGAACTGCCTGCCGGCCGCGCCCGCGAACGAGAACACCTGCTTGACGCCGTACTTCAACCCACGGTTGAGCGGATCGCGCAGGTGGTGGCGGTCCAGGAATTCCTGCCCGACCAGGGGAGTGATCAGCGCGAGTCCGAGATCGGTCGCGGAACGCTTGTGCTTCTTCAGGCCGACGGCGCTCTCTTTGTCGCTTCGCTTCGACTTGGATCCGTTTTTCGACGGCAGGTTCTTGCTCATTTCGACTGCCTCGCTTTGATTGGTGACGTCCGAACTCGTCGAACTGACTCCAGAGTAAGGTATCCGAACTGACTCATCGGTAAGTTGTTGTCGAACTCACAGCCCGGGTGCCGACAGGCTGCGCAGCACCACGTCGTGCAGCAGCCCGTTGGTCGCGACCGCGCTACCGCCGTGCGGTCCGGCCTCACCTGCGAGGTTGGTGAAGCGGCCGCCGGCCTCGCGCACCAGGATGTCGAGCGGCGCCAGGTCCCACGTCGAGACTTCCGGCTCCATCGCGATGTCGACGGCGCCCTCCGCGACGAGGCAGTAGTTGTAGAAGTCGCCGTATCCGCGCACCCGCCACACCGCATCGGTCAGCGCCACGAACCGGTCGCGGATGCCGCGGTCGGCCCACCCCGAAAGGCTGGAGAACGCCAGGCTCGCCGCGCCGAGCTCGTCGACCTTCGACACGCTCAGTCGTCGCTCGTCTTGCCCGGACACCTTCGCGTACGCACCGCGTCCGGTCACCGCCCACCACCGCCGGTGCAGCGCGGGTGCGCTCACCACGCCGAGCACGGGTATGCCGTCGTGCAACAGCGCGATCAGCGTCGCCCACACCGGCACCCCGCGGACGAAGTTCTTGGTGCCGTCGATCGGGTCGACGATCCACTGTCGGCCCCCGAACTCCTGGGTGCCGCCGAACTCCTCGCCGAACACCGAATCGTCCGGGCGCTGTTCGGCGAGTCGTTTCCGGATCATCGATTCCACGTCGAGGTCGGCGTCGGTGGCCGGGGTCAGGTCGGGTTTGGTCTCGACGACGAGGTCGACGGCGCCGAAGCGGGCCATGGTCCGGGCATCGGCCTCGTCGGCCAATGAGAGTGCCAGCGTGAGGTCGTCCGCCTCGGGATTCATGCCTGTCGTCCTACCATGTCGGGATGTGGGAATTCGCGGTGATACTGCTGCTGGTCGGTGCGCTGGTGCTGCTGGCCCGACCGATGCTGATGCGCCGTCGCGGTACCCCGACTGACTGGCCGGCGGGTCAACTGCTGGTCACCGGCGTCAGCCCGCGCCCGACCGACGTCACCGGCCCGCAGTACGTCACGATCACCGGAGTCATCAACGGGCCCACGGTCAACGAGCATGTCGTGTACCAGCGGCTCGAGGTCGACGTCGACAACTGGCCGACGATGGGCCAACTGTTTCCCGTCGTCTACTCGCCGAAAAACCCGGACAACTGGCGATTCGCGCCGCAGGCCCCACCACCGGGCGCAATGCCGCCGCCCGCGCCGCCGCCGTACTCCTGAAGTTTCGTCGATTCGCGCCGACCACAACCCTCGGCGCAAAAACGAGCCGAAGCTCAGCCGTGCCCGATCTTCAGCATCTCGGCCACGGTGGTCAGCTTCACCCGCGGTCGTCCGTGCGGTTCACCCGCTGACCGCTCGTACTCGTCGATCAGCCGCCAGTGGTCGTCGGTGACGACCTTTGGCTGCCGCTCGACCAACCATTCGGCCAACCGCCGCGGATGGTCCTCATCGAAATCGGACAGCTGCGCGCCGGCCAGGTCGGCGATCAGCGTGTCGACGGTCTCCTGCGAATCGCTCTTGTTGCTGCCGATGACGCCCGTCGGCCCGCGCTTGATCCAACCGACGACGTACTCGTTGCGGCTGCCTTCGACACGCCCGTGGGTGTGCGGGATCGTGCCGCTGCGCTCGTCGAAGGGCAGGCCGGGCGTCGGCACACCGCGATAGCCGACGGCGCGCACCACCAGCTGGGCAGGCACCTCCTCGCGTTCACCGGTGTCCTTGGCCACGATGCGGCCGTTCTCCTCGACCAGCTCGTTGCGGCCGAGCACGATGGATTCGACGCGGCCGTTCCCTTTGATCTCGATCGGGGAGGTGCGGAATCGGAAGACGATGCGCCGCTTGGCGTTCTTCGGCGTCTGTTCGCCGTAGCCGCGCAACACCTTGATGTTGTTGCGCACGGTCTTGCCCGCCGCCTCGAGATCGTCATCGGTGATATCGGCGAAGTCGGCGGGATCGATGATGACGTCGACGTCACCGAGCCCCTCGAGGTGCCCGAGCTCGCGCAGCTCCAACGTGGTGAACGGCGCCTGCAACGGTCCGCGTCTGCCGACGACGAGCACCTCCTCCACCCCGCGGTCGTGCAGTGACTTCAACGCGTGGTCGGCGATGTCGGTCGCACCCAGCACGTCAGGATCGGTGACCAGGATCCGCGCTACGTCCAGCGCGACGTTGCCGTTGCCGATCACGACGGCTCGACCGCTGGAGATGTCCGGTGCGATCTCCTCGAAGTGCGGGTGGGCGTTGTACCAGCCGACGAAATCGACGGCGGCGACGCTGCCGGGCAGGTCCTCACCGGGGATCCCCAGCGCTCGGTCCGACTGTGCGCCGACGGCGTAGATCACCGCGTCGTACTGTTCGGCTAACTCGGCCGGGTGGACGTGCTCGCCGACCGCGACGTTGCCGAAGAAGCGGAATCGCGGATCCAACGCTGTCTTCTCGAACTGGGCGCTGATCGACTTGATCTTCGGATGGTCGGGCGCCACACCCGAGCGCACCAGACCCCAGGGGGTCGGCAACATCTCGAGCATGTCGACGCGTACGTCGGAGTCGTCTTGGGAATCGGCGAACTTGAGTAACGACGCCGCGGCAAAGTAACCCGAAGGCCCTGAGCCGACGATCGCCACATGGTAGGGGCGCATGGACACCTTTTGTCGAAGCTTCCTCATCGCTGCCCGGCCTCGCGCAAGGGGCTGTCGCGTCGGGGCCGGCTGGTTACCCATCCGATGCTAGAACGCGGACCGCTCTCGGTGCCGCCAGTCGCGAGAACCGGCGCGTATCGGCCCACGGGTAACCTGAACTCCCGTGGATCCTGACCGTCAAGCCGACCTCGCTGCCCTCGACTCCACCCTCACGACGGTGGAGCGGGTGCTCGACGTCGAAGGCCTCCGCGGTCGCATCGAGAAGCTCGAGCACGAGGCCTCCGACCCGAACCTGTGGGACGACCAGGTGCGCGCTCAGAAGGTCACCAGCGAGCTGTCGCACACCCAGGGGGAGCTGCGACGCGTCGAGGAACTCCGGCAGCGCCTCGACGATCTGCCGGTGATGTACGAGCTGGCCGCCGAGGACGGCAGCGAGGAAGAGCTCGCCGAAGCCGACGCCGAGCGGGCGAAGTTGCGCGAGGACATCGAGGCGATGGAGGTCCGCACCCTGCTCTCCGGCGAGTACGACGAGCGCGAGGCCGTCGTCACGATCCGATCGGGCGCCGGCGGGGTGGACGCCGCGGACTGGGCCGAGATGTTGATGCGCATGTACATCCGCTGGGCCGAACAGCACGACTATCCCGTCGAGGTGTTCGACATCTCCTACGCCGAAGAGGCGGGGATCAAGAGCGCGACGTTCGCGGTGCACGCGCCGTTCGCCTACGGCACGTTGTCGGTCGAGCAGGGCACCCATCGGCTCGTGCGGATCAGCCCGTTCGACAACCAGAGTCGCAGGCAAACGTCGTTCGCCGACGTCGAAGTGCTGCCCGTGGTGGAGACCACCGACCACATCGACATCCCGGAAAGCGATGTGCGCGTTGACGTCTACCGGTCCAGTGGCCCCGGCGGGCAGTCGGTCAACACCACCGACTCGGCGGTCCGGCTGACCCACATCCCGACCGGTATCGTGGTGACCTGCCAGAACGAGAAGTCGCAGCTGCAGAACAAGGTTTCGGCGATGCGGGTCCTACAGGCGAAGTTGTTGGAACGTAAGCGTCTCGAGGAGCGCGCCGAGATGGACGCCCTCAAAGGCGACGGCGGCAGCTCGTGGGGCAACCAGATGCGCTCTTACGTTTTGCACCCCTACCAGATGGTCAAGGATCTGCGCACCGAGTACGAGGTCGGCAACCCGGCGGCGGTGCTCGACGGCGACCTCGACGGGTTTCTGGAAGCCGGAATCCGTTGGCGCAAGAGTCAAGATGATGGATGACAACCTGATCGCTTTATCCCTGGGGGAGCGCTGGGAGGGCTTCTGGCAGGGCAACATCGGCAACTGGATCCTCGACCGCGGTGTGACGATCGCACTGTTGTTGATCGGCGGTCTGCTGGCGGCGCGGTTCATCAACTGGGCGGCGCGGCGGATCGTGACCCGCATCGACGCCGAATACCTGGAAAGCGATCAGCTGGTCCGTTCGGAGAGCACCAAACACCGTCAGGCCGTCGCGTCGGTGATCTCGTGGGTGACCGTCGCGTTGTTGTTCGTCATCGTGGCGGTCCAGATCACCGAGACGCTCGCGATCCCGATCGGGTCGCTGGTCGCGCCCGCCGCGGTGCTGGGCGCCGCGCTGGGTTTCGGTGCGCAGAAAGTGGTCCAGGACCTGCTGGCCGGTTTCTTCATCATCACCGAGAGGCAGTACGGCTTCGGTGATCTGGTGCAGCTCAGCATGGTCGGTGCGCCGGAGGAGTCGCTGGGGACGGTCGAAGAAGTCACGCTGCGGGTGACCAAACTCCGCACCGCCGAAGGCGAGATGTACACCATCCCCAACGGCAACATCGTTCGATCGCTGAACCTGTCGAAGGACTGGGCGCGTGCCGTCATCGACATTCCGGTGCCGACGGGCTCGGACCTCAACGAGGTCAACGATCTCCTGCACAACGTCGCGCAGAACGCGACCGACGATCCCGAACTCAGCGCACTCATGCTCGACGCGCCACAGCTGATGGGGGTCGAGAGCATCGGGCTCGAGACGGTGAACCTGCGGATGGTCGCGCGCACACTTCCTGGCAAGCAGTTCGAGGTCGGCCGGCGCATCCGGGTCCTGGTGATTGCCGCTTTGCGCCGGGCGGGGATCGTGTCACCGGCCGATGGGGCCACGCCGATGGTGGGTGCCATCGTCCACCCGGCGACAGCCGGCGGAGCCGAACAGGAAACACAGGGTTCGGCGGAGCAGAAGAAGTGAGGCATTGGCTGACGGCCCGTTTCGGCCGGATGCGAGTGTCGACGGTGGTGCTCATCGCGGCGTTCGTCGCGCTGTTCTGGGTGAATCAGACGTTTGAGGCCAAACCCCCCGAAGCGCCCGCACCCGCGCCTGCGGTGGTCCCGCCCGGCTTCGTACCGGACCCGAACTACACCTGGGTGCCGCGCACCAACGTGCGCCGGACCACCGAACCCACGACCACGACCACGACGACGACCCCGACCACAACCACCACGACGAGCCCGACCGAAACCACGACGACCAGCCCGACTCCGACCACGACGGTGATCGACCCCGACGGCTGGGGGCCGCGACCGGCGACCACCCAGACCATCGCCCCCGAGCAGGCGCCGCCGACCACCCAGGAGCCCCTGCTACCGCCGCTCCCGCAACTGGTGCCGCCACCGGCGACTCCGCCCAGCTAGGCCGCCTGTGCTTCCCCGCTACACTGGCGTGCCGTGATGATCACCCTCAACAACGTGACCAAGCAGTACAAGTCGTCGGCGCGGCCCGCGCTCGACAACGTGTCGGTCAAGATCGACAAGGGTGAGTTCGTCTTCCTCATCGGGCCGTCGGGTTCGGGCAAGTCGACGTTCATGCGGCTGCTGCTGGCCGAGGAGACTCCGACCCACGGCGACATCCAGGTGTCGAAGTTCCACGTCAACAAGCTGCCCGGACGCCACATCCCCAGCCTGCGCCAGGTGATCGGCTGCGTGTTCCAGGACTTCCGGCTGCTGCAGCAGAAGACCGTCTTCGAAAACGTCGCTTTCGCCCTCGAGGTCATCGGAAAGCGCGCCGAGACCATCAACCGGGTGGTGCCCGACGTGCTGGAGATGGTCGGCTTGTCGGGTAAGGCCAATCGGCTGCCCGCCGAGCTGTCCGGTGGCGAACAGCAGCGAGTCGCGATCGCCCGGGCATTCGTCAACCGGCCGCTGGTGCTGCTCGCCGACGAGCCCACCGGCAACCTGGACCCGGAGACCAGCAAGGACATCATGGATCTGCTCGAGCGGATCAACCGCACCGGGACCACGGTGTTGATGGCCACCCACGACCACCACATCGTCGACTCAATGCGCCAGCGGGTCGTCGAACTCGAACTCGGCCGGCTGATTCGCGACGAGCAGCGCGGCGTCTACGGAATGGATCGCTAGTGCGCTTCGGCTTCCTGATCAACGAAGTCCTCACGGGATTTCGTCGCAACGTCACCATGACCGTGGCGATGATCCTGACCACCGCCATCTCGATCGGCCTGTTCGGCGGCGGCCTGCTCGTCGTCCGGCTGGCAGACCAGTCCCGCAACATCTACCTCGACCGCGTCGAGAGCCAGGTCTTTTTGACCAACGACGTCTCGGCCAACGACCCGTCGTGTGACGCCGACCCGTGCAAGGCGCTGCGCCAGCAGATCGAGGACCGTGACGACGTGCGCTCGGTGCGGTTCCTCAATCGCGATGAGGCCTACGAGGATGCGATCACGAAGTTCCCGCAGTACAAGGACGTCGCTGGGCGCGATGCGTTTCCGGCGTCGTTCATCGTCAAGCTCGAAGATCCCGAGCAGCACAAGGAATTCGACGAGGCGATGGTCGGCCGGCCCGGTGTGCTCAACGTGCTCAATCAGAAGGAGCTGATCGACCGCCTGTTCGCCGTACTCGACGGCATCAGCAACGCCGCGTTCGCGGTGGCGTTGGTTCAAGCGGTCGGCGCGGTCCTGTTGATAGCCAACATGGTTCAAGTCGCGGCGTACACCAGACGCACCGAGATAGGCATCATGCGTCTGGTCGGGGCCAGTCGTTGGTACACCCAGTTGCCGTTCCTCGTGGAGGCGATGCTTGCGGCCTTGATAGGCGTGGTGATCGCGATCATCGGCCTGATAGTGGTACGGGCGCTGTTCCTGGAGAACGCGTTGAACCAGTTCTATCAAGCGAATCTGATCGCCAAGGTGGACTATGCCGACGTGCTGTACTTCAGCGCTCCGCTGATGCTGTTCCTGGGCTTGGCGATGTCGGGCATCACCGCTTATGTCACGCTGCGCCTGTACATACGAAGGTAGCCATGCCAAAACAGGGCGCCAGGAAAGCCGACCCGTCCCGGTCCAGCAACAACAAAGTCGTTGCGACCAATCGCAAAGCGCGCCACAACTATTCGATCTTGGAGACGTTCGAGGCGGGTATCCAGCTGGTCGGCACGGAGGTGAAGAGCCTGCGCGACGGGCAGGCGTCGCTGGCCGACGCCTTCGCCACCGTCGACGACGGCGAGGTGTGGCTGCGCAACGTCCACATCCCCGAGTATCACCACGGCAGCTGGACCAACCACGTGCCGCGGCGCAACCGGAAGCTGTTGTTGCACCGCAGGCAGATCGATCAGTTGATCGGCCGCATCCGCGACGGCAATCTCACGCTCGTGCCGCTGTCGCTGTACTTCACCGACGGGAAGGTGAAGGTGGAACTTGCGCTGGCCCGCGGTAAAGAGGCCCGCGACAAGCGGCAGGATTTGGCGCGTCGGGACGCGCAGCGCGAGATCACCCGTGAGCTGGGGCGCCGCGCCAAGGGCATGACCTGATCGGAGTCGCGCTGGCGCTGGCGTCAGCGCTGGGCTACGGGATCAGCGACTTCGTCGGCGGACTGGCCTCGCGCCGGGTCGCCGCGCTGCGGGTCGTGCTGGTCTCCTACCCGATCGCGCTGGTCGTGCTCGCGGCGCTGGCGGTCCCGATCGGCGGGGTCGTGTCGCAGGGCGCGGTGCTCTGGGGCGTGTTGTGCGGGGTGTCGCAGGCGTTCGGGGTGTGGTGGTTCTACGCGGCCCTGGGTTCGGGTCCGATCTCGGTGGTGTCCCCGCTCACCGCGATCCTGGTTGCCGGTATCCCGGTGGGATTCGGGCTGGCGCTGGGGGAGCGGCCGGGGCTGCTCGCCGGCGTGGGCGTCGTTCTGGCGTTGATCGCGGTGGTGCTGGTCAGCCGGGAAGCCTCTGACGAGGACTTCACTGAGCACCGGTTCACCCCGACGGTGGCCTGGTTGACGATCGGGTCCGGCGTGGCGTTCGGGTTGAACTTCGTGTTGATCGACCAGGCGCCGGTGGAAGCCAAGCTGTGGCCGCTGGTGTTCGCGCGTGCGTCGGCGACGGGGCTGGTGGTCGTCATTGCGCTGCTGAGCCGCAACCTGCGACCGCCGTCGGGCAACCCGCTGAAGCTGGCGGTGCTGGCGGCGTTCCTCGACGTCGGCGCGAACATCGCGATGCTGCTGGCACTTCAGGCGGCGTTGTTGTCGCTTGCGGGCGTGCTGATGTCGTTGTACCCGGCGGCGACGGTGTTGCTCGCGATCGTGGTGCTGCGGGAGCGGGTGACGCGTTGGCAGGCGCTCGGCATGGTGTTGGCGCTCGCTGCGGTGGCCATGATCGCCGCCGGTTGATCAACACGGAAATTGGGCCGAGCCGGTATAAGCACTTCGCTGCATAAGGCATCATGACGAACGGAAAGGCGGGGAAGGCGTGTCGCTCAGGGGTCATCGTTGGCGTTACGGCGTCGTGGTGGCCCTGCTGCTGCTGGTCGTGGTGAACGCGCTGGCCCCGTGGGGATACGACCGCGCCGAGGCGGGGATGATCGCGGTGCAGGCGGTCCTGGGCGCGGTGATCGTCGTCCGCGGCTTCATGGTTGCCCGCAAGGTCGACGGCCCGTCCCGATGGTGGCGAGTCCTCATCGCTGCGTCGTGCCTGAGCTGGCTCATCGGTGAGCTGCTGTGGTGGACGGGCGGCGGCTCTGATCCCGGTCGAGTGGCCGGCGGCAGGGAGACCGTGGCGTATCTGCTTCCCGCGGTGCTCATTTTCACGGCGGTGGTGGTGCTCGGGCGCGTCGGAGTCGGGCGCAGCACCACCCCCGACCCGGTGCATCAGTACTCGCTCGTCGCGTCCGTCCTCGACGCGATCGTGGCGGCGATCTCGTTTTCGCTGCTGTCCTACCTGGCCGGATACGGGGCACTGGCCGCAGCGGCGTTCCCCCGGTCGGACAATCCCCCGATCCTGGTGACCTATTCGCTGCTCCAGCTGTGCGCGGTGGTGGCGGGGGTCTTCTTCGCCAGTCTCTACCGGCCGGGGCGGCCACATCGGGCGGAGTGTCTGCTGTTGACCGGCGGGGTCATGTTGCTCGCGTCCGCCGACCGGATGGTGGCCTATTTCCGGACCGTCGGCTTGCACAACGGTGACTTGTGGGGCGGCGGCGCGTTCATTCTCGGGCTGGTGCTGGTGATCTACGCACTGGCCGAACCGGTGCCCCTGTCGGAGGCCGCCGCTCAGGCCGGCGATCGGGTGATGGACTGGGTGCAGTTGATCCTGCCGTTTGCCGGATTCGCCGGTATTGCAATGCTTTACGGCTACCACGTGCTGATCGATCGGGAGCTCGACGCGGTGCTGGTCGTCGGGGCGGTGCTGATGGTTCTGCTCGTCGCGGCGCGCCAGGCCTTCGCGATGCGCGCGCAGCACAGGTTGACGGTGCGGCTGTTCGACGCTCAGCGGCTGCTCGCGCACCAGGTGCATCACGACGCGTTGACCGGGCTGCCGAACCGGCTATTCTTCGGCAAGGAACTCCAAACCGCTTCTGCCAGAGGCGGTTTCGTTCTGATCTTCGTAGACCTCGACGACTTCAAGGACGTCAACGATCGGTTCGGGCACGCGGGCGGTGACGAGCTGCTGCGTGCCGTGGGCGAACGCCTCCGTCGATGTGTGCGGGGTACCGACACCCTGGCACGCATCGGCGGTGACGAGTTCGCCATTCTGATCAACAGCGACGCGGCGGCACCTGAAGTCGTCGCCGGCCGCATCCAGGCGGCGCTTCGGGAGCCGTTCGCCGTGCACGGCTCGAGCGTGCGGATCCGTGCGAGCATGGGCCTGGTTCGGCTGGAAGCCGACGAAGACAGCCAGACCCCGGACGATCTGCTGCGCAAGGCCGACCACTCGATGTATGAGGGCAAGCGCCTGGGCAAAGACATCGCCGTCGTTTACCCGTCGATGACCGGCCGGGCGGTGGACTTTCCCACCGCGTTACGAAACGCCGACGGTGGTCCGCCGGCCGGGTTCGGCCTGGTCTATCAGCCCATCGTTCGGCTGCCCGAGGAGACTCCGGTCGCCTTCGAGGCGCTGGCGAGGTGGACCGCGCCCGACGGCACGCAGATTCCACCCGAGACGTTCGTCGCCGCCGCGGAGGCTGCGGGGCTCGGCGATGCCTTCGACGCGATGGTGCTGGATCTGAGTTGCCGGCAAGTTGCCGCGGCCGGTGGGGGTCTCGATCTGCAGGTCAACATCGGGGCGGCACGCCTGCGCGACGGCGAGTTCCGTGACGTGGTGGCAGCTACGTTGGCGCGCTACGGCATGGCGCCCAGCCGGTTGACGCTGGAGATCACCGAGACCGTGCCGATCGTCGACCTCGACGAGGCGGCTTCACAAATACGGCGGCTCAACGCCATTGGGGTCAAGGTGGCACTGGACGATTTCGGCGCCGGATACAACTCGCTGACCTACCTGCACGCGTTACCCATTCAGATCGTCAAGCTCGACCGCAGCCTGTTGGCCGGACCAGAACGCGCGCAGGCCGCGACGCTGTACCGATCGGTGATCGCGGTGTGTGATCCGTTGGGCCTTGAAGTGATCGCCGAGGGCATCGAGACCGTCGAGCAGGCCGAGACGGTGTTCCTCGCCGGCTGCTCCTTGGCTCAGGGATACCTGTTCGGGCTGCCCGCCGCGCTTGCCGATCATGCCGCGGAACCCCTGGCCGCTGACACGCCGTAGCGCCTACGTTCTGTACACGGCGGTCGGTGACGAGCGGTACGGTCGGGCGGTGAGCAGCCCCTCGCGTCCGGTGACGAAGCTCGACAAGACCGCGGTCCTCGATGCGTTGTTCGCCGAGTGGCACACGATCGAAGGCTTGTTGGCGGGTCTGGCCGACTCCGACTGGGAAGCGGCGACGTCGCTGCCCGGCTGGACGGTGCACGACGTGACGGCCCACATGGTCGGCACCGAATCGATGTTGGCGGGGATGAACACCCCGGAGGCAGATGTGGACGTGTCGTCATTCGAGCACGTACGCAACGACATCGGTGTGCTGAACGAGCGGTGGGTGCTCGAGTTGCGGACGATCAGCGGCGCGGAGTTGCTGGACCGCTTCCGGGCCATCACCGCTGAGCGTCGCGCGGCGCTGACCGCGCTGAACGACGACGACTGGAACCAGGTGACGGCGACGCCGGCCGGCCCGGACAGTTACGGCCGATTCATGCGGGTGCGGATCTTCGACTGCTGGATGCACGAGCACGACATTCGCGATGCGCTCGGGCGGCCCGCATCCGACCCGACCGGGGCGCCCGCGCTGTTCGCGCTCGACGAAATGGCGGCCAGTATGGGCTTTGTGGTCGGGAAACTGGGTGGGGCGCCCGACGGCTCTCGGGTATCCATCCAGCTGACCGGGCCTCTGGCCAGGACGATCAACGTCGCGGTCGAGGGCCGAGGCAAGGTCGTCGAGGACTTCGGCGACGCTGAACCCACGGCGACGATCACGCTCGATGCGCTGCTGTTCGCGCGGCTGGCCGGCGGGCGCGTCGCGTTGGATCACGACGCGATCGCTTACGGCGGCGACGAGGAGGTCGGCAGGCGTGTCGTCGATCACCTCAACTACGTGATCTGACCAGCGGTTTTGGGCCGACACGGGCATAAACGCGTGGTGTGTGGTGTTGTAGGTCGCGTAGGATGAAATGTCCTGCCGTACTTCGGCGGGCGCGTTGTTAGACAACTACACAGGGGCTGAACGGTTTCGACTTCGAGCGTCGAATCAAGGGAAGCGTGCCGGTGCAGGCAAGAGACCACCGTAAGCGTCGTTGCAACCAATTAAGCGCCGATTCCAATCAGCGCGACTACGCTCTCGCTGCCTAAGCGACAGCTAGTCTGTCAGCCCGGGAGAGCCCTCGACCCGGTGTCTGGCATCAGCTAGAGGGATAAACCGGTGGGTCCGGTCGCGGGACTCATCGGGACATCAAACAGCGACTGGGATCGTCATCCTGACTTGTTCGCGTGATCAGGAGATCCGAGTAGAGGCATAGCGAACTGCGCACGGAGAAGCCTTGAGGGAACGCCGTAGGACCCGGGTTCGATTCCCGGCAGCTCCACTTCGAGAATGAAAGGGCCAGAGCGTATTCGCTCTGGCCGTTTTCGTTGCGGCCGCATTTTGCCGCCGCACCCCCAAGAAACGCCCAGATCGCCGGCGTCGACGTGTCGTAGAACCCAGTTCCATAATTACGGAACGCTTGATTTCCGGAACCATCCGGTTCAGTATCGAGTGATGGCAATCACCGCAGCGTCGGCGCACGTGCGGGCCGTTCGCCAAGCGCCTCGGCGCGGACGCCCGCGCGACGACCGGTTGGACGCCGCGATCGTCGAGGCCACAATTGCCGAGGTCGGAGCCAAGGGGTGGGCAGGCGCAACAGTCGAGGGAATCGCAGCACGTGCAGGAGTCGGTCGAGGCTCGATCTACCGCCGGTGGGCCAGCAAGCAGGAGCTCTTCCAGCACGCCGCGGCAGCCGTCACGCGCCCTTCCGAAGACGTGGACACCGGCTCGTTCGCCGATGATCTTCTCACCGCCGCGCTGCGGATGGCGGACACTCTGACCCAACCGGAGATCGCGGCACTCCTTCCCCCTCTTCTCGCGGAGGCCGCGAACGACGGCGCCATTCGTGAGACATTGAAATCCTTTGTCGCACAATCGCGTCGGCAGGCGATCGGCGCGGTCGAACGAGCACGGCAACGCGGGGAAATCCTGCGGTCGACAGACGCTGAGATGCTCGTCGACATGCTCGCAGGTGCGCTCGTCTACCGAAGGCTGCTTCTCGGCGCGACCACAGACGCGGCGGACATACGCGCGCTGGTCCGACAAGTCGTCCGGAGCTGCTCAGCACGCACCAGCACCGAGGAGGATGCATGACCCGGACATTGGACGTCGACCTCACCGATCCGCTGCTGTACACGAACGGATTTCCGCACGACGTCTTCACCGAGTTGCGCCGTCACGGGCCGGTCCACCTTCACCCCGCAGCGGAGGGACGCCCCGGCATACCGCCGATCCCGTTCTGGTCAATCGTCACGCACCCAGAGATCCAACAAGCCAATCGCGACTGGAAGACGTTCGCGGCCACCGACGGCCCGCTCCTGGGACCCGATCCGTTGATGCCGACCGGGCGCACCCTGCTCAGCTCGGATCCGCCCGAACAGACCGAGATGCGCAAGATCATCTCGGCGGAATTCACGCCGCGCATGATCGGCAGACTCCAGCAGCGTATAGGCGATCGCACTGCCCAGATACTCGATGCAGTGGCAGGTGGCACGTGCGACTTCGTGCATGATGTCGCGTATCAGGTGCCGATGCACTTGGTCGCGGACATCGTCGGCATCCCAGAATCCGATCGCTCATGGGTGTTCGAGCGCACCGATCATCTCCTTAAGTCGGGTAATCCGTACAGCGAGTACTCCGAAGACGATCGTGCCGGGTACCTGACGGAATTGTTTGACTACGCGCAGCGCATCACCAAGGACAAGCGTGCGAACCCGGCGGATGATGTGTGGACCAAGCTGGCCGCCCGGCTCGACGGGTTCGAGTTGGAGATGTTCTTTCTCATCCTGTCCTTCGCGGGGAGCGAGACGACCCGCAACGCGCTGTCATTGGGACTCATCGCACTATTTCAAAACCCAGATCAGATGTTTGAGTTGCGATCGAATCAGAGTCTGCTCGGCACTGCCGCCGACGAAGTTCTACGTTGGTCGAGCCCGGTGCTGATCTTCGGCCGGACCGCAACCACAGACGTCACCATCGGTGGCCAGAATGTGAAGGCGGGCGACCGCGTCGTGTTCTGGCACCCGTCGGGGAACAGAGACGAAACCGTTTTCGACGATCCCTTCCGGTTCGACATTCACCGCTCTCCCAACCCGCACTTGGCCTTTGGCGGGGGAGGCGTGCACTATTGCCTGGGCGCGAACCTCGCCCATAAGGAGATCGAGGTGGTGCTCGGGACTCTGGCGGCCGGCTACGACATCGAGTTGGCAGGTCCGCCGGTGTGGACCGGGGCGGGACCGGTCCACAATGTTGGAATCGGGATCGACTCGCTCCCAGTGCAAATCACGGCACGCGATTGATACCGGTCGCCTCAGCGGCCGCGTTACGGGTGTGCAGCGAGGAACGTTCTGTGCGGCAGGCCGGCCGAGAGCGCCTCGACGTCGAACGGCCGGTCCAGCAGGGCGTGCAATTGCTCGCGGTCGACGAGCTGACTGATCTCAGCGGTCTGGTGGGCGAAGAGCCGGCCCAGGTAGGGATAGAGCCGACGCATGATCGCTCGTTCGGCGGCGGTGCAGGTGGCGGCGCAGTAACCGACGTGCCCGATTTCGTCGGTCAGGATCTCGCGGTACAGGGAGTCAATGCGTGCCGCTACGGCCGGTTCGTCGGCGAACAGTTCGACTCCCACGCGCCGCAATTGATCGAACATCACGCACCCGGCCATCTCACCGGCGCCGACGGCCGCTACCCCCAGTCGCTCGGGCGTGAACACGTTGAGCTTGACGAACTGTCGCATCACAAGCGGAGGCGGCGCCACCTGGAATTGCAGTCCGAAGATGTCGAGAACATACGCGAGAAGCCTGGTGTGGTAGTGCTCCTCGAGTTCGATGTACACGCGCTCGAGCGGCCGATCCTTCCCGCTGTTGATCCCGTAGGCCTCGCCGAGGCTGACCCCGAAACGCTCGGTCTGATTGAGCTTCGCGGTGGCCAGGACGAAGAGCATCTCCTGGCTGAGGCCGGGTTCCGGCCGACGCCGTTTGAGGTTGGCGTTGAACACGTCCGGGTCGATGTGGCGGTTCGACCGAACGGGATTGTTTTCGATGTCGGCGAAGTACTCCTCGCGGTTGGAGAGGCGCCGGTTGAGGGCGTCGGCTTCGCCGTCCCGCTCGATGAGGTAATCCATATATCCGTCGATACCTGTCCTCACAATGCCTCCATTCCGGTCACCATCGTCTTCACGTATTGGTCCAGCAGCTTTCTGCGGGTGCCGGCGGACGCCGCGAGGGTCGTCAGAAGGGCGAACATCCCGTTGAGAAAGATGACGGTCATATCCCGCGGTTGCGCGGATGCTGACAACGCACCCTCATGTTGTGCGCGTGTCAGGACCCCGAGGACATAGTCGGCGAGTGGGTGCTCATCGAGCTGCGCTTCAGCGGGTCGCGTCGAGGAGAACACGAGTCCCAACATCTCGCGAAAGATCATTTCGCCGAGCCGTCGCTCCGCAACCAAGACCTCGGCGACCACGTCGGAAAGGGCTGACTCCAAACTCGGTGGAGACGAACGCTTTTCGAGGCCTGCGACGATTCTGGCTTCTTCGCTGTGCTGCAGTTCGGCGAGGACGTGCTCCTTGGTTGGAAAGTGGAAGTAGAACGTCCCCCGCGCGACACCGACTGCGCGCGCGATCGCGCTCACATCAGCGCCTCCCAGCCCCATCCGACCGATCTCGGCGACCGCGGCGTCGAACAACCGTGCTCGTGTTTCGAGTCGCCGCGCTTCACGCGTACTGACTGCGGCTGCGACGGGCGGCATGGCGATACGATATTCCTGTCACTGACGATCGTCAATGACAGGTGTCAACCAATTTGTGCTCGGCTCGCCGATTGGCCCGCGTCAGATACCCAGCTTGAGGCTGGCGCCGGCATCGACGAACAATTGCTGCCCCGTCACATAACGCGATTCGTCCGAGGCGAGGTAGACCACGGCATGCGAGATGTCTTCGGGCTCGACATAGGGGATGGGCATCGCCTGCAGAACGGGAAAGACGAGTTCGGCATCCTCGCGCGACGGGTCCGTCAGATCCGGTCGGAACGTCCGGTACATCGGCAGGTTGTGCAGCATGTCGGTGTTCACGTTGGTCGGGTGGACCGTGTTGATCCGAACCCCGTGTGGCGCCATCGTGAGTGCGAGTGCCTTCGTGTATTCGCGGATCATCTTCTTGGCCATGCCGTACCCCGCACCGCCGGGTCCCTGCGGTCCACCGCCGGTGGCGAGATCCTTCTGCTCGACCAGGCCCGCGATCGATCCGGTGACGATCACGGACCCGCCCTGCCCGAGATGCTCGAGCCCGAGGTGAACCGTATTGACCACGCCCACGAAGTCCACGTCGAACGCGTCGATGAAGCCGCGGTACGGAATGTGGCTGCCCTGTGGGCAGATTCCGGCATTGGCGACGACGATGTGCAAGCCACCGAGTTCGGCGACGGCGTCATCGAGCACCTTCTTCAGGGTAGGTCGGTCGCGGACATCCACCGCTGCCGTGACGACGCGCCGTCCCGCCTTTTCGACCAGCGTCGCTGTCTCGTCGAGGTCGGCCGGGGTGGCCAACGGATACTCGTTGGAGGGGATGTCTGCGCATATGTCCAGGGCGATGATGTCGGCGCCCTCATCGGCCATGTGTACGGCGTGGCTGCGCCCCTGGCCCCGCGCTGCGCCGGTGATCACTGCCACCTTGCCTGTGAGACGGTTCATTCAGCTCTCCCATGCGCTAGGACGTCGGTCCACCACGCTGGATGATAGAACACAAACTGTAAATCTGTCATACAGCCGACAGGCCTCGCCACAGGACGGCGTCAGGGCGCACACCGATGAGAAGGTCGGTACAGCAGTTTTTTTCGCGACCATCGGCACCCAACCTCACATAACGGTCCGTTCGTCGTGGCCCATGGCTTCCGGCCGGGTATGGAATTCACGGACCATTGCCTGGATCGTGTAGGACGCCACCAACCGCCCGCCCTCCGTGAACACGTGGCCGTCACCTTGGACCAGTCCGCGTCCGGCCCAGAACGCGCGGTTGGTATACAGCAGCCAGTCTGTGACGTCCGCATCTTCGTGGAATGCGATTGTGGCCTTCATGATCCCGGTGGACAAGGTGCGATGTGCAAGGGCCTCGCCAAACCCCCTGTGCGGCAACATGCCCGCGGCGATCGTCCAATGAGTGCTGGACTGAGCCAACAAGGCGGAATGAAGGTAGGGCCGGTCGGGTGCGTCCCGGAACCGAACCCACGCGTTGATCTCCGGCGGTCCCACCCGATCGGGGTTCGAGTCGTACGCGCCGTCTACCACCCGGATCTCGCGACCGGGCATACCGAAGCCTTCGAACGGCTCGGCGTCCGACGGCTTCGGGACGTCCGGCATCGCCATCGCGTGACCGATGACATCGCCGGACCCCGAATCACAAAGCAGGATGGCGGCGCCGCGGAGGGTGTCGTGCTGCGTGGCACGAACTTCGGCGGTCGAGAACGTGCGACCTTTACGCAGCAGGTCAACGGACAGCTCGACCGGCGCGGTGAAGGAAGCTGCCTTGAGGAAGACCATCGATGCGGATGTGACCCGTTGCTCGGGAAGGGTTTTGGACACCGCGACGATGGCTTCGGCGAGCAGCTGTCCGCCTTCGACGACGTCGCGCTGCGTCGGGCCGTGCGCGGGGCCGACGAAGTGGTTGTCGCCGCGCGGTTCCACGTCGATGAGCCGCACCAGCTCGGCGGCATCGCCCCACAGCGGGAATCTCGTGGGCACCAACGCCCCGTCGGGCCAGTGCTCCACGACGACGATGCGCAGCCGGTCGTCGTAAAACGAGATGTGGTCGGCGATTCCCGCAACTTCGGGCAGCGGCGTCGGGTAGCTCCACGCGACGTTGTCGATCATTTGGCCCTCGGCCGACAGGCTCCAGTAGGAAGCGCGGCCCTTGAATGGACAAACGGTCGTGTGCTCGCTGGGCTCGAGCAGCTCCCATCGCACGTCCGCCTTCGGGAAGTACAGCCGGTCGACGTGATCGCTTTCGGTGACCACAAGGCACTTTTCGCTCTCGGCGACGAGCAGGTTCCCGAGCCACACCTGCCCGGTGAAGGGACTGCGCTCGATGCCGATCCGGTAGTCGGGGTGCGCCGGCCAAGCCGACTCGACTTGTTCGGTCATGACCGCATCGGCCCCGTCGGTGATTTGAGAACGAGGGACTCCAGGCCGACATCGGGATTGTCGATGGCGCTGGCGAAAGTGCCTGCGAGAACGTCTGCGACAGCGTCGGGCGTCATTCGGCTCTCTTGGACGAGTCCGCGTGCGAGCCATTCGGTGAGCGCTGTGCCGAGCAGGTCGGGGTCGAACTGTGAGGTGAAGTCCGTCGGGACGGTGCCGCTGATCTCCACGCAGCTGAACCGGTATCCCGGCTTCTCCAGACGCCACGAGACCAGGCAGCGCTCCATCGCCGCCTTGCTCGAGGAGTAGGCGCCGAGCGCCGTGTGCGGATGGCGCACCGAATCCGACGACAGCGCTGCGACGATCGCCGTCGGGTCGAGTATCGGAAGATGGGCTCGGATGAGTTCGTGTACGCCGATCACGTTGGTTTCAAACACATCTCGCCAGTCCTCTGCGCCGGTGTCGGAGAACATCTTCAGAGGTGCGTATCCCGACGAGATCAGCAGGATGTCGACTTTGTCCAGCACCTCACCGGCCACCTCGGCGAGTCGTGCGCAATCGGCAGGGTTGCGCACGTCAACCGCTACCGTGACTCCACGGCCCGCCTCCGCAACCACCTCATCGAGCTTGTCGACGCGGCGCGCGGCGAGGACCACCTCGGCGCCGTCTTTGCCCGCCCGCACGGCGAAGGAGCGCCCGATGCCGGCGGATGCGCCCACCACGACCACCCTCTTGCCGGCTAGCGACAGCTCACCCATGCCACCTCTGCTTTCATGCTCCTCGAAGCCTACGGCCCCAAATAGAACATTATTACAGATTATGTATCACTGTTCGCGATTGAAGGATCAGCGCAGGCCGTTGACCGCGAACTTCTCGACGTAACGACGCACAGTGGTGGGCTTGGACATGTCGAAGGTCTGAGCTTTGTTCACCGTCGAGAATGAGTAGATGATCCTGGCAAGCCATTCACTGGCGGCCTTGACGTCGATGTTCGCCCCGACCTCGCCACGCTCCTGGGCCTCCCGCACGTAGGGTACGAGAAACTCGGTCGTGCGCCGGACAGCCGAATCGCCGTCGGCGATCATGTGCCGCATCAATTCGGCGTCGTCAGCCATCAGGCGGTTCCGCGTCCGATGGTCGAGCAGGATTCTGGCGTGGGTTTCTGCCATGGCGCCGAGCTTCTCGGCCAGCGTGGGCTTCTTCGCCATCGCCGCCGCGACTTCCTGGTAGAACTTCTGGGCGCCGTACTCGATGGCCGCCTCGATGAGAATCGTGCGGTCCTCGAAGTAGCGGTACACCGTGCCCCGCGACACGTTCGCAACCCGGGCGACATCCTGCACGCTCGTGCGTTGGATCCCCAGTTGCGAGAAGCACAAGTTCGCCGCTTCGAGGATCTGGTCTCGGCGGTCGGACTCCTGCTGCTCGTCGAGCTCGGCCGTGGCCCGCTCAGTCGCCATGTCGCTCCCTCGTCGCTGGGATCAAGCAGTTTTGAACCCTTCTATGCTACGTGACAGCTCGTGTTCAGGCGTTCCGGCGCACCGTCCCGGTGGCAGGCGGAGACGCTCGGCGGCTACTGATCATAGTGACACATCACGTTCAATTGTTACACTCCGTGGGCGCGGGTGTCGCGAGATGACGAGGGAGGTTTGTCGTGGACCTCGGGTTGAGGGGCCGCAACTTCGTCATCGTCGGAGGAACGACCGGCATGGGGTTTGCCGCTGCCGAACAACTTGCCCACGACGGCGCCAACGTGGCGCTACTGGCGCGCGACGGTGAGCGTGCCGTCGAGAAGGCGTCTCTGTTGTCCAGCCGACATGGCGTCCGTGCGGTGGGGATCAGCGTCGACGCCGCGGCCCCCGGCGACGGTGTTGCACGCGCCGTCGATGAGGCCGCCGACAGGCTCGGCGATCTGCGGGGATTGGCAGTGACGGCGGGCCCGATGAAGCAGCAGGGGCCGTTCCTCGAGCACACCGACGAATCGTGGGACTGGTACTACCAGATGATCTTGATGGCGACTGTGCGCTCCTGCCGCGCGATCATTCCGCACCTGCAACGCACCGGCGGCGGCACGGTGGTGACGACGGCCGCGTATTCGGTGCGCGCACCGAAAGTCCTGATACCGCCGTACAACGCGCTCAAGGCCGCCGTCCTGACAATGTCGAAAATTCTCGCGAAAACGCATGGGCCCGACAGCATCCGGGTGAACACCGTCTGTCCTGGATTGTTCGACACCGAGGTGAACGACTTCATCCGCGCCCAGCGGGCAGCGGAGTACAACGTGCCGGAGGAAGACGCGATCTACACCCACCTGTCCAGCAATCCCGCCTGGAACATGCGGGTGGCCCTCGACCGCGGAGGCCGCCCGAATGAGGCCGGGGAGTTGATCGCTTTCCTGTTGAGCGATCGGGCGGCGTACATGACCGGCGCAGCGATCAACATCGACGGCGGGACCGACTTCTAGATCCCGACCCGGTGGGCGAGCAGGCCGCGATGGTAGGCGGGATCGCCCAGAAGATGCTCCGACGATTTCGCCCGCTTGAAGTACATGTGCGCGGGATGCTCCCAGGTGAAGCCGATTCCGCCGTGGATCTGGATGTTCGCCGCGGCCGCTTTGGTGTAGACGTCCGAGCAGTAGGCCTTGGCCAACGAGGCGGCGGCGGGAAGTTCGTCCAGTCGCTGCGCAGCGGTGTGCACCGCGTATTGCGCCGCGCCTCGAGCGCACTCGATCTCGAGCATCAAATCGGCACACTTGTGCCGGACCGCCTGGAAAGACCCGATCGGCCTGCCGAATTGACGGCGCGTCTTCGCGTAGCCGACGGCGATTTCCAGGCACCGCTGTGCGCCCCCGACCTGTTCGGCCGCAAGACAGGCGGCCGCGATGTCGAGCGCCTGCGACAACGCAGGCCAGGCCTGCCCCTCAGTGCCGATCAACTCGGCCGGGGTGTCGTCGAAGTCGATTCGGGCCTGGCGCCGCGTCGCGTCAAGCGTCGAGAGCATCCGGCGCGACAGTCCCTCGGTGTCATCCACCGCGAACAGTGAAACACCGGTGTCCGTCCGGGCTACGACCAACAGCAGGTCGGCAATGTGACCGTCCAAGACGAAAGTCTTGCTGCCGTTGATGAACCATCGTGGTCCGCGGCGACGCGCGCTGGTGTGGATCGTCTCCGCACTCCACCGGCCAGACTGCTCGGTCAGCGCCAGCGCGGCGATGGTCTCGCCCGTCGCGATGCGTGGAAGGTATCGAGACTGGGCGCCCTTGTCGTCGCAGCACATCAAGGCGCTGCCCGCCATCACGACGGAGCCGAAGAACGGGCCGGGCAACAGGGCGCGCCCCGACTCCTCGACGACCACGCCCAATTCGGCGTAGCCATAACCGCTTCCACCGAATTCCTCACCAATGGCCAACCCGTGGAGCCCGAGTTGGTCGGCCATCTGGCGCCACACCTCGCGGTCGTAGCCTTCGGGAGTCTGCATGACGCGGCGAACTTCGTGCTCGGGTGACTTCAGCTCGAAAAATGCGCGGGCCGTCCGGCGCAACTCTTCCTGCTCGTCGGTCGCTGCGAAACCGTCGGTGATGCCGGACAATTCAACGGCTCCCTGCTTCGCGTCCGGTCGGGTCGACACGAGGATCGGGGCTGTCGCGGCGAAGGGCGCGCAGCCACGCGCCGACAGGTGCGGGCGCGCGAACCGGCGTACCGCGGCGACCGGGGTCGGCGTCCCAGAAGTCCCGCCACGACGGGAACGCGTCGTGCAGGTTTCCGTCGTGCCGGGGCCGGCCCGGCCACCGCATCTTCTGCGCGCCCACCGGTGGGTCGGTGATATCGGACTCGTACCAGAACAGGGGTGTGCGCCTGAGGAAGTACCAGTGACCTTCCCGGCGCTCGTAGCTGTCCAAATAAGCGAGCATCTCGATCACCCACACCGACTCCGTCTCGAGGTCGTTGCGGGAGTAGACGAGTCCGGAGGCGGTGAGGGTGTCATGGATGTCGATGACGTGTCCGAGCACCCCGTGCGCACTGCCCAGCAGGTTGTGGCGGAGTTCGGTGTCATACCAGTCGCGCAATGCGGCACGGCCGTGCAGTTTTCCGGGCACTTTCACGTCATCGACGAAGAGATTGACCAGCGCGTCGAGGTCTCGCATGTCCAAGGCGACCGCGTATTTCGCTGCGAGCTGGCGGATTTCATCGAGCGCTTCGAGGCGTTCGATTCGCGCCTCGAGATCGGTCAGGGACGTCACGAGAGTTCTCCGGCCGCCATCAACGCCGTCAAGCGCGCCTTGTCGATCTTGTTCGTGGTGGTGTAGGGGAGGAGGCTCGGATCGTCAAGGATCACCCAATTCTTCGGCACCTTGTATGCCGCAAGCCGTTTTCGGCATTCGGTCACCAGATCGGCCGCCGTCGCCGTGTGCCCCTCGTTGAGCACGACCGCGGCGCCGACGATCGCGCCCTTGTCGGCGTCGGGAACTCCGATGACGTAGGCGATGCGCACCGCGTCGATTCGCCCCAGTGCGGCCTCGACCTCCATGGGCGCGACGTTGGTTCCGGAGGTCTTGATCATCTCGTCGAGGCGGCCCGCGAAATACAAGTGACCGTCGTCGTCACGGTAGCCGGCGTCCTTGGTGTGCAGCCAGCCGTCGCGGTCGACCACCTCGTGCCACTGCTTGCCCACCATTCCGCGCATCATCGCCGTACCACGCACACAGATTTCGCCGGTGACGCCGTTGGGTACCTCGTTACCGGCATCGTCGACGATCTTGTGCTCAAAGCCCGGCGCGGCGACGCCCAGCGAGCCCCGTTTGGATTCGGGCAGTTGCTCGTGCGGCGGCCACCAGGTGTGAGAACTGCAGGTCTCGGTCATCCCGAGTTGTGCCACGCGCAGCGACGGGTCCGGGGTGCGTCGTCCGGGTGCCAGCAGCACCTGTTGGTAGCCCTCACGCAGGGTGGACAGGTCGGTCGACGCGAAGTCGCGATGATTGCTCAGCGCCGGACCGATATGCGGGAATCCCGTTGTATAGGTTGCTTTTTCACTTTCTAGAAGACGCAATACCATCCCCGCGTCGAACTTGTGCTCCGTGAGAATCGTGGCGCCCACCTGCATGGGGCCGAGAAATCCGAAGACCAGTCCGGCGACCCAGAAGAACACCATGGGCACGTAGATGCGGTCGCTGGCGTCCCAGTCGTGGGCGGTGGCGATGAATCGGGAATGGGTGATCGCCGTGCCGTGGGTGTGGATTATGCCCTTCGGATTCGACGTGCTGCCTGACGTGTAGATGACGAGCAGGTCGTCGGCGGCCCGCACCGTCGCCTCGCATGTTTCGCGGAAGCTCGGTGGGACGGGGTCGGGCCATCCGGCCGGCCAGCTGCGAGTTGTCTCACCGAGGGGAAAGACGTTGCGCAACTGGGGGAGTCGCTCGGTGCGCAGTTGTCCGTTGACCACCTGCCACTCGCCGGTAGCGGTCTCGATCCGGTCGAGCACATCTCGTCCGAGCAGCGTCTGCACCGCGAGCAGGGTGTGGATGTCGGCGTCGCGTAGCACCCAGTGCAACTCGGCGTGCTGGAAGAAGGTGTTGATCGGTACCGCGACGGCCCCGATGCGGGTGATCGCCAGGAAAGCCGTGACGAAATCGGCGCCGTTGGGTGCCAGTACGCCGACGCGGACGCCCTTGGTGACGCCGCTGGCGAGCAGTCGGGCCGCCATGTCGGCCGAACGGGTTTGCGCCTCGGCGTAGGTGATCCGTTCCACGGCGCCGTCGGCGGTGGCGGTGACCACGAGATCGTTTGGGCCGTAGGCACCGACGACGGCGGACAGCATGGCCGGTAGGACCGCGTCGTAAGGGAGCGGTTCGTATCGGAACACCGGTGTCGTCAGTGGCATTGGCGTCATTCGACCACCCAGCGGGGTTCCCGCTTCTCGGCGAACGCGGCCATCCCCTCGTGATAGTCGGGGTGAGTCATCTGGTGCTGCAGGACGTAGCGGTACGCCACGTCGTTGGCGGCGTGCAGGCCGACGTCGAGGCTGGCCCACATCGCCTTGACCGACGCCTGTACGGTCGCCGGCGACAGCTTGGCGATCGACAAGGCGATCTCGCGGGCACGTTCCTGGAGTCGCTGCGCCGGCACCACCTCGTTGATGAGGCCGATCTCATGCCCCCGCTGCGCGGTGATGCGGCCGTCTCTGCTCATCAGTCCCAGTTGCATCACCATCGACAACGGCATGCGCCGCAGCAGCACCGCCGGCTCGAGCGCGAACACGTTGCCGACCTGTAGATGGGTGTCGATCAGTTCGGCATGCTCGGCGGCGATGATGAGGTCGGCATCGGCTACCTGATGCAACGCCCCACCGACCGCCATACCGTTGAGCGCGCAGATGACGGGCTTCCACACGTTGTGGTGCAGCCGGGATCCAGGGACCTTGTTGCGAATTCCGCCTTCGGCGGTGGCGCGGATGTCCTGTCCGGCGCAGAACGCCCGGTCGCCTGCGCCCGTGATGATCGCCACCCGGATGTCGGAGTCATCGCGTACCCGACCCCAAGCCCAGCCGAGTTCCGTGCGTGCCAGATCGTCGGTGGCATTCAGCCGCTCGGGACGGTTGATGGTGATCGTCGCGACGTGGTCGCTGACGTCGAACAGAATCCTCTTCAGATCCATCGAATCCCCTGGGCTCGAACCGCATGCGGTGATGAACGGACTATCAGTGCATGTTCCATCGTTCTGTGGGTTACTACGGCATCCACTGGCCACCTGAAACCGAGATGAGCTGGCCGGTTAGGTGTTTGGCCGCCGGTGAGCACAGAAACGCGACCGTGCGCGCGACGTCCTCCGGTTCGCCGAGACGTCCCATCAGTGTCGATCCGCGCATATCGTCGAGCTCGTCGTCGGTCTTTCGCGACAGCAGCCACGGCGTTTCCGTGGTTCCCACCACCACCGTGTTCACCCTGACGCCGAACGGTCCCAACTGCACCGCCATCAGTCGGCTGAGACCCTCCACACCCGCTTTCGCGGCCGCGTACGCCGGCGGGCCGGTCCGGACGCCGTGCGCCGACACCGAGCTGATGTTGACGATCGTCCCGGACTTCTCCCGAACCATCTGGCGCGCGACCACCTGCCCCATCACGAACGCGCCCTTGAGGTTGACGGCGACGATGCGGTCCCAGTCCTCGTCGGTCTGGTCCAGGAAACTGCCGGGCAGAGTCATTCCGGCGTTGTTGACCAACGCCCGGACCGGTCCGTGAGCGGCGGCCAACTCGCCCATCGCCCGCTCTACCCCCTGCCGATCGGTGATCGACAGCAGCAGAGGGATTAGTCGGCCGTCCCGCGCGGCGTCTGAGGCTTGTGCGCGCGCGATCGCCTTTTCATTCACGTCGACGACGGCCGTGCGGTAGCCGGCGTCGAGCAACGTCTGCGCGATAGCTGCCCCGATGCCGCGCGCTCCTCCGGTGACCACCGCGACCGGTGGCGTCTCATCCGACACGACGGCGACTCCGAATGTTCCTTGCCTCACGCTCGATCCGGTCGATGGTCGGACGCACCAGGCGAACGGCATCTGCCATCATCGCGACCAGATTGCCCACCCCGCCGTCGCCGACCCAGAGATCGATCGCGGCCCGATTTGCGCCGTTGATCACCGTGGCCGCCAGGCGCGGCCGCACATCGACCGTGGCATCGGCGTCCAGCCGCCGCGCGACTTCCGCCGTCATCTGGTCGATCCAATCGTCGTTGATGCGCAGCATCGTGGCGCGCAGGCCAGGCAGGTCGCGGTACATTCTGGCCCGGGCCAAGAAGATGTCCGGGTTCTCGGTGATGGCCGCGGCGACCGCTTCCGACGTCTCGGCGAGTGCGTCACCCAGAGAACCCTTGTCCACGGCGCGAAATCGACGCGTGGCTTCCGTGAGGCGCTCGGCATACCCGTGAAAGAGGATGTCTTCCTTCGCGGCGAAATGGTGGAAAAACGTTCTCGGCGATACGGCTGCCAGCTCGGCGATCTGTTCGACGGTGGTCTGCTCGTAGCCGTTGCTGGTGAACAGTTCGATGGCGGCTGAGATGAGCGCATCGCGGTTTCGTCGGCCCCGGGCGCGGCGTTGGTCCATGGTCAGCATCCTGTCAACGTCGCGGTGCCCGAACTGAGGGAAACGATATCGCCCTGCAGGGTCTGGAACCGAACCGGACCGGAGCCGTCGCGCCAGATCTCGGTGCGCAGTTCGGACGCGAGCTTCACCGGTTTGGCGAAGCGGCAGCTGATCGAGGTGAGCGACGCCGGATCACCATTGCCGGCAACGTTGATCAGCGCCCTGGCCGCGAAGCCCAGCGTGCACAAACCGTGCAGGAACACATCGTCGAACCCGAATCTGCGGGCAGCGGCGGGGTCGATGTGCAACGGGTTGCGGTCTCCGCTCAGCCGGTAGATCGCCGCCTGCTCGGGTCGAACCTCGTCGGCATGGACCCCGTCGGGAGCGCGGTGCGGTGCCGGGGCGGTCGAGGCCGGACGCGTCCCGCCGAAGCCGCCCTCGCCGAGCACCATCGTCTGCGAGGAGGCGTGAAAAAGGGGACCGTCGGCGTCAGTGCCCGTCGATGTCACCTCGATGACCGCGTGCTTGCCGGTATCCCACAGCGCGGTCACCTCGGCAGCGACGGAAACCTCGCCGCTGGCGGCCACGGAACGCTCGAGGCTCAAGGACTGCGCCGCATGCACGATCGGAGACGCGCCGAGGTCGAGGATCGCGCGCAGATCCTTGACCGCCCACCAGTTGGCGACCAGCGCATAGGTCGGCAACACGGCGGGGCCGACGTGTTCGTCGAGCAGATGGCGCTCTGCAGGCGGGCGTGCTCCGACACCCAGGGCGTAGAGGATGGCATCGGTCGGCGTCCAGCGATGTGTCGTCGGGGGCAGCCGGGTGCCGACCGCGGCGGGGGAGAGGGTCGCACGTGCGGTCACGCGGCCTCCAGTGATAGAACGGATTGACGATATTTGTTCAATCGTGCAATATAGTCGCAGTAACTGCAACTATATTCTCGGCGGAGGCAGCGGCGTGCGGTTCGGCGTATTCATCCTCGGTGACAAACCCAATCACCTCAGCCATGCGGAGGTATTCGCCAACGTGCTCGAGGAGGCGCGCTGGGCCGAGGAATTCGGCTACGACGAGGTATGGCTGGCCGAACACCACTTCTCGCCGTATGGGGCCCTGGCGGACCTTCCGCTGGTCGCGGCGGCGATCGCCGCGCAGACCGATCGGATCCGCATCGGCACGGCCTGCATGGTCGCCCCCTTCCATGAGCCCATCCATCTCGCGGAACGAATCGCCATGGCGGACAACCTCAGCGGGGGTCGATTCGATGCCGGCTTCGGGCGGGGCTACCAGGCCCACGAATTCAAGGGGTTCGGCATCCCGATGGATGAGGCCACCGCGCGATACCAGGAATGCGTCGAGATCGTCAACCGGTTGCTCACCGAGGAGAACGTCACTTACGACGGAAAGTACTGGCAACTGCAGGATGTCACCATCCATCCCCGCCCGGTGCAACAGCCGATTCCGGTGTGGGGGACGGTGATGAAGACGCCGTCGAGTTTCGAATGGTTGGCGGACAAGGGCTTCGGCGCCATCATCGGCAACCCGTACCAGGTCGACCCGGACCTGCAGGGTGCGTTGGACATCTATCTTCAGACACAGGAGAAGAAGGGGCTCACCGCGGCCACCGGCAACGTCTGGGCCCTGCTGAACGCGTTCTGTCACGAAGACGACGGGTTCGCGCGGACATACCCGCGCGAGAGCGTCGAGTTGTCCATCGTGACGCACCGCAAGTATTCGAGCCCCTTCGAGCGCGGCGGGGACATCCCGGCCGATTACAAGGCGTACGCCGACTGGTTCGACAAGCACGACAAGCAGAGTTACGAGCAGGTACTCAACTCCCATCTGACCCTGATGGGCGATCCGGACCGGATCGTCGAGAAGATGCGTACCGTCGTCGACATGGGCTGGCGCAACATCATGTTGCGAATGTCGCGGGGCGGTGCGATGGACCGCGCAAAGGTCCGCGACTCCATGAAGCTGTTCGCCGAAGAGGTGATTCCGGCGGCGACCGAACTCGCGGCAGCGTCGGCTTGAGCCGGCGGATCGAAGCCCGTATCCGTGCCGTGTTGGCACTGGATCCGACCGCGCCGGCCATCGAGTACGAAGGCAGCTGGACCGACTGGAAAACGATCGGTGATATCGCGTCCGCAGTGGAAAACCGTTTGACGGCAGCGGGGCTGGGCAGCGGTGCACCGGTCGGCCTGCTCCTTCGCAACCACCCGGCCATGGTGGCGGCGCTACTGGGAGTCCTCCTTGTCGACGGTTGCGTCGTCACGATCAACGCCAGCAGCGGGGACACCCGGCTCGCCGCCGACATCGAGCAGCTCCGGTTGCCCGCGGTGATCGCACTCGGTGCGGACTGGCGTCGACCCGCGATCACGGCGGCGGCCTCGGGCGCGCTCGGTCTGGAAGTCGGCGCCGACCCGGTTGCGTTGCGGACGGTCGACGGGCTCGACGAGCCTGGTCCGGGTCCGTTCCGCCGGCGGCAGGCCGGTGTCGCAGTCGAGATGCTCACCAGCGGCACCACCGGACCGCCAAAGCGAATCCCTCTGTCCTATTCAGCGTTTGAGCATACTATCGACGCCGCGGGCGCTCACTACGGCAGCGGCGAACCGGGACACCTTCGGCTGCGTTCCGGGGTCGCCATCGTCAGTTCCCCATTGGTCCACATGTCCGGGCTGTTCCGCACTCTGCTCAACGTCTGTGAGGGGCGCAGGATCGCGCTGCTCGAGCGGTTTCGCGTGGAGGCATTTGTCGATCTCGTCGTGAGGCACCGGCCAAAGGCGGTGAGCCTGGTGCCATCTGCGCTGGCGATGGTGCTCGACGCAGGAGTGCCGGCGGACGTCTTCTCCAGTGTGCAGGTCGTCACCGCCGGCACGGCGCCGCTTCCGGCGGACCTGCAGGAAGCGTTCGAGGAACGCTACGACGTCGCCGTGCTGCCCTCCTACGGGGCCACCGAGTTCGCCGGCGGCGTCGCCGGCTGGAACCTGGCGTTGCACCGCGAGTGGGCGAAGACCAAGCGGGGCAGCGTCGGCCGCCCGCAGGGCGGTCGCGAGGTCCGGATCGTCTCGACCGACGATGGTCGTGAGGTGCCGGCCGGAGTCCAAGGGCGCATCGAGGTGCGGACTCGCGGCGGTGAATGGGTGCGGACCACCGACCTTGGCCGCCTTGACGAGGACGGTTTCCTGTTCGTGGACGGCCGCGCCGACGACGTGATCATCCGCGGCGGATTCAAGGTTGCCCCCGCCGATGTTGTCGACGCCCTGCGCAGCCACCCCGCCGTGCGTGACGCGGGAGTCACCGGTATCACCGACAGGCGACTGGGTGCTGTGCCGGTTGGCGCGGTGGAACTCGCTGACGGCGCCCACGTCGAGCCCGAGGAGCTGATGGATTTCGTTCGTCAGCGGCTCACCCGATATCAGGTGCCTGCGCGGCTGCTGGTCGTCGATGAGCTGCCCCGGACTCCATCGCTGAAGGTGAGCCAGCCCGCACTGCGCGAACTCTTCGAACAGGAGCTGACGTGAACGACAACCTTCGCGGCGCCGCCGCCATCGTCGGCGTGGCCGATGAGGTGTCGCCGTCCGGCGTCATCGACATGCCGCTACGTGAGCTCGAGGCCCGCGTCATCACCGCGGCACTCGCGGATGCGGGCATGTCGCTCTCCGATGTCGACGGTCTGTGCACGTGCACCGGCGGCACTCTCATGCACTCGGTCGAACTGGCCGAATACCTCGGCATCACAACGAGATTCACCGACACCACCCAGACCGGGGGCGCGAGCTACGGACTGTACGTCGAACACGCGGCCACCGCGATCGCCGCCGGCCTCGCCGAAACCGTCGTCATCGTTTACGCGTCGACCCCACGTGCGGCCCGCAAGCGCGGCGACAAGGGCCTCGGGGTGTTCGCCACCCCCGAACGGCTGGAATGGGAGACCCCGTTCGGCGTCATGCTTCCGCTCAGTGCGTACGCGCTTGCCGCCAACCGGCACATGGCGGTGTACGGCACCACCGCCGAACAGCTCGCGCAGATCGCGGTCGACACCCGGCGATGGGCGGCACGCAATCCCCGCGCCAATCAACGCGATCCGATCACCGTCGACGATGTCCTGAATTCCGGCTACATCACCGAACCCATCCACAAGCTGGAATGTTGCCTGGTCACCGACGGCGCCGCCGCGATCGTTCTCACCAGCGCCGCACGGGCCCGCGACCTCGACGACCCGGCCTACGTGCTCGGCGCGACGTCGGCGGCATCGCACGCCATGATCACGCAGATGCCCGACCTGACCGTGACTCCGGGTGCGGTGTCGGGACCCGCGGCGTTCGCCGCCGCCGGCCTGAGTCCCGGCGACATCGACGTCGTGCAGTTGTACGACTCGTTCACGATCACCGTGTTGCTGGCCTTGGAGGATCTCGGGTTCTGCAAGAAGGGCGAGGGCGGACCGTTCGTCGCCGACGGTGTGCTCGCGCCCGGCGGTGCCCTTCCCGGCCAAACCACCGGGGGAGGGCTTGCGTACACGCATCCGGGCGCGTTCGGTGCCTTCCTGCTTGTCGAAGCCGTCCGCCAGGTGCGGGGGGAATGCGGTGAGCGACAGGTTCCCGGCGCGCAAACCGCGTTGGCACACGGCACCGGCGGTGTGCTGTCGGCGACCTCCACCGTCATCATCGGAATAGAGGCAGTGCTATGAGCGAAGGGTTCCCGGTGCCGCGGCCCAGTGCGGTGTCGGCACCGTTCTGGGCGGCCACCGAAAAGCATCGGTTGGTCATGCAGCGTTGCGACGCCTGCCGACGGCTGGTGTGGTACCCGCGCCACGTGTGCCCGCACTGCGGAGGCCTCGCGCTGCAGTGGGAGCAACTGAGCGGGCAGGGCGTGGTCCACGCGGTCAGCGTGCACCACCGCGGCGCGCATCCGGCATTCGCCGACCGGGTGCCCTATTCGGTCGTCCTGGTCGACCTGGCGGAGGGGGCGCGCATCATGTCGAACGTGTTCGGGCCGTCCCCGGCGGTGGGTGACGAGGTGTCCGTCGCATGGTTACCGCTCGACGACGGGCGCAACCTCCCGACGTTCGAACCCCGATGAGTGAGGACCGGCTGCGCAGGGTCCGCGAGGAGATTGTGCTGCGCCACGTCGCAGGCGAGAACGCTCGCGATCTCGAGGCGATCATGGCCACCTTCGCTCACCCCCGGTACGAAATCGTGCCCAGTGCAACCGTTTACGATGGTGACGCGGCGGTCAGGACGATGATCCTGCGACAGTGGGACGAGTTGCCGTGGATGCATTACGCCGCCGAGGCGATCTATCACGGCCCCGACGGGCTGGTGGTGGAGACCAGAACGACCTGCGCGGGCACCAGCATCGACATGCTCAGCGTCAACGTTTTCGGATTCGACGGCGAAGGATTGATTCTCGAGCGGTGCTATTTCGATCGGATGCTGTTCGCCGATCAAGTGAAGGGCGTCAAGAAACAGAACGACTGAACATATTTCGTCATGTTGTAGAATCACCGCAGCCGAAGTGCGCGGGCAAGGAGATTCAATGGCCACCCAGTTGGACACCGAGGCGCAGTCATCGACCAACGATCGCGCGATCGAGTTGTACCGCCTGATGAGCAAGGTGCATCACGCCGATCAGCGGGTCCGAAAAGGCTTGTCTTCGGGTGAGATCGCGATGAGTTATTGGCCCGTCGACGGTCAGGAGGCGATGTCGGCCGGTGCCGCGCTGGCGCTGTCCGACACCGATCAACTCGTCAGCACGTACCGGGGCCTGGGCGACGTCGTCGCCAAGGGCATCGACCTGGCCGGTTATTTCGGCGAGATCCTCGGTCGCAGCACCGGGCTGTCTCGAGGTAAGGCCGGCGCGATGGGAATCTCCGATCCCGACCATGGCATCGCGTGGACCACGGGCATCGTGGGGGCGGGTCCGCTGTTCGCGAACGGCATCGCACTGGCCGCGTCGGTCCGCGGCACCGGGCAGGTGGTACTGGTCAGCTTCGGCGACGGCGCCACCAGCATCGGCTACGTACACGAGGCGATGAACATGGCGGTGCTGTGGTCACTGCCGGTGGTGTTCTTCTGCCAGAACAACGCGTGGGCGGAGTGCACGGCAATGTCGCGGTACACCCGGACCGTTGACTTGTCCGACCGTGCGGGCGGGTACGGGATGCCCGGCGTGACGGTCGACGGCACCGACCCCCAGGCCGTCCACGACGCCGTGTCAGAGGCGGTCGGGCGCGCACGAACGGGCGACGGCCCCACATTCGTCGAGGCGGTCGCCTACCGGCTGCAGGGCCACTACTTCGGTGACGGCATGGCCTACGCCGATCCCGACGAACTGGCTGCCAAACGCGCCGACCCGCCGTTCGATCGCTACCGGCGGCGACTGGTCGAGGAGGGGATCGCCACCGCCGACGATCTTGATCGGATCGACGCCGAAGTATCGGAAAAGGTCGAATCCGCCTTCGCGGCCGCCCGCGACGCCGATCCACCCGAGGCCGAGGAACTCACGCGTGATGTGTTCGCGGACAACGGGTCTGAGTTGGCCACCGGCACGGCGACGCGTGTGCCGCTGCCCGACGGGGAGACCGAGGACCTCGGGTTGGTGCAGGCCATCCATCGCACCCTCGACCGAGCGATGGCCGCTGACGAGTCGATCATCTTGCTGGGCGAGGACATCGGCGATCGCTCCGGCGGCGGCATGTTCAAGATCACCGCCGGGCTTTCGGCCAAGTACGGCGAGCTGCGGGTGCGTGACACTCCGATCGCGGAGTCGTCGATCATCGGGGCGGCGCTCGGTGCATCGCTGGCCGGATTGCGCCCCGTCGCCGAACTGATGTTCATGGACTTCCTCGGTGTGGCGATGGACCAAATCGCCAACCACGCGGCGAAGGTCCGCTACATGTCCGGCGGCCGTCGAGGCGCGCCGTTGGTGATCCGGACAATGGTGGGAACCGGTGCCGGCCCCCAGCATTCGCAAGCCGTCGAGGCCTGGGCGATGCACACCCCGGGGCTCAAGGTCGTCTGGCCCAGTACCGCAGCGGACGCCGCCGGTCTGCTCAATGCGTGCCTGCGAGAGGACGACCCGTGCCTGTTCATCGAATCGATGAAGCTCTACTATGGCGGCGGCAAGGGCCCGGTTCCGGTGGCCGACTACGTCATTCCGCTCGGACAGGCCGATGTCAAGCGCGCCGGTAGCGACGTCACCATCTGCACGTACGGCGTGATGGTGCACGCGGCCCTGGAGGCGGCGAAAACGCTCGAGAGCGACGGCATCTCGGTCGAGGTCGTCGATCTACGGACCCTCGTCCCGCTGGACCTCCAGGCCGTTCTGAACTCGGTGCGAGAGACCAAACGCCTTGTCGTGGCCCACGAATCGGTCGGCTTCTGCGGGCCCGGCGCCGAAATCGCCGCCGCCGTCGGCGCCGAATTGTTCGGCGAGCTCGCGGCGCCGATCCAGCGCGTGGCGGGCACCTATACCCCGGTTCCGCGGGCCGCGACCTTGGAGGCGGCCTGTCGGCCGAACGCGGCCCAGCTCGTCGACGCCGTGAGGAGGGTCGTGTGACAGAGGTTCGGATGCCCAAACCGGGAGATGCGATCACCGAAGCCGAGGTGACAGAGTTGTACGTCGCCGACGGCGAGTCCGCGGTCGAAGGTGATCCCCTGTATGCCATCGCCACCGACAAGGCCGAAATGGACGTCGAGTCACCAGCGTCCGGCGTGGTGTCGTGGAAGGTGGAAGTCGGGGGCACCTACGGCGTCGGCGAACTCGTTGCCGTGATCTCATGACCGGATTACCGGACGCCTTGACGGTCGACCTGGGGGCACCCGAGCTGATCGGCGAAATCGCCGGCGACACGCTCACCGTCACCATCAACCGTCCGGAGAAACGGAACGCGGTCACCGCCGACGGTTACCACGGGATCAAACGCGCCGCGATGATCGTCGCCGACGAACCAGACCTCCAGTTCCTGATCATCACCGGAACCGGCGACGTCTTCTGCGCCGGTGGCGACATGAACTCGGTGAGCAATCCGGACCGGTCGTGGGACGCGTTCACCGAGGCGTACGACGCGACACCTTTCGAAGTACTCGGCAAGATTCCGAAGATCGTGGTGTGCGCCGTGAACGGCATCGCAATGGGCGGCGGCCTGGTGATGACGCTGTTCGCCGACCTCGTGATCGCGTCGGACCGGGCCCGCCTCCGGGTTCCCGATCTGACCCGCGGGGTCTACGAAGCTTTCGTCGCCGCTCGTATCCCGCAACGCATCGGAACATTGCGCGCCAACCACATGATCTACGAAAATGACTGGCTCGACGCCGCCGACGCCGAGCGTTACGGGCTGGTCGGCAAGGTCGTGCCCCACGACAGCCTCGCCGCAGAAACACAGGCGCTACTGGAGCGGGTCCGCAACACCGGCCCCGCGGCACGTGCGGCGATGAAGCGCGAAATGGCACGTGCCCTGCCCGCGGTCGACGTCAGCGGCTACTGGTCGTCGATCGGAACCTCCGAACAGATCGAGGCGTTCTCCGCCTTCCTCGAAAAGCGTTCGCCGCGTTGGTCGGTGAACTCGGATCGTGATGCATTCGTGCAGACCCGTCGGTCGGCGTGGATGCCGTCTGACTCCCGAAAGGATTAGCTGCCGTTGACAGAACTGCCGATCGGCTCTTCGGACCTCACTGGATGTAACGAGATCCTGGTGGCCAGTGACGGTCCCGTCCGGATCGTGACCCTGAACAACCCCGGTGATGCCAATGCCGTCAACAATGCGATGCATGGCGCGTTCGCCCGGCTGTGGACCACGCTGGGCGAGGACTCCGAGGCCCGCGCCGTGCTCATCACCGGCACGGGTGACTACTTCTCGGCGGGTGGCAACCTGGTGGAGTGGCTGGAGACGCATGTCAACAACCCGGTCACCCGGCGCGAGGGGATGCGCGACGCCCGCCGCATCGTGCGCGACATGATCGACTTTCCGCTGCCGATCGTCGCCGCCGTGAATGGTCCCGCCGTCGGATTCGGTTGCAGCATCGCCGTGTTGTGTGACATCACGCTGATGTCGGACCGCGCATTCCTGGCCGACACCCACGTCGCCAGCGGGCTGGTCGCCGGTGACGGTGGCTCGGTGCTCTGGCCACTGATGATGAGCCTGATGAAGGCAAAGGAATACCTCTTGCTGGGTGAACGCATTCCGGCGGCCAAGGCCGTCGAACTCGGGCTGGCCAATCGGGTGGTATCGCACGACGCGATCAAACAGGAGGGGTTGGCGCTGGCGCACCGGCTGGCGGCTCTGCCGCCACGTGCCGTCCAAGACACCAAGCGGACGTTGAACCTGCATGCCGAGCGCGCGGTGACGGCGATCCTGGACTACGGGATCTCCGCGGAGACAGAGTGTTTCACCACTGAAGAGCACCGGGCCGCGATCGACAAGTTTCTCAATCGGTGACGTGATGTCCGATGGCACGACACCGCTGGTGTTACGCGAGGACAGGGGCGCCGTCGCGCTGCTGGTGCTGAACCGCCCGGCGCAGCGCAACGCATTGCGATATGAGTCGTGGACCGAGTTGTCCGAGCAGTTGACTTCGGTGGCTGCCGACCCCGATGTGCGTGGCGTCGTGCTGGCCGGTGCAGCCGGATTTTTCTGTGCGGGCGGGGATTTGAAGATCGGTCCGGCGCACGGTGGGGGCCCGCTCGCACCGGCGGGCCGGGTCGAGCATGCACAGCGAGTCATGGAGCAGCTCAAAGCGCTCCCGGTACCGACCGTCGCCGCGGTCGAGGGCGCCGCGGTGGGCCTCGGGTGGAGCCTCGCGCTGTCGTGTGATCTCGTCGTTGCCGCAACCGACGCGTTCTTCAGTGCTCCGTTCGTCGCTCGCGCGGTCGTCCCGGACGGCGGCTTGGCCTGGCGGCTGACCCACCAGCTGGGCAGGCAGCGCGCCGCCGCACTGCTGCTGCGCGGCAAACGACTTGCGACGTCCGACGCTGCAGACGTCGGCCTGGTCACCGACCTCGCCGAGCCCGGCGCCGCGGTCGACCGTGCGCTCGTCGTTCTCGACGAACTGGCACAGGCCGATTCCGCGGCGATGGAGATGACCAAGCGCCTGATCAACTCGGTGGAGACCGCCCAGTTAGCCGCCTTCCACCCGCTGGAGCTGGCGATGGCGACCGTCGCTCAGCAGCGCTCGGCTAGCTGTACTGACCACGGACGTTGGTGACGGCGTGGTGAGGTGACAAAACGAAGACCTCCGAGTGGAGTGCGAGCTGTCTA
>NZ_LQIW01000012.1 GCF_001500025.1 Mycobacterium sp. IS-1590 | reverse complement strand
GGCCTGTTCTGAGCCGAACACACAACGCCACTGGCGGGGATCAAACCGTGATCCCCGCCAGTCGGCACGTCTACCGTCAGCGGCCGGGCAGGGCGTGTTCGATGATCGGGCGACGCCGATGTGGTTCGCGCTCACGGCGTTTGGCGGCCAGGTACACCTGAGCGGTCTCCTCCGCGATCGTGTGCCATTCGAACTGCGAGGTGAGCCGCTCGCGGGCGGCGATCGCCCGCTGCTGGGCGGCCTGCGGGTCATCGAGCACCGAGCGCACCGCCGCGGCCAGGGCCGTGACGTTGCGCGGCGGATAGGAAGCCCCGGTTTCGCCGTCGATGACCGCCTCGCCCAAACCTCCGACATTCGAGGTCACCAAGGGGATTCCGGTGGCCGCGGCCTCGAGCGCGACGATGCCGAACGGCTCGTAATGGCTGGGCAGTACGGCCGCGTCGGCGGTGTGCAACAGGTCCACCAGCGCGTCGTGGTCGAGGTGTCCGACGAACGCGGTCGCTCTGAGCACCTTGTGCTTTCGTGCCTGCTCGACAAGCCAGTCCAGCTGGGTTCCCTCTCCGGCGATCGTCAGCGTGGTACCCGGGTGGGTGCGCCTGATGCGGGGGAGCGCGGCGATGGCGTCGTGGATGCCCTTCTCGTACTCGAGCCGACCCAGGTACAGCAACCGGGCCGGACCGGTGCGCTCCTTTCGCTTGGCGAACGGCCAACGGCCACAGTCGATTCCGTTTCGGATCACGTACGACTCGGCCAGCCCCGGCCCGAACAGCTCCGAGACCTCGTCGCGCATCGACGCCGAACAGGTGATCAACGAGTCGGATTCGCGCACCAACCAGGATTCCACCGCGTGAACCTGTCGGCTGATGCGACCCGACACCCATCCGGAATGTCTACCGGCCTCGGTGGCGTGGATCGTGGATACCAGTGGCACATCGAAGAATTCGGCCAGAGCGATCGCCGGATGCGCGACCAGCCAGTCGTGTGCGTGCACGACATCGGGGCGCCAGGGACGGCCGCGTCGCGACTTCAGCGTCAATCCGGTGCGGACCATTGAATGGGCCATCGCCAACGTCCAGGCCATCATGTCGCTACCGAAATCGAACTCGTGCGGATCGTGCGCCGCGGCGACCACACGTACGCCTTCGGCGATCTCGTCGCTGGTCGGATGCGTGCCCGCATCGGTGTTCGACGGTCGCCGGCTCAGCACGACGATCTCGTGGCCCGCTTCGGCCAGCGCGGTGGCCAGGTGATGGACGTGTCGGCCGAGCCCGCCGACCACGACCGGCGGATACTCCCACGACACGATGAGGATTTTCACGGTCGCTCACCTCGGTGCGAGCGACCGCACAGTGGTGTGGTTTCGCGGCGTGTCGGTGTGCAAACACGGTCGCTCGCAGCTGACACAGAACGGCTCGGGGTCATCGCGGTAACCGCCGCGCGTCGAGCGCGCCGAACAGACCGTCGGCGCGGTTCCAGCCTTCGGCGAGACGCTGGGCGTGCTCGTGGCGACCGGACGCCGCGGCGTCGGCGATCTCGCGGGTGGCGTGGGCGTGCAGATGCGCACGGTAGCGGGCGTAGTCCGCGGCTGAATCCTTGCTGACCATGAACGGCCAGTCGCTCGAGACGGTCAGCAGCGTCTCGCGCAGGATCTGGTCGGCGACGAAGTTGCGTGCCGGCGAAGCGTCGGTCTCGCCGAGCGCCTTGTCGACGGTCGCCAGCGCGGTGTCGACGACCTCGGTGTTCAACTGCACCAGGTCGGCGACCTGCTCACCGGCCCACACCTGCCAGTCCTTCCCGGAACCCCAAGAGCTGGGCGGCAATTCGACGGGCGAGCCGACGAAACCGTCGGCCTTGGCGTCGCTCAGCGTGCCGACCCGCACGCCGGCCTGCGGCAGCGCACGAAGAACCCGTTCGAGCCAGACCGGGCCCTCGTACCACCAGTGGCCGAACAACTCGGTGTCGAAGGCGGCGATGACGTATGCGGGACGCCCGATGCGTTCGCTCTCGTCGCACAGTCGTTGCCGGACCACTGCGACGAAATCGGCGACGTGGCCGTCGATCGCGCGGTCGGCGCGCTCGGGGTCGTACGGCGCCTTGGCCTCCGACGGCACATTCCGGCCGGTGACCCTGGCCGGCTTGAGTCCGGTGGTGTGGTCGTAGGTGTGGAAGTCGCGGTAGGCGGAGTGACCGGGGTATCCGGATTTCGGCGACCACACTCGATAGCTGACTTGCAGATCCCTACCGAAGGCGATCACATCACTCGATGCGACGGGACGGCCGAGCGCGGTGTCGCCGTGCAGGGACGGCCCGTCGACCATGAAGTGGCCGACACCCGCTGCGGCGTAGTCGTTCTCCATGCCGGGTGCATATGCGCATTCGGGGGCCCAGATGCCGACGGGTGTGTGCGCGAACCGCAAGCGGGCGTCGGCGAGCCCTTCGCGCAGCGCGAATTCCCGCAGCCTCGGGTTGAGCAGCGGCTGGAACGGGTGCGCGAGCGGACCGCCGAGCAGTTCGATGGTTTCGGCGTCGATCACCTCGCGCAGCAGGGGACTGCCGCCGTGGGCCCACAGCGTCGCGAAGTCGTCGAGGGCCTGGTCGGCCTCGGCGTGCTCGCGGACGCCGAAGTGTCGCAGCGGATCACCGAGAGTTGTTGCTTCGAGCGCGCGCAGTTGCCAGTTCGCAAGCCAGTGGTGCATGCCCGTCAGGCAGTACGGGTCGTCCAGTTGCGCGGTGACCACCGGCGTCATGCCCAGCGTCAGCTGGTGGCGACGGCCTTCGGCGGCCAGCGTGCGCAGCACCCGCAGCAGGGGCAGGTAGCACGCCGACCATGACTGATAGAGCCACTCCTCGCCGACGGGCCAGCGACCGTGATGAGCCAGCCAGGGCAGGTGGGTGTGGAGGACGAGCGTGAAGAGGCCCGGTACGGGGTCGGCGGGCTCCGGGGAAGTCACGACCGCACCGCGATCGCGACCAGATCGAGGCTGTCGTCGATGTTTCGATCGCGCGCGTCGACCAGATCGAAGTCGTCGCTGCGCACGGACGCCACGTCGGCGAGCAGGTCCTCGGGCCACGGCGCATCGGCCAGTGCCCGCGCGATCTGGGCGTCGATGATCGATCCGCCGTGTCGGGCGTCGAGTTCGGCGAGCCGCTGTCCGTGGAAGACCCCGGACACGCCCTCGACCGCGAAACCTTCCGTGGTCAGAAGTTCGGTCAGCTCGCCAGCGTTGAGTTCGCGGGTGTGGAACGGGTTGATCGGCGTGTCCCGGCCGGGGGAGAACGTGATCCGGTTCGGCGTCGACATCAGCAGCCGCCCGCCGGGCCGCAGCACACGCAGGCATTCGCGCACGAATTGCCCCTGATCCCAGAGGTGTTCGATGACCTGGAAGTTCACGACCACATCGACCGAGCCGTCGGCGAGCGGCAACTCCGCCAGGTTGCCGTGGCGCATGTCCACCCGCGGATAGCGCGCACGTACGTGCGCGACCGTCGACTCGTCGTAGTCCAGGCCGATCACGCGGCGGGCCACGTCGGCCAGCAGGTTGGCCCCGTACCCCTCGCCGCAGCCGGCCTCGAGCACGTCGCGATCCGCGCAGCGGTCGGCCATCTGCTCGTAGACCACCTCGTGGCGGCGGAACCAGTAGTTCTCCTCCGCCAGTCCCGGAACCGTGCGCTCCCCGGTGAGGGGGAGGTCCGGTCCATCAGTAACAAAAGCGCTCATTGGAAGGCAGGCTAACGTGAAACGGCCCACAGACGAATGGTTCACCCCCTACGTGCTGCTAGAACACGAACTTCGACCCGCTACAGTGTTCCTGCGAACCGCCACAAGTTACCCGCCGGTAACATGGTGGTTGTTGCTCAGAGCGTGATATTGCGGGCCGACCATCGGTCCCTTCGAGGAGGACGAACCAGACTCATGACGAACATCGTGGTCCTGATCAAACAGGTCCCTGACACCTGGTCGGAGCGCAAGCTCACCGACGGCGACTTCACTCTCGACCGCGAGGCCGCCGACGCGGTGCTCGACGAGATCAACGAGCGTGCCGTCGAGGAAGCGCTGCTCATCAAGGAGAGGGAAGGCGGCGAGAGCACCGTGACGGTGCTGACGGCCGGCCCCGAGCGCGCCACGGAGGCGATCCGCAAGGCGCTGTCGATGGGCGCCGACAAGGCCGTGCATCTGGTCGACGAGGGCTTGCACGGCTCGGACATGGTGCAGACCGGTTGGGCTCTGGCGCGTGCGCTGGGCACCATCGAGGGCACCGAACTGGTCATCGCCGGCAACGAGGCCACCGACGGCACCGGCGGCGCGGTCCCGGCGATCATCGCCGAGTACCTGGGCCTGCCTCAGCTGACGCATCTGCGGAAGGTGACCGTCGAGGACGGCAAGGTCAGCGGTGAGCGGGAGACCGACGACGGGGTGTTCTTCGTCGAGGCGGCGCTGCCCGCCGTGGTCAGCGTCAACGAGAAGATCAACGAGCCTCGCTTCCCGTCCTTCAAGGGCATCATGGCCGCCAAGAAGAAGGAAGTCACCAAGCTCACGCTTGCCGAGATCGGCGTCGAGGCCGATGAGGTCGGCCTCGCCAACGCCGGCTCCAAGGTGCTGTCGTCGACGCCGAAGCCGCCGAAGACCGCCGGCGAGAAGGTCACCGACGAGGGTGACGGCGGAACCAAGATCGCCGAGTACCTGGTCGCTCAAAAGATCATCTAGAGCCGAACACCGAGACTGCGAAACAAGAGACGAGAGAAGAACTCATGGCTGAAGTACTCGTGCTCGTTGAGCACGCCGAAGGTGCACTGAAGAAGGTCACCTCGGAGTTGATCACCGCGGCTCGCAAGCTTGGCGAGCCCTCGGCCGTCGTCGTCGGCGCGCCGGGCACCGCAGAACCGCTCGTCGACGGCTTGAAGGCCGCCGGCGCGGCCAAGATCTACGTCGCCGAGTCCGACGACGCGGAGAACTACCTGATCACCCCGCAGGTCGACGTGCTGGCTTCCCTGGTGGAGTCGGCCTCGCCCGCCGGTGTTCTGCTGTCCTCGAACGCCGACGGCAAGGAGATCGCCGGCCGGTTGGCGGCGCGCATCGGTTCCGGTGTGCTCTCCGACGTCGTCGACGTCAAAGACGGTGGTGTGGGCGTTCACTCGATCTTCGGCGGTGCGTTCACCGTCGAGGCCGAGACCACCGGTGAGGTTCCGGTCATCACGCTGCGCGCGGGATCCGTCGACGCCGAACCCGCCGACGGTGCGGGCGAGGTCGTCAACGTCGAGGTGCCCGGCCAGGCCGAGAATGCGACGAAGATCACCAAGCGCGAGCCCGCGGTCGCGGGCGACCGCCCGGAGCTGACCGAGGCAACGGTCGTCGTCTCCGGCGGCCGCGGTGTGGGCAGCGCCGAGAACTTCAGCGTGGTCGAGGAACTGGCGGACTCGCTCGGCGGTGCCGTCGGCGCGTCCCGTGCCGCCGTCGACTCCGGCTACTACCCGGGCCAGTTCCAGGTGGGTCAGACCGGCAAGACGGTTTCGCCGCAGCTGTACATCGCCCTGGGCATCTCCGGCGCGATCCAGCACCGCGCAGGCATGCAGACGTCCAAGACGATCATCGCGGTGAACAAGGACGAAGAGGCGCCGATCTTCGAGATCGCCGACCTCGGCATCGTCGGCGACCTGTTCAAGGTCACGCCGCAGCTGACCGAGGCGGTCAAGGCTCGTAAGGGCTAGTTTTTTCGCGCACGAGGCCCCCGGACGCTGTCCGGGGGCCTTTTGCGTGCCGCGAGCGCTCAGCCATGCCCAGCCGCGGGCCGGTGGGCGTACAAGGGTGAGCGCGGGGCGTTCGGGACTACGGACTTTCAAGGGTTCGGTCACCGCCACCGGAGTGCCAGTGTGGTGATGACAGGCACGAGGAAAGGTTCCGAGATGAAGATCACCGTGATCGGCGCGACCGGACTCATCGGTTCGAAGGTGGTTTCGCTGCTCACCGCGGGAGGCCACGAGGTGGTCGCCGCGGCCCGCTCCACCGGCTTGGACGTGCTGACCGGCGCCGGGGTGGCCGACGCGGTCGCCGGCGCGGATGTGGTGATCGACGTGACCAATTCGCCATCGTTCGAGGACGACGCGGTCATGGACTTCTTCACGCGGTCGACGACGAACCTGGTACGCGCCGCGGCAGCCGCTCGGGTGGGTCACTACGTGGCGCTGTCCATCGTCGGCGTCGACGGCCTCCCCGAAAGCGGTTATCTGCGGGCCAAAGTCGCGCAGGAGCGGATCATCAGAAACTCCGGGTTGCCGTACAGCATCGTGCGCGCCACGCAGTTCCACGAATTCGCCGAGGCCATCACCGATTCGCTGAGTGACAACGGCGAAGTGCGGGCACCCGATGCGCTGATCCAGCCGATCGCGGCCGACGAGGTCGCCGCCGAGGTGGCCCGCGCAGCCGTCGCGGCCCCGAGCCAGGGCCACATCGACGTCGGCGGCCCCGACAAGATCCCGTTCGCCGAGCTCGCCGGTGCGGTGCTGGCCAAACGCGGTGACGAGCGGCCCGTCGTGATCAGCACCGAAGCAACCTATTTCGGCACCCCGCTGGACCAGCAGAGCCTGGTGACCGGCGAGGCCGCCGTCATCGCCGGGACGCACTTCGCGGATTGGCTGGCGCGACGATGACCCCCGCAGTGCCCGAGAGCAGCCTGGACCGGGTCATCCGGGAGCGGCACTGCACACGAAAGTTCCTGCCCGACAAGCCCGTACCGCGTGAACTACTCGAGGAGGCACTCGAGCTGGCGATGCGTGCACCGTCGAACTCCAACATTCAGCCGTGGCGCCTGTTCCTGGCCACCGGCGCGCGTCGCGACCAACTCGTCGAAGCCCTGCTGGGCCGCGCTTCCGCCGGTTTTCCCGCGACCATGGGCATCCCGGAGAGTTTCGCTCCCCTCCGGCACGAACTGGGCGCGTTGGTCTATGGCTCGATGGGGGTGGCCCGCGATGACGCCGAAGGACGGCGTCTCGCACAGCTGCGCAACTTCGAGTTCTTCGGCGCCCCGGTGGCGGGAGTGGTCTGCATGCACCGTGATCTCGGACACGCCGACAGCCTCGCGGTCGGGATGTTCCTCCAGACGCTGGTGCTGGCACTGACCGAGCGCGGTCTCGACACCTGTGTTCAGGTTTCGGTCGCGCACTTCCCGGAGGTACTGCGCGAAGAGCTGGACATCCTCGCAGAGCTGCGGGTGCTGTGCGGACTCGCGATCGGGTACGCCGACCCGGACTTCCCGGCCAACCACGTGCGCACCCCCCGCAACGCGGTCGCAGACAACGTCGTGGCGTTGCGCGACTGAGCGCTCGGCCAGGCGGGGCAATTCGTCATTTGGCGCTCATCGACACGTCATGCATCAGATGCCGCCCGGAGAGGCGGCTGGGCGACCGTGCAGCCATGAGCACTGCTTCTGTACTCATCGCCCCCGAGGAGATCGACCGCGGCCGGACCGGTTCTGCAGGGCCCGCCCCGCTCTACACCCTGCTGCTGACGACGGACGCCACGCTCATCGAGGCGGCGCAGCGGCTGCGCCACGAGGTGTTCACCGCTGAGCCCGGATTCGCGCTGGCCGGTTCGGCCGGCGGTCTGGACGCCGACCGCTTCGACGAGCACTGCGACCACCTGCTGGTACGCGAGGATGTCACCGGCGAACTCGTCGGCTGCTACCGGATGCTACCGCCCGCGGGTGCCATTGCCGCCGGAAGCCTCTACAGCGCAACCGAATTCGATGTACGCGCATTCGATCCACTGCGGCCGGGACTGGTCGAGATGGGCCGGGCTGTGGTGCGGGCCGATCACCGTAACGGAGCCGTCGTACTGCTGATGTGGGCCGGGATTCTGGCCTACCTCGATCGCTGCGGGTACGACTACGTCACCGGCTGCGTGTCGGTGGCCGTCCACGGACCCGACGGTTACCCGCCGGGCGCACAAATCCGCGGAGTCCGCGATTTCGTCCGTCGTCGCCACGCCGCGCCGACGCTTTACACCGTGCACCCGTACCGGCCGGTGACCGTCGACGGCAAGGTGCTCGACGACATCGACCCGCCGGAGCGGCTCGCCATGCCTGCGCTGATGCGTGGTTATCTGCGGCTCGGTGCCCAAGTGTGCGGTGAGCCGGCGCACGACCCCGACTTCGGTGTGGGCGACTTTCCGGCGTTGCTCGACAAACGCCGGGCCGACACGCGCTACCTGCGCAGGCTGAGATCCGTGGAGGCCGCCGCCGCGGTGACCGGGGGGAGCGCATCGTGAGCACCCCGGGCACCTGGGTGCCGCGCGCCTCCTGCGATGCGAGTTGCGTCGGGGCGGGGCGTTCGGGACGCCGGATGATCGTCGCCTGCCGTGCGGCGGTACGGGTCACCTCGGCCGTGCTGCTTCTGCTGCTGGCGCCGATGCTGGCCGTTCCGGCCCCTGGCAGATCCCACCTCCAGCGCAGCTACTGCCGGCTGCTGCTGTACTGCCTGGGTGTGCGGACCAGGGTGTCCGGAGCCCCGATCCGTAACCTCCGCGGTGTTCTGGTGGTCACCGGCCACATTTCCTGGGTTGATGTCTTCGTGGTCGGCTCGGTGCTGCCGGGCCGGTTCGTCGCCAAATCCGAGCTCGTCGGCTGGCCCGGGCTCGGACTGCTGGCCCGACTGCTCAAGGTGATCCCGATCGAGCGATCGAACCTGCGGCGCCTGCCCGAGGTGGTCGGCGCCGTCACCCGCAGTCTGGGTGCGGGCCATACCGTGATCGCGTTCCCCGAGGGCACCACCTACTGCGGACTGGCGTACGGCCGCTTCCGTCCCGCCATGTTCCAGGCCGCCATCGACGCAGGCCGGCCGGTCCAGCCGTTGCGGTTGGCGTACCACCACCCCGACGGCGCCGCCTCGACCGTGGCCGCCTACGTGGGCGACGACACACTGATCGCCTCGATCCGGCGACTGGTCACCACGAAGCGCACGGTCGCGCGGGTGCACGTGGTGTCGCTCCAGCTACCGGGAACCGACCGCCGCGACCTGGCGTATCGCTGCGAGACCGCGGTGCGGGGCGATACCACCACACACGCGTCGGGTCACGCGCTCGTGGCCTGAGCGGATCAGGGGAGCCGTGGTTCGACGGCTATTCTGGACTGGTTATGACCTCGGATCAGCCGGTCTACCTCGATCACGCCGCCACCACCCCGATGCACCCTGCTGCCATCGAGGCGATGACGGCCGCGATGGCGACGGTCGGCAACGCCTCGTCGTTGCACGGCACGGGCCGCACGGCGCGGCGACGGATGGAGGAGTCGCGCGAGACGCTGGCCAATCTGCTGGGCGCCCGCCCGTCGGAGGTGATCTTCACCGCGGGCGGCACCGAGAGCGACAACCTCGCGGTCAAGGGCATCTTCTGGGCCCGTCGCCATGCCGATCCGCGCCGCAGGCGGATCGTGACCACACCGGTCGAGCACCATGCCGTGCTCGACTCGGTCCAGTGGTGCGTCGAGCACGAGGGTGCCGAGGTGACCTGGTTGCCCGTCGAGAGGGACGGTTCGGTGGCGCCGGCGGCGCTGAGGCAGGCGTTGCAGGACCACGGCGACGTGGCTCTGGTGTCGGTGATGTGGGCCAACAACGAGGTCGGGACGATCATGCCGATCCCCGAACTGGCCGCCGTGGCAGCAGAATTCGACGTGCCGATGCACAGTGATGCCGTGCAGGCCGTCGGCCACATCCCGGTCGACTTCGCCTCAAGTGGGCTGTCGGCGATGAGCATCGCCGCCCACAAGTTCGGTGGCCCCACCGGGATCGGTGCTCTGCTGCTGCGCCGCGACACCGCGTGCGTTCCGCTGCTGCACGGCGGCGGCCAGGAGCGCGACGTGCGCTCCGGCACACCGTATGTGGCGGGTGCGGTCGCGATGGCCGCGGCGGCGCGGGTCGCGGTCGAAGGGCTCGAGACGAACGGCGCGCGGGTGTCGGCGCTTCGTGACCGCCTGATCGAAGGTGTGGTGGCAGCCATCGACGACGTCGAGGTGAACGGCGCGGCGGGAGCCGCCCGGCTGCCCGGCAACTGCCACTTCACCTTCCGCGGCTGCGAGGGTGATGCGTTGCTGATGTTGTTGGACGCCAAGGGGATCGAGTGCTCGACGGGGTCGGCCTGCACGGCCGGCGTCGCGCAGCCCTCACATGTGCTGATCGCGATGGGCGCCGACCCGGCGAGTGCACGGGGCTCGCTGCGACTCTCGTTGGGACATACCAGCAGCGAGGCCGACGTCGAAGCCGCGCTCGCGGTGCTGCCCGCTGCGGTCGAACGGGCCCGGCAGGCCGCGCTGGCAAGTTCGGGAGTGATCGAGTAGTGCGGGTACTGGTGGCCATGAGTGGCGGTGTGGACTCCTCGGTCGCCGCCGCCAGGATGGTCGACGCCGGCCACGATGTCGTCGGTGTCCACCTGGCGCTGTCACCGTCTCCGGGCACACTGCGCACCGGCTCGCGTGGCTGCTGTTCGAAAGAGGACGCCGGCGACGCGCGTCGGGTCGCCGATATTCTCGACATCCCTTTCTACGTCTGGGATTTCGCGGACAAGTTCAAAGAGGACGTCATCGACGACTTCGTGTCGTCGTACGCCCGCGGCGAGACCCCGAATCCGTGCGTGCGCTGCAACGAGCGGATCAAGTTCTCCGCGTTGGCCGCTCGCGCGCTGGCTCTCGGTTTCGACGCCGTGGCCACCGGACACTACGCGCGGCTGTCGGACGGTCGACTGCGCCGGGCGGTCGATGCCGCCAAAGACCAGTCGTACGTGCTCGCGGTGCTGACCGCCGCGCAGCTGCGGCACGCGGTGTTCCCGGTCGGCGACACCCCCAAGCCGCAGATCCGTGAGGAGGCAGCGCGTCGCGGGCTCGCGGTCGCCGACAAGCCGGACAGCCACGACATCTGCTTCATTCCCAGCGGTGACACCCGTGCGTTTCTCGGGGCCAGGATCGGCGTGCGACGCGGCTCGGTCGTCGACGCCGCAGGCACGGTCCTCGCCGAGCACGACGGCGTGCACGGATTCACGGTGGGACAGCGCAAGGGTCTGGGCATCGCCGGACCGGGGGCGGACGGACAGCCGCGCTATGTGACGGGGATCGACCCGCAAACCGCGACCGTGCGGGTCGGTGGCGCCGAGGACCTCGACGTGTGGACCCTGACCGGTGAGCGGCCGGTCTTCACCTGTGGTGTCGCCCCTTCGGGCCCGGTCGAATGCCAGGTGCAGGTCCGCGCGCACGGTGGCCTCGGAGACGGCGTGGCCGAACTGCGCGACGGCCGGATCGTCGTCGAGCTGCGCGCGCCCCTGCGCGGGGTGGCTCCCGGGCAGACGATGGTGCTGTACCGCCCCGACCCGGCCGGCGACGAGGTGCTGGGCAGCGCGACGATCACCCGGTAGCTATCCGGGAACGTTGGCCAAGATGTTGGCCATGACGATCTCGGGCACCGACTCGGGGAACCGGCACGCGGTCACTTCCACCAGCACGACCGACTTCACGCGGTAGTCGCGGCCGCAGTCACCCGACGGCCGGGTCTGCAGAGTGTCGGTGCCCACCCTCCACTCGCCGACGAACATCGGCCCCAAAGGCGTTGCGCCACAACCGTCGACCAGGGTGACAAGCGAGTCGAACGCCCGCCGGGCCGCAGCCGTGTCGCGATAGGCCGCAGCACCCTCGGAGATCAATCCACCCTCGGGTGGGTGCTGGAACGTGGTCTTGTGGAACTCCTCGACGTCGGGCCCGAAGACCTGGGTCTCGGCGAAGATCCATTGACACTGCAGGGGAGTGGTTTCGGCGAGCGGATCGATGTCGACCGGGATCTTGCCGTCCATGGTCGGGATGATCGTGAGATCCTCGCCGGCGCCGGTTATTGCGCGCATCTGCGACTGGTCGAGCATGATGGTCTCCACGTCGACCGGCGACAGCGACCCGTCGTCGATGCCGGGTGTCGCCCGCAGCGCGTGCCCGTCGACGACCTGCGTGCATCCCGACGTGATCGCGACCGCCACGCACCACGGCGCGAGCGACCGAAGCGCTGCGGGCATGGCCTGTCCTTCCCCAACCCTTTTGAGATGAGACTAGCCCGATCGAATACTGTCGAACGAGTGAGTGCTTTCGCCGCAGCCACGGGCATCGGGTCCTGGCCCGGAACGTCGGCGCGCGAGGCTGCCGAGGTCGTCGTCGGAGAACTGCAGACCTTGCCGCATCTGGTGGAACTGCCGAACCGCGGCGTGGGCGCCGACATGATCGGTCGGGCCGGCGCGATTCTGGTCGACATCAGCATGGACACCGTGCCTCGCGGATATCGGATCGCGGCGGGCCGTACTGCGGTGCTCAGACGGGCGAAGAGCCTGCTCGAGGAGGACCTTGACGCGCTCGAAGAAGCCTGGGAGAAAGCGGGTTTGCGCGACGGTGGTCGCACGGTCAAGGTGCAGGCGCCGGGTCCGGTGACGTTGGCGGCGCAGCTCGAGCTCGCCAACGGTCATCGCGCGCTGACAGATTCGGGCGCGGTGCGCGACCTCACCGCCTCGCTGGCCGAAGGGGTAGCCGCGCACTGCGCGCATGTCGGTCGCAGACTGGACGCGGCGGTCGTCGTCCAACTCGACGAACCGCTGTTGGCCGCTGCGCTCGAAGGCCGGCTGACCGGGGTGACGAGTTTGACTCCGGTGCACGCCGTCGACGAGGCGGTGGCGATCGGCTTGCTCGACGAGTGTGTCGCCGCGGTGCGCGTCCCAGTGGCCGTGCACAGCTGCGCATCAGGTGTGCCGTGGAATGTGTTGCAGCGCAGTCGTATCGATGCAGTTTCCGTTGATGTGTCCACTCTGGTGACCGATGATCTCGACGGTGTGGGGGAGTTCGTCGACTCCGATCGCACGGTGGTGTTCGGCGTGGTGCCGTCGACGGCGCCGCAGAGCCGTCCGTCGGCCGAGGAGATCGTCAAGGCCGCGGTGTCGCTGACCGACCGACTCGGTTTCGCCCGATCCGTGCTTAAGGAGCGGGCCGGTATCTCGCCGGCATGCGGTCTGGCGGGCGCCACCGCCGAGTGGGCGCGCACCGCGATAGCGCTGGCGCAGAAGGCCGCGGACGTCTTCGCCGAGGACCCCGACGCGGTCTAGCCCCCTGGAGAAAAAGAGCAACCAAAAGGTTGCGCTTGGCGCTGACGACGTCTAACTTCAGAAGCAACCAGGAGGTTGCATATGAGTAGCGATCGGATCGAGAAGCAAGTTCTGCTGAAGGCACCGCTCGACCGCGTCTGGCGGGCCATCAGCGACGCCGACGAGTTCGGCCAATGGTTCGGGGTGCGTTTCGACGGGCCCTTCGTGGCCGGCACCTCGATCACCGGCGTCATGACGCCGACGGCGGTCGACGCCGACGTCGCCAAGCAGCAGCAACCGTACGCCGGCACCGCCGACCCATGGCACATCGAGGCGGTCGAACCGCCACGACGACTGGCGTTCCGCTGGCACCCCTACGGGGTCGAGGAAGGCGTTGACGTCTCCGAGGAACCGACGACGTTGGTCGAGTTCACGCTCGAAGAGGTGGCCGAGGGTGTGCTGCTGCGCATCGTCGAGTCCGGGTTCGACGCACTACCCGCGCACCGCCGGTCGTCGGCCTTCGAGGGCAACAGCGAGGGCTGGGCCACGCAGACCGAACTGGTGCGCAAGTACCTCGCCGTCAGCGAGGCCGTGTGAGCGCATCGACGGCGGATGCGCCGCTGTCGTCGTTCTTCAACGCCCTGGGTGATCCGAACCGCCTGCGCATCGTCACCCGGTTGTGCGACGGAGGGCCGTGCTCGACCAGCGAAGTCGCCCAGGTGATACCGGTCAGCCGGCAAGCAACAACCAAACACCTGCTGCTGTTGGAGTCGGCGGGCCTGGTGAGCAGCGAGCGCAGTGGCCGCGAGCGCATCTGGCGGATGCGGCCGGCACCTCTTGTCGACGCCGGCGAGTATCTGGCGAGGCTGTCGCAGCGGTGGGACCGCGCCATCGACCGACTGCGTGCGCACGTCGAGGATCAGTGACGAGACGCTTCCCTTGGCAATTTGCGGCGTTCCTGCTCGACACCTCGTATTGCGGGCCTACCCATGCGAGAATGCTTCGCAGGCGGCGTTGCTCGCCTTTGCCGAGAAGGGAATGGTGTCCGGATGAATCCGCGCCTCGCCGCAGGTGCCGGCGTGGTGTCCGTATTTCTCCTGGTGAGCGGATCGGGTGCGGCATTCGCATACGCCCACCCCGGTGACTCGCGCGGATCCGATCGGGGACACAGTGCCGATCGCGGCGGCAACCATGGCCGCGGATCCGCCAGCGGCAAGCACGACAACGACCGTCGCGACGTCAAACGTCCCGCCGGCAGCAAACGGAGCGAGGGCACCAACGGGCCCGGCGCGGCTCCGGAGTCGCGAGTCGGATCGGGCCGCGAAGACCTCGCGCAGCCGTCGTCGAGTAACCGGTCGGCCGCTGCTGCCGGCCCTGAATCGGCCAGTCGCGCCGCGCCGCCCGACGCATCGGCCAGCCGCACAGCATCGTCGAGTCGCGCGGCCACGCCTGACGCATCGGCGAACCGGTCGGCCGCCGCGGCGCCTCCCGTCGAAGCGCCCGCGGCCATCGCGGTGACGGGTGGCCCGGTTGCCTCTGGCGGCTCCGGTGCCGCGAATGCGCCGGCCTCCGCGTTCGAACCGCCCCAGGTAACGATCGGTAACGGGCGCGCCCCGCAGAGCCGCTACCCGCAGACCGAAACCCGTTGGCCGTCAACAGAACTCCCAGCGCCGGGAGCGGTACCGGCGCTACCGGTCCTTCCGCCGCCGCTCTCGCCGACCCCGCTGTCCCCGACTCCGTTGGACGCAGTGGCCACTCCGCCCGCGGCGGTGCGCCAGTTCGTCGTCGCGCCCGGCGCAGGGACCAGCGACCCGCTGTGGGGTCTGGCCGGGTTGCTGCTGATCCCCGTCGCGGGCGCCGCGCTGGGCTACCGGCAGGCCCGCGCGGCGCAGGCCGCGGAACGGATCGGGCGATCCTGATCAGCCGCGCAGATCCTTGCGCAGGATCTTGCCGGACGCCGACTTCGGCACCGCATCGATGAACGCCACCTGGCGGACCTTCTTATAGGGAGCCACCTCGCCCGCGACGAACTCGATCACCTGCTCCTCGGTCAGATCGGCTCCAGATCGCTTGACCACGAACGCCTTCGGCACCTCTTCACCCTCGGCGTCGACGACTCCGACGACGGCTGCGTCGGAGATGTCGGGGTGGCTGAGCAGCACGGCCTCCAGTTCGGCGGGTGGGACCTGGTAGCCCTTGTACTTGATCAGTTCCTTGAGCCGGTCGACGATGTAGACGCAGCCGTCGGCGTCCACCTGTGCGAGGTCACCGGTGTGCAACCAGCCCTGGTCGTCGATGGTCTCCTTGGTGGCCTTCTCGTTGCCGAGGTAACCCGCCATCACGTTGGGGCCCTTGAACAGCAATTCGCCGGTTTCGCTGAGACCCTCTGTCGGCGGGTCGATCTCGTCTCCGGTTTCAGGGTTGACGATCTTGGACGCGGCGTTCGACACCGTCCAGCCGACCGAGCTGAGCGGGGCCTCCATGTTCATCTCGTGCCGGCCGCCGTCGAACGGCGTGATGTGGCTGACGGGGCTGAGCTCGCTCATGCCGTAGCCCTGGACCACGCGGCAGCCCAGACGTTCGGCGACGGCGTGGCCGAGGTCGGCGTCCAAGGGGGCAGCACCCGACATGATGACGTTCAGCGAGGACAGATCGAAGTCGTCGACCAGCGGATGTTTGGCCAGCGCGACGGCGACGGGCGGCGCGATGAACGCGATGGTGCAGGCGTGGTTGGCGATGTTGCCCAGAAAGTCGCCGAGATCGAAGCTCGGCATGATGACCAAGCGGGCCCGGGCGTGCAGTGCCGCGTTGAGCAGCACGGTCATCCCGTAGATGTGGAAGAACGGGAGAACGGCCAGCACGGTGTCGTCGGCGACCATGCCGTGCAGCGGGCGGATCTGGGCGACGTTGGCCACCAGGTTGCGGTGGGTGAGCATGACGCCCTTGGGGTTTCCGGTGGTCCCCGAGCTGTAGGGCAGCACCGCCAGGTGCGACGAGGGCGCGAAGCTCACCCGCGGCGGCGGGTGGCCCGGACCCATGAGGTCGGCGGCGTTGGGATGCCCGTCGGCGGCCAGGCCGGGGCCGTCGAGCACGACAAGTAGGTCGTCGGCAATGCCGACCGCCGCCGCCGCTTCCTCGGCATGGGCCAGCAGCGGCGACACCGTCACGAGCATTTTGGCGTTCGAGTCGGTCAACTGCTTGGCGATGTCCTTGGCCGTGAACAACGCGTTGATGGTCGTGGCGGTCGCACCCGCACGCAGGATGCCGTGGAATGCGACCGCGAACCCGGAACTGTTCGGCGAGAGCAGGCCGACCACATCGCCGACCCCGATCCCGCGCCCGGCGAGCGCGCCCGCGAACGCGTCGATGCGCGCGATCGTCTCGCGGTAGGTCGTCTCCCGCCCCGACTTCGCGTCGACGAGCGCGACGCGGTCGAGGTCGTCTTCGGCGATACCACCGAACAGGTAGTCGTAGACAGTGGTGGACGGGATGTCGACCTCGGGGAAGGGGCTCGCGAAACTCATCGCGTCTCCGATCGATTCATGGCCTCTCGGCTACCTGTTCAGACTTCGTCGAGTTGTTTGACGAGTTTCCTGGGCGCTGTCAACCGAAACGACGCATCGATCAGCTCTCGCACCTCGTCCCAGTCGAGGGTCCCGGCCGACAGGTCGAGCCCGAGCCACCCCGACGGTCCGAGGTAGGCGGGGCAGAAGATCCGGGCGTCCTGCAGCAGCGCCCGTCGTTCGCTCTCGTCGACCTTGACCAGGATCGACTGCGGGTACTGGAGGTAGTCGCCCTTGGTCGGCGGTTTGACGCTGCCGCCGTACATGGCGAACATCTTGACGGCGAAGAAGGCGGGCCGTCCGTGCGAGACCTTCTCGTAAGCCTCGGGGTACGCCAACGCCGCAGCCCGGACCCGCGCCAGAACCGGGTCGTCGTCGCGGAACATGATCGGGTGCGGCATGGGGTCAGGGTAACGGTGCGGCGCTGTCGGGCCGCTCGGTTAGCCTGCGAAGGTGACCTCCAAGGGTGCGGAAGACGCGCTGGCCGCACAGGCCGACGACGCCCCCGACGCCGACGTGCGTCGCCGCTGGCAAGAGCTCGCCGACGAGGTGCGTGAGCACCAATTCCGCTACTACGTGCGTGACTCACCGATCATCACCGACGCCGAATTCGACGCGCTGCTTCGCGAACTGGAGGCCCTCGAGGAGGACCATCCCGAACTGCGTACCCCGGACTCACCGACCCAGTTGGTGGGTGGGGCCGGCTTCGCCACCGACTTCACCCCCGCCGAGCACCTCGAGCGCATGCTCAGCCTGGACAACGCGTTCACACCCGACGAGCTCGCGGCATGGGCGGGGCGGCTCAAGGGCGAGATCGGCCCAAACGTGCTGCAGGACGCGCACTTCCTGTGCGAGCTCAAGATCGACGGGGTCGCCCTGTCCCTGGTGTACCGCGACGGCCGGCTGGAGCGGGCGGCCACCCGAGGTGACGGCCGCACCGGTGAGGACGTCACGCTGAATGCCCGCACCATCGGCGATATTCCCGAAAAGCTCAGAGACAGTGACGAATTCCCGCAGCCGAAGGTTCTCGAGGTGCGTGGCGAGGTGTTCTTCCGGGTGGCCGACTTCGAGGAACTCAACGCCGGCCTGGTCGCCGACGGCAAGCCGCCGTTCGCCAATCCGCGCAACAGCGCGGCGGGCTCGCTGCGGCAGAAGAACCCGGCCGTCACCGCGCGTCGCAAGCTGCGGATGATCTGCCACGGTGTGGGCCATGCCGAGGCCTTTCGGCCCAAGACGCTGCATGACGCCTATCTGGCACTGGCGGCCTGGGGGCTGCCGGTCTCCGAGCACACCGCCCAGGTCAAGGGGATCGACGCTGTCACCGAGCGCATCGCCTACTGGGGCGAACACCGCCACGACGTCGAGCACGAAATCGACGGCGTGGTGGTCAAAGTCGACGATGTCGCGCTGCAGCGCAGGCTCGGTTCCACATCCCGGGCGCCACGCTGGGCCATCGCCTACAAGTTCCCGCCCGAGGAGGCGCAGACCAAACTGCTCGACATCAAGGTCAACGTCGGGCGCACCGGCCGGGTCACGCCGTTCGCGTGGATGGAGCCGGTCAAGGTGGCCGGGTCGACGGTCAGCCAGGCCACGCTGCACAACGCCTCGGAGGTCAAGCGCAAAGGCGTGCTCATCGGCGACACGGTGGTCATCCGCAAGGCGGGTGACGTGATTCCCGAGGTGCTCGGCCCGGTCGTCGATCTGCGCGACGGCTCCGAACGCGAGTTCGTGATGCCGACCCACTGTCCCGAGTGCGGAACCAAGCTCGCGCCCGCGAAGGAGGGCGACGCCGACATCCGCTGCCCCAACACCCGGTCCTGTCCAGCGCAGTTGCGCGAGCGCGTGTTTCACGTCGCCGGCCGCGGTGCGTTCGACATCGAGGGACTGGGCTACGAGGCGGGTACGGCTCTGCTGCAGGCCGGCGTCATCACCGACGAGGGCGACCTGTTCACGCTGACCGAAGACGACCTGCTGCGCACCGACCTGTTCACCACCAAGAGCGGACAGCTGTCGGCGAACGGGAAACGCTTGCTGGCCAACCTGAACAAGGCGAAATCCCAGCCGCTGTGGCGGGTGCTGGTCGCGTTGTCGATCCGGCATGTCGGGCCGACGGCGGCCCGAGCCCTGGCCACCGAGTACGGCAGCCTCGACGCGGTCATGGCCGCTTCGGAAGATGAGCTGTCGGTCGTCGAAGGTGTGGGTCCGACGATCGCCGCCGCGGTGACGGAGTGGTTCACCGTCGACTGGCACCGCGCGATCGTCGACAAATGGCGTGCCGCGGGCGTGCGGATGGCCGACGAGCGCGACGCCAGCATCGAACGCACATTGGAGGGGTTGTCGATCGTCGTCACCGGGTCGCTGACTGGCTACTCGCGTGACGAGGCCAAAGAGGCGATCGTCGCGCGCGGCGGCAAGGCGGCCGGCTCCGTATCCAAGAAGACCGCATACGTGGTCGCAGGCGATTCCCCGGGGTCCAAGTACGACAAGGCCGTCGAACTGGGGGTGCCGATCCTTGGTGAGGACGGTTTCACCCGGCTGCTGGAGAACGGACCCGACGGGATCTGAGGTCGCTGCCCGACTGGGCGCCACCGCGTTTGTGCGACCCGCCCACCGGGCACTCGACTGGGCGAATCGACAAGGAGTTGTGATGGCGATCTGCGATACCTGTGGCAACGACTACGACAAGGCGTTCACCGTGACATGGCCGGACGGCCACAGCGCGACGTTCGACAGCGTCGAGTGCGCGGCTGTACAGCTGGCCCCGGAGTGTGCGCACTGCGGGTGCCGAATCCTCGGGCACGGCATCGAAACCGAGGAAGCGATGTTCTGCTGCGCGCACTGCGCCCGAAAGGACACCAACGCCGACGTCAACGACCGCTGGCCGGTACCTGCCGGCGGTTGACGAGTTCCGTTCCGGTGCAACGGTTTCGTCGCGGTCAGCGCAGAATCGTCGCGACGATCCCCGCCAGGTAACCCAGCCTGGCGACCTCGGACGGCCGGAACAGCGGCCCGCCTGGCCGGCCCAGCACCACCGCGGTGCGCGGGTCGCCGAGGGGGGCGGCGGCCAGCGTGGTCGCCATGTCGCGCCACACCTGCGGCACCCACGCGGCGTCACCGTCGAGCGCCTCGGCGTGGTCGAGCGGCAGCCACGGCGTCTCTTTGACCTGGGTCTCGGGCGCCCCGGAGCTGCCGACCAGACGTTGCGGCCCGTCGTCGGTCAACCGCACGACCGAGGTCCAGCCCACGCGCAACACCCGAGGCGCTTCGTCGGCGAGGACCTGCAGCTTGCTGTTGCGGGGCGCAGCCGCGATGTGGTCGATGAGTTCGAGTTCGCGGTGCGCCTCGAGCAGCCCGGTGTGCGGACGGATGGAGTCGACGTAGACACCTTTGATCTGCTCGGCGGCGGTGATCAGCATGTCGGGCATCGCGCCCGCGGGCAGCTCGACGACCAGATCGTCGACGGCGTAACCGGCCGACCGCTCCACCACGTCGAGCGACAGAATGTCGGCGCCCACCGACCCGAGCGCCACGGCCAGGGAGCCGAGGCTGCCGGGCCGGTCCTCTAGCTGGACCCGCAGCAGGTACGTAGGCACGCGCAACACTGTTGCACAGAGCGCCGGGGTGGGCATTCCGGCCTCGGCGGCCGCAATCGTGATGACTAGGCTTGCTTGTCGTGTCGCAGATCTCCCGAGACGAGGTAGCCCACCTGGCGCGCCTGGCCCGCCTCGCGCTGAGCGAAGACGAGCTGGACAGCTACGCCGGGCAGCTGGACGCCATCCTCGGTCACGTCAGCCAGATTCAGTCCGTCGACGTCGAGGGGGTCAAACCCACCGGCAACCCGCTCACCGACGTCAACGTGTTCCGGCCGGACACGGTCGAGCCGTGCCTGACGCAGGAGGAGGCGTTGGACCAGGCGCCCAAGGCGGCCGAGGGTCGGTTCGCGGTGCCGCGGATCCTGGGGGAGGCGCAGTGAGCGATCTCACTCGGATGGACGCCGCGACGCTCGGAGAGAAGATCGCCGCCAAAGAGGTGTCCTCGACGGAGGTCACCCGTGCGCACCTGGACCAGATCGCAGCGACCGACGACCGTTACCACGCGTTCCTGCACGTCGCGCAGAATCGTGCGCTGGCGGCAGCGGCGCGCGTCGACGCGGCCGTCGCCGCCGGAGAAGACCTGCCCTCGCCGCTGGCCGGGGTGCCGGTCGCGCTCAAGGACGTGTTCACCACCACCGACATGCCGACGACCTGCGGATCGAAGATCCTCGAGGGCTGGACGTCGCCCTATGACGCGACCGTCACCATGCGGCTACGCGCGGCGGGCCTGCCGATTCTCGGCAAGACCAACATGGACGAGTTCGCGATGGGTTCGTCCACGGAGAACTCTGCGTACGGGCCGACCCGCAACCCGTGGGACGTTGAGCGGGTCCCCGGTGGCTCCGGCGGGGGCAGCGCCGCCGCGCTGGCGGCGTTCCAGGCGCCGTTGGCCATCGGCACCGACACCGGCGGCTCGATCCGCCAGCCGGCCGCGCTTACCGCCACCGTCGGCGTGAAACCGACGTACGGAACCGTGTCGCGCTACGGGCTGGTCGCCTGCGCGTCCTCGCTGGACCAGGGCGGCCCGTGCGCGCGCAGCGTGCTCGACACCGCGCTGCTGCACCAGGTGATCGCCGGGCACGACGCGAAGGATTCGACGTCGGTCGACGCCGCGGTGCCAGATGTTGTCGGCGCCGCACGGGCGGGGGCGGACGGCGACCTGGCGGGCGTGCGGGTCGGGGTGGTGAAGCAGTTGCGCGGCGACGGTTACCAGCCCGGTGTGCTGGAGTCGTTCAACGCCGCCGTCGAACAGTTGACCGCGCTGGGCGCCGAGGTCAGCGAGGTGGACTGCCCGCACTTCGACTACTCGCTGCCCGCCTACTACCTGATCCTTCCGTCGGAGGTCTCGAGCAATCTCGCACGGTTCGACGCGATGCGCTTCGGGATGCGCGTCGGCGACGACGGCACACACAGCGCCGAGGAAGTCATGGCGTTGACCCGCGCCGCCGGCTTCGGCCCGGAAGTCAAGCGCCGCATCATGATTGGCACTTATGCGTTGTCGGCCGGCTACTACGACGCGTATTACAACCAGGCGCAGAAGGTGCGCACGCTGATCGCGCGCGATCTCGACGAGGCGTACCGACGCGTCGACGTGCTGATCTCGCCGACGACGCCGACCACGGCATTCCCGTTGGGGGAGAAGGTCGACGACCCGTTGGCGATGTACCTGTTCGACCTGTGCACGCTGCCGTTGAACCTGGCCGGCCACTGCGGAATGTCGGTGCCTGCGGGGCTCTCACCCGACGACAATCTGCCCGTCGGGCTGCAGATCATGGCTCCCGCGCTGGCCGACGACCGGTTGTACCGCGTCGGTGCGGCCTACGAGGCGGCGCGCGGACCGCTCTCGACGGCGGTTTAGGCGCCGCGAGCGCACGTTGGTGGTACGCAAACGCCGAGTGAGGGCGCAAACATCCGCGCGCTCGGGGAGGATGTAGCCATGCGGATCGGAGTGCTGACCGGCGGCGGTGACTGTCCGGGCTTGAACGCGGTCATCCGGGCGGTGGTGCGCACGTGCGACGTGCGCTACGGCTCGTCGGTCGTCGGATTTCAGGACGGCTGGCGCGGCCTGCTGGAGAACCGTCGCATACAGCTGGCCAACGACGACCGCAACGACCGGCTGCTGGCCAAGGGCGGCACGATGCTCGGTACCGCCCGCGTGCATCCGGAGAAGTTGCGCGCCGGGCTCGACCAGATCAAGCAGACGCTCGACGACAACGGCATCGACGTGCTGATCCCGATCGGCGGCGAGGGCACGCTCACGGCCGCGCACTGGCTCTCCGAGGAGAACGTTCCCGTCGTCGGCGTGCCGAAGACCATCGACAACGACATCGACTGCACCGATGTCACCTTCGGACATGACACCGCGCTGGGGGTGGCGAGCGAGGCCATCGACCGGCTGCACAGCACCGCCGAATCGCACCAGCGCGTGATGCTCGTCGAGGTGATGGGCCGCCACGCCGGCTGGATCGCGCTGAACGCGGGCTTGGCGTCGGGGGCACACATGACCCTCATCCCCGAACAGCCCTTCGACGTCGAAGAGGTCTGCCGACTGATCAAACAGCGCTTCGTGCGCGGCGATTCGCACTTCATCTGCGTGGTGGCCGAAGGGGCGAAGCCGGCCGAGGGGTCGATGCAACTGCGCCAAGGTGGGGTCGACGAGTTCGGCCACGAACGCTTCACCGGCGTCGCGCAACAACTCGCCCTCGAGGTGGAGAAGCGGATCAACAAAGAGGTGCGGGTCACGGTCCTGGGCCACGTCCAGCGCGGCGGCACGCCGACGCCCTTCGACCGCGTGCTGGCCACCCGCTTCGGCGTCAACGCCGCCGACGCCGCGCACGCGGGCGAGTACGGGATGATGGTGTCGCTGCGCGGCCAGGAGATCGGCCGTGTTTCGCTGGCCGATGCCACCCGTCAGTTGAAGCTGGTCCCGCAGAGCCGGTACGACGACGCCGCGGAGTTCTTCGGCTGAGCCCGCTTACTAGGATCGGGGTCATGACTGCTGCGACCGCCGACCTACTGGACTACGACGACGTCGTCGCGCGCTACGAGCCCGTGCTCGGGCTGGAAGTCCACGTCGAGCTGTCCACCGCGACCAAGATGTTCTGCGGTTGCGCCAACAGGTTCGGCGCCGAACCCAACACCCAGGTGTGTCCGGTCTGCCTGGGGCTGCCCGGGTCGTTGCCAGTGCTCAACGAGAAGGCCGTGGAGTCCGCGATCCGGATCGGGCTCGCGCTGAACTGCGAGATCGTGCCGTGGTGCCGGTTCGCCAGGAAGAACTACTTCTATCCGGACATGCCCAAGAACTACCAGATCTCGCAGTACGACGAGCCGATCGCGATCAACGGTCACCTCGACGTTCCGCTTGACGACGGTTCGACCTGGCGGGTCGACATCGAGCGCGCCCACATGGAGGAGGACACGGGCAAGCTGACCCACCTCGGCAGCGAGACGGGTCGCATCGAGGGCGCCACGACGTCGCTGATCGACTACAACCGCTCGGGTGTGCCGCTGATCGAGATCGTCACAAAGCCCATCGAGGGCGCCGGTGAGCGCGCCCCCGAGATCGCCCGCGCCTACGTGACGGCGCTGCGGGATCTTCTGCGCGGCCTGGGCGTCTCCGATGTCCGCATGGACCAGGGCTCGATGCGTTGTGACTCCAACGTCTCGCTCAAACCGAAGGGGCAAAAGCAGTTCGGCACCCGAACCGAGACCAAGAACGTCAACTCGCTCAAGAGCGTCGAGGTCGCCGTCCGCTACGAGATGCGCCGCCAGGCAGCGGTTCTCGACTCCGGCGAACGAATCACCCAGGAAACCAGGCATTTTCACGAGGACGGATACACCTCACCGGGACGCAGCAAGGAGACCGCCGAGGATTACCGGTACTTCCCCGAGCCCGACCTCGAGCCGGTGGCACCCGACGCGGACTGGATCGAGCGGTTGCGTGCGACGATCCCCGAACTTCCGTGGTTGTCCCGCAAGAGGATTCAGGAGGAATGGGGCATCTCCGACGAGGTGATGCGTGACCTCGTCAACATCGGTGCGCTGGATTTGATCGCCGCCACCGTCGAGCAGGGCGCATCCAGCGACGCCGCCCGGGCATGGTGGGGAAACTTCCTGGTGCAGAAGGCCAATGAAGCCGGGGTGGAACTCGATGCGCTGCCGATCACGCCCGCGCAGGTGGCCGCGGTCGTCAAGCTCGTCGACCACGGCAAGCTGTCCAACAAGCTCGCCCGGCAGGTGGTCGAGGGGGTGTTGGCCGGCGAGGGCGAACCCGAGCAGGTGATGAAGGACCGCGGCCTCGAGGTCGTGCGCGACGATTCGGCGCTGCAGGCCGCCGTCGACGAGGCGCTGGCGGCCAACCCCGGCATCGTCGAGAAAATTCGGGGCGGCAAGGTGCAGGCCGCGGGTGCGATCGTCGGCGCGGTCATGAAGGCCACCAAGGGACAGGCCGACGCGGCCCGGGTGCGCGAGTTGGTTCTGGAGGCCTGCAGCTAGCGCCGAGACTGCCCACAGGGTCGTGCGCGACGCTCATTTACGGCCCCGGTTGCAGTGTCGAGCGCGCAGACGGCGCGGCGCGTATGGCGTGTCTTGCGGCGATCGTCGTGGGCGTCATCGGCCTGCGCATCGTCGAGAGCTGAAATCGCCTGCCGCGCTGGCGCTTACGTGTTGTCAGCAGGACTGCGCGGGAACCCACCGCCCTGCGGGAACAGCGGGAACACGACATCGTCGAGTTTCTGGGCATCGCCGGCCGTCTTGTTGATCGTGGCGCCCCAGATGTTGCCGTCGGGCGACATCGCCAGCGCCCAGGCGTGGCCGTGCTGGTCTTGGCGCACCACCTCGGGATCGCCGGTCACCGCGCCGGTCTCGGGAGCCAGCCGCACGGCGACGGTCTGCTTGGTGTTGACCAGGTTGACCAGAACCGACCCGTCGAGCGCGGCGCAGCCCGCGACACCGGGGCGGTCGGGCCAGGTCCACACCGTCGACGTCTTGGAATCCTTGGTGATGCGTTGCAGCCGGTCACCGGATGCGGCGCGGTCGGTGATGTACAGCGAGCCGTCCGAGTGGTCGAGGCACATACCGCCCGCAGCGCCCAAACCCGACAGCGCCGTGGTCGTGGGGGCCTGATCCACGGTGGTGGGCTGCTCGATCCGCAACGCCTTACCGGCCAGCGACCCCGGGTTGGCGGCATCGGCGGGATTGCCGGCGTCCCCGGTCTGCACGAGCAGCGTCGTCGGGCTGGTGAAGATCAACGCGCCCGTGTTACCGGTGGCGCCCTTCGGGATGCCGGTCAGGATCGGCTTGGGGATGTCGCCGTCGGCGATGCGGATGACGCGGTTGTCCGTGGGGGTGCTGACGTAGGCGTACATCAGCCGGTCCTGCTGGTACGTCGGCGACAGCACGATGTCCATCAGCCCGCCGTCGCCCGAGCCGTCGACGGGCAGCGACGTCTTGACCTTCGGTTCGGCCCGCACAGAGACCTCTTTGACCACGCCGGTCGTGCGCTCGGCAACCAGGGCCGACTGGCTGTCGGGCAGCATGATCAGGCCGCTGGTGCTTTCCAGGCACCCCTGCATGACGCCCGGCGCCGGGCACTCCTTCGGAAACGGCGTCGGGGGCAGCGGGGGCGGTGGGGGCGGCGTCGACGTCGGACCGGGCTCGAGCTGGGGCTCGGTGGTGAACGGCTGCGACTGCAGATCGTCGAATCGAGCACAGCCCGACCCGACGAGCAACGCCGCGCACGCCACGGCGAGCACACCCTGCATCGGCCGGCGCGGTTTCATGCGAGCCAGGTTACGGATCATTCGGACGTGCGCGCCACGCACACCCGCGCGACGGCGGCGCGAACCGTCGGCGAATTAAGGCCTCGATAGCACCGCGCCAATACCCGGCTACCGGGTGACAAGCACTTACGCTGGCATGGTGACCAGTCATTCCAATGACCCACGCGCCTGGCAACGGCCCGACGACGCGGCCGGGCGGCCCGTGTCAGCGAGCCTGGTCGACCCTGAAGACGATCTGCCGTCGGCGAACTACGGCGGCGACTTCGAGACCACCGCGATCCCGCACTACGACTCGAACAGCGGGGCGCCGGTCTCGACCGGCTTCGGACTGCTCAACGATCCCGAGCCGCTGCCGTACGTGCAGCCCGGCGGCCGGCATGCACTCGACTACTCGGCGGAACCGGCGGAGATCGGCCCCGATCCGTTCCGCGCCGCACCGGAGCGCCGCGGCACCCTCGACCTCGGTCTGATGCTGTTGCGTCTCGCGGTCGGCGCCCTTTTCATCGGCCACGGCCTGCAGAAGGCGTTCGGCCTGTGGGGTGGCCCCGGGCTCAACGGATGGGAAGCGGAGCTGTCCGATATGGGCTTCCGCTACGCCGACATCCTGACCTACGTCGGCGCCTTCGGGCAGATCGCCGCCGGAGTGCTCCTCATCCTGGGCCTGTTCACTCCCGTGGCCGCCGCCGGTGCGCTGGCCTATCTGGTGACCGGCGTGCTCGCCGAGGCGATGGTCGCCCACGAGGAGGCGCGGCTGTCGGACTTCCTGACCGACGGACATGAGTACAAGGTGTTCTTGACCTGCGCGGTGGCCGCACTGGTGTTGACCGGTCCCGGCCGGTACGGCTTCGACGCGGGACGCGGTTGGGCGCGCCGGCCCTTCCTCGGATCGCTCGGAGCGTTGATTCTCGGCGCGGGCGCCGGTGTGGCGATCTGGGTGCTGCTCAACGGCGGCAACCCACTCGCCTAATCCGTCGAATACGGATTGGGCACACGCCCGCCGCTGGCCTCGGTCAGCAGCGGCAACGTCGCGAATGTCACCGCGGGCAGCCGCACGTCCCTGCCGTCCTTCAGATGGGCATAGGCCGACGACCCCTTGCCGAACCGCAGTCCGTCGATATCGCTCCAGTCGACGGTCTCGCTGCCCCACAGCGTGCGAGCGGTCACCTGATCGCGGTCGGCGACGGTGCGGTAGCGCGCGACGAACACCGACAACACGATCGGAATGATCAGCAGGGCAGCCACCCAGGTGAGGCCCGCCAAAACCAGCGAAAGCATGCTGAACGCCAGAAAGGCGACGGCGAAATGCGCCATCGGGGAGATGCGGATGACGACGGGGGCGGGCGCGGCTTTCGGACTCACCCCGCCATCTTCGCACCGCACCGCAATTTGACCTGTGACCAGTGCAGAGGCTACCGTCGACGGTTATGCAGGCCCTGGGGTTGCTCGTAGTAATCGGGAAGCGCGTTGATGCCGCGCTCGCCCTTACTCGGGCATAACTCCGGCATCAGCGCGCGACCCTCGTACAGCAGCCCAGCTGACGGGGGTTTTTTCTTGCCCGACCACCGAATTTGAGACCCTAGAGACGGATCCGAAGAAGGATTTAGGAGAACGAACACCGTGAGCGCACCAACAACCCGACCGCTGGAGCAGGTGGCGGCAACCGTGCCCGACGACGGCCATGCCGCGCAACCGGCGGCCAAGTCTGCGCCCGCACCGGCCAAACGCGCTGCGCCGCAACAGATGACTGGCGCGCAGGCGGTCATCCGGTCGCTGGAGGAACTCGACGTCGACACCATCTTCGGGATCCCCGGCGGCGCGGTCCTGCCGGTGTACGACCCGCTGTTCGACTCCAAGAAGCTGCGCCATGTCCTGGTCCGTCACGAGCAGGGCGCAGGGCATGCGGCCAGCGGCTACGCCCACGCGACCGGCAGGGTCGGCGTGATGATGGCCACCTCGGGACCCGGTGCGACCAACCTCGTCACGCCGCTGGCCGACGCGCACATGGACTCGATTCCGGTGGTGGCGATAACCGGCCAGGTCGGACGTGGCCTGATCGGCACCGATGCGTTCCAAGAAGCCGACATCTCCGGCATCACGATGCCGATCACCAAGCACAACTTCCTGGTGCGCAGCGGCGATGAGATCCCGCAGGCGATCGCCGAGGCGTTCCACATCGCCCAGTCGGGCCGCCCCGGACCGGTGCTCGTCGACATCCCCAAGGACGTTCTGCAAGGGCAGTGCACGTTCAGCTGGCCGCCGCGCATCGACCTGCCGGGCTACAAACCGAACACCAAACCGCACAACCGCCAGATCCGCGAGGCCGCCAAGCTGATCGCCGCCGCGCGCAAGCCGGTGCTCTACGTCGGCGGCGGGGTGATCCGCGGAGAGGCCAGCGAGGGACTGCTGGAGCTGGCCGAGCTGACAGGAATCCCGGTCGTCACCACGTTGATGGCGCGCGGGGCGTTCCCCGACAGCCATCCGCAGAACATGGGCATGCCGGGGATGCACGGCACGGTGTCCGCGGTGGCCGCCCTGCAGCGCAGCGACCTGCTGATCGCGCTGGGCACCCGGTTCGACGACCGGGTGACCGGGCGGCTGGACTCCTTCGCGCCGGAGGCCAAGGTCATCCACGCCGACATCGACCCCGCCGAGATCGGCAAGAACCGCCACGCCGACGTGCCGATCGTGGGTGACGTCAAGGCCGTCATCGCCGAGCTGATCGTGGCCCTGCGCCGCGACGGCACCGCCGACGCGATCAAGATCGACAACTGGCTGGAGTACCTGAGAGGTGTGCAGGCGACCTACCCGCTGAGCTACGGGCCGCAGAGCGACGGCAGCCTCTCACCGGAATACGTCATCGAGACGCTGGGCAAGATGGCCGGACCCGACGCGGTGTACGTCGCAGGCGTGGGCCAACACCAGATGTGGGCCGCGCAGTTCATCTCCTACGAGAAACCCAAGACATGGCTGAACTCCGGCGGCCTGGGCACCATGGGCTACGCCGTGCCCGCGGCGATGGGGGCCAAGTTCGGCCGCCCGGAGGCCGAGGTGTGGGCCATCGACGGCGACGGCTGCTTCCAGATGACCAACCAGGAGTTGGCCACCTGTGCCGTGGAGGGTGCGCCGATCAAGGTGGCGCTGATCAACAACGGCAACCTCGGCATGGTGCGCCAGTGGCAGACGCTGTTCTACGAAGAGCGCTACAGCCAAACCGATCTGGCCACGCACTCGCATCGCATCCCCGATTTCGTCAAGCTCGCCGAGGCGCTCGGTTGCGTCGGATTGCGTTGTGAGCGAGCCGAAGACGTCGAGGACGTGATCCGGCAGGCGCGTGAGATCAACGACCGGCCCGTGGTGATCGACTTCATCGTCGGCGCCGACGCGCAGGTGTGGCCCATGGTCGCGGCGGGCACCAGCAACGACGAGATCCAGGCCGCTCGCGGCATCCGCCCGTTGTTCGACGATCCGGAAGAAGGACACGCCTGATGGGTACCACCGCCACACAGACGTTGTCGGTCCTGGTTGAGGACAAACCGGGTGTCCTGGCGCGGGTCGCGTCGCTGTTCTCCCGGCGCGGGTTCAACATTCAGTCCCTGGCGGTCGGTGCGACCGAGCAGAAGAACATGTCGCGGATGACGATCGTCGTCAGCGTGGACGAAGCGCCGCTCGAGCAGATCACCAAACAGCTCAACAAGCTGGTGAACGTGATCAAAATCGTCGAGCAGGAGGAGGAGAACTCCGTTTCGCGCGAGCTTGCGCTGATCAAAGTGCGCACTGACGCGTCGACCCGCGGCCAGGTCATCGAGGCGGTGAATCTGTTCCGCGCGAAGGTCGTCGACGTATCGACCGAGTCGTTGACGGTCGAGGCCACCGGCACGCCCGAGAAGCTCGAGGCGCTGCTGCGGGTGTTGGAGCCCTTCGGCATTCGCGAGATCGTGCAGTCCGGTGTGGTGTCGCTGTCGCGCGGTCCGCGCAGCATCGGCACCGCCAAGTAGCCCCAAATCAAGTGAGTAGATAAGGAAATTCAGTGGCAGTAGAGATGTTCTATGACGACGACGCGGACCTGTCGATCATCCAGGCACGCAAGGTCGGCGTCATCGGCTACGGCAGCCAGGGTCACGCGCACTCGCTGAGCCTGCGTGATTCCGGCGTTGAGGTGAAGGTCGGCCTCAAGGAGGGGTCGAAGTCACGTGAGAAGGTCGCCGAGCAGGGCCTCGAGGTCGACACCCCCGCCGAGGTCGCCAAGTGGGCCGACGTCATCATGTTGCTGGCGCCCGACACCGCACAGGCCGAGATCTTCTCCAGCGACATCGAACCCAACCTCGAGGACGGCAACGCACTGTTCTTCGGGCATGGCCTCAACATCCACTTCGACCTGATCAAGCCGCCGGCCAACGTCACGATCGGCATGGTCGCCCCGAAGGGTCCTGGCCACCTGGTGCGTCGCCAATTCGTCGACGGCAAGGGCGTGCCGTGCCTGATCGCGATCGATCAGGACCCCAAGGGTGAGGGGCAGGCGCTCGCGCTGTCCTACGCCAAGGGCATCGGCGGCACCCGCGCCGGCGTCATCAAGACCACGTTCAAGGACGAGACAGAGACCGACCTGTTCGGCGAGCAGGCCGTGTTGTGCGGCGGCACAGAGGAACTCGTCAAGACCGGCTTCGACGTCATGGTCGAGGCCGGTTACGCGCCGGAGCTGGCGTACTTCGAGGTGCTGCACGAACTCAAGCTGATCGTCGACCTCATGTACGAGGGCGGCATCGCGCGGATGAACTACTCGGTGTCCGACACCGCGGAGTTCGGCGGCTACCTGTCCGGGCCGCGGGTGATCGACGCCGACACCAAGGAGCGGATGCGCGCCATTCTCTCCGAGATCCAGGACGGCACCTTCGTCAAGAAGCTTGTGGCCAACGTCGAGGGCGGCAACAAGGAACTCGAGGCGCTGCGCAAGAAGAACGCAGAGCATCCGATCGAGGTGACCGGAAAGAAGCTGCGCGACCTGATGAGCTGGGTGGACCGGCCCATCACCGAGACGGCCTAGCGGATTTCGGTGCGCTGGTCGGTCGGTAGCGCACCGAATTCGCACTGTCAGGGGCGGTGCTCGTGCCCGGGGCGACCCTGGGTGCGGCGCCGCTCCTTCATTTCGGACTCGAACACGTGCCTGCGGCCCTGCTGTAGCTCGTCGCGCACCCGGCGTTCGTGGTCGCGGAACACCGACCAGTAGCTGTCGTCGAAGTCCTCGACGATTTGGAAGGTCCAGCGGCCGTAAAGCACGTTGCGGCCGACGAGTTCGGACTCCAGACGCTCGGCGACACCGTCGTGGCCGGCCTCGCGCAACTTGTCACACGCCTCGCCCAGCAGAAGGTCGGCGCGGCCCATCAGCTGGTGGAACGAATACAGATGGCCGCGTGCGCGTTCCACCCACTCCAATGCCTCCGAGACCCCGCCGACGGCCTCGACGGTCGCGTCGTCGAGTCCCTCGGGGCGGCTGTGTTGTTCGTCCTTCTGCTGATCGGTCATGGGGCTACAAGTACCCGCTTCTGGCCGCGGCAATATCCAGATGACGAAGACTTGCATCGTTTCCGCATTGATGGTTTGCTCACCGCGCGATCGGTGAACCCTCGCTAGGCCGAAACCCCCACTGAGCAGGCCCCATGGATGACGCTGACACACCGCGGTACACCGTGCGCGTGGTGGCCGAGCGCGTCGGCGTGCCGACGGCGACCCTGCGCAGCTGGAGCCAGCGCTACGGCGTCGGGCCGCCGCAGCACCAGCCCGGCCGACACCGGCTCTACAGCGACAACGACATCGCCGCCGTGCAGCACATGCACGAACTCATCGGGCAGGGCACCAGCGCCCGCAGCGCCGCCCAAATCGTCTCTGGGGCCGTCGCGCCGCGGCGCGGCGACGTCGATGCGCTGCTGTCGGCCGCATTCGAGCTCGACCTCGCCGCGTTGGGTCGGCTCCTGGAGACGCACCTGCGTCATTTCGGGGTCATCGACACATGGGACCTGATGGTGCGGCCCGCATTCGAAAGGATCGTGACCAGGCAGGACGAGGACGGCGGTTGCGTCGACGTCGAGCACGCCCTGTCGTGGGCGGTGTCGCGCGCACTGCACGCAGCGCCGCTCATGCGCCTCGACCTGTCGACAGCGGTCATCCTGGCCTGCACTGCGCGCGAAGCGCACGTCCTGCCGCTCGAGGCCCTTCGCGCGGCGCTCGCCGAACGCGGGCACGGCGCGTTGATGCTCGGCGCCGACGTCCCGGTAGCGGCGCTGACCGAGGCGATCGGCCGCGTGACGCCTTCAGCGCGGGTGGTGCTGTGGGCCCACACCCCCGACACCGCCGACATGGACACGGTCGCCGCTGCCACCGCAAATGCCGAGGTGGCGCTCGGCGGCAGGGGGTGGGACGCCGTCGACGGTGATGCGGCCGTGCGCGTCAACAGCCTGCGGGAGGGCGTCGAATGGTGTCTGTCCACCCGATGACCGGGTTGCATCGTCTGTGCGTCGGTTAGCTCGGCGGATTTGGGTACACACATGAGGTGTCTTCAGTGACCACGACGACGAACGAGTGCGTCGTTCTTCTCGACGAGGAGGGGCGGCAGATCGGCAGCGCCGCCAAGACGACCGTGCATCACGCCGCGACACCGCTTCATCTGGGGTTCTCGTGCTATCTGTTCGACGGGGACGGCCGCGTGCTCTTGACCCGTCGCGCCCTGAACAAGACGACGTGGCCGGGGGTGTGGTCCAACTCCTTCTGCGGTCATCCGGCGCCGGGGGAACGGGTCGAGGATGCGGTGCGCCGCCGTGCCGGCCAGGAGTTGGGCATAACGATCCAACCCCCGGTGTGCGTGCTACCCGACTTCCGGTACCGCGCGGTCGCGGCCGACGGAACCGTCGAGAACGAGATCTGTCCGGTGTTCGTCGCCCGCTGCGACGGGCGGCTGCGGCCGGATCCGGGCGAGGTCATGGAGTGGATGTGGGTGTCCTGGGACCAACTGCGCTCGGCGGTCGGGTTGCCCTGGTCGATCAGCCCGTGGGCCATGGAGCAGATACCGCTGCTCGACGAGCGCTACCTGCAGGGGTCGTGGCCTCAGTTCAGCGACGACTAGCGCGACGCGGCGTCTTTCTACTACTTCTTCTTCAGCGATTCCGGCTTGTGCACCGCGTCGCGGCCACTCTTGTCGCTGCGCACGCGGTACTGCGGGTTCTCGGAATCGGCGCGCACGGTGCGACCCGCGGCCTCGGTGTCCGAGGTGATCTTCTCCTCAACCGTTCCGGACACGGTGGTGCCGTGGCTCTTCCACTGCACCTTGTCGCCTTTGCGGATGTCCTTGCTCATCTGTGGCGGTATACCCGGGCGACTCCACGCAAAACCGGCTCACGCCTGCGCGCGCTGCCGGTAGAGCCGCTCGGCGTAGGCCAGATCGTCGCGCCACAGGCGGGTGGCGGCGTAGCGCATGAACGGGGCGATCAACGGCGCACCCCGAAGCGCGTGCGCGAATCCGGGACGATCGGAATGCGCGATGACCGCCTCGATGACCGCGGTGCGGGGACTGCCGTCGCGGTCGGGACCGAGCGGGGTCGCGTGCGTCTCGACCACGCTCCCCGCGCCTTCGCCGTCGATGATGCGCATGGTGATGGTGCGCGGCTCCGGTGTGGTGAACTCCGCGATCACCGGGACGCCGAGTCGACCGATGCGGAAGGTGACCGCGACGAGGAAGCGGTCGCCGTCCTCGGGAAGGTCGTCGTCGGCGGCCGGTGCGGACAGCACCTCCAACCGGGTGAACGAGTACGGGTGGAACCACGCCCCGTGCCACGGATCGAGCCGGTTGGCGATCACGTCGCTGGGCTCACAGGTGCCGACCAACCGCGTCACCGCCGACAGTCGCGGCCCGTCGGGTCGCATCGGCAATATCGGTGCCTCGGTGGGAGTTTCGCCGCCGATCGCGTCGAGCCGTACCCAGGCGAGCACACCGTCGTCGTGGGCGGGGTAGGGCCGCCAGCTCCAGGTTCGGCCGCCGTCGAAACGCAGGCCGTGCCACGGGCAGATCAACGTGCCGCACTCGACGGTCCCGGTGGAGAGGTCCGCGCCGAGGTGCGGACAGGACGCCGGACCGACCGCCAACCTGCCGTCCTCGCCGCGCCAGGCGACCAGTTCGAGTCCGCCGACCGCGGCGCTGAGTGGTCGCTTGCCGATGGTGTCGCTGGCCGCGAACGCATACCAGTTGCCGCTCGTCCTGCGCTGTGAGCGACGCAGCGCGCTGTGGATCAGCGACGGCTGGGCATCGTCGTACGTCGGGCGCTGGCCGGCCCACGTGGTGCGCGGAAGCAGTTGAAACGGTGTGGTTTTCGCCAACCGCGCCTTGAGCTCGGAGAGCATGGTCATGCGTACTGCCTTTCGGCCAGCCGCCGCAACGGGGCGAAACGGCCCTGAGTGGGTACCGTGTGGAGGTCATGGCCGGTGAGGCCGAAGCGCGTCAGCAACAGGTTGGCCGCCGACCAGCCGGTGGTGGCGGCGCGCTCCATCAGCGCGACCGGCAGATCGATGCGGATACCGTCACCGGCCAACGCCAGGCCCGGGTGCGGCGTGGCGACCGTGGGGCGGCGCGCGAAGTCGCCGGGGGCGAAGCGCGGGCAGTCCTGACGGCACAGCACCCGTTCGCCGACGACCTTCGCGTCGGCGGTCTCGGGATAGAGTTCGGCCATCCGCCGCCCCAGCCGCTCGAGCACGTCGTCCGTGCTGTCGGTCACCGCATACGAGTGCAGCTCCACCACGGAGCCGCCGGTTCGCCGCGACCACGCCGCCGCCTCCCGCTCGTATCTGTCGAGCACGCTCACATTGTCCAGCGGCGGACGGCCGCCCGTCCCGAGAAAGGCCGCACGGTTTTGGGCGACGGGCCGGTCCAGCCACAGCCGCTGCACGATGAAGGGCGCGGCCGTGCCCATCGCGGCTATCCGGGACCGCCATTCGTCATCGCCGAGTGACGCCGAATTGCCGACGATCTGTTGCAGGCCGCGGACATCGGTGGCCAGCACCACGCCGTCGGCCTGTAACGGGTCGCCGCCGTCGGAGTGCACTGCGAAGCGGTCGCCGGTGCGGATCTCGGTGACCGAAACGCCGGTGTGGATACCCACTCCCAGCGACTGCAGATAGGCGCGCAACGGATCCCACAGCGCCGTGTCGAAGTTCGCGTTGGCGACGTCGAATACCAGGCCCTCGCTGGAGCCCAGGAAGTAGATGTGGAACATCGTCGCCAATTCGCCGGCCGAGAGGTTGGTCGGCTCGGCGAAGAAGCTGCGCGAGAAGACCTCGAAGGCCAGATGGCGAGCGGGCTCGGGAAAATTGATGTCGCGCAGGAAGGTATCGGCGTCGAGATGGTCGAGACGGTCATAGATCTCGGGGACCGACACCGCGGCAAGGGGGGCCGCGGCCCGGGCGTTGAGCCGCACCAGGTCGCGGAACCGGAATGTGGGGCTGCGCAGCGCGAAGGCCAACGCATTCCAGGGTGGCGTCTGCGGCAGACCCCGGAACGTGTCGCGTCGACCGTGCGCGTCGATCAGCGGGTAGTCGGAGACCGCGGTGAGCATCCCCAGCGCAGGATCGATGCGCCGCATCAGATTACGCAAGTTGTAATACTGCCGGAAGAAGGCGTGGAAGCCCCGGTTCATGGCGACGGGGGTGCCGTCGTCGAGCGTATCGGCCCATCCTCCGACGCGGCCACCGAGGTACGTCTGGCGTTCGAGGACATCGACGCTCACACCGCGTTCGGCCAGACCGGTGGCCGCGGCCAGGCCCGCGATACCCCCGCCGACGACGACCACATGCGGTTTGTCGAGCGCCACCCGCGTGTCGGGCGGCGGTGCAGAGTGCGTGATGCGGTGCGGATCGGTCATCGCGGCGCCTTGGCGAGGAAGGTGTGCACGATGTTACGTTGCCAGCCCGGCATCGTCTCGCTGTGCACGGCGGTGAAGCCGTTGCGGCGCAGCCGATCACGAAAGTCGGCCGCACCGTCGAAGCGGTTCACGCTGCGCCGCAGGTACCGGTACAGCGAGGCGTCACCGCTGCGGATTCGTCCGCTCGGGATGATGATGGTGGCGCACACGGCGTTCCACACCGCGGTCGCGAGCCGCGAGTCGCGCACCGAGTACTCGTGAACCGCCAGCGTCGCTCCCGGCCGCAGGAGCGCGCGGAACTCACGCAGTTGGGCGTCGGGGTCGGGCAGGTTGCGGATGAGGTACGCGGCGAAGATACCGTCGAACGGCCCGGTCACACCGGCTGCGGCGAGGTCCTCGATCCGGCTGTGGACGAACCGCACCGAACCGGGCCACCGTTTGGCTCGCGCCTCGGTCAACATGCCTCGCGAGCCGTCGACACCCACGATCTCCGCGTGCGGCGCCACCGACAACAGCGCCGCGGTCGATGCGCCGGTGCCGCAGCCGGCGTCCAGCAGCCGCAGCCCGCGACCATCGTCGGGCAATCGCATCCGCTGTGCCGAAATCCGCAGGTGCTCATGGTATCCGGGGTTGGAATCGACCAGCGTGTCATAGGCCGGTGCCCCGTCGTCGAAGGCGGCGGGGACATCCGCGGGGTCACGGCCGTCACGGCCCGCATTGACTTTCACGACGCGTTCCTCCTCTGTGTGCGCAGCCGCTGCCGTTCCCATAGCAGTAGCACCGCGGTGACCATCGCCCAACCGAAAAGGAAATCCTCGACCGGTATGTCGAACGGGAACCGGATGCCGCTGGTGTGCCGTTCGTCGTAGATGACGATGGGTGCGCTGAGCTTGGTGAGCCAGCCATCGACCGGAATCTGGAAGCCGAGCACGATCGCCATCGAGATCCAGTACGCGGGTTTGCGGAACAACCCGGTGCGCAGTACACCCAATTCCAGGGCGCACACCGCAATCACCCCGAGAACGGCGGGCACCGTGTATCCGAGACCGCTCATTTGGCTTGCTCCGCACGATCCCGCGTCCGTTGTAGCCGCGTCAGGATCGTGGAGACGGCGTTGTAGGTCAACAAGCCGCACAGCGGGATCACGATGAAGAACAGGAGTTCCTCGATCGGCATGATGCCGGGGATGTCGATGCCGGTGACGTACTTCGGGTTGTAGGTCCACACGTCGGCGAAGATGGCGATCACGTCCCAGGCCACGAACACCGCGGCCACGGGCAGCACCGCGGCGGCGGCTCGGCGTGCCTGCCGGTACACGCCGTCGCCGAAGATCTCCAACGGCGCCGTGATCACCAGGCAGGCGGCAAGAACCAACAGGTAATGCCAGTTGTCCATCGTCACGCCTTGGGTTCCTGACGCCGTGCCCTCCACGCCTTGAGTAGTCCGGCGCACCCGACGCGGATGCGGCGACCCGTGCCGACGGTGGCGCGCTGGCTGAATACGGCGAAGTCGATTTGTTCGATACGGTCGAGGATTTCGGAGTAAAGGGTGAGGGCGACCGAAACGCAGGGGCGCGACCGCGGGCTCAGATGAGCGATGCCGCGCCGCGCGAAGTCGTACACGCGTCGATTGATGGCGTGTTGTTCGACCAGTGCCCGGCGCACCCTGGCGTCGGTGCGGCGGTTCTCGTGGCACCAGGTCAGCACATCCCGGTCGACCCCGTGTGCGGCCAGTTCGTCGGCGGGCAGATAGACCCGGCCGCGTTCGAGATCCTCGTCGATGTCACGCAGGAAGTTCGTCAGCTGGAACGCTTTTCCGAGCGCGGCCGCGTACGGCGCGGCCTCCTCGCGCGGACCGACGGTGCCCAGTACGGGCAGCAGCTGTAAACCGATGACCTCCGCCGAGCCGTACATGTAGCGATCGAGGGCGGCCCGGTCGGGATAGTCGGTGACGCTCAGGTCCATGCGCATGGAGCCGAGGAAGTCGTCGAACAGTTCCCACGGGATGCCGTACCGCCGGGCGCAGTGCACGACGGCGGCGAGCGACGGATCGCCGTCATCGCAGCTGCCCTGCGCGAGCCGGTTGAACAGCTGAGTGGCCAGCCGCTGCAACTGATCGGCGCGCTCGCTCATGGGAATGACGGGATCGAAGTCGTCGAGGATGTCGTCGGCGCGGCGTGCGAAGCCGTACAGCGCATGAACGGCGGGGCGCTGTTCGGGCGCGAGCAGGCGGGTGGCCAGGAAGAAGGTGCGGCCGTGTTCGGCGTTGATCGTGCGGCAACGGCGATAGGCCTCGCGCAGTGCCGGGTCGTGTACGCCCGCGGCGTCGAGTTCGGAACCGATCATGCTTGCACCACCTGGCTACGGGCCCGCCGGACTGGCAGGCCGGTGATTCGGTCGGCCGCCAGCCGCCCGGACAGCAGCGCGGTCGGCACACCGACTCCCGGAACGGTCGACGACCCCGCCAACACCACGTTGGCGACGCCGCGAACGGTGTTGGCGGGACGGAACGGGCCGGTCTGGCCGAACGTGTGGGCCAACGCGAACGGGGTTCCCGCGGCCATCCCCTGGCGCGCCCAGTCCGCTGGATCCACGACGTGCAGCACCTCGGGGTCCACCCCCACCTGCGGAAGCCGTGAGCTCACCACGTCCATCATCTGGCTCACGTAGTCGTCGCGGGTCGACGCCCAATCGACGTGTCCCACTGCGAGGTTGGGTGCGGGGGCGAGAACGTACAGCAGATCCCGGCCCGCGGGCGCCAGAGACGGGTCGCCGGCGGTGGGGCGGGTCACCAGCAGCGACGGGTCCGACATGACGCGTCCGTCATCGATGATGTCGGTGAACGTCCTCTCCCACTGGTCGCCGAAGACGATGGTGTGGTGTCCGACGTCCGGACCCACAGCGCGGCAGCCGACGTGGGCCACCACCGCCGACGGGGCGGGCCGCAGCGGGAGCGCACGTCGCGGCGTGCGACCGAGCAACCGGTAGGTGTCGGGCAGTTCGGTGGTCAGCACCACCGCGTCGGCGGTGATCCGGTCGCCGCCCTCGGTGTGGACCGCGACCACTCGGTCGCCTATGCGTTCCAACGCCGAAACCGGTGCACCGTAACGGAATTCGACGCCGGCGTCGGTCGCGGCCGCGGCCAGCGCGTCAGGCAACGCCCGCACGCCGCCGCGGGGGAAGTACACGCCGGAGATCGTGTCCATGTAGGCGATCACGGCGTACACTGCCAGCGCCCGGTGTGGCGGCACACCCGCGTACAAAGCCTGGAAGGTGAACACCCGCTGCAGCCGTTCGTCGCTGATGAAGCGGCGCACCATGCGGTCCCACCGCCGGAAGCCGCCGATGGCGGTCAGCCGGGCGAGCTGCGGTGTCAGCAGCGACAACGGTGAGTCGAAGTTCGCGGCGATGAACCCGTCGAACTCGACGCGGTACAGCTTGGTCAGCCAATCGCGAAGGCGCAGATAGCCCTCCGCCTGGCCGCGGCCGGCGAAGCCCTCGATCTCGGCTGCCATCGCGGTGGCATCGGCGCGCACGTGAAGTGAGCTGCCGTCGGCGAACGACGCTCGGTACGCGGGATCGACGTTCATCAGGTCCAGTCGGTCCGCGGCCGTCTCGCCGACGGCGGCGAACGCGTCGTCGATGATGTCGGGCATGGTCAGCACGGTCGGCCCCGTGTCGAGGCGATACCCGTCGATGTCGGCGCGGCCGACGCGTCCACCCGGGTGGTGTCCGCGTTCGAGGACCGTCACGGTGCGTCCCCGTCCCGCGAGTTGTAGCGCCGCCGACAAGCCGGACAATCCCGCGCCGACCACGACGACGTGGTCGGTGCGTCCCGCGACGCTGCGCATCACGCGGCCCGTTCGGTGCAGGCGGTGGCCATGTCGGCAAGTGCGGTGCGGATCAACGGATCCAACTGCCCGGTGTCGATCAGCTCGAGCGCGCGGGTGAGGCGCGAATCGATCAGCTGTTCCACCCACTCCAGTGCGCCGGTCGCGACGATCAGCTCGCGCCACCGGCGGATGTCTTCGTCGTCCAGGTCAGAGGCGCTCATCAGATGGGTGAGGTCGCGCCGTCGGGGCGCGTCGGCGAGGCGGTAGGCGGCCACCACGACGCTGGTCGCCTTGTGCTCGAAGAGGTCGCTGCCCGCCGGCTTCCCGGTGATCTCGGGCGACCCGAAGATGCCGAGGACGTCGTCGCGCAGTTGGAACGCCTCGCCGACCGCTTCGCCGTACTCGCCGAGCAGCATCAGCACGCCGGGCGGACATCCGGCCATGTCGGCGCCGATCTCGAGCGGTCTGCGCACCGTGTAGTTGCCAGACTTGCGCCGCAATACGTCGAGAACCCGTTCCCACTCCGGGAATTCGGCGGCATCGTTGACCAGGTCGGCGAACTGGCCGACGGCGAGTTCGGTGCGCATCGCGTCGTATCTCTGCCAGCCGCGCCCCAGCGCAGCCTCGTCGACGCCGCTTTCCCGCAGCATCTGTTGAGCCCACACCAGGCACAGATCACCGAGAAGGACGGCCGCGGCCTCGCCGAAACGCTCCGGTGAACCCGACATCGCCCGTTCGCGGTGCCATTGCGCGAATCTGACGTGAGCCGAGGGTCGTCCCCGCCGCAGCGCGGAGGCGTCCATCACGTCGTCCTGCAACAGGGCGAACGCGTGAAGTAATTCGAAGCTCGCCGCCGCTCGCAGCGCACCGGGGTCGTCGTCGGCGTTGGACAGCCAGCCCAGGTAGGCGAACGTCGAGCGGACGCACTTGCCGCCGTCGACGAAATCCCGCAGGACGTCGGCGGCGATGTCGACGCCGGCGGACTTGAGATCGTCGGCGCAGCGCGTTGCCACGAATTCGTTGAGTGACCGAAGCACCTCATGGCGTATGGCGTCGCGCCAACGAGGAAACGCCGTGGTCATCAGCCCTCTGGGCGGAGCGGAGAGCTCTGACACCGACAGGAGCGGGGTCTGCGTGTTTCCGTTGATACCGCGCAAGCAGCGTCCCCTTCACTCGATGCGATGCAAGTACCCGAATCGGTCGAACTCAACCGGGGTACCCCTTCTGCGCGCACCTATGCATCGAATTTGCATCGATCGGATCGGGTCTTTGTCAGGGAGACAGCGCGGGCATCGTCTTGATGCCGAATTCGCGTCGCAACACCGTGCGCGCGGCGAAGTAACCGGCCATGCCGTGCACTCCGCCGCCGGGCGGAGTGGCCGACGAGCACAGATACGCCCCGGGGATGGGCGTGGTCCATGGATTGAGTCGAGGAGTCGGCCCCGTCAGCGCATGTATGAGGGTGTTACCGCCGACGCCGATGTCGCCGCCGACCAGGTTGGCGTTGTGTTCTGCCAGGCGCGCGGCGGGAACGGATCGGACGGCCACCACGGTGTCGCGGAAGCCGGGCGCGAAGCGCTCGAAGATGTCGGTGACCCGCTCGGACTGGTCGACGGTCGACCCGTTCGGAACGTGCGCATAGGTCCACAACGGTCGACGGCCTTCGGCGTCGATGCGACTCGGATCCTCCAGGTGCGGCTGCGCGGCGAGCACCATCGGCCACTCGGGGTGGCGCCCGGCGACGATCTCGCGTTCGGCGTGGGCCATCTGTTCGCGGGTGCCGCCCATGTGCAGCGTGGGGGCCCGGCGTAAGCGCTCGTCGGTGAACGGGACGTCCTCGGAGAGCACAAAGTCGACCTTGGCCACGCCGGGGCCGAATCGATAGCGTTGCAACGCTCTTGCGTAGCGGCGGGGCAGCTTGTCCCCGTAGATGTGCGCCAGCGCGGTGGGCGCGGTGTCGTAAAGCGCGACACCCTCGGGTGGTTCGGTGACCTCCTGACCCGCCGTGATCGCGCCGCCGTGAGCACGGAGATCCGAGATGAGCGCATCGACGATGGCCTGACTTCCCCCGACGGGGATGGGCCAGCCGACGGTGTGCGCGAGCGTGGCCAACATCAGGCCCCCACCCGCCGACACCAACGACGGCATCCGCGAGATCACATGTGCGGCAACGCCGCTGAACAATGCGCGGGCGTCGGCGCCCTTGAGCGCACTCCATGCGGGTGTGCCCTGTTCGAGCAGCCTGCTCGCCACCTGGACGGCGGCGACCGGGTTGCTCGGCACCGATCGTTTGTCACCGAGCAGCAGGTCGAGAACGGCGCCGTCGCGTTCGACCATGGGGCCGAAGAGCCGGCGCCACGAGTGCCCGTGCTCGAGCTCCGCGACCGTCCGGTCGAGGTCGTGGTAGCCGATCGCTGCGGGCGCCCCGGGAAGTGGGTTGGCGTAGGAGACCTCGGGCACCCGCAAGCTCACGCCACGGGCAGGCAGGTCGAATTCGGCCAGGAACGGCGATGCCAGTGCGAGCGGGTGAACGGCCGAACAGATGTCGTGGGAAACGCCGGGAAACTCCGGGTCGGCGAGGGTGCGAGCACCGCCTCCGAGGGTCGGCTGCGCCTCGAGCACCTGCACCGACAACCCGGCCCTGGCGCAGATGACGGCCGCCGCCAAACCGTTGGGTCCGCTGCCGACGACGGTGACGTCCACGCTGGTGCTTCTCCCACCGACCACCCGAACATTCAAGCCCATTAGGCTGACCGCGTGAGTCTGCCCGTTGTATTGATCGCCGACAAGTTGGCCGAATCGACAGTCGCCGCCCTCGGTGACCAGGTGGAGGTCCGTTGGGTCGACGGTCCGGACCGGCCCAAGCTGCTGGCCGCGGTGGCCGTCGTGGTCGCGTTGCTGGTGCGCTCGGCGACGACCGTCGACGCCGAGGTGCTCGCCGCTGCGCCCAAGCTCAAGATCGTCGCGCGCGCCGGAGTGGGGCTCGACAACGTCGACGTGGACGCCGCCACCGCGCGCGGTGTGCTGGTCGTCAACGCGCCGACCTCCAACATCCACAGCGCGGCCGAGCACGCCCTGGCCCTGCTGCTGTCCGCGGCGCGCGAGATCCCGGCCGCCGATGCGTCGTTGCGCGCGCACTCCTGGAAGCGCTCGTCGTTCTCGGGCACCGAGATCTACGGCAAGACCGTCGGCGTCGTCGGATTGGGCCGCATCGGTCAGCTGGTGGCTCAGCGCCTGGCCGCGTTCGGCACCCACGTCGTCGCCTACGACCCCTACGTGTCGGCGGCCCGCGCTGCACAGCTCGGCATCGAGTTGCTCAGCCTCGACGAGCTGTTGGAGCGCGCGGACTTCATCTCGGTGCATCTGCCGAAGACACCGGAGACCGCAGGGCTGATCGGCAAGGAGGCGCTGGCCAAGACGAAGCCCGGCGTGATCATCGTCAACGCCGCCCGCGGCGGCCTCATCGACGAGGACGCCCTGGCCGAAGCGGTGCGCTCGGGTCATGTGCGCGCGGCGGGCATCGATGTGTTCGCCACCGAGCCCACGACCGAGAGCCCGCTGTTCGAACTGCCGCAGGTCGTGGTGACCCCGCATCTCGGCGCGTCGACCGCCGAGGCGCAGGACCGGGCGGGCACCGACGTCGCGGCCAGTGTGAAGCTCGCGCTGGCCGGGGAATTCGTTCCCGACGCGGTCAACGTCGGCGGGGGAGTGGTCGGTGAAGAAGTCGCGCCGTGGCTGGATCTCGTCCGCAAGCTCGGCCTGCTGGTCGGAGTGTTGTGCGACGAGCTGCCGGTGTCGCTGGCGGTACAGGTCAAGGGTGAGCTCGCCGCCGAAGACGTTGAGGTGCTTCGGCTTTCGGCGTTGCGAGGGCTGTTCTCGGCGATCATCGAAGATCCCGTCACGTTCGTCAACGCACCCGCGCTGGCCGCCGAGCGGGGCGTGCAGGCCGAGATCAGCACCGCGAGCGAGAGTCCCAACCACCGCAGCGTGGTGGACGTGCGGGCCGTCTACGCCGACGGATCGACCGCCAATGTCGCGGGCACGCTGACCGGCACTGACCTGGTCGAGAAGATCGTCCAGATCAACGGGCGCAACTTCGACCTGCGCGCCGAGGGCATCTATCTGATCATCAACTACGTCGACCAGCCGGGCACGCTAGGCAAGATCGGCACCATCCTCGGCTCGGCGGGCATCAACATCCACGCCGCCCAGTTGAGCGAGGACGCCGAAGGTCCCGGTGCGACCATCCTGCTGCGCATCGACCGCGATGTGCCCGAGGATGTCCGGTCCTCCATCGCCGAGGAAGTCGGCGCGAAGATGCTGGAAGTGGTTGATCTGTCGTGACTTCGGCCATGAAGCTGGCGATCATCGCCGGCGACGGAATCGGCCCGGAGGTCGTCGGGGAGGCCGTCAAGGTTCTCGACGCTGTGCTTCCCGGTGTGCACAAGACGCCTTACGATCTCGGCGCGCGCCGCTACCACGCCACCGGAGAGGTGCTGCCCGACTCCGTGCTCGACGAGCTCCGCGGACACGACGCGATCCTGCTGGGCGCGATCGGGGACCCGTCGGTGCCCAGCGGCGTGCTCGAACGTGGGCTGCTGCTACGCATCCGGTTCGAGCTCGACCACCACATCAACCTGCGACCCGGCCGTCTGTACCCCGGCGTGAACAGCCCACTGGCGGGCAGTCCCGACATCGACTTCGTCGTCGTGCGGGAAGGTACGGAGGGCCCCTACACCGGGACGGGCGGCGCGATCCGTGTCGGCACTCCGCATGAGATCGCCACCGAGGTCAGCGTCAACACCGCCTTCGGCGTGCGTCGTGTGGTGACGGACGCGTTCGTCCGTGCCCAGCAGCGTCGCAAACATCTGACGCTGGTGCACAAGAACAACGTCCTGACCTTCGCGGGCGCGTTGTGGTGGCGCACTGTTCAGGAGGTCGCCGCCGAGTTCGGTGACGTCGAGGTCGCCTACCAGCACGTCGACGCCGCGACCATCCACCTGGTCACGGACCCGGGCCGGTTCGATGTGATCGTCACCGACAACCTGTTCGGCGATATCGTCACCGATCTGGCCGCCGCGGTGTGTGGGGGTATCGGCCTTGCGGCGAGCGGCAACATCGACGCGACGCGCACCAATCCGTCGATGTTCGAACCCGTGCACGGCAGTGCGCCCGACATCGCGGGCCAGGGGATCGCCGACCCGACCGCGGCGATCATGTCGGTCGCCCTGCTGCTGGCCCATGTGGGCGAAGTCGATGCCGCCGCCCGCGTCGACAAGGCCGTCGAGCAGCATCTGGCCACGCGCGGTGACGAAAAGTTGTCCACCACCGCGGTCGGCGACCGGATCGCGGGCTATTTATAGGTCGGCGTTTGCGATTTCGGGGCGGTCACGCCGTTCAGGTGCCCCGGAGGCTCAGGTACCCCGCACGCCCAGGTGCCCGGACGCTCGGGTGCCCCGGACGCTCGGGTGCCCCGGACGCTCAGGTGCCCCGGACGCTCAGGCACCCCGCGGGGGACTACCTCCCGCATTGCCCAGCTGACAGCGAATAATTCGCTGTCAGCGACTTATTCGCTCATAGGCGGACAATGACGGAAGTGGTTCCGGCGGAGACCGATGACGCTGCGTGAACATCCGCGCGGAAATCGCAATGAAGAAATCACAATGAGAAATCACCTTGCCGAAATCACAGTCCCGGCACCGGTTTCGGCGCACCTGAAGAATCTGCTGGCACAACCGGGATCGCCGCCAGCGGAAACAGTGCGCAGACCGCGAATGCGGCCGGATAGCCGGCAACCCCGATCAACCCGCCGAACACCGGTGCGGCGACGGCCGACGCGAGATGCTGGCTGGTGTTCTGGGTGCCCAGGGCGCGGCCGCTCCAGAACGGCCCGGCGATCTCGGCGATGGCGGTGAACGCCAAACCGTTGTCGGACACCGTGATCACCGAGGCGGCCACCATCGCCGCCACCGCGACCGGAGAGTTCAGCCAGTCCGACAGCGCGAGTGCTCCCATGGTGAGCGCCGCGGTGGCGGCGATGGCGCGGATCGGGCGAAGTCGTTGACCCAACCGATCCGACCAGAGCCCCGCCGTGATACGTCCGCCTGCTCCGAGCAATTGGGCCGCCATGACGACGAGGCCTGCCGAGCCGGCCGACCAGCCGCGCTCGGACATCAACCACGCCAGCGTGAAAGTCCACACCACGGCCTGCGGCACGACCAGCAAGACCGAAAAGGCGTGAATACGCCACAGCACCGAAGAGCCCCGATACGGGTTCGTGAGATGTTCGATCGGCGCCTCGGAACGCGGCGGTCGTGGCGGGTCGATCACCGCGACCAAGCACACCAGCGCCGACACCGCGCACACCGCCGCAGGAAACAGCAATGCAGTGGTCACACCGTGGCTTTCGGCCAACCGCGGAATCACCAACGCTCCCAACCCGACTCCCAACGGGGTGGCCGTCTGCCGGATCCCCATGGCCAGGCCGCGTTGCTCGACCGGGAACCAGCCGACCACCAACCGACCGCTGGCCGAATTGCTGCTGGCGGCCGCCATGCCGCCGAGAAACAGAAAAGCGCCTACCGCGACCAGGGATTCGGAGAAGGCAGCGGCGAACGCCGCCGCGGATATCAGCACCGAGCCGACCGTCAGCACAATGCGCTCGCCATAGCGGTCGACCACATAACCCCACGCGATCAACGTGATGACCAGCCCGAAGCTCGGCATCGCGGAGAGCAGGCCGGCCGCCGCGAGATCGAGGCCACGCTCGCTGTGCAGTGTCGGGATGAGAAACGCCGCGCCGTTGATGAAGACGTTGGCGCTCGTCGTCGCTCCCAGCGCGATACACAGCAACGACCACCGCCGGGCGGTGGTGAGTGTCTCGGCCGACATCGGTCCATCGTGGCACAGCGATCTCACGATGCTGAATCTGCATCTCATATGTCGAGACAAGGCTGGCGTGGGAGCGGTCGGCGGCCGCCACCGGCCCGGCTACTAGGCTGAACGCCATGCGCCTTGGCCGAATCGCCAGCCCCGACGGTGTCGCCTTCGTCAGCGTCGAGGGTCCACCCGACGATCCCGCTCAGGCGATCGCGAGGGAGATTGCCGAGCACCCCTTCGGCAATCCGCAGTTCACAGGCAGGCAATGGCCGCTGGCCGACGTGCGCCTGCTCGCCCCGATCCTTGCCACCAAGGTGGTGTGTGTGGGCAAAAACTACGCCGCCCACATCGCCGAAATGGCCGCACGTGCCGGGGACCGTTCGGAACCCCCCACTTTCGATGACCCGATCATCTTCATGAAACCCAACACGTCGATCATCGGTCCGAACGTGCCGATCCAGTTGCCTGCCGACGCCGATCCCGTCCATTTCGAGGGTGAGCTCGCCGCGGTCATCGGCAGGCCGTGCAAAGACGTGCCTGCCGCCCGCGCGGCGGAGAACATCCTCGGTTACACGATTGCCAACGATGTATCGGCCCGCGATCAGCAGCAGAAGGACGGCCAATGGACCCGCGCGAAGGGGCATGACACGTTCTGCCCCGTCGGGCCGTGGATCGTCACCGACGTCGATCCCTCCGACCTGGAGATCCGCACGGAGGTCAACGGCGTCGTCAAGCAGAACAGCAGGACGTCGATGATGATCCACGACGTCGGCGCGATCGTGGAATGGATATCCCGGGTGATGACGTTGCTGCCGGGCGATCTGATCCTGACCGGGACGCCGGAGGGCGTCGGCCCGATCGAGGACTCCGACACCGTCAGCATCACCGTCGGAGGTATCGGAACGTTGACGAATCCTGTTGTGCGCAAAGGGAAGCGATGACAAGTGATGTCCGGGTGCGGTTCTGTCCGTCGCCCACGGGTACGCCGCACGTCGGCCTGATCCGCACCGCGCTGTTCAACTGGGCGTACGCCCGCCACACCGGCGGCACCTTCGTGTTCCGTATCGAGGACACCGACTCGGCACGCGACTCCGAGGAGAGTTACCGCGCCATACTGGATGCGCTGCGATGGCTCGGACTCGACTGGGACGAAGGCCCCGAAGTCGGTGGTCCCTACGGGCCGTACCGCCAGTCGGAGCGACTCGACCTCTACCGCGACGTGATCGCCCGACTCCTCGAGGCCGGTGACGCATACGAGTCGTTCTCCACGCCTGAGGAAGTCGAAGCGCGTCATCTGGCTGCCGGGCGCAATCCGAAGTTGGGCTACGACAACTTCGACCGCGATCTGACCGAGGAGCAGCGGGAAGAGTTCCGTGCCCAGGGTCGTCGCGCCGTGGTGCGGTTGAAGATGCCCGACGAGGACATCGGCTGGCGCGATCTCGTGCGCGGAGAAACCACCTTCCCGGCCGGATCGGTACCCGATTTCGCGTTGACCCGCGGCAACGGGGAGCCGTTGTACACGTTGGTCAATCCGGTCGACGACGCGGCCATGAAGATCAGCCACGTCCTGCGCGGTGAGGACCTGCTGTCGTCGACCCCGCGTCAGATCGCGCTGTACCAGGCGCTGATGCGGATCGGTGTGGCCGACCGGATCCCCGAGTTCGCCCATCTGCCAAGCGTTCTGGGGGATGGCAACAAGAAGCTGTCCAAGCGCGATCCCCAGTCGAACCTGTTCTTGCATCGCGAGCGGGGGTTCATCCCGGAAGGCCTGCTGAACTATCTGGCCCTGCTGGGGTGGGGAATCGCCGAGGACCGCGACATTTTCAGCCTCGACGAGATGGTGGCGGCCTTCGACGTCGCCGACGTCAACTCCAATCCGGCACGATTCGACCAGAAGAAGGCCGACGCGCTGAACGCCGAACACATCCGCATGCTGAGCGAACAGGAGTTCACCGCCCGCCTGAGTGCGTACTTCGCCGAGCACGGTCACGACACCGGTCTCGACGACGACCGATTCGCCGAAGCCGCCGCGCTCGTGCAGACCCGCATCGTGGTGCTCGCCGACGCGTGGGACCTGTTGCGGTTCCTCAGCGACGCGGACTTCACCCTCGACGAGAAGTCGGCGGCCAAGGAACTGAAGCCCGGGGCGGTTCCGGTGCTCGACGCTGCGCTGGACGCCCTGGACAACGTCGGGGACTGGACCACGCCGGCGATCGAGGCGGCCCTGAAAGAGGCGCTGCTCGACGGCCTCGGGCTCAAGCCGCGCAAGGCGTTCGGCCCCATCCGCGTCGCCGCCACGGGCGCATCGGTCAGCCCGCCGCTGTTCGAATCGCTTGACCTGCTGGGACGTGAACGCAGTCTGGCCCGACTGCGCTCCGGGCGCGAGCACGCGGCGGCGCAAGCCGAGGCGTGAAAAAGCGGCCGAGAATCTTTGGTAGTCTGCACGTCGGTCCGGTACTACGCGCGACGGGTCCCGCCCGCCGCGCAAGGGGACCGGAAAGGGCCTGTGACCTGCGGTTACGGGAAACCTTTGGGGTATGGTGTAATTGGCAACACAGCTGATTCTGGTTCAGCCATTCTAGGTTCGAGTCCTGGTACCCCAGCCAATGACCGTGATTAGGCCGACAAATCTCACTGAGATATGCTGGCGATCCGGAAACCAGTTCTAGCCCCCGTCGTCTAGCGGCCTAGGACGCCGCCCTCTCACGGCGGTAGCGTGGGTTCGAATCCCATCGGGGGTACAGATTTCGCGTTCTGCGAACTGCGTCACTCTCACAGGCGGCGGGTCAGCGCGTCGGCAGCGGCCACCAGATCGGCGGCCCACCGCGCACCCGGCCGCCGGCCCATCCGGTCGATCGGCCCGGACACCGACACTGCGGCGATCACCACGCCGCGTCCGTCACGCACCGGAGCCGAGACACTCGCCACGCCCTGTTCGCGTTCGGCGGCGCTCTGCGCCCAGCCGCGCTTGCGCACCTCGGCGAGTGTGCGATCGGTGAATTTCGCGTTCGGCAGTACAGCCTGCTGGGTGGCGGCATCGGCGTAGGCCAGCAGAACCTTGGCGCCGGAGCCCGCGGTCATCGGCAGCGTGCTGCCGACCGGCACGGTATCCCGCAGCCCGGCAGGCGGTTCCAGCGCCGCCACGCAGATCCGCGAGGTGCCTTCGCGGCGGTAGAGCTGAACGCTCTCGCCGGTGATCTCGCGTAACCGGGGCAGCACGACCGCGCCCGCGGCCACGAGCGGATCGTTGACCTGTCCGGCCAGCTCGGTCAGGCCGGGACCGAGCCGCCACCGCCCGTCGCCGTTGCGCGCCAACAACCGGTGGGCCTCCAGGCCTGCGGCAAGGCGGTGCGCCGTGGCGCGCGGCAATCCCGTGCGCTCGCACAGTTCGGCCAGTCCGCAAGGCGAATCGGCGACCGCGTGCAGCACTCCCACGGCTTTGTCCAGTACGCCGATGCCGCTATCCTGTCTCACAAGGAGATATTAACGTCCCAGATTGTGAGATAGTCAAGATGTCCGTCGAGGGTTCCACTGCTGTACAAGGACGTGGTGACACACCGCGCACGTTGGCCGAAAAGGTGTGGGCCGACCACGTCGTCGTCGAAGGCGGCGGCGAGGGCGCCGCGCGCGAGCCCGATCTGATCTACATCGACCTCCACCTCGTGCACGAGGTGACCAGCCCCCAGGCGTTCGACGGGCTGCGGTTGGCGGGGCGTCCGGTGCGCAGGCCGGATCTGACCATCGCCACCGAGGACCACAACGTGCCCACGGTCGATATCGACAAGCCGATCGCCGACCCCGTATCGCGCACACAAGTGGAGACGCTTCGCCGCAACTGTGAGGAGTTCGGGATCCGGCTTCATCCGATGGGCGACGCCGAACAGGGCATCGTGCACATCATCGGACCGCAGCTGGGATTGACGCAGCCCGGTATGACGGTGGTGTGTGGCGACAGCCATACCTCGACGCACGGTGCCTTCGGCGCACTGGCGATGGGGATCGGCACGTCGGAAGTCGAGCACGTACTCGCCACCCAGACTCTGCCGCTGCGGCCGTTCAAGACCATGGCGGTCAACGTGGACGGGGAGCTTCCCGACGGAGTGAGCGCCAAAGACATCATTCTCGCCGTGATCGCCAAGATCGGCACCGGCGGAGGGCAGGGCCACGTCATCGAATACCGCGGCAGCGCCATCGAATCGCTGTCGATGGAAGGCCGGATGACGATCTGCAACATGAGCATCGAGGCCGGGGCGCGGGCCGGCATGGTGGCACCGGACGACACCACGTTCGAATTTCTGCGCGGACGTGCGCACGCGCCGCAGGGCGAACAGTGGGACGAGGCGGTCGCCGCCTGGCGCAGCCTTCGTACCGACGAGGGCGCCGAATTCGACACCGAGGTCTACATCGACGCCTCGACCCTGAGCCCGTTTGTCACCTGGGGTACCAACCCGGGTCAAGGGGTGCCGCTGTCCGATTCGGTGCCCGACCCGGAGCTGATGTTCGACGAGGGGCAACGTCAAGCGGCCGAAAAGGCGTTGGCCTACATGGATCTTCGGCCCGGTACTGCGATGCGTGATATCGCGGTCGACACCGTCTTCGTCGGATCGTGCACCAACGGTCGCATCGAGGACCTGCGGGTGACCGCGGAGGTGCTGCGCGGACGCAAGGTCGCCGACGGCGTGCGCATGCTGATCGTGCCCGGGTCGATGCGTGTGCGGCTGCAGGCCGAATCCGAAGGGCTCGGCGAGATCTTCACCGCCGCTGGGGCGGAGTGGCGTCAGGCCGGTTGTTCGATGTGCCTGGGGATGAATCCCGACCAGCTGTCACCGGGTCAGCGATGCGCATCGACGTCCAACCGGAATTTCGAGGGCAGGCAGGGCAAGGGCGGTCGCACGCATCTGGTGTCTCCCGCGGTCGCGGCGGCCACCGCAGTGCGCGGCACTTTGTCCTCGCCGGCAGACCTGACCGACTGATAGGAGCAGAGGGCATGCAGGCTTTCCACACCCACACCGGCATCGGCGTACCACTGCGTCGGTCGAATGTGGACACCGATCAGATCATCCCGGCGGTCTACCTGAAGCGAGTTACACGAACGGGTTTCGAGGACGGTTTGTTCGCGGCTTGGCGCAACGACCCGTCTTTCGTATTGAACCTGCCCCCGTTCGACAAAGGCTCGGTTTTGGTCGCCGGCCCCGATTTCGGTACCGGGTCGTCACGCGAACATGCCGTGTGGGCGCTTATGGATTACGGCTTCCGGGTCGTCATCTCGTCCCGCTTCGCCGACATCTTTCGGGGCAATGCGGGTAAGGCCGGGCTTCTGGCGGCCGAAATTCCGCAAGATGATGTGGAAATTTTATGGAAGCTCATCGAGCAGCAGCCAGGTCTGGAAATCAGTGTGAATCTTCAAGATCGAACCATCACCGCCGGAACGGTTATGGTGCCGTTCAGAATTGACGACTATACGGCTTGGCGACTGCTTGAGGGACTCGACGATATAGGCCTTACGCTGCGTAAATGCGATGAGATCGCGGCTTATGAAGCGCGTAGGCCGGACTGGAAACCGCGGACTCTGCCGGCCGGATAACGGCGCCCGGTGAGCCGAAATCACCGTCTGTGAACCCGGTTCTCCGGGTGCCCTCTGGAGGTCAAGGGGGGCAAGAAAGTTCGCTGGCTTCGCCTGAAACTGCGCGTGGCTCTTGGAAATCAATGGGGAATGGGTTTACCGTGTCCTCTAGTCGGTCCAAAGAGGACCACTGGTTTCCGGAGGTTATGCATGAACAAAGCAGAGCTCATCGACGTACTCACGGAGAAAATGGGCTCGGATCGTCGGTCGGCCACCGCTGCGGTGGAGAATGTCGTTGACACCATCGTGCGCGCGGTGCACAAGGGTGACAGCGTCACCATTACCGGCTTCGGCGTTTTCGAACAGCGCCGCCGCGCAGCGCGCGTCGCGCGTAATCCGCGCACCGGCGAGACCGTCCGGGTGAAGCCCACCTCCGTGCCGGCTTTCCGGCCCGGCGCTCAGTTCAAAGCCGTTGTCTCTGGGGCGCAGCGCCTCCCGGCGGAAGGACCAGCAGTGAAGAGAGGCGTGACTGCGGGAAGTGCCCGCAAGGCGGCCAAGAAGGCGCCGGCCAAGAAGAGTGCCGCGAAGAAGGCTCCGGCCAAGAAGGCCGCGACCAAGCGGACGGCAGCCAAGAAGACCGCCGCCAAGAAGTCGCCGGCCAAGAAGGCCGCGACCAAGCGCGGCCGCAAGTAGTTCTGACCGAACACGCCGTGGGTCTGCGCGACCCACGGCGTGTTCGCGTTTCAGGCCCACCAAAACATCTACGGCTCAATCTTTCCGGGCGGGAGTCCGCCGGAATTTGCATTCAACGCGTGGGCGTCACTTCACGGCCAGTGGGCTGCCCATGTGGTCTGCCGCAATCAACCGACCGTTGTGAAGCGACATCACCCACGTGCTGCCCTTGCGGTTGCGCGACTTGTCGGGCCGCACGCCGTCGCGCTCGCACCACCATTCGATGAGGTCCGGAATCACCTTGCCCTGAGTGCAGATCACCGGCGTACCAGGGGTGGAGGCGATCTCGAGGAAGCGCTGCCGGGCCGCTTTGCGGTTTTCGGCGTAAGCCTCCTCGGTCAGCAGCTCGTCGCTGCGGATCGTCGCCCCGAGTTCTTCTGCCAGTGGCTCCAATGTCGACACACATCGCACCCTGTCCGCCGCGAACAGCTGGTCGGCGCCGAAGGCGAGCAACACCCCGGCCAGTGACTCCGCCTGCGCACGGCCATTCTTGTCCAAGGGCCGTTTGCGGTCATCGCCCTTGAACCGGGACTTGCTACCCGCGGTGGCGTGGCGGACGATCAGCACCGTCTTGGTGTCGGCCGGGTACTTCGCGAAGCGGCGCAGCACCTTTCGGTCGTGCGGATAATCCAGCTGCTTGATCGCGGCCCGGACGGGTAGCCACTTGAGTTCGTCGACCTCGTCGTTCGGATGGAACTCGCCGCGGACCACGCGCGCCGCCCAGTACCGCACCTTCTTCTTGCCGCCGTCGACGGGGTAGCTCACCGAACTGAGTCGTCGGCCGAGATGCGCCGTGTATCCGGTCTCTTCGCACACCTCGCGGACGGCGGTCACGGGTTCGGTCTCCCCGGGGTCCACTTTGCCCTTCGGCAGCGACCAGTCGTCGTAACGAGGGCGGTGGATCAGCGCGACCTCAGGCGCATCGGGTTCGCCGTTGGGCCGCCACAAAACCGCCCCGGCGGCCAGGATCGTCTCCGTATCGGAGCCGGTCTCGGATGTCCGCTTCGGCACCTCAACTCCTGCAGATCATTCGGGGCGTGCGCGGCCCACGACGATGATTGTGAATATCCCTGGCGGCGAGGAAGTCCGTCATGGTTGCCGGTGACGCTCCATCAACGAGACCTGATGGTCGCGGACCGTGTGGCCTTCCTGCGGCGACGCCGTCCACTTGCCGTCGACGCCCAACTCCCAACACCGGGTCGAAGGGTTCATCGCCGATTCGAAGATGTCGTGCAGTTGCGCCTTCAGCCGCGGATCCTTGACCTCGGCCATCACTTCGACGCGCCGATCGAGATTTCGGTGCATCATGTCGGCGCTGCCGATCCAGGATTCGTCGATGGCACGGAAGTGGATGATCCGTGAGTGCTCGAGGAACCGGCCCAGGATCGAGCGGACGACGATGTTGTCCGAATACCCAGGGGCATGGGGGCGTAGCGCGCAGATACCCCGGACGACCACCTCGACCCGCACACCGGCCTGCGACGCGCGGTACAGCGCATCGATGACCTGCTCGTCCACCAACGCGTTGGCTTTCAGCCTGATCCGCCCGTCGGCGCCGTCGCGGGTGGCGACGATCTCGCGTTCGATGCGTTCGATGATGCCCCTCCGGACTCCCTGGGGGGCCACCAGAAGGTTGCGGTAGGAGTCCTTACGCGAGTAGCCCGTCAGCGAATTGAACAGGTCGGTGAGATCGGCGCCGATGTCGGGCGCCGCGGTCAGCAGCCCGATGTCCTCATACAGCCGCGCGGTTTTGGGGTTGTAGTTGCCGGTGCCGATGTGGCAGTAGCGCCGGATCAGCGAGCCCTCCCGGCGCACCACCAAACACGTCTTGCAGTGAGTCTTGAGTCCGATGAGCCCGTACACGACGTGCACACCCGCGCGCTCGAGTGCGCGTGCCCACTTGATGTTGGCCTGCTCGTCGAACCGGGCCTTGATCTCGACGAGTGCGACGACCTGCTTACCCGCTGCGGCAGCGTCGATGAGCGCGTTGACGATTGGAGAGTCACCCGAGGTGCGGTACAGGGTCTGCTTGATCGCCAGGACGTTCGGGTCCGCCGCGGCCTGCTCGATGAACCGCTGCACGGTGGTGGAGAAGGAGTCATACGGGTGGTGCACCAGCACGTCGCCGTCGCGCAGCGTCGAGAAGATGCTCTTGGGTGTCTCCCGTTCGCCGAACGCCGGCGGGGTGGCCGGTACGAACGGGCGGTCTTTCAGGGCAGGGCGATCGAGATCGTAGATCTGCCACAGCGAGGACAGGTCGAGCAGGCCGGGCACCTCGATGACGTCACCCGGTGCGACGTCGAGTTCGCGCAGCAGCAACTCGAGCATGCTCTCGGTCATGTCGTCGGAGACTTCCAGCCGGACCGGCGAACCGAATCGACGCCGTGCCAGTTCCCGCTCGAGCGCTTGCAGCAGGTCTTCGTCGCGGTCCTCTTCGACCTCGAAATCGGCGTTGCGCGTGATGCGGAACGCGTGGTGCTCGACGATCTCCAACCCGGGAAACAGAACATGAAGGAACGCCGCGATCAATTCCTCCATCGGCAGGAAGCGAACGATCTTGGCATCGCTTTCGCGGGCGGCCAGTTCGACGAACCGTTCCACGTTGTCGGGCACTTTGACTCGCGCGAAGTGCTGCCCACCGTCGTCGGGATGTTTGACGGTGATCGCCAGATTCAGGCTCAGGCCACTGACGAAGGGGAACGGGTGGGCCGGGTCCACGGCGAGCGGCGTCAGTACCGGGAACACCTGCTCGTGGAAGTAGGTGGACAACCGCGCGCGTTCGGCCTCGTCGAGTTCGGCCCACGTGACGATGACGATGCCTTCGTCGGCCAGCGCGGGGCGCACCGAATCGAGGAAGACGTGGGCGTGCCGGTTGGCGAGGTGCTGCGTCCGCTCGTTGATGCGACGCAACTGTTCGCGGGGTGAGAGCCCGTCGGCGGAGCGCACCGACAGCCCCATCTCGTCGCGACGTTTCAGCCCGGCGACCCGGACCATGTAGAACTCATCGAGATTCGACGCGAAGATCGCAAGGAACTTCGCCCGCTCCAGCAGCGGCAGCGATGTGTCGGCGGCCAATGCCAACACCCGGGAGTTGAAGTCGAGCCAACTCAGCTCCCGGTTCAGATAACGATCTTCGGGCAGCGCGTTCTCGACGGCGGGCGAGGTTGCCGCGGGAGGGGCTTCGGGCGCCGAGTCACCGGAGTCCGACCGCAGCGTTCGGATGCTGGTCGACGGTGGTTCGGCGTCGCTGTCGCGAACCTCGATTCCGGCTTTCGTCATGCCTGCGATGATCCCCTATCCAGCGGTCTTCGTGCCAGCGCGCAGTTGAACGTTCATCTCGAAACGGTGATGGCCGCCGCCGTCGCCGCACCGACACCGAGCCGACGGGCCACCAGCAGGTCATCGGGTGTGTCGATGTCGCAGCGAAGCCCCGGCCACGCGCCGGTGAGCTCGAGTGCGCCGGAGCGCCGGTGGCGTTGAGCGGAGTCGGCGCCGAAGTGCGGGTCCAAGGCGACCCCGAACGCGAACAACGCCGACGTACCGGTGCCGTGCCGGTCACCGACGAAGCTGCGTGGGTGTTTGCGGGACGCCGCGACGGCAGCCGTCAACTCGTGCGTCTGCAATGCGGGTAGATCCCCTTGCAACACAGCGACGTTCGATGTCTCATGACGGACTTCGGCTTCGGCGGCGGCGATCGCGTTGTTCAGCGGATCAGGGTGGTTGTCGGGTGTCGGGTCGGCGAGCACCCGCGCTCCGAGTCGACCCGCGGCCTCGGCGGCGACTTCATCCGGTGTGACCACCGTGACCGAGCCGATCGCCGAAACCGCCGACGCGGCGGTGATCGTGTCGATCAGCATCGCCAGCACGACCCTCTCGCGGGTGGATGCGGAAAAGACGGGGGCCAACCGGGTCTTGGCCGCGGCGAGGCGTTTTACGGCGATCACCAATGCGATCTCGGCATCCGGTGACCCGCTCATGTGCGTCATCCTGCCAGCAGTGGGCCGCGGGTTACGCTGAAGGCGTGGTCGAGGCGGCGGTGATGGGGGCCGGTGCGTGGGGCAGCGCACTGGCGAAGGTCCTTGCCGATGCGGGCAATGAGGTGACGCTGTGGGCACGTCATCAAGAAGTCGCCGACGAGATCAACGACACCCATCGCAACACCGGGTATCTCGGTGACACCGAACTGCCCAAGACCATCAGGGCCACCGGCGATGCGGCCGAGGCGCTCGATGGCGCGTGCACCGTGCTGTTCGCGGTGCCCGCCCAGACGCTTCGCGGCAATCTCGAACGGTGGTCCGGACTCATCGACGACGAAGTCACGTTGGTGAGCCTGGCCAAGGGCATCGAACTCGACACGCTCATGCGTATGAGCCAGGTGATCGTCCAGGTGACCGGCGCCGACCCCGCACGCGTCGCGGTGGTCTCGGGTCCGAACCTCGCCAGCGAGATCGCCGACGAACAACCGGCGGCCACCGTGGTCGCCTGCACTGACTCCGGACGGGCCGTCGCTCTGCAACGGGCCCTTTCGACGGCGTACTTCCGGCCTTACACCAATGCCGACGTCATCGGCGCCGAAGTCGGTGGTGCGTGCAAGAACGTCATCGCGCTCGCATCCGGTATGGCCGCCGGGGTCGGGCTGGGGGAGAACACCGCCGCGGCGATCATCACCCGCGGGCTGGCCGAGATCATGCGGCTGGGAATCGCGTTGGGCGCCAAGCCCGCGACCCTCGCCGGCTTGGCCGGGGTCGGCGACCTCGTCGCGACGTGCACATCCGGGCAGTCGCGCAACCGCACGTTCGGGCTGCGCCTGGGCCAGGGCGGCACCATGGAATCGGCGATGCTCGCCACCGGTGGCCACGTCGCCGAAGGCGTCGCTTCGTGCCAGTCGGTGCTGGCGTTGGCCGAGAGCTACGACGTCGAAATGCCGCTGACCGATGCCGTATTCCGGGTGTGCCACAGGGGTTTGTCGGTCGACGAGGCCGTCATCTTGCTGCTCGGCCGCAGCACCAAACCGGAGTGACCGGTGGACGGTCAGTACGGCGATTCGACTCGCAGCGTCAAAGCCGTTGCATCGGAAGCTGTTCCGGGACAAGCAGTGGCACCGTCACCGGTTCCGGCATCGACCTTCCACCTGTCGTCCGACCCGTCCGACATGCAGGACTCCTACGGGCGGAGCTCCAATCCGACCTGGCGCCACCTGGAGTCCGCACTCGCACAACTGGAGGGTGCGCCCTCCGCGCTGGCCTTCGGGTCGGGGATGGCCGCGATCACTTCCGTTCTGCGGGTGCTGGCCAAACCGGGACATAAGCTCGTCGTACCCGCCGACGGTTACTATCAGGTCCGCCGGTATGCCTCCGAATACCTTGCTGAGCAAGGAGTTACGGTGATCACCGCGGCCAGCGGTGACATGTGCGCGGCATCGGCGGACGCCGATGTGGTGCTCGCCGAAAGCCCGGCCAATCCGGGCCTCGATGTCGTCGATCTGCACGGGCTCGCGCTGCAGTGCCGTAGCAGGGGCGCGACGCTCGTCGTCGACAACACCACCGCCACGCCCTTCGGCCAGCAACCGCTCTCGCTGGGCGCCGACGTGGTCGTCGCCAGTGCCACCAAGGCACTGTCGGGCCACAGCGATCTCCTCGCCGGTTATGTCGCGAGCGCGCACACCGACCTGATGGCCGAGGTGGCACGTGAGCGGCTGCACTCCGGTGCGATCCTCGGCGCCTTCGAGGCATGGCTGCTGTTGCGCAGCCTGGGCACCGCGGGCCTGCGATTCGAACGGCAGTGCCACAACGCGGCGGCGCTGGCCGTGGCGTTGCACGCACACCCCGCCGTGCGTGCGGTGCGCTATCCCGGTCTGCCCGACGATCCGTCACACCGCATCGCGTGCGCGCAGATGAAACGGTTCGGCGGCCTGGTCGCCGTGGAGTTGGCCGACGCCGCAGCGGTGCACCGGCTGGTCGAGCGCAGTGCGCTGCTGATCGCGTCGACGAGTTTCGGCGGCATCCACACGTCGGTGGACCGGCGCGCCCGCTGGGGCGACGATGTCAGCGACGGATTCGCGCGCATCTCGCTGGGGATCGAGGACACCGACGACCTGGTCGCCGACATCGAGCAGGCGCTGGGCTGACACCGCGGCCGGGCATCGCCGGACGGCCGGCCGCGGATGCGGACGGTAGCCTCTCTAGGTTGTGACTGCCCGCCATGATTCAGGCACCGGACGCGTCCGGGTTGCCGTGGTCTACGGCGGACGCAGCTCCGAACACGCGATTTCCTGCGTATCCGCAGGCAGCATCCTGCGCAATCTCGATCCGCAGCGCTTCGACGTCGTCGCTGTCGGCATCACCCCCGGGGGCACGTGGATGTTGACCGACGCGCAGCCCGACAGCCTCGCGATCACCGACGGCCGACTGCCGCAGGTCACCGCCGCGTCGGGCACCGAACTGGCCCTGGCCGCCGATCCGGGTCGCGGTGGGCAGCTGCTGTCGCTGGGTCAGGGGGCGGGGGAGATGTTGGCGACGGTCGACGTCGTGTTCCCCGTCCTGCACGGTCCGTACGGCGAAGACGGCACGATCCAGGGGCTGCTCGAGTTGGCGGGGGTGCCCTACATCGGGGCCGGTGTGCTGGCCAGCGCGGTCGGCATGGACAAGGAGTTCACCAAGAAGCTGCTGGGCGCCGCCGGGCTGCCGATCGGCGATCACGAGGTGCTGCGGCCCCGCCAGGACACCTTGGGCTTCGAGGCTCGTGAACGGCTCGGCCTCCCCGTCTTCGTCAAACCGGCGCGTGGTGGCTCGTCGATCGGCGTCAGCCGGGTCACGGCGTGGGATCAGCTGCCGTCGGCGATCGAACAAGCCCGCCGGCACGACCCGAAGGTGATCATCGAAGCAGCGGTGCCGGGGCGCGAACTCGAATGCGGCGTGCTCGAATTCCCCGACGGCCGGATCGAGGCCAGTACGGTCGGCGAGATCCGGGTCGCGGGCGTGCGCGGGCGCGAGGACGGCTTCTACGACTTCGCGACGAAATATCTGCAGGACGCCGCCGAACTCGACGTGCCCGCCAAGGTCGACGACGATGTCGTCGACGCGGTGCGACGGCTCTCGATTCAGGCCTTCGATGCGATCGACTGCCAGGGGCTGGCCCGCGTGGACTTCTTCCTCACCGACGACGGGCCCGTGATCAACGAGATCAACACCATGCCTGGTTTCACCACCATCTCGATGTACCCGCAGATGTGGGCGGCCAGCGGCGTCGACTACCCGACCCTGCTGGCCACGATGGTGGAAACCGCACTCGAACGCGGTACCGGTCTGCGCTGACGGGCGCCACTTCGTCGAGACTGCCGCCACAGCGCGCTTGGGCGCAGGATCAACGCACCGGCGCCGGAGTGACGGGCTTGGCGGGAAGCGCCTCGGCGACCACCGTGGACAGCAACTGGATCGGCGTCGGACCCGAGCCCTGCGGCAATGTCAGGGCGACGTACACGCCTCGGTCGACGGCGTACCACGTGCTGCGCGCCTGTTCGGCACCCGCATCGTCGACACCGGCCTCGCCCACCCGGAACCACTGGACTTCGTCGACCACCTGCACGGGCGCGCCGACGACGAACTCCGCGGGCCGTTCCACGCCGCAGCGCAGCACGATCGGCTCACCTTGGCCCTCGGCTCGCCACGCTGCGGCGCCCGCCGGCGCGGGGTCGGCCAGCGGCGCGCGGGTGGAATCGCCGAGGCTCTCGGGCAGTTCGGCGATCAGGTCGGCGCATTCGGAACTCGTGGCCTGCGGGGCCGGCACCGACACCAACGGCACCGCCTGCGGCTCCGCGGGTTTCTGGCGCAGCGCGGCGATCACCAGAATCGTCCCGATCGCCGCGACCCCCACCACCAGAGCGGCGATCAGCAGCGCCCGCGGGGGCCCGTCACCGGTCTGCGAAGCCACGGCCCAACTCTAGAGACTTCAGAGAGGCGTCCCGTTGGCGATCGGACAGGTCAACGTGCGGGTGATACCGGTCACCTGTTGAACATTGGGAACCACGGTGGCCTTGAGGTCGGCCAAGGTGTCGGCGCTCACGCGCACCACCACGTCATACGGCCCCGTCACGGACTCCGCAGAGACCACACCGGGCAGCGCGGCGAGTTGTTGGGCGACGACCTCGGCGCGGCCCACCTCGGTCTGAATCAGCATGAAAGCCTCGACCACCCGCTGTTCCTCCACATCGCTGCATAGACTCCACGCCGCAGGCGCTTAACGTACCGCAGGTGCGGCCGGTGTTCAGGCCGGCACGGAACGGACAGATGCGGCAGCGACGGGAGGTGACATGGCGTTCGACGCCGAAACCCTGGCGCAAGTGGGCGAGTTCGGAGTGATCCGGCGATTGGTGGCCGGGCGCCGCCAGCCGGGCGCCGTCGCGCTGGGGCCCGGCGACGACGCCGCGGTGGTGTTCGCGCCCGACGGTCAGACCGTGGTGAGCACCGACATGCTGGTGGCCGAGCGCCACTTTCGGCTGGACTGGTCGACTCCGTATGACGTGGGGCGCAAGGCGATCGCGCAGAACGCCGCGGACATCGAGGCGATGGGCGCACGCGCGACCGCCTTTGTCGTCGCGTTCGGAGCGCCCGCGGATACGCCGGCTGCCCAGGCCCTGCAACTCGCCGACGGCATGTGGCGCGAGGCCCAGTCGATGGGCGCGGGCATCGTCGGCGGAGACCTTGTCAGCGCGCCGCAATGGGTGATCTCGGTGACCGCACTCGGTGACCTCGACGGCCGTGAGCCGGTGCGCCGCAGCGGGGCACGGCCCGGCGACGTGGTGGCCGTCGTTGGTGACATCGGTCGTTCAGCCGCTGGATTCGAATTGTGGCGCAACGATATTCATCGATTCGACGAGCTACGTCGGTGCCATGTGGCGCCGCGGCCGCCGTACGGACAGGGCCGTGTCGCGGCCGAGAACGGCGCCACCGCGATGACCGACGTGTCCGACGGGCTGCTGGCCGACCTCGGCCACATCGCCGAGGCGTCCGGAGTCGGCATCGACCTGTCGACTGCGGCATTGTCCGACGATCGCGACGTCCTCGCCGGCGCCGCCGAAGCGGTGGGCGCCGATGCGTGGGCGTGGATCCTCGGCGGCGGGGAGGATCATGCGCTGGTCGCGACCTTTCCGGGGCCGCCGCCGCCCGGGTGGAGGGCGATCGGCCGCGTGCAGGAGGGCCGCGAGCGGGTGTCGGTCGACGGCGCGGCGTGGCAGGGGAATCCCGGGTGGCAGTCGTTCGACTAGTTAGGGTGTCGACTCGTGACCGTGTACGCCATCGCCCAGTTGAGGTTCACGGACCGTGCGGCCTATGACCGCTACCAGGCCCGGTTCCTGGAGATCTTCAATCGGTATTCGGGAACGCTGCTCGCGGCCGATGAGTCCCCGCGGATTCTCGAGGGCGAGTCCGACCGCGAGAAGGTCGTGTTGATGTCGTTTCCCGATGAGCCTTCGTTTCGGGACTGGGCCAACTCGCCCGACTACCAGGAGATCTCGAAGGACCGCCGAGCCGGCGCCGATTCGGTGGTGATGCTGATCGAGGGTTTGGCATGACCGCGCGGCCGCTGCACGAACTCGTCGAGCAGGGCTGGGCCAAGGCTCTGGATCCGGTCGCGGGTCAGGTTGCGCAGATGGGTGAGTTTCTCCGCGCGGAGTTGGCGGCCGGCAACGGATATCTGCCCGCGGGCCCGAACGTGTTGCGCGCGTTCACGTTTCCGATGGACCGGGTGCGGGTGTTGATCGTCGGGCAGGATCCGTACCCGACGCCCGGTCACGCCGTCGGCCTCAGTTTCTCGGTGGCGCCCGAGGTGCGCCCGCTGCCGCGCAGCCTGGAGAACATCTTCAAGGAGTACCGAAGCGACCTCGGCTATCCCGCCCCGGCCACCGGCGACCTGACGCCGTGGGCCGAACGCGGGGTGATGCTGCTCAACCGGGTGCTCACCGTTCGACCGGGCACCCCCGCCTCGCACCGCGGTAAGGGCTGGGAAGCGGTGACCGAGTGTGCCATTCGCGCGCTAATCGCACGCGGTGAGCCGCTGGTCGCGGTGCTCTGGGGGCGCGACGCCTCGACGCTGAAACCGATGCTGGACGGCACCGACTGCGTGGCGATCGAGTCTGCGCACCCGTCACCGTTGTCGGCGTCGCGCGGCTTCTTCGCCTCCCGGCCGTTCAGCCGCGCCAACGAACTGCTCGAGAAGATGGGCGCCGAGCCGGTCGACTGGCGGCTTCCCTAGCTATCCGACGCCCGGAATCGGCGGCGGCGACGGAATCGGCGGAGGAGACGGAATCGCGGGGGGTGACGGCACGTCGGGAACTGGAACCTCGACGGTGCCCCCGTCAGCGCCCCCGCCCTCGGTGGTGGTGTTCGGCAGTTCCGGCGACGGTGTGGTGGTCTCCGGCGCACTGGTCTCCACCGTCACCTCAACCGACGTGGTATTGGTTGTCGTCGACGTGGTGGTCTCGTCGCCGGCGGAGTCTCCGCCGCCGCACGCCGTCAGAAGGGCCAGCGCACATCCGGACGCCAGAGCGATCAGGGTCGATCTTGCAGCTGCACGAGAGGTCATGCAGTACGGGCTACCCGGTCGCCGGCTGCGGCAACCGCCCGCGGGTCAGCCCCGCGAGACCTTCCCGGCCTTGATGCACGAGGTGCACACGTTCATGCGCTGCTTGTTGCCCCCGGGACGGGTCACGGCGCGCACGGTCTGGATGTTGGGATCCCAGCGACGGCTGGTCCGGCGATGGGAGTGCGAGACCGACTTGCCGAAGCCGGGTCCCTTCCCGCAGATATCGCACACGGCAGCCATATGCAGAACTCCTCAGATCAGTACGTGGGGTCCGGGTCGCGGCACCGCGACCGGCGCGGCTCGACCCGACAACCTGACCAGGATACCGGCAGCCGCATCGAACGCCAAAATGCCATCCCACCGCTGAGTGCGAGCCCGCATCAGCCTACCGGCCGGTGAACGTTGTGCCGAGGCTGTCGGGTCCGATCGCTAGGCTGACCGGCACGGCGGGGTGCGTGGGGTGTCACATTTCTGCGGAGGTTAAGCATGTCGGCTCGACTGCTCGATGCCGCGACGCTGCAGAAGTGGTCACACACCGCGGTCGGTGACCTCATCACCCACACCGACGAGATCAACCGGCTCAACGTGTTCCCGGTCGCCGACGCCGACACCGGCACGAACATGCTGTTCACCATGCGTTCGGCATGGGCGCAGGCCGACGCGCTGGCCGGCGCCCACGACGTCGCCGAGGTCGCGGCCGCGCTGGCGCGGGGCGCCATCCACGGGGCGCGGGGTAACTCCGGCGTGATCCTGTCCCAGATTCTGCGCGCGTTGGCCGAGGTCACCGCGCAAGCCTCGGCCGACCTGCGCGGTGCTCTCGACAGGGTGGACGGTCCGCTGTTCGCCGCCATGCTGAACCACGCCGTGGTGCTGGTGATTCGGGCGATGGGTGAGGCGGTGCCGGGCACCATCGTCACCGTGCTCCAGGACGCGGCCGAGGCTGCCGAGCGCGCGTCGACCGACGGCGCCGAACTGCCCGACGTCGTCGGCAGGGCCGCCGATGCCGCGGCGCGGTCGTTGGAGAGGACCACCGGCCAACTCGACGTGCTGGCCCGCGCGGGCGTGGTGGACGCCGGAGGCCGCGGCCTGCTGGTACTGCTGGACGCGATGAGCACGACGCTGACCGGCAGCGCTCCGCGTAGGCCGGAGTACGTCTCCGCGCCGCCGCCCGCCGACCCCGCTGCCACCCGGCCGCACGCGGCTCCACAGTTCGAGGTGATGTACCTGCTCAGCGGATGCGACCCGGCGGGAGTGGACAAACTGCGCAGCGACCTCGACGCGCTGGGTGACTCGGTGGCCATCGCCGCCCCGTCGGCCGGTAGCGGCCATTACTCGGTGCACGTGCACGCCGACGACGCCGGCGCCGCCGTCGAGGCCGGCCTCGCGGTGGGCACGACCAGCCGCATTCAGATCACCGCTCTCACCGGCACCGGCACCCGCCCGGTGGGGGCATGGTCGCGTGGGCGGACGGTGCTCGCCGTCGTCGACGGGCAGGGCGCCGAGGCGTTGTTCGCGGCCGAGGGCGCCCACGTGCTGCGAATCGAGGACGACGCGCCCGTCAGCGCCAAGCAGCTGCTGCACGCGCTGGTCAACGCCGACGCGGGCCAGGCGATGATCCTGCCGAACGGATACGTCGCCGCCGAGGAACTGGTCGCCGGCTGCACGGCCGCCATGGGCTGGGGCGTCGACGTGGTGCCCGTACCCACGGCGTCCATGGTTCAGGGGTTGGCGGCGCTAGCGGTCCACGACGACTCGCGCGAGGCCGTCGACGACGGCTACACCATGGCCAGGGCCGCCGCGGGCGCCCGGCACGGCTCGGTACGGATCGCCACCGAGGAGGCGCTCACCTGGGCCGGGATGTGCAAGCCGGGCGACGGCCTCGGCATCTCCGGCGACGAGGTTCTGATCGTCGGCGACGACCTGGTCGCGGCGGGGGCCGGGCTGATCGATCTGCTGCTGGCCGCCGGCGGCGAACTCGTCACGGTTCTCACCGGCACCGGGGTCGACGAGGGCGTCGCGGCCGCCCTCGCCGAGCACGTGCACGACCGGCATCTGGGCGCCGAACTGGTGACCTACCACACCGGCCACCGCGGCGACGCCTTGCTGATCGGGGTGGAGTAACCGTGGCGACGTTGTCCGACCGTCTCGACTTCGTGCTCGGCAAGAAGGCCGCCGACCCACTCGCCGAGCACTTCGGCATCCACACGGTCAACGATCTGCTGCGCCACTATCCCCGCAAGTACAGCGACGAGATGACGACGGCCGGCGAGGGTGAGGAGCTCGAAGAGGGCGTCCACGTCACGTTCGTCGACACCATCACCAAGGCGGACCTGAAGTTGACGAACCGGCAACCCCGCCGCGAGTACCTCGTCGTCACCCTCGGGCACAGAACACCGAAGGTGACCGCGACGTTCTTCAACGTCAAGTACCTCAAGAAGCAGTTGGTCGAAGGTGCGAAGGTGATGCTGTCGGGGGAGGTCGGCTACTTCAAGGGCACCATGCAGCTGACCCATCCGGCATTCCTCGTGCTGCACGAGACCGGCGGTGTGCGGGGGTCCAGATCGCTCAAGGCGATCGCCGAAGCATCGGGGGCCACCGGTGAGGACCTGTTGGCGGCATTCGAACGCGACTTCTTCCCGATCTATCCCGCCAACAAGAAGGTCCAGACCTGGGAGATCTACGCCTGTGTGCGTCAAGTGCTCGACGTGTTGGATCCCATCCCCGAACCGCTACCGAAAGCCTTTCTCCGACAACACGGTTTGATCACCGAGGATCAGGCGCTGCGGGCGATCCACACCGCTGAGAGGTCGGCCGCCCGGGACGCGGCCATCGCACGTCTGACCTACGACGAGGCCATCGGTCTGCAATGGGCACTGGTCGGTCGACGTCACGGCGAGCGCAGCGAGTCGGGTCCGCCCGCCGAGCGTCGTGACGACGGGCTCGTCGGCGCCATGCGCGAACAGCTGCCGTTCGAATTGACCGACGGCCAAAAGGACGTGCTCGACGTCATCTCCGAGGAGCTGGCAAGCACTCGACCGATGAACCGCATGCTGCAGGGTGAAGTGGGTTCGGGTAAGACGATCGTCTCGGTGCTGGCGATGCTGCAGATGGTCGACGCCGGCTATCAGTGCGCACTGCTCGCACCCACCGAAGTCCTTGCCGCACAACATGCCCGCTCGATCCGCGCCGTTCTCGGCCCACTGGCGATGGCGGGCCAACTCGGTGGTGTGGACGGTGCCACCCGCATCGCGCTGCTGACCGGATCAATGACGGCGCAGCAGAAACGCGCGGTACGCGACGAGGTAGCAGGCGGCGAGGCGGGCATCGTCATCGGCACCCACGCCTTGCTGCAGGACGCCGTCGAGTTCGACCGCCTCGGCATGGTGGTCGTCGACGAGCAGCACCGGTTCGGCGTGGAGCAACGGGATCGGTTGCGCGGCAAGGCCCCTGAGGGCGTCACACCACATCTATTGGTGATGACGGCCACCCCGATACCGCGCACCGTCGCCCTGACCCATTACGGCGACCTGGAGACCTCGACGCTGCGCGAGCTGCCGCGGGGCAGGCAACCGATCACCACCAACACCGTCTTCCTCAGCGAGCACCCGCGCTGGCTGGAACGCGTATGGCAACGCATCACCGAAGAGGTGAGCCAGGGCAGGCAGGCGTACGTGGTGGCCTCGCGGATCGACGAGAACGACAAGTCGGCCAACGACAAGGAGGGTGGTCCGCCGCCGATCACGGTCGTCGAGTTGTTCGCCCGACTCAGCCGCGGCCCGCTCGCGGGCCTGCGGTTGGGGCTCATGCACGGCAGGCTGCCCGCCGACGAGAAGGACGCCGTGATGGCCGCCTTCCGCGCGGGCGAGATCGACGTGCTGGTGTGCACCACCGTCATCGAGGTCGGCGTCGACGTGCCGAACGCGACGGTGATGGTCGTGATGGACGCCGACCGGTTCGGCATCAGCCAGCTGCACCAGTTGCGCGGGCGGATCGGCCGCGGGCAGCACCCGAGCCTGTGTTTGCTCGTCACCAGACTCCCGCAGGGCTCCAAGGCCGGCGCCCGGCTGACCGCCGTCGCATCAACCCTGGACGGGTTCAAGCTCGCCGACCTCGACCTCTACGAGCGGCAGGAGGGAGATGTGTTGGGCTTCAACCAATCCGGTCGCGCGATCACGCTCCGGTTCCTGTCGCTGCAGGAGCACCTCGACATCATCCTGACGGCCCGTGACTTCTGCGCGCGGTTGTACGAGGACGATCCCGACAACCCGGGTATGGCGGCGCTGGCCACCCCGTTCGTCAGCGACGACCGCGTCGAGTTCCTGGACAAGGCATGAAGCGCAGGCATCTGCTGTGGCTGACGACGATCGTCGCGATCGCGGTGATCGTCGCCGTACAGGCGGTCAACTCGGCGGGCGATCGGGCCCAATTCATCGCGCGCGCCGACATCCCGACCGTGGCGCCCGGCGTCGACGTTCTCGTGGACGTTCCCGTCATACCGCTGCGAATTCGCGGATATGACTATCGCAGAGCGGCTTTCGGGGACAGCTGGACCGACGACAACTCGGCCCCCGGCGGGCACAACGGCTGCGACACCCGCAACGACATTCTCAATCGCGACCTCGACGACAAGACATTCGTGTCGATCAAGCGCTGTCCCGACGCCGTTGCGACCGGAACGCTGCACGACCCGTACACCAACGCCGTCGTCGCGTTCACCCGCGGCGAGAAGACCGGGGCCGCAGTGCAGATCGACCATATAGTGCCGTTGGCGCTCGCCTGGGATCTCGGGGCGCGCAACTGGCCAGAAGACCTACGCGTCCGGTTCGCCAACGATCCAGCGAACCTCATCGCGGTGGCCGGAAACGCCAACCAGGACAAGGGGGATCAGGAGCCCGCGACCTGGATGCCGCCCAATGCGGCGTTTCACTGCCAGTACGCGATGCAGTTCATCGCGGTGCTGCGCGGATACCGACTGCCGATCGACGCACCGTCGGCCACCGCGCTGCGCGACGCCGCCGCCACCTGCCCGACGGGCTGAGGCCCTAAAAGGGGCCGGGGTGAGCCCCGCCAAGGGCTATGTGCCGGTGTAGGTTTCGGGGTCCGGGCGGAACCGCGTGCCCTCGTCGAGGCCGTTGAGTGAGGCCATCTCGTCGTCGGTGAGCTCGAAGTCGAACACCTCGAGGTTCGAGGCGATGCGCTCGGGCTTCGACGAGCGGGCGATGACCGCGTTGCCGAGCTGCACGTTCCACCGGATGAGCACCTGCGCCGGGGTTTTGCCGTGCGCCTGCGCCACCGTAGTCACCGTCTCGTTCTCCAGCAGGCGGCCGACCCCCAGCGGGCCGTACGCCTGGGTGACGATGCCGTAACCGGCGTTGACCTCCCGCAGCTCGGCCTGGCTGAGCAGCGGATGCAGCTCGATCTGGTTGACCGCCGGGGTGAAGAACGACAGGTCGATGACGTCCGAAAGGTGCTCGGCGTGGAAGTTGGCCACCCCGATCGACTTCGTGTCGCCGACCTCCTTGCGCTTCATCAACCCGCCCCAGCTGTCCACGTACTTGCCCTGCTCGCCGGCGGGCCAGTGGATGAGGTAGAGGTCGACGTAATCGAGCCCGAGCCTGCCCAGGCTGGCCTTCAGCGCGTCCTGCGACGACTGGAAGCCCAGATCGGGAGTGGCGAGCTTGGTGGTGACGAAGATCTCGTCGCGAGGCACCCCGGACGCCTTGATGGCCCGTCCGACCGCTTCCTCGTTGCCGTACGACGCGGCGGTGTCGATCAGCCGGTACCCGGCGGAGAGCGCCGCCAGCACCGCCTCCTCGGTCTCGGACTCCGACAGCTCGCCGACGCCGAGTCCGAAGACCGGCATCGTGTGGTCGTCGTTGAGCGTGACGGTCGGAACCGCGGCCGCATTGCCCGGCGTTTCGGTCATTTCACCTACCCCGTGAATTCGAATGTTCGCGGATCGGGGCCCAACCGAGTTCCGTCGCCGAGCGCCGAGACGGACGCCATGTCCTGCTCGCTCAGCTCGAAATCGAACACGTCGAAGTTACTCACGATTCTCTCGGGGGTCACCGACTTCGGGATGACTATATTGCCGAGCTGCATATGCCACCTAATCAACACCTGGGCCGGTGTCTTGCCATGCGCCTCGGCGACCGCGACCACGGTGTCGTTCTTCAGCAGCGAGCCCTGGCCCAGCGGGCTCCACGCCTCGGTGGCGATGCCCAGCTGGGCGTGCACCTCGCGCAGCTGTTCCTGCTGTAGCAGCGGGTGCAGTTCGATCTGGTTGACCGTGGGCACGATTCCCGTCGCGTCGACGAGTTCGCGCACGTGTTCGGGCTCGAAATTGCTCACCCCGATCGACCGGATGCGCCCCTGCTCACGCAGGTGCGCGAAGGCCTTGAACGTCTCGACGAACGCACCCTTGGCCGGCATCGGCCAGTGAATGAGGTAGAGGTCCAGGTAGTCGAGCCCCAGCCGCTTCATGCTCTTGTCGAAGGCGCGCAGCGTGCTGTCGTAACCCTGATCGGAGTTCCACAGCTTGGTGGTGATGAACACCTCGCCGCGCGGAACGTCCGACTTCTCGAGCGCCGCACCCACCTCACGTTCGTTCTGGTACGCCGCGGCGGTGTCGATGTGGCGGTATCCGGCCTCCAGTGCGGTCGCGACCGCGCGTTCGGTGTCCTCGGGCGGGGTCTGCCAAACTCCGAGTCCAACCTGAGGTATCGAATTACCGTCGTTCAACGTGATCGAGGGAGAAGCCATGACCCAAAGTCTGCCAGTCCATGACCGGTGGCGGCCTACCCGCAAGGAAGCCCTGGTCAACACCGCGGCAGGCGTCACCCTTCGCGCGTTGCCGCGGATCCCCGAGCCGGTCAAGCGCCTCCTGCTCGGGCGCCGCACGGTCAGCATCGACGGCAACACGCTGGACACGACGCTGCAGTTGATGCTCGCCGGACAGAAACTCACCGGGATCGACGGTCTGGTCAACGCCGACGGCGTCGCCGCCGCCCGTGGCCAACTCGAAACCCTGGCCGCTGGTTTCAAGCAGAACATCCCCGTCGCGTCGGTGACCGATCTGTCGATTCCCGGACCCGCCGGGACGATCCGCGCGCGTCATTACCGGCCCGTCGACGATGAAGGAGCCCTGCTGGTCTTCTTCCACGGCGGCGGACAGGTCATCGGCAGCATCGACTCGCACGACGACCTGTGCCGCGAGATCTGCCACCGCGGGCAGATGCACGTGCTGTCCGTCGACTACCGCCTGGCGCCCGAGCATCCCGCCCCCGCGGGCACCGACGACGCCTACGCCGCCTTCCGCTGGGCGTGCGAACACGCCACCGAACTGGGTGCCGACCCCGACCGCGTCGCCGTGGGCGGTGACAGCGCGGGCGGCAACCAGGCCACGCTCGTCGCGCACCGCGCCCGCAGCGAGGGACCGCAACCCGCCCTCCAGTTCCTGCTGTATCCGGTCGTCAACTACCGCGACACGACCAGGTCGCAGGTGCTGTTCTCCGAGGGCTACTTCCTCACGCGCGACGACATCGACTGGTTCCGCGACAAATACCTCAGCGGCGGGATCGATCCCGGCGACCCACGGGTGTCACCGTTGCTCGCCGACGACCTGTCGGGCTTGGCGCCGACGCTGATCATCACCGCCGGTTTCGACCCGCTGCGCGACGAAGGCAGGCAGTACGCCGAGGCCATGCGGGCCGCAGGCGTTCGCGTCGACCACCGGGAGTTCGGATCGCTGATCCACGGCTTCGCGAACTTCTTCCCGTTCGGCGGTGACAGTGCCACCGCGATGGCCGAGGTCATCTCGGCGCTGCGCGCGCATCTGGCCCGCGGCTGACGGGGCGGCGGAATCGCGCCGGTACTCTTACCTGCGTGGCCTCGAAACCCAAGAAGACCCCGCGCTACGACCTGAAGGCGGCCGACCGCAGGCGGAACCGGGCTGTGCAGATCGGCCTGACCGCCGTCGTCGTGATCTTCGCGGTCGCGCTGGTGCTCTACATCGTGATGACCAAAGAGGACAAACCCGGTGAGGGCGAGACCAGGGCGGTCCGCGTCGCGTCGAGCAATGTGATCACCCAAGAGGGCACCTCCGAGCCCAAAGCGGTGCTGGCGCTCTACGAGGATTTCCTGTGCCCGGCGTGCGGGAACTTCGAGAAGCAGTTCGGCCCGACGATCAACCGGCTGATCGACAGCGGTGCGGTGGCCGTCGACTACAACATGGTGTCGATCCTCGACCGGGCGGGACAGGGCTACTCGACCCGCGCGGCCAACGCCGGCTACTGCGTCGCCGAAGCGGACACGGAAGCGTTTCGGCGGTTCCACGGCGCGCTCTTCGCGCAACAGCCTCCCGAGGGTGTGGGACCCTTCCCGGACAACGCCCGGCTGATCGAGGTCGCCCGTCAGGCAGGGGTGACCGGTGAGGTTCCGGCCTGCATCAACGGGGGACGCTTCAACGACATGGTCAAGGGTCTGGCCAAGGCGAGCGGGGTCAACTCGACGCCGACCATCCGGATCAACGGTGAGGACTACTCGCCGTCGACACCCGACGCGCTGATCGCCGAGATCGAGAAGATCGTCGGCGAGGTGCCCGCACTGGACGCCGGCGCGCCGCCGCCCAACGCCGATCCGACCCAGCCGGCGAGGCCGTGACGCTCGCCGCGCCCGGGGCCGTCCAGCCGTCCGAACCCACCGCCCATGAGCCGGCGGGCCCGTCGGTGGGACGTCCGAGCGCGGTGTGGATCCTCATCGCGGGTGTGCTGGGGCTTGCGGCCGCGCTCGCGCTGACGGTCGAGAAGATCGAGCTGCTGATCGATCCGCAGTACACCCCGTCCTGCAGCTTCAATCCGGTGCTGTCCTGCGGCTCGGTGATGGTCACCCCGCAGGCGTCCGCGCTCGGCTTTCCGAACTCGTTGATCGGCATCATCTCGTTCACGATCGTGGTGGTGACCGGTGTGCTCGCGCTCGCCAAGGTCGAGTTGCCGCGCTGGTACTGGGCCGGCCTGGCTGTCGGCACGCTGTTGGGTGCCGCCTTCGTGCACTGGCTCATCTTCCAGAGCCTCTACCGCATCGGCGCGCTGTGCCCGTACTGCATGGTGGTGTGGGCGGTGACGATCCCGTTGTTGGTGGTCGTCGCGGTCATCGCGCTCGCACCACAACGCGGAAACACCGTTGCGCGAGTGCTCCACACGTGGCGGTGGTCGTTGGTCACCTTGTGGTTCACCGGCCTGCTCCTGCTGATCCTCGTGCGCTTCTGGAGCTACTGGTCCACGCTGATCTGATCCGCCCGGAGGTTAAAGTACGTGCGTGATCGCCCATGATCTCTAAAGTCCTGGTCGCCAATCGTGGCGAGATCGCGATCCGCGCTTTCCGGGCCGCCTACGAGATGGGGATCGACACCGTCGCGGTCTACCCGTACGAGGACCGCAACAGCGTGCACCGGCTGAAGGCCGACGAGTCCTACCAGATCGGCGAGACCGGTCACCCCGTGCGGGCCTACCTGTCGGTCGAGGAGATCATCCGGGTCGCACAGCATGCAGAAGCCGACGCGGTCTATCCGGGATACGGCTTCCTGTCGGAGAATCCGGCATTGGCGGCGGCGTGCGCGCAGGCCGGGATCACCTTCGTCGGGCCCAGTGCCGAGGTGCTCGAGCTGACGGGTAACAAGTCGCGGGCGATCGATGCGGCCCGCTCGGCCGGGCTGCCGGTGCTCAACTCGTCGGCCCCGTCGGCCTCGGCCGAGGAGCTGATGGCCGCCGCGGAGTCCCTGGAGTTTCCGTTGTTCGTCAAAGCGGTGTCCGGCGGCGGCGGCCGGGGGATGCGGCGGGTAGCCGACATCGACGCGTTGGCCGACGCGATCGATGCCGCGGCGCGCGAAGCCGAATCGGCGTTCGGCGACCCGACGCTGTACCTCGAGCAGGCCGTGCTCAACCCCCGCCACATCGAGGTGCAGATCCTGGCCGACACCCACGGCAACGTGATGCACCTGTTCGAACGGGACTGCAGCGTGCAGCGCAGGCACCAGAAGGTCATCGAGCTGGCGCCCGCCCCGAACCTCTCAGACGAACTGCGACAACGGATTTGCCAGGACGCGGTCGCGTTCGCCCGGCAGATCGGCTATACGTTCGCGGGCACCGTCGAGTTCCTGCTCGACGAGCGCGGCCATTACGTGTTCATCGAGTGCAACCCGCGCATCCAGGTCGAGCACACGGTCACCGAGGAGATCACCGATGTCGATCTGGTGTCCAGCCAGTTGCGCATCGCCGATGGGGAGACGCTCGAGAGCCTCGGCTTGAGCCAGGAGGCGCTGCCGTCGCCGCGTGGTTTCGCGCTGCAGTGTCGGATCACCACCGAGGACCCCGCCAACGGTTTTCGGCCCGACACCGGCCGCATCACCGGATACCGCACCCCGGGCGGCGCGGGCATCCGGCTGGACGGCGGCACCCACCTGGGCGCGGAGATCAGCGCGCACTTCGACTCGATGCTGGTGAAGCTGACGTGCCGCGGACGCGACTTCGGCACCGCGGTGGCGCGCGCCCGCCGCGCGCTGGCCGAGTTCCGCATCCGCGGGGTGTCGACGAACATCCCGTTCCTGCAAGCGGTGGTCAACGATCCGGACTTCCGGGCCGGACGCGTCAACACGTCGTTCATCGACGAGCGCCCGTATCTGTTGACCGCCAGAACGCCCGCCGACCGCGGCACCAAGATCCTCAACTACCTGGCCGACGTGACGGTCAATCAGCCGCACGGCCCGCGAACCGCGTCGGTGTACCCGCAGGACAAGCTGCCCGACATCGATCTGCAGGCGCCGGCGCCCGACGGCAGCAGGCAACTGCTCACCGAACTCGGTCCCGAGGGGTTCGCCCGCTGGCTGCGCGACTCCAAACCGTTGGCGGTCACCGATACGACGTTCCGCGACGCCCATCAGTCGCTGCTGGCCACCCGGGTGCGTACCACCGGGCTGTTGATGGTGGCGCCCTACGTCGCGCGGATGACCCCGCAGCTGCTCTCGCTCGAATGCTGGGGCGGGGCGACTTACGATGTGGCGCTTCGGTTCTTGAAAGAAGACCCGTGGGAGCGGCTGGCCGCGCTGCGCGAAGCCGTCCCGAACATCTGCCTGCAGATGCTGCTACGCGGCCGCAACACCGTCGGCTACACCCCGTATCCGGAGACCGTCACCCACGCCTTCGTCGCCGAGGCGACCGCGACGGGCATCGACATCTACCGCATCTTCGACGCGCTCAACAACGTCGAATCGATGCGCCCGGCCATCGACGCGGTACGCGAAACCGGCACGGCGGTGGCCGAAGTCGCGATGAGCTACACCGGGGACCTGTCGGACCCCGGCGAGAACCTCTACACGCTGGACTACTACCTGAAGCTCGCCGAGCAGATCGTCGACGCGGGCGCCCATGTCCTGGCGATCAAGGACATGGCCGGGCTGCTGCGCCCGCACGCCGCGCACACGTTGATCAGCGCGCTGCGCAGCCGGTTCGATCTGCCCGTGCACGTGCACACCCACGACACCCCGGGCGGCCAGTTGGCGACGTATCTGGCGGCGTGGCAGGCGGGCGCGAGCGCCGTCGACGGTGCGTCGGCGCCGCTGGCCGGCACCACCAGCCAGCCGGCGCTGAGCTCGATCGTGGCCGCGGCCGCGCACACCGAGTACGACACCGGGCTGTCGCTGCAGGCGGTCTGCGACCTCGAGCCGTACTGGGAAGCGCTGCGAAAGGTGTACGCGCCGTTCGATGTTGTGGCGTCTGGGCCTCCTTCTCCGACGGGGCGGGTGTATCACCACGAGATCCCCGGCGGCCAGCTGTCGAACCTGCGCCAGCAGGCCATCGCGCTCGGGTTCGGCGACCGCTTCGAGGAGATCGAAGCCAACTACGCCGCTGCCGACCGGGTACTGGGCCGGCTGGTGAAGGTGACCCCGTCGTCGAAGGTGGTGGGCGACCTCGCGCTGGCGCTGCTCGGGGCGGGCATCAGCGCCGATGAATTCGCCTCGGACCCAGCGCGGTTGGACATTCCGGATTCGGTGATCGGCTTCCTGCGCGGCGAACTCGGCGACCCGCCCGGCGGATGGCCCGAACCGCTGCGCACCAAGGCGCTGGCCGGTCGTGCGCCGGCCAAGTCGCAGGAGGAACTCAGCGAGGAGGACGAAGCGGTGCTCGCCCAGGCGGGCCCGAAACGGCAGGCCGCGCTGAACCGGTTGCTGTTCCCCGGCCCCACAAAGGAACTCGAGGCCCACCGCGAGCAGTACGGTGACACGTCGAGCCTGTCGGCGAACCAGTTCTTCTACGGGCTGCGCAGCGACGAGGAGCATCGGGTCCGGCTGGAGCGGGGAGTCGAACTGCTGATCGGGCTCGAGGCGATCTCCGATCCCGACGAGCGCGGCATGCGCACGGTGATGTGCATCCTCAACGGCCAACTGCGTCCGGTGCTCGTGCGCGACCGCAACGTCGCCAGCGACATCCCCACCGCAGAGAAGGCCGACAAGTCCAATCCCGACCACATCGCGGCGCCCTTCGCCGGTGTGGTGACCGTCGGCGTCGCCGTCGACGACGAGGTGCAGGCCGGTCAGACGATCGCCACGATCGAGGCCATGAAGATGGAAGCCGCCATCACCGCACCCAAGGCAGGCAAGGTGACCCGCATCGCGGTCGCGGAGACAGAACAGGTCGAAGGCGGCGATCTGCTGGTGGTGGTCAGCTGACCCGCATCATCGCCGGCGCGCTGGGCGGTCGACGAATCACCGTGCCCCAGAACAGGTCTGGGGGAGGAACCCGTCCCACCACCGACCGGGTGCGGGAATCGTTGTTCAACGTGCTGGCCGCGCGCGTCGAGTTCGGCGGGATCGCGGTGCTCGATCTGTACGCCGGGTCGGGTGCACTCGGGCTCGAGGCACTCTCGCGCGGTGCGGCGGAGGCGACATTCGTCGAGTCCGACCGGCGCGCCGCGCAAGTCATCGCCGACAACATCGCGGCGCTCGGCGTCACCGGGGCGAGCGTGCGGCGCGGTGCCGTCGCCGATGTGCTGACCGCGGGCTGCACGCGACCGGTCGACCTCGTCCTTGCCGATCCGCCGTACGACGTCACCGCCGAGGAGGTCGAGTCGGTGCTGACGCTGCTCACCGAACGGGGTTGGGCCGGACCGGGAACCGTCGTCGTCGTGGAGCGCGCGGCGAGTGGACGGCCTCTGACGTGGCCGCCGGGGTGGCACGTCTGGCCGTCGCGCACCTACGGCGACACCCGCCTGGAGCTTGCCGAGGCCCCGGAGCGACCCTGCTAGCGTCTTCGCTCATGAGCGGCGCGGTATGCCCCGGATCCTTCGACCCGGTCACCCTCGGCCACGTCGACATCTTCGAGCGCGCGGCCGCGCAGTTCGACGAGGTGATCGTCGCCGTTCTGGTCAACCCCAACAAAAAGGGGATGTTCACGCTCGACGAGCGCATCGCGATGATCGAGGAGTCCACCGAGCACCTGCCGAACCTTCGCGTCGAATCGGGTCAGGGCCTGGTGGTCGATTTCGCCCGGCAGCGCGGCGTCACAGCGATCGTCAAGGGTCTGCGCAGCGGCGCCGACTTCGAATACGAACTGCAGATGGCGCAGATGAACAAGCACATCGCGGGCGTCGACACGTTCTTCGTCGCCGCGACGCCGCAATACTCGTTCGTGTCGTCGTCGTTGGCCAAGGAGGTCGCGTCCATGGGCGGCGACGTCTCCGAACTGCTTCCGGCCGCGGTCAACACGCGCCTGCAGGCCAAGCTCGGCCAGGGTTAACCCGCTTCAGTCGGGGTAGTCAGGTGGAGGCGCACAGCCCATTCGCGCCCCCACCACTACCGAAATGCAGGAGGTTTCTGCCATGGCTGAAACGTTCGTCCAGAACACCGACGACGTCGTGAAGTTTCTGACCGATCAACACAACCTGATCAAGGACCTGTTCGAAGAAGTGCTGAACGCATCGGAAACCGAAGCGCGTGAGAAGGCGTTCGCCGACCTGCGGCAGCTGCTGGCCGTCCACGAGACCGCCGAGGAGATGGTGGTCCACCCGCGCGCCCGCAAGGAGGTCGCCGACGGCGAGGCGATCGTCGACGCCCGTCTCAAGGAGGAGCACGAGGCCAAGGAGTTCCTCTCGCGGCTGGAGAAGATGGACATCGGGTCCAAGGAGTTCATCGACGAGCTCAAGAAGTTCCGCGAGGACGTGATCGAGCACGCCGAGCTCGAGGAGCGCGAGGAGTTCAGCCACCTGCAGAAGAACCTCGACGGTGACGACCTCAAGCGGATGGCGGGCGCCGTTCAGGCCGCCGAGGCGATCGCGCCGACCCACCCGCACGCCGGCGTCGAGTCGGCCAAGGCCAATTTCGCGCTCGGACCGTTCGCCTCGATGCTCGACCGGGCTCGTGACCTCATCGGCGCGGCGGTGAAATAGCCGCCCTCATCTGCCGCCGATTCTGAACCTGTGTTCGGCGAATCGTGGATTTTCTCGCGCACACGTTCAGTTTCGACGAGAACTCGCCCGCCCCCGGCCGGCCGGACGCCATGGCGTGACGGCGACCGGGGGCGGGTTTTTCCGCTGCATTCGACCCCTCTGATGCGGATTGACATAATGCGAGCAGCAATTCAGCCGGGAGTTGCGGCCTGGGGAGTGGAGGGACTCAGCAATCCATGAATTTCCGAGGTCCCGGGCGACACACCGGGGCGGAAGCTGAGTCACAGGGGTAACACCAGGCACACTAGTAACTGTCAACTACGCCTGGAGGGTGTTGCCGTGTACCGAGTTTTTGAGGCGCTCGACGAACTGAGCGCGATTGTGGAAGAAGCCCGCGGCGTGCCGATGACGGCAGGCTGCGTCGTGCCCCGCGGCGATGTCCTGGAGCTGATCGACGACATCAAGGACGCGATTCCCGGTGAGCTCGACGATGCGCAGGACGTCCTCGATGCCCGCGACGGGATGCTGCGCGAGGCCAAGGACCACTCCGACTCGATGGTGTCCACGGCCACCGCCGAGGCGGACTCCGTCCTGAACCACGCCCGCGCGGAGGCTGACCGGTTGCTTGCCGACGCCAAGGCGCAGGCCGATCGCATGGTGGCCGAGGCTCGCCAGCACAGCGAGCGGATGGTCGGCGAGGCCCGCGAGGAGGCCAACCGCGTCGCCGCCACCGCCAAGCGCGAGTACGAGGCCAGCACCGGACGGGCCAAGACCGAAGCCGATCGGCTCATCGAGAGCGGCAACCTGGCCTACGAGAAGGCTGTGCAAGAGGGCATCAAGGAACAGCAGCGTCTGGTGTCGCAGACCGAGATCGTGCAGACCGCGACCGCCGAGGCGACGCGGTTGATCGACTCGGCCCACGCCGAGGCCGATCGACTGCGCGGCGAGTGCGACATCTACGTCGACAGCAAGCTCGCCGAATTCGAGGACTTCCTCAACGGCACGTTGCGCTCCGTCGGTCGAGGTCGTCACCAACTTCGCACGGCCGCGGGCACGCACGACTACGCGGCCCGCTGAGCGCGGAGGGCCGCCAATAACCCGTCGCCGTAAACTCGATACTCATGGCGACGCATGCCAAAGCGGCGGCGCATCGCGCGTCACAATCGCCGCTCGTGATCAACATTTCCCGGCTCGGTAGGCGGCCCGGGTCGATGATGGCTGTCTGCGAGACGGTGCCCAGCCCGTCACGCATCGGACTCGACCTGATCGGGATCGAGCCGGGAGCACCGCTGGCGCTCGACCTGCGCATCGAGTCGGTGTCGGAGGGCGTCCTGGTCTCCGGGACGGTGTCGGCGCCGACGTCGGGCGACTGTGCACGATGCCTGACGCCGGTCACCGGCGATGTCGAAATTCAGCTCACCGAACTGTTCGCCTATCCCGACAGCGCCACCGACGAGACCACCGAAGCCGACGAGGTCGGTCGCGTGGTGGACGACACCGTCAACCTCGAACAGCCGATCATCGACGCCGTCGGTCTGGTGCTGCCGTTCGCGCCGCTGTGCGGGCCCGACTGCGCGGGCCTGTGCCCGGACTGCGGCGTGGCGTTGGCCACCGCCGAACCGGGTCACCGCCATGAGCAGATCGATCCGCGCTGGGCGAAACTGGCCGGCATGTTCGACACTGTGGGCGGAGCCGACGATCGCGAGGACACGCGTGACTGACCGCGCCGCGCTGCTGGCGGCGCTGGGTGTCGAGCTGCCCGACGAACTGCTCACCATGGCGCTCACTCATCGCAGCTACTCCTACGAGAACGGCGGGCTGCCGACCAACGAGCGACTGGAGTTTCTCGGCGACGCCGTGCTCGGACTGACCGTCACCGAGGAGCTCTACCACCGGCACCCCGACCGGTCCGAGGGCGATCTGGCCAAGCTGCGCGCCAGCATCGTCAACACCCAGGCGCTCGCAGACGTCGGTCGCCAGTTGTCCGATGACGGGCTCGGCGCCTACCTGTTGCTCGGCAAAGGCGAGCTGAACTCGGGCGGCGCGGACAAGGCCAGCATCCTGGCCGACGGCGTCGAATCCCTGTTGGGCGCAATATATTTGGAGCATGGCAACGCGGTCGTGCGCGACGTCATCCTTCGGCTTTTCGGCAAACTGCTGGACACCGCGCCCACATTGGGAGCCGGGCTTGACTGGAAGAGCAGCCTGCAGGAATTGACCGCCTCGCGGGGCCTGGGCGCGCCGGCCTACGTCGTCACCTCGACGGGACCAGACCACGACAAGGAGTTCACCGCGACGGTCGTCGTCACCGACACCGAATACGGCAGGGGCGTCGGGCGCACCAAGAAGGAGGCCGAGCTCAAGGCGGCCGCGGCGGCGTGGAACGCGCTGACCGCAGAGGTTGATGCCTGAGCTTCCCGAAGTCGAGGTCGTCCGCCGCGGATTGGACGCACACGTCGTCGACAAGACCATCACCGCTGTGCGCGTACATCATCCGCGCGCGGTGCGACGGCACGAGGCCGGTCCCGCGGATCTGACGGCGCGCCTGCTCGACAGCACGATCACCGGTACCGGGCGGCGGGGTAAGTACCTGTGGCTGACTCTGGACGACGGCTCCGCGCTGGTCGTGCACCTCGGAATGAGCGGACAGATGCTGCTCGGGCCGCTGCCGCGGGAGGACCACCTGCGCATCGCCGCGCTTCTGGACGACGGGACCGCGCTGAGCTTCGTCGACCAGCGCACGTTCGGCGGGTGGATGCTCACCGACATGGTCACCGTCGACGGGACCGACGTTCCGGTGCCGGTCGCACATCTCGCGCGTGACCCACTCGACCCGCGCTTTGACCGGGATGGTGTCGTGAAGGTCTTGCGCGGCAAGCACTCCGAAATCAAACGTCAACTGCTCGACCAGACCGTGGTGTCGGGCATCGGCAACATCTATGCCGACGAGGCGCTGTGGCGCGCCAAAATCAACGGGGCCCGGCCGGCGTCGTCTCTGAGCCGACCGAAGCTGGCCGAAGTGCTCGACGCGGCCGCCGAGGTGATGAGCGAGGCGCTGGCGCAGGGCGGGACGTCCTTCGACTCGCTGTATGTCAACGTCAACGGCGAGTCGGGCTACTTCGACCGGTCGCTGGACGCCTACGGACGCGAAGGGGAACCGTGTCGGCGTTGCGGGGCAGTCATGCGGCGGGAGAAGTTCATGAACCGCTCGTCGTTCTACTGCCCGAAATGCCAGCCCCGGCCGAGGGTGCGACGGACATGACCGCGCTCCTTCCCGCGAGCGTGCGTGTCTGCACACGACACGCCGCGAAATTTCAGCACTTCCCGCACATTCGCGCCTCGACGAATGTGCGCAAAGAACTGCGACACGGCGCCGCCACTGCAACACTGCACGCTCGCGCGGCGGCGAGCGTGCCCAAACCGGTGTCCTACGGCGGCGTGTCGTGTGCAGACACGCACGCTCGCGGAACAAGGGGACTCTCGCGGAAAGGGAAGACATGACCGAACTCTGGGTTGAGCGCACGGGACAGCGACGGTATGTCGGCCGCAGCTCGCGCGGTGCGGAGGTGCTCGTCGGCGGCGAGGACGTCGAGGGCGTCTTCACCCCGGGCGAGCTGTTGAAGATCGCGCTGGCAGCCTGCAGTGGGATGGCCAGCGACGTGCCCCTGCAGCGGCGCCTCGGCGAGCAGTACCGCACCACGATTCGCGTCTCCGGGGCGGCCGACCGCGAGCAGGAGCGCTACCCGCTGCTCGAAGAGCGGATGGAACTCGACCTGTCCGGGCTCTCCGAGCAGGAGCGGGCGCGGGTGCTCACGGTGGTCGAGCGCGCCGTCGACCAGGTCTGCACCGTCGGCCGCACCCTCAAGTCTGGGACCCAAGTGACATTTGAGGTAGATGATGCAGGAGTTAGCTGAGGTACGCCTGACCGCTTGGGTGCACGGGCGCGTCCAGGGTGTCGGGTTTCGGTGGTGGACGCGCGCCCGCGCCCTGGAACTCGGGCTGACCGGATTCGCCGCGAACAAGCCCGACGGCCGGGTTCAAGTCGTCGCCCAGGGCCCGCGCGAATCCTGTCAGCGGCTGCTTGACCTGCTGCAAAGCGGAGAAACACCGGGCCGGGTCGACAACGTCGTCGCCGACTTCACAGAACCTCGCGACTCGCTACAAGGGTTCACCGAGCGATAGCCGCCGCGGCGGTAGTGTGGCACGTCGTGCACCTCAAGAGTCTGACCCTGAAGGGCTTCAAGTCGTTTGCTTCGCCGACGACTCTGCGCTTCGAGCCAGGCATCACGTGCGTGGTCGGGCCCAATGGCTCGGGCAAGTCCAATGTCGTCGACGCGCTCACCTGGGTGATGGGTGAGCAGGGCGCCAAGACGCTGCGCGGCGGCAAAATGGAGGACGTCATCTTCGCGGGGACGTCGTCGCGCCCGCCGCTGGGTCGCGCCGAGGTGACGGTGACGATCGACAACTCCGACAACTCGCTGCCGATCGAGTACTCCGAGGTGTCGATCACCCGGCGGATGTTCCGCGACGGCGGCAGCGAGTACGAGATCAACGGCAGCAGCTGCCGGTTGATGGACGTCCAGGAACTGCTGTCGGACTCCGGCATCGGCCGCGAGATGCATGTCATCGTCGGACAGGGGAAGCTCTCCGAGATCCTCGAGTCGCGCCCCGAGGACCGGCGGGCGTTCATCGAGGAGGCCGCCGGTGTCCTCAAACACCGCAAGCGCAAGGAGAAAGCGGTCCGCAAGCTCGACGCGATGTCGGCCAACCTGAACCGGCTGACCGACCTGACCACCGAACTGCGTCGTCAACTCAAACCGCTCGGACGGCAGGCCGAGATGGCCCGGCGCGCCCAGACCATCCAGGCCGATCTGCGCGACGCGCGGTTGCGGCTGGCCGCCGACGACCTGGTCACCCGCCGCGCCGAGTTCGACAACACCAACCAGGCCGAGACCACGCTGCGGCGCGAACACGATGAGATCGCGACGCGGCTGGAAGCCAAGACCGCCGAGCTGGCCGCGCATGAGGCGGCGGTGGGCAGCCTGAGCGAACGCGCGGACGCGGCTCAGCAGACGTGGTTCGCGCTGTCCGCCCTCGCCGAACGCGTCGGCGCGACGGTCCGCATCGCCAACGAGCGCGCACAGCATCTCGACACCGAGCCCGAGGCGTCGACGGGCCCGGATCCCGACGCCCTGGACGCCCAAGCCGACGAGGTCGCCGAACAAGAGCGCCGGCTGCTCGGCGAGTTGACCGAGTCGCGCGGAAAGCTCGAGGCGGCCCGCGCCGAACTCACCGAACGCGAGCGCATCGCCGCCGAGGCCGAACGTGCGCACCTTGCCGCCGCGCGGGCCGAAGCCGACCGCCGCGAGGGTCTGGCGCGGCTGGCCGGCCAGGTCGACACGATGCGCACCCGCGTGGAATCGATCGATGAGACCGTCGCCCGCCTCACCGGCACCATCGACGAGGCCGCCACCCGCGCGCAGCAGACCCAGGCCGAGTTCGAGACCGTGCAGAGTCGCGTCGGTGAACTCGACGCCGGCGAGGTCGGGCTCGACGAACACCACGATCGGACGGTCGCCGCCCTGCGGCTCGCCGACGAACGGGTCGCCGAACTGCAGGCCGCCGAGCGCGGCGCCGAACGGCAGGTGGCCTCGCTGCGAGCGCGTATCGAAGCCCTCTCGGTGGGCCTCGACCGCAAGGACGGCGCCGCGTGGCTGCAGAAGAACCGCAGTGGGGCAGGGCTTCTCGGTTCGGTCGCCAACCTGCTGAAGGTACGCAGCGGCTACGAGGTGGCCGTCGCGGCGGTGCTCGGTGCCGCGGCCGACGCGGTGGCCGCCGAGAGCCCGGGGGCCGCCCGCGCAGCGGTCGCGGCGCTCAAGGAGTCCGACGGCGGCCGTGCGGCGATCGTGCTCAGCGATTGGCCGAACCGCGAAGTGCCGCAGGCACAGTCGTTGCCCGGCGGTGCGGTGCGCGCGGTGGATCTGGTCGAGGCGCCACCGCGACTGCAGGGTGCGGTGCGCGCCATGCTCTCCGACGTCGTGGTGGTCTCGGACCTGGCCGCTGCGCTGGACGCGGTCGCAGCGCATCCGACGCTGCGGGCGGTCACCACCGACGGTGACCTCGTGGGCCCGGGATGGGTCAGCGGCGGGTCGGATCGCAAACCCAGCACGCTCGAGATCGCATCGGAGGTCGAGAAGGCGCGCGCCGAGCTCGCCGAGGCCGAAAAGCAGGTCAACGAGCTGTCGGCGGCTCTGTCGGGCGCGCTGGCCGAACAGGCCAGTCGTCAGGACGCCGCGGAGCAGGCGCTGGCCGCGCTGAACGAATCCGACGCGGCGATCTCGGCGATCTACGAGCAGTTGGGTCGACTCGGTCAGGACGCCCGTTCGGCCGACGACGAATGGCAGCGGCTGATCCAGCAGCGAAATGAGCTGGAAGCCAATCGTTCCCGAACCGTCGATGAACTCACCCAGCTCGAGCAGCGGCTGCACAACGCACAGCAGGAGCCGACGTTCGAAGCCGAGCCTGTCAACCGGCAGGAGACGACAGCAGCGGCCGAGGCGGCCCGCGGCGCCGAGGTGGAGGCCCGGTTGGCGGTGCGTACCGCCGAAGAACGTGCGAACGCCGTTCGCGGAAAGGCAGATTCGCTGCGCCGAGCCGCTGCTGCCGAACGTGAGGCCAGACTGCGCGCGATGCGTGCGCGCGAGGCTCGTCGACATGCAGCGGCCGTGGCCGCCGCGGTCGCGGAATCGGGTCGCGCTGTCGCGCAACGGCTCAGCGCCGTCGTGGCGGTGGCGTCGCGTGCCCGCGACGAAGTGGCCGCCGAACGGCAGCACCGCGCCGCGGCGCTCTCCAAGGCACGCGACGAGGTCAACGAGCTCACGGCCAAGGTCAACGGCCTCACCGAGGCGCTGCACAAGGACGAGGTCGCCAAGGCGCAGGCCGCACTGCGGATCGAACAGCTCGAAGAGCAGGTCCTCGAGCAGTTCGGCATGGCGACCGCAGACCTCATTGCCGAGTACGGCCCCGACGTGCCCCTTCCGCCAACGGAATTGGAGATGGCCGAGTACGAGCAGGCGCGCGAGCGCGGCGAGCAGGTCATCGCACCCGCCCCGATGCCGTTCGACAGGGCGACGCAGGAACGGCGCGCCAAGAAGGCCGAGCGGGAGCTCAACGAGCTGGGGCGGGTCAATCCGCTGGCGCTCGAGGAGTTCGCCGCGCTCGAGGAGCGCTACAACTTCCTGTCAACCCAACTCGAGGACGTCAAGGGTGCGCGAAAGGACCTCCTCGACGTGATCGAGGACGTGGACGCGCGCATCCTGCAGGTGTTCACCGAGGCGTACGCCGACGTGGAACGCGAGTTCACACAGGTGTTTTCGACGCTTTTCCCCGGTGGCGAAGGCCGGCTGCTGCTCACCGATCCCAACGACATGCTGACCACCGGCATCGAGGTCGAGGCGCGGCCACCCGGCAAGAAGATCAAGCGGCTGTCGCTGCTGTCCGGCGGCGAGAAGTCGTTGACCGCGGTCGCGATGCTCGTCGCGATCTTCCGCGCGAGGCCCTCGCCGTTCTACGTGATGGACGAGGTGGAGGCGGCGCTCGACGATGTGAACCTGCGCCGACTGATCAGTTTGTTCGAGCAGCTGCGCGAGCGCTCCCAGCTGATCGTCATCACCCATCAGAAGCCGACGATGGAGGTCGCCGACGCGCTGTACGGGGTCACCATGCGCGACGACGGCATCACCGCGGTGATCAGCCAGCGCATGCGCGGACAGGAACTGGTCGGCGCCGCCAACTGAGCGCCCGATCACGCCACGAGCTGTGTGCGTTTTGTTGCGCTGGGCGCAACGCGCGGTACACAGATCAGCGGTGAGGGGGCGTGGGGGACGTCGGCGCGACTCACCTTGAGACAATGGCGCCGTGACTGATGTTGGCTCGATGGGGTTGTGGATCGCGATCGCGGTCATCGCCGTTTTATTGATCGCCGCGCTCGTCGTCGGGCTGGTGCGGTATCGACGCCGGCGCATCCGGTTGTCGTCGACGGAGACGGCCACGCCGATCGACCGTTCCGGGGGATATACCGCGTCATCCGGGATCACGTTCTCGCAATCTGCGCCGACGGCGCCCCCCGAACGGATCGACACCACGGGCCTGCCCGCCGTCGGTGATGACGCCACGATTCCGCGCGATGCACCGAAGCGCCCGATCGCCGACGTGCAATTACCCGAGCCGCCGGTCAAGGAGCGGCAGGCGCCCGCACCTGCAGAGCCGGCGCCCGCACCTGAACCGGCAGAGCCGGCGCCCGTCGTCGACGAGCCGGCCCCCGTCGTCGAGGAGCCGGCGCCCGTCGTCGAAGAGCCCGCACCCGTCCTCGACGAGATCGCACCGACCGAAGGACGGCTCGAGCGGCTGCGCGGCAGGCTCGCCAAGTCTCAGAACACACTCGGACGCAGCATGTTGGGGCTGCTCGGCGGCGGCGACCTGGACGACGAGTCGTGGGAGGAAGTCGAAGACACGCTGCTGATCGCCGACCTCGGCCCGGTCGTGACGGAATCGGTGGTCGCCGCGCTGCGCTCCCGGATGGCCAGCAGCCGCGTGCGCAACGAGGAGGACGCCCGCGGGGTACTGCGCGAGGTCCTCATCGAGGCGCTCCAGCCCGGCCTCGACCGCTCGATCAGGGCTCTGCCGCACGCGGACAAACCCTCTGTGCTGCTGGTCGTCGGTGTGAACGGCACCGGTAAGACGACCACGGTCGGCAAGTTGGCCCGCGTCCTGGTCGCCGACGGTCGCCGGGTCGTCCTCGGGGCGGCCGACACCTTCCGCGCCGCCGCGGCCGACCAGTTGCAGTCGTGGGCGTCGCGGGTGGGCGCGCACGTGGTGCGGGGTCCTGAGGGCGCCGACCCCGCCTCGGTGGCGTTCGACGCCGTCGACGAGGGCATCAAGGACGGCGCCGACGTCATCGTCATCGACACCGCCGGGCGCCTGCACACCAAGACCGGGTTGATGGACGAGCTCGGCAAGGTCAAGCGCGTCGTCAGTCGCCGCGCCGAAGTCGACGAGGTCCTGTTGGTGCTCGACGCCACGATCGGTCAGAACGGTCTGCCACAAGCCAGGGTGTTCGCCGAGGTCGTCGACATCACCGGCGTCGTGCTGACGAAGCTCGACGGCACTGCCAAGGGCGGAATCGTCTTCCGCGTGCAGCAGGAGTTGGGCGTTCCGGTCAAACTGGTCGGACTCGGGGAGGGCGCGGACGATCTCGCCCCGTTCGAGCCGGCGGCGTTCGTCGACGCACTGCTCGGATAGCTGGCGACGATCATCGCGCCCGTCGGCCGGTGCGGTGGAAACACGAGCGTAACGCTTCTGGCGTGTCCGTTCACTTAGTGGAAACGGAACAGAATCACCGGTGAAACGCGAGCAAAAGAGTCTCTTCGGGAGGCCGATCCGATCGGCGCACTTCCCAAGGAGGTTCACACAAAGTGGTTTCAGCCTTACCCCTTGCTCTACCCGATGATGCGTTCGCGCCGTTCGGCCCCGAAGGGTTGAGTTCGGGCGACACGGCATGGGTACTCACCGCCGCGGCGCTTGTTTTGTTCATGACTCCGGGCCTGGCGTTCTTCTACGGTGGCCTGTCGCGTCAGAAGTCCGTCTTGAACATGATGATGATGTCGTTCGGGACCATGGGCGTCGTCAGCGTCATCTACGTGCTGTGGGGCTACTCGATGTCGTTCGCGTCGGCGCACACCGGCAACAGCGACATCGCGGGCATCTTCGACGACCCGTTCTCGCTGTTCGGGCTGAGCCCGCTGCTGGAGACCAAGGAAGTGGACGGAATCTCGCTCTACGTTCTCGGCGGATTCGGTTCGGTGCCCGCAATCGTGTGGGCGGGCTTCCAGCTGACCTTCGCGGTCATCACGGTCGCACTGATCAGTGGCGCGGTCGCTGAGCGCATGAAGTTCGGAACGTGGCTGGTGTTCGGCGGAATCTGGGTAACGTTGGTGTATTTCCCGCTGGCCCACATGGTTTGGGGTGGCGGCTTGCTGTCCGGGGCCGAGAACGGTATCGCGGCTAAGCTTTTCGGCGTCAGCGAGGAGGGCACCGCGAACGTATCCCCGATCGACTTCGCAGGCGGCACGGTCGTGCACATCAACGCCGGCATGGCCGCGCTGGTGCTCGCGCTGCTGCTCGGTAAGCGGACCGGCTTCGGCAAGATCGCCTATCGGCCGCACAACATTCCGTTCGTGATGCTGGGCGCCGCGATCCTGTGGTTCGGCTGGTTCGGCTTCAACGTCGGATCCGAGGGCGCCGCCGACATGCTCGCCGGCCAGGTCTGGGTCAACACCACCGCTGCGACAGCCGCCGCGATGTTGGGCTGGCTGATGGTGGAGCGACTGCGCGACGGCCACGCGACCAGTGTGGGTGCCGCCTCGGGCGTCGTGGCCGGTCTCGTGGCCATCACACCGGCCTGCGGTTCGCTGTCGCCGATCGGGTCGTTGATCCTGGGCGTCATCGCGGGTGCGCTGTCGGCCCTGGCGGTCGGCCTGAAGTACAAGTTCGGCTACGACGATTCGCTCGACGTGGTCGGTGTGCACCTGGTAGCGGGCCTGTGGGGCACGGTCGGCATCGGCTTCCTGGCGCTGGAGACGGGCCTGTTCTACGGCGGTGGTTTCCAGCAGCTCGTCGTGCAGGTGGTCATCGCCCTGGTGGCGGTTATCTTCACCGGCATCATGACCGCGATCATTGCCTTTATCGTTAAGCCGTTGGGCTGGCGCGTTACCGCGGAGGACGAGGACACCGGCATTGATGCAACCGAACATGCTGAAACCGCTTACGAGCTCGTCTGATCGGCAACAATTTCCTCGGAAGGGATCCACTAAATGAAGCTGATTACAGCGATCGTCAAGCCGTTCACACTCGAGGATGTAAAGACAGGGCTCGAGCAGACGGGCATCCTCGGGATGACCGTCAGCGAGGTTCAGGGCTACGGCCGCCAGAAAGGGCACACCGAGGTTTACCGGGGTGCTGAGTACTCCGTGGATTTCGTGCCGAAGGTACGGGTCGAGGTCGTTGTCGAGGACTCCGCGGTCGACAAGGTGGTCGATGTCATCGTGCAGGCCGCCCGAACGGGCAAGATCGGCGACGGCAAGGTGTGGGTGAGCCCGGTAGACACGGTTGTCCGGGTACGCACCGGGGAGCGCGGAGCCGACGCCCTTTGAGCCGCTGACAGAACTGACAGTTCGTCTTCGTCCGATCACACACCGTGAGCAGTTTTACAGGGGGAGAGGACGAGATGAGTGAGTTGAGACCCGAAAGTACCGACGAGCGCTCGCGCGAAGAGCAGACAGCTGCCGCCGGCGCCCCTCAAGGGGTGGCGCCGGCGGCGGCCTCGTCTCGTCCGGCCACTGACCTGTCAGCCGCCATCAAGCAGCTGTTGACAGGCGGTGCGCGCCAACTGGATTCGGCCGCACTGCGACATGCATTACAGGATCTGCACGAGTTCTGGCTGACCACCAAGGCCACCGAGATCGGCATCACGCCCACCAGCGGCTTCGCGATCGTCGCGACAGGGGGACTCGGCCGGGGCGAGTTCGTGCCGCACTCCGATCTCGATCTGATGTTGTTGCACGACAACATGCCGCACGACGTGGTCAGTCAGGTGGCGGAGTCATTGTGGTATCCGTTGTGGGATGCCAACATTCGCATCGACCACAGTGTGCGGACGGTGCCCGAGGCGATGAAGGTGGCCGGTGAGGACATCTCGGCGGGGCTGGCGATGCTCGAAGCGCGTCATATCGCCGGTGACGCGGACCTGTCCACACTGCTGATCGGGGGGGCCCGTCGGCAGTGGCGGACCGGAATCGCTTCGCGCTTCGACGAACTCGTCGAGCACACCCGGGCGCGATGGCAGCGTAGCGGGGAGATCGCGCACCGAGCCGAACCCGACCTCAAATGCGCTCGCGGTGGTCTGCGCGACGTGCAACTGCTCAATGCGCTGGCGATCGCGCAACTGGCCGACGTGTATCCCAACCACACGTCGGCGTCCCCGCTCGGATCGTTGGGGCAGGCCCACCTGGCATTGCTCAACGTGCGGACCGAACTGCACAGGGTGGCCGGTCGTGGCCGCGACCTGCTGCTGGCCCAGCACGCCGACGAGATCGGTGCGGCTCTGCACATCGGTGACCGCTTCGATCTGGCCCGGATGCTGTCCGACGCCGCCCGCACGATCAGCTTCTACGTCGACGCGGGTATCCGCACGGCAGGCAACGCGCTTCCCCGGCGTGGCTTCGCGGCATTGCGCCGACCTCCCCGCCGCCCCCTCGACGAGGGGGTCATCGAGTTCGCGGGCGAGGTCATCCTCGCGCGCGACGCCCGTCCCGAACGCGATCCCGGCCTGATCCTGCGGGTGGCCGCCGCGTCGGCGACGACGGGGTTGCCGATGGCGGCCTCGACACTGGCCCGCCTCGCCGAGACGGCCCCCGAACTCCGCACGCCGTGGCCGCGGCAGGCGCTCAAGGATCTGCTGGTGATGCTGGCCGCGGGACCGTCGGCGGTCGCCACGATCGAGGCGCTGGACCGCACCGGCCTGTGGGGGCGTCTGTTCCCGGAGTGGGGTGCGGTTCGAGACCTTCCGCCGCGCGATGTGGTGCACATCTGGACCGTCGACCGGCACCTCGTCGAAACCGTCTCGCGGGCAAGCGCTTTCACCACACGGGTGGCTCGCCCGGATCTGCTGATGCTGGGCGCGCTGTGCCACGACATCGGCAAGGGGCGCGGCGGCGATCACAGCGTCATAGGTGCGGAGCTGGCCACCCAGATAGGCACCCGGCTGGGAATGTGGCCATCGGACGTCGAGATCCTGTCGAAGGTCGTTCGCCACCACCTGCTGCTGCCGCACACCGCGACCCGCCGCGACCTTCAGGACCCCAACACGATTTCGGCGGTGGTCGAGACCCTCGACGGTGACCTCGTGCTGCTGGAGTTGCTTCACGTGCTCGCCGAAGCGGACTCGTTGGCCACCGGACCCGGAGTCTGGGGCGACTGGAAGGCCTCGCTCATCGGCGATCTCGTACACCGGTGCCGGATGGTGATGGCGGGGGAGCCACTTCCGCAACCGGACCCCATTGAGCCGCGGTATCTTTCGCTCGCCAAGCAGGTGGGTGTCCATCTCGAGCTGTCACCGGGGGACAGCCCGCAGATCTACAACGTGACGGTCATCGCGCCCGACCGTCGGGGTCTGTTGTCGAAGGCGGCGGGCGTGCTCGCGCTGAACTCGTTGCGTGTCCACTCCGCCTCGGTGAACGGTCACGAGGGCTCGGCGATCAACACATTCGTCGTCTCCCCGCATTTCGGGTCCCCACCCGCGCCTGAGGTGCTGCGCCAGCAGTTCATTCTCGCGCTCGAGGGTGAACTCGATGTGGGCGAGGCACTGGATCGCCGCGAACGCGAGGCAGCGCAGCACGGCTCGTCGCGCGCGGGCGAGGTACCCGCCGCCGTCCCCATCAACCACGTGACCGCGCCACCGCGTGTGCTGTGGTCCGAGGGTGCCCGGTCGGGCGAACTGGTCGTGCAGATCCGCAGCACCGACCGTGCGGGCCTACTGGCCAGGCTGACCGCCGTGTTCGAACGCGACGGCATCGACATCGCGTGGGCGAAGGTCACCACCATGGGCTCCTCGGTGGTCGACCTGTTCGGAATCACCGCCAGCCTGGACGTACGCGACGAAATCGAGCGCGACCTGTACGCGGTGCTGCCCGCGCCGCCGCCCCCCAAGCCGGTGTCCGAAGCGAGCTGATCACAGCCGTTTGGGCCGCGCACGCCCTGCTCGGGCGCGCCGCTGCCGGCTCCCATTAGGCTGGACGTCGTGTTTGAATCCCTGTCCGACCGGTTGACCGGGGCCCTGCAGGGCCTACGCGGCAAAGGCCGGCTGACCGACGCCGATATCGACGCGACCACCCGCGAGATCCGGCTGGCGTTGCTGGAAGCCGATGTGTCGCTGCCCGTCGTGCGCGCCTTCGTCAACCGCATCAAGGAGCGCGCCCGCGGCGCCGAGGTGTCCGGTGCGCTCAACCCGGCCCAGCAGGTCGTCAAGATCGTCAACGAGGAACTGATCGGCATCCTCGGCGGTGAGACCCGTCCGCTGGCGTTCGCCAAGACGCCGCCGACGGTGATCATGCTGGCCGGCCTGCAGGGCTCCGGTAAGACCACCCTGGCCGGCAAGCTCGCGAGATGGCTTCGTGTACAAGGGCATACGCCGCTGTTGGTGGCCTGCGACCTGCAGCGGCCCGGTGCGGTGAATCAGCTGCAGATCGTCGGCCAGCGCGCCGACGTCGCGGTGTTCGCGCCCCACCCCGGGGTGTCGGCCGACGGCGCACCGGACGCGGCGCCCGGTGATCCGGTCGCGGTCGCGGCCGCGGGCCTGGCCGAGGCCAAGGCCAAGCACTTCGACGTGGTCATCGTCGACACCGCGGGCCGCCTGGGCATCGACGATGAGCTGATGAGCCAGGCCGCCGCGATCAGGCAGGCCGTCGATCCCGACGAAGTGATCTTCGTGCTGGACGCGATGATCGGCCAGGACGCCGTGACCACCGCCGAGGCCTTCCGTGAAGGTGTCGGGTTCACCGGGGTGGTGTTGACCAAGCTCGACGGCGACGCCCGCGGTGGTGCGGCGCTCTCGGTCCGCGAGATCACCGGCGTGCCGATCCTGTTCGCCTCCAGCGGTGAGAAGCTCGAGGACTTCGACGTCTTCCACCCCGACCGGATGGCCAGCCGCATCCTCGGTATGGGCGATGTGCTGTCGCTGATCGAGCAGGCCGAGCAGGTCTTCGACGCTCAGAAGGCCGAAGAGGCCGCGGCCAAGATCGGCAGCGGCGAGCTGACGCTGGAGGACTTCCTCGAGCAGATGCTGGCGATCCGCAAGATGGGCCCGATCGGCAACCTGCTGGGCATGCTGCCCGGCGCGGGTCAGATGAAGGACGCGCTGGCCGCCGTCGACGACAAACAGCTCGACCGGTTGCAGGCGATCATCCGCGGTATGACGCCCGAGGAGCGCGCCGATCCCAAGATCATCAACGGCTCGCGCAGGCTGCGCATCGCCAACGGGTCGGGGGTCACCGTCGGCGAGGTCAACCAGCTCGTCGAGCGGTTCTTCGAGGCCCGCAAGATGATGTCGCAGATGGCCGGACAGATGGGAATGCCGTTCGGCCGTAAGAACTCTCGCAAGACCAGCAAGAACAAGAAGAAGACCGGAAAGAACAAGAAGTCAGGTCGGGGGCCGACTCCGCCGAAGGTGCGCAATCCCCTCGGCGCGGCAATGCCGGGCATGCCCGCGGGTTTTCCGGACCTGTCCGATATGCCCAAGGGTCTCGACGAGCTCCCGCCCGGGCTCGCCGACATCGATCTGTCCAAGCTGAAGTTCCCGGGCCAGAAGTAGCGTGAAACCCCCCGTTCTCCACGTCCGCGGTCGGGGTCTGCCCGACGAGCAGCCGGTGGAGTGGTGGATCGACGGTGGCGTGCTCAGCGCCGAACCGGTCAGCGGCGCGGAGACGGTCTTCGGTGCCGATGGGGACGGCGGGTGGATCCTGCCCGGGCTCGTCGACGCGCACTGCCACGTGGGTCTCGGCGACCACGGCCCGCTCGACAACCTCGACGACTGCATTCAGCAGGCCGAGATCGAACGCGATGTCGGCGCGCTGCTGCTGCGTGACGCGGGTTCACCGATCGACACCCGCAGCCTCGCCGAGCACGACGATCTACCGGAGATCATCCGGGCCGGGCGCCACCTCGCCAAGCCCAAGCGCTATCAGCGCGGGTTCGCGATCGAACTGGAGGACGAATCCGCGCTGCCCGAGGCGGTGGCCGAGCAGGCGCGGTTCGGCGACGGGTGGGTCAAGCTCGTCGGCGACTGGATCGACCGCGAGGTCGGCGATCTGGCGCCGTTGTGGTCCGACGACGTGCTCAAGGCCGCGATCGACGCCGCGCATGACAACGGCGCCCGCGTCACCGCGCACGTCTTCAGTGAGGACGCGCTGCCCGGGCTGATCAAGGCCGGGATCGACTGCATCGAGCACGGGACCGGCCTGACCGACGACACCATCGACCTGATGGTCGAGTACGGCACCGCGCTGGTTCCGACGCTGATCAACATCGCCAACTTTCCCGGCATCGCCGACGGGGCCGAGAAATACCCGAAGTACGCCAAGCACATGCGGGACCTGCACGAGAAGTGCTATCCGCGCATCGCCGCCGCCAGGGAGGCCGGGGTGCCGATCTATGCGGGCACCGATGCGGGCAGCATGGTCGCGCACGGCCGCATCGCCGACGAGATCGACGCCTTCACGCGCATCGGGATGACGCCGACCGAAGCCCTCGGTGCGGCGTGCTGGACCGCCCGCGAGTGGCTCGGCCGGCCGGGCATGGTGCACGGCGCACCCGCCGACCTGGTGTGTTACGCCGACGATCCGCGCACCGGGCCGGCCGTCCTCAACCGCCCGGATCTGGTGATCCTGCGCGGCCGCATCTTCGGCTGAGCTCGCCCTCCCCGGCACGCGCCCCCTCCTGGCACCGCGAGCGTGCGTGTCTGCCCACGACACTCCGAGTGAATAACTGCAACTGCGCACGCTCGTCGCGCACGGCAGTGCATGTAGCGCTGAGAAATTGCGGCGTGTCGTGGGCAGACACGCACGCTCGCGCAACGTAGTTAGGGCTGGGTGAAGCCCCAGTCGAACAATTGGATCGCCTGACCGTAGAGGTCTCCGTTGCCGTACAGCTGCGCGACCACCAGCCGACGGTTGCCACGTTGGGCGGCCGCGGCGAACGTGTCGCGGGCCAGGTTGGTGTAGCCGGTCTTGCCGACGAGGGTGCCCGGATACCGCGTGAGCAACTGATTCTGGTTGCTGATGGTCTTGGGCCCGTTGTCGGTCGGAAACAACGACGACGGCTGACGCACGATCGCGGCGAACGCCGGATAGCGCAGCGCATGACGATAGATCTGCGCGAGGTCGCTGGCCGTGGTGAACGATTCCATGCCGGGACCGTCCAGCCCCGACGGCGACGACGCCCGTGTGCTGCGCGCGCCCAGGGACTGCGCCTTGGCGTTCATCTTCGCCACCGCGACGCGGTACCCGCCGAGGCCGTCGGCGAGAACGTTGGCGGCATCGTTGCCCGAGACCAGCATCAGCCCGTCGAGTAGTTGGCGCACCGTGTAGGCACGCCCGGCTTTCACTCCGGCGCAAGAGCATTCGACATCGGCGGCCGCCGGCCTGGCCGCGATCACCGCGTTGAGCGGCAGGTGGTCCAGTACCACCATCGCGAGCAGCGCCTTGATGGTACTTGCGGGGGCATGCGGCTCATAGGGATTGCGCGAGGCCAGGATTCGGCCCGAGTCGACATCAGCGAGCACCCAGGCCTGCGCCGGCCCGTCGGGCAGCGCGACAGCGCCCGACGGTTCGCCTCGCGGTTGGGCCGGTGCGGGCGCCGCGACGCCGATGGCCAGGCTCATTGCGCAAGTCAGCGCGACGGCCAACGCAGCCGACATGCATCGCATGCTCGCCGAGAGTATCGGCGGGATTCGGTGTCGCGGTCTCGGATGCGTTGCGATTGCGCAACTTAACCGGTGATCACAGCGTGCCGATACCGGCCCCGGGACTCAGCGCGAAACCCCAGTCGAACAAGCTCGACGCCTGATCCCAGTACGTCGGCTGACCGGGCTTGTCCATGCCGTACATCAGCGCGACGACCAGCCGGCGCCCGTCGCGCTGTGCGGCGCCGACGAACGTCTTCTGCGCCCGGTCGGTGAACCCGGTCTTCCCGCCGAGCATGCCCGGGTAGCGCTTGAGCAGTTCGTCCTGGTTGACCAGGACCTTGTCGCCGTTCTCGGTGGGGAAGACGGCCGTCGGCGCGGCGGTGATCGCGGCGAACACCGGGTTCGCCATCGCGGCGCGGAAGATGACCGCCAGGTCATGCGGGGACGACCACATGTCGATGCCGGGCCCGTCGAGACCCGACGGCGACGCCGCGTTGGTGCCGTGGGCGCCGAGCAGGGCGGCCTTGGCGTTCATCTTCGTCACGGCGACGTCGTAACCACCGAGCATGGTGGCCAACGTGTTGGCCGCGTCGTTGCCCGACACCAGCAGAATCGCCTCCAGCAGTTGCCGTGTCGTGTACACCATGCCGGGCGTGACGCCCGCACAGTTGCATTCCACCCGGGTGTCGGCCTCGGTCGCGACAACCGTGGCGTCGAGCGGCAGTTCGTCGAGCGCCGTCAGCGCCAGCAGCACCTTGATCGTGCTGGCCGGCGCGTACTGGCCGTATTCGTCGCGCGCGGCCAGCACCGCACCGGTGTCCATATCGGCGAGCACCCATGCTCGAGCCGGACCCTCCGGTATCGGAACCGAACCCGACGGTTGACTGACGCCCACGGGCGTCGCGGTGGCGATGGAGGTCCCGAAGGCCACCAGGCACAACACAGTGGTCAGGCACATCACGAGCTTCCGCATGGGCAGGCAGCCTAGTCGTGTTCAATCGACGCATGTTGAGCCTCGAGGAGATTTCCGACCGCTTCGAAATACAGCAGCTGTTGATCGACTACTCAACCGCCATCGACCAGAAGCGGTTCGACGACCTCGACCGGGTTTTCACATCGGACGCCTACATCGACTACCGCGTGACCGGCGGTATCGACGGCCGCTTCCCGCAGGTCAAGGCGTGGCTCAAGGATGTGCTGCCGAACTTCCCGGCGTACTACCACATGCTGGGCAACGTCGACATCCGCATCGCCGGCGATACCGGCTCGTCCCGTGCCATCTGTTTCAACCCGATGGTGATGGGCGGCGAGGGCCAGATCTACTTCGTCGGGATCTGGTACGTCGACGAGTTCGTGCGCACCGCCGACGGCTGGCGCATGAGCAAGCGGGTCGAGGAGAAGTGCTTCGACAAACTCCTCTAAAGCGCTCAGTGCGGGCGTTTCCCGACGAGCAGGTGACGCGGTATCGGCTTGTCGGGCATGGAGCGGTGGTCGACCTCGAGCCCGGCCTCGGACAGCGCCGAGGCGATCTCGCCGACCGGACGCAAGGTGAACCCGTGCCGCGTGAACGGCGCCTGCGCCATGACGTCGGGATCGCCGACCCCTACGACGACGCGGCCGCCCGGGCGGACGACCCGCGCGAGCTCGGCGCACGCGGCGGGCAGATCGGCCACGAAGTAGACCGTGTTGACGGTGATGACCGCGTCGCAGGTGGCGTCGTCGAGCGGAAGGTCCGTCAGGGACCCCCGGTGCAACCGCAGTCGGCCCGAGCGCACGTCACGGGCGAAGCCGAGTCTGGCGCGACGCAGCATGCCGTCGGCGATCTCGACGCCGTGCACCGTTCCCGCGCCCTCCCCGCGGTCCAGCAACATTCGCAGGCCGATACCCCCGCCGAACCCGACATCGGCGACGACGGCACCTGGTGCTGCCTCGGTCGCATCGACGACGGCCGCGATGGCGCGTTCGTTGCCGCGATTGAGCGCCCGGGCCACCAACCATCCCAGCGGTCCGTGCGGGCGCCCCAGTTGACCGGCAACCACGGCCATCAGCCGCTGGCGTATCGATGTCATGGGTCGAGCATGCCTGCCGCGCCCGCGCACCCGCATGACGGGTTTGATCGCTCTCACCTGGTGCCTGCGGTCCACCCCGGAATCACCTGCGCGGATTTTTGCCGGTCGCGGCTGTTCTGGCACAATGGGCGGCTGTCTACCGCAGGACCCGCTCCGGGCGATCTTTTCGCCGGGCGCTTCCGCGGCGGTCACACGCGCAAGGCAAAACCGGGCCGAGGCAACCCGCTTCGATCGCTGAATTGCCAGCGTGGCAATCACAGGAGAAGACGTAGGACCATGGCTGTAAAGATCAAGCTCGCGCGGCTCGGCAAGATCCGCAACCCCCAGTACCGCATCGCCGTCGCCGACGCGCGCACCCGCCGCCAGGGCCGGGCCATCGAGGTGATCGGCCGCTACCACCCGAAGGAAGACCCCAGCCTCATCGAGATCGACTCGGAGCGGGCCCAGTACTGGCTCAGCGTCGGCGCCCAGCCGACCGAGCCCGTGCTCGCGCTGCTGAAGATCACCGGCGACTGGCAGAAGTTCAAAGGTCTGCCCGGCGCGGAGGGCACGCTGAAGGTCAAGGAGCCCAAGCCCAGCAAGCTGGATCTGTTCAACGCCGCGCTTGCCGAGGCCGAGGGCGGCCCGAGCACCGAGGCCACGCAGCCCAAGAAGAAGAAGGCGCCCGCAGCCAAGAAGGCCGCCGACAAGGCGTCCGACGAGTCGGAGCAGAAGGCGGCCGAGGCCGAGGCTCAGGCCGATCCCGCGCCCGCCAAGGACCAGTCCGAGCCCGCGGCCGAGGGTGAGGACGCCACCGTCTCCGGCGCCACTGAAAGCTGAGCCAGGCCGTGAGCTCTGTCGTCGTCGACGCGGTCGAACACCTGGTGCGCGGGATCGTCGACAACCCGGACGACGTCCGCGTCGACATGGTGACCAGCCGGCGCGGACGTACCGTCGAGGTTCACGTCCACCCGGATGACCTGGGCAAGGTGATCGGACGCGGTGGGCGCACCGCGACCGCGCTGCGCACGCTGGTTGCCGGGATCGGCGGTCGCGGTATCCGCGTCGACGTGGTGGACACCGACCAGTAATCGGTCAGCATGGACCTCGTGGTCGGGCGGGTCGTCAAAGCGCACGGCATCACCGGTGAAGTGGTGGTGGACGTCCGCACCGACGACCCCGACGCGCGGTTCGCGGCCGGGGCGTCGCTGCGCGGGCGCCCGGCCAAGGGCGGTGCCGAGCACGAGTACACGATCGAATCGGTGCGTCAACACGGTGGCCGCCTGCTGGTCCGGTTCGACGGCATCGACGACCGCGACGCGGCCGACTCGCTGCGCGGCATCCTGTTCCTCGTCGATTCGCAGGAACTGCCGCCGATCGAGGATCCCGACGAGTACTACGACCATCAGCTCGAGGGCCTGCGGGTGCGCACGACCGACGGCGTGGACGTCGGCACTGTCACCGAGGTGCTGCACACGGCCGCCGGTGAGTTGCTCGCGGTCCGCGGGGACGAACGCGAGGTTCTGGTGCCGTTCGTCAGCGCGATCGTGACGTCGGTGTCCTTGGCCGACGAGGTCATCGAAATCGACCCGCCGGAAGGCCTACTGGAGATCTGACATGCGAATAGATGTCGTGTCGATCTTCCCGGCCTACCTCGAACCATTACGACAGTCGTTGCCCGGCAAGGCGATTGAGTCCGGTATCGTCGCGCTCGAGGTGCACGACCTGCGGCGCTGGACGCACGACGTGCACCGCTCGGTCGACGACGCACCCTACGGCGGGGGGCCGGGCATGGTGATGAAGGCGCCGGTGTGGGGTGAGGCGCTCGACGAGATCTGCTCAGAGGAAACACTTCTCGTGGTGCCGACGCCTGCGGGACGGCTGTTCCGGCAGGCCGATGCGCAGGCCTGGGCAGCCGAGAAACACCTGGTGTTCGCGTGTGGACGCTACGAGGGAATCGATCAGCGCGTCGTCGAGGACGCGACCCGTCGCATGCGTGTCGAGGAGGTGTCGATCGGTGACTACGTGCTGCCCGGCGGCGAGTCGGCGGCGCTGGTGATGATCGAGGCCGTCGTGCGGTTGCTGCCCGACGTACTCGGCAATCCGGAGTCACATCAACAGGATTCGCATTCCGAAGGTCTGCTCGAGGGGCCGAGCTACACTCGGCCACCCAGTTGGCGAGGTCTGGACGTGCCCGAGGTCCTGCTCTCCGGCGACCACGCCAAGGTCGCCGCCTGGCGTCGCGAGCAAGGGCTCAAGCGCACCCGCGAGCGTCGACCCGACCTGCTCGACTGAGCGCCTCAGGTGACGACTTCGACGACCCCGTTCAGATCCATGATGCCCAGTTCGACGACGAGGGCGGGCTGACGCCTGCCGGCCTCGTCCCGGAATGCCCGTAAGGCCCCCGACAGCATCTCGGTCTCGTACGCCCTGTCGGTCAGCACCCGGTCGCCGTAGGCCACTGCCGCCGCGCCGCAGTCGCGGTGTGCCATCCCGATCAACCGCGTCAGCCAGTGCAGGTCCACCGAGATCGCGAGGTTCTCCCAGAACGTTTCGTGCCAGCCGGCGAACGCCGGGGCCACCGCGCCGACCGGCCCGCCGGCGAAGGCGAACTGGCTGTAGTTGTTCTGCCATCCGCGGCCGGACATGTACTTCCACGTTTCGGTGGTGAACCGAGGGTCGATGCATTTCATCAACATCGCCTCATAGCCCTGGTCGAGTTGGCCCGCCGCTTGCGGCGCAGTGGCCATGGCGGCGGCGCCCAGCCCGAGCGCACCCAGCGCGGCCCGGCGCGAGATGGTCGGCAGCTGTTCAGTCGGAGTCATCAACGCAGCGTGCCTGATTGAACGCGTCCGAACTGCCTTTTCGCGGTTCTGGACCCGACGGCTTGCTACACGCAAAGCTAGATGCGGCCGCCGGGGAACATCGTCTTGACCGCCTGTGTGATCGTGTCGCGGGCGGTCACGTCGTCGGCGGCCTGCATCGATGCGATCGCCATGACGAATCGACGGTCCGCGCCGATCGCCCCGGTGGACCAGTGCACCCAGTTGCCGCCGTTCCAACAGCAGAACCAGCCCTGCTTGACCGCCACCCGTTCCTCGTAGAGGCCGTCGGGAATCCCGAACCGCTGGGGATAGACACCGCCGGGCGCCGTGCCGTCGGGCGCCGTCGGCGTCGACCTGGCCAGGTTCGACATGATGACGCCGGCCTTGTCCGACGGTAAGCCGCCGCCGCCCGACAGCAGCTCCGAGTAGTACCGCACCAGGTCGCCGGTGGTGCTCAAGGTGTTGAACCAGCGGCCGTTGTACGGCGTGCTGGTCGCGCCCAGGCCGTATCGCGCGGTGACCCGCGAAACGATCTCGCTGCCGCCACCGCGATTCCAGAAGACCTCGGCCGCGCTGTCATCGGATGACCGCAACATCGCTTCGAACGCCTCGCGGTCCTCCCGCGAGAGCGTGGCCTTGCCCTGCGATTCCTGCAGCAGCAGGTCGTCGGCGATGAACAGCTTGACCACCGACGCGATCGGCATCGCTTCGTTGTTGCCGTTGGACACGAGGTATCCGGTATTGCGGTCGAGCACCGCGATGGAGAGGTCGGCGCCGGCCTCGGCGGCCTGTTCGGTGGCCTGGCGCGTACGGGCGTCGAGCCCGCCGAAGGAGGCGGCGGGTTCGTCGGGTGGGGCCTCGGGCAGCGGTGCGAGGCCACCCTGCGGCGCGACGACGGTCAGATGCGGACCGGCCGGATGTGGTGGCTTGCCGTGCACCTTGGCTTCACAGCCGGCGACGACCACGATCGCAGCGGCGATGAATGCGATCGTCTTGACCAGCGGAGACGGCCGCCGTCGCATGACCCTCCTCGAGTGGCCCATATCGAGATACCTGGGCCCGCCGCGCTGCTTCAGCCCTGGTGTCAAGGCTAGCGGCTGGATACCACGACCGCCCGCCTGGATAACCTCGGGAACCGTGGCGAAACCCTTCGGGTGCGATTTCGCCGGATCAGGTCTCGTCTGGCACAATTGAGCAGTTGTCTGTGCAGGACCCGGGAACGGACAGGTCCGCCCGCTGCGAGATACACCCCGATTCGCCCGATCAGATCGGCTCGGCAGGCCATGTCACGGCATCCACGTGACAGCAGGGCCCGCAGCCGCCAACCGCAAGGAAGTGTCACCGATGAACACGCTGGACTTCGTCGATCAGACATCACTGCGCGACGACATCCCGGACTTCGGTCCCGGCGACACCGTCAACGTGCACGTCAAGGTCATCGAGGGCTCCAAGGAGCGCATCCAGGTCTTCAAGGGTGTGGTCCTGCGTCGCCAGGGTGGCGGTGTCCGCGAGACCTTCACCGTGCGCAAGGAGAGCTACGGCGTCGGCGTCGAGCGGACCTTCCCGGTGCATTCGCCCAACATCGACCACATCGACGTCGTGACCCGCGGTGACGTACGTCGCGCCAAGCTGTACTACCTGCGCGAGCTGCGCGGCAAGAAAGCCAAGATCAAGGAAAAGCGCTGACCTCCGGGTCGGCCATCGGCGCCGGAGCTTGATCCTTGGAGCGCGAGCAGCGCGGGGCCGAGCACGGCGCTGGCTACCCTGATGCGGTGACCGGTTCCCCAGAGTCCGCCGAATCATCAGCCGAGCACCAACCCGAGACCGCGACGCCGGACGGCGAGACGGAAAAGCCCAAGAAAAAGGGTGGGGCGCTCCGGGAATTCGCGATTCTCATCACGATCGCGCTCGTCATCTACTACGTGGTGTTGACGTTCGTCGCCCGGCCGTATCTGATTCCGTCGGAGTCGATGGAACCGACCCTGCACGGCTGCCCGGGCTGCACCGGCGACCGGATCATGGTCGACAAGGTGAGTTACCGGTTCTCGTCGCCCGAGCCCGGCGACGTCGTCGTGTTCAAGGGCCCGCCGAACTGGAACATCAACTACCGGTCGATCCGCTCGGAAAACACCGCGATCCGCTGGGCGCAGAACGCGCTCTCGGTCATCGGGTTCGTCCCGCCCGACGAGAACGATCTCGTCAAGCGGATCATCGCGGTGGGCGGCCAGACCGTGGAATGTCGCGCGACGACCGGGTTGACCGTCGACGGTAAGCGGCTCGACGAGCCGTACCTGGACCCCGACACCATGCGGGCCGACCCCGCCGTCTACCCCTGCCTGGGGAATGAGTTCGGGCCGGTTGAGGTGCCCGAAGGCCGGTTGTGGGTGATGGGGGACAACCGCACCCACTCGGCTGATTCCCGCGCGCACTGCACCAACACCCCGGTCGACGCTCAGAAGGGTCTGCTGTGCACGGGCGATCCGATGGCGGGCACCGTCCCGGTGGACAATGTGATCGGAAAGGCGCGGTTCATCGCGTGGCCCCCTTCCCGCTGGGGTGGCGTGGGCAGCGTGAACCCGCAGACGTAACGCCAGACGCAACTAGGAGAGCTGTTCTTGCCGGCGACATGGCCTCCGCGCACTGTGATCCGGAAGTCCTCGGGGCTGCGCACTCTGGAATCTGCGCTCTATCGCAGTGGTCTCGGACCGGTGGCCGGCGTCGATGAGGTCGGCCGTGGTGCGTGTGCTGGGCCCCTTGTCGTCGCGGCCTGTGTCCTCGGCCCGAATCGGTTGGAAAGCCTCTCGGCGCTCGACGACTCGAAGAAGCTCAACGAAAAGGAGCGTGAGCGCCTTTTCCCTTTGATTCGGCGCTACGCCCTTGCCTACCACGTGGTGTTCATCCCCTCGCATGAGGTCGATCGGCGCGGCGTGCACGTGGCCAACATCGAGGGCATGCGCCGCGCGGTCGCGGGCCTGTCCGTGCGACCCGGCTATGTGTTGTCCGACGGTTTCCGCGTGCCCGGCCTGCCGGCGCCATCGCTTCCGGTGGTCGGTGGTGATGCGGCAGCGGCGTGCATCGCGGCGGCCAGCGTGCTGGCCAAGGTCAGCCGTGACCGCTTGATGGTGAAGATGGAGGCCGAACACCCCGGTTACGGTTTCGCCCTCCACAAGGGCTACAGCACGCCCGCGCACAGCGCGGCGCTTGCCGAGCTGGGGCCCTGTAGTCAGCACCGGCACTCGTTCATCAACGTCCGTCGGGTGGCCACGAAAGCAGGAATCAGGGTGGTGACCGAACTGGTGGACTCCTGCCAGGTGGGTCCACCGGATCAATGTGACGAAGCGGGGTAGGGGACAATGGGAGCCAACAAGGGGGCAGCGAGCAAGATGAAGGACAGCTGAGCCGATGAGTGCCGAAGATCTCGAGAAATATGAAACCGAGATGGAGCTCTCGCTCTACCGCGAATACAAGGACATCGTCGGCCAATTCAGTTACGTGGTGGAAACCGAGCGAAGGTTCTACCTGGCCAACAGCGTCGAACTGGTACCCCGCAACTCCGACGGCGAGGTCTACTTCGAGCTGCGGTTGGCCGACGCCTGGGTATGGGACATGTACCGGCCGGCCCGCTTCGTCAAACAGGTACGGGTGATCACCTTCAAAGACGTCAATATCGAAGAGGTGGAAAAGCCCGAATTGCGGCTCCCGGAGTAGCCGAACCTGCCGATCGCCCAGCCCGCGCAGCGCCATTGAAGCTTGCGCCGCTAAGTCCCCCGAACGCCAACACTATTGGCCGTAACGAAAACCCCGCCGGCTCTCCAAGACCGACCGTCTCTATTCTCACAAAAATTGCCAATTGGCTTCGTCGGGGGGCCGTCGCACGGCACCATTGGGTGGCGCCGACGACGACGCGGTGGTTTCCGTCGACTTGGGGTTGCGCTGAACATCGCCTGTGATGGGCCTAATCATTGTTCCGTAATTCCCTGGTTGCCGACACAGATGACACGCTGGCCGGATAAGTCACGGGCGTGAGACAGACAACCGCGAAGTGTCCCATTTTTACTGGTTGAACTGCGCTGAACTGTGTGAGATTCTTGGACAGCAAACAATTGTTACCCTTCTAACTGTCTGAAAGAGGATTCCGCGACCAGAGAATTTCCACGTGGTAACGGGAGCGAGTGACCCAAAGATATGTTCCGGCGTAAAGTCCTGCACCGTCCTGGATCGCACAATGGGGGGAAAGCGGGCTTGTCATACCGACCGACGGGGTGCGGTGCGGGACACCTCGGGCATGAGCGTGGGAGCGGTCGGTGATGCGCTATCTGCTCCGGCCACTCGTCGGGTTGGCTTCGATTGTTGCGATCGTGGCGGTTTTCGCGTTGGCGGCGAGTCTGTTTCGCGGCGACTTCGCCGATACCGTTCCGGTGACGGTCATTTCGCAGCGCGCCGGTCTGGTGATGAATCCGGATGCCAAGGTGCAGGTCCGCGGAGTCCAGGTCGGACGGGTCGAGGCGATCGAATCACTCCCGAGCGGTGAGGCGGCGCTGCATCTGGCGATGGATCCCTCACGCCTGGACGCCGTTCCGGCCAACGCACTGGTCGACATCGCGTCACCCACGGTGTTCGGCGCCAAGCAAGTGCAGTTCGTCTTCCCCGACGATCCGTCACCGCAATCGCTGCGCGCCGGCCAAGTGATTCAGGCCCAGCACGTGATGGTCGAGGTGAACACCGTCTTCGAACAACTGACCTCGGTGCTGTCCACGATCGAGCCGACGAAGTTGAATGCCACGCTCAACGCGATTGCGCAGGCCGTTTCCGGTCGCGGGCAGAAGTTCGGTCAGATGCTCTCCGACCTCGATTCCTACCTGGCGACGCTGGAACCCAGCCTGCCCGCGCTGAACCGCGACCTGGAACTGGCTCCTGGCGTGCTTCGCGCATATGCCGAGGCGACAGGGGATTTCGTGTCGATCGCCGACAACGCGGCGACCATCAGCGAATCCATCGTCGACAAACAGGACGACCTCGACGCGGCGCTCGTCAGCGTGATCGGGCTGGCCGACGTCGGTAACGAGGTGATCGGGCAGAATCGTCAGTCGCTGACCGAGGTTGCGCGGCTGCTGGTCCCGACAACGGCATTGACCAACGAGTACAACCAGGCGCTGTGGTGTGCGCTGGCCGGCATTGTCGAGGCGTCGCACCTCCCACCGTTGAAAGCGCCGGGCGTCGAGGTGCTGGCCGGCTTCCTGTGGGCCCAGGAGCGGTACCGCTACCCCCTGGATCTGCCCAAGGCCGGCGCCGAGGGCGGTCCGCAGTGCACCGGACTGCCGAAGCTGCCGTTCGAGACCGTCGCGCCGTATGTCGTGGCCGACACCGGAACCAATCCGTGGCGACGCACCTACCCGGGCATCATCCTCAACGCCGACATCATCAAGCAGATCATGTTCCCCGACACCGAAACCGCTGGTCCGCCCCGCAATACAGCACAGATCGGGATGCCGGGATGAGGCGTTCGCTGCGGCCGACCCTGATCAAGTTCGGCCTCTTCGCGCTCGTGATGACGTTGCTGACCGCGTCGCTGTTCTTCATCTTCGGCCAGTACCAGACCGGCAGCACCAAGGATTACACGGCCGTGTTCGCCGACGCCTCCCGGCTGAAGACCGGACAGTCCGTGCGGGTCGCCGGGATGCGGGTCGGAACGGTCAACGGCGTCAAACTCCGTCCGGACAAGACGGCGTTGGTCAGCTTCGACGCCGACCCTAATGTGCGCATGACCACCGGTACGCGGGCGGCGGTCCGGTACCTGAACCTGGTCGGCGACCGATACCTGGAACTGATCGAGGGACCGGACGGAACGCCGCTTCCCCCCGGTTCTGAGATTCCGTCGGAGCGGACCCAGGGCGCACTCGACCTCGACCTCTTGCTCGGCGGACTCAAACCCGTTATCCGGGGATTGAATCCGCAAGACGTGAACGCGCTGTCGGCGTCCCTCATCCAGATCTTCCAGGGGCAGGGCGGCACCCTGCAGTCGTTGTTGAACAACACCTCGGGCTTCACCACGGCGCTTGCCGAGCACAACCAGATGATCCAGGCGCTCATCGAGAATCTGCGCACCCTGCTTGCCACCCTGAATCGGGAAGGCGACAAGTTCTCGGGCACGGTCGACCGTCTGGAGAAGCTCGTCACGGAGCTGGCAGCGGAACGTGACCCGATCGGCACCGCGATCGAATCGCTGAACAGCGGCTCGGCCTCGGTGGCCGACCTCCTCACCGATGTGCGCGCGCCGCTGGCCGGCACCGTCGACGAACTCGCCCGGTTGGCCCCCAACCTCGACTTCCAGAAGGACCGGCTCGACACCAGCCTGCAGAAGGCGCCCGAGAACTATCGCAAACTGATCCGGACCGGGTCGTACGGCAGCTTCTTCAATTACTACATCTGCGAGCTGAAGTGGCGGGTGACCGACCTGCAAGGCCGCACCGCCGTCTTCCCATGGATCAAGCAGGAAAACGGGAGGTGCACCGAACCCTGATGCTGAAATACCGTGGCAGACAACTCATTCGCGCCGGGATCCTCGGCGTGGTGCTGATCGTCCTCGTCATCGCCGTCGGGCTCGCTCCGGAACGACTGGTGTCATGGGCGACCGCGGTGCGGTATCAGGCGCAGTTCGCTGACGCCGGGGGGCTGGCAGCGGGCAACGACGTGACGATCTCGGGCATCAAGGTGGGTACCGTGTCCAGCGTAGCGCTCCAAGGACGCAACGCATTGGTGACGTTGGTGGTCGACGGCTCGGTGGCGCTGGGATCGGACACCACCGCACACATCAGGACCGGAACACTGCTCGGTGAGCGGGTCGTGACCCTCGAATCCAAGGGCGAGGGGTCGCTGCACCCGATGGATGTGATCCCCGTGTCGCGCACCGCATCCCCGTATTCGTTGACCGAGGCGGTCAGCGAGCTGACGAGCAACACCGCGGGCACCGACACCGCGTCGTTGAACCAGTCGTTGGACACCTTGGCGGCGACCCTGGACCAGGTGGCACCGCAGCTGGGCCCGGCATTCGACGGGTTGACCCGGGTATCCAAGGCGATCAACGACCGTGACGAAACACTGGGGGACCTGCTCGAGAACGGCGCCGATGTCACCGAGATCCTGTCGGACCGCAGCCAGCAGGTGAACACGCTGATCCTCAACGCCAACGACCTGGTGTCGGTGCTGTCGGCGCGGCGCTACGCCATCGTCGAACTGCTCGCGCACACCTCGGCGTTGTCCCAGCAGCTGTCCGGCGTCATCGCCGACAATGAGAAGGAGCTCGCCCCCACGTTGGAGAAGCTCAACGGCGTCACCGAGATTTTGGAGCGCAACCGCGACAACATCGCCAAGGCGCTTCCCGGGCTGGCGAAGTTCCAGATCACGTTGGGCGAGACGATCGGTAACGGTCCGTACTACCAGGCCTACATCCCCAACATCTTCTTCGCCGAGATCTTCCAGCCGTTCTTCGATTATGCGTTCGGGTTCCGGCGCGGGGTCAACGCCGGCCAGCCACCCGACAACGCCGGACCGCGCGCCGAGCTTCCGTTCCCCTACAACGGAATCCCGATGCCCCACGAGCAGTGGGGACCGGGCCGATGAACAGCGCCTGGGTGAAGCGCGCACTCGCGGTCGCACTGGCGGTGGCGCTCGCCGGCGGAGTCGTGGTCGTGATCCGGCAGACCGTGTTCCGACCCACGACCATCACCGCCCAGTTCACCACGGCCACCGCCATCTACCCCGGTGACGAGGTGAGGATCGCCGGGGTCAGGGTGGGTTCGATCGAGTCCATCAAACCGCTCGGCACCCAGGCGGAGATGAGGTTGGCCGTCGACCACGGCATCAAGGTGCCCGCTGACGCGAAGGCGGTGATCGTCGCCCAGAACCTGGTCTCGGCGCGATACGTTCAGCTGACGCCCGCCTACGAATCCGGGCCCGCGATGGCCGACGGAGCCGTCATCCCGTTGAGCCGCACGGCCGTTCCGGTCGAATGGAACGAGGTCAAAGAGCAGCTGATGCGCCTGGCGACGGACCTCGGCCCCGCCGAGGGCATGTCGACCGGTTCGGTCGGCAGGTTCATCGACAGCGCGGCCAATGCGCTCGACGGCAACGGCGACAAACTGCGTCAAACGCTTGCGCAACTCTCCGGAGTCGGTCGCATACTGGCCGACGGTAGCGGCAACATCGTCGACACCATCAACCACCTGCAGGCGTTCGTCACCGCGTTGCGCGACAGCAACGAGCAGATCGTGCAACTCCAGGACAGGCTCGCGACGTTGACAAGCGTGGTCGACGACAGCCGATCCGATCTCGACGCCGCATTGAGGAATCTGTCCGACGTCGTCGGCGAAACCACTCGATTCATCCGGGGCACGCGCGACCAGACCGCCGAACAGATCCAGCGGCTGGCCAACGTCACGCAGAACCTCGTCGACAACCGCATGGCGCTGGAAAACGTCCTGCACATCGCGCCGCACTCGATCGCCAACGCGGTCAACATGTTCGACCCGCGCACCGGGGCCGCCAGCGGCGTGTTCGTGCTCAACAACCTGTCGAATCCGGTGTGGGCGTTCTGCGGCATGATCGGAGCGCTGCAGAACGTCACCTCGCCGACCACCGGCAAGCTGTGCTCGCAGTACCTCGGGCCCGGCCTGCGCACAGCGAGTATCAACAATGTGCCGTTCCCGTTCAGCCTGTTCCTGACGTCGAACCCGCCGCCGTACATGCTGCGGTATTCGGAGCCGGAGCTGATGCCCGGTGCGGGTGGGCCCCCCGACGATCAGCCTGAGCCCCCGCCCGCGGTGTCGGCCTACACGGGAATCGGCGACATACCGCCGCCTCCGGGCTGGGGAGCGCCACCGCCACCGCCGGGCATCCCGCCCGTACCACTCGCTGCACCTGCACCACCCGGTCCGCCGACCCTGCAGAACATGCTGCTGCCCGCCGAGCGACCGGATTCACCGGCACCGCCGGTACTTCCGAATTCGCCGGCACCGCCGGCATTACCGAATTCACCGGCGCCCCCGGCTCCGCACGTCGGAGAACCGTCATGATCGGCCGACGTACCGTGGCCACCGGGCTGACCCTGCTGCTGACGCTCACCGGATGCTCGTTCCAGGGGGTGAATTCGTTGCCGCTGCCGGGGGCGGTGGGCCGAGGGCCGGACGCCAGCGTCTACCACGTCGAACTCGCCAACGTCGGGACGCTGGAATCGAATTCGCCGGTGATGATCGACGACGTGGTGGTCGGCAGCGTGGGCAGGATGACGTTGCACGGCTGGCACATCGACCTCGAGATCTCCGTCAAGCGCGACGTCGCGGTGCCTGCCAACGCCGTCGCCACGGTCGGTCAGACCAGCCTCCTGGGCTCCATGCACGTGGCGCTGGACCCGCCGCCGGGTGAGAAGCCGAGCGGCAGGCTCAGTCCGGGCGCCACCATCGGTCTCGACAAGACGTCGACCTACCCGTCGACGGAACAGACGCTGTCGTCACTGGCTGCGGTGGTCAACGGCGGGGGACTCGGCCAGATCGGTGACATCATCGCCAATTTCAACACCGCGCTGTCGGGACGCCAGGCAACGGTGCGCGACCTGATCGCCCGACTGGACACCTTCGTCGGGACCCTGTACCAACAGCGCGACAACATCATCGCCACGATCGACGAGCTCAACAGATTCTCGCAGCGGCTGGGTGATGAACAGCGGGTGCTCACCCGCGCGCTCGACAAGATTCCGCCCGCGCTCGACGTCCTGATCCGCGAACGGCCCAGCTTCACCACCGCACTGAACCGGTTGGGTCAGTTCAGCGATACGGTCTCTGGTCTGATCAACGACACTCAAGCCGACCTCGTCACAAATCTGCAGAACCTGGAGCCGACGCTGCGCGCACTCGCCGACGTGGGCGCAGAGATCGGCACGGCGCTGGCCTCCCTGCCGACGTTCCCGTTGAGCCAGAACTTGATCGACCGCGGGGTGCGCGGTGATTACGTGAATCTGTTCGTCACGGTGGACTGGACGAACGCGCGGCTCAAGCGTGGATTGCTGCTCGGTACCGCGCTCGGGCAGAACCGCGCATCGTTGATTCCCGCGCCGGGTGATCCCGGCTACGACTCGTACTACACCAAATTCCCTATGGGCGTGGGCACCTCGCCGCCCTTCGGGCCGATCCCGAATACTGCGCCCGCCCCGTGGGAGCCGGGTGGTGGTGGCTGATGTTGCCGCGGATGGTGCGCATCCAGCTCGTGATCTTCTCGATCGCGTCGATCATCGGTGTGGTCGCCATGGTGTTCGCCTACATGCAGGTGCCCACCCTGCTGGGCATCGGGAAGATCACCGTCACACTGGAGTTGCCCTCGTCGGGCGGACTCTACCGGTTCGCCAACGTCACCTATCGCGGCGTGCAGGTCGGCAAGGTGACCGAGATGGATGTGTCGCGCACGCGGGCCATCGCGACGCTTCGCCTCGACACGGCACCGAAGATTCCGGCCGATCTGAAGGCCGAGGTGCGCAGCGTCTCCGCGGTGGGCGAACAGTACGTCGAACTACTCCCGCGCACCGACTCCGCACCGTACCTGGAGGACGGATCGGTGATCTCGATGGCCGACACCACGATTCCGCAACCGGTGAGCCCGATGCTGGAGCAGGTGAACACCTTGATCGCGAGCATCCCCACAGGCCGGCTGACCGAGTTGATCGACGAATCGTACAAGGCGTTCGGTGGGGCCGGCTTCGACATGGGTTCGCTGGTGGATTCATCAGCCACGCTCTCGGAAGCCCTGAACGAGGACGCGTCCCGCTCCGCGAGGTTGGCCGAAGATTCGGTGCCGCTTCTGGATTCGCAGGCCCGCTCGACCGACGCGCTGCGCGTGTGGGCACGGAGCCTTGGCGGTATCACCGGACAGGTCGTCGCCGACGACCCGCAGATCCGCACACTGTTGGAGGAGGCCCCCGCAACGGCGAACGAGGTCTCCGGGCTGCTCGCGCAAATCAAGCCGACCCTGCCGGTGCTGTTGGCCAACATGACCACCATCGGTCAGGTGGCAGTGACCTATCGGCCGTCGTTGGAGCAGGTGCTTGTGCTGTTACCGCCGTTCGTGGCCAACGTGCAATCGTCGGCTCCCCAGAACAATCCGACCGGTATCGCCCTGGGTGACTTCCGTATTCAGATGGCGGACCCCAACCCGTGCACCGTTGGCTTCCTGCCGCCCTCGCAATGGCGGAGCCCGGACGATCAGACCACGATCGACACGCCGGACGGGATCTATTGCAAGCTGCCGCAGGACTCGCCGATCGTCGTGCGGGGCGCGCGCAACGCGCCGTGCATGGGGGTACCCGGCAAGCGGGCGCCCACCGTCGAGCAGTGCTACAGCGACAAACCCTACGAACCGCTGGCGATGCGTCAGCACTCAGTGGGGGCGTATCCGATCGACCCGAACCTCATCGCACAGGGTGTGCCGCCCGACGACCGGGTCACCGCCGACGAGAACCTTTTCGCCCCGCTCGACGGCACGCCACTTCCGCCCGGCGCCGTACCGCGGGGTCCGCTGCCGCCGATCCCGCCTCCGCCGCCGGCGCCCGGCGCACAGATGCCGTCGTTGCCGCCGAACGCGATCCCGCCGCTGGTGTCACGGCAGGTGGACCAGCGGGGTGCCACGCCTGACCCGGCTATTCCACATGGGCCGCCGCAGGACCCGCCGCCGTCGGACGGTGCACCGCCGCCGGAGGCGGTGCCCGCGACACCGAGCTCGGTCACCACCGGTCCTACCGGGGGACCGTCCGTCGCGGTCGCGCACTACGACCCGCAGACGGGCCAGTATGCGACGCCGGACGGAAACGTCGGCCGCCAAACCGATCTCGTGCAGACCCCGAAGTCCTGGCAGGAGCTGATCTATGAGGGAGGGGCACAATGATCCGGGCGTTGACGATCGCGGCAATTATCATCGCGACGGTTCAGTTTGCGCCTCCAGCGCAGGCGCAGAACGAGGTCGCGATCAACGGCGTCTTCACCGCGTTCTCCGACGGCCGATGGGCGACGACCAACGATTCGCGTCATGACGAGGCAAGCGTCACGCAGACGTGGACCATCACCACGACATGTACGACGTATCAGGACTGCACCGGGCGGGTCGACAGCGACCAGGGCTGGAGTGCGGAGGCGGTGTACATGAGCGGCCGGTGGAAGGTCAGCAGGACGGTCCCGGACTGGGAGCCCTGCATCGACGGTACGGCCTACCCGGGTAAGCAGGCGTGGGTGTTCTGGCTTGGTTATCCGCAGGACCCCAACAAGTACATCGGGTGGGACAAGACCGAGGGGCCCAGCGGCGCCTGCGGATTCAACAAGGTGCTCGATATCGAGATGCCGTTCACGCTGACCCGCGTGGGTTGAATGCGTGCCGAGGGATCGTCAGCGGCAGGTCGATCGAGCTGAGCAGACCCGGTTGTGCGGCAACGACGTACGGGATTGCGTTGATGACACGCATCGCCGTCGCGACCATCGCTCCGGCGCCCGAGGTCATGCTCTCGATGGCCGCATCCTTGCGGTCGCGCACGGTCGCCGCCATCGTGCATTCGATGTCGGGCTGGCCGGTGATGACAATGCGGTAGCCGAGCGCATCAGGCATTGTCGGCCACTCGGGCGCGACGTCGGGCGCCAAGCGGGTGACGTGTTCGATCACGATCGCCTCCTGGCCGTCGACGATGCCGATGGCCTGCATGCGCAGGGCGCCGCAGGTGCCTGCCTCGACGGTGCCCATCGCGACCTCGAGCGTCCGCTCGGTCACCGCGCGGTCGAACGTCTCACGGACCTCCTGCACTTCGACGCCGAGGGCTTCGGCGACCATGCGGATCTGCCCCTGCCATTCGCCGGCGATGGCGCCGGGAAACGAGATCCACGGCTGGTAGTCGAGGGTACGCCCGAATCCCAAAGCGTCGCTCATGATGTCGGGAACGCCGTAGTCGTCGTAGAGGCCGATCTCGTAGGCGTGGATCTTCTCGATCTGGGAGGACTGCGTGCTCAGCACCAGCGGTAGGTAATCGGCGACGAATCCTGGTTCTATACCCGAGGCGTACAGCGAGACCTGGCCCACCTTGGCCGCGGCGGCCAATTGGTCGCGCCACTCGGCCGGTTGGTAGGCGTGCGGGTTGACCAGGTGGGTGGTGCTGGTGGTCACCACGTTGATGCCGGCGCCGAGCAGCTTCACATAGTCCGGGATGGCGAGCGCGTCACGTTCGGGCCCGCTGGCCGCGTAGACGACGCAGTCGGGTTTGAGCGCGATCAGCGCGTCCGCATCGGTGGTGGTGGTCAACCCGATCGGTTGTCCGTTGGCGAGTTCACCGGCGTCCTTGCCGTCCTTGTCGGGGGAGTGCACCCACACCCCGACGAGATCCAGGTCGGGCCGCTGTGAAATCGCGCGGATCGCGATGGACCCGATTCCGCCGGTCGACCAGACCACGACGCGGTGCTTGTCTCCGGACATCGATCCTCCTCGGAGAGCGCGAGATGGCGACAGAGCCAGCGCTGACAATAGCATCCACTATTATTGGAGACCAGAACAAAAATTAGGTTAGAGTCGGTCATCGTGAAGCCATCGGCATTGTTGCGGCGCTGATGTTCACGCTCCGTTTCGACATGCGTGCGCCCACTACTGGAGCGCCGGCCGCCGACCTGTACGCGTGCGCTGTGCAGGTGTGTGAATGGGCGGAGACGCGTGGCGCGATCGTTGCCGTGCTGTCGAGCATCACGGCGCCGAAGACGGCCATCTTCGGTCGCCGCACCTGCTGGCGTCGGCGATCTGCGCGACCACCCGCCCGCTGCCGAAGCTGGCCTGGCCCTATCTCGAGCGCGGCGCAATGGTGAGCGCATCAACCGCAACGACGGAGGAATCGTGAGAACACCGTTGAGAACCGTTGTCTGGTCGACGGGCGGCGTCGGATCCATCGCCATCGACGCGATCCAGAGCAGGCCCGATCTTGATCTCGTCGGGGTGTGGGTGCACTCCGAAGAGAAGATCGGCAGGGACGCGGGGGAGCTGGCCGGTGGTGAACCGATCGGGGTGACGGCCACCAATGACGCCGACGCGTTGATCGCTCTGCAACCCGACTGCGTCGTGTACGCCGCGAGCGGACCGGAACGCGACGCGGGAGCGGTGCCCGACTACCTGAAACTCCTCGAAGCCGGGATCAACGTCGTCTCGACGTCGTCGACGACGCTGATCTATCCGCCCGCCTACTACTCACCCGAGTGGCGCGAACAGATGGAACGGGCGGCGAAGAAAGGCGGCGCGTCCTTTTACGCCTCCGGGATCTTTCCCGGTTTCGGCTCCGATCAGCTCGCGCTGGTGCTCGCCACGCAGTCCAAGCGGATCCGGTGTCTGACCGTCACCGAGGTCGCGCTCAACGACCACTACCCGGTGGCCGACGTGATGATGAACGGCATGGGCTTCGGTCGCCCCCTGGATTTCGAACCGCTGCTCAAGACCCCCGGCTTCATCGAAATGGCTTGGCGGGCACCGATTCACCTGATCGCAGCGGGACTCGGCGTGGAGGTCGACGAGGTGCGTGGCACCCTCGACCGGCGCGTCACGGACCGCGACATCGAGGTGGCGTTCGGCACGATCGAGGCGGGGACGTGTGGAGCTGTGAGCACCCGGGCCGCGGGCGTGGTCAACGGCCGGGAAGCCATCGTCGTCCAGCACATCATCCGGATGGCACGCGATGTGGCGCCGGACTGGCCGTCCTCGGAGTTCGACGCCACCTACCGCGTCGACATCGACGGTGATCCCGACATCCACTGCGCGATGAACGTCGGCGCCGCCGAAGGGCACGGCGCAGGACATGCCGCGATGGCGGCCACCGCGATGCGCGTGGTCAACGCGATCCCGTATGTCGTGGAGGCCCCCGCCGGCCTGCTGAGCTCGCTGGATCTGCCGAACACGCTGCCCCGGCACGCTTTCGGGTGATCATCGGTGTTCTCCATACGCTTCGACCTCAAGCTGTCACCGCTGTGCGGCGGTATGCCACCCGAGATCGCGTGGCCGTACCTGAGGCACGCCGGTGAGGTGGTCACGGCCCTGACGACGACAAGAGGGAGCAACGCATGACCGACATCGGCACCGTCGACCTGTACTACGATCCGTTCGATTTCGACATCGACGACGAGCCGTACCCGATCTGGAAGCGGATGCGCGACGAGGCGCCGCTGTACTACAACGAGAAGTACAACTTCTACGCCTTGAGCCGCTACGACGACGTCGCCAAGGGCTTGCACGACTGGGAGACATACCGGTCGGGCAAGGGCACCACGATGGACGTCATCATGAGCGGTGTCGACGTCCCGCCAGGGGTGATCCTGTTCGAGGATCCGCCCCTTCACGACGTGCATCGACGGGTGCTGTCGAAGGTCTTCACCCCGCGCCGGATGGAGGCCATCGAAGACCTGGTGCGCCAGTTCTGTGTTCGCGCGCTCGACTCGCTCACGGGTGCTTCCCGTTTCGACGTCATCGGCGACTTCGGGGCATTGATCCCGATGCGGACCATCGGTTATCTGCTGGGCATCCCGGAGCAGGGTCAGCAGCAGATCCGCGACAACACCGACGCGTCAATCGGTCTGAAAGAGGGTAGTTTCCAAGCAGTTTCGGCGGCTACATTCGAGAACGCCTACCAGCTGTTCGCCGACTACATCGAATGGCGGGCCGAGCATCCGTCGGACGACCTGATGACGCAGCTGCTCAACGCCGAGGTCGAGGACGAGGGCCGGCTTCGCCCGCTGTCGCGCATCGAGGTGCTGACCTACACGAGCATGATCGCCGGTGCCGGCAACGAGACGACCACCAGGCTGATCGGATTCATCGCTCAGATGCTCGCCGAACACCCCGATCAGCGACGCGAACTTCTCGACGACTTCTCCCTGATTCCGCGCGCGATCGAGGAGGTGTTGCGCTACCAGGCGCCGTCACCGGTACAGGCCCGATATGTCGCCCGCGACACCGAGGCTCACGGACAGACGATCGCCGAGGGCTCGGTGATGTTGTTGCTCAACGGTTCGGCCAACCGGGACGAGCGGCGCTATCCCGATGGCGAGAGTTTCGACATCCATCGCGGCGGATCACACCTGTCGTTCGGGCAGGGGCTGCACTTCTGCCTCGGCTCCTCGCTGGCCAGGATGCAGGCGCGGGTCGCGCTGGAGGAGATGTTGCGGCGCTGGCCCGAATGGGATGTCGACTACGCCGACGCCGCCATGGCACACACCTCGAGCGTCCGGGGGTGGGGCAGGCTGCCGATCACCGTCGGCTGACGCGGTCCCAGGCATCGCGAGCGCGCAGCGTTGTACGGTTTGGAGCGCCCAAGGCGTACCGGTGAGCGCTCGCGCAGAATGTGGCGCCTTCAGGCCGAGCGCGTCGTGACTCCGCGCAGCAGGGTGTCGCGCACGTGGATCTGCGACGCGCGGGGGCCCAGATCGTGCAGGAGGTTCTCCGGGATCCACGACACCCCGATGACGACACGCGCCAGCGTCTCGTTCGACGGTGCGTCGATCGCGATCTCACCGGACCGAATCCCCGCGGTGAGCAGAGATTTCATCTGGCGAACGCGTTTGGTGAACAGCCATGCGATGTTCGGAGTGTCCGGAGGTGACTGCCGCATCCACGCCAGCTGGATCCGGAACTCGTCGCCGAAGTGGGCGAGGGCGTTGGTGTGGATCCAGCTCAGCGCATCGAGCTTCTCGACGGCCGATGACTCGGACCGCAGCACGCTGGTCCACCCCACCTCGGCGACCTTCTCGCCGAACGACTGCATGATCGAGGCCAGCAGTTCCTCTTTCGACCCGATCAAGCGGTACACCGTTCCGGTGCCGAGGCCCGCGGCCGCGGCGATATCTCGGATCGTGGTGACCTCGTAGCCCTTTCGCCCGAATTCGGCGCGGGCCACCGCACGAACGTGTGCGGCTTTGTCGTCGCGGGTGTTCTGCTCATCCTCGATCCACGATTTCACCGCTTCGTCGGCGGCGATGAACGCGGCGGATCGATCGAGTTCGGCGTCGCTCGGCGGGACGGTGGCCAGGCCTTCGAGCAGGATCCGGCACAACGTGGCCGCGACCTTGTCGGCGCCGGCGCTGTGCCGTATGACGTCGAGGCCGACTTGGCGCATCGCCTGGACGATCCGGTCGGCCAGGACCGGCAGGTCGACGTCCGGTCGCAGATAACCACTCCACCGCGCGGCACGCAGCGTCTGCACCATCGCCTCGAGGATCTTCGCCGGGCGCTGTTGGGCCAGTGCGGCCAGGTCGGGGTTCGAGGTCGGTGTTTCGTAGAACGTCATCTGTAGTGCGGCGCTGTGGGTGACCGCGCATTGGGCGATCGCGGCGCCCAACTCCACGATCCGATCGAACGCCGACAGCGGGGCGGGGTCGTCGAGCCGATCGACGGCTTGATCGGCGATGCGATCGAGATCGTCGTGGTAGCGCCGAAGCAACTCGACGAGGATCGCTTCCTTGGACTCGAAATGGTGATACAGGCTGCCGGGCAGGATCCCTGCGGCGTCGGCGATCTCCTGAAGTGACGTTCGCAGCCCGGACGTGGCGATCAACGACGCCGCCGTCTGCAAGATCTCGGTCCGCCGGGTGCCGTCGTCGTAGGAATTGCCTGCTTGCTTCGCGAGGTCGGCCTTCGGCGTCACACGACGCCCCACAGCACCTCCAACGCCAGGCTCCCGTCCACCTGTTTGGTCGAACCGACCCAAAGTTTGGTTAACGCTACCAGAACCGAGCCACCGCACAGTGCCGCTCGAGGTGAAAGCGCCCGCGGCGGTTCGCTGGGTCAGCGGGACGATGAGCGAGCCATCTGCAGGGGGCGCTCGTAGGAGATGTCGCTGTGGTCGTGCGCGACGGTGAGAATGTCGGCGAGAAAGCCCATGGTCTCGTCGGTGATCAGCGTCTCGCCCTGCGTATGCCATTCGACGACACACACCCGTGCGGCGATGGCCCACCGGCCGTCCCGGCGCTCGAGCCGGTCGATGTAGCGGCCCCCGTTGACGGTCAAGTGGTTCGCCGGGGCGCGGTCGGTGCCGACGAACAGATAGTAGGTCTCCGCGTGCGCCTGATCGCCCGCGATGTCCGCGGTGTGGTTCAACAGGTAGTGCTGGTAGCGGACCTGTGTCTCGTGGTATGCGAATGCCCAGTCGATGAATTCGTCGACGGGTCCGACGAAACCGATGTGCTCGTCGATGGCGTCGTCATGGTAGGCCGAGCGCACCAATTCGCGGTCGCGCCGGTCCATGCCCCGCGCATAGCGCTGCATGCACGCGAGGATGTCGGCGCGATCGCAGAGTTCTTGCAGCGTGGTATTCACAACGGCGGCCCCTCCCAGGTGTCCACGGCGACCACTTCGGAAACCGGTCGGCGTTCTGCCGGACGGAACGTGACGCCGGACCGCAGCCGCCCGACGGGCAACAGGCAGCCTTGTACGTACGTTTCCGGAATGCCGAGCAGTTCACGGACCGCTGCCTCGTGGGTCAGGTGCAAGGTTGTCACGCACGTTCCGTAGCCGCGCGTGTGTAAGGCGAGCGCGAAGTTCCACACGGCGGGGAAGACCGAGCCGTACAGCGTCGCCTGGTAGAAGGATTCATCACCCTCGGTGCGGGGGAGATACGGTTCGTAGCACGGTATTACGAGGAGGGGCACCTTCGCCATGTTCTCGACCAGCCACTCGGTCGAGGACATGATCTTCTTGCCGGGCGTCTCGGGAGGCAGCAGGTCGGCGACCAGGTGGCCGCCGACCTTCTGCAGATAGGCATCCCGATAGAGTTCGGCCAGCCGCGCCCGGAGCCTCTCGTCGAGTACGGCCACCCATCGCCAACTCTGTTGATTCGAACCGTTGGGGGCGTGCATGGCGATCCGAAGACACTCTTCGACCACGTCGCGATCCACGGGGGCGTCGAGGTCGAGCGACTTTCGCGCCGACCTGGTGGTCGTGAGGAGTTGGTCGATATCGATGGCGCGCTCCTCCTGCTGGAGTTTCGTCCGAAGATAATCCGGAACAGATTTTTGGTCAATGAAGTCCGGGGCTGTTGGAAGGTGACGTCAGCCGGTGACACCGAGGCGATGGGTCACCGCGAACACCTCGTCGTAGATCGAACCCGGAATGGTGAACGGCTCGATCGCTTTGACTGCCTCGAGGTGATCGGCGATGTCCTCGGCCGTCGGATCACCGTCGCGTGGCGCCAGCCAGCCCTCGCTCAGCCCGATGAAAACCCTGGCGAACCGGCCCGCACAGGCGGAGAAGTTCTGATGGCTGACATCGCAGGCCCGACTGGCCAGGTATACCACGAGCGGAGCGACGAGCTCGGGACGGATGGCGGCGAAGAAACCGTTGTCCTCGAGGGCTTTCGGGTCGCCCAGCGTTTCGGTGACCATCCGGGAGATCCCGAAGGGCAGCACGGTGTTGGCGCGGATTCCGTGCGGTTCGCCTTCGAGCGCGATGACGTTGGTGAGGCCGACGATGCCGGCTTTGGCCGCGGCGTAGTGCGCCTCCAGGTGCTGGCCGAACATGCCCGCCGACGACGCGATGAACACCAACCGCCCGTAGCCCTGTCCCTTCATCACTCGGTAGGCGGGCTGTGACAGGTAGAACGCGCCGTCGAGGTGGACCGAAAGCATGCGGCGCCAGTCGTCGGGTGTCAGTTCGTCGAAGGGAATGGAGTTGAAGATGCCCGCGTTGCTGATCACCGCATCGAGCCGGCCGAACGCGTCGACGGCGGTCCGTACGATCGCCTCGCCGCCCGCCGGGCTGTCCACCGAGTCATAGGACGCGACGGCTGTGCCTCCCGACGCGGTGATCTCGTCCACCACCTGGTCGGCGACCACCGTGTCCCGGCCGTCACCGTGCATGGTTCCGCCGAGGTCGTTGACGACGACCGATGCTCCGCGCCTTGCCAACTCGATCGCATAGACGCGGCCGAGCCCACGACCCGCCCCGGTAACCACGGCGACCTGGCCCGCGAAGTCGATCATCGGCCCTCCCACGATTGACGGCGGTCCGGCCGGACTCTACGTTGGAACAGATATTTGGTCAACCAGAAGGGGCGCGCTCGATGACGAGCGAGGATGCCGAGGATCCCAAGCGCTTGGCGCTGCTGGCATCGGCCCTGGCCGGCCGCACGATAGCGGTCGCGCCGACCGCGCCCGGCGAACCTGCGTGGACCGACGGCGTCACGGTGTTCGTCGACCCATCAGCGGGCGCGCACCGGCAACTCGAAGCTGTCACGGTGCAGGCGTCGCTGCTGGCCAGCGGGGGCCTGGAAGCCGGTGTCGTGCGCAAACTCGTCAGGCGTCCGGCGTTGGCGCGCCGATACCTCGCGGTCGAGGGCCAGCGGGCGTTGTCGGTGAACGACGACTTGTTGCCCGCGGGGGTTCGTCGTCTTCTCGACTGTGACCTAGCCGCTCGTGCGGATTCGGCGGCGGGCTCGTTGAAGGTGGCGGGGGAAAGTCGCGACATCGCCGATCCGCCGGCGGGCTTCGGCGTCATCAGGGTGCAGAAACTGTTGGCCATGCGAGCCTCTGCCACCCAGGTGGAATCGGCTGGCGGACACGCCCCTCGGCGCGAGTCGAAGGCGGAACTCGCCGACCTCGACGACAGCGGCGATGACTTCGACGGCGAAGACGCATTCGACCCCTTCTCGAGCCCTGTTGGAGGGGGCGGTGCGCTCGGCAAGCTGCTGAAACGGATGACCAAGAGCGTGCGCAAACTCTCCGGTGCGGGCACACCGGGTGCAGACACGCCAACCCATCGCTCCCGCAGGGGATTTCGTGGCGCCGGCGCAGTCACCTCGGGTGCGGCCGGTGCGGTGGACTCCGATGCCTGGGCGGACGCCACGCCCGGGGGTCGCACCTACCACGAGTGGGATTTTCAGCGCCGCTGCTACCGGCCGGACTGGTGCACTGTGCTCGAGATCGACGCACCGCTCGACAAGGGGGAAGCGTTGGCTCGCCCGGATGTCCACGCCCTGCGTCGCCCGCTCACCCGACTGGGTATCGGGCTGGACCGGTGTCACCGCCAGACTCAGGGCGACGACATCGATGTCGATGCCGCGGTCGAGGCGCGCGTGGAAACGCTGGCGGGTTCGACGCCCGACGAGGCCGTCTACCTCGACAACCTGCGACGGCGTCGCGACTTGGCCGTTCTCGTCCTGCTCGACGTCTCCGGTTCGGCAGCAGAATCTGGCACTTTCGGCCAGACCGTGCACGAGCAGCAGCGGAAGGCCGCGGCAGCGCTGACCGTTGCCCTGCACGAACTCGGTGACCGGGTCGCGTTGTATGCGTTTCAGTCACAGGGTCGCTCGGCGGTTCATCTCGTGCCGGTCAAACGTTTTGACGACCACCTCGACGCGATGGTCATGCGACGCCTGGGCGGCCTCACGCCGGGCGCCTACTCGCGACTGGGGGCGGCCGTTCGACACGGTACGGCGGTGATGACAGAGAAAGCGGGCACGTCACGTCGCCTGCTGGTCGTACTGTCCGACGGCTTGGCCTACGACCACGGCTACGAACGGCTGTACGGTGCGGCCGACGTGCGCCGGGCGTTGGGGGAGGCCCGGCGAGAGGGTATCGGTTGCTTGTGCCTGACCATCGGCGCCGCCACCGACTCCGGGGAGTTGGCAATGGTGTTCGGCAGCGCCGCGCACGCGTCGATACCCAAGCCCACCCAGTTGGCCGATGTGATCGGTCCGTTGTTCCGCTCGGCGCTGCGCACCGCGGACCTGCGCCGGCGCGTATCAACCGCGGCCGCGCCCTTGAACCAAACATCTGTTCCGCGCTAGGGTCCTAAGCGAGCTCGAATCGAAGGGAAGCCATGCAGGTGAAGCCCCCGCGGCCCTACTACGTGCCCGTCGCGAACGAGGAGCAGCTCTTCAAGGCCGCATACAGGCAGGGGCTCTCGATCGCGCTCAAAGGTCCCACGGGCTGCGGCAAGACACGGTTCGTCGAGGCGATGGCGCACGACCTGGACCGTCCGCTGATCACCGTCGCCTGCCACGACGACCTGACCACTGCCGATCTCGTCGGCCGGTTCCTCCTGCGCGGCGGTGAGACCGAGTGGGTCGACGGACCCCTGACGCGTGCGGTCCGCGACGGCGCGATCTGCTATCTCGACGAAGTCGTGGAAGCCCGCCAGGACACCACCGTCGTGCTGCATCCGCTGGCCGACCACCGCAGACAACTGCCGATCGAACGGCTCGGGATCACGCTGCAAGCGGCGCCGGAGTTCTGTCTGGTCGTCTCGTACAACCCGGGCTACCAGAGCGTGCTGAAGGACCTCAAGGACTCGACCAGACAGCGGATGGTGGCGATCGAATTCGGTTTTCCGACGGCCGACGTCGAGGAGAAGATCGTCGCCAGCGAAGCGGGTATCGGCCACGACCGTGCCGCGGAGCTGGTCCGTCTGGGCCATGCGATCCGGAGGTTGGAGACAGGGGGGCTTCGCGAAGTCGCTTCGACGCGAGTACTGATCGCCGCGGGGCGGCTGATCGCCGAAGGCTTGACCCCACGGGACGCGGCACGCGCCGCGATCGCCGGTCCGCTCACCGACGACGCCACCGTGACCCGCGGTTTGATCGAGATGATCGACGTGTACCTGGTCGACCAGGCTCCGGACGATTGACCCGGGTCATGACCCTCGCTACTGTCTGAACAAATATTAGGTTTTAACAACGGAGGTGGCATGTCCTACGAGAGCACCGCGGAACCAATCAAGTTCGGGTACCTCATGGACTTCAAGCTGCCCGATTTGTACCCGCAGGAGATGAAGGAGGACCTGTCCAACCCCTTCGAGCTGATCTTCGCCGACGCGGTGGAGCAGGGCGTGATCGATCGCCCCATCGAGATCATCTACAAGGAGGTGGAAGGGCTGCCGAAGGGTTCGGTCAAGGCGGTGATCGACGCCTACGGCGAGCTCGTCGACGAGGGGTGTCTCGCGGTGTTCGGCCCGCACATCACCGACAACTGCGTGCCGACCCGCGAGGCCATCGAGGAGCGTTTCCGGGTGCCCGCGCTGAGCGTCACCGGTAGCGACGCGTGGCTGGGAGAGTGGACGTTCTCGTTCCCGCAGGGCTCGCTGACCGACGAGCCGATCTTCTGGGCGGACCTGCTTGCCAAGGGCGGCCACCAGGAGGTCGGTGTGCTCATGGAGCAGTCGCTCGTCGGCGAGACATATGTGAAGAACTTCCGGAACGCCTGTCGGCGCAAGGGGATCCGGATCGTCGCCGAGGCGGCGATCGCACAGACGGCCCAAGATGTCTCGGAAGCCGTGCGCACCCTGTATGAGGCCAAGGCGCAGGCGATCGTGCACGCCGGCTTCGGGTTCGGCATCGTGTTCGTCAACCCGGCGCTGGAAGAACTCGGTTGGGATCCACCGCGGTTCACCAGCACGGCATTCCAGAACGCGTGGATCAACCCGATCATGTGGAACGCCTTCATGGGGTGGACGGGCGTCGACCAGTACGACGAGGGCAACCCCGTCGGCCAGCGGTTCCTCGACAAGTACCAGGAGAAGTTCGGTCGCAGGCCGGAATACTGTGTGCCCGTGGTGAACTGCGATGTCGCCACAGCCCTGCTGCGTGCGTGCAGCGATGCGCATCCGCTGAGTCCGCGTGGTGTCAAGGAGGCCTTGGAACGCGTCAAGATGATGCCTGCGGCCGCGGGGGCGCCGGGGACCCGCGTCTCGTTCGGCAACTGGACCCGCCGGGCGTGGATGGGCGCCGGGTACCTGGTCGCCCGAAGACTCGACGCCGACGGCGTCAACTCTCATCTCGTGGACCGCTTTGGTGAGGAGTGAACCGTGACCACTGAAACGCCGAAGGCCGAAGCCGCCTCGCCGGCTGCTGCGGGGCCGACGAAACGGTCCTGGTTGGGGCCGACGATCTCGGTGGCGGCACTCCTTGCCATCGCGGTGTTCTTCGCCGTCAACACCCGCAAGGGGCCGGGGTCCCCGCGAATCGCCAATCCCGACGTCGAGGGGACACCGCGGCCGGTAGAGGTGCTGTTCGGGTGGAGCACGTCGACCTGGGTGGTGATCCTCGAGACGTTCACCGTCGTCACGATGGCCGTCATCATCACCCTGTGGGTGGTGCACTGGCGGCGCAATCCGCACAACCCGACCTTGCTGATGGCGCTGGTGACGTCCTTGATCGTGTGGCAAGACCCGATCATGAACTGGTCACCGTTCGCGGTCTACAACCCGGAGCTGGCCCATCTGCCCGAGGACTGGCCGTTGGTGTCGCTGTCCCCGACGGTGGAACCGTTCGTGGTCCTCGGCTACGTGATGTTCTACCTCGGGCCCTATTTCCCGGCGATCTGGATCCTGCGGAAGCTGCAGGCGCGCAGGCCGGTCGAGTCGTTCGTGTGGCGCCATCCGCTGATCAGTCTGGCGGCCATCATCTTCCCGATCGGGGTCGTGGTGGACGCGGCGCTCGAGATCACCCTGGTGCGCACCGGCATGTACATCTATTCGCAGGTGCCGCCGTGGGCGTCGGTGTTCACCGGAGACACCTATCAGTTCCCGTTGATCTGGGAAGTGGTGGCGGTGACGTTCGTAATGATCCCCGCAGGTGTGCTGCTCTACCGTGACGACACCGGTAAGTCCGTTGCGGAGAAGCTCGCTCAGCGGGCGCGGATCTTCGCCTCCAGGCCGCGGCTGGGCACCTTCATCGTGATGTTCGTGATCATCAACATCGCCTATCTCTGTTACGGCGGGCTGTTCGCGATCGTGAAGGCAACAAAGATATCCACGTCGGTGGCCTGCCCGTGGCCGTACCCGGAAGTGAAGATCTATGACCCGCAGGGCTTTTACGAAGCGAACGGCCAGCCGGGTCCGTACTCCGTCGGGATCATGTCGACCTGGATGAGCGGGCAGCCCGACGGGCGTCCGGACGTCGAACTGGGTGAGAAGAGTGACCGGTGCGCGCCGGAAGCATCGAATGGATAAAGAACGAAGCGTTGTCATCACCGGCGCCTCCCGAGGGCTGGGGCTGGCATCGGCGTCCCATTTGTACCGGCAGGGCTGGCGGGTCATTGCGGCGATGCGGTCCGTCGATGCCGGAATGCAACGGCTGCGTGAGGCGACCGGCGCGGCGCCGGACGATCCGAACCTGATCGGCGTCACCCTCGACCTCACCGACACCGCCTCGATCGAGGCGGCCGCGAAGTCCATCGAGGAGGCCGTCGGTGCGCCTTACGCCGTGGTGCACAACGCGGGGATCTCTGCGGCCGGCATGGTCGAGGAGACTCCGGTGAGCCTGTGGGAGCAGATGTTCGCAACCAACATCTTCGGCCCCGTCGCGTTGACCAAGGCGCTGCTGCCGTCCATGCGTGAGGCGGGGCGCGGCCGCATCGTGCTGGTGTCGAGTCAGGGCGGGGTACGCGGAATGCCCGCCACTGCACCGTATTCGGCAGTCAAGGGGGCGTTGGAGCGCTGGGGCGAGTCGATGGCCGCAGAGGTCGCGCCGTTCGGCATCGGTGTCACGATCCTGGTCACCGGCACTTACGACACCGAGATCATCACCGATGCGGGGACCACCGACTGCCGCGATCTGGACGGTCCCTACGCGCCGCATCACAGCACGATGGACAAGCGTGGCCGGGCCGCCATGCGGATGGCCGCGCGATCGCCCGAGAAGTTCGCGGCCGGGCTGGCCAAGGCGTTGGACAGCTCCAAGCCGTTCGTCAAGCGGTCGGTAGGGCCCGACGCTCGAATGTTGTTGATCGCCAACCGGGTGTTCCCCTCTGCCGGACTGCATCAGATGATCCGGCTGATGATGGGCATCCCGCGATTCGGCGCGCTACGAGGAAGCAGAGACCATGGCTGACATTCGCTTCGAATCGAAGATGATGATCGACGGCAAGCTCGTCGACGGTGAGGCCGGCGCCTTCACCAACATCAACCCCGCGACCGAGGAGGTGCTCGGCGAGGTCGCCGATGCCTCGAAGGCCGATATGCACCGCGCGATCGACGCGGCACGGCGGGCCTTCGACGAGACGGACTGGTCGACGAATCACGCGTTCCGCCAGAAGTGTCTGCTGCAGTTGCAGGAGGCGATCGAGTCCGAGCAGGAAGAGCTGCGTGAGGAACTCATCCTCGAGGTGGGCTGTCCGCGCGCGATCACGCACGGCCCGCAGCTGGATGCGCCGCTGTCCGACGCCCTGAGATTTCCGGCGCGGCTGATCGACGAATATCCCTGGGAGACATCGCTGGGCGACGCGCTCGTGTCGGTCACCGGGGTCAACACCACCCGCAAAGTCTGGCGCGAACCCGTCGGCGTGGTCGGGGCGATCGTGCCGTGGAACTTTCCATTCGAGGTCACCATCCAGAAGCTCGGCCAGGCCCTGGGCACCGGTAACACCGTCGTGCTCAAACCGGCGCCCAACACCCCCTACAACGCGACTCGGCTGGGCAGGCTCATCGCCGAGAACACCGACATACCACCGGGTGTCGTCAACGTCGTCACCGCCTCGGATCACTTCGTCGGTGAAGAGCTCACCTTGTCTCCGAAGGTGGACCTGATCTCGTTCACCGGGTCCACCGTCGTCGGCAGGCGCATCATGGAGAAGGGCGCCGCGACGATGAAGCGGTTGTTCCTCGAACTGGGGGGCAAGTCGGCCACCATCGTGCTGGAGGACGCGGACTTCGCGGTGGGATGCATGATGGGCATCGCGCCGTGTATGCACGCGGGCCAGGGCTGCGCGAATCCCACCAGGCTGCTTCTGCCGCGCTCGCGCTACGAGGAGGGCGTCGAGATCCTCAAGGGCATCTACGAAGGCGTCGCGCCCGGGGATCCGCAGGACCCCGGCACGTTGTGCGGCCCGGTCATCTCCGACAAGCAACGGGGGCGCATCCGCGGATACATCGACAAGGGCGTGGAGGAGGGCGCGACGCTGCTCGTCGGCGGATCCGAGGCCCCCGACGGTATGGAGAAGGGGTTCTTCGTCAAGCCAACGCTTTTCGTCAATGTCGACAACTCGATGACGATCGCCCAGGAGGAGATCTTCGGCCCGGTGCTCTCGGTGATCCCGTTCGAGGACGAGGACGACGCGGTGCGCATCGCCAATGACAGCCCGTACGGCCTGGCGGGCAACGTGATGGCCGGAACGCTGGAGAGGGCTCTGTCGGTGGCCAGGCGACTTCGTGCCGGGTTCATCGGGTTGAACGGCACCGCCGGGTACGGCGCCGACACGCCGTTCGGCGGCTACAAGGCCAGCGGTATCGGACGCCAGAACGGTGTCGCCGGGTTCGACCAGTACACCGAGATCAAGTCCGTCGCCTATCCGGCGGGCTCGTAGGAGAAAAGCCATGCAACTGTTGTTTGACGACCTCGAGGACTTCGGAGAATTCGACGACTTCGTGTCCGGCGATGTGCGTGACCCCTACACGGAGATGGCGAGGTTGCGCCGCGAGGAACCGATCCAGAAGATCGAGATCCCCGGCGTCCCAGGGCAAGAGGGTAAGCCGATCGTCATGGTTTATCGCTATGAAGAGGCCCAGCAGATGCTGCGGGACAACGAGACGTTCTCGTCGGCGATCATCATCCAGGCGTTCGGAGATGTGTTCGGCAAGCATGTGATGCTCGGTATGGACGAACCCGAACACGGCAGGCACCGGGCGTTGGTGGCCAAGGTGTTCTCGCAAAAGGCCTTGGCCCGTTGGGAAGACACGCTGGTGACCAAGATCGGCAATGCGCTGATCGACCGCTTCGCCGGCCGGGGACGTGTCGACCTTGTCAAGGAGTTCAACTTCCCGTACCCGACGCTGATCATCGCCGGGTTGCTGGGCCTGCCGCAGGACGACTACGCGCAGTTCCAGAAGTGGTCGATCTCGTTGCTGTCGTTCACCATCAACCCGGAGCGCGGGCGGGAGGCGTCGACGGCGCTGGCCGACTACTTCCGGCCGATTCTGGCGGCGCGACGCGAGGAACCGCGCGACGACTTGATCAGCCGGCTGGGCGCGGCCGAGATCGACGGGGAAAAACTCTCCGACGAAGAGATCTTCTCGTTTCTGCGGTTGCTGCTGCCCGCGGGCGTGGAGACGACGTACCGGTCGCTGGGGAACCTGTTGTTCGGCTTGTTGTCAAACCCCGAACAGCTCGACGCGATCCGGGCCGACCGGTCCTTGATACCGCAGGCGATCGAGGAGGCGGTGCGTTGGGAGCCACCGCTGAGCATGATCACCCGGATCGCGAGCCGCGACACCGAACTCGGTGGAGTCCACATTCCCGAGGGTTCGTCGGTGATGCCGGTGTTGGGTGCGGCCAACCGGCAGGATGAGCGCTTCCCACAGCCGGACCAGTTCGACATCTTCCGCGAAGCCAAGGCGAACATCGGTTGGGGCCACGGGGTACACGTCTGCCTGGGTATGCATCTGGCACGCCTGGAGATGCGCGTCGCGCTCAACCTTCTGCTGGACCGCCTGCCCAACCTGCGGCTCGACCCGGGGGCCGACGAAGCCTACATCCGCGGGCAGGTATTCCGTTCGCCGACCGCGCTGCCCATCGTCTTCGACCCGTCGGCCGGCCCGTGAGCGAGCTTCGCTTCGACGACAGGGTGGTGGTCGTCACCGGTGGCGGCCGGGGGATCGGCCGCGGCCACGCGCTGCTACTCGCGGCCAAGGGGGCCTGCGTCGTCGTCGCCGACAACGGGGCGGAGATCGACGGCCGCGCATGCGCATCGCGACCGGCCGACTCAGTGGTCGAGGAAATCGTGCAAGCCGGCGGCCGGGCGGTGGCGTGCAGCACGTCGGTCGCCGACGAGTCGGGGGCGTGGGCCGTCGTGGACACCGCAGTCGAAGAGTTCGGACACATCGACGCGGTGGTCAACAACGCCGGCGTCCATGACCCGGGGCTGTTCGAGACGCTGTCGGAGAGCAGGGTCCGCAGAATGCTCGACGTGCATTACTTCGGAACGCTTTTCGTCACGCGGGCGGCATGGCCGCATCTCATCAAGGCCGGCCGGGGGCGAATCGTCAACACCGTCTCCGAGGCGATGCTCGGCGGCATTCCCGAACTGACGAGCTACGGCGCCGCCAAGGGGGCGGTGTGGGGGCTGACCCGCAACCTCGCCACCGAGGGCGCGGCCCACGGAATCGCGGTCAATGCGATCGCGCCACGGGCATACACCCGCATGTCCGCCTCGCAGGGCCGACAACTGGCCGAACTGTACGGCATGTCAGAAGACATGATGGCCGAGATCAACGCCAGCATGCCCCCCGAGCTGTGCGCTCCCGCAGCGGCTTTCCTCGCGCACGAGTCGTGCCCACTCAACGGTGAGGTCTTGATGACCGGGATGGGCGGTGTCTCCCGCCTGGCGGTCGTGCGCACCCAAGGCATGTGGAAGCAGCCGCTCACGGCCGACGACATCGCCGAGAACCTCGACACGATCATGAGCATCGACGACGCCTACGTGACAGAAGCAACCAGGAGTGTGTTGTGACCGATTTCGATACCGTCGACTTCTTCACCGACGCGACGCTCGTCCCCGACCCGTATCCGTATTTCGATCATCTGCGGTCCAAATGCCCGGTGGCGCCGGCGACCCCGTTCAATGTGCTCGCCGTGACCGGTTACGACGAGGCGCTCGCCGTCTACAAGGACCCCGCGTTCTCATCCTGCGTATCGGTCGCCGGTCCATTCTCGGGCATGCCCTTCGGGCCCGGGGAGTCCGATGACGTCAGCGAGCTGATCGAAGAACACCGCGCCGCTGTGCCGATGGCCGAACACATCACGTCGCAGGACCCGCCGCTGCACACCCGCACCCGCGGCCTACTGAACAAGCTCATCACCCCCAAACGCCTGAAGGAGAACGAAGACTTCATGTGGCGCTTGGCCGACCAGCAGCTCGACACGTTCCTCGACAAGGGCAGCTGTGAATTCCTGTCCGCCTATGCCAAGCCGTTCTCGCTGCTGGTCATTGCCGACCTCCTCGGTGTGCCGATGGAAGATCACGACGAGTTCAAGGAGGTCTTCGCGCTCGAAACCGTCGGCGAGCTCGGCAAGGAGGCGCCGACCTCGCACAATCCGCTGGAGTGGCTCAACGAGAAGTTCTACTCCTACATCGAGGACCGCAGGAGCTCGCCGCGCGCGGATGTGCTGACCGAGCTGGCGCAGGCCAAGCACGAAGACGGTTCGACGCCCGACATCGAGGACGTCATGAACCTGTCGACGTTCCTGTTCGCAGCGGGCACCGAGACCACCACGAAGCTGGTCAGTTCTGCGGTGCGTTTCATCGCCGACAACCCGGGCGCGGAGGAGGAACTGCGCGACGACCGCAGCAAGATCCCCGCCTTCCTCGAAGAGACGTTGCGGATGGAAAGCCCGGTCAAGTCGCACTTCCGGATGGCACGCACCACGACGAAGATCGGTGAGGTCGAGGTGCCTGCGGGTACGACGGTGATGCTGCTTCCCGGTGCCTGTAACCGCGATGAACGGAAGTTCTCCGATCCCAACACCTTCCGAGCGGACCGGCCGAACGTGCGCGAGCAGATCGCGTTCATCCGCGGCGTCCATTCCTGCCCGGGCGCGCCGCTGGCCCGGGCGGAAGGGCGAATCTCGTTGAACCGGATTCTCGACCGGATGACCGACATCGCGATCTCCATCGAGCACCACGGGCCGCCGGAGGACCGGCGCTTCACCTATGAACCGACGTTCATCATGCGAGGGCTCAGCGAACTGCACATCACGTTCGCCCCGATCGGCTGACCCAAAAATCGAAGGAGCGAAAAATATGACCGGAAAGCTCGAGGGCAAGGTCGCTTTCATCACGGGGGCCGCCCGTGGTCAGGGTCGCGCACATGCGATCGCGATGGCAAAAGAAGGCGCCGACATCATCGCGGTCGACATCTGTCGTGACATTCCGTCGAATCCGTATCCGCTCGCCACGCCCGAGGATCTCTCCGAAACCGAGCGAGCGGTCAAGGAGATCGGCCGTCGCGTCGTCGCCCGGGTGGCCGACGTCCGTGAGCGACACGAGCTGCGGGAGGCGGCGGAGGCGGGGGTGGCCGATCTCGGGAAGATCGACATCGTGGTGGCCAACGCCGGGATTCTGCCGATGGCCATGGGCAACCCCGACCCGATGGGCTTCGTCGACGCGTCGGACGTGGACCTGCTCGGCGTGATGAACACCGTCGCGGTGGCGCTCCCGCACCTGCCCGACGGTGCGTCGGTCATCGTCACCGGTTCCACGGCGGGCATGATCCGCGGCACCACGACGAGCCCGGACATGGGGCCCGGCGGTGCCGGGTACGGCTGGAGCAAACGCGTCGTGATCGAGTACGTCGACGAGATGTGTCTTCACCTGGCGCCGCGGATGATTCGCATCAACGCCATCCACCCGACGAACTGCAACACCCACCTGCTGCAGAACGAGGGGATGTACGGCGTGTTCCGGCCCGACCTGAAGGCCGAAGGCAAGACACCGACCCGCGAGGACGCCGAACCGCTGTTCTCCCTCTTTCAGGCCATGCCGATTCCGTACATCGAGCCCGAGGACATGGCGAACCTCGGGGTGTTTCTGGCCAGCGACGACAGCCGCTACATCACCGGCCAGCACATCCGGGTGGACGCCGGTTCGCTGCTCAAATGGCCCAACGGGCCCGGCGGTTAGGGCCGGTGTAGGAAGCCGTGCAGGATCGCCTGCACGAGTTCGTCGACGATCGCCTGCCGCGACGGCGGCCTGTTGCCGAAGAAGGTGGAACGCAGGGCCACCATGCCGACGATCATCGCGACCGTCGAATGGGCGGGCAGATCGGGCTGATCCGATCGCAGGCCGCGCAGGCGGATACCTTCGCCGCTGATCTGACCGAGCAGTGTGAGCGCGCGTCTGATGTCGGCGATACCGGCGCTGTCGATCTCCTCCTCGGTCAGGCCGTCGGCGGAAACGAGGGTCAGCAGCAGACCGCGATGCTCGATGAGAACGTCGTAGAGGCGGCCGACGAACTGCCGGGTCAGTTCCTCCTCGGTGACCTTGTCGGGGATGACGGCCTGCCAGGTCTTACCGAAGTCTTCGACGAAGTCGGTGAACGGGAGAACCAGGGCTTCCCGAAACAGACCCGCCTTGGAGCCGAAATGGCGGAACAGCAGATATTCGGTGACGCCGGCCGCCTCGGCGATCTCCCGGGTGGTGGTGCTGCGATAGTCCCGGCGCGCGAACAGTTCACGGGCGGCGTCGAGCAGGAGCCGCCTGGCCTCGCCGGGGGCCCTGCGCCCGGCAGGAGCCTGCAGGGCGGATCCCTTCTTCGACGAACGTCGCTGAGGCACGGCACCTGACGATAGTCGTCCCTTGACCGCAGTACTGGTAATAGTGTGCACTATTACAGCTGGCGAGGTTGCGGAAGGGACGTGGTCATGGGCCAACTCATCATGCTCGGAACGCTGTTCGGGCTGCTCGTGTTGATCGTCGGTCTGGTGCTGTACTTCGATCCCGAAGCGCGCGGCCAGACGGCGATCACCGAGGACGACCGATGAGCACCGAGCTGACGCCGGCGCTGATCGTCGGCTTGTCCTTCGCCTACGTCGGCGGAGTGTTGTTCCTGGCCTACGGCGTGTATCTGAGCATCCGGCGCGGCCGCCTCCATCCTCTGTTGTTGCTGTCGATTTCGGCGATCTCGTTCTCGTGGATCGAGGCACCTTACGACTGGGCGGTGTACGCCCAGTTCCCGCCCGCGCTGCCGCGCATGCCGTCGTGGTGGCCGATGAACATGACGTGGGGCGGCGGGCTTCCGTCATCGGTGCCGATTGGATACATCCCCTACTTCGTGTTGCCCGCGGTGATCGGCGCAGCGCTCGGGCGGGGGCTGATCCGGCGATTCGGTTGGCGCAGACCACAGACACTGCTGATCGTGGGTCTGCTCGTCGGGTTCTGCTGGGCGCTGCTGTTCAACGGGTTCTTCGGTCCGCGTCTGGGGGTCTTCTACTACGGATATGTGATTCCGGGACTGGCGATCTTCGAGGGCAGCAGGTTTCAGTATCCGCTCTACGACGCGTTCGCGATGGGCCTGCAGATGATGGTGTTCACCTATCTCCTCGGGCGTGTCGACGCGCAGGGGCGCAACGTGATCGAGGTGTGGGCGGACAAACGCTCGACGAGCCGTGTCGGATCGTCAGTGCTGTCGATCGCCGCCGTCGTCGTGGTGGGGCATCTCATGTACGGCGCGGTGTTCGCACCGCACCTGGTGACGAAACTCGGCGGTTACGTGACATCCGGTCCGACCGAGCAACTGTTCCCCGGCGTGCCGAACCAGCCCCGCTGACGCTGTCGGGGACAGGAGTGCGGTGTTCACCGCATGGCGGCCAGGTTGTGCCACAGGTTGCGAAGGCTGTCGGTTCCCCCGAACAGCGTCGTGAAATGGGTCGAGTCGATCAGCACGATGTCCCCGGCGCGCTGGCCCGCCGGGGGCATCCAGATGAGCGCGTTGAACTCGCGGGTGCCGTCGGCGGTGAACGGGTGCGGTCGGTCGGGGTCCACACGCTGACGGCCGAGTACCCGAACGCCGTCGCTCTCGGGTGCGGTCAACTCGTAGTGGGGCAGGTGCGGGTGGAAGTTGAATGTCGTGACGTTGGCGAGTAGGTCGGCCGAATCGAGATCGTGGTTCCCGGTCAGGGGCGCGATTTCGCGTGTGCCCGGCACGACCGCGGGTCGCAGACCCCACTTGTTGAGGACGGGGACATCGAGCGCCGCCATCAGCGACCGGGTGTACTGCCCGAACCGCTGCTGGCGCGGGACCAACGGATCGCCGTGGTGTTCGAATTCCATCTGCCGCTGCGTGAAGTCGTCGCTGAAGCCGACATCGTGATGCGGGGCGAGCAGCAGGCATGTGCCCTCTCGCTGCAGCCACCGCTCGATAGCGGCAATCTCCTCGGGAGCGGCCTCCTGTTCGGACAGGATGTGGTCGAGCCCGAAGACCATCAGGGTGTCGGTGTCTTCGAGGATCCGCTCGTCGATCGGCAGTTGATACCCGGCCTGGTCGATGCGCTGAAAGACCGCCACCGGATGTCCGGTCGCCTCCCCGGCCAGCGCTTGGAAGGCCAGCGTCGACCGATGGAAGAGTTCCAGCGTTCCCGCGATGCCCTGCAGGAAGTGAGCGGCGTCGTACTCGGTCGTCTCGTAACTGGGCCACAGTGCGTTTCGCACTTCTGTCATCGTCGAGAACCGGTTGTACATCTCTCCTGTGTTGCGCTGTGCCTCCCAGGGGTAGCTCCACGTCCAGTAGATGCTGATGCGTCTGCGCCCATCGTGCGAACGCGGGATGTGGCCCTGGTTGTAGGTGCGCGCCGAAGTACCGTTCATCGTGCCGGTCCCCCCAATTGAGCGAGGTAACGCAGACCGCCCATTCCGGGCAGAAAGAAGTAAGCACCGCCTGTGAGCGTGGTGAACGCCGGAATACCCTTGTATACCTTACGGATAGGCCGGCGCGGTGTGGTGAAGTCGAGGGTGCCGTCCTGTGTGCCGCAGATCGGGTCGTGCTCGTTGTCGAGCTCGTGGAACGTCTTGTCATTGATCCAGACGTTCTGCGCGAATTCGAATTGGCGTACGAGATCGGCACAGATGATGAAGGCGGCGATGCCGCGATCAACACCGTCCTCCGGTGCGTCGACGGGCAGCGCGGGGCCGTAGGTTGCGCCGCGCCGAATCATTCGTCGTCGATTCATGTAGTGCGCGGTGTCACGAGGGTTGAGCCGCCTGGCGTGCGAGCCGAGTGGACACGCGTAACCGAAAGGGTCCATTTCCTTGTAATTGAAGTCGTTGTTGCGCATGGGATCAGCGCCCAGCTCCGGGTCGTCCTTGTCCGGTGCGAGTACGAGTGGGGCGCCGCTCCGCCAGCGGCCCATGAACTTCGCGGCCAGCAGTTCTTCGTCCTCCGTCGTTTGGGAATTCGTCTTCAGATAGTCACGGAACAGCCCCACGTGTTCCTGCAGCCGGCGATAGGCCATATAACTACCGTTGCGCGACAAGGCCTCTGGCTGGGGTAGATCCAGCACGGGCCCGTTCTCGTCGGGATAACCGAGGATGAATTCGCCCGCCTCCAGGGGGTCTCCTGAACCCGGTGTCGGATCTTCGCCGGAGCCCTTCATCACCGGCTGCGACAGGCGATCGCGGAAGCCGAAATGGTCGTGGGCGTAGTTGAACGGGGGGGTCGCGTTGAGGTCGAGGTGGGAGAGGCTACGAACCCCCTCCGTGCGCGCCAGAAGTTTGTCGTGTTCGTCGATGGATCTGCGGCATTGTTCATCGGTCCGGGAGAACAAGATCGCGATCGCGTGCAGATCGTCACCGGCGAGTCCGCCGAGCCAGTGTTCGGGTGCGGCCGCTCCGGTGTCGCCGAGGATGCTGGCGCGCGCGGCCATTCCCTCGCGAAACGCGTCGGGGAAGGTCGCCAGCGACTCCTCGCCGACCCCGAGCGCGCGGAGGCCGTACCACGTGAAGGCCAGGGTGACCCAGCGCTCCGAAGTGTCCATCGTGGCGCGGACATCAGCCGCCGACTGGACCTTGTCGAGCAGTGCGCTGAGCCACGCGCGGCCCCCTTCCGGGCAGTCGAAGGTCAGGAACTCGTACCGTCCCGTGATGGCGGGCGTGCGGGTCAGCAGGATGTGTTGTATGTCGTCGAGCTCGAGTTCGTCTGTGGTGGACATCATTGCCGCTGAGTCCCTCTCGTCCACGCCCAGGCAGTGATTCGCCAGTCCTGCGATGCTCGGCGAAGGGCCACCGTGAAGAATGCGCCGTCCTGCCTCACCTGCGCGCCCCGCAGGCTGAACGTCATCGTCGCGGGCAGGACGAGGTAGGCGCGGTCATCGCTGACGCTGTTGTGCAAGGGCACCCCGACGCCGACGACATAGTCTGAGGCGCCGAGGTGAGCTGACTCGGCAATCACATCGCGGTACCAATCCTGCGCCGCGGATGCGCCCTGCCAGACGTGGGGTGCCAATCCGTCGAGGATCGTTGCCGCGGAATCGAACGCGGACGCCATCTCCGCCACGTCGCCGTTGTTGAAGGCTGCGATGTACCGGTGCACCGCGGCCAGTGGATCCGCCGTGCTCATGACCGTCACTGCATCTGGTCGAGCATCGTGGAGAACGCGGCTTTCAGGCGCAGTGCCTTCTTTATCTCATCGGCCGTCACGTACGGATACTCGCCGTATTCGAGAAAGCTCGGGACATGGTGGTCGCGAACGAATTTGACGAATGCTTCAGGGTTCTCGCGCCAGTCCTCGGGGAAGCCTTCGAGGTTGGTGAACACCGTCGTGATGCCGGTCTGACTGAACAGTTGCACCGCGTCCTCGGTGTACTTGTCGAAGTCGGTGTCGAAGATGCCTTGATATTGGAAGTGCAGGCCCGAGCCGACGTCGAACAGCACCCATCGCAGATAGTGCAACCTCAAGGGGGCGAGGACATCGGGACTGGCCGCGATTGCTTCCTCGATCTGCTTGCCGTAGGCGCGGACGGCGGCCTCGCGGCCTTCTTTGACCTTCGCGATTATGGAAAAGCCGTAACAGGCCGGTGTTCGGGGAAACACCGGTCCGTACCGCCCGCGTTCGAGTTCGAAATATCCGGCCTCGGGAATCGCCATTGCCGCGGGTGTCGTCCAGTCGTGGTGATCGGCGGCCATGGCGTCCCCCTACCGTTGCTACGTGAGCGGACACTAGCACCGCTGAACGGGCGCGACCCATGTTTCGGCAGCGCAGAAACGCTCCGTAATAGTCGTTTTTCCCTGAGGAACTTGATGCCTGACTAACTAGATCAACTATCCGTACAGCGAAAGTGATCGGGTAAGTTATCGCAGATTTCAGGGACGAGCGGCGCGTACCGATTTAGGCTGCGCATGGTGTTGCAGAAGCGGCCGCATCGAACGGTGCGCACCCACTGGGGGTCACGAGAAGGGAGGCGGCCATGCGATCAGGCCATCGCTGCTGCCTACTGGTTGCGTTGTCGATCTCGGTGGTGCCGGTCGGTGTGGCCGTCGCTCCCGTCGTGGCGGCGGACTGCACGAACGCGGGGGCGGCGACGATCTGCGCGCAGGGCGACGTCCGCGGCGGTGGACCCGACGCTCCGCAGGCGGGGCCGGTATATCCGGGCTACTGCGCCGACCCCTGGTACTGCAGTGACGATTGGGGACTCGACATCGTCGTCGACCCCGATCCTCCGCGGCCGCCGAGGCCGCCCATAATAGATCGCCCGGGACGGCCGGGGGTCGGACCGCGCTGACTTTTTCTCCAGACGTTCCCGTTGATTCGAGCAAGGAGCTTGGAATGTTCTCACGCAACGTTTTTGGTGCCGGACTGATCTGCAGTGGGTTGTTGCTCGGTGCCGCACCCGCCGCCGCCGATCCGCCCAACTGCACCGCCGCCGATCTGGCCGGCGTCATGGCCGGCGTCTCGGCGGGTACGTCGTCCTATCTGTTCACGCATCCGGATGTGAACGCCTTCTTCACCGGGCTCAAAGGCAAGCCCCGGGACCAGATGACCGACGAGATCAAGGCATATCTGGACGCCAATCCGCAGGTCCGCGACGAGCTGCGTGCCGTCCGGCAGCCTGCGGCCGACTTCCGCGCACGCTGCGATGTCGCGATGCCCGACCTGCCGATGGGCTAACGATCGCCTACGGAACTGACACACTGAAGGTGTGCGCGACACACCGAAGTGCTGGCTGTCCGACATGGACGGCGTGCTCGTCCGCGAGGAACACGCGCTGCCCGGCGCCGCCGAATTTCTGCAGCGGCTCGTCGACCTGCAGCGGCCCTTCCTGGTCCTGACCAACAACTCGATCTTCACGCCGCGCGATCTGTCCGCCCGGCTCAAGCGGTCCGGTCTGGTCGTGCCCGAGGAGTCCATCTGGACATCCGCGCTGGCGACCGCATCGTTTCTCACCGACCAACTGCCGGGCGGATCGGCGTACGTCATCGGTGAGGCCGGTCTGACCACGGCGCTGCACGAGGCGGGCTACACACTCACCGACGTCGAACCGGACTTCGTGGTCCTCGGTGAGACGCGGACCTACTCGTTCGAGGCCATCACCAAGGCGATCCGGTTGATCCTCGGTGGGGCTCGGTTCATCGCGACCAATCCCGACGTGACCGGACCCTCCGCGGAAGGGCCGCTACCGGCCACCGGGTCCGTCGCCGCAATGGTCACCAAGGCCACCGGTCGCGAACCGTACTTCGTCGGCAAGCCCAACCCGATGATGTTCCGCAGCGCGCTGAACCGGATCGAGGCGCATTCGGAGAGCACGGTCATGGTGGGCGACCGGATGGACACCGACGTCGTCGCGGGCATCGAAGCGGGTCTGGAGACCATCCTGGTGCTGACCGGGTCGACGACGGTCGATGAGGTCGAGCGGTACCCGTTCCGGCCCAGCCGCGTGTTGCCGTCCATCGCCGAGGCGATCGAACTGGTGTGAGACACGGCGCGACCGCTGCCTACACTGACCCCGATGACCAGCACATCGGAGGCGACGCGGCCACTGGCCGGCGTGCGCATTGTCGAGATCTCCAGCTTCGTCGCCGTTCCGCTGGCCGGAATGACGCTGGCCCAACTCGGAGCCGAGGTGACGCGGGTCGATCCGATCGGCGGCGCCGCCGACTACCGCCGATGGCCGGTCACCGGCGAGGGCGAGAGCATCTACTGGGCGGGCCTGAACAAGGGTAAGCGATCGGTCGCCGCCGACGTGCGCTCCGCCGAGGGGCAGGACGTGATCAAGCGACTCATCGCCAGCAGCGGGATTCTGATCACCAATGTGGCTGGGCGCGAATGGCATTCATACGAGACGCTCAAGCCGCTGCGGCCCGATCTGATCCACGTCGAGGTGTCCGGACGCGCCGACGGCGGCACCGGCGTCGACTACACGGTCAACGCGGGCATCGGTTTCCCCCTGGTCACCGGGCCATCGGAACTCGCCGCCCCAGTGAACCACGTACTGCCGGCGTGGGATGTCGCGTGCGGCCTCTACACCGCGCTGGCCGTCGTGACCGCGCTGCGGCACCGTGACGCGACCGGAGAAGGCCAGAAAATCGGCATCCCGCTGGAGAACGTCGCCTTGGCGACGGCGGGCAACCTCGGCTTCTTCACCGAGGTCATGGTCAACGGCACCGCACGCGAACGCATCGGCAACTCGGTGTACGGCCAGTACGGTCAGGACTTCCTCAGCAGCGACGGTGTGTCGTTCATGGTCGTCGCCTTGACCGGTCGGCATTTCCGCGACCTCACCGAGCTCACCGGCACGACGAAAGCGGTTGCCGCGCTGGCCGAAACGCTCGGTGCCGATTTCTCCGACGAGGGACAGCGATTCGTGCACCGCGATGCGTTGAGCGGATTGTTCGCCGAATGGTTCACCGCGCACACCGCCGACGAGATCGCCACAGCGCTGTCGGCCACCTCGGTGCTGTGGGAGCGCTACCGCACCTTCGCCGAGGCGACCACCGAGGACAAGGTCACCGCCAACCCGTTGTTCACCTCGCTCGACCAGCCACGAATCGGCACCTATCTGGCGCCGGGACTTCCGATTTCGATCGGCGGGCAGTACCCGCCGGCGGTCGCGTCGCCGGCGTTGGGGGACGACACCGTCGGCGTGTTGGGTGAGTGGCTGGGATTGACCGTCGAGCAGGTCGACGGCCTGGTCGCCTCGGGTGCTGTGGCGACGGGACGCGCTGGATGAGCAGGCTGCTCGACCTGCTCGAGGTGCGCTCGGGAACCGAAACCGACAGCTGGATCGGGCCGGCGAGCGGCCCGGCGGGTAAACGCGCCTACGGCGGGCAGTTCGTCGCGCAGAGCCTGGCGGCCGCGTGCCGCACCGTCGACGGAGATCGGTTGCCGACGAACCTGCATCTGCAGTTCCTGCGTGGTGGGGAAGCGGGTGACGTGGTCGAGTACAGCGTTGCACGCGTGTTCGACGGTCGCACGTCCTCGGCCCGCCGGGTCGAATCCCGGCAAGGACAAAGACTTTTGACGACGGCGACGGTGTCGTTCGCGGTGCCGATGCGTGGTCCGGAGCACGGGCGTCGACTCGCGGCGCTGTACGATCCGCAGTCCTTGCCGCGCACCGGTCCGGCCGGGCCAGCACCGTCGATGCCGCTCGAGGAACTCGACATCAGGATCTTCGACGACGGCTCCTCAGGCGAGTTCGTCCGCCGTCTCTGGTGGCGCGCGACGGTGCCCGTCCCGGACGATCCGATCCTGCACACCCTGATCGCGGTCTATGTGTGCGACGTGTACATGATCGATCCCGCGCTACAGGTTCACGGCCATTCAATGCGGGCGCGAACGCACCGCAGCGGCACCACGGATTCGTCGATATGGTTTCACCAACCGGTATTCGCTGATCAGTGGAACCTGCTGGAGTCGACGTCGCCCGCCGCCGCACGGGGTCGGGGCGTCGTCACGGCAAGCCTGATCCGCGCCGACGGCGTCATCGTCGCCACGCTGGCGCAGGAGGGTCTCATCGCGGAGCGGGATTGAGCCTTGCCGAGGCGCTCTGCCTGCGGCGTACCCGCAGCAGTCGGCGTGTCATCGTCACCAGATACGTGAGCAGGATGCCGACGGCGAGCGAGGCGATCACGCCGACGGCGGGGTGCCCGGGGAACATCGCATACACCTGGTAGTGGACGAGGTAGATGTAGAGCGAGGCCTCGGCGAGAACGCCTGCCGCGACGGTCAGCGCCGCGGGACAGCGGATGGTCGGCAGCCAGATCACCAGGGCGAGACCGCCGAATACGAGAAGCTCTCGCAGCGTGCTGTCGAAGTAGCCGTACAGCGCCACCGCCAGAACCACCGTCAGCAGCACGCGCTGCAGGGTCGTGCCGGCTTTCGAAGCCGCCCAACCGATGGCGAAGAACCAGAACGCGAGCATCGTGAACCAGGCATCCCGGCCCATCTCCAGCCCGAGCACGTCGTAGCGCAACGCCAACCCGGAGACCAGGAACACCACGGCGAGCGCGAACGGACGTCGACGTTCGACCCGGTCCACCGCCGGGATGCAGAACAGCAGCGTCAATCCGACCAGCGTCCACACCAGAACCTCGACGAACCACAGGCGCCCGGCGGTCATGCTGTCGTGCGGACCGAGAAACTTGTTGGCCAGCAACAGGTTCGTCCAGGTGTAGTCCGACGTCCACAGCAGGACGAAGCCCACCCACAGCACCGAAGGCACCGCGATCCAGCCGATGGTGTTTCGCAGGTGACGCACTCGCTTGGTGCGCGACACCGGTGTCAGGCAGAACCGGCCGAAGTTGTATCCGGCGATGCCGAGCAACAGATGCGCGCCGCCCCACAGCTCGAACAACTCGGCATGCGAACCGACGATCAGAATGATCGCGACGGCCCGCAACGCCACGCTGGTCTCCAGCGTCGCGTCCCACAGCCGCCACCGCGTTCGCGGCCGCTTGACCAACCTCTCGAGTTCGCGAAGCGGCCGCTGCTGCCATTCGGCGGGCAACTGCCCGAGCGCTCGCTCCAGACGCACCGACATTGCCACGTAGGACAGCGAATTCCCGCCCAGGTCCACGAAGCTCGCGTCCCGGTCGACCGCAGCCGGGTCGAGCTGCAGCACGTCGGCGAACACTTCGCGCAGGTCGGTGGTCGACGTCGGGTCGGGGCCCCGAGCGAGTTCGCGGACGGTTTGATAATCGGGTTTACCGGACTCCAGCAGCGGCAGTTCGTCCACCGCGACCGCGCGCACGGCCGACGTGGGCACACCGGCGGCCTCGGCCGCGATGCGTTGGACGTCGCGGTCGCTGTGTGCGCCGGCCGCCGCGACGAGGAGGCGGTCGTCGTCGTCGGTGCAGAACGCGGTGATACCGCGGGCACTCAACGCGGACTCGATGCGCTGCAGATCGACGCGCAAGCCGTACATTTTGACGAACCGGCTGGTGCGCCCCACGATTTCGTAGAGCCCGTCGGGAGCGCGGCGGGCGAGGTCGCCGGTGTGCAACGATTCGACGGTCTTGCCCAGGGCCAGGTCAGCGGGGCCGCGGGCGTAGCCCATCATCACGTTGGGTCCGCGGTAGACGAGTTCGCCGACCGCGTCGTCGGTGCCTTCGCCGCTCGGTTCGATCGTGAACGAACCGCCTGGTATCGGCCGGCCGATGGCCTCGGGCCGCGACAGCGCGTGTTCCGGTGGCAGATAAGCCATTCGCGCGGTCGCCTCGGTGGCTCCGTACATGACGAACAGTTGCCAGCCGTGGCTGCGGGCAAGTTCTGCGAACCGCCGGACCCGCTCGGCAGGCATGTGTCCGCCGGCCTGCGTCACGTACCTCAGGTCCGGCAGGTCCATCGTGTCGAACTTGATCCGCTCGAGCAGTTCGAACGTGTAGGGCACACCCGCGAACGAGGTGCCGCGGTGGCGGCGGAACAGGTCCCAGAACCGATCGTCGGTCACCGAGAGATCGGTGAGAATCAGGCCGGCGCCGCGGAGCAGGTAACTGTTGACGACCGAGAGCCCATAGCAGTACGACATCGGCAGGGTGGTCGCCGCACGGTCGGTTTCGCCGATGTCGAGGTAGTCGGCGATCGCGCAGGCATTGGACAGTAGGTTGCCGCGGGAGAGTCGGACGAGCTTCGGCGAGCCGGTGGTGCCCGACGTGGACATCAGCATCGCCAGGTCCTCGTGCAGGCGGTGCCCGCCGGCGCTGCGGCGATGGTGGATCGCTCCGTCGGCGATGACGGTGTCGGGGTGGTAGGTGCGCAGGATCGTCGAGTGTTCCCGCCCGGCCGGGACAGCCAACACCACATGGTCAGCGGCGAGCGCAGCGAGATAGTGCACGAGCGTGTCGATGTCGTTGCGTGTTTCGAGCAGCACGAGGCGCCTGCTCTGGCCGAGGTCGATCATCGCGGCCGCGACCCGGTCGGCCAGCGCGGCATAGGTCAGGCGCTGGGCATCGGTGTGCACCGCGACGTTGTCGCCGTAGCCGCGCAGGTGCTCGATCAGTGGGTACGTCACAGCGCCACTCCGCTTCCCACTACCTGGATGTGGACCTTGGCGTCCACCTGGGGGGGATCGAGGCTGTGCTGACGCACGATGATCGGGTCCGCGCCGCCGGCCGGGTCGACGGTCAACAGCACGTCGTGGCCGAGAAACTCGACCGCCAACACGGTACCGACACCCTCGAGCCGCTCGGTGTCCGAAACCGTCGTCGCGACAAGCTGTTCGGGCCGCAGAAGCAGCGTGGCGGGACCTGCCGCACGGATTTGGGTACCGTGCAGGGGGATTCGCCCCAGCGCGCACTCGGCGACGCCGTCGATGACCGTGCACGGCAGCGATATGCAGTCGCCGAGAAATGCGGCGGTGAAATGGTCGGTCGGATGTCGGTACACCTGTTGCGGTGGTCCCACCTGAGTGAACCGCCCGTCGCGCATGACAGCGACCTGGTGGGCGACCGAAAGCGCCTCCTCCTGGTCATGAGTGACCAGCAGCGTGGTCACCCCGGCATCGATCAGCAAGCGGGCCACAGCTTTTCGTGTTGACGCGCGCAGCCCCGTGTCGAGGGCGCTGAACGGTTCGTCGAGCAGCATCACGACCGGCTTGCGGGCGAGCGCCCGCGCAAGGGCCACCCGCTGCTGTTGGCCGCCCGACAGTTCGTGTGGTCGTCGTGATGCGAAGGCGGGCTCCAGCGAGACCGTCTCGAGCAATTCGCCGACCTTGGCGCGGATCTCGGCCCGGCGCAGCGATCCGTTCAGTCCGTATGCGATGTTCTGGCCCACGGTCAGATGTGGGAACAGTGCGCCGTCCTGGGCCACGTATCCGACGGCGCGCCGATGCGGTGCGACCGCACCGCCCGGGCCGGCCACCTGGCGGCCGCTGATCACGATGGTCCCGTCGTCGGGTGTCTCGAAGCCGGCGATCAGCCGAAGCAGCGTGGTCTTGCCGCACCCCGACGCCCCGACCACCGCGGTGATGGTGCTCGCCTGCAATTCCAGGTCGACGTGATCCAACACCACGTGGCCGTTAAAAGCCTTGGCCAGGCCGTGTATTTCGACGACGCTCACAGTGCCGCCGCCCTCGTCGACTGCCGATACAGCAGCAAGGTCACCGGTATGGCGAGGACCACGAGCACCAAGGCGTAGGGTGCCGCCGCCGCGTAGTCGAGCTCGCTGGAGAACGACCAGAACATCATCGCCAGCGTCCGGGTCCCGGTAGGCGCGAGCAGCAGGGTTGCCGTCAGTTCGGTTGCCACCGCGACGAACACGAGCGAGGCACCTGCCGCAGCGGCGGGAGCGGTCAGTCGCAGCGTCACCCGGAAGAACGTCGCGGTCGGCGAACTGCCCAGCGACCGGGCCGCCTCCTCCAGGCTCGGCGGGACCTGAGCGAGGCCGGCCCGGACGTTGACCAGCGCTCGGGGCATGAACAGCAGAACGTAGGCGAAGACGATCAACGTCACGCTCTGGTAGAGGGGTCGCACGAAGTGAATCGTGAAGGTCACCAGGGCCAGTGCCGTGACGATGCCGGGCAGCGAACTGGTCACGTAGTTCGCGCCTTCCACGACGCGGGCAAGGACGCCGGTCGAGCGCACCGCCACCCAGGCGACCGGGAACGCGAGCACGGTCGTCACGACTGCTGCGGCCGAAGCCAATCCGACGGTCTGACCCAGCGCGGAGAGGATGTCATCGACGATCCAGACGTCGGCGCCCCCCAGCCACAGCCACCGCACGATCGTGCCGACGGGCACCCCGATGGCCAGCACGGCCAGCGCAGTCAGAGCAAGCGTGGCCGGAATCACGCTGTGGCGCAGGTGGATCGGTGCGCCCGCACGCTGCGCACCCGAGCCGATTCTGGCGAACCGGGCGTTTCCCCGCGCGGCGGCCTCGACGACCAGCAGCGCCAGGCACAGGAGCACGAGCACACCGGCCAGCATGCTGCCCGCCGCTCCGTCGAAGGTGGCCTGGAACTGCTGGAAGATCGCGACGGTGAAGGTGTCGAACCGCAACATCGCAAACGCACCGAACTCCGCGAGTAGATGCAACCCGACCAACAGCGAACCCCCCAGGATGGCCAGCCGCAGCTGCGGAAGCGTGACGCGCAGAAACACCCCCGCCGAACCGGATCCCAGCGCCCTGGCCGATTCCTCGACGGCGGGATCGAGCCGTCGCAGCGTCGCGGCGACCGGCAGGTACGTGAACGGGAAGTAGGACAGCGTGGTGACCAGCACGCCCGCCGTCAGGCCGTGCAGCGACGGGAACACCCCGACCCAGGCGTAACTGTTGACGAACGCCGGAACGGCCAGCGGCGCAACGAAGAGCGGCCGCCAGAGTGTCCGGCCGGGAAGGTCCGTACGCTCCACCAGCCACGCCGCGCCGACGCCGATCAACACGCACAGCGGAACGGTGATGAGAACCAGTGCGACCGTGTTGAGGAGCAGTTCACCGACGCGTGGGCGCACCACGAGGTCGTACGCCCGCGTCCACCCCACCGAAATCGTCGCCCACGCCACATATCCCAGCGGAATGCAGGTGGCCGCCACCAGGATCGCGACCGTGAGCGAGACCAGCGGGCCGGGCCGGGCCGCCTTGTTCGGCCGCGACACCGGTGCCGCGGGTGGGGGGACGGGGGGAGCGGCGGCGACCACCTACAACAAGCCGGCTTTCGTCATCAGATCGGTGACCTTCTGAGCGTCGAGGTTCGACGGGTTGACGTTCGGCGCCTGCAGCGTGTCCAGCGGGGGCAGGGCGGGGTTGGCGGGCACGCCACTGGCGACGGGGTATTCGAACGATGTGCCCTTCTCGAGCACCTCTTGGCCGGCCTTGCCGGTGACGAACCGGACGAACTGCTGGGCCTGGTCCATCCGGTCGGTCGAGGCAAGCACCCCAGCACCGGAGAGGCTGACGAAGGCGCCGGGATCCTGGTTCTTGAAATAGTGCAGGGCGGTGTTGCCGCTCATCTCTTTGGTCTTCGCCTGATCGCGGAACCAGTAGTAGTGGTAGATCACTCCGCCGTCGACTTCACCGGCGTTGACCGCCTTGAGCGTGGCGATGTTGTCGCTGTAGAGCTTGGCATTGGCCTTCATCGCCGCCAACCACTGAGCGGTCGCGGGCTCGCCCTTCAGTTGGAGCAGCGCCGAGACGATCGCCTGGAAGTCGGCCTTGGTCGGAGGCGCTCCCCAGCGGCCCTTCCATTCCGGCTGCTGCAGGTCGAGCAGCGACTTCGGCAGCTGCTCGGGCTGCAGTCTCGAGGTGTTGTAGACGAACACGGTGCTGCGCGCGGCCACCCCGGTCCACTTGCCGGTGGGCGGACGGTACTGCGGCGGCACCTGCTCGAGGGTCTCGGATTCGAGGTCGGCGAACAGTCCGGCGCGCTCGACCGCGGCCATCGCCGGGGAGTTCTCCGTCAGAAAGACGTCGGCGGGCGATGCTTTCCCTTCGGCCACCAGCTGGTTGCCGAGTTCGGTGTCACCGCCTTGGCGGTAGGTCACCTTGATCCCGGTCTCCTTGGTGAAGGCGTCGATCCATTCCTTGGTCAGCGACTCGTGCTGGGCGTTGTAGATCAGCAGTTCGTCGCTCTGGCCCCCATCCGAGCACGCGCTGACGCCGGCTGTCAGGGCGAGGGTTGACAGGACGGCGGCGATCCGCCTCCACCGTGATCGCATACAGGGGATCCTTTCGCGGTACGTGCAGGTCAGGCCGTAATCATTAGCTGAGGTTTGCCTAACGAACATACCCTGTCGTGATCCGTTGAGGCGGGTGTGGATCGATCGGGCCGTGGCGGCCGCCCGCCGGGGTCTCGCCCCGTTTCGGCACAGCGCCGCCGCGTCGCCGCGTGCGGGGTACGTTTGCCTCATTCGGGGGCGGCGGCCCTGCGGTACCGAGACCGAGGACGGACGAGATGACCACATTCAAGCGTTCGGTACCGGTTTGCGCCGCGGCGCTGGTGTCGGCCGGTGTCCTGGGCGCCGTCCCGGTGGCGAGTGCCGCGCCGTGTACGGCCGGCGGGTTGGCCACGACGGCGAGCGGCGTGCTCAGCCAGGCGGGCGGCTATCTGGAGTCGCATCCGGGCGCCAACGAGGTGCTGACCGCCGCGGCGACGCAGCCGCCGGACGTCGCGCGTACCAACGTGCGGGCTTATTTCACCGCGCATCCCAACGAGTACCTCGACCTGCGGGGGATCGCCGCACCGTTGACCGATATGCGCGCGCAGTGCGGTATCGCCGTCAGCCCGGGACAGTTGGCGATGTTGTTCGACGCGATGGGCGAATAGTCACATCCGCCCGGAGCGGGCGCGGACGAAGTTGTAGACGCCGAACGCGGCGATGCCGATCGCGGCGAGGATGAGAAGGAACTTGCCGAACGGTGCCTGCCCGAGCGTCTTGACCGCGGCGTCGAGTCCGGTCGCCTTGGCGGGGTCGGCCTGCAGCGTGGCCACCATCACCAACACACCCGCGCCCGCAAGGACCAGTCCCTTGGCGGTGTAACCGGCGATGCCCACGGCGGTGACGCCGGTGCCGCCGGACGCGCGCAGGTCTTTGAAGAACTTCTTCGTCACGCCCTTGTAGACGTGGTAGCCGCCGACGACGATCAGGCCCAGGCCGACCGCGATCAACACGGCCTTGCCCCAACCGGATTGCATCATCTGCGCGGACAGGCCGGCGTTCTGTTGAGAACTCTGCTGTCCGCTGCCCATCGCGAAGCGGGCCGCCGAGAACGCGATCGCGAAGTTGACGGCCGCCAGGCCGAGCGATTTCGCGCGCTTCCACGCCGGTGTGTCGTCGCGGAAGCGGCCCGCGCCCTCACCCGGCCGCGGCCCGACGATCGCCTCGGCGACGCGCCACAGTCCGAGCGCCAACAATCCGGCGGTGACAACCCACAGGAGTACCGCGCCGCCCGTCTGCTGTGCCAAGGTGGCCAGCGCCCCCGATTGGTCGGCGTTGCCGCCGGAGCCCAACGCGATGCGCAGGATCAGATAGCCGACGAGCAGATGCAGTACGCCGCTGATCGCGAAACCGGCACGCGCGGTGTATTCGAACGCATCGCTGTCGGTTGCGCGGTCGGCGACTCCGTGTAACGAGTTGTCGGTCATGCCGGCGTGTACCCGCTTTTTGACGACGACGAAACAGCCGGGCTCGAGCTGTGGATGAAGTTCGGGTTGGGGATGACGGGTCGTGAGGGCGCCCGTACGCCGCCGCAGTGTCGGTCGCCTGCTCGACCGTGGAGCCATGAACGCATGGACTCGCGCCGAGATCGGCGCGCTGGGAGAGCAACTCGCGGTCGATCACCTGCGGGCGCTGGGGCTTCGGGTGCTCGAACGCAACTGGCGGTGCCGGTACGGCGAGCTGGACGTGATCGCGGTCGACGACTCGGCCCACACCGCGGTCTTCGTGGAGGTGAAGACCCGTACCAGCGAGCGGTTCGGCGGGGTCGTGGAGGCCGTGACCCCGCAGAAGGTGCGTCGGTTGCGACGTCTCGCCGGGCTGTGGCTGGCCGCCCAGGACACCGATTGGTCGCAGCTGCGCATCGACGTCGTCGGGGTTCGGATCGGGCGGCGCCGCACCCCGGAGATCACCCATATTCAGGGGGTGGGGTAGATGTCGCTGGGGCGCGCGTACTCGGTCGCGGTGACCGCGCTCGAGGGCCAGATCGTCGAGGTCGAGGCCTTTGTCGGGTCTGGTCTGCCGAGCGTTGATCTGGTCGGACTGCCGGATGCGGCGCTGCAGGAGGCGCGCGCTCGGATCCGGGCTGCCATCACGAACTCCAAGTGTGACTGGCCGATGACCAGGCTGACGATGGCGCTCTCACCCGCGACTCTTCCCAAGGTCGGGTCGGTCTACGACCTCGCGTTGGCGTTGTCGGTGTTGTCGGCCGGCGCGAAAGAACGATGGCCGCGTCTCGAAAAGACCGTGCTGCTCGGCGAATTGGCCCTCGACGGACGGGTCCGCTCCGTCAGGGGCATCCTCCCCGCTGTGCTGGCCGCCAAGCGCGAGGGCTGGCCGGCGGCCGTCGTCCCCGCCGGCAACCTCGCCGAAGCGAGCCTGGTTGAGGGTATCGAGGTGTGGGGCGCGCGCACGCTGAGTCAGTTGAAGTCGTGGCTGCAGGGCAGGGCACGACTCGAAGGCCGCATCGCCTCGCCTTCGTCGAGACCCGAACCGATGGCCGACCTCACCGACGTGGTCGGCCAGACCGAGGCGCGGTATGCCGTCGAGGTGGCGGCGGCTGGCGGTCACCATCTCATGCTGACCGGCCCGCCGGGTGTCGGGAAAACAATGCTGGCGCAACGCCTTCCGGGTCTGCTGCCGTCACTGTCGGAGAGCGAGGCGCTGGAAGTCACGGCGATCTACTCGGTGGCAGGTCTGCTCTCGGGGGACGCCCCGTTGATCACCCGGCCGCCCTTCGTCGCGCCGCATCACACGTCGAGCGTGGCGGCGATGGTCGGCGGCGGGTCGGGCATGGCGCGGCCCGGTGCGGTCAGCCGGGCGCACCGCGGAGTGCTGTTCCTCGACGAGTGTGCCGAGATCGGCGGCAGTGTGCTCGAGGCGTTGCGTACTCCGTTGGAGGACGGCGAGATCCGCCTCGCACGCCGGGACGGCGTCGCCCGGTATCCGGCCCGGTTTCAGCTGGTGCTGGCCGCGAACCCGTGTCCGTGCGCGCGCCCGGACCCCCGGGACTGTGTGTGCACCGGCCACGAGAAGCGACGCTATCTCGGCAAGCTTTCCGGTCCGTTGCTCGACCGGGTCGATCTTCACGTCCGAATGCACTCGCTACGGGCCGGCGCGATCGTCGCCAAGGACGGCGAGTCCACCGACGTAGTGCGTGAGCGGGTGGCCGCGGCACGTGCCGCGGCCGCCGAGCGGTGGCGGCCACACGGTATCCGCACCAACGTCGAGGTCAGCGGTTCGTTGCTGCGCCGCAGGTTTCGGCTGCCCAACGCGGTGATGAAACCGTTCGAGGCGGCGTTGAATCGCGGCACGCTCAGCGTCCGGGGTATGGATCGCACATTGCGGGTCGCGTGGACGCTGAGTGACCTTGCGGGCCGGGCATCGCCGACTCTCGAGGACGTCACCACCGCGTTGAGTTTCCGGCCGGCCGGAGGTCTGCCGTGACCGACAGAACCGCGCACGCCTGGGCGTATCTCTCGAGGGTCGTCGAACCCCCGTGCCCCGCACTGGCGGCGCTGGTGCAGCGGGCGGGGGTGGTCGAGGCCGCGGAGCGGGTGCGGCGCGGAATGGCAGACGAGGAAATCAACCGGCACGCCGAGGCGCGCCGTGACATCGACCGCGCAGCTGAGGATTTGGCCGTGTTGGCGCGGCTCGGCGGCCGGCTGATCACCGGTGAGGACAACGAATGGCCACTGCTGGCGTTCGCCGGGTTCGGAGCCGCTCTGGGCCGGCTGCGGCCGCAGGCGCATGCACCGATGGTGCTGTGGGCGATCGGGCCGGCAGCTCTCGACGAGGTCGTCTTCCGGTCCGCCGCGGTCGTCGGGACCCGGGCCGCGACGGCATACGGCGAGTTCGTCGCCGGCGATATGGCGACCGGGCTGGCGGAGCGCGACGTCGCGGTGGTGTCCGGTGGCGCGTTCGGCATCGACGGCGCCGCGCACCGTGCGACGCTGGCCGCGGAGGGGGTGACCGTCGCGGTGCTCGCCGGTGGCATCGATGTCCCGTATCCGGCAGGTCATTCGGCGCTGCTGCGCCGCATCGCCGAACACGGTCTGCTTCTCAGTGAATATCCGCCCGGCGTGCGCCCGGCGCGCCACCGGTTCTTGACCCGTAACCGGTTGGTGGCCGCGCTGGCCGGGGCGACAGTCGTGGTCGAGGCGGGTGCGCGAAGCGGTGCGGCCAACACGGCGGCATGGGCGCGGGCGCTCGGTCGCCCGGTGTGCGCGGTGCCCGGTCCGGTGACGTCGTCGGCGTCGGTCGGGTGCCATGCGCTGCTGCGGGGCGGAGCGCACCTCGTCACGCGCGCGGCGGACGTCGTCGAACTGGTCGGCCGGATGGGTGAACTGGCGCCCGACGAGGTGCGTCCGGCCTCGCCGTTGGACGACCTCGGTGACATCGAAAAGCGGGTCTACGATGCGCTTCCGCGCCGTGGGGGCCGGACCGCCGAGGAGGTCGCGGTGGTCTCGGGTCTACCGGCGCGACAGGTCCTGGGTCCGCTGGTGAACCTCGAGCTCTGCGGACTGGTGGTCAGCCGGGACGGTAGGTGGAAGCTTGCGGCCGGTTGAGAGAGCCCCGGCGTGCACCGGACCTCGAACGCGCGGTCAGCCGACCGTCGACGCTGCACCGGCGCGCATGACATCGACCACGTTGACGATCAGTGGCGAGATGTCGGCGGTGCGATAGGCGGCGAGCAAGTCGATCGAGGCGTCCCGACCGGATGCCGGTCGGTACACGACCCCACTGACTCCCAGTGCCGCGGTGGGTTCCGGGACCACCGCGACACCCAGCCCGGCGGCCACCAAGGTGATCAGTGTCGAGGTCTCCTCGACCTCGTGGCGGATCCGGGGGCTGAACCCCGCGCGCAGACACAGCGTCGAAACCAGGACGCTCATACGGGAACGACCCGCACCGGCGTGGCCGATGAAATCGGCGTCGCGCAGGTCTGCGATCGCGATCTCGTCGCGGTCGGCGAACTCGTGTCCGGCGGGCAGCGCGATCAACAACCGATCACGCCGGATCGTCTCGACGGTGATATCGGGATCCTCGACCGGCGGGCGCAGTAGCCCGAGGTCGATCTCTCCTGTCTTCAATGCCGACAACTGCGCCGGGGCCAACATCTCACCGCGCACGCTGACGTCGACGTCGGGCAGCGTCTCCCCGAGCGCGCGCACCAACCGCGGTAGCAGCGAATAGGTCGCCGACCCCACGCAGCCGATCGCGAGATGCCCTTCGATTCCCTCGCCGATGCGGCGGGCCTGTCTCGCGGCGCTGTCGACGGCATCGAGAATCCTGACAATCCGTTGCAGATACGCCTCGCCGGCGGGGGTCAACTGCACGCTGCGGGTGGTGCGCGTCAGCAACGCGGTGCCGATCTCGTGCTCGAGCTGACGGATCTGTTGCGACAGCGGGGGCTGGGCGATGTGCAACCGCTCCGCGGCGCGGCCGAAGTGCAGTTCCTCCGCGACTGCGCGGAAGTACCGCAGGTGGCGCAACTCCATAATTAAGATCGTAAACCTCTTAATCCGCGAGCAATAGGTATTTCACAATATCGAGATCGGCTCATACGCTCGTCTACATGGACGTGAACAACGAGACGCTGGTGACGCCGGCCGACCCGGGCGGGGCGAGCCGATGAGCGCCGTCACCGTTCACGCGACCGTCTCCGGCCGCCGGGACGGCCCGGTGGTTGTCCTGTCCAACTCGCTGGGCTCGACGCACCGGATGTGGGACGCCCAGATCGCCGCGCTGAACGAGCACTTCCGCGTGGTGCGCTACGACACCCGGGGGCACGGAGCGTCACCGGTCCCCGCGGGCCCCTACACCCTCGACGATCTGGTCGACGATGTCGTTGCCCTGCTCGACCGCCTCGACGCCGCGCGCACCCACCTGGTCGGCTTGTCGCTCGGCGGAATGACAGCCATGCGCCTGGCGCAGCGCCATCCCGAACGCGTGGACCGGATGGCGCTGCTGTGCACCGGCGCCCAACTGCCGCCGGCGAGTGCCTGGACGGAGCGTGCGGAAACCGTGCGCACACAGGGCTCCGCCTCGGTCGCATCCGCTGTCGTCGCGCGGTGGTTCACCCCGGGCTACCTCGACGCGCACCCCGAGGTGCGCTCCGCGCACGAAGACATGGTCGCTGCCACCCCGGCCGAGGGCTACGCCGCCTGCTGTGAAGCCATCGCCGAACTCGATCTGCGACAAGCTCTTTCGGCCATCACCGCACCCACCCTGGTGATCGCCGGCGCCGAGGACCCGGCCACCCCGCCGGCCAAGCTCGAAGAGATCGCCGCCGGTATCGCCGATTCGAAGCTATTGGTGATCGAGGGCGCCGCCCATCTCGCCAACGCCGAGCAGCCCCGCGCCATCACCTCCGCCCTCATCGAACACCTGGAGCGACAATGACACTCGACAAAGTGGTCGGATCACCGGCCGAGGCCGTCGCCGACATCGCATCCGGCGCCAGCCTCGCCGTCGGCGGGTTCGGACTGGCCGGCATCCCGTGGTTCCTCATCGAGGCCCTGCTGGAGCAGGGTGCCGACGATCTGACCATCGTGAGCAACAACTGCGGTGTCGACGGCGGCGGGCTGGGGCTGTTGTTGGAGGCCCGGCGGATCAGTCGGGTGATCGCCTCCTACGTCGGCGAGAACAAGGAGTTCGCCCGCCAGTACCTGGCGGGGGAGGTGACCGTTGAACTGACCCCCCAGGGCACCCTCGCCGAACGCCTGCGCGCGGGAGGAAGTGGTATCGGCGCGTTCTTCACCCCCACCGGGGTGGGCACGTTGGTCGCCGAGGGCGGCCTGCCGTGGCGGTACCACCCCGACGGCAGCGTGGCACTGGCCTCGCCGCCCAGGGAGGTTCGCACCTTCAACGGCCGGCAGATGCTGCTCGAAGAGTCGATCGTGACCGACTACGCGCTGGTGCGGGCGTCCGTCGCCGACCGGGCGGGCAACTGTGTGTTCCACGCCGCCGCACGCAATTTCAATCCGGCTGCGGCCATGGCCGGGCGCACCACGGTGGTCGAGGCTGAACGTGTCGTCGAGGTCGGTGACCTGGGGCCCGACGCCATCCACCTGCCCGGAATCTTCGTGCAACGCGTCGTCGAGCTCACCCCGGATCAGGCCGCCCGCAAGGGAATCGAGAAGCGCACGACCCGACCCCGCAGACCGCAGGAGGCATTCGCATGAGCTGGACCCGTACCGAGATGGCCGCCCGGGCCGCACGCGAACTCCGCGACGGAGATTACGTCAACCTCGGCATCGGGCTGCCCACGCTGATACCCGACCACCTGCCCGAGGGCTCCGACGTCACCCTGCACGCCGAGAACGGCATCCTCGGCGTCGGGCCGTTCCCCTACGAGGACGAGGTGGATCCCGACCTGGTGAACGCCGGCAAGCAGACCGTGTCCATCGTCGCGGGAGCGTCGTTCTTCGACTCGTCCACCAGCTTCGCGATGATCCGCGGCGGCCACGTCGACGTCGCCGTTCTCGGTGGCATGCAGGTCGCGGCCAACGGCGACCTCGCGAACTGGATGGTCCCCGGCTCGATGGTCAAGGGCATCGGCGGCGCAATGGATCTCGTCAACGGCGCGGGACGCGTCATCGTCCTCATGGACCACGTCGCCAAATCCGGAGCGCCCAAACTGGTGCCGGTGTGCGATCTGCCGCTGACCGGCAAGGCCGTCGTGAGCCGCGTGATCACCGATCTGGGGGTCTTCGATGTCACCGGAACGGGTTTCGACGTGGTGGAACTGGCGTCCGGCGTCGACTTCGAACGCGTCGTCGCGAACACCGCCGCCCCGGTCGCCGACCGCCGTCAGCGTCGCAGCGCCGCCAGCTCCGAGCGGGACCGCACGCCGAGCTTGGTGTAGATGCGGGTCAGGTGATACTGCACCGTCTTCGGTGACACATACAGTTCGGCGGCTACCTCGCGATTCGAAAGTCCCTTGGCGACAAGGGTGGTCACCGCTTCTTCCTGTGGGGTCAGGTCGACCGCGTCGCGGCCGTCCCGGGGCTGGTTGAATCCGCCTGCCTTGAGCTCGCGCTCACATCGCGCCACATACGTCTGGGCGCCGAGCCCGGCGAACAGCGTGCGGGCGGCGCCGATCGCCGCATCCGCCTCGCGCCGCTTGCCCGCCCGCCGCAAGGTCTGGCCATGGGCGAAGCCGATGCGCGCCGTGTCATAGCGCAGCGGCAGGCCGTCCAGCAGCGCCAGGGATTGCTCGAAAGCCCGGTGCGCAGCAGCGATATCCCCCGACGCGCCCAACAGGCGGCCGCGGACAGCGCCCAGCCGGGCCTGGGCGCTGCGATGCCCCCGGGATCTGGCGCGCTGCTCGTGGGGCCGCAGGAACGCGTCAGCGGCCTCGAGATCGCCGTCGAGGACCATCGCGTTGGCCAGACTGTCCACCCACTGCCAGTACCCGGGCTCCTGCAGCGAGGTGCCGGCGGCGATGCGCCGCAACGGTTCCAGCGCCCGCCGGACCGCGGCGTAGTCGGCGCGGGCCTCGGCGATATGAGCCCGAAGCAGCGCGCCGGGAATCCGCATCATGGCGTACTCGTCGGGACCGTCAGAGGCGCTGTGGGCTGCCTGATCGGCGGCGTCCCAATCGCCCCGAAGAGCGGCGATCTGTCCCGCAGTCCACTCCAGCAGCGGTGTGATCAACACGATCCCGCTTGTTACGGCCAGGCGGCGACCGTGCTCGACGCTGCGCAGGGCGTTGTCCCATTCGCCCATGACGAACTGCGTACGGGCCAGCCAGGCGTAGGACCACAGCGTGATTCGGGTTGATCCTCCGAGTTCGGCTGCGGCGCAGGCCGTTTCCAGGCTGGTGCGGGCGGCCTCGACGTCGTCGCGCATCAGCTGCACCCACCCTCGGCCCATGATCACACGCTGGGCCTGCGGGCCGTGGCGGACGCGGGCGTGCAGATCGTCGTAGGCCGCCGCAGCGCGCTTCGGGTGGCCGGCGGCCAACAGCCCCAGCCCGCGAATCGCCGCGGCCTCGATGGCCGCAGGCGAATCGGGGTCGGCCAGTTCGAAAGCGCGGTCGGCCCACTGCACGAGCTGGTCACCCTGGCCGAGTACGAGGGCGTGCAGAACGTGCCGCTGCGCGATGAACGCCGCGGTGTCCGGCTCACGATCGCTGTTGACGATGTCCCAGGCGCGGCGCAACCGGATCTCGGCCTCCGTCGCGCGCCCGCGCAGGATGGCAAGATATGCCAAAGTCGCGTTGCGCAAGGGTGTTTCGCGCAGGTTTTCCACGGCGGGCACCAGCGACGCGGCGCCCACACAGTCACCGGCGGCCACCAGCGCGTCCACCGAACGGGTCAGCCGATCGTCGCGCAGCAGGGGATCGTCGGTCATTCGGCTGGCGTCGCGGAACAGGCTGGCGGCCTGGCTCCACGCGCCGTCCGCGCCGCGGGCACGCGCCAGGCGGTCGACCTCGTCGGCCAGTGCCGGATCACGCACGGGGGTGGCGGCCACGCGATGCCGCAGCCGCGCGACGGGGTCCTCCACGATGTCGGCGGCACGCCGGTGCGCCGCGGCGGTGGCGTGCGGACCGTAACTGTCGATGACCGCGGCGGCGGTCATCGCATCGCGTATCCGTGGCTCGAAGGGGTCGTCGTCGCACAGCAGTCCGGCTCGGGTGGCGGCCTCCACCGCTGCCAGCGGATCGGCCGAACCGGCCAGTCGCGCGGCGTCGGTCAGGTTCGCGTGCTCGCCGAGGATGGTGAGGGCGGCGGCCAGCGCGGCGCCGTCGGACCCGGCGTCGGACAGCCTGTCGGCGACGTCCCGCGCGACGGCCGTGGGCGCGGGCAGCCGGGCGTCGAACCGCGTCCACGTCTGCGGTGGAACTTCGTCGAGCAGTGCGCGGATGTGGCGCGGGTTGCCACCGGTGTGATGCGCCAGCCGATCGACCATCGACGGATGCAGGATTCGGCCGTGTGCCGAAGCCAGCGCGGCGACGTCGTCACGGGGCAGGCCGGTCACGGTGAACTCGCCCGTGATCGTGTCCTCGACCGCTTGCGGGACGCGATCGAAGACCACCGCGACGAGAGCCGGCAGTGCTCGATGATGGCGGGCCATCGTCGAGATGGCCTGCCAGGAAATCGAATCGATGTGTTTTGCGTCGTCGATGATCAACAGCGTCGGATGATCCGTGCCGAGGGTATCGGCGATCTGTTGCGCGGCGGCGCCAGGCTGACGCGAAGCGGGTTGCTTCAGCAGTTGTGCGATGACGGCCCCGTCGCGGGTGTTCTCCCACGCCAGCGCCGTCGCCCAGCGGGAGCCGGGCAGCTGATCGGCGAGTCGGCGTAGCAGTGCGGTCTTGCCGATCCCGGACTCACCGGTGACGGCGAGGATCTCGAGCCCACCGGCGGCGGTGGCCGCGACACGCGAGGCCAACTCGTCGAGGTCGCCGACGCGACCGACGAAAGAGGCTGGCGCCATGGGCACATCCGCCATCGTAGAGGCGCGTGCCGTCGGCTTCGGTGCTTTGGCTCGACGGCGCCGCGCAGCTAGCCCTGATCACCACCGGCGACCGGCAGAACGGTGCCGGTGATGTAGGACGCCTCGTCGGAGGCCAGGAAGCAGATGGCTGCGGCCTGTTCGTCGAGTGTGCCGTAGCGCTTGAGCAACGAGGATTCGACCGTCTGCTCGATGTGCGCGTCGAACCACGCCTGCTGCGTCGCGGTTTCCGGATCGGGTGTACCGCGCGAGATCCGCCGCGGAGGCGCCGCGGTGCCGCCAGGCGCGGTGGCGACGCTTCGGATGCCGCGCTCGGCGTACTCCATCGCAAGCGATGCGGTGATCGCGTTGATACCGCCCTTGGCCGCCGAGTACGGGATGCGGTGCACGCCGCGGGTTGCGGCGGAGGAGATGTTGACGATGACACCGCGGCCCTGCCCGACCATCGCGGGCAGCGCGGCACGGCAGGAGTACAGCGTCGTCATCAGTGACCGGTCGATCTCCGCGCGGATCTCGCCCGCGCTGAACTCGGTGAACGGTTTGAAGTTGATCGCGCCTCCGACGTTGTTGATCAACACGTCGACGCGGCCGAACGATGCGATCGCTTGTTCCATCATGGTGTCGGCGCCCTCGGCGTGTTCGAGGTCCGCGGTGACCGCGATGGCCGGGGAGCCCTGTGGCGCAAGCTCATCGGCGAGCTCCTTGACCAGCTCGGAGCGGTCCGCCAAAACCACCGTGCCACCTTCGGCGTGGATGCGGCGGGCCGTGTGCTCACCGATGCCCTGCGCGGCTCCGGTGATCACCACCACCTTGCCTGCGAAGCGGCCGGGCGTGATGAACGCCGGCGTGGCTGCTTCGGCGGCCTCGGCCATGGCGCGGCGCATCGTCTGCTTGGACCGCGCCGCGTGAGCGGTGATCAACGTGCGCGCCGCCTCACGGTCGCCGGATTCGAACGCGGCGACGATGTCGACGTGGTCGGTGGCGCAGCGGGGGTCACACCAGGTCGCGTTGCGCAGCACATCGCTCATCCGGCCCTTGACGTCGAGCGCCTGGTAGGCCTGGAGCAGGTGCGCATTGCCGGTCAGAGCGAAGAGATAGTCGTGGAACGCCGCGTTGGTCTCGGTGTACTGCGCGGCGTCGACGAAACGCTCGCCGTCGACGTACGGCAGCGTCGCCTCCGCGAGAAGGCGGTAGCCGGCCAGTTGCCGGCTCGACAGACGTCCGATCGTCAGCTCCAGCGCGCCCAGTTCGAGCGCCGAACGCGCCTCGAACAAGGCGTCGGACTCGCGCACCTCGGGATGCTCCTCGCCGATCTGGTAGCCGTCGTCGGCGACCACCGGGGCGGTGACCTCGCTGGGGGTGTGAGGGCCAGTGCAGGTTTCGACGTGCGGCAGGACGGTCTGTCCCACCACGCTGCGGGCGCCACACGCCAGCAGGCGGCCGTCGTCGGTGTCGATCGGCCGCCTCTCACCACCGCCGCCGGAGACCATCAATTGGCCTGCGACGCTGCGGATCGCGACGGAATCGTCGGCTGCGGCGGTGCCGGCCGCGGCGGCGAATGTGGTGGCAGGCAGCATCATCTGACCGGCCACCCCGCGGGCGTCGGGTACGGGCAGGATCTCGTCGACCGCCGCGGGCGGGGCCGTGTCGCGGGGCGGCTGTGCCGTCGCCGTGGCGGCGGACGCGGCTCTGGCCAACCCGAACTTCTCGTAGTAGAACCCGGTGGGCTCGATGCCGGACCCGGCCAAATGGCTGCGCACCGCCTCGACCATCGGCGGTGGACCACACAGATAGATGGCCAGGTCGCCGCCGTTGAGGTGGTCGGGTTCGATCAGGTTGGTGACGTAGGCGCGGTCGGGACCCTTGTTCGGTGCCCTGCTGGCGGGGTCGGCGACACAGTAGTCCCACGTGAAATTGGCCAGCGTCGAACCGGTTTCGGTGATCTCGTCGAGCGCGGTGAGGTCTTCGTCGGAGCTGACGCCGTAGATGAGGTGTACCGGCCGGACGCTGCCCGCCGCGCGCATGGTGCGCAGCATGGACAGGATCGGCGCCACACCGGTTCCGCCGGCGAGCAGCAGCACGGGACGATCGGCTTCGCGCAGGAAGAACGAGCCGTTGGGTCCGGTGAACGTGATGCGGTCACCGACAGCCGCGCGGTCGGCCAGATAGTCCGACATCGCCCCACCCGGTGTGAGCTTGATCAGAAAAGTGAGCAACTCGTCGTCGGGTGCGTTGGAGAATGAGTATGAGCGCGTCAGGTCCGTGCCGGGTACCGAGATGTTGACGTACTGACCGGGCAGGAACGCCAGCTCGGCACGGTTGGGGATCTCGATGCCGATCTTGACGGTGGTGGCCGAAAGACGTTCCAGGACAGTCAGTGTGCCGGTATAAGAGGCCGCTTGGGTTTTGGCCGAATCCGAGGTTGCCGCGATCTGCAGCACCAGGTCGGAGCGCGGGCGCATGCTGCAGGGCAGGACGAAACCGGCGGCGGCCTCGTCGGCGGAAAGCGCGTCGTCGATATAGGTCCCGGCGTCATAGCGGCCGGTTTCGCACAGGGCCTTGCAGGTGCCGCACGCGCCGTCGCGACAGTCCAGCGGGATGTTGATGCGTTGACGGTACGAGGCGTCGGCGACGGTCTGGTCGGGACGACAGTTGACGAAGCGTGTGACGCCGTCCTCGAAAGACAGTGCCACAGAGTACGTCGGGGTGTCCTGCAGTTCGGTCATGGTCAGCACCTCAGACGTGGTAGATGTCCACCACGTGGTGGATGTAGTCGTTCTTGAGCACGACCGTCTTGCGGCGGATCAAGGGTTGGTCGCCGGTGAAGTCGATGGTGTAGAAGGACGTGCCGTAGTACGGGTCGATGGTCTTGTACCGGAAATACATGGTGTGCCAGTTGAACCGGACGTCGACCAGGTTTCCGCGTCGTTCGATGACCTCGACGTTGGAGATGTTGTGGCTGGTGCGCGGCTCGGGCAGAGACGTCGCCGACGAACGCTCGGTGCGGATGCGAAACACCCGGTCCTCGAGGCCGCCCTTGTTGGCGTAGTAGATCAGCGAGATGTCGCGCGTAGGGTCCTCGACGAGCCGGTCGTCGTCGGTCCATGCGGGCATCCAGTACTGCACGTCATCGGCGTAGCAGTCCAACCACTTCTCGAACTCGCGGTCATCGAGATAGCGCGCCTCGCGGTAAAGGAATTGCTCGATGGCGTTCTGGGTGATCAGTTTGTCGGCCGAACCCGTTGTCGCGGGGCTCGTTCCAGCGGTGGTCGTCATCGTCACTTCTCCGATTCCTTCTGCAGCGCCTCGCGCATGGTGTGCAGCCAGTAGCCGTGCTGGACGGGGTAGAGACCCTCGTCTTCGTTCTTGACTCCGGCCGATACGACGCCGTCCATACCCAATGAGGTGGCGACCTCGTCGGGCCCGGTCAACCAGTGCTTTGCGCCGCGGCTCATGTCGTTCCACGGGGCGGCTTCGGCGCGGAACGTCAACTGGCACGAGCGGAACTCTTCGAGATCGTCGGGGGTGGCCATCCCGGACGCGTTGAAGAAGTCCTCGTACTGGCGGATCCGTTGCGTCCGGGCAGCGGCGCTTTCGCCTTTCGGTGCGATGCAGTAGATCGTCACCTCGGTCTGGTCGGGCGCGATCGGCCGGAAGTGCCGGATCTGCGTCGAGAACTGGTCCATCAGATACAGATTCGGGTAGACGCACAGGTTGCGAGAACCGCGAACCATGAAATCGCCCTTGGCGTCGCCGTGCGCGGCCTTGAGCTCGTCGAGCTTGTCCCACAGCGGTCGATCCTGCGGGTTGGCGGCCCAGGTCCACAGGCACAGGTGGCCGTGGGGGAACGACCAGTACCCGCCGCCCGACTTGCCCCAGTTGCCCGCGTCGAGAGCCTTGGTGTCGTTCGAGGATTCGCCGGTGCCGCGGCGACTGGTCGTGGCTGCATAGTTCCAGTGCGTCGCGGTCACGTGGTAGCCGTCGGCGCCGTTCTCCGCCTGCACTTTCCAGTTGCCGTCATAGGTGTACGTCGACGACCCCCGCAGCACCTCCAGGCCGTCGGGGGACTGATCGACGAGCATGTCGATGACCTTGGTGGCGTCACCCAGGTGCTCTGACAGCGGCAACACATCGTCGTTGATGCTGCCGAACAGGAAGCCGCGATAGCTCTCGAACCGGGCGACCCGGGTCAGGTTGTGGGAGCCGTTGGCGTTGAACGTCTCCGGATAGCCGGCGCCCTCGGGGTCCTTGACCTTGAGCAGAGCTCCGTCATTGCGGAACGTCCATCCGTGGAAGGGGCACGTCAACGTCATCCGGTTGTCGGTCTTGCGTCGGCAGAGCATCGCGCCACGGTGTGCGCATGCATTGATCAGACAGTGCATCTGGCCGCTCTTGTCGCGGGTGATGACGACGGGCTGCCTGCCGATGTAGGTGGTGAAGTAGTCACCGGGGTTCGCGACCTGGCTCTCGTGGGCGAGGTAGACCCAGTTGCCCTCGAAGATGTGCTTCATCTCGAGTTCGAAGATCTCCTCGTCGGTGAAGATCCGGCGGTTGGCCCGGTAGATCCCGGCCTCGGGGTCGTCGATCACCGCGTCGGACAGCACGGCGGCGACGCGGCTTTTCGGGGCGGATATCGATGCGGTCATGGGGACCTCCAACGGGGGTGGATGTGACGCTTATCTGCACTCTGACAGTGAGTGGCGCCGGTCACACTAGGGTTATGCCTAGTCGTGGCCCAGGTGGCTATTGATAAATGAATCCCCTAAATCAGTCGCTAATAGGTCTTTGTGATCTATCGATCGCACCGTTACCGTCAATGGTGTCGGCGATCACATCGAGGCTCATCAAGGGGGCCGGACACAGCCGGAAGGGAGCGACGCAATGGAGCTGCGGCACCTGCGCTACTTCGCGGCGGTGGCCGAGACCTGCCATTTCGGGCAGGCCGCCGAGCTCCTGCACGTTGCGCAGCCGGCGCTGTCCTATGCCATCCGCCAACTCGAGGACGAGCTGGACGTCACGCTGTTCAACCGGACCACCCGCCACGTGTCACTGACCGCCGCGGGCGAGTTCCTGCGCGACGAAGCCGACCGCATCCTGGACCGGGTCGATGAGGCCCAGCGAGGGGTGCGCCGCATCGCCGCCGGCCGCTCTGGACTGTTGCGACTGGGCCTGACGGGTACCGCTGCGTTCACTCACCTTCCGCGGATGGCCCGCATCCTGCGCCAGGAGCTGCCCGCCCTGGCCCTCGACATCCACGCCGACGTGCTCACGCCCGCCCAGTGCGAAAGGCTGGAGACCGGCGCGCTCGACGTCGGCGTGCTGCGCCCGCCCGCAGTCGGCGACGAGATCGAGCTGCAGACCATCGACGACGAGCCGCTGATCCTGGCCGTGTCCGCCGATCATCGACTGGTCGCCGAGCCCGTCATCTCGCTGGCGGACCTGCGCAGCGAGCCGTTCATCGGCTATGCGGGTCAGGACTCCGCGGTCAACGACACCGTCGTACGGGCCTGCCGCCGGGCCGGGTTCGTGCCGCACCGCGAACACGTCGCCCCCGGCACCGCGGTGCTGCTGGCGTTGGTCGCCGCCGGGCTGGGGGTCGCGATGGTGCCCGCGTCGGTACGGGCGTTGCCGCTGCACGGCGTGGTGTTCCGCGACCTGCTCGACGGCGCGTCGATCGAACTGGCACTCGCGTGGCGCCGGGGCGTCGACAACCCCGTCGTCGACGCCGTCGTGGCCGTCTTGTCGGCGGCATACGCGCCGCCGGTATCCGCACTCAGCGAGGAAGACTCATGAAAATAGTTGCCGTCGAGGCCATTCCGTTCGCGATTCCCTACGTCAAGCCGCTCAAATTCGCCTCGGGCGAGGTGCGCGCCGCCGAGCACGTCCTGGTGCGGGTGCACACCGACGAAGGCGTGGTCGGCGTGGCCGAGGCGCCGCCGCGGCCATTCACCTACGGCGAGACCCAGGACGGAATCCTCGCGGTGATCCGCCAGGTCTTCACGCCGCAGATCGTGGGTCTGACGCTCACCGAGCGCGAAACGATCCACGCTCGGCTGGCCCGTACGGTGGGCAACCCCACCGCGAAAGCCGCTGTCGACATGGCGATCTGGGACGCGCTCGGCCGGACCCTCGGGTTGCCGGTCACCGCGTTGCTCGGCGGCTACACCGACCACATGCGGGTCAGCCACATGTTGGGCTTCGACACGCCGGAAAAGATGGTGGCCGAGGCCGAACGCGTCAACGACGTCTACGGAATCACGACCTTCAAGGTGAAGGTCGGTCGCCGGCCGGTCTCCCTGGACACCGCGGTCGTGCGCGCGCTCCGCGAGCACTTCGGGAACTCCGTCGAGCTCTACATCGACGGGAACCGGGGCTGGACGGCCGCGGAGTCGCTGCGCGCGATGAACGAGATGGTCGATCTGGACCTGCTCTTCGCCGAGGAGCTTTGTCCGGCCGACGATGTGCTGGGCCGCCGCTGGCTGGTGTCGCACCTCGACATTCCGTTCATCGCCGACGAATCCGTGCCGACCCCGGCCGACGTCACGCGCGAGATCATGGGCGGGTCGGCGACCGCGGTCAGCATCAAGACCGCGCGGACCGGTTTCACCGGTTCGCGGCGAGTGCATCACCTCGCCGAGGGACTCGGATTGGAGGTGGTGATGGGAAACCAGATCGACGGCCAACTCGGCACCGCCTGCGCCGTCGCGTTCGGGTCGGCGTTCGAGCTGACATCCCGCCGCGCGGGCGAACTGTCCAACTTCTTGGATATGGCCGACGATCTGCTCGCCACCCCGCTGCGCATCCACGACGGTCAGCTGCACGTGCCTGCCGGACCGGGCCTGGGAATCGACATCGACACCGACAAGCTCGGTCGTTACCGCACCGACAAGTAAGGCTTCCCGCGGTCAGCCCCGGGTGTGAAAGATCAATGGAGAGAAGAGAGCACGACATGACCACCATGGAAAGCATCATCGAGGTTCCGGTCGGCACCGCTACGGCGGCGGCATCGGGCGCATGTGCGACCGAGCGGTTTCACGCCGACAAGTCTCCGTACCAGGCGGTCCGGGACACCCCCAAGGAGCGGGTCAGCCTGTTGGCCCGCGAGGTCCTGTCGGCCGTACACGACACCATCCGCCGCCACCGCGTCACCTACGACGAGTACAACGCGCTCAAGGCGTGGCTGATCGACGTGGGCAACGGCGGTGAGTGGCCGCTGTTCCTCGACGTCTGGGTGGAGCACGTCGTCGAAGAGGTCGCCACCGACCACCGCAAGGGCAACAAGGGCACCATCGAGGGCCCGTACTACGTGCCCGGCTCACCCGAATGTGGTGCGCGCGGGGCGATCCCGATGCGCGACGGCGAGCAGGGCACCCCGCTGGTGTGGGAGGGGCGGATCACCGCGACCGACGGCACGCCGCTGCCGGGCAAGGTCGAACTGTGGCACGCAGACGCCGACGGCTTCTACTCGCAGTTCGCACCGAACCTGCCCGAGTGGAATCTGCGCGGCACCTTCACAACCGGCGCCGACGGGGCGTTCGAGATCACCACCATCCGGCCGGCCCCCTACCAGATTCCGACCGACGGCTCGTGCGGCAAGTTGATCGCAGCGGCGGGATGGCACGCGTGGCGGCCTGCGCATCTGCACGTCAAGGTTTCCGCGCCGGGCTACGAACTGCTCACCGCGCAACTGTATTTCCCCGGCGACCCGCATAACGGCGACGACATCGCCGATGCCGTCAAGCCCGAGCTCGTCCTCGACCCGCAGGGCCAGCCCGACGGCACCCAGAAAGTCGTCTACGACTTCGTCCTCGACCCGGTGGGGAATGATGTCGCGTGATCTTCCACGTACGCATGGACGTCGACCTCCCGACCGACCTCGACCCGCAGCAACGCGACGAGATGGTGGCCCGGGAGAAGCGCTACAGCCAGGATTTGCAACGCGCAGGCAAATGGCCGCACATCTGGCGCATCGTCGGTGAGTATGCGAACTACTCGATATTCGATGTGGAATCCAACGACGAACTGCACCAGATCCTCTCGGGTCTGCCGCTGTTCCCGTACATGCTCATCGAGGTGACCCCGCTGGCGACGCACCCATCCGACATCCGCAACTGAGCGGTGCTGTGCCAGCGGTCGAGAACATCGTGAGCGGGTGCGCCTGCGTGGGCCGTCCGTCGGCCCGGCGACGTGGGCCCCCGGTCGGCGTGGCCCGCTCGTATAGTCGATAAGGCCGACGAATGACCAGGTCGGCCGAGTTCTTGGAGGGATTCTTCGTGGCAGCGCGACCGATACACACCTTTGAAGTGGTGCGTACCGAGCAATTGACACCGCACATGATTCGACTGGTTCTCGGCGGGTCGGGGTTCGACACGTTCACCCCGAACGAGTTCACCGATGCCTACGTCAAGATCGTGATCGTCGATCGCGGCATCGATGTGGCGCAATTGCCGCAGCCGCTGACACTCGACTCGTTCTCGTCGCTGCCGCCGGAGCGGCGGCCCACCGTGCGCACCTACACCGTGCGCAGCGTCGACCCCGAGCGCCGCGAGATCTGCATCGACTTCGTGGTGCACGGTGAGCACGGCGTCGCCGGGCCATGGGCGGCGGCCGCGACCCCCGGTCAGCCCGCCTACCTGATGGGGCCCAGCGGCGCCTATGCGCCCGATCCGGCGGCGGACTGGCATTTGATGGCGGGCGACGAAGCCGCGGTGCCCGCGATCAGCGCCGCGCTGGAAGCGCTGCCGGACAACGCGATCGGGCGAGTTTTCATCGAGGTCGCCGGCCCCGACGACGAGATTCCGCTGAAGAAGCCCGACGGTGTCGAGGTGCGCTGGATCTATCGCGGTGGGCGAGCCGACCTGGTGCCCGAGGATCAGGCCGGTGACCATGCCCCGCTGATCGCCGCGGTCAAGGAGACCCCGTGGCTGCCCGGGCAGGTGCAGGTGTTCATCCACGGCGAGGCCCAGGCCGTCATGCACAACCTGCGGCCCTACATCCGCAAGGAGCGCGGCATCGAGGCGAAATGGGCGTCATCGATCTCCGGCTACTGGCGACGCGGCCGCACCGAGGAGACCTTCCGCCAGTGGAAGACCGAGCTCGCCAAGGCCGAGGCCAGCGCCTGACGAGCGGCCTGGCACGCTGGCCGCATGACGTTCGGTAACTACCAGTTCGGTAGATAACGCCTAGCGCCGACTTACAGACGCGTGCGTTAGATGCCCGCCGTCGGGTTGACTCTCACCCTTGCTCTGACGACTGTCATGGGGGCGTAGGGAGCGTTATGCCCGCTTTTCTCCTCTCTATCACGGGGGTAGCGACCGGAGGATCCGGTTTCCGGACCCGACCGTCGGCGCCCGTCAGGACATCTTGTCCGTCGTCCCATCCCCGCTGGATGGAGCAACATTAGTTACCTGAGCGAGAATCGGAGCCTGCCGACGACGCATCTGATGACGATCGCGAGTCCTCGCCCGCGTCCTCTGCGTCGGCCTCGTTGTCAGCGGTGTCAGGCCGAGTCATCCCGACACCCCCCTCGTCAACCCGGGACGGCTCGACCCGCAAGGAGCCCCGCACCTGACGTCTTACCGGCTCGGCCCGCAATGGATTCCGCACTTGTGGCTTGACCGGCTCGGCCCGTGATGAATCCCGCACGCGAGATTTAACCGGCTGGGATGCCTCGTTTCGCTGTCCGGAGTCGGTCGCAGAAGGCTCGCTCATTACCGATGCCGACCGGTCGCCCACCGGTTCTGCCGGAGCATCCTGAATGGATGTGTCAACCCGTTCGGTCGCTGTCATTGCCGCCGTGGTTGCCGTGTCGACTTCTGCGGTGGACCGGACCTCGGCTTGGGGTGACGCATTCTGCGGTTCGTCAGCAGTGGATACAAGCGCGACGGGTGCGGGGGAGATCGGCGGCGGTGAGACGAGGGCGGTGGCGTTGTGAATGCCCTCGGTCGCAGCAGTGACGAGATCGGTGGCTACCTTCGCGGGATCGAGCCGCGGGATCAGTCGCGCCGGGGTGGGCTCCCACGGCTTGATGCTGCGGTCGTACCCCAGCTCGACGATCTCGCGGACGAACGGCTCGAACACGTCGATGACTGACTCCGGAACACCGGCGATGCGCAGCGGCTCAAATAACGGCAGGTTCTCAGACCGGAAGAAGTAGTAGCTGGTGTCACCGTGCTTGCCGACGAACGCCGGGGAGTTGATCTCTGGGTCCTCGGGGAGGCTGACCTCGCCGAGGTAGAGGTGCACGAAGATCAACCCGAACAGCGCGTTCACGTCCGACACGACGTTGATCGGGTACAGCGGAAAATCGGTGAACCCGTCGTATTGCCGAAAGATCTCTACGGTTTCGAACGGGGTGTCGCTCGGTGCCGGGCCGCTGAATGAGAAGTCGAGAATCGGAATGTACAGCCCGTCGAACCGCGACAACAAGCCACCGTTGGGTAGGTTCGGATCACCGGCCAGCACGAAGTCGATGTCAGGCGGGTTGGGGTCGCCCGCGTACTTCTCCGCAAGCCGTGCCTTGACGACGTTCGCTACGCCCGCGCCCTGCGAGATGCCGGTGACGATGATCGGTTCCCCGGGGTGGTCGGCCAGTTGCTGGGCAATGCGGGCCTCCAGGATGTCGGCACCTTTCCGGATCGACTGGTCGGCGGTGAGGTCGAACAAGCCCGAGAGTTTCCACAGCGGCATCCCGTCCGGGAACTGAGCGGCGATGAGCTTGGGCGAGATGCGTGGGTCCACCGCCGCCAGAGCCGGGCCAATCACGCGGAACACGCCCGTGATTGGCCAGAACTCCTGCGGCGTCGTCACCGGGATGTACTCGATATCGATATCGCGGCCGGAATAGACCGGCGCAACGTACTTGTCTTTGGTCCAGTCGATGATGAACTGGTTCGGGGTCGGAAAGCTGGTCGCGCCGAGGACCAGAGCCGTCGCGTCCGCGGACAGCTCCACCTGTGGCGTCCCTGCCGATGGTGACCCCCAGAAAACAGTCGCCACCAATAAGGCACTCGCGGTGGACGCCAATGCGTTGAACATCATTTTCATTCCTCGAATCGAGCGCCCCCGGCCTCCCTGGCGGGGGCGACTGAATACAAATTGCGGACTTCTCCTTTCGGCGTCAGCAGACGGGTTGTGGCAGCCGCTCGACTTCAGGCTCGCCGGTGATGCGCCTCGATCCAGCAATGTCGATAAACGGAACAAGCGCTTCGAACACCATGAAGGCCGTGGCGGTGGCAGGCGAGTTTGGCCGCTGGGTGCATCGACGCGGCCGCAATGGCAGCGGCAGTGGCACTGACCGCATGGGGCGATGTCTCACGGCGTTTCCTTTCGTCATGCGGAGATCGAAGGTGTGCCTGAAGCCGATGCGCCCCTGCTGAGCAGCAATTCGACGCGAGGCAATGATGGGAACGTAACGGAAATTTTCTCATGTGTAAAGATATATTTTCCAGTTATTTCATCCTGCGCCGGACTTCGCTCAGTAATCACAGGAGAGGGCTGTCCCTTGGTGTGCTCGCCGAATCAGTCCGTGAGAGGGCAGTGGCGGTGGGACACTTGAGCTGCCACCAGCGGATAAGGGAGGCGGCGATGACGACGGTGTTCGTGGTGACGGCGGGCAGCGGCGACACCTACCGCATCGAGCGGATCTACGATGATCGCGAAGAAGCGGATCGGTTCGTGCAGGACTACAACGGCATCGCCCCAGTCCAGTCTGTGCACGTGGAGGAATGGCAGACCGGTGCCCCCCCGAGTGCCTACGATGGCCCGTACTGGCGGGCGTCGTGGTGGGCGCGAGTCCCGGTGAGCAAGCGGCGCGCTGAGCTGCGCCATACCCGTTCTGGCGAGCGCTTCGATGACTTCGATATCCGCCAAGAATGGTGGACAGGCGACGCCCTGCCCGATGCCAAGGTGGTGCGCCGCGAACTTGCGGGAATTCCGCGAGTAGAGGTGGCCGGGCTGTCAAAGGAGAAGGTGGAGGAACTGTTCTGGGACACGATTACACAGGTCAGGGCTGATCTGGCTGGGGTGCCACGGAAGTGATTGCATCTTCTGCACGCAGAATGGAAACGATTGCGTGCAGCGACTCGACATAGTCGACGGGGGAGGTCATGATCTGGCCATGGACCGACATTCCCTGGAACGGCTCGGCCACCACATAGTCAGTCGCCGTGTTGAGTTGGGCTACCGCACCCGCACCGACTTCGCGAGCAGTCTGCAATTTACCGTGCGCACCCTCGCCGACATCGAGAACGGCGTCCGCAGAGCCAGCCCCGGCACTTACGCCATGCTGGAAAACAAGCTGGGCTGGGCACCGGGCAGCATTGACACCATTCTCGCCGGAGGCGAACCTAAAGACCTGGTGGTCAAGCTACGCCGCGAAAGCCCCGAGCCTCGACATCGTTCCTTCGCCACCGACGACGCCCTAGCCGGTGCCTCCACCGAAGAGTTGCTGCTGGAACTGCGAAGGCGAATCATCCGGCCTCGCGACAGACACCGCCAGACATGGGACCACTGGGATGGCCTCGATTCACGGGGTGACTGGGGAAGTATGAATTCGCGAGATGAATGGCCCGATGAGGTCTAACCAACAACGTTGCGCTTCGTCCGCTTTGCGACACGAATTTCGAGACTCTCGGACGCATCGTTTTCGAGATAGGTCACCTCAAAATCGTGCGAGCGGTCTTTATCGACACCAAGATCTGACCTGCTCCTGGACTTAAACTTCTGCCGTGTTCTCGGAGACGCGCTGTGCCCGCAACGGTGACCTGTGGCCGCACACCAGTGACGCGTCACGACACGATTGCTGCGGCTGAAGCCAGAGATACTCTTCGTGGACTGTAGGTTTCCCAGCAATGGCAGTACCGCATCGATCGACAGCACCCAGCGGCGCCTGCACCTCCCACGCGGTTGGTGCCAGCGCCGCCGCCAGCCGGTGGCGTGATGCCGCCGTCTCTTCGGTTGTGGGCTACGCGAACTGTTCGGCAGCGCGTCGGCTGGTTCGGCACCGCTGGTGGTCGGCGAACCGCACGCGGATATCGCCGAGGACTAGACGACGGGACAGCAACGGCGCCCTACACGAGAGCTGAAGCTTTCGTTTTGATGAATCAACGCGTCAAGCAGCGACTTAAATTCTGTCAGCCGTCAACTCAGCGATTGCAGGCAGAGCCGTGTCCTCTGCATTCAGACGATGTTGGACCCAGTAGCGCTCTGCTAGGCGATGTGGCTTCGATACCACATCAAGTCATCTGGTAGATGGAGGGAATTAGAGAATGACGTTCGGTAACTACCAGTTCGAGATCTACCTGCAGGGCCTCTCCGGCATCATGCCGAAGCTGCCGATGACGTTCGCAGAGTGGGAGGCCAAGGCCGAAGCGGCCATGCCGCCGTCGGTGTACTCCTACGTCGCGGGAGGAGCCGGGGACGAACGGACCCAGCGCCTCAATCGCACCGCGTTCGACAACTGGGGCCTGATGCCGCGGATGTTCCGCGCCACCCGCGAACGCGACCTCTCGGTCAACCTGTTCGGCATGACCTTGCCGTCGCCGGTGTTCATGGCGCCGATCGGGGTGATCGGCATCTGCGCGCAGGACGGGCATGGCGACCTCGCGACGGCCCGCGCCGCGGCGCGCACCGGGGTGCCGATGGTGGTGTCGACCCTCACCGAGGACCCGCTCGAGGACGTCGCCGCCGAATTCGGTGACACGCCAGGCTTTTTCCAGCTGTACACGCCCACCGACCGGGAGTTGGCCGCCAGCCTCGTCCACCGCGCCGAGGCGGCGGGATACAAGGGGATCATCGTCACCCTCGACACCTGGGTGCCCGGTTGGCGACCGCGTGACCTGTCGACGTCGAACTTCCCGCAGCTGCGCGGCCGCTGCCTGGCCAACTACACCAGCGACCCGGTCTTCCGTGCCGCGCTGCCGCAGCCGCCCGAGGAGAACCCACAGGGCACCGTCATGCACTGGGTGGGCCTCTTCGGCAACCCGCTGACGTGGGACGACCTGCCGTGGCTGCGTTCGCTGACCGATCTACCGCTCATCGTCAAGGGCATCTGCCATCCCGACGACGCGCGGCGCGCCAAGGACGGGGGCGTCGACGCGATCTACTGCTCGAATCACGGCGGACGACAGGCCAACGGCGGGCTCGCGGCCATCGATTGCCTGCCCGGCGTCGTGGAGGCGGCCGACGGGCTACCGGTGTTGTTCGACTCGGGCATTCGCAGCGGGTCCGACATCGTCAAAGCGCTCGCGCTCGGCGCGACGGCCGTCGGAATCGGGCGGCCCTACGCCTACGGCTTGGCGCTCGGCGGCGTGGACGGTGTCGTTCACGTGCTGCGTTCGCTGCTGGCCGAGGCCGATCTGACGATGGCCGTCGATGGCTATCCCACGCTTGCCGATCTCACTCCGGACACGCTGCGGCGCGTCACCTGAGCGTTGCGGTGCGACTCTGCGACGGTTGGTGTCGTGGAAGGCGTCCTCGAGGAGTTCGACGAGTACCTCGCGCTGGAGCGGGGCCGCTCCGAGCACACCCGCCGCGCCTATCTCGGAGATCTGCGGTCGCTGTTCGGGTTCATGTCCGAGCGCGGACACGACGTCGGTCTCGAGGCGCTGAGCCTGCCGGTGCTGCGGGCATGGCTGGCTGCCCAGGCCGCGGCCGGCGCCGCCCGTACGACGCTGGCCCGGCGCACGTCGGCGGTCAAGATGTTCACGGCGTGGGCGGTGCGGCGCGGGTTGATCGCCGGCGATCCTGCGGCCCGGTTGCAGGTGCCGAAGGCTCGGCGTGAGCTGCCCGCGGTGTTGCGCGAGGACCAGGCACTCGACGCCATGGCGGCCGCGAAATCCGGGGCCGAACAGAGCGATCCGATGGCGCTGCGCGACCTGCTGATCGTGGAGTTGTTGTACGCCACCGGTATTCGCGTCAGCGAGCTCTGCGGACTCGACATCGACGACGTCGACATGCCGCGGCGGCTGCTGCGGGTCCTTGGCAAGGGCGACAAACAACGGACGGTGCCGTTCGGTGCGCCGGCGCAGGATGCGCTGACGGCGTGGCTCGATCGCGGCAGGCCGGCGTTGGCGACCGCGGATTCGGGGCCGGCGCTGCTGCTGGGGGCGCGTGGCCGTCGGCTCGACCCTCGCCAGGCGCGCACCGTCGTGCACCAGACCGTCGCGGCCGTCGACGGCGCGCCCGACATCGGACCGCACGGGTTGCGCCACAGCGCCGCAACGCATCTGCTCGAAGGCGGCGCCGATCTGCGCATTGTGCAGGAGTTGCTCGGCCATTCCTCGCTTGCCACCACGCAGCTCTACACACATGTCACGGTCGCACGGCTGCGCGCCGTCCACGACCAGGCCCACCCCCGCGCGTGACTACGGTGGTTTCGGTGCTCTAGCGATCGCTCAGCGACTGCGCGGACACCGAGATCGCAAAGGAGGACTCGTGCGAAGGGCAACAGTTCGGCTGTCGTGGGGGCCGGTCGGTTACCTCGAATGGGCGCCCGATCAGGCTGGCGCGCCGACGGTGGTGCTGCTGCACGGCGCCGGAGTGGACAGCGCATCGCTGTCCTGGGGTGGTGTCGGACCGAGGCTCGCGGCCGGCGGCTACCGCGTGCTCGCTCCGGACCATCCGGGCTACGGCGACAGCCCGCCGGCGCCTTGGCCGTCGACTCAGGATCGGTTGGTCGGCTACGTCGGGGACTTCGTCGACGCGCTTGGGTTGGACCGTTACGCGGTCGGCGGTCTGTCGCTCGGTGGTGGGATGACGATCGGGCACGTGCTGGACCGGCCGCAAAAGGTCACGGGGGCAATGCTGTTGGGCAGTTACGGGTTCATGTCCCGACTGTCTGACGGACCGCTGTCGGGAGTCCGGCAGGTCCTGACCTGGGCCATGGTGCGCACCGGACTGCTGAGTGCGGTGAGCCGGTGGTCGGGGCGAAGCAGGCGTGCCATGGAGTGGGTGATGCCGGCGTTGATCGGTGACCCCGCGGCGCGCACACCCGAGCTGGTCGACGAGATCATGGCGGCTGCCCGCACGGATCACGCGTTCGACGCGTTCGGACAGTGGCAGCGCGACCAGGTCCGGTGGAACCGTCTTGCCACCGACTACCGCGACCGGCTCGCGACGTTTCCGCGTCCGGCGCTGATCGTTCACGGCGACAAGGACACCAGCGTGCCGCTGTCGGCGGCGCGGGCCGCGGCCGAACTGATACCGCAGGCTCACCTCGAAGTCGTTGCGGGCGCGGCACATTGGGTTCAGCGGGATCGGCCCGACGTCGTGGTATCTGCGATGCTGGAGTTTCTCGACGCGCTCAGCGCAGCAGCTTGATCACCTCGGCGATATCCGGCATCGCCGACGGTCGCCCCGGCAGTTCGTCGAAGACGGTCCAGTAACTGACCCCGAACCGCTGCCGGCGATCGCTGAGTTGTTCGGCCATCTGCTCGTGTGTGCCGATCAGCACGAACGGCGACGTCAGCAGGCGTTCGGGGGAGACGCCACCAAGCGAAGCGGCCAGCTGTTCGGCGGCTCGGTGCGGCTCATCGGTCACGACCACGGCCTGGATCAGCACGTTGAGTTCGATGCGGTCGAACCGGTTACCTGCGGCCTCGCGCACCACGGCGATGCGGTTCGCGAGTCCTTCGGCGTCGAAATGTGTCAGCCGGACCGCGGTGGCGTCGCGGTTGTGGGTGATGCCCGCGAGCCCGACGATGTCGGCGATCCGTCCCGCGAGTCTCAGGACGCGAGTTCCGTTGCCGCCGATCAACAGTGGCACGCGTGAAGACGGAACCGGAAGCAGCCGGCCTGCTTCGGCGCGGATCCGGTAGTGCTGGAGGCCGGCATCGACGGGCCGACCGTCGAGCAGCGCGCGGATCACCTCGGCCGCCTCGGCCAACCGCGACACGCGGATTCGGCCGTCGTCGAACGGAATACCGGCGGCGTCGTACTCGGATTTCATGTGCCCGGCGCCGATGCCCAGTTCGAACCGGCCGTCGGAGACGAGCGCGAGGCCCGCCGCCTCGCGGGCCGTTTCGACGGGATGACGGAAGTCGTTGTTGAGCACCAGCGTTCCGACGTGCAACCGCTCGGTGGCCATCGCGGCCGCGGCGGCGCTGGTGAACGGCGGCGCCATGGGCACGAGGTGGTCGGCGAACGACAACACGTCGAAGCCCGAACTTTCGACCGCGCGGGCGAACGTCCGCATCTGCTCGCCGGTGCGCGGCAGGCCGGCAGTGAGCCCGAAACGCATGGGCCGGCAGCGATGAGCGTCGGTGGCCACGGTTCGACGTTAGGCGCACGCTCGTCGCGTCTCGAGCGTGCGTAGATGGCGGAGAAAGAGCGGCGTGGCGTGTACAGACATGCACGCTCGGCCCATAGGGAGCAAGTCAGCCCGTGACGGGTTTCAGGCGGATCGGGGTGGTGACCACCAGCCCGAGCGGGTCGACGTAGTCGGCGCGTGACGCCGGGCCCCACATCGCGCCCCAGTGCAGGCACGCCGAGCGCGGGCAGCCCGGATGTCCGGCCTCCAACACCCCGATCACCGCCTCGGCGCCGACGCGCTGTCCCCGCACGACCGTCGCCCGGACCGGTTCGTAGCTGGTCCGCAGGCCGCCGGGGTGGGCGAGTGACACGACCGGCCGCCCTGCCAGCTCACCCGCGAAAACCACGGTGCCCTCGGCCGCCGCCAGCACACGCGCACCCGGTGTGCCCGCGAGGTCGACGCCGCGATGTCCCGGCGTCCAGTTCGGCTCGGCGGCGTCGAAGGCCCTGGTCACCGCGGGGCGTGGCCGCAGCGGCCAGGACAACCGACCGTCCTGCGCGGCTGCGGGCACCGCCCACGCCAGCCCGGACACGACCGCGGCGGCCAAGAGCGCGACCCAACGCATAACCCCAGCTCAGCGCACCACGCCCAACCGGCGCCAGACCGCGACGAGGATCTGTGGACAACCGGCTCGACATGGAATCGACGTGGAAAAAGCACCCCTGTGCAGGGTGTAAACTCCTAACCGCAGCTCGCTTGCGCGGGCTGACTTCGCGTGTCTGCGCCACGGCCCGTTCCACTAGGTCGTACCCCGGATGCCGTCGGTCCCGGCCCGAGTTCTCGGAAAGGGTTCGGCACTCCGAGCAGTCACCAGGGCTCGGCGTCACCCGACGCCGGCATCAACCGACGAAAAGGACCATGGACTCATGGCTGTTGTAACCATGAAACAGCTGCTCGACAGCGGCACCCACTTCGGGCATCAGACCCGTCGCTGGAACCCCAAGATGAAGCGGTTCATCTTCACCGACCGCAACGGCATCTACATCATCGACCTGCAGCAGACGCTGACCTACATCGACAAGGCGTACGAGTTCGTCAAGGAGACGGTCGCGCACGGTGGCACGATCATGTTCGTCGGCACCAAGAAGCAGGCGCAGGAGTCGATCGCCGAAGAGGCCACCCGCGTCGGCATGCCGTACGTGAACCAGCGCTGGCTGGGCGGCATGCTCACCAACTTCCAGACCGTGCACAAGCGGCTGCAGCGTCTCAAGGAACTCGAGACGATGGAGCAGACCGGTGGTTTCGAGGGTCGCACCAAGAAGGAAATCCTGATGCTGACCCGCGAGAAGAACAAGCTCGAGCGGTCGCTGGGCGGTATCCGCGACATGTCCAAGGTGCCGTCGGCCGTGTGGGTGGTCGACACCAACAAGGAGCACATCGCCGTCGGCGAGGCGCGCAAGCTGGGCATCCCGGTCATCGCGATCCTCGACACCAACTGCGACCCCGATCTGGTCGACTACCCGATCCCGGGCAACGACGACGCGATCCGTTCGGCCGCGCTGCTGACCCGGGTGATCGCCGCCGCGGTCGCCGAGGGTCTGCAGGCCCGCGCGGGCGTGGGTCGTGACGGCGACAAGCCGGACGCCGAGGCCGCCGAGCCGCTCGCCGAGTGGGAACAGGAGCTGCTGGCTTCCGCAACCGCGCCGGCGACCGCATCGCCGACCGCCGCGGGTGCCGAGCCCGGCTCCCCCGAGGCCGACGTCCAGACCGAACCCAAACCCGCACAGAACCCGTAAGAGAAGGCTGATATGGCTAACTACACCGCTGCCGACGTCAAGCGACTTCGGGAGCTGACCGGTGCCGGCATGCTCGACAGCAAGAACGCGCTCGTCGAGGCCGGCGGCGATTTCGACAAGGCCGTCGAGTTGCTGCGCATCAAGGGCGCCAAGGACGTCGGCAAGCGCGCCGAGCGCGCGACCGCCGAGGGCCTGGTGGCCGCCAAGGACGGCGCGCTGATCGAGTTGAACTCCGAGACCGACTTCGTCGCCAAGAACGCGGAGTTCCAGTCGGTGGCCGACCAGATCGTCGCCGCCGCTGCGGCGGCCAAGGCCACCGACGTTGACGCGCTCAAGGCCGCTCGCATTTCCGCCGATTCGGCGGCCCCTACCGTCGAGCAGGTCATCGCGGACCTGTCGGCCAAGATCGGCGAGAAGCTCGAGTTGCGTCGCGTCGCCTACTTCGACGGCACCGTGGAGACCTACCTGCACAAGCGCGCCGCGGACCTGCCTCCGGCGGTGGGGGTGCTGGTGGAATACCAGGGCGAAAACAAGGAGGCCGCTCACGCGGTCGCCCTGCAGATCGCCGCGCTCAAGGCCAAGTACCTCACCCGCGAGGACGTGCCCGAGGACGTCGTCGCCAACGAGCGGCGCATCGCCGAGGAGACCGCCCGCAACGAGGGCAAGCCCGAGCAGGCCCTGTCCAAGATCGTCGAAGGCCGCGTGACCGGCTTCTACAAGGACGTCGTGCTGCTCGACCAGCCGTCGGTGTCGGACAACAAGAAGACGGTCAAGGCCCTGCTCGACGACGCGGGTGTGACCGTGACCCGGTTCGTCCGCTTCGAGGTCGGCCAGGCCTAAAGCCTCTGCGCTGAGCGCTCATCCTTGTCCGGCCCGACGCCCGGGACATGTACAAGGGTGAGCGCTCAGCCATTTCTGGGGCCGCGGCGGTACGACTTGGTACCGTCTCGGCATGACTCGGATAAGCGCCTTCGGCGACGACGCCCTCGGCGATCTCGACGCGGTCGGTCTGGTGGAGGCGCTGCAGTCGGGGGCGGTGTCGCGGTCCGAACTGGTCGAAGCCGCGATCGCGCGCGCCGAGGCCGTCAATCCCGCGCTCAACGGACTGGCCTACGAGGCGTTCGAGCAGGCGCGCGCACGTGCTGCGGCACCCCCGTACGGCGGCTACTTCAACGGTGTTCCGTCCTTCCTCAAGGACAACGTCGCAGTCGCGGCGATGCCGACGATGAACGGCACCGATGCCTGGGATCCACGCCCCGAGCGGTTGCACGGCGACTTCGCGCGTTCGTTCCTGGCGACCGGTCTGGCGCCGCTGGGCAAGACGCAGATGTCGGAATTCGGTTTCAGCGCGGCTGCCGAGCATCCGCGGCTGGGCCCGGTGCGTAACCCGTGGCACCCCGAGCACACCGCGGGCGCATCGTCGTCGGGTTCCGCGGCGTTCGTGGCCGCCGGGGTGGTGCCGATCGCACACGCCAACGACGGCGGCGGATCGATCCGGATCCCCGCGTCCTGCAACGGTTTGGTGGGCCTCAAGCCGTCACGGGGCCGGCTGCCCCTGGACAAGAAGTTGCGGCAGATGCCGCTGCGCATCGTCGCCAACGGTGTCGTCACGCGCACCGTGCGCGACTCGGCCGCGTTCTACCGCGAGATCGAGCGGGTGTATCGCAGCCCGGCGCTGCCCGCGGTCGGCACCATCACCGGACCCGGAGCACAACGGCTGCGCATCGCGGTGTGCACGCAGTCGATAGCGCGCGAGGCGAGCCCGGAGGTCCGTGAGCTCACGCTGAAGAACGCCGCGCTCCTCGAGGAGCTGGGACATCGGGTCACCGTGATCGACAATCCCGTGCCGTCGCATTTCATGGACGACTTCCTGTTGTACTGGTCGTTTCTGGCGTTCGCGATCGTTCGCAGCGGACGTACGCTGGGCCCCAATTTCGACCGGGGGCGCCTCGACAACCTGACCGCGGGCCTCAGTCGTCAGGCGGCACGCAACCTGCACCGGTTGCCGAAGGCGATCGCGCGGTTATCGCGGGTGCGCCAGGTCACCGAACGCGTCACCCGGGACCATGACGTCGTGCTCACCCCGACCCTTGCCGACGTCACGCCGCGGATCGGTCATCTCGACCCCACGCTGGACTACCAGACGATCATCGACCGGCTCGTCGAGTGGGTGGCGTTCACGCCTCTGCAGAACGCCACGGGGGAGCCGGCGATCTCGCTGCCTCTCGCCGAGTCCGCGTCGGGCCTGCCGGTCGGCATGATGTTCGCCGCGCCCGTCGGACAGGAGCGCCGGTTGCTCGAGTTGGCCTACGAACTCGAGGAGGCGCGTCCCTTCAAGCGCATTCAGGACCCGCGCTGAAGGGAGCGGCAGACCTCGGCGGTGGCGCGAGAAAGCGACTGGGGTCCCTCGCGAAGCGCCCGCTCGATCGGCGTGCCGTCGGCGGTGATCGCGACGAGTCGCTCGACGCCGTGGTCCAGCAGTACGGCGGCATCGGGGGCGACCCGGCCTGCGAAGATGACCACCCGGGCCCCGGCGCGCAGCGCGGCCTGCGCCACGCCGAACGGCGTCTTGCCCATCACGGTCTGGGCGTCGACGCTGCCCTCGCCGGTGAACACCCAGTCCGCGCCGTGCAACGCCCGTTCGAGGCCGACGGTCTCGGCCACCTCCTCGACGCCGGATCTGCTTACCGCACCGAGGAATTCGACGAGCGCGAAACCCACGCCGCCCGCCGCGCCGGCCCCGGGGCGTTGCGGTCGGGTGGTGCCGAGTGTCTCGGACGCGACGGAGGCCAGCCGGGACAGACCCGTCTCGAGTCGGGTCACGTCCTCTGGTCTCGCCCCCTTTTGCGGGCCGAATACGGCGCTGGCCCCGCCGGGGCCCAACAGCGGCGCGGTGACGTCGGAGGCCACCCGGATCCGGACCTCGCGCAGGCGCGGATCCATCCCGCTGACGTCGATGCGTGCGAGGCGTTCCAGGTCGGCGCCGCCGGGCGCCAGCGGCTTTCCGTCGGCGTCGAGGAACGCCACGCCCAGCGCCGTGAGCATGCCCGTTCCGCCGTCGTTGGTGGCGGACCCGCCCAGCCCGATCAGGAAATCCTCGGCGCCGCGATCGAGGGCGGCGCGGATCAGTTGCCCGACTCCGAATGTGGTCGCGCACAGGATATTTCGTTGGCCGGGCGCAATGAGCTCGAGACCTGCCGCGGCCGCCATCTCGATGACCGCCAACTGGCGCAGCGGCACGTAGCCGTACCGCGCGGTGACCGTGCGACCCAGTGCATCCGACACGGGCGCCTCGACATGCTCACCGTGCAACGCGTCGACGACGGCGTCGACGGTGCCCTCGCCGCCATCAGCCATCGGCACGCCGACGACGTCGGCTTCCGGAAGCACGGCTGCGACGCCGGCCGTCATCGCGGCCACCGCTTCGGACGCCGTCATCGACTCCTTGAATGAGTCAGGCGCCAGGACTATCTTCATCGCTGGCCACAGTTGACCACACTGTCCGTTCTGCTGCCACCGAGGGACGGTGCTATCGCTTACCGGCGACGCCCTCGGCCATCATCGTGACGATCTCGTGCATGATCGCGCTGATGTGTAGCGCGGTGATCTGCGACGGGTCGAGGTGGGGCACGAAGCACACCACGTCGCCGCCGACGATGTCCATGCCGCGAAAACTGCGCAGAATCCTCAGCATCTCCCGAATCGTCAACCCGCCGGCCTCCGGGTCGGCCACCGCGGGCGCATCGGAAAGCGTCAGCACGTCCAGATCCACTGTCACGTAGACCGGCCCGTCTCCGACTACCTTGCGAATCTCCTGCGTCGCAGCGGGTATGCCGATCTCCTCGATTTCGTCGAGGGACAGCAACCGGTATCCGGCTTCCTTGGAATAGTCGTCCATGTTCGGATGGGCCATCGGGCCGTTGAGGCCGACGTGTACATAACGGGACGCATCGATCAAGCCCTCTTCGTTGCCGATCCGGAAGCCGTTACCGGCGTGGCAATGCACACCCGCCGAATCACCGTATGTGTCGGTGTGCGAGTCGAAATGGATGATGCCGATCGGCCCCTTGCGTCGAGAGTTCGGGCCGGCGATCGCCCGCAATACCGGCAGCGTGCAGGCGTGGTCTCCGCCGATCGTGAACGGAAGAACTCCGGCGGCGTCCATTCGCGCGTAGAACTTCTCGATTTCGAGGACCGCTTGATCGGCCAACGTGGGTGTGGGAATCGGCACGTCACCGAAATCGCGAATCCGGGCCAGCTCGAAGGGATCGATGCCGAACTCGCGGTGACTACGGTGGTAGGCCTGCGATCGGTGGCGGACGGCGCGGGGGGCGAGGTACTGGGTCCGCTCGACCGGATTGACCGCCAGCGGTAGCCCCACCAGAGCGATGTCGGCCTTGGTGAAATCGGTTTCGATCTCACACCCCAGCAACTTCGGGAATCCGCTCCAATAGAAATATCCTTCGAGCAGATGCACTGCCTCTTCGGCGCTGGGAGCAAAGCTCATGTGCGGGATCCTCTCCTCGCGGGCCGTGCAAGCTTAGCCCTGGCGGGTGCGACCGAATGGGATCTCGCAAAAATTGACGTAGGCGATATTAACGGTGGTTAGTCCGTTCCGAGCGTCGCCAGGATCTGCTTGAATTCCCGCTGCTGTCGCTGCGTCAGATTCGCCATCAACTTGCGCTCTGCGGCGCGCACGCCGGAATCGGTGCGTTTCAACAACTCCCGACCGTCGCGTGTGAGCGCAGCGGGCAGCGACCGTCCCGACGACACGCTCGCAGGCCGGGATACGAGCCCGCGGTCCTCGAGGCCGCGCAGCACCATGTTCATGGCCTGCGGGGAGACGTTGAAGTCGCGGGCGAGTTCGGCGTTGGACCGTCCCTCGTGCTGGGAAAGGATCCGCATGCACAGGTACTGGGGGAAGGCCACGCCCAGGGGTTCGAGGACCGTCGTCGTGACCTCGTTGCGAAGCGCCTTGGCGACCCGCGACAGCAAGAACCCCAGCGGCTGATCCTCGAGCGCTCCATTCATGTCAATCATATTGACATATATCAACCACATTGATATCAACGATGGATGACCGAACCAACGGGCGAAATGTTCGACAACGCGTACAAGGGCGAAATGCCGGAGATGAGCGGCGGCAAACCGCCGTGGAGCATCGGAGAGCCGCAGCCGGAGTTCGCGCCCCTCATCGAACAGGGCAGATTCCACGGCGATGTGCTCGACGCGGGATGCGGTGAGGCCGCGCTGGCGATTCACCTCGCGGAGCGGGGCTACACCACGGTGGGGCTGGATCAGTCGCCCACCGCGATCGAGCTGGCCAGGCAGGAGGCCGCCAAGCGCGGCCTGACGAACGCCACCTTCGACGTCGCCGACATCAGCGACTTCTCCGGCTACGACGGGCGCTTCGGAACCATCGTCGACTCGACGCTGTTCCATTCGATGCCCGTCGAGCTGCGCGAGGGCTACCAGCGGTCGATCGTCCGCGCCGCCGCCCCCGGCGCCTCGTACTTCGTGCTGGTGTTCGACAGGGCGGGCATGCCCAACGGTCCGGCCAACCCCGTCACCGAAGAGGAACTGCGCGATGTCGTCTCCAAGTACTGGACCATCGACGAGATCAGGCCGGCGCGCATCCACGGTGTCTTCCCGGACGGATTCGAGGAGTTCTTCCCGGCGCTCGACATGCGCGACGAGCCGAAAGGCCGCAAATCCGTGCCTGCCTGGCTGCTGAGCGCCCACCTGCCCGACTGACCCGGCGAGTCGCGACCCACTCGCCGCCCTCGGGCCTGCCATGAGGCAGGATGAAGGGGATCTCAGCGAGGACCCGTAAGGAGTCGGATGGCGGATCCCAACGTCGCCGGTCAGGCAGCTCCGAACTCCGAAGTCGCCCCGGCGGCTCCGGACGCGAGCAAACCCAACGGAGCCGCAGGAGGTTCCATCCGTCCCATGTACACCCGCGTACTGCTCAAGCTGGGCGGCGAGATGTTCGGCGGTGGGGAAGTGGGCCTCGATCCCGATGTCGTGCATCTGGTGGCGCGTCAGATCGCCGAAGTGGTCCGCAGCGGCGTGCAGGTGGCCGTGGTCATCGGCGGTGGCAACTTCTTCCGCGGGGCGCAACTGCAGCAGCGCGGTATGGAGCGCACCCGCAGCGACTACATGGGGATGCTCGGCACCGTCATGAACAGCCTGGCGCTGCAGGACTTTCTGGAGAAGGAAGGCATCGCGACCCGGGTGCAGACCGCCATCACGATGGGTCAGGTCGCCGAACCGTACATCCCGCTGCGGGCCGTGCGGCACCTCGAGAAGGGCCGCGTCGTCATCTTCGGGGCCGGCATGGGCCTGCCGTATTTCTCCACCGACACCACCGCCGCCCAGCGCGCACTCGAAATCGGCGCCGAGGTGGTGCTGATGGCCAAGGCCGTCGACGGCGTCTTCACCGCCGACCCCCGCCACAACCCCGACGCCGAGCTGCTCACCGCGATCAGCCACCGCGAAGTCATCGACCGCGGCCTGAAGGTGGCCGACGCCACCGCGTTCAGCCTGTGTATGGACAACGGTATGCCGATCCTGGTGTTCAACCTGCTCACCGACGGCAATATCGCCCGCGCGGTCGCGGGTGAGAAGATCGGAACACTGGTCACCACCTGACACCTCGCGCACCCCTGCGAGGGTGCGGCGAGACTGGTGACCGACGTGCACAGACGAAGGAGACGGACCGTGATCGACGAAACCCTCTTCGATGCCGAGGAGAAGATGGAGAAGGCGGTGTCGGTCGCGCGCGATGACCTGTCCTCGATTCGCACCGGTCGCGCCAACCCCGGCATGTTCTCCCGTGTCAACGTCGACTACTACGGATCGCCGACGCCGATCACCCAGCTGTCGAGCATCAACGTGCCCGAGGCGCGGCTGGTGGTGATCAAGCCCTACGAGACGGGCCAACTGCGCAACATCGAGGACGCGATCCGCAACTCCGACCTCGGCGTGAACCCCACCAACGACGGCAACGTCATCCGCGTCGCCATTCCGCAACTCACCGAGGAGCGTCGCCGCGATCTGGTCAAGCAGGCCAAGGCCAAGGGTGAGGACGCCAAGGTGGCGGTGCGCAACATCCGCCGCAAGGCGATGGAGGAGCTGCATCGCATCAAGAAGGACGGCGAGGCCGGCGAGGACGAGGTGGCGCGCGCGGAGAAGGACCTCGACAAGTCCACCGCCACCTACACCCACCAGATCGACGAGCTGGTCAAGCACAAAGAAGGCGAGCTGCTGGAGGTCTAGTGACCGAACAGCACAAGGGATCCGTGGCAGAGACGCCGGTCGACGAACCGCCCAAGAAGAAGTCGCGGGCGGGCCGTGACCTGCCCGCCGCGATCGGGGTCGGCGTCGCGCTCGGCGCGATGGCGATCGGGACGCTGCTCTTCTGGCCGATCGGATGGCTGCCCGTGCTGGCCGTGTTCATCCCGATCGCCACCCACGAGGTGATCCGCAGACTGCGCGAGGCCGGATACGACCTGCCTGCCGTTCCGTTGCTCCTCGGCGGCCAGGCGATGATCTGGTTGAGCTGGCCGTACGGACCGGCCGGGGTGCTGGGCGCATACGGCGGAACCATCGTCGTCTGCATGGTGTGGCGGCTCGTCGGGCACGGGTTACGCCATCAGCCGGTCAACTACCTCCGCGACATCGCCGCCTCCGTGCTGCTGGCGACGTGGGTGCCACTGTTCGCCAGCTTCAGCGCGCTGCTGATCTTCCAGGACCACGGCGGCGGACGGGTTTTCACGGTGATCGCCACCGTCGTGTTCGCCGACATCGGCGGCTACGTGGCCGGGGTGCTGTTCGGCAGGCACCTCATGGCCCCGGCGATCAGCCCGAAGAAATCCTGGGAGGGGCTGGGCGGCTCGATGCTGTTCGGCACCACCGCCGCGGTGGTGTCGGTGACGTTCCTGATGGACAAGCCCGCCTGGGTCGGCCTGCCCCTGGGGCTCATGCTGGTGATCACCGGTGTGCTCGGCGACCTGGTCGAGTCGCAGGTCAAACGCGACCTCAAAATCAAGGACATGGGCACGTTGCTGCCCGGCCACGGCGGCATCATGGACCGCATCGACGCGATGCTCCCGTCCGCGGTGGCGGGCTGGATCGTTCTGACGTTGTTGGCTTAATCCGCGGTCAGATAGCGCCCGACGGTCGGGCCGACGAATGCCACCAGGTCATCGACCGACATTGAAACCATCGGCGAGGCGACCGAGCGCTGAGGCGGGTTCATTCCCCGCCCGCAGTCCTGGCGGTCGCGCGCAGCCCCTCCCGCACCGTCACCAAGGATTGGGTCGCGGCGTCGAAGTCGGGCCGCGGCCCACACCGGGTCCATATCTCGACGACGCAGCCCGCGACCTGCCGAACCCTGACGTTGCTGACCTGAGACAGCACGCGAAGGAGGTCGAACGCCTGCTCGCCATTGAGGCCGAACGTCTGCATCAGCATCCCTTTGGCCTGTTCGATCACGGGCAGGCCGGCGAGCTTGTCCCGCAGCTGAGCGATTTCGAGCCGCAGGCGTTCGGCCTCGGTGACCGGCGCAGCGGCCGCCAGTCGGGTGGCCCGATCTTCGTCGGACAAGGTGAGGGTCATCGTTTCTCCTTTCGATCTCGTAGGGCCTCGGCGAGGATGGAAGCGGTGTGACGCGGGGTACGGTTCTCGATCAGGTCGCGGATCTGCGTTCGACAGCTGAATCCGTCGGCGAGCACCATTGTCTCTGGGTCCGCATCACGCAGCGTGGGAAGCAGTTTGTCCTCGGCGCACGCCACCGATACGTCATGATGTCCGCGCTGAAAACCGAAATTCCCTGCAAGGCCGCAGCATCCGGCATCGAGCACTCTGGCGTCGACACCGGCATCCTCGAGAACCGCTTTCTCGTCGGAGTAGTGCAGCACCGCGTGCTGGTGACAATGCGGCTGCACGACGGCGCGGCCCCCAATGCGGGGAGGGTTCCACTCGCCTGCCTTGCGGTGCAGAAGTTCACCGATCGTGTACGTCTGCTCAGCGAGCCGATGCGCATCCTCGTTGCCGTTCAACAGGTTTGTGGCATCGGAGCGGAACACCGCCGCACAACTGGGCTCGAGCACGACGACCGGAGTGCCGGTGCGCAGCGCGGGCCGCAGGGCCCGCAGCGTCCGCCCCAGAACCTTTTTCGCGACACCGAGTTGGCCGGTGGAAATCCATGTGAGCCCACAGCAGAGTGATCGACGTGGAACGGTGACGGTGAAGCCGGCCGAGCGGAGCACCTCGACGGCGTCGCAGCCGATGCCCGGCTCGAAGTTGTTGGTGAAGGTGTCCGCGAACAGGATGACCGACTCGTGTCCGTCGGTTCGCAGCGGCTGATCGCGCCACCACCGGGTGAATCGTTGCGTCGCGAACCGCGGGAGATCGCGATGCGAATCTATCCCGCCGAGGGCCTTGACTGCCGCGTCCAGGCGCGGCATGTGGGTCAAGGCGTTGACGGCTCGCGGTGCGACCGCGGCCATGCGGGCCCACAGGGGTATCCATCCCATCGTGTAGTGGGCCATCGGACGCAGTCGACGGTGATAGTGGTGAAAAAGAAACTCCGCCTTGTAGGTTGCCATGTCGACGTTGACCGGGCAGTCGCTCAGACACCCCTTGCACGCCAGGCACAGATCGAGAGCGTCACGGATCTCGGTGGAAGCCCAGCCGTCGGTGATGACGTCCCGCTGGAGCATCTCGAACAGCAACCGCGCCCGCCCACGGGTCGAATGGTGTTCCTCCCCGGTGGCGCGATAGCTCGGACACATCACACCGGACTCGTCACCGCGGCACTTCCCGACACCGACGCACCGTGCTGCGGCGCGCGAGAAGCGGTGCCCGTCATCGGCGTACGCGAACGCCGTCGCCGGCTCGATGGGGAGATACCCGGTACCGAATCGCAGGTTGTCGTCGAGCCGATAGGGCTTGACGACCTTTCCGGGGTTCATCCGGTTGTCGGGGTCGAAGAGCGCCTTGGTCTTCTCGAACGCACGAACGACACGTTGGCCGAACATGATCGGCAACAGTTCGCCGCGCGACTGACCGTCGCCGTGTTCCCCGGACAGCGACCCGCCGTAGTCGACGACGAGGCGGGCGGCGTCGTGGGCGAACCGTCTGTAGGCGGCGATGCCGTCGGCGGTGCGCAGATCGAAGGGAATCCGGGTGTGTACGCAACCCTGGCCGAAATGTCCGTAGAGCGAGGATGTTCCGTAGCCGTAGCGGTCGAGCAGGGTGTGAAAGTCACGCAGGTAAGCGCCCAGCCGGTGCGGCGGGACCGCCGCATCCTCCCAACCTTCGTGCGTCTCAGGCCCGACCGGTGGGTAGGCCGTCGCGCCCAGTCCGGCCTCCCGGGCGGCCCACACCTGCTTCTTGTGTACTGGATCGCTGACGATCCGGGCATCGCAGTCGGCCGCGGCCTGCACTGCCTCGATCATGGCCTTTGCGCGGTGGTCGGCCTGATCCTGGTCGTCTCCGTCGACTTGCACCATGAGCCAACCGCTGCCGCGGGGAAGCTGACTGAGGGCCTTCTCGGCCAGCCGCCGTGAGTGTTCGAGGTCGACCAGCCGCTGGTCGAGGCCTTCCAGCGCCGCCGGTTCGTGCTCGAGCACGGCCGGAACGGCGTCGGCGGCGGCGGCGATGCCGTCGAACCCGAGTATTGCCAGCGCGCTCGCCGCGGGTCGGCGGACCAAGCCGATCTCGGCGCACAGCACGGTGACGAGCGTGCTCTCGCTTCCGACCAACGCCTTCGCGAGGTCAAAGCCGTTGTCGGGCAATAGGCTATCGAGGTTGTATCCCGACACCCGGCGTGGAATGTGGGGGTAGCGCTCGCGAATGTCGTCGCTGAACTCGGTGACGATCGAGCGCAGCCCACCGTAGATTTCGGCGAGCCGTCCTCCCGAGGTGATGATCCGGTCGATATCACGGTCATCGGTCGGGCCGACCCAACGCTGGACACCGTCATAGGTCAAAATCTGAAGGGCGCGAACCGAGTCGACCATCTTTCCGTATGCCTGCGCGGTCGAACCGCACGAGTTGTTGCCGATCATTCCGCCGACGGTGCAACTGACGTGTGTGGACGGTTTCGGGCCCACCATCCAGCCGGTGTCCGCGAGGTGGTCGTTGAGTACGTCGAGCTTGATGCCCGGTTCGACCACCGCCGTGCCCCTGTCGACGTCGATTGCGCGGATGCGGGTGCAGTACTTGCTCCAGTCGAGCACGACGGCGGCATTGCAGCACTGACCCGCCAAGCTGGTGCCGCCACCGCGCGACAGGACGGGAACGTCGTTGTCGCGGCACACAGCGATGGCCTCGACCGCATCGTCCGGCGTATGGGGCACGACGACACCGATGGGGACCTGACGGTAGTTCGAGGCGTCGGTGGAGTAGGCCGCCCGCGAGCCAGGGTCGAATCGGACCTCACCGGCGATACGGCGGTCCAACTCGGCAGCGAGCGTGGAATAGAGCAGTGACGAAGGGCTCATGCGGTGGTATCGCTTTCAGCTGACGCGGTAGGGCTCGAGGTCCGTACTGCGTACGGTCAGGCCGTGTCCCGGGCTGGACGGGTCGGGGCGGATCGCCCCGTCGATCGGCGAAGTGGCGCCGTCGAAGTAGCGGGTCTCGATGCGGGCGTGGTCGTGAAACCACTCGAGGTGGCGCAGATTGGGTGTTGCCGCGCCGACGGAGGCGTGCAGCCACGGCGCGCAGTGCGCCGACACTTCGAGGTGGTGTGCGGCGGCGAGTGCGGCCACCCGCTGCCATTCGGTGATCCCTCCGCAGCGCGACGCGTCGATCTGCAGGCAGTCGACCGCGGAACACAACGGCACGAAATCGACCAGCCGATGGCCGTATTCGCCCGCGGTGACATCGGCGTCGACCGAATCGCGCACGGCACGCAACCCTGAAACGTCATCGGATGAGACCGGCTCTTCCAGCCAGGTGATCGCGAGGTCGGCGACCTCGGACATCAATCGCACGGCCTGTTTGGCGGTGTAGCCGCCGTTGGCGTCGACCATCAGTGCGATTTCGTCGCCGATCGCGGCCCGGGCCTGGCGCATCCGCGACACGTCGCGCCTCGTGCGGGTGCCCCACGACTGTCCGATCTTGATCTTTACGCGGGTGACGCCGTCGTCGCGCACCCAGCCGAGGAGTTGGTCCCGCATCCGGTGGGGTCCGTACGTGGTGAACCCGCCACTCCCGTAGACGGGAACGCTGTCGCGAACGGCGCCGAGGAGTCGGTGCAGCGGGATGCCCAGAACCCGGGCCTTGAGGTCCCACAGCGCCACATCGACCGCGGAAAGCGCCTGTCCAGCAATGCCGCTGCGCCCGATATTGCGCACAGCTCTGGCCATGGCGTCGAACGCGGCCGCGACGTCGAGCGCATCCCGTCCCAGCACATGACTGGCCAGGCTGCGGGTGATGACGTCGGTGCAGGCCGGATGTCCGTACGTCCAGCCTGTACCGGTGATGCCTCCGCAATCGGCGGTGACCACGATCAGTGTGGTGTGATCCCAGGCCAGGGTCCCGTCGGCCTCCGGCGTCTCGGTGGGGATGCGGTAAGCCGCAACGCGCAGTGCATCGACGGTCGCAGTGGGAGTTACGGTGCGAACGGCGTCGTCGGTGATCATGAGCGTGCGTGCGGCATGAACTCTTGCACCTTGGTCTTGAGGCCCTGCTTGATGAAGCCGCGACTGTCCTCGTCTCCCTTGAGCACCGCTGTGGCGGTGGCCTTGGCTTGTTCGAACGTGGCGTGCGGCGGGATGGGCGGCATGTCGGGGTCGGTGTGCACGTCGAGCACCGTCGGCCGGTCGGCCGAAAGCGCCGAGCGCCAGGCGTCGGCGAGCCCTTCGGGGTCTCGCACGGTGTGAGCCTCGAGACCGAGGCTGGCGGCGAAGGCGGCGTAGTCGACATCCGGAAGCGTCTGTGATGCCGCGAATTTCGGCGAGCCGTTCATCGCACGCATCTCCCAAGTCACCTGGTTGAGGTCGTTGTTGTGCAGTACCGCCACGATCAGGCGGCGGTCCGTCCACTGCTGGTGGTAGTGCTTGATCGTGATGAGCTCTGCCAGCCCGTTCATTTGCATGGCACCGTCGCCGACGAGGGCGATGACGGGTCGGTCGGGGTGGGCGAACTTGGCGCCTACGGCGTAAGGAACACCCGGTCCCATGGTCGCCAGCGTTCCGGACAACGAACCGCGCACGCCAGGCCCGAAGCGCAGCTGCCGCGCATACCAGTTGGCGGCCGAGCCGGAATCGGCGGTGACGATCGCGTTGCCGGGGAGCTGCGCGGAGAGTTCGGAGAACAGGCGCAGCGGGTTCACGCCGTCGGTTTTGACGGCCGCCTCCTTGGCCATGGTCTCCCACCAGCGGCTGACATTCGATTCGATCGTGGACCGCCACGACCTGTCGGATTTGTGTTGTAGATGCGGAATGAGGCTCCGCAGAGCGGATTTCGCGTCGGCCACCAGGTTCACGTCGTAGGGATAGCGCATGCCGATCATCGTCGGATCGATGTCGATCTGCACGCTGCGGGTCTGCCCGAAGTCGGGAAGGAATTGGGTGTAGGGGAAGCTCGATCCGATGGTGAGCAGCGTGTCGCAATCGCGCATCAGCTCGTAGCTGGGCCGAGTACCCAGCAGGCCGATCGCTCCGGTCACCCACGGCAGTTCGTCGGGTAGCACGTCCTTGCCCAGCAGGGCCTTGGCGGCTCCGGCGCCGAGCAGCTCAGCGGTCTCGGTCAGTTCGGCCTCCGCGCCGCGGGCGCCGTTGCCGACGAGCATCGCGACCTTCATTCCAGCATTGAGGATCTCGGCGGCCCGCACGATCGCTGCGTCGTCGGGGGTGATCGCCGGCCAGTCGACACCCAAACTCGACGGCACCATCTTGAAGGCGTGTTGCGGTGGGCTGTAGGGAAGTTCCTGCACATCGGCCGGGATGATCAGGGCCGTGGGGCACCGCCTCGCCACCGCGGTGCGGATCGCGCGGTCCACGACGTTGGGAAGCTGCTCGGGTACGGTCACCATCTGCACGTATTCAGAGGCGACGTCCTTGTAGAGGCTCAGCAGGTCGATCTCCTGTTGGTACGACCCGCCCATCGCGCTGCGGTTGGTCTGCCCGACGATGGCCACCACCGGTACGTGATCGAGCTTGGCGTCGTAGAGGCCGTTGAGCAGATGGACCGCCCCGGGCCCGGACGTCGCCATGCAGACGCCGAACTTCGCACCACCGAACTTGGCGTAGCCGACTGCTTCGAACGCGCTCATCTCCTCGTGGCGGGACTGCACGAACTGGGGTTCGTCGCCGGCGCGGGCCCAGGCGGCAAGGGTCGCGTTGATCCCGTCACCCGGATATGCGAACACATGGCGCACACCCCAGGCGCGCAACCGTTCGAGCAGGTAGTCGGCAACGGTTTGATCGGGCATGGCTGCTCCTTCTCGGTTGGATCCGTGGGCGGGGCGTTATCTCCGTCCTACGCTCTCATTTGCTATGCAGCAACTATTGCTTCCTGGGAATCAATTGAGTCGCCGTCGCCGGCCCCTCGACGCGGTCGTCACGGGTCGGCGTCGGTATCGCCACACCTTCCCCTCCACGGCGTCCGAACACAGCCACATCAGCAGTGCGAGGTTGTAGGCGCCGAGCAGGCCGGAGAGCAGGATGTCGCCGAACTCGAAGCCCATCGGTCCGTCGGCGTGGTGTGCAGCCGCCACGGAGGTGACGATCACCATCGTCATGCCACCGACGACACCGATCGCGCTCAGGGCCACCGACGTGCCGCGTCGAAACGCCGCGACCACGGCCAGCACCCCGAACACCGCCAAGACGAGGCTCTCGACGGCGGAGATGTGCACGCCGAACACGGATATCCCGGTCCCCGAACGAGATTCGCGGGCGAGGTGTCCTATGGCGGCGGCGCTTCCGAGGGCGGCGCACGCCACCCCCTCGGCGACGAGCAACCATCGGCCGCTGCGATACCGCGACCGGTTCAGGCTGACCTCGACCAACTGTGTCCGCGGAGTGGTCATCGTCGGCAGTTGCGGTGTGGAGGTGCGTGGGGTGGGGGCATCATCGTCTCCTTACTGTCGTGCCGTTGCGTGGGGATGCTGTCGCCGGTCGTGTGCGGACGTCATGGTGTGGTATCCGCTGAGTTGTCGGGCGCTGTTGATCAATCCGACGAGGCTGAAGGCCTGTGGTGTGTTGCCCAGCTGGCGACCGCCTTTCGGGTCGTACTCCTCGCTGAGCAGCCCGACGTCGTTGCGGAGTTCCAGCAGTCGTTCGAAGAGCGCGGTGGCTTCGTCGGGGCGGCCGATGCCGCACAGCGCGTCGACGAGCCAGAAGCTGCACGCCAGGAAGGCGCCTTCACCGCCCGGGAGGCCGTCGTCGCTTCGTTCGGGACGGTATCGCAAAAGCAGCCCGTCACAGCAGAGTTCCTTCTGCACCGCTTCGATGGTGCCAACGATGCGCGGGTCGTCGTAGGGCAGGAAGCCGACACGCGGGAGCAGCAACAGCGCCGCGTCGAGGTGGTCGGATCCGTAGGACTGAGTGAAGCAACCGCGCTGCGTGTTGTATCCGTGTTCGCAGACGTCGGCGTGGATCTCGTCGCGCAGGGCTCGCCACCGCGACAGCGGGCCGTCCAGTTGATGGTTCTCCACGGTGCGTACCGCACGATCGACCCCGGCCCACGCCATCACCTTCGAATGCACGAAATGGCGTGCAGGCCCGCGGATCTCCCAGAGGCTGTAGTCACTCCGCTGCCAATTGCCTTCGAGAAAATCCAGAAGTGCACGCTGGACGTCCCAGGCGGTGTCGTCGGTCGGCAGCCCGCTGTCCCTGGCCAGGTGCAACCCGTCTAACACCTCGCCCCACACGTCGAGTTGGAGCTGGGCCGCCGCGGCGTTGCCCACCCGCACCGGGCTCGAGTTCTCGTAACCGGCCAGCCAGGGGAGTTCGAACTCGGGTAGGCGTCGCCGTCCGTCGGCGCCGTACATGATCTGCAGATCTGCGGGGTCGCCGGCCACCGCGCGCACCAGCCATTCGCGCCACGCGCGCGCCTCGTCGACGAAACCCGTGCCGAGCAGCGCCTGCAGGGTGAAGGTGGCGTCGCGCAGCCAGCAGTAGCGGTAATCCCAATTGCGCGGTCCACCGAGTTGCTCGGGCAATGACGTGGTGGCCGCGGCGAGGATGCCGCCGGTGGGGGCGAAAGTCAGGGCCTTGAGCAACATCAACGCCCGGCGCACCTCCGGTTGCCACGATCCGGTGTAGCTGCATTGCGCCATCCACGCGCTCCACCAGCGTTCGGTCTCCGCCAGCGCCTGCTCGGCGTCGACCGGTTGTGGTGCCGGCAGATGGGAGAGCTGGTGTGTGAGCACAAACGGTATGCGCTGCCCCTCGGTGACGATGAACTCCGCGACCGTCGTCAGCTCCTGCCCGTGCGTGGGAACAGGTGTGCGCAGCCACACCGCATCCGGCCCCGCAATCGCCGACAAGCCGCCGTCGCGGCGTCGTACCCAGGGCACCACGTGGCCGTAGTCGAAGCGCAGGCGCAGGGTCATCGCCATCGGAACGGTGCCGCGCACGCCCTCGACGATGCGTACGACGTCGGCGGCTACGCCGCGCGGTGGCATGAAATCGATCAGCCGAACGCTTCCATCCGCGGTGTCCCACTCTGTTTCGAGGATCACCGCGTCGTCGCGGTAGCGCCGTCGCGTGGCAGGCCCGGTGTCCGCCGGCGCCATCAGCCAGGTGCCTGCCTCGGCCCCGCCGAGCAGTGCCGCGAAGCAGGCCGGTGAGTCGAAGTGCGGGAGGCACAACCAGTCGATGGCTCCGCTGCGATCCACGAGGGCTGCGGTCTGCAGATCCCCGATCAGTGCGTAGTCCTCGATTTCGGCCATGTCAGCTCGCGTCGTCGAGGGTGATGACCACCTTCACATCGTCGGGTTGGGCGGTGAAGGCGTCGGCGGCGCGGTGTAGCGGCACCCGCCGGGTGACCAGGCTCGCCAGCCAGTCCTTGTCGGCCTTGGCCAATGCCTCGGCGGCCTGCCGGTAGTGCCGCAGGTTGGCGTTCACCGATCCGACGACCGCGTCGTTCTCCAGCACCAGCTCGCGGTTGATGGCGCCCGCGTCGACTTTGAGGCGTCGCCCGGCAGGGGAAACTCCGGTCAGGCAGACGACGCCATACGCCGAGGTGTTCGCGATCGCTCCGAAGACGACTGGTCCGGCGCCGGTCGCCTCGATCACGACGTCCGGCTGCAGCCGGGATGCGACGTCGTCGATGTCGTCGTGGTGGTAGGTCGCGCCGAGCGCCGCCGCGATCCCGGGTTTGGGTCCGCCGGTGACGCGGTCGAGGATGTGGGTGTCGAGTCCGGACTGCACGGACAGCAGGGCCGCCAGTAGCCCGATCGGGCCCGCGCCGGTGATCAGCGCCCGTTCGGGTTCGAAATAGGCCCGCTGACCCACCCGCCGAACCTGCTCCCACGCCTTGGCCACCACCGTGGTGGGCTCCATGAGCATCCCGACCTCGCGCAGGTCGTCGTCGATGCGCATCGCGTAATCGGCTTTCACGCACCATCTTTGGCTGCCGTAGCCGTCCATCTCCTTGATCCCGCGTTCGGTGTAGCGACCGTTGCGGCACATGTCGAACTCGCCGTGGGCGCAGGCCCGGCACGGCACTGGGTCGGGCCTGCGCACCACGCCGACCACCAGGTCGCCGGGGGAGAACGACGTGCCGGGCGGCGCCGTCGCCACCCGGCCTAGGGACTCATGTCCGATCACCAACGTGTCCCGGCCGGGCGGTGCCCAGCCGTACTGTCCGCCCGCGATCTCTTTGTCGGTTCCGCACACACCGATGGCCAGGCCGTCTACCAGTAGTTCCTCCGGGCCGGGGCTGGGTTCGTCGACGTCGTCGACGGCGAGCGTGTCCGCCTTGCCGGGCCGTACCGTCAATGCCTGCATGAAACCAAGACTTGCCGGTGCGCAGTATTTGCAAACCAAGAATGATTGCGGTTCGATAAGTATTTCCTCGAACATGGAATGAGGCGAGATGGCCGGTCGCGGCACTGGTGTGACGAACGAGCAGGTGGAGTCGGTGATGAGGGCGTCGCGGGCTCTCGTCGGCATCACGGCAGCGTCGATCTCGACTGTCGATGATCTGGTGACCGTGCCTCAACTGCGGGTGATGATGATGATCGCGACCCGGGGCGCCGTCAACCTCGCGGCGGTGGCGGCGGGCCTACAGGTGAGCGCGTCAAACGCCAGCCGGATCTGCGATCGGCTGCTCAAGATCGGCATGGTCGACCGCCGGGACGACCCCGCCGACCGGCGCAACATCGCGCTGACGCTCACCCCGGACGGGCAGGCGCTGATCGATCGGGTCGTTCATCACCGCCGCATCGCGATCCGCCGGATCCTGCGGGAGATGTCGCCGACTCAACGCGATGCATTGGCCACGGCGTTCGACGCGTTCGCCACGGTCGCCGGTGAACCACAGGAGGAGCACCGGCACGCCCTCATCTGAGGTTCAGCCGGCGGGAGTCGACGTGGCGGGGTCGCTGCGCCGAACGCTGACCGTCGGCGAGGCGACCGACCGCTGACGGCGGCGCCGCGCATCGGTGGCGTTGAGCCAGCAGGCCGCGGCGCCGACCGTCAGGCCGACCGCGACGCCGACGTCGGGCCGCTGACCGAGCATCAGCCACGACAACAGCCCGGCGACCGCGGGTATGACCGTGAACAACATCGCGACGGTCGCGGCGCCGTATTGGTTGATTCCGCGCACGTAGAGCGTCATCGACAGCACGGCGTTCAGGAGTACCACCGCCGCGACCGTCGCCGCGGCTTTCCACGGATCGGTCACCGACCACGGGGTGACGGCGGCCAACACGACGACGGGCAGCACGCACGCGGCGTTCTGCAGCGCCGCCGTCGCCCGGTAATCGACCCCCGAGCAGAACTTCTGCTGGTAGACGCCGCCCGCGGCCACGGCGAACAGGGACACGAGGATCAACAGCACCGCCATGTCGACACCGCCGACCGCGATCAACCGTCCCGCGCAGGCCGCCAGCACCGCCGCGACACCCAGCGCCAATGCGCCCACCCGCGCCAGCGTCATGCCCTCGCCGAGGAACATCGCCGCCAACACGGCGGTGACCACCGGATTCATGGAGATGATCACGGCACCCAATACCGCGGGTGCGCCGTGCAGCAGTGCCAGGTACAGGCACGAGAACAGCACACCCTGAGCGAGCAACCCACTGACGAGCACACGCACCAGCGCGCGTCCTGTGGGCCATGTCACGCGGGCGGCCGCTGCCCATCCCGACAGAATGGCGGCGGCCAGACCGAACCTGAACACCAGCACCGCCATCGGAGACATCACCGAAACAGCAAGCGCACCAACGGGATAGCCCAACGCATAGAAGAACGTCAGCGGCGCCGCGGCACGCAGCGGCATGGTGGAGCGGGGCACGGGTCCCATGGTGGCGACCAACGCCCGGATTGGCGAATCAATTTCTGGGTCGACCGAAGTGGGATACTGGTGCTCACATGCCCACTTCTCTGCCGCTCGTCTTCGAAGCGCCGCGCCGCGCCATGCCGCCGCGGCATTTCGCCGACCTCGATGAGGACGGTCGGGCCGCGGCGGTGACCGAGCTCGGCTTGCCGGCTTTTCGCGCCAAACAGCTGGCCAATCAGTACTACGGGCGGTTGATCGCCGACCCCCGCCGGATGACCGACCTGCCCGCAGGCGTGCGCGATCAGGTCGCCGACGCGCTGTTCCCCACGCTGCTCGACGCGGTGCGCGAGATCGAGACCGATGCGGGTGAGACGCGCAAGATGCTGTGGCGAGCGGTCGACGGCACGACCTTCGAGTCGGTGCTGATGCGCTACCCGCAACGCAACACCGTCTGCATCTCGTCGCAGGCCGGGTGCGGAATGGCGTGCCCGTTCTGCGCGACGGGCCAGGGCGGACTCAAGCGCAACCTCTCGACGGCCGAGATCCTCGAGCAGGTGCGCGCCGCGGCGGTCGAACTGCGTGACCGCGACGGCGACGGGATCGTGCCCGCGGCCCGGGACGGACGGCTGTCCAACATCGTGTTCATGGGCATGGGCGAGCCGTTGGCCAACTACAACCGGGTGCTGGCCGCGGTGCGACGGATCACCGCGCCCGCCCCGAACGGCTTCGGCATCTCCGCCCGCTCGGTCACGGTGTCGACCGTCGGGCTGGCCCCGGCGATTCGCAAGCTCGCCGACGAACGGCTCGGCGTCACGCTGGCACTGTCACTGCACACCCCCGACGACGAACTGCGCGACACGCTGGTCCCGGTCAACAACCGGTGGAAGGTGTCCGAAGTATTGGACGCGGCGCGGTACTACGCCGACGTGACCGGTCGGCGGGTGTCGATCGAATATGCGTTGATCCGCGACGTCAACGACCAGCCTTGGCGCGCAGACCTTTTGGGGAAGAAGCTGCGCGGTGCGCTGGGCCCGTTGGCGCACGTCAACCTCATCCCGCTGAACCCGACTCCCGGCAGCGAATGGGACGCCAGCCCCAAGCCCGTGGAGCGCGAGTTCGTCCGGCGCGTGCGCGAGCGCGGTGTATCGTGCACTGTCCGCGACACCCGGGGTCGCGAAATCGCTGCCGCCTGCGGACAATTGGCCGCTCAGAGCTGAACTGGGCGGCCAAACCGACGTTTTGGCGGGTTTCGCGCGGGCGGTTTCGCCAAAGCGTCGGTCTCGGCGTCACTGTCCCGGAGGGTTGGTGAACCAGACGTTTTCCTCGACCAGCCGACGGCTGCGCCAGCCGTCGGGGGTGCGCACGAGGTCGTGGTGGTAATACCCGCCGCAGAAGCTGGGCTCGGTCATGCCCGGCAGCTGCATCGGGTTGTAGAACATCGCCCGGACCCGCGCGCTGTCACCGTCGACTTCGGCCTCGATATTGGTGATGTGGTGCATGCTCCACGCGATCACCCCGAAATTCGCGGCGAACCAGTCCACGACCTCGTCGCGGCTTCCGACGACGGCGCCGGCCGACGAGTAGTCGATGTGCGCGTCGTCGGTGAACACCGAGCGGTACAGCTCCCAGTCTTTGGTGTCGACCGCGCGGGCGTAGCGGTGCAGCAGCGCGGCGATGTCGAGTTCGTCGCCAACGCGCCGATCGTCGCTCATTCCGGCATGCCGATGGTCTTGGCCTCGAGGTATTCCTTGTAGCCCTCTTCGCCGTTGCGGTAACCCAACCCGGACTGTTTGGTGCCGCCGAACGGGCTGTTGATGCCGAAGTGACTCTTGCCGTTGATCGTCACGTTGCCGGTGCGCATGCGGCAGGCCACCGCGAACGCACGGTCCACGTCGCCACCGGAGACCTCACCGGACAGGCCGTAGATCGTGTTGTTGGCGATCGCGACCGCCTCGTCGTCGGTGTCATACGGCGTCACCGTCAGCACCGGGCCGAAGATCTCCTCCTGCGCCACTTGCGAATCGGGGTCGACATCGGCCAGCAGGGTCGGCTGGGTGTAGTAACCGACCGGCAGGTTCTCGGGGATGCCGCCGCCGGTGACCAGCCGCGCACCCGAGTCGATACCGCTCTTGACCAGGCCGAGCACCTTCTGGCGCTGGGTCTGGCTGATCTGCGGGCCCTGCATATTGCCCGGCGTCCACGGGTCACCGACCGGGAAGCCCTCCATCATCGTCTTGAGGATCTCGATGCCCTCGTCATAGCGGCTGCGCGGCAACAGGATCCGGCTGGGCAGGATGCAGGACTGCCCGCTCATCACGCACGCCATCATCGCCGCCATCGACAATGCCGAGTTGAAATCGGCGTCATCCAAGACGATGTGGGCCGACTTGCCGCCCAACTCCAACAGCGTCTTTTTCACCGTCGCCGCACCCGCAGCTAAAATGGCGCGCCCGGTGGCCGTGGACCCGGTGAAGGTGATCATGTCTACCCGCGGATCGGCCGACAGCGCCGCGCCCACCTCGTTGGCGTTGGACACCACCACGTTGAACACCCCGGCCGGGATGTCGGTCTCCTCGGCCACGATGCGGCCGTACTCGCTACCCGACCACGGCGTCAGCTGGGCCGGTTTGAGGACGACGGTGTTGCCGGCCATCAGCGCGGGCACGGTCTCGGCGACGTTGAGGTAAAACGGCACGTTCCACGGAGTGATCGCCCCGACCACGCCCACCGGCTCGTAATGGATCTTGCGCCGCGCCGGGCCCAACGGTGTCTCGTGCACACCGTTGTCGACCAGATACTCGAAATTCCTACCGTGCTCGGCCCAATGCCTGACCTCGTCGATCGGGCTCTCGATCTGACTGCCGCTCACCGAGACCGGACAACCCACCTCGGTGATCAGGATCCGACGCAACCGCTCCTTGTTGCGCTCGAACGCCTCGTGCAACTGGGTCAGGCAGTGATAACGAAACTCCAGATCGCGCGACCAGTCGGTTTCGTCGAAGGCCCGCCGCGCCGCCCCGACCGCGCGCGCCATGTCCTCGACCGTGCCGTCGGTGGCCCGGCCGGCGACCTGCTCGCTGGCCGGATGAATCACATCGAACGTCGCGCCGCTCGCCGTGGTCTGCAACTCGCCGTTAATCAACATCCGCTCGTCGCCGGCGAGCACGCCGGTGTCGGTCTCAACCTGGGTCATGCCGACTACTTTACAAATATTTGCGGAAGTGTCAGCCGTTCGGCTTGATCCCGGTGGCGTGGCGCAGCTGGGCCAGGAACTGGTCGTCGTCGTCACTGCGGACGATGTAGTGCGAGATGGCCACGCGAATTGCGGTGGCGGCCTTGACCGCCGCGTTCGGGCCGCTCAGCAGTTTCTGCAGGCGCGCGCGCATGACCGGGATGATTTTCGTGAGCTGGGAGATGACGACCTCGGGCTCGATGTCGACCAGCCGCACACCCGAATACGAGTGCTGGTATTCGACGATGAACCGCAGCGCGGCGTCGAGCTTCTCGGTGCCCCGCAAGCCGGCGGTCGCCTTGCTGATGCCGTTGTCGAACAGATCGCGCTCGTAGACGCCGAACGCGTCGAGCAGTTCACTCTTGGAGGCGAACCAGCGATAGAGCGTCGGGCGCGACACGCCGGCCTGCAGCGCGACCTCCGACAGGCTGAGCTTGGTCTGCCCGCTTCGGGCCAGCACCTCCGAGGTCGCCACGAGAATCCGGTGCCGCGTCGAGGTGTCCTCGGGTCCGAGTGCGTCGCGCAGCGCTTCGTTCACGGGGCAAGCGTAGATCCTTCTCTACATCGACTTCTGGAGTACCGCGACAGTGTCGAGATCTTGTAGCGCCGCGACGCCGCGGCGCAGGCCCTCGAGCGCGATGCCCTCGGCCTGCATGCCCCCCATCCCGGCGGTGATCAGCGCGGCGACATAGGCGTAGAGGGCGCCCTGGCGGTACCGCTCCCACAGCTGGCCGCGGTCCAGTTCGGGGCCGCCGCATGCCGCGAGCGCCTGACGGTAGACGTCGAGCAGGTCGCGTTGATGCGCCTGACGATCGGCGGGTGTCATGCCGGTGACCAGTGTGTATGCCAGCTCGCGGTTGGGATGCCCGCGCCGGACGGCCTGCCAGTCCAACAGCCCGGCCTCGCCGTTGCGGAAGTACACGTTGCCGGGGTGCGCATCGCCGTGCATCACGGTGTGCGGCGGCTCGTCGATGAGCCCGGCCACGGCGCGGTAGTGCTCGTCGATGAAGCGGCCGGTGTGGACCGCGATATCGGTGCGCTCGGCGATGCGGCGCGCCGACGTCTTCAACAGGGGCCCGGTGAGCAACGACGCGGTATCGCCCGATGCGGTGTAGAGCCAGCCGGGCACCCGGTCCCAGAAGGTCGCGTGCAGCCTCGCCAGGAGCTCGACGATCCTGGCGGCCCGGTCGACGCTGATCGGGTGCAAGGTGTCGGGAAACTCGCATTCGTCGGCGGGCAAGTCCTCCAGAACCAGGACATAGCGGCCGGTCACCGGGTCGAACGCCGAGCCGTGACAGGCCGGGACGCCGGTCAGCCGCGGGGAAAGTTCACGGTAGAAGCGGGTCTCGGTGGCGCCCAGTCGCCCCATTTCGCCCATCAGGCGGGTGGCGACGGTTTCGGCGGCCAGTTTGACGAACACGGTCGCCGGGACGTCGTCACCGGTGAGCGCGAGCCGGGCGCGCGATGAGGTGCCGGAGTCGCCGCCCAGCACCGACACCGCGGCCACCGGGCGGCCGATGATCCGCGACATGGCGGGCCCGTCCAGTTCGGACACGGAGCGCGGAAGTGAGCGGAGACGGCCGATCGCGGCGTCGGTGGCGATACGTTGTACTCCGCGGCCCAGATGTGCGGCCAGACCGAGCACCGGCGCAGCGTGCTTCACCACGCCAGTTTACAAATTTGCGGATATATGTAAAGAAGGTGTCGATGGCGGGTCCGCTCGAAGGTGTGCGCGTGGTCGAACTCGGCGTGTGGGTGGCCGGGCCGGCGGCCGGAGGGATTCTCGCCGACTGGGGTGCCGACGTCGTGAAGATCGAACCGCCGACCGGCGATCCGGCGCGGTTGTTCGGCAAGATGCTCGGCCTCGACGGCGACGTGAACCCGCCGTTCGAGATGGACAACCGCGGTAAACGCAGCATCATGCTCGACATGACGACGGCCGACGGCCGCGCCACGGCCCGCGAATTGATCCACGGCGCAGACGTTTTCCTCACCAACGTGCGGCCGGGCGCGTTGGCGCGGATGGGGCTCGACTTCGCTGCGGTCGCCGCCCAGAACCCGCGGCTGGTGTACGGGTTGATCACCGGCTATGGCGAGAGGGGGCCGGATGCCGACCGCGCGGCCTACGACGTCGCCGCGTTCTGGGCGCGGGCGGGCCTGGCGCACCTGCTGACCCGACCCGGCCATAGTCCGCCGTTTCAGCGCGGCGGAATGGGCGACCACGCCGCGGGCATGACGCTGGCCGCCGCGATCTGTGCGGCGTTGGTCGCGCGGGGCCGCACGGGGGAGGGGCAGCTGGTCAGCACGTCGCTGTACCGCCAGGGCGCCTACACGGTGAGCTTTGACCTCAATACCTTTCTGCTGACCGGGAATTCGATCGCGATCGGTCAGCGCGAGACCATGGGCAATCCGTGCATGAACAACTACGCGGCGGGCGACGGGCGCCGCTTCTGGATCGTCGGCCTGGAAGCCGGCCGGCACTGGCCGCCGTTGTGTCGCGCGATCGGGCGTCCGCTGTGGCTGACCGATCCGCGCTTCGACACGCCGCGGGCGCGCGCCGCCAACGCGGCCGAACTCGTCGCCGAACTCGACGAGATCTTCGCCTCGAAGACCCTCGCCGAATGGGCGGAGGTCTTCGCGGCAGAACCGGAGCTCTTCTGGTCGCCGATCAACTCGCTGGAGGACGTCGTGGGCGACGAGCAGTTTCACGCGGCCGGCGGAATCGTCTATGTGCCCGACGGTGACGGCACCGCGCCGATGGTCGCCTCACCGGCCGACTTCGCCGGCACGCCATGGGAGCCCCGTTCGCCCGCCCCGAGATTGGGGCAGCACACCGACGAAATCCTGGCCGAGCTCAAGAGGTCGGGTGCTTGACCCGCACGGCGTGGCGCAACTGCGCGAGGAAATCGGCGTCGTCGTCGCTGCGCACCAGGTAGTGCGACACCGCGACCCGCACCGCCGTCGCCACGGCCAGGCCGGGATCGGGTCCGGTGGCCAGCCGTTCCAGGCGCTGGCGCATCAACGGGATCACCCGGGAGAGCCGCTTGATCACCTGTTCGGGTTCGATGTCGATCATGCGCAGGCCCGGGTAGGACTGTTGATAGTCGACGATCACCCGCAGCGCGGCGTCGAGGCGTTCTCCCGGTGGCAGGCCCGCCGTCGCCTCGGCCACGGCGCGTTCGTAGTACTGGCGTTCCCACACCACGAACGCGTCGAGCAGGTCGCGCTTGGAGGCGAACCAGCGGTAGAGAGTGGGGCGGGAGACCTGCGCCTGCAACGCGACCTCGGAGAGGCTGAGCTTGGTCATGCCGTGGCGGCCGAGCACTTCCGCGGTCGCTGCGAGGATGCGTTCGCGCGTCGAGGAATCCGCATCGGTTACCGGCACCGTCCTAGCTTTACAAACATTTGACGAAGTGTCACGCTGAATCGGTGACATCAGCCCGCGAGTACAGTGCCGTCGACATCACGTCGGAAGAGTTCTGGAGCCGGCCGTTCGCCGCGCGCGACGAGACGTTCGCCCGGCTGCGGGCCGCTGACGGGTTGAGCTGGCACCCACCACTGCCCTCCATGTTCGGGCTGGAGGAGCCCGGCTTCTGGGCGTTGACGCGGCGCGCGGACATCGCCTATGTCAGCCAGCATCCCGAATTGTTCACCTCGGCCCAGGGTGTGGCGCTGAACCCGATGCCCGCCGAGATCCAGCGGTTCGCGTCGTTCTTCCTGACCATGGACCCACCACAGCACACCGTGTATCGCAGGTTGATCAGCTCGGCGTTCACGCCCCGCAACGTGCGGCTGATCGAGGAACAGATCCACAAGAACGCCGTCACCATCGTCGAAAACCTGGTCGGCGCAGGCGAAATCGACTTCGTCAAGGCGTGTTCGGCCCAGCTGCCGATGCTGACGATCATGGACATGCTCGGCGTGCCCAGCGCCGACCAGCCCGCCGTCGCCTATGCCGCGGAGAAATTGTTCGGCATGACCGACGACGAGTACGCCACCGAGGATGAACATCTCGCCGACCCCGTCGCTCAGATCACGCTGCTGTCGAACACCGGCGTCGAGCTGGCCAAGTTCCGGCGCACCCACCCCGGCGACGACCTGATGACCAGCATCGTCAACGCCGAGGTCGACGGCCACCGGCTCAGCGACGAGGAGATCGGGTCGTTCCTGATCCTGCTCGCCTCGGCCGGTAACGACACCACCAAGCAGGCGACCACACACGCGATGATGGCGCTCGTCGAAAACCCCGAACAGCGTGACTGGCTGATGGAGGACTTCGATGGCCGGATCGGTTCGGCCATCGAAGAATTCGTGCGCTGGTCCTCACCGGTCCTGCAGTTCGCCCGCTTTGTCACCGAGGACACCGAGATCAACGGCCAGCCGGTCGGCGAGGGCGACAAGGTCGCGCTGTTCTACTGCTCGGCGAACCGCGACGAGGCCGTGTTCACCGACCCCGGCGCGTTCGACCTCTCCCGGTCGCCCAACCCACACCTCGGGTTCGGCGGCGGAGGCCCGCACTTCTGTCTGGGAAGCCAGCTGGCCAAGGCCGAGTTGCGAAACCTGTTCCGAGAGTTGCTGACCCGCTTGACGACGATCGAGTTCGGCGAACCCGACCTGCTGTACAGCAGCTTCGTGCACGGCGTCAAGCGGCTGCCCGCCGTCGTTCGCTAGGAGTGGACATGCGCGTCGAAGTCGACCTCGACAAGTGTACCGGACACGGGATCTGCGAGTCGATCGCCGAGGACGTGTTCGAGGTGCGTGACGACGGCATCGTGCTGATTCACGAGCCCGAGCGCCCGGAGTCCGACAGGGACCGGATGCAGCAGGCCGTGACGCAGTGCCCGGCTGCGGCGCTGCGATTGGTCGACTAGCGTCACGCGGCTTGCCCGCCAATCCAGCTCGGCGGCGTTATCGTTGCCGCAATGAGGTCGAGATTGTTTGCGGTGTGCCTGGTCGCGATCGGCGTGGCCGGCTGCGCGATCAACGGATCGTTCGATCTTGTCCCGCCGGAACCGACTCCGATCGCGATCACCACGGTCGCCGCGCCCGATGCCACGCTGGCCGACAGCGCGATCGTCGCCGAGGCGGCCCGCAGTGTGGTCAGGATCCACACGGAGGCTCTCCAGTGCGCGAGAACGGTGGACGGCAGCGGGGTCGTCGTCGCGCCGAACAGGGTGATGTCGGCTGCGCACACCGTGGCGGGCGCGGACATCGTCAGTGTCTGGGCGGGTGATCGGGAAATACGCGCCACCGTCGTGGTTTACGACCCGGCGATGGACGTCGCCGTGCTCGACGTGCCCGACCTGCGGGCCCCCACGTTGTCGATGGACCAGCACACCGCCGTCACCGGCACCGATGCCCTGGTGCTCGGATATCCGGGCGGAGGGCCGTTTGTGGCCACGCCCGCTCGTATTCGCAGGGTCATGGAGCTTCTCGTGCCCGACATCTACCGCACCACGACGGTGAATCGCGAGGTCTACGTCATCCGGGGGCCGATCCGGCACGGCGGTTCCGGTGGGCCACTCATCGACCTCAACGGCCACGTGCTCGGCATCAGCTTCGGGGCGGCGATCGATGACCCCGAGACCGGTTTCGTGCTCACCGCCAAGCAGGTCTCGACGCTGATGATGGATGGGGTGCGGGCCCACAGGCCGGTCGCGACCGGCGCCTGCACGCCCTGATCAGCGCCCCGGTCTCGGGCGCACCAGCACGGACTGCTGTATCGCGCCCACCGCGCCGATTTCGTCGAACAGCGTGCCGAGCGTCGTGCCGATGCCGTCGGGTCCGTAGTTGGTCTCCGCACGGATGCCGATCCACTGGCCCTGCGGGATGCGGTGCACGTGCACGACGAGATCGGTGTTCATGAACGTCCAGCGGCTGATGTCGAGCTTGGTGCCGATGCCGTTGGCGTCGTCGGCGACCGTGAAGAGCCGCTCCAGCGGTGTCATGGTCTCGCCCTTGACCAGGTCGACCTCCGGGCGGATCCACGACTCACCGGGCCCCTCGCACAACGGTTGGGTCAGCCACCGCCAGTCGAGGCTGTGCACGTAGTTACGATCCCAGTCTTTCTTCATGTCACGGCTTTTCGCCTCGGACAGCGGCCGCAGGGGTGGTGCCGGTGCGTGTTGCACGGCGCTGGTATCGACGGTTTTCAACCGCCACCCGCTGGCTCGTGCGACGGGGCGCGGGTCGCCGTCCGGCCGCGCGGCGAGCAATTCGGAGCTGACGAGCTCGATCTGCTTGCCCGAGCGCTCGATTCGCGACCGTACCCACAGATCGCCCTCGGTCGGAACGCCGCCCAGCAGGTCGATCAGCACCCGGCTCAGGCGGGTGTCGTCGCGGGCCCGGCAGCGTTCGAGCGCGCGAACCAGGATGGCGGACACCGGCGCTCCGTGCTGGATCGCGGCCGACCAGGTGCTGCGGACCAGATCGGTGGCGCGGAACTTCTCGCCGAGCGGATCGGCGTCGTCGATGAGCTCGTAGTAGGAATCGCTCACGGTAACCTGGCTCCCGGTATGTCGACGGTGGTCGCATCGACCCGTGAGCCCTTGGTGCCTTTGAGTCGCTGCGGGTACGCGTCGGTGCTGGACAGCAGAAACAAGGTACGACGCTCGGAACCGCCGAGCGCGCAGGCAATCGCGGTGCGCTCGCCGATGTCGATGCGGTCGGTGACGCCGCCACCTTCGGTGATCCGCTCGAATTGACCGGCCAGCGTCATCGCGGCCCACACGCCGCCCTCGGCGTCGAGACAGATGCCGTCGGGTGGTCCGTCCAGTCCGTCGGCGAAGACCCGACGCTGCGACAGCGCGCCGTCGGCGCCGATGGAGTACGCGGTCAACCGCCGTCCGGTCGACTCCGCGACGATCAGCGTCGCGCGGTCGGGCGTGATGACCATCCCGTTGGGGAAGTCGAGGCCGTCGGCGACGACGGTGACGGTGTCGTCGGGATCGAGCCGCACGATCAGTCCACCCTCGCGGGCCTGCGAGCCGACATAGGCGCGGCCGTCGCCGTCGACGACCATGTCGCCGAGGGGGGCCGGGACGATCGCGGACAAATCGGCGATCGTCGAGACGTTCTCGCCGTCGTAGCGAAGAACCTGTCGAGACTCGGTGGAGCAGATCAGCAGGGAGCCGTCGGGACGGAACCCGAGGCCGGCCGGCGCGTGGCCCGGCAACGGCAGCGTCGTCAGGTCACCGCTGAGGTCGACGGTGTGCACGGCCTCGGCGAGCATGTCGGAGAACCAGAGCAGGCCTTCGAACCAGCGCGGGCCCTCGCCGAAGCAGAACCCCTTCGCCAGCGGCGTGAGGGTCATCCACGCACACCTTTACAAAACACGCGACAAGTGTCACGCTCGCAGGGTGTCACTGTCAAATGGTCGCAGGTCATGAAGAAGTACCACGGTCACACGCTGCTCTATCTCCACGAGACCATCGCGCTCGGTTCCGGGCGCGCCGACCGGTTTGTCGGCGATGAGCGCCCGCGCGAAGACCAATTCATCGACGTGTTCGGCGAGGTGTACCACCCGATGATGGCCGACCTCGGCGCGCGGCTGTTCGCGATCTGGCAGACGACACCGTACAACGGCCACTGGCCGCAGGTCACGATCATCTGGGAGATCGACAAGTTCGCCGACTATGCGCGCATCGGCAGGGCGCAAGCCAGGGGCTGCACCCATGCGCATGCGGCGGGGAGGTGGTCGACGTTTCTCGCCGAGATCGGCGCCTCCGGGGAGGGCCGCATCATGTACGCCGGCAAATACAATCGGACGCTCGCGCAACTGCAGGAGGCGAATTTCGGTGCAGGGCTGGTGATCCAGGAAATCATGCAGACCAAACCGGGCCGGCAGGACGACTACATCCGCGAGCTGGAACGTCTGTATGTCCCGTGGTCGGAGCGCACCGGAAAGCGTTGGCTCGGTTCGTTCATCACGACCTTCCGCTTCAACGAGGTCATTCACTACTGGGCGCTCGACGACGACTGGGACTGTTTCGCCAACCACTACCCGTCGTGGAAGGACAGTCCGCCCGCCGAGATCGTCACCTGGATGAGCGTCGCGCCCGCGCTTCGCGATGGCTGGGAGGACTCGATCCTGCAGGCCCTACCGCCCTCACCGCTGCAATGAACATGACTGTGCTCGAGACGTTTTCCTACGATCCGTTCGATCCGGCGGTGATGGCCGACCCGTTGCCGTTCTACCGGATACTGCGCGACCGATATCCGGTGTACTACGTCGAGAAGTGGGACACCTACGCGTTGTCGCGGTTCGCGGACATCTGGCGGGTGCTGGAGGTCAACGACGGCACATTCGTCGCCTCCGAGGGCACCCTGCCCGCGGCAACGGTTCTCGCGGCGCGCAACGACGGTCCCGTACCCGACCCGGCGCTGCACCCGATGCCCTTCCACGCGAACTTCGACACGCCGATCTACGACAGCGTGCGACGTTGCACATCGGCCCCGTTCCGGCCGAGGTCGGTCGGGAAACTGGCCGACCGGATCCGCGTCCTGGCCAACGAGCGTCTCGACGAGTTGCTGCCGCGTGGTGCCTTCGACCTGACGCAGGACTACGGCGGTATCGTCGCGGCGTCCGTGGTCTGCGAATTGCTCGGTCTGCCTGTCGATCTCGCGGCCGATGTGCTCGCGACGGTGAACGCCGGAAGCCTCGCGCAGCCGGGCAGCGGGGTTGAGGTGGCCAATGCGCGACCGGGATACCTGGAGTATCTGATTCCGATCATCCAGCGCAGCAGGACCACGCCGGGCGATAACCCGATCGCCGACAACCTGATCGCCTACCGGCTGCCGGATGGCTCGGCGTTCGACGATGTCGAGGCCGCCACCCAGTTGCTCGGAATCTTCATCGGGGGAACCGAAACAGTGCCGAAGATCGTGGCGCACGGCCTGTGGGAGCTGGGTCTTCGGCCCGGTCAGCTGTCCGCCGTGCGCAGCGACGTCGACGCGCATGTCCCCGTCGCGCGCGAAGAGATGATCCGCTACTGCGCACCGGCGCAATGGTTTGCGCGCACCGTCCGCAAGCCGTTCACCATCCACGACACCACCCTGCGGCCCGGTCAGCGAATCATCACGCTGTTGGCGTCGGCCAGCCGTGACGAACGCGAATACTCCTCTCCGGACGAGTTCATCTGGAACCGCCCCATCGAGCGCCTGCTGGCCTTCGGTCGCGGACAACACTTCTGCCTCGGCGTGCACCTGGCGCGGTTGGAGATCGGCATCATGGTGACCGAATGGCTCAACCGCGTTGGCGACTGGAGCATCGACAGCGAGGCCGCGTCCCGGCCGCCGTCGAGCTTCCAGTGGGGCTGGAGCAGTGTTCCGGTGGAGGTATGAGATGTGGTCCTATCGACTGGTCGCGCCGTACACCTTCGAGCGCCAAGACATTCCGGAGAAGACGCCCGACTCGCTGGCGGATGGGCAGGTGCTGCTGCGTTTCCGTGCGGCGGGCGTCTGCGGTAGCGACCTGCCGCCGTTCCGCGGTGTTCGCGGCAAGATCGCCGGCGACCGCGGTCTGAGCGCTGCCGAGATGCCGGGCTTCCCGATTCACGAGGTCGTCGGTGAGGTGGTCGCCAGCAGGCATCGCAGCCACGGCATCGGGGACGGGGTGGTCGGCTGGGCGTCCGGGTTCGACGGCCTGATGCAACATGTGGTCGCCGATGGTGACGGGCTGGCCTACTACGACCACAATCTGAGCCCGCAGCACGCCGTCGCGCTGCAACCGCTGGCATGCGTGCTGTATGCGGTCGAACAGTTGCCCAAACTCAAGGGTCTGCACGTCGCGGTGATCGGGCAGGGGTCGATCGGCCTGCTGTTCTCCTATGCGGCAAAGGCTTTCGGCGCCCGCCGCGTGACGGGCGTCGACCCGGTGGACCGCGACGCGGTGGCCAAGGAGTTCGGTGTCGACACGATCGTGCGCGCCACCAGCGACCGGTGGGTGAGCCACCTCGAGCCCGGGGACCGGCCCGAGGTGGTGATCGAAGCCGTCGGACACCAGGTCGCCACGCTCGGTCATGCGATCGAGGCGGCCGCCCCCGGCGGGACCGTGTTCTATTTCGGTGTGCCGGACGACGACAGCTATCCGATCAGCATGCGCACCATGCTGCGCAACAACCTGACGCTGAAATCCGGTGTGACCCTGGACCGGCGACGAATGCTGGCCGCGGCCAACGAGTTCGTCCGCCACCATCCCGACCTGCTACCGGCCTATGTGACGCACACCTTCGGTGTCGACGACACCCAGGCCGCGTTCGAACTGGCGTGCCGCGCGGCGCCCGACCGCATCAAGATAGCGATCGTCGAATGACCGCCGGCAGGTTGCAGGACGCGCTGGCGGGCAAGGAGCCGGTGTGGGGCGGGTGGGTCGTCGGCCCCACCATCATCGGTCCGGAGGAATTCGCCGCGGCCGGCTACGACTATGTCGGCTTCGACATCCAGCACGGCTACCTCGACGACGCCGACGTCGCTCTGCTGCTGCGCAGGTTGGAGCACGTACCGATCGCAACCGCGGTGCGTGTTCCGTCCACCGATGCCGCGCCCATCGGCAGGGTGCTCGACGCGGGAGCCGACGCCGTGATCGTCGCCATGGTGGAATCGGCCGAGCAGGCGGCGGCAGCGGTCGCGGCCACCCGTTACGCCCCGGCCGGGGTGCGCAGCTACGGGCCGCTGCGCGGAGACCTCGGCCGTGAACCCGTCGAACACGAAGCGCGGGTGAGCGTCTTCGTGATGATCGAGAGCGCGCCCGGATTGGCCGCCGTCGACGCGATCTGTGCCGTACCGGGCATCACCGGTGTCTATGTGGGGCCGGCGGATCTGGCGATCTCGCTCGGGCACACGCCCGCAGAAGCGTGGAGCGCCTCGGCAGTGCAGGACGCGATCGCCCGTATCGCGGCCACCGCCACATCCGCCGGGCTGGTTGCCGGCATCCACGCAGGTGGGGCCGCGAACGGAAAGAAGATGGCCGAGTTGGGCTTTCGCATGCTGACACTCGCGTCGGAGTCCCAGGCGCTGCGTCTCGGAGCGTCCGAGATCCTGCGGGAGGCCCGGTGACATCGGCCGAACGCGTCGCGGTGGTGACAGGCGCCGCCCGGGGGCAGGGGGCGGCCATCGTACGGCGGCTGCGCGGAGACGGCTTCCGTGTCGCGGCATGCGATCTACTGGTCGACGAGTTGAAACACTCGGTCGGTGAGCTCGGCGACGACGGCGTGATCGCCATCGGGCTGGACGTGACGTCGCCCGCGCAGTGGGCCGAGGCGGTGGCGACCGTCGGCGACAAGTTGGGTGCGGTGACGACGCTGGTGAACAACGCCGGGATGCTGCACCGTGCGGCGCTGGCGGACGAGACACCGGAGGGGTTCGAATCCAGTTGGCGCGTCAACTGTCTCGGGCCCTTCCTGGGCATCCAGGCAACGCTCGAGCACCTGCGGCGGGTCGACGGTGCGGCGATCGTCAACACTTGTAGCACCGGCGCCATGCGGGCGTTTCCGGCACATGCCGCCTACGGGTCGTCGAAGTGGGCGCTGCGCGGGCTCACCCAGATCTGCGCGGCCGAACTCGCGAGCGACGGTATCCGCGTCAACGCGGTGTTTCCCGGACCGATCGCGACGCCGATGCTCGACGACGCGACGCAGAGCAGGTTGACCGCGCGGTTCGGCCGTCTCGGCCAGCCGATGGAGGTGGCCGACGCGGTCGCATACCTGGTGTCCGATCACGCGTCGTTCGTCACCGGCGCCGAACTCGTCGTGGACGGTGGCCAGTGCGTCCAGATGTGACGGCCGCAAAGCCCGGCCTCTCGGTCGGGATCATCGGCGCGGGCCCGGGCGGCTTGGCACTGGGAATCTTTCTGCGCAAGGCCGGGTTTCGCGATTTCACGATCTTCGACCGCGAGGACGGGGTCGGCGGCACATGGCGGGTCAACACCTACCCCGGCCTGGCCTGCGATGTGAAGTCGCACCTGTACTCCTATTCGTTCGACCTGAACCCGGACTGGACGCGGTTGTGGTCCGGGCAGGCAGAGATCCTCGAATACTTTGAACGCTGCGCGCGGCGTTACGAACTGGCCCCACACCTGCGGCTCAACACCGAGATCACCTCGGCGCGGTGGTCGGGTGAGGAGTGGGAGCTGTCCTCGGCTGACGGCCAGCGGTTCGCGTTCGACGTGGTGGTCTCCGCCGTCGGCCTGTTCACCCGGCCCGTCATGCCCGACCTGCTGGAGGAGGAACCGTTCACCGGCACGTTGATGCACACCGCGCGGTGGGACCACGGCGTCGATCTCAACGGCAAGCGGGTGGCAGTGCTGGGCACGGGATCGACCGCGGCGCAGTTGGTTCCGGAGGTCGCCAAGGTGGCCGAGCGGGTCTACTCGGTGCAGCGCTCACCGACATGGGTGCTGCCCAAACCGGATCGCCCCTACACCGAGCGGGAGAAGTGGGTTTTCCGCAACGTCCCGCTGGCCAAGAAGATCTACCGGACCCGGTTGTGGCTGCGCAGCGAGTCGAACATCTCGGTGATCGAGAACGGCAGCGACAAGACACAGGAGTTCAGGGGCATCGCGCTCACGACGCTCGAGGCGACGATCCGCGACGACGAGTTACGCGACAAGCTGACCCCCGACCATCCGCTGGGCTGCAAGCGGTTGGTGTTCGCCACCGACTATCTGCAGTCGCTGACGCAACCGCACGTCGAGGTCATCGCGAGCCCGGCGCGGGCATTGCGGGCGCGGTCTCTGGTGACCGAGGACGGGACCGAACTCGACGTCGACGTGGTGCTGTGCGCGACGGGCTATGCCGCCGCCGACTACCTGGGTCAGATCGACGTCGTCGGCGAGGGCGGGGTCACGCTGCGCGAAACCTGGAGCGAGGGCGCCTACGCCTACCTGGGCATGGCGGTGCCGCGCTTTCCCAACTTCTTCATGCTTTATGGCCCCAACACCAACGTCGGGTCCAACAGCGTGATCTTCATGCTCGAAGCGCAGGCGCACTACATCGTGCGGGCGCTCAAACACCTTCGGCGTAAGGGCAGGTCGTACATCGCGGTCCGGCCGAGTGCGATGGCGGCGTTCCTGGGCAAGGTCGATCGGTGGATGGAGGGCACCGTCTGGCTCACCCGGTGCAGCAATTACTTCCGTGCCGCGAACGGCCGCGTCGTCACGCAGTGGCCGCGCAGCGCCCGCGCGTTCTGGGGTATGACACGACGGTTCAAGGCATCCGACTACACGTTCGAGCCGGCTCGGCGGGACCGCGCGGCCCCCACGGAGACCCCGACCGCGGCGAGGCGCTGACGTCGTGGCCATCGTCGAGCGGCTCGACCCCGCACTGCGCCATCTGGCGCAGGCCCGCACCGACCTGTCGCCAGGACTGCTCGGTGTCGTGCGCGATTCGCTCAACCAACGCCGCGCCGAAACGGCCAGGGCGGTCAACGACATCGTCGTCGAGGTCGAAGAGCGGGTGGCTCATTCGGTTACGGTGCGGATCTATCGGGGCGCTGCCGCACCGTCGCCCGCGGTGATCTACTGTCACGCCGGGGCGTTCGTGTTGGGCAACCTCGACACCGACCACCTTCAGTGCGTCGAATTGGCCAGGCGCGGCGGTTGCACGGTCCTCTCGGTCGACTACCGGCTCGCGCCCGAGCATCCCTTCCCGGCGGCGCTCGACGACGCACTGTCCGTGCTGAACTGGGCTGCCGAGTGCGCAACCGAACTCGGGCTCGACCCCGCCAGGCTCGCGGTCGCAGGGAGCAGCGCCGGTGGCGCGCTGGCGGCGGGGCTCGCGCAACGGTCGGCGGACGCGGCGGCGCCGCCGGTGGTGTTTCAGCTGCTGCACCAACCGGTGCTCGACGACCGGCCCACCGACTCGAAGGCGGAGTTCACCACGACGCCGGGTTTCGACGGGCCCGCCACCGAGATGATGTGGCGGCACTACCTCGGCGACACGGCCGCCGACGCGTCCGCGGTGCCGGGCCGCGCCGCCGACTTGTCCGGTGTGGCAGACGCTTTCATCAGCTGCTCGGAGCTCGACCCACTACGCGACGAGGCGGTGGAGTATGCGCAGCGGCTGATGCATGCGGGTGTCACGACCGAACTGCACGTGTTTCCAGGCACCTGCCACGGCTTCGACTCGCTGATTCCCGAGTGGGACACCAGTATCCGGCTGTTCGAACTCCAGGGCGTGGCCTTGCGGCGTGCGTTGCACGGAGGCTGATAGCGGGCCGCGGGGTGCGCTCGACGGTCGCGAGCGGCCGCAAACTGTCGTGACGTCGCGGCGTGTCCGAGCGCAAACGCGGTCGCTCGCGGAGATTGGGGATTTAGGAAGTATCGAGCTCTCGGGCGATCGCGGAGTGGTAGGCATCGATGTGCGCCGGGTTGACTGCCCGGAAGAACCCGTCCGGCATCGGAGCGTGCTTGGGGGCCTCGACCGTCATCGTCCGGGTGAACAGCGTGATGTCCTCGCCCGGCCGGGTGAAGCGGTACTCGACGGTGATGCGGCCCTCCATGCCGCCGTTGCCGTCGCGGTCGTGACCGAGCCGGCCGACCGAGCTGAAGACCCAGATCGCCGGGCGCGCCGCGATGGCCAGGTGCCACGTGAAGATGCGGTCGCCATCGGCACCCGCCTCCGTCCAGGTGTCGCCGACCCTCAGCGGGAGATGATCGGGCAGGCCGCCGATATGGGCGCTGGTGGGGTAGGTCTTGGGCCAGTTTGCCGGGTTCGTCACGAAGTCGTAGATCGCCTCGGCCGGCTGTCGAAACGCGGTCTCCGAACTGGTGGTGACGATGCCCAATGTGCTGCCTTCCGTGGGGAACCGACTGAGGCTTTACAACTAACCGTAAAAGTGTCACGGTGTCCAGGTGGACTTCTCCCGCGTGCAGCTGAGCGAGGACGATCGGGCGTTCCAGCAGGAGGTCCGGGACTTCCTGCGCACCGTCGTCACCGACGAGGTCATCGAGCGGGACCGCCGGACCGGTGAGAACTTCGACGAGGGCGTCCACCTCGCGCTCGCCGAGCGCGGCTACCTCGCCGCGGAATTCAACGCCGAGACCGAGGGCGGCTTCAGCGCCGTCCGCCGCCGGATCTGGGAGTTGGAGATCGGCCGCTCCCACGCACCGTGGTTCCACTGGCCCACCACGCTGATGGTGGCGCGCAGCCTGCAACAGTTCGGCACGCCGGAACTGAAGCAGGAGGTGCTCCCGAAGGTTCTCTCCGGGCACTACCGGCTGTGCCTGGGCTACACCGAACCCGAGGGCGGCTCGGACGTCGCGACCTGCAAGACCCGGGCGGTGCGCGACGGCGACGCCTGGGTGGTCAACGGCTCCAAGATGTTCACGTCCAACGCGCACAACGCGCACTACGTCTTCCTGATCACCAACACCAACCCCGACGCGCCGAAACACAAGAACCTGACGATGTTCCTGGTGCCGCTGGCCTCGCCCGGCATCGAGATCCAGCCGATCCGCACCGTCGACGGCGACCGCACCAACATCACCTTCTACAGCGACGTCCGCGTCGACGACAAGTACCGCGTGGGTGCGGTCAACGGCGGTTGGTCGGTGCTTCGCGAGGCGCTCAACGCCGAACACGGCACCATCGAACGCGACAATCAGGGCTTGCAGAAGCTGGCGACGATGAGCGAGCACCTGCTACTGCTGGCCGAGGCCGTCGACCGGCTCGCCGCCGTTGCCGGCGAAGAGGATTCGGCCCGGTATCGCCTGGGCCGCGCGATCGCCAGGATCGAGGCGGCGATGAGCACACCGGAGATGTTCGGCCGGGTGGCCAACGCGCAGACGATGCGCGACGTCGCGCCGGATCTGATGGACCTCTCCGGAGCCGCGGGCGCCCTGCCGGCCGGTGTCGAGGGCGCGGCGGGCGACGGGGGAGTCGAGTACGCCTTCCGGCTGGCCGGGCCCGCCGGTATCTACGGCGGCACGCTGGAGGTGTTCCGCAACATGATCGCCCAGCACGCACTGGGACTCGGTCGGCCGAACTACTCACCGCCGGCGAAGCGTCCCGCCTAGAGCCGCGCGATCACCTCGGTGGCCAGCAGGTCCAGCGTCCGGTCGGATGCGCGATCGTGGGTGAACAACACGATCTGGCCGAAGCCGAGTTCCCGCAGTTCGTGGAGACGGTCGACGATCGCCGGCGGTGTGCCGATCAAGCCTGCCTCCTCGAGCCCGAATGCCGGTGCGCCGAAACGCTTCTCGGCGAGTCGACGCACCTCCGGCAGCGACGCCTCGTCGGGTGCCAGCGCCATCACCGCCTCGACCGACAGCACGATGCTCGACGGATCCCGGCCGACGTCCTCGCAGATACCGCGCAGCACCGACACCTTGTGGTGCAGTTCCCCCAAGGCGTACGTCGGCACGTTCCACACATCGGCGTAGCGCGCCACCAACGGCAGCGTGTACTTCTCGCCGACGCCGCCCACCACGATGGGCGGCCTCTGCTGCACGGCGCCGGGCTTGACGGGGAAGTCCGTTACCGTGAAATGCTTGCCGCTGAAGTCGATTCGCTCGTCGGCGAAGGCCTGGGTCAGGATCTCCAGCGTCTCGCCCAGGCGCTCGGAACGCTCGCGAAACGATCCCCACGCCAGCCCCACCCGGTGGTGCTCACCCTCGATCGAGCCGCTGCCGAGCCCGAGTTGTAGCCGGCCCGCGCAAATCTGGTCGAGCGTGGTCGCCATCTTGGCCAGCACCGCAGGGTGGCGAAACTGGTTGCACAGCACCATGTGTCCGATGCGGATGCGTTCGGTGTTGCTGAGCAACGCGGTGGCCAACGTCCACGCCTCCAGCGAGGGATAGTCCGGCACGCCCGGGCCGTAGAGATGGTCGTAGAGCCACAGCGAGTCGATGCCGAGTTGCTCGCAGCGCCGGGTGCGATCCAGCATCTGCTCGTAGGTGAAGCCCATCTGGGGCAGGTAGACGCCGATCTCGGGCTTCCCCATGCGCAGTCCCATCACTGTCGAAGCTGTACTTTCCGCGGTTCGCATGGTAACGACATTCTCGCAAAACGAGAAGAATGTTCTAGACGGGACGAGCAGATATGCGGTTCACCTTCACCCACCCGATGCACAGCCACCCGTACAACCCGGAGTTGGTCACGGGCGCGGGGGTCGCGACCGTCGCGGCCGCCGCCGAGGCCGCGGGTTTTCACGGTTTCGGTTTCACCGACCACCCGGCGCCGACCGAGCGCTGGTTGAACGCCGGCGGCCACGATGCGGTGGACCCGTTCGTGGCCATGGGATACGCGGCCGCGACGACGACCACGCTGCGGCTCATCCCCAACATCGTGGTGCTGCCGTACCGCAATCCGTTCGTGGTCGCCAAGTCGGGTGCCACCCTGGACCTGCTGTCGGAGGGGCGGTTCACCCTCGGGGTGGGTGTCGGCTACCTCAAACGCGAATTCGCTGCGGTGGGTGTGGATTTCGAGGAGCGCGCCGCCTTGTTCGAGGAGGCGCTGGAGGTCATCCGCGGCATCTGGACCACCGACGACTTCTCCTATGAGGGCCGCCACTTCACCGCCAGCGGGATCACGGCGCACCCCCGGCCCGTCAGCGATCCCCACCCGCCCATCTGGATCGGCGGCAACACCGTCGCCGCCCGCAAGCGCGTGGTCGCCTACGGCGACGGGTGGTGCCCGTTCCCGGCGCCGGCCGTCCTGGCCCAGACCGCGCGCACGGCGCCGATGGACGTCGACGCACTGGCAGCCGGCGTCGAGGATCTGCGCCGCCGCTTCGATGAGGCGGGGCGCGACTGGTCGCGCATCGACATCACGTTCACCAACCCCGACGGCGGCAGTCCCGGCGGCGACGACTTCAACGCCGACGCGTACCTGTCCGGCTTGGAGAAGCTGGCCGGGATCGGGGTGACGTGGGTTCAGGTGGGCCTTCCGGGCGACAGCCTCGCGCATGTGCTCGAGACCATCGAGCGGTTCGGTGAATCGGTGATCGCCAAGTCCTGACGCCGAGACAGAACTTGTGCGCGATATCCGGGGGGCGATTCTCGCGCAGAAGCTCAGATTCGGCGGTGATCAGGTGCCGGGCAGTTCGGCCGAGACCTCGACGCGCTCGGGGTCGAAGCTGAAGAACCCCGCGATCGGCAACGTCTCGGGCGGCGGGTCCGGGTAGCTCCATGCCACATCCTCGACCACGGTGTCGCCGACAACGGCCGACCAGTACGTCGCGTAACCCTTGTAGTTGCAGTAGGTGGTGGTCGGCGAGGGCCTCAGCAGGTCGGTACGCACGTGCGACGGGCCGACATAGAGGCGCGGCTCCAGTGACGTCTCGAAGACGATCACCGTGTCGGTCGTGTCGACCAGAGCCTGGCCCGCCACCGCCACCCGCAGCGCGCGACGGGTCGGGCGGCAGTCCACGCGGTGATACGGGTTGGGCGGATAGTGCACGAGCGTGCGGCCTTCCTCCAGCCAGGTGTCGACGGCATCCCACGGCACGTGGACGTATCCGGGCGCCTCGACCACCGGCTCGGACGGAAGATCGCCGACGTCGTCGACGGGAAAGGCGTAGCTGAGCGGATGGTCGCGGCGGTGCACCATCAGCGCGCGCTCGGTGTCGAGGACCGTGCGTCCGCCGCGCAAAGCCTGCACACGGCGCGGATGCGGCTCGATGAACACCACGTCGTCCGGCAGCGGCGGTGTGAACCAGCCGGCCGGCTCCTTGCTCAGCGGCCCGCGGGCGGCGACGAGACTCATGACCGTCAGCTTTACAAATTTTGGCTCCATCGTCACCTCTCCCACGAACGTGCTTGGAAAAGAGCACGATTGGGAAACCGGTAGGCGTCGGCTGGGCGAGGTGGGATGCGGGGCGGAATGAAGCGACTCAACGGTGTGGACGCGTTGATGCTGTACAGCGAGACGCCCGAGGTCCACATGCACACCCTCAAGATCGGCATCCTCGACGTGTCGGGCGTCGACAACTACAACTTCGAGATGTTCCGACAGGTCGCCTACCCGCGCCTGCTGGCGTTGTCGGCGCTGCGCTACCAACTCGTCGACATCCCGCTGCGCCTGCACCATCCGATGTGGTGGGAGAACCACGACATCGACCTCGACTACCACCTGCGCCGCGCACACATCGCGCCGCCGGGTGGACGGCGCGAGCTCGACGACCTGATCGGGCAGATCGCCAGCACGCCGCTGGACCGCAGCCGCCCGTTGTGGGAGATGTACCACGCCGAGGGGCTCGCCGACGGCCGCGTCGCGATCATCCACAAGGTCCATCACGTGCTGGCCGACGGCGTCGCCTCGGCCAACCAGCTGGCGAAGGCCATAAGCGACGAGACGCCGACGCCCGTTCGCGCCGTGGCAGATCCGGCCACGCGGACCACCGCGCAGCTGCTCAAGACCGCGGGCCGTGACCACGCGCACCTCATCCGCAGACTGCCCAGGCTCGTCAACGAGACGGCAACCGGTGTCGCCCGGGTGCGCAGGCGCGCCAAGGAACGGGGCCGACATCCCGACCTGGCGCGCACCTTCGCCCCTCCGCAGACCTTCATCAACCACGTCGTGTCCCCCGGGCGGCGCTTCGCGACGGCGCCGCTGTCGTTGGCGGAGGTCAAGGAGACCGGCAGGCATCTGGGTGTGACGCTCAACGACGTCGTGCTGGCCACCGCGGCCGGGGCGCTGCGCACGCTGCTGCTGCGCTATGACGGGCACGCCGAGGAACCGCTGATCGCCGGCGTCCCGGTCAGCACCAACCCCTCGCCAGATCGGTTGACGGGCAACGAGTTCACCTACATGATGCCGTCGCTGCCGGTGCACATCGCCGATCCGCTCGAACGGGTCCGGCTCACCGCGGTGGCCACCAAGATCGCCAAGGAGAGCCATCAGTTGCTCGGACCGGCGGTGCTACCGGCGTGGATGTCGTATCTACCGCCGGCGTTGGCGCCCAAGTTCTTTCGGTTGCAGGCACGCCGGATGGAGTCCGGCGCGGTGATGAACCTGACCATCTCGAATGTGGCGGGACCCCGCGACCCCGGACACATCGCGGGCGGTGTCCTCAGCGAGATCTACTCGGTGGGGCCGGTCGTCACGGGAAGCGGGATGAACATCACGGTGTGGAGCTACGTCGACCAACTCGCCATCTCGGTGCTGACCGACGACCGCACGCTCGACGATCCGCATGAGGCCACCGACGCGCTGCTCGAATCCTTCGCCGATATCCGCCGCGCGGCCGGACTCCCCGGCGAGTTGGCCACCGTCGCATCGGCCCTCCCGCTGGCCGCCGCGTCACACTGATCGACACCGCGCCGTCGGACCTTTACAGATCGCGACAATAGTGTCACGCTCTAGGGGCGCCGCGACAGCCCCTCGACCGGCGTCGCTGACCCGATCGGATAGGAACTATGGCAACTCGACCCTCTCCCGACGACGTCGTGTCGGTCGACGGTGCTCCGGCTGCCGACGGCCCGGCCAACCACCATCACCTGACGGTCCTGGCGGCGGACCTGGCCGACGTCATCGGGCCTGCGGGCGGCTGGCTGTTCGACCGGGCGCGGGCCGGTTGGGACGTCAACGTGTGGATCGCGGACTGCGCTGACGAGCGGCCGCTCACGATCCTCGGCGCCAACACCGTCGACGACACCCCGGAGGCCATCGTGCGCGACGTGCCCCGCAACGGCGCCCTGGCGGTCAGTGCGGTGCTGCTACGCGACGATCCGCGGGTCCGCGCCGGCGTCTTCGAGCTGGCGAGGCGCGGTGTCGAGGTGATTGCCTGGGGTGACGAGAGTCCGGGTGAGTTCGGTGATCGCATCGACACGATTGAGCACCCGCTCAGCATCGCCGCCCGCGCGTTCAAGGCCCGCGCCCTGGCGGCGGCAGGATTGACGCACACCGTCGGCGCCACCGAGACGCTGGTCGATCTGGGGCCCGAGTCCGTCCGGCCGCTGAACCCGGTCTAGCGGATCCAGCCCCGTTTGCGCAGCCACCAGTCGCGCGCGACCGCGGCGAGAATCAGCACGGCGAATCCGACCAGGAACAGGTCCTCGACGCGTCCGGTGTGGTTGCCGTGGATGAGGGAGAGCAGAAACAGGGCCGCGATGATGCCGCCGACGTGGAAGAACGTGGGGTTCTCCTTCGACCAGCCCCACTCGGCGGACGGTACGTCTTCGACGTCGACCCCGGTGTGTCGCTGCACCTCGGTGTTGGCCACGGCTGCTCCTCACGGTCGGGCTCAGTACTGCCCGACATTCTGGCATATGCCCAAAACAGGGGGCCTACTACGCCCGCCGTAGGGTGATGCGTCATGACACCGCGGGCGCGAGGAGCAGACGGGCACATGCAGTTCGAGGGCAAGGTCGCATTCATCACCGGCGCGGCGCGCGGCCAGGGCCGGGCGCACGCCGTCCGGTTCGCCGAGGAGGGCGCCGACATCATCGCTGTCGACCTGTGCGAGCAGATCGACAGCGTCGCCTACCCCATGGCGACGCAGGACGATCTCGACGAGACCGTCAACCTGGTGGAGAAGACCGGCCGCAGGATCATCGCCGAACGCGGCGACGTCCGCGACCTTGAGCGGATGCAGGAGATCGCGGCCAACGGGGCCCAAGAGTTCGGCCGCATCGACTTCGTGCTCGCCAACGCGGGGATCCTGCCCGCCGCGGGGGAGCAGGGACGCGAGATCTCCGCGTTCGTCGACGCGGTGAACGTCATGCTCAACGGCGTCTACTACACGATCACCGCGACGCTGCCCGCCCTGCTCGCCCACGGCGACGGCGGCGCGATCGTGATCACCAGCTCGGCGGCCGCGTTCAAACCGGTCACCGTCGACTTCGGCACGATGAACCACGGCGCGGCCGGATACACCGTCGCCAAGCACGGCGTCATCGGCGTGATGCGCCACTTCGCACGAGGGCTGGCGGAGAAGAACATTCGCGTCAACTCCGTTCATCCCGGCGGAGTGGCCACCCCGATGATCTACAACGAGGCGCTGGCCGAATGGTCGGGTGAGCACCCGGCGTTCAGCGTCTCCCAGCAGCCGCTGCTCAACGTCCCGCCGGTCGAGCCGGAGGCGATCAGCGACGCGATGGTGTACCTGTGCGGCGACTCCGGGCGCTACGTCACCGGGGTGGCGCTGCCGGTCGACGGCGGACAGATCGTCAAGTGATCTCGGCGTAGCGGCGCAGCGCCTCCTTGCGTTCGGCGGCGTGGTCGACGATCGGCTCCGGATAGGCGTCATCGTCGACGTCGGGCACCCAGCGGCGCACGTAACCGCCGTCGGGATCGAACTTCTGCCCCTGCGTGGTCGGGTTGAAGACGCGGAAGTACGGCGCGGCGTCCGTCCCGGTGCCCGCAGCCCACTGCCACCCATGCTGGTTGTTGGCCATATCGCCGTCGACCAACTGCTCGAGGAACCAGCGCGCGCCCCACTGCCACGGCAGGTGCAGGTCCTTGACCAGGAAGGAGGCCACGATCATGCGGACCCGGTTGTGCATCCACCCGGTCTCGGCGAGCTGGCGCATCCCGGCGTCGACGATGGGATAACCCGTCCTGCCCTGCTTCCAGGCCTCGAACCGTTTCTGCGCCTCGGGGCCGTCATCGAGGCTCATCCCGTCGAACGACCGGTTGAAGTTCCACCAGACGCTGCGCGGCCATTCGTTGAGCACCGCGGCGTAGAAGTCGCGGAACGCCAACTCCCGCAGGTACGCCTGCGCGCCCTTCCCCCGTCCCAGGTCCGCAGCCATGGTGCGTGGATGGATGGTGCCGAACTTCAGATGTGCCGACATGCGGCTGGTGCGATCCAGATCCGGGCGGTTGCGGTCGTCGGCATAGGTGGCCAGCCCGTTGTTCACGAACGACTTCCACTGCTTGCGGGCCGCGGTCTCTCCGGCCGGCAGCTCGAGGTCGACCCCGGCATCCGGGATGTCCACCGCGCCCGCGACATCCGAGGGGTCGAGCCAACGCGCCGATTTCGGCCCGGACGTGGCGGGTGCGCACCAGCCGTGTTCGCGCCAGGCCCGGTGAAACGGGGTGAACACCTTGTACGGGCTGCCGTCGGGTTTGGTCACCCGGCCGGGAGAGACCAGGTACGGCGAGCCCGACGCCTCGAGAGGGATATCGCCCAGCGCGGCCTCGACGGCGTCGTCACGCCGCCGCCCGAACGGCGAGTAGTCCGCCGAGATGTGTACCGCCGACGCACCAATCGCCTTGACGACAGCGGGTATTCGCTTCTCAGGTCGGCCCCGGGTGACGTACAGCGTGCCGCCGAGGCCGTCCCGCAGATCGCGCAGCGCGTCATACAGGTACTGCAGTCGACGGGCACCCGCCGAGGCTTCGAGCCGGGGGTCGAGGACGTAGCAGGCGAGCACCTCGCCGTCAGCGGCGGCCGCGGCCAGCAGCGAGGGCAGATCGCGCAGGCGCAGATCGCGACGAAACCACAACAATGTGGGCATGGCATTGATGCTGCCCCGATTTCGCGATAGAGAAACAGGATGGAGTTCTGGTCGGGCACCGCGTTCATGAAAACGTCAGAGATTCTCGGGCTCGCACGCGCCTTCGACGAGGCCGGCTACGACGGAATGGTCTGCTCGGACCACATGATCTATCCGCGCGAACTCAGTTCGCCGTATCCGGATTCGCCGACCGGCAAGCCGATGTGGGCACCGGAGACCGCCTGGCCCGACTGCTGGGTGCAGATCGGTGCGATGGCCGCGGTGACGACCCGGTTGCGGTTCTCCAACGCGGTGTACATCGCGCCGGCGCGCCCGCTGTTGGAGGTGGCCAAGCAGGTCGCGACGGCCTCGGTGCTGTCCGACGGCCGGGTGTCACTGGCGGCGGGCGTCGGCTGGATGCGCGAGGAATACGAGTTGATGGGCCAGGATTTCGGCACCCGCGGTAAACGGCTCGACGAGATGATCCCCGCGCTGCGCGAACTGTGGCGCGGCGGTTGGGTGTCGTGGAGCGGCGACTACTACCAGGTGCCCGAGATGATGATCGAACCCCACCCGGTGGCCCCGGTGCCGATCCTGTGCGGCGGAGAGTCCGATGCCGCGCTGCGTCGCGCCGCACGGCTGTGCGATGGCTGGGTCGGCTACGCCTACCGGTGGGACGAAGCCGTGGGCTACGCCCGGAAGTTGCGTGCGCTGCTACGCGAGTACGGCCGCGAGAGCGAACCCTTCGACATCATGCTGGCGTTACTCGAGCCTCCGACACCGGACCTGTACAAGCGGGCCGAAGACGCCGGCATCACCGCGGTGATGTGCAGTCCCTGGATGGGGATGGACCTCGAACCCGGCGGGGTGGAGCGGTACCGGGAGCCGATCGAGCGGTTCGCCGAGACCATCATCGCCAAGGTGCGGCCATGACCTTCTCCGAGGACGAGATCCGCGACCTGGTCTCGTGCCTCTACACCTCGATCGATCGCCGGGACTGGGCGACGGTTCAGGCCCTGGTCTCGCCCCGGCTGGTCGTCGAGCTCGCCGGTCCGCCCGTCCTCGGGTGGCGGGAGTGGCAGGCCCACCTCGAGGAGTTCACCCGCGGGTTCTCCGATGGACGGCATGCGATCGAGGAGATTCTGGTCGACGGTTCGCACGGCATCACGCGGTTCACCTTCACCGGTACCCATGACGGCGAGTTCCGCGGCATACCGGCGACGGGAAACAAGGTCTCGGTCACCGGAATTCACATCGACCGCTTTCAGGGCGATATGCTGGTCGCGCACCGCGGGCAACTCGACATGCACGGACTACTGCGACAACTCGGGGCGGGCTGAGCCGGCCTTGTCGCCGACAGGGGAGGGCAGCCCGGTTGGGGGTCACCGGGCCGCCCTCCGATCCTGTTGTGGCGCAGGTCAGTTCGCTGGGGGCAGCAGCACCGTGTCGATGAGGTAGACGGTCGCGTTGGCCGTCTGCACACCGCCACAGACCACCGAGGCGTCGTTGACCTTCAGATCAGCCCCGTGGCCCGTCACCGTGAGATCGGCGCCCTGCACCGTCTTGTGGGTGCCGACCACCTGGGCCGGGCCGGCCTGACCGGGCACCACGTGATAGGTCAGGATGCTCGTCAACAGCGGGGCATCGGTCTTGAGCGTCTCGATGGTGGCCGGGTCCAGCTTGGCGAACGCGTCATCGGTCGGCGCGAACACCGTGAACTGGCCCCCGTTGAGGGTGTCGACGAGGTTGACCTGCGGATTGAGTTGCCCCGAAACGGCTTTCGTCAACGTGGTCAGCAGCGGGTTGTTCGAGGCCGCGACCGCGACGGGGTCCTGGGCCATGCCCGTCACCGAGCCCGGGCCCACCGGCACCTGCTGCGCGTAGGCCGTGCAACCCGGGCCCACCATCTCGGCATGCCCGACGGCCGCTGTGCCCAGCATCAGGCCGGTGGCTCCCAGTGCGGCCACGCCCGCGCTGACGATCTTCTTCCTGGCATTTATCACTCGCACTCCACTTCTGGACGGGACGGCAGGTGCCGCCGGAACTTGCTTGCAATGGCTATTCGGAGCCGGTCGGGTTCCGGATGGGTCGGATTTTCAGCCGTAGGTGAAGGAGAACGCTTGCAGGCCTTGGCTCAGCTGAACGTCGAGCGTTCCTTCTCGGACGGTGTCGTCGCCGACGAGCTGGCGTAACCTCGGCGGGCCCTCGATCGGGATCCGGCGTGATTCACCGTCGCGCGTGACCGTCACCATGCCGGTCCCGCCGACCACGAGGTACACGTCGCGGGCGTGGTAGTCGAGCCGGATCACCGAGTCCGGCCCCTCGGCGGTGGCTCCCTGGTAGTCGAGTCTCCAGCGCCCGCGTAGCCCGAATGTGTCCTCGGACAGGCGTTCTGGATCGGCGAAGACGAACGTGCCTTCGTCGTAGGCGCCGCTTCCGCCGTAGTTGACCATTTTGCCGACACCGAGATAGGTCTCGGGAGTGAGGCCGCGCGGGGGAGTGGCATCGGTCTGTTCGGTCGGCGGCGGCAGGGCGCCGCGGGGGTTCGCCTGCGAAAGCAGTTCCCGGATCAGTTGTTCCGTCTCGGCGTAGTCGCCCTCGCCGAATTTGATGTGGCGCACCGTGCCCTCGGCGTCGATCAGGTACTTGGCCGGCCAGTACCGGTTGCGGTAGTTCGTCCAGGTGGAATAGTTGGTGTCGAGTGCGACGGGATAGGTGATGCCCAAGTCTCGCGCACCGCTTGCGACGTTGGCCGGTACCCGTTCGAAGGCGTACTCCGGGGTGTGCACACCGATCACCTCCAGCCCGGCCTCCCGGTACGCGGTATACCAGTCGACGACGTGCGGTATCGCTCGCTGACAGTTGATGCACGAGTACGCCCAGAAGTCGACCAGAACCACCTTGCCGCGCAACGCTTTCAGATCGACCGGGCCGGCCCCGGGAGTGTTCTGCCAGCCGGTGATGCCCGTCAGGTCCGGCGCCGGCCCACAACTCTCGAGTTCGGGAGCGCCGTTGCTGCAGTTGGACAGCAGTCGGTTCTGGTCGTTGACCAGCCCGCCGAGGTTGAGTTGTTCCCGGATCTGTTCGTCACCGCCGACCCGCTCCTGCAGTGTGCTCGTGTAATCCGGGATGGCACGCTGAAGCGCGGCGGGCAGGTTGAGCGCCAACGCGAGCGCCAGCATGATCGTGACCACCCCGGCAGCGATGCGGATCTGGCGCTGGCGGTTACGGAAGGCCGCAACCCGTTCCGCGACGCGACGGCCCGCGAGTGCGAAGAACAGCAGAGGCAGCGCGGCACCGAGGGCAAACGACAGGGTCAACGCCACGGTGGCGATGCCGACGCTGCCGGTGGCTCCCGCGATGATGATGGCGGCCAGCACCGGTCCGGCGCACGGAACGTACAGGACGCCGAGCGCCAGACCGAGACCGAATCCGCCTCTGCCGGAACCGAACTGCTTCTGCGGTAGGCGCGTGAACGGCTTTTCCAGCAGCGCCTCGAATCGGGGGAAGATCAGGCCGGCGCCGATGGCGATGAGCGCGACGAGCGCAACCCAGCGGATCGCGTCCTGCGGAAGGGAAAGCAGCGACAGCACGGTCGAACCGAGCAGCGTCACGGTCGAGAAGCTGACCACCAGCCCGGCGATCACCAGGTAGGGCCGGAGCCGCTCGACGAGGGCGGGCCGTGTTTCGGTGGCGATGGCCGAGCCGGCGCCCGCGGGTGCACCCCCGTCGAGGCGAGCGGTCTGCGTGCCGGAGAAGAAGATCACCGGCAGCACGGGCAGGATGCACGGCGAGATGCCGGTGATCAGCCCGCCGAGGAAGCCGATGAGAACAAGGGTGAACATTGCCGGTCCTTCAAGAAGCGAGCGGACGCGGAATCGCGCATGTGGAGTTCAAGCGATTCCGCGCCCGCTCGCGGTCGGTTGGCCTATGAGGCGGCCGGGGGCATCAGGACTGTGTCGATCATGTACACCGTCGCGTTGGCGGTCGACACCCCGCCACACACCAGGCCCGCGTCGTTGATCTTGAGACCGGCGCCCTCGCCGGTGACCGAGACGTCGGCGCCCTGGACGGTCTTGTGGTCGCCGGGGACCTGCGCCGGGCTGGCCTGACCGGGCACCACGTGATAGGTGAGGATGCTGGTCAGCAGTTCACTGTCGGTCTTGAGCGTCTCGATGGTCGCTGGATCGATCTTTCCGAAGGCCTCATCGGTCGGGGCGAAGACGGTGAACTCCCCGCCGTTGAGCGTGTCGACGAGGTTGACGTTCGGGTTGAGTTGCCCGGACAGCGCCTGCGTCAGGGTCGTGAGCATCGGGTTGTTCGACGCGGCGACGGTCACCGGGTCCTGCGCCATTCCGGCCACCGAGCCCGGGCCCGACGGCACCTGCTCGGCGTACGTCGCACAACCGTCGCCCACCAGGCCGCCGGCCGGGTTGATGGGCTGCTCCATCGGCGCGGGCGCGAGGCTGGTCGTCATCGAGGCCGTCTCGGGGTCTGCGGCGGGCGCCGCGGAGGTGGCGTCGTTCGAACACGCCGAGAGGGTCAGGATCGCGGCTGCGGCCACACCCGCTGCGGATACGGACTTGCCGAACTTGATCTTCATGCGTTGCTCCCTTGTCGTGGACGGATGGTTCCGTCCTCTGCTGGTGACACCGGAGATTCGGACCGGAGTGGTCAGGGGATGGATCCCGTCAGATTTGCGTCACGTTTTCCGGGCGAGTGGCCCGCGCCCGGCGGACTGACGAGCGTGCGCCGGTAGGCGGCACAATGGTTCGGTGAGTACTTCCGGCGAGGCCGAGCGCGGCGACGGGGCGTCAAGTCGGCGACGCGTCCTGATCCTCGGCAGCACGGGGTCGATCGGCACCCAGGCGCTCGACGTCATCGCCGCCAACCCCGACCGCTTCGAGGTCGTCGGCCTGGCCGCCGCCGGCGGTAACCCGGACCTGCTGGCGCGGCAGCGCGCCGCGACGGGTGTGACCAATATCGCGGTCGCCGACCAGGCCGCCGCCGCCCGCCTCGGTGACGTCACCTACACCGGACCCGACGCCGCCACCCAACTGATCGAGAACACCGAGGCCGACGTGGTGCTCAACGCGCTCGTCGGCGCGCTGGGGCTGCATCCGACGCTGGCCGCGCTGGCAACCGGCGCACGCCTGGCGCTGGCCAACAAGGAGTCGCTCGTCGCCGGTGGCCCCCTGGTGCTCAAGGCGGCCCGACCAGGCCAGATCGTGCCCGTTGACTCCGAACACTCGGCGATGGCGCAGTGCCTGCGCGGAGGCAGCCCCGCCGAGGTCGCCAAGATCGTGCTGACCGCATCGGGCGGTCCCTTCCGCGGGTGGAGCGCCGAACAGTTGGAGTCGGCCACGCCGGAGCAGGCCGGTGCCCACCCGACCTGGTCGATGGGGCCGATGAACACACTCAACTCGGCGTCGCTGGTCAACAAGGGGCTCGAGCTGATCGAGACGCACCTGCTGTTCGAAGTGCCCTACGACCGCATCGAGGTGGTCGTGCACCCGCAGTCGATCGTGCACTCGATGGTCACGTTCACCGACGGCTCCACGCTGGCTCAGGCCAGCCCGCCCGATATGAAGCTGCCGATCGCGCTGGCGCTCGGCTGGCCTGAACGGGTTCCGGCGGCCGCGCTGGCCTGCGACTTCACCACCGCGTCGACCTGGGATTTCGAACCGCTCGACGACGCGGTGTTCCCCGCCGTGGCGCTGGCCCGCCAGGCCGGCGAAGCGGGCGGCTGCCTGACAGCGGTCTACAACGCCGCCAACGAGGAGGCGGCCGCGGCGTTCCTCGACGGGCGTATCCGCTTCCCGGCGATCGTGCGCACCATCGAGGACGTGCTGCGCGCTGCCGACCAGTGGGCCGCCGAACCAGCTACCGTGGACGACGTACTTGACGCCCAGCAGTGGGCGCGTGACCGTGCCGCGCGCGCGGTCGAGCGGGAGGTAATCACCACCAGATGATGTGGCTCACCGGTGTCGTGCTGTTCGCACTGGCCATCTTGGTCTCGGTGGCTTTGCATGAATGCGGCCACATGTGGGTGGCGCGTGCCACCGGAATGAAGGTGCGCCGCTACTTCGTCGGGTTCGGTCCGACGCTGTGGGCGACCTGGCGGGCGAACAAGGTCGGCGATCGTACCGAGTACGGGGTCAAGGCGGTCCCACTCGGCGGGTTCTGCGACATCGCGGGCATGACCTCGGTGGAGGAACTCGCGCCCGATGAGCAGGACCGCGCGATGTACAAGCAGAAGACGTGGAAGCGCGTCGCGGTGCTGGCCGCGGGGCCGGGGATGAACTTCCTCATCGGCCTGGTCCTGATCTACGGCATCGCCGTGGTGTGGGGGCTGCCCAACCTGCACGCGCCGACCACCGCGATCGTCGGTGAGACGTCGTGCGTGAAAGCCGAAGTCAGCAGGGGTCAGCTCGGTGACTGCCTGGCGCCCTCGCCGGCTGCGGCCGCGGGCATCCAAGCCGGGGACACCGTGGTCAAGATCGGCGACACGCCCGTGGCGAACTTCGACGAGTTGGTATCCGCCGTGCGTGCGCTCGACGGTCCGACCGAGTTCACCGTGCAGCGCGACGGGAGCGAGTTCACCACTCTCGTCGATGTCGTACCCGCCCAGCGGTGGGTCGCCAAGGGCGAGGTCGCCGAACCGGTTCCGGTCGGCACGGTCGGCATCACCGCGGCGCAGTTCGGGCCCACGCAGTACAACGCGCTGTCGGCGGCGCCCGCGACGATCGCGTTCACCGGCGACCTCGCCGTGGAGATCGGCAAGTCGCTGGCCAAACTGCCGACCAAGATGGGCGCGTTGGTGCGCTCCATCGGCGGTGAGGAGCGCGATCCCGAGACCCCGATCAGCGTCGTGGGCGCCAGCATCATCGGCGGCGACGCCGTCGATCAGGGGCTGTGGGTCGCGTTCTGGTTCTTCCTGGCGCAGTTGAACTTCGTGCTCGGCGCGATCAATCTCGTGCCGCTGCTGCCGTTCGACGGCGGCCACATCGCGATCGCCTTCTACGAGAAGATCCGCAACACGATTCGGTCGGCCCGCGGCAAAGTGGCCGCGGCTCCGGTCAACTACCTGCGGCTGATGCCCGCCACGTACGTGATCCTCGTCGTGGTGGCCGGCTACATGCTGTTGACCGTGACCGCCGACTTCGTCAACCCCATCAGAATCTTTCAGTAAGCAGTAGGAGAAAAAATGGCCTCCGGCCAACAGATCGGGTCTCAACAAATAGGACTGGGAATGCCGACGCCCCCGGCGCCGGTTCTGGCGCCCCGGCGCAAAACCCGTCAGTTGATGGTCGGCGATGTCGGCATCGGCAGCGATCACCCGATTGCGGTGCAGTCCATGTGCACCACCAAGACCCACGACGTCAACTCGACGTTGCAGCAGATCGCCGAGTTGACGGCGTCGGGCTGCGACATCGTGCGGGTGGCGTGCCCGCGTCAGGAGGACGCCGACGCGCTCGCCGAGATCGCCAGGCACAGCCAGATTCCGGTGATCGCCGACATCCACTTCCAGCCGAAGTACATCTTCGCCGCCATCGACGCCGGTTGCGCCGCCGTACGCGTCAACCCCGGCAACATCAAGGAGTTCGACGGCCGCGTGGGCGAGGTCGCCAAGGCCGCAGGCGCGGCGGGCGTCCCGATCCGCATCGGTGTCAACGCGGGATCGCTGGACAAGCGCTTCATGGAGAAGTACGGCAAGGCCACGCCCGAGGCGCTGGTCGAGTCGGCGCTGTGGGAGGCGTCGCTGTTCGAGGAGCACGGCTTCGGCGACATCAAGATCAGCGTCAAGCACAGCGACCCCGTCGTGATGGTGGCCGCCTACGAACAACTCGCCGCGCAGTGCGACTACCCGCTGCATCTCGGCGTCACCGAGGCGGGCCCGGCGTTTCAGGGCACGATCAAGTCGGCGGTCGCGTTCGGTGCGTTGTTGTCCAAGGGCATCGGCGACACGATCCGCGTTTCGCTGTCGGCGCCGCCGGCCGAAGAGGTCAAGGTGGGTAACCAGATCCTCGAATCGCTGAACCTGCGCCCGCGGTCGCTGGAGATCGTGTCGTGCCCCTCGTGCGGGCGCGCCCAGGTCGACGTCTACTCGTTGGCCAACGAGGTCACCGCCGGGCTGGAGGGGATGGACGTTCCGCTGCGCGTGGCCGTGATGGGTTGTGTCGTCAACGGTCCCGGCGAGGCGCGCGAAGCCGACCTCGGGGTGGCCTCCGGCAACGGCAAGGGCCAGATCTTCGTCAAGGGTGAGGTCATCAAGACCGTCCCCGAAGCGCAGATCGTCGAGACCCTGATCGAAGAGGCCATGCGAATCGCGGAAGAGCGTGGAACAGATGCCAGCGGTTCGCCCGTCGTGACCGTAAGCTGAATGTGATCCCAAACACCGGGTAGCACCGTCCGGTGTCGGTTAGAAAGAGATCCCATGTCGGCACCGCCGCTGTTTCGTCACGTCGACGAACGACGGGTCTCGGTGGTGCGCGACGTCGGCGCCGTGATGCGGGTGCTCGACGAGGATCCGGTCGGCTCGTGCATGGTCGCCTGTCGGGTGGCCGAATACGGTGTGGAGCCGTCGGCGATCGGCGGCGAACTGTGGACGCGGCGCAGGCCCACCGAATCCTTGTGCTACGCCGGTGCGAACCTGATTCCGTTGCGCGGGGACATGATTGACCTGCATGCGTTCGCCGAGAAGGCGATGAGCACCGCGCGCCGCTGCTCGTCCCTGGTCGGGCGGGCCGAGCTGGTGCTGCCGATGTGGCGTCGCCTCGAGAACGCCTGGGGCGCCGCCCGCGACGTGCGCGAGCATCAGCCGCTGCTGGCGCTGAGCACGCCGCCGTCGTGCGCGACCGATCCCGCCGTGCGCCAGGTACGTGCCGACGAGCTCGACGCCTACCTCGTCGCCTCGATCGACATGTTCATCGGTGAGGTCGGCATCGACCCGCGCCTGGGCGACGGAGGCAGGGGATACCGCAGACGGGTCGCCGGCCTGATCGCCGCGGGCCGGGCCTGGGCCCGCTTCGAGCGCGGCGAGGTGGTGTTCAAGGCCGAGGTCGGTTCGCAGTCGCCGACGGTCGGGCAGATCCAGGGCGTGTGGGTGCACCCCGACTGGCGCGGGCACGGTCTGGGCACCGCGGGCACCGCCACGCTGGCCGAGGCGGTGGTCCGGTCCGGACGAACGGCGAGCCTGTACGTCAACGACTTCAACACCGTCGCGCGGGCCACCTATGACCGCGTCGGCTTCCATCAAGTGGGAACGTTCGCGACCGTTCTGCTGGACTGACCGTTCCGACCGCCGGACTGATTTACGCTCACGGCATGGCTGACGACGACCGCACAATCGCGCGCAGGGAGATCGCCGACACGATGGTGCGCGCCCTGGAACGGCGGCACGAACTGCTCGACGTCATCGTCGATTCCGAGGACTACGACGCCGCGATCGAGGCCATCGCGAGCATGCTTGGCGCATCGCCCACCGCCGCCGAGGCGGTGCTGCGGCTGTCGTTCGATCGGCTGACCAAGGTGTCGCGGCGCCGGATCGCCGCCGAACTCGAAGATCTCAACAACCAGCTCAGCTTCACGATGGGCGAGCCGGCACGTAACGCCGACAGCATGGCGCTGCGCCCGTTCCTGGCCGACACCGATCGCGACATCTTCGCCGCGCGCACCCAGGACGTGCGCGAAGCGGGCGACGGCTCGCGCGCCCCCGCGGGCGATCTCGACGACGAGATCCGCGCCGGCCTGCGACGCGTCGACGCGGAGGAGGCGGCTTGGCTGGTCGCGGTGCAGGGTTCCGAGAAGATCGGGATGGTGTTCGGCGACCTGGTCTCCGGTGAGGTCAACGTGCGGATCTGGATCCACCCCGACCACCGCAAGCAGGGCTACGGCACCGCGGCGCTGCGTAAGTCGCGCTCGGAGATGGCCGCCTACTTCCCGGGGGTGCCGCTGGTGGTGCGGGCACCGGCCGCGGGCTGACGTTCGGCGCCGGGCCGACGGCGGGCTGAGGCGCCGACCGGCGGCGGGCGCCAGGCGCGCCGACCGGCAGACGGCGCCAGGCGCCGATTCGCCCTTAACGGGTTGATCTCACGCGCCAGGTGCGTGCAATCAACCCGTTAAGCCGCCCAATCGGAGAACCGACTCGCAAAAATCGGTGCGCCTACCGGGATTGCAGGTCTCGACTTCGTAACATCTGCCCCAATGGCATCTTCAGTAACACGCATCATGAGCTTGGCCGCGGTCGGACTCCTGGTCGTCGGCCTCAACAGCGCCTGCACGCCCAAGCCCGCCGGGCCCGAGACCGCCGCCGAGAAGTTCTTCGCGGCGCTCGCGACCGGTGACACCGCGGGCGCGGCCGAGCTCAGCGACCGGCCCGCCGATGCGCGCGAAGACCTCAACGAGGCGTGGGCCGGGCTGCAGGCCACCCACCTGGACACCCAGATCCTGGCCTCCAAGTACGCGATGGACACCGGCAGCGTCACTTACCGCTACACGTGGCATCTGCCCAAGGACCGGACCTGGACCTACGACGGACAACTGAACATGGTCCGCGACGAGGGCCGCTGGATGGTGCGGTGGAGCGCCACCGGCCTGCACCCGCGCCTCGGCGAGAATCAGACCTTCGCGTTGCGCGCGGACGCCCCGCCCCGGGCGTCGGTGATCGAACGGGGCGGTACCGAGGTGCTGGTGCCGGGATACCTGTACAGCTACTCGCTGGACGCGCGGGCGGCCGACGGGTCGCTGATGCAGACCGCGCGGGCCGTCGTCGACGCATTGCGGCCCTTCGACAACACGCTCGACCCGCAGCGGCTCGCCGAGCAGGCCAGCTCGTCCAAACAGCCGCTGAACCTGATCACGCTGCGCAAGGCCGACCACGACCGGGTGGCCGCCGCGATCGGTGCGCAGCCCGGTGTGGTCATCACGCCGCTCGCCGAAATGCTGCCCACTGACGAGAAATTCGCGCCGGCGATCGTCGGCGAGGTCAAGAGGGCGGTCGCGGGCGAACTCGGCGGGGACGCGGGGTGGCGGGTGGTCACCGTCAACCAGAACGGCGTCGACGTCGACGTGCTCAACGAGGTGCCGGGTAAACCCGCACCCTCGATCCGGATCAGCCTGGACCGCTCGGTCCAGAACGCCGCGCAGAACGCGGTCAACTTCACCGGCAAGAAGGCGATGATCGTGGTGATCAAACCGTCGACCGGTGAGATTCTGGCCGTCGCGCAGAACGCGGCCGCCGACACCGAAGGCCTCATCGCCACCACCGGCCTGTATCCGCCGGGTTCGACGTTCAAGATGGTGACCGCGGGGGCGGCCATCGAACGCGACATGGCCACCCCCAACACGATGCTTCCGTGCCCCGGCACGATGGACATCGGCCACCGGACGGTGCCCAACTACGGCGGCTTCGACCTCGGCACCGTCCCGATGTCGCGGGCGTTCGCCAGTTCCTGCAACACCACCTTCGCCGAGTTGGCCAGCCGGATGCCGCCGCGCGGATTGACCATGGCCGCGGCCAAGTACGGCCTCGGCGCCGACTACGACATCCCCGGCCTGCGGACGGTGACCGGTTCCGTGCCGCCCACCGTCGACCTCGCCGAGCGCACCGAGGACGGCTTCGGTCAGGGCAAGGTGCTCGCCAGCCCGTTCGGTATGGCGTTGGCCGCGGCGACGGTGTCCGCCGGGAAAACGCCTGTCCCACAACTAATTCAGGGTAAGGAGACCGAGGTCGCCGAGAGTCCGGCGCCGATGGACCCGAAGATCGTCGAGGGGCTGCGGCCGATGATGCGGTTGGTGGTGACCAACGGCACCGCCGAGGATCTGCAGGGCGCGGGCGACGTCCGGGGCAAGACCGGTGAGGCGGAGTTCGCGGGCGGTTCGCACTCCTGGTTCGCCGGGTACCGCGGCGACATGGCGTTCGCGGCGATGATCGTCGGTGGCGGCTCATCGGAATACGCGGTGCGGATGCTCAAGGGCATGCTCGACGGGCTGCCACCGGACTACCTGGCCTGATCGGGTCTGGTCGCCGTACCGTGGAACGTGCGATGACCGAGATCAACCACGACGCCATGCGCGTCTCCGACGCCGACCGCAACGGCACGCTGCGGCGACTGCACAACGCCGTCGCGCTGGGCCTGATCGACATCGAGGAGTTCGAGGAGCGCTCGGCGGCGGTGGCCCGGGCGCGCCTGCACTCGGACCTGGACGCCCTGGTGGGCGACCTGCCCGGCCCGGGCGCGATCGTCACCTCCGCCGCCGACCGCGTCGAGCTGCGTGGCGTGTTGGGCTCCCTCAAGCGGCACGGCGAATGGACGGTGCCGAGCCGCCTGGCGCTGCACCGGCGGATGGGTTCGGTGGACCTTGACCTGACGCGGGCACGCTTCGCCGGGCCGATGGTCGTCATCGAGCTCGACCTGAAATTCGGCGGGCTCGAGCTGCGGCTTCCCGACGGAGCCAGCGCATCCATCGACGATGTCGAGGTCAACGTGGGCAGCGCCCGCGACCACCGCAGGGACGCGCCGGCCGAGGGCAATCCGCACGTGATCCTGACCGGCAAGGTGGTCTGCGGCTCGGTGGACATCCGTGGGCCGCGCCGGTCCCTGCGGTTCAGCCCGTTCGACCGCCGTTAGCCTCGTCTACCCTGTTGACATGCCCGTTCGTACCGCCCTCCGTCCCGGCGTGGTCTCATCGACGCTGCCGGTGCCCGCGTCGATCCCGCGGCCGGAGTATGCCTGGAAACAGACCGTCGACGAGGGCAGCGAGCCGTGGGTGCAGACGCCCGAGGTGATCGAGAAGATGCGCGTCGCAGGCAGGATCGCGGCGCGGGCGCTGGCCGAGGCGGGTAAAGCCGTCGCGCCCGGCGTCACGACCGATGAGCTGGACCGTATCGCCCACGAGTACATGATCGATCACGGCGCCTATCCGTCCACGCTCGGCTACAAGGGTTTTCCGAAGTCCTGCTGCACCTCGCTCAACGAGGTCATCTGCCACGGCATCCCCGACTCGACGGTCATCGAGGACGGCGACATCGTCAACATCGACGTGACCGCTTACATCGACGGTGTGCACGGCGACACCAACGCGACCTTCCTGGCCGGCGACGTCTCCGAGGAACACCGCCTGCTCGTCGAGCGGACGCGTGAAGCGACCATGCGCGCGATCAAGGCGGTCAAACCCGGACGCCAACTGTCCGTCGTCGGCAGGGTCATCGAGTCCTACGCGAACCGGTTCGGCTACAACGTGGTTCGCGACTTCACCGGCCACGGCATCGGCACCACGTTCCACAACGGCCTCGTGGTCCTGCATTACGACCAGCCCGCCGTGGAGACGGTGCTGGAACCGGGTATGACGTTCACCATCGAACCGATGATCAATCTCGGGGGCCTGGACTATGAGATCTGGGACGACGGTTGGACCGTCGTGACCACCGACAAGAAGTGGACCGCGCAGTTCGAGCACACGCTGGTGGTCACCGACGAGGGCGCCGAGATCCTGACAGTCGCCGACTAGGGCGCTGGACTGTGAATCCGACGACGCCCAGACACGGAATCCCGTCGCCTGATTCACAACCGGTGGCCGGCGCGCTTCTGGTGGCCGGCACCACCTCGGACGCCGGTAAGTCGATGGTGGTGGCCGGGCTGTGCCGGCTGTTGGCGCGCAAGGGTATTCGGGTCGCTCCGTTCAAGGCGCAGAACATGTCGAACAACTCCGCGGTCACCGCCGACGGCGGAGAGATCGGCCGCGCCCAGGCGATGCAGGCCCGCGCCGCCGGTCTGGCGCCGCACACGCGGTTCAACCCGATCCTGCTCAAACCCGGCAGCGACCGCACATCGCAGCTGGTGGTGCGCGGTCAGGTGGTCGACACCGTCAGCGCGCGCGACTACATCCACCACCGTGAGCGCCTGAGCACTGTGGTCGCAGGCGAACTCGAGCATCTGCGTTCGGAGTTCGACGCGGTCATCTGCGAGGGTGCCGGTTCCCCTGCCGAGATCAACCTGCGGGCAACCGATCTGGCGAACATGGGGTTGGCCCGCGCGGCAGATCTGCCCGTGATCGTCGTCGGCGACATCGACCGCGGCGGCGTGCTCGCGCACCTGTTCGGCACCGTCGCGGTGCTCGACCCCGAGGACCAGCGGTTGATCGCCGGATTCGTGGTCAACAAGTTCCGCGGTGACCCGTCGTTGCTCGCACCCGGCCTGGCGCAACTCGAGGAGCTGACCGGGCGGCCGACCTTCGGCGTCATCCCGTATGCCGACGGGTTGTGGCTCGACACCGAGGACTCCGTCTCAGTGGTGGCCCGCCGGGTGGTCGGCGAGCCGCAACCCCCGCGCGGTGGGCAGTGGCTGCGGGTGGCAGCCATCCGGCTGCCGCGCATCTCCAACTCGACGGACGTCGAGGCCCTCGCGTGCGAACCGGGCGTGCTCGTGCGCTGGGTGAGCGAACCCGCCGATCTCGTCGACGCCGACGTCGTCGTCGTGCCCGGCAGCAAGGCCACCGTCGCCGACCTGGATTGGCTGCGCCGCAGCGGACTTGCCGACGCGCTGAGCACACACGCCGCCCGCGGCCTGCCCGTGCTGGGGGTGTGCGGCGGCTTCCAGATGCTGTGCGCGCGCATCGACGATCCGGTCGAGTCCGGCGCCGGTGTCGTGCCGGGCCTGCATCTGCTGGACGCCGACGTCGTCTTCGCGCCCGAGAAAACCCTGCGCCGTCACCAAGAACCGTTGTCCGGCTACGAGATTCACCACGGTCAACTCGTCCGTTCGACCGAGGAGCAGTGGCTTCGCGTCGGCCTGCGGCGCGGGGCGGTGTACGGCACCCACTGGCACGGGGTGCTCGACAACGACGACGTGCGCCGCTCGTGGCTGGTCGAGGTCGCGCAGGCCGCCGGCCGTGACGGGTTCGTCGTGGCCGACGATGTCGATGTCAGTGCCCGGCGGGACGCGCAACTGGATCTGATGGCCGACCTGCTGACCAGCCACCTCGATGTGGACGCGGTGCTGACTCTGCTGGAGGACGGCGCCCCGGCCCGGCCCGACATCGTGACGGGACTGCGACGATGATCCGACGACTCGCGGCGGCGGCCGTGCTGACCGTGCTGATCTTGACCGGTTGCGCACACTCGATCGAGGGCTCGCCGACCTGGCCCGGCGCCCGCCTGGACCGAGCGCTGCTCACCGCGGCCGACTTCCCGGCCGGGGTGCAGTTCGACCGCGTCGTCCGCGAGCCCGGCCAGGGTGGCGACGGAGCAGGTGCCCCACCGGCGATGCTGTCCCGCCCGGCGGGCTGTTCGGAGGGACTCACCCGGGTGATCGCCGAGTCGGGGGAGCGCGGCCCGGGCAGCGCGGCGGAGTACGTCGTGGGATACGACGGCGCCCGCATGGTGCTGACCGTGCTGACATGGCGTCTGGATCTCGACAAGCTCGCGGTCACGGCCGAGCGGTGCTCGCACTTCGAGACGTTTTTCGATGAGTACTCGCCGGGCATCCCGATGACGACGACCAGGATGGATCCACCTCGCGCCGACTCGCTCGTCTACGAGCAGACCATGCAACTCGGCGGGGTGGACAACAGCGTCTACTTCACCTTCGAGAACATCGGGACCATGGCGGTGTACGGTGTCGCGTTCCCGACCCCGAATCCGACGATTCCGGTCAAAGCCACGCTGCCGCAGACCTTTCTGGACATCGCGGCCCAACAGGCCGAGCGCGTGGCTGCGCTCTGAACCGCCCGTTCACTCCCGGCGAAACGACCGCGTCGCCCCGTCGACCGCTGTAGCGTGGCCCAATGCCATCCACCACGGTCACGGTCGAGGGATTCAACGTGCCCGTCGACGTCGCCGGTCCCGACAAGGGGTCGGTCGTGGTGGTGCTCGGGGCGGGCCATCAACCGGCCGCGGCCTATGACGCCGTATGCCAACGGTTGCACACCGCGTCCCTGCGGACCGTCGTCGTGCCTCCTGATCCCCGCCTGACCGCGAAGTCGGTCATCTCCATCCTCGACGCCTTGGACGTGAAATGGGCGCTGTTGGTGGGGGACCGCGTCGGTGGGGAGCTCGCGTGGGAACTGGCCGCGACCCGGCTCGACCGGTTCATCGGCCTCGTCGTCATCGACCGCGGCCATCCGCGCGTCGCCGACGCCGCGGGCGTGATCCGCGACGAGCACTGTCCGCCGGTGGAGATGAACACCACGGCACTGGTCAGCACCCCCGCGGCACGCGCGGTCGCCAAGGCCAGCCAGCGCTACGTGTACGGCGACTACCGGATGGTCGACCTGCTCGGCAGGCGTAACGCCGCCGAGTCCACGGCGCAGCTGGCCGCCGAGATCGTGATGCGCACCAGCACCTGGTGAATCAGGCCGGCGACTCCTCGGGCGTCCACGCCTGCGGCAGTGCCGGGCTGCCCGGGAACAGGAAGTCGACGAAAGCCTTTGCGGTGGGCTGTGGTTCGTGATTGGCCAGCCCGGGACGCTCGTTGGCCTCGATGAAGACGTACTCCGGCTCGGTGACGTCGGGCACCAGCAGGTCGATTCCGGTGACGGGGATGCCGATCGCGTGGGCGGCCCTGACCGCGACGTCACACAAATGCGGGTGGACCTTGGCGGTCACGTCGTGAATGGTGCCGCCCTGGTGCAGGTTCGCGGTGCGCCGCACCCGCAGCCGCTCACCCTCGGGCAGCACATCGTCGAATGACCAACCCGCCTCGGTGACCGTCGACTCGGTGACCGCGTCGATCGGGATGCGCGATTCACCGCCGGTGGCCGCCGCCCGCCGCCGGCTCTGCGCCTCGATCAGCTCGCGAATGGTGTGGTGCCCGGTCCCGACGACCTCGGCGGGTTTGCGCAGCGCCGCGGCCACCACCTTGCCGTCGATCACCACCAGCCGAAGGTCGTCACCCTCAGCGCGCTGCTCGATGAGCACGTGCGGGTGTTCCTCCCGGGCGCGGGCCAGCGCGGCGTCCAGATCATCGGCGCTGCTGACGCCGACGGTGATGCCCTTGCCCTGCTCGCCGCGGGTGGGCTTGACCACGACGTCACCGACCTCGGCGAGGAACTCGTGGTCCCTCTCGTCGAAGGTCGCCAGTCTGCCCTTGGGCACCGCGATGCCGGCCTCGGCCACCAGCCGCCTGGTGAGCCGCTTGTCGTCGCAGCGCGCCATCGCGACCGCGGAGGTGAACTCCGACAAGGATTCCCGGGTGATGACGGTGCGGCCGCCGTGCGACAGGCGCATCTCGCCGGCCTCGGCGTCGAGCACCTCGACCCAGATGCCGCGGCGCATGGCCTCGTCGGCGATGATCCGCGCGTACGGGTTGAGGTCTTCCACGGTTTCGGGTGGATGCGTGAACAGCGGTTCGTTGATCGCGTTCTTGCGCTTGACCGCCATCACCGGCACCCGCTCGAAACCGAGCTTCTCGTAGAGCGAGATCGCCGCGGCGTTGTCGTGGCTGACCGACAGATCCATGTAGGCGCGGCCACGTTCGCGGTAGATCGCGGCCAGCGCCCGCGTGAGCGCGGCGCCGACGCCGGGCAGGCTCGTCGTCGGGTCGACGGCCAGCGTCCACAGGCTCGAACCGTTCTCCGGATCGGAGAACAGCCGTTTGTGGTCGACGCCGGTCACGGTGCCCAGTACGGAGCCGTCGTCGTCACGCACCGCGACCAGGTAGTCGAGGGCGTCCTGGGTCTGGTGGTTGTTCCACAGCACGTCGACGGGCGCGGGCACCATGCCGCAGCGCACGTACACGCGGTTCATTTCGTCGGCGTCGTCGGCGCTCTGCAGGGAGCGCACCGAGAACCCGGTCGGCGTCTTGCCGGGGTCGGGGTCCTCGGTGAACCGGAGCCGGTAGGTGTGGCTGGGGTCGATGAACAGTTCGGCGGGCGCCATCGACACCAGGACGTGGGGTTCGCGGGCGTAGATGCAGATGTCGCGCCTGCCGTGTCCCTCATGCCGCAGCACTTCTGCCAGCTTGGCCGGGTCGGCGAAGGTCTGACCGAAAATCAGTCGCCCCCAACCCATCTCGATGACGACGTCGTCGGCCATCGCGTCGACGAGATGCTGCGGTGACGCGTCGTGCAGGCCGAGGGTGATCGCTTCGGTCTGCTCTGCGTCGGGTCCCAGCGCCGTCATGCCGCGGGCCCCGTGATGCCGTGTCGCTGCAACCACAATTCGAGCAGTGCCAGTTGCCACAGTTCGTTGCCGCGCAGTGGCGTCAGGCGTCCGTTCGGATCGGCGAGCAACCGGTCGATCGCAGCGGGCCGGAACAGATCGCGTTCCTTGGCGGCTGGCGCATACAACGCGTCGCGCACCATGTCCAGATACGGACCCTCGAGATGGGTGAGCGCAGGCACCGGGAAGTAGCCCTTCGGCCGGTCGATGACGTCGGACGGAATCACCTGGCGTGCCGCCTGTTTCAGCACTCCCTTGCCTTCGTGGGCGATCTTCAGCTCGGGTGGGCAGGTCGCCGCGAGCTCGACGAGTTCGTGGTCGAGGAACGGTACGCGGCCCTCCAGGCCCCACGCCATGGTCATGTTGTCGACGCGCTTGACCGGGTCGTCGACGAGCATGACCGTGGTGTCGAGTCGCAGACCGCGGTCGATGCCGGTCTCGGCGCCCGCCCGGGCGAAGTGCTCGGTGACGAAATCCAGGCTGGGGTCGCCGTCGACGGCGAACGCCGGTGTCACCAATGCGTCGTAGCCCGCGCGGTCACGGTCGAAGAACGCCTTGCGGTAGCTGGCCACCGCTCCGTCGAGCGTGGCCGCATCCGGACCGCCCAGCGGGGGATACCAGTGGTATCCGGCGAACACCTCGTCGGCGCCCTGACCGGACTGCACCACCTTGACGTGTTTGGCCACCTCCTGGCTGAGCAGATAGAAGGCGACGCAGTCGTGGCTGACCATCGGCTCGCTCATGGCGCCGATCGCGCCGTCGAGCGCGGGCAGCATGCGGTCGGTGCCGATGCGGATCTGGTGATGGTCGGTGCCGAAGCGCTCGGCGATGATGTCGGAGTACTTGAATTCGTCACCGGCCACACCGCCGACCGATTCGAAGCCGATCGAGAACGTCTTGAGCCCGTGTTGGCCCGCCTCGGCGAGCAGGCCCACGATCAGGCTGGAGTCGACGCCGCCGGAGAGCAGGCAGCCCACCGGGACGTCGGCGACGAGGCGCCGCTCGACGGCAACGCGCAACGTGTCGAGAACCGCGTTCTCCCAGTCCCGTTCGGACCAGTCGGCGCGGTCGGCGTGGCGGGTGAAGTCGGGTTCCCAGTACGTCGTGGTCGTGCGGCGGCCGTCGGGCTCGATTGCGATGAGCGAGGCCGGCGGCACCTTGGCGACCCCGCGCAGGATGGTGCGCGGCGCGGGCACCACCGAGTGGAACGTCATGTAGTGGTGCAGCGCGATCGGATCGATGCGGGTGTCGATGTCGCCACCGGCGAGCAGGGCGGGCAGCGACGAGGCGAACCGGATGCGGTTGGAATTCTCGCTGATGTACAGCGGTTTGATGCCGAGCCGGTCGCGGCCGAGCAGCACCCGACCGCTGTCGCGCTCGACGATCGCGAACGCGAACATGCCGTAGAGATGGTCGACGAACCGGTCGCCCCAGTGGTGATACGCCTTGAGGAGCACCTCGGTGTCACTGTGCGAGAAGAACCGATACCCCTGCTCGCTGAGCTCGCGGCGCAACTGTTTGTAGTTGTAGATGCAGCCGTTCCACGCGATCGCCAACCCCAGCTCGGAGTCGAGCATGGGCTGGCCGCCCGCTTCGGTCAGATCGATGATTTTGAGGCGACGGTGACCGAGCGCGACCCTGCCCTGTGACCACGCGCCTGCCGAGTCGGGACCCCTGGGTGTCATCGCCTCGGCCATCGCCGAGACAGCTGCTACATCCGGTACCCGGCCGTCGAGACGCACCTCGCCGGTGGCTCCACACACGCCCTCGACATTACCCTTGTTGACGGCAGCGAAACCTGTTACGGGTGTGACGTGGGTCTAGTCAGCGCTGGTCGGACCAGCAAAAGTCGCATCGCCGGTCACCGTACGGGCAATCTCCGGCGCGCCGGCGGCTCACTCGGTGTGGCCCTTGAGGATCTCGTCCTCGATGGTGCCGCCGAGCCCTTCGGCGCCGGGGTCGTAACCGTGCAGACCCCCGGTGACGGCGTACTCCTCCTCGGGCGACAGCACCAGGCGGTGCCTGCCGTAGAAGCCGAACACCAGCAGTCCCAGGACGTAGAAGATGACGATCGCGATGACCGCCGGCCGGTAGTCCGGGTTGACGAGCACGCCGACGAATGTCACCGCCGCGATGACCAGCGCGACGACCGCACCCCAGTTGCCGGTCGGGCTCACCCATGGTCGTCGCGCGTTGGGAAACTTGCGACGCAGCAGGATGAAAGAGACCATCTGCAACCCGTACGCCAGCACCGCACCCCACACCGCGATGTTGAGGACCACCGCTCCGGCGCCCTCGTTGTAGTTGACGATGAGCAGCGCCACGAATCCGATGACCGCGCCCGCCAGCAGCGCGACGTACGGCGTCTGCCGGGATCCGGTCAGCGACAACGTTTTCGGGTAGTAGCCGGCCCGGCTCAGCGAGTACATGTTGCGGCCGTAGGCGTACATGATGCCCTGCAGGCTGGCCAGCAGCCCGATCAACGCGAACGCCGAGAGCACCGCGGCGAGGTTGGCGGGCAGGAACGCGCGGAAGCCGTCGAGCAGAGGTTCGTCCGAATTGCCCAGTGCCTGCGACCCGGTCACCGCCGGGTTGAGGAAGAACACGATCGCACCGCAGCCGATCAGCGAGAGCAGCCCCCAGATGCCGGCGCGGGGAATGTCGCGGGCCGGGTCGTGCGCCTCCTCGGCGGCCAGCGGAAGTTCCTCGATGCCCAGGAAGAACCACATCGCGAACGGCATCGCGTAGAGAATCGCGACCCAGCCGAACGGCAGGAACGTCGAGGAACCCGCCGCGGCCGGATCTGGTGCGATGTCGAACAGCCTGGAGAAGTCCACCGCGCCGTTGGCGATGGCCAGGACGCCGAACAACACCAGGATGCCGATCGAGATGATCGCGACGACAAGGGCGAACTTGAACGAGATCTCCGCGCCCCATGAGTTCAGCCCGACGAAGATCGCATACAGGATGATCCACCACACCCACATCGGCAGGGAGAGGTTGAACAGATCGGTCGTGACCGCGTTGGCGTAGGAGGCCGAGAAGTAGACGATCACCGCGGTGGTGAACACGTACTCGATGGTCTCGGCGAACCCGGTGACGAAGCCGCCCCACGGTCCCATCGCGGCGCGGGCGAACGAGTAGGCGCCGCCGGTATGGGGCATGGCCGCCGACATCTCCCCGATCGAGAAGAGCATGCCGAAGTACATGATCACGATGACGACGGAGGCGATCGCCAAGCCGCCCCATCCGGCGGCGCCGATGCCGAAGTTCCAGCCGGAAAAGTCACCGGAGATGACCGCCGCGACGCCGATTCCCCACAGGCCCCAGAAGCCGGCGGTGCGTTTGAGCTGCCGCTTCTCGAAGTAGCCCTCGCCCGCTTGGCTGTAGGTGACTCCACCCGAGCTCTTCATCTTGTCGTCAGCCACGGATTCGGTCTCCTTCTTGCGGTTACCAGGCATAGGGAGAATAAACTTGCAAAGGTCTGGTGTCCTACCTTTGGAAGTGACATCTCGGTAAAAGACTTGGGCGAACGCCGGAGCGTGTCACGGCCGATGGTTGACTACCGGCAATCTCGCGCCGTCGAAGGAAAGGCCCCACCACGGATGAGCGTCACATCGGGCATGTTGTCGCAGGCCGATCTCGAGCGCATGATCGCCGACGGCGAGATCGACACGGTGATCGTCGCCTTCTGCGATATGCAGGGCAGGCTCACCGGTAAGCGGGTGTCGTCTCGGCTGTTCCTCGAGGAGGTCGCCGAGCACGGCGCAGAATGCTGCAACTATCTGCTGGCCGTCGACGTCGACATGAACACCGTTGACGGGTACTCGATGTCGAGTTGGGAGACCGGCTACGGCGACATGGTGATGACGCCGGACTTCTCGACGCTGCGGCGGATTCCGTGGCTGCCGGGCACCGCGATGGTGATGGCCGATCTGGGTTGGCACGACGGCGGCCCGGTCGAGCAGGCCCCCAGAAGCGTCCTCAACCGGCAGATCGACCGGCTCGCCGAACGCGGTCTGGTGCCCTACGTCGGGACCGAACTCGAGTTCATGGTGTTCGACGACGGCTTCCGCGAGGCGTGGGCCAAGGGGTATCGCGGTTTGACGGCGGCCTCGGACTACAACGTCGACTACGCGATGCTCGGCTCGACACGGATGGAGCCGCTGCTGCGCGACATCCGGCTCGGCATGACCGGTGCGGGCATGTACTGCGAGGGTGTCAAGGGGGAGTGCAATCTCGGCCAGCAGGAGATCGCGTTCCGCTTCGACCATGCCCGGGTCACCTGTGACAACCACACGATCTACAAAAACGGCGCCAAGGAGATCGCCGACCGGCACGGCAAGAGCCTGACGTTCATGGCGAAATTCGATGAACGCGAAGGCAACAGCTGCCACGTGCACATCTCGCTGCGAGGCGACGACGGTGCAGCGGTGTTCGCCGACGAGTCCGACCCGCTCGGCATGTCGCCGATGTTCCGCAGCTTCGTGGCCGGGCAGCTGGCCACCTTGCGGGAGCTGACGCTGTTCTACGCGCCAAACATCAACTCCTACAAGCGGTTCGTCGACGGCAGTTTCGCCCCGACCGCGATCGCGTGGGGTCTGGACAACCGGTCCTGCGCGCTGCGCGTCGTCGGCCACGGCCACGGTATGCGGATGGAGAACCGGGCCCCCGGCGGTGACGTCAACCAGTACCTGGCGGTCTCGGCGCTGATTGCCGGCGGTCTGTACGGCATCGAACGCGGACTCGAACTGTCCGAGCCGACGGAGGGCAATGCGTACACCAGTGGCGTCGAACGGCTTCCGACCACCCTCGCCGAGGCCGCGGCGCTGTTCGAGAAGTCCGAGGTGGCGCGGGCCGCGTTCGGCGACGAGGTGGTCGAGCACTACCTCAACAACGCCCGTGTCGAGTTGGCCGCGTTCAACGCCGCCGTCACGGACTGGGAAAGGGTTCGCGGTTTTGAGCGGCTCTAGTGCGCGCGGGCAGAATCGCAGGCCCGTACTCGGGTTGACCACCTACCTGCAGCAGGCGCAGAGCGGGGTGTGGGATGTGCGGGCCAGCTTCTTGCCCGCGATCTACTTCGAGGGCGTCGAACTGGCCGGCGGCATCTCGGTTCTGCTTCCGCCGCAGCCCGTCGACGACCACATCGCCGACCGGTTGCTCGACGGCCTCGACGGCGTCGTCATCACCGGTGGCCGTGACGTCGTTCCCGCTCACTACGGCCAGAACCCGCACCCGGCCACCGACGCCGACATCGAGGACAACCGGCGCCGTGACCAGTTCGAGTTCGCGATGGTGCGCGGCGCGATGCGACGCGGCATGCCGGTGCTGGGCATCTGCCGCGGCGCCCAGGTCCTCAACGTCGCGCTGGGCGGCACCCTGCACCAGCACCTGCCCGACGTCATCGGACACAACCGCCATCAGCAGGGCAACGCGGTGTTCACCACGTCGACGGTCCGCACCGTGCCGGGCACCCGGATAGCCGAGCTCATCGGCGAGTCGTCGGACGCGCAGTGCTACCACCACCAGGCCATCGACCGACTCGGCGACGGCTTGGTGATCAGCGCGCAGGACGACGACGGCGTCATCGAGGCGGTCGAACTCGACAGGACCACACACCCGGACGCGTTCGTCGTGGCCGTGCAGTGGCATCCCGAAGAGCGCCTCGACGACCTGCGGCTGTTCGCCGCCGTCGTCGAAGCGGCGGACGCATATGCACGAGAAAGGGTGAACGCTTGAGCACTTCCGACGTGATCAACCCGGCGACCGAGGAGCTGCTGGCCAGCGTCGAGCAGACCGACGAGGCCGCGGTCGACGATGCGGTGGCCCGGGCGAAAGCGGCACAACGGGAATGGGCGCGGCAGGCACCGGCCGACCGGGCGGCCGCGCTGCGCGCGTTCGCCGCGACGGTCGATGCTCACATCGACGAGTTGGCGGCGCTCGAGGTCGCCAACTCGGGGCACCCCATCGGGAACGCCGAGTGGGAGGCCGGCCACGTCCGCGATGTGCTGCAGTTCTACGCCGCTACGCCGGAACGCCTGTCCGGCAGGCAGATTCCGGTCGCCGGTGGCATCGACGTGACGTTCAACGAGCCGCTCGGGGTGGTCGGCGTCATCACGCCGTGGAACTTTCCGATGACGATCGCCGCCTGGGGCTTCGCGCCCGCGCTCGCGGCGGGCAACGCCGTGCTGGTCAAACCCGCGGAGTGGACGCCGCTCACCACGATCCGGCTGGGGGAGTTGGCCGTCGAGGCGGGCATCCCCGCCGACCTGTTCTGTGTGCTGCCCGGTAAGGGGTCGGTGGTCGGGGAACGGTTCGTCTCGCATCCCGATGTGCGCAAAGTGGTGTTCACCGGCTCCACCGAGGTCGGCACCCGGGTCATGGCGGGCGCGGCCAAACAGGTCAAACGCGTCACCCTCGAGCTCGGCGGTAAGAGCGCCAACATCGTCTTCGACGACTGCGATCTGGAGCAGGCGGCGGCTACCGCGCCGTACGGGGTGTTCGACAACGCGGGGCAGGACTGTTGTGCACGCAGCCGAATTCTGGTGCAGCGCAACATCTATGACCGTTTCATGGAATTGTTCGAGCCCGCGGTACAAGGCGTCGTGGTCGGCGACCCGCGCGCCAAAGACACCGAGATGGGCCCGCTGGTGTCGAAGGGACACTGGAAGACCGTCGCGTCGTTCGTGCCCGACGACGCGCCCGTCGCGTTCCGGGGTTCGGCTCCATCGGGGCCCGGGTACTGGTTCCCGCCGACGGTGCTCACGCCGCAGCGCACCGACCGCACGGTGCGCGAGGAGATCTTCGGTCCGGTGGTCACCGTGCTGCCGTTCGACGACGAGGCCGACGCGATCGCGCTCGCCAACGACACCCCATACGGGTTGTCCGGGTCGATCTGGACCGAGAACCTGTCGCGGGCGGTGCGGGTGTCGCGGGCGGTGGAAGCGGGCAACCTGTCGGTCAACTCGCATTCCTCGGTGCGGTACAACACGCCGTTCGGCGGCTTCAAACAGTCCGGCCTCGGGCGCGAACTCGGCCCGGATGCGCCGCTGTCGTTCACCGAGACCAAGAACGTGTTCATCGCGGTGCAGGAGGCCTGATGGATCTGACGCAACGTTTGGCGGGCAAGGTCGCCGTCATCACCGGCGGGGCCAGCGGCATCGGCCTGGCAAGCGCCAAGCGAATGAAGGCCGAGGGTGCGTCCGTCGTGATCGGCGACATCGACCCGGCGGCCGGAAAAACCGTCGCCGACGATCTGAACGGCACCTTCGTCCAGCTCGACGTCTCCGACCAGGTGGCCGTGGACAAGCTGTTCGACACCGCCGCCGAGACCTACGGATCGGTCGACATCGCGTTCAACAACGCGGGCATCAGCCCCCCCGATGACGATCTGATCGAGAACACCGGCATCGACGCCTGGCAGCGGGTGCAGGACGTCAACCTCAAGTCGGTGTTCCTGTGCTGCAAGGCGGCGCTGCGCCACATGGTGCCACAGCAGAAGGGCTCGATCATCAACACGGCTTCCTTTGTGGCGGTGGTGGGTTCGGCGACATCCCAGATCTCCTACACCGCCTCCAAGGGCGGCGTGCTGACGATGTCGCGTGAACTGGGCGTGCAGTACGCGCGCCAGGGGATCCGGGTTAACGCGCTGTGCCCCGGACCGGTGAACACTCCGCTGCTGCAGGAGCTGTTCGCCAAGGATCCCGAACGGGCCGCACGGCGGTTGGTGCACATTCCGGCCGGCCGGTTCGCCGAACCCGACGAGATCGCGGCCGCGGTGGCCTTTCTCGCCAGCGATGACGCGTCGTTCATCACCGCCTCGTCGTTCCTCGTCGACGGCGGCATCGGCGGTCACTACGTCACGCCGCTGTAGTCATGTCGGCCGACTCGGAGATGCCGGTGACGCACGCCGGCTTCGCCGCGGAAGTGGCGGCCGAAGCGCTGCTGCGCCCGGTGCGTGGGGGTAACGCCTTTGAGGACGCCGTGGCCCGGCTCCTGCAGATGATCCGGCTCGGCGTGCTGGCGCCCGGTGAGTGCCTACCGCCCGAGCGGGAACTGGCCTCACGGCTCGGCGTCAGCCGCGACACCGTGCGCGAGGCGATCAAGTCGTTGTCCGACGCGGGCTACCTGGTGTCGCGGCGCGGACGGTACGGCGGGACGTTCCTCGCCGACGAGCTGCCGCGACCCACCGGTGAGGCCGATGCGGTCACATGCGCGGAGATCGACGACGCGTTACGGCTGCGCGAGATCCTGGAAGTCGGCGCCGCGCGGATGGCGGCCACCCGGACCCTCGCCGCTGCCGAACGCGAGGTGCTGTGGGCCCGGATGGCCGACGTTCGCGCCGCCGCCCCCGACGATTACCGCCGCCTGGACTCTCGCCTGCACCTGGCGATCGCCGAGGCCGCCGGATCGCCGTCGCTGGTCCCGCTGCTGGCCGAGAACAGGATGCGGCTCAATGCCCTGCTCGACCGGATCCCGCTGCTGCCACGCAACATCGCCCATTCCGACGAGCAGCACGAGGCGATCGTGCTCGCGATCCTCGCCGGCGACGGTGAGGGTGCGGCGTCAGCGATGCGGGCCCACGTCGAGGGGTCCGCGGCGCTGCTGCACGGTTTCCTCGACTAGCACCGCGCCCCCACACAATCCTCGCCAGCGTGCGTGTAAGTCGCCGACACGCCGGTCATTTATCGACATTCGCGCACGGTCATGCGCCCGCGAGCGTGCGCATCGGCGCTACATTGAGTCCCGTGAACGAGCCAGTCGGCCAGGTGGACGTCGAACGCGCGGCGTCGGCGCTGGCCGACGTCGACACCGCCAGCTGGACGCAGCGGTTCGACCTGCTGTCGGACCCGCATCGGCTGGAGATTCTGCTCACGTTGCACCGAGTGCCGGGAATCCGCGTCGGAGACCTCGCATCGGCATTGGGCCGGTCGGAAAACGCCGTCTCGCAGGCGCTTCGCGTGTTGCGCCAGCAGGGCTGGGTCAGCGCCACGCGGGTGGGACGGGCCGTGAGCTACCGTCTCGACGACGAGATCGTGCACGACTTGCTGCACTGGATCGGCGCCCGGCACGGCTGAACGCCTGACCAGGGAATTTCACGATTACCGAAGCGTTGCTTCACATCCTCGACCGATCGTCGAAGCCGTCAGATGACCATGCTCGCCGGTGGGTGACGGGCAGGAGAAAACCGAGGCGCACGATCATGAAGAACACCCTGGACAACACGACCGAACACGATGCCGACCGCGCACTTAAGGCCAAACACCGGGCGCTGTGGGCGTCGGGTGACTACCCGGCCGTTGCCGCCGAGCTGATTCCCGAGCTGGGCCCCGAACTGGTGCGCGGCTGCGCAGTCCGCGCGGGCGACCGCGTGCTCGACGTCGCCGCGGGCTCCGGCAACGCGGCCATCCCGGCCGCCACCGCGGGTGCGGCCGTCACGGCAAGCGACCTCACGCCGGAGTTGTTCACCGCGGGGCGCGCGATCGCCGACCGGCACGGAGTCCAGATCGAGTGGGTCGAAGCGGACGCCGAAGCGATGCCGTTCGCCGACAACAGCTTTGACGTCGTGATGTCGTGCGTCGGAGCGATGTTCGCACCGCACCATCAAGCCGCCGCCGATGAGCTGGTGCGGGTGTGCCGACCGGGCGGAACCATCGGAATGATCAACTGGACTCCCGAGGGGTTCATCGGCAACCTCTTCAAGACAATGAAGCCCTACGCACCGCCCCCGCCGCCCGGTGCGAGCCCCGCACCGCTGTGGGGAGACGAATCGCACGTGCAGTCGCTGTTCGCCGACCGGGTGACCGATCTGCGGATGCAGCGGCGAACCGTTCGCATGGATCGCTGCGCGAGCCCGCTCGAGTTCAGGGAGTACTGGAAGCGCAACTACGGGCCGACGATCGCCACCTACGCCTTCAACGCCAGTGAGCCGCAGCGTATCGCCGACCTCGACCGCGACTTCCTACGGTTTCTCACCGACTGGCCCCGCTCGACGGCAACCGGGTACGACGCCGAGTATCTGCTGATCACCGCCACGAAGACCGCATCGGGGCACTGATTGTCCGTACTTGACGAATAGTGCCGACACCCGGTTGGCCCTGGTGGAAGCTGTGAGCGTGACGGTGATGTTCCGGCTGCTCGGCGACGTCGGGGCCGAGGTCGACGGTGAACGCGTCGACATCGGGCACGCCCGCCAGCGTGCGGTTCTCGTCGCGATGCTGATCGACCTGAACCGCCCGGTCCCGTCCGACCAGCTGATCGATCGGGTGTGGGCCGACAAACCGCCCCACCGTGCGCGTAATGCGCTGGCGGCCTACGTGTCTCGGTTGCGAGCAGTCATCGGGCGCAGCGCGGACGCCGACATCGCGCGGGAGTCCGGCGGCTATGCCCTGGTGGCCGATCCGATGAGCGTCGACCTGCACCGATTTCGGCATCTGAGCAACCAGGCGCGCGCCGCAGTCGACCCCCTCGAATCCGACGAGCTGTTCGCCCGGGCGCTGCAGCTGTGGCGTGGCGACCCATTCGTCACGCTCGACACCCCGTGGCTGAACGAGGTCAGAAACGCCCTGCACGCCGAACGACTCGCTGTCGCACTGGATCGCAACGACGCCGCGTTGCGGGCCGGCAGGCACGCCGAGGTGCTCCCCGAACTGACCACCATGCTGACCGATCACCCGCTCGACGAACGGTTGGCCGCGCAGCTGATGGTGGCGCAGTACCGGTGTGGCCGTCAGGCCGACGCACTCGAGACGTTCCGCGCGATGCGTGAGCGGCTCGTCGAGGATCTGGGCGCGGATCCGAGTCCGGCGCTGCAACAGGTGCACATGCAGCTCCTGGAGGGTGACCGGGCGGCTCCGGTTCCGGCCGCCGGACCACCGGTGGCCGTCAGCGCCCGACCCCGGATGAACCTGCCGCGGCGAAGCACCAGTTTTGTCGGGCGCGACGACGAGGTCGCCCACGTCGTCGACGTATTGCGTGAGCGTTCACTGGTCACGATGACCGGGGTCGGCGGCGTGGGCAAGACCCGCCTGGCACTCGAGGCCGCGGCCATGGCGCAAGCGCGCTTCGCCGACGGAGTCACGCTCGTCGAGCTCGCCCCGCTGGATGACGGTGCAGCCGTGGGCCATACCGTGGCCGCCGCACTTCGCCTGCAGCAACGCCACGGCCTGGGCATCGAGGAAACAGTGATCGATTACCTGCGCGCGAAGAACCTGCTGCTGGTTCTGGACAACTGCGAACACCTGCTCGACGCGGCCGCGACGCTGGCCGACTCGATTGTGGGCAACTGCCCCGATGTCGTGGTACTGGCCACCAGCCGAGAAGCGATCGGCGTTGACGGTGAACACATCTGGCCGGTGTCACCGCTTCCGCTCGACGAGGCCACCCAGTTATTCGTCGACCGAGCCAGGGCGAGCCGGCACGATTTCGCCCTGGAACACGAGCCCGTGGGCGCCGTCGCCGAAATCTGTCGACGCGTCGACGGTCTGCCACTGGCAATCGAATTGGCCGCCGCCCGGATGCGCGCCATGAGCAGCCTCGACGTCGCGCGCCGGTTGGACGGGTTGCGGTTGCTCAGCGGCGGCGCGCGGGGCAGTCCTCGTCAACAGAGCCTCGTCGCGACCATCGACTGGTCTTACCAGCTGTTGACCGATGCCGAACAGCAACTGTTCACCAAGCTGTCGGTGTTCGCGGGCGGATTCGACGTCGAAGCCGCGCACGCGGTTTGCGGCGCGGGCGACGAAGACGACACGCTCGACTCACTCACCGGCCTCATCGAGAAATCGATGGTGACGCGGCAAACATCGGTTGGCCGGACACGCTACACGGTTCTGGAGATGCTTCGCGCATATGGGCGGGATCGCCTGCAGCGCAACAATGTTGACAACTCCGTGGCGTCGCGGCACGCCGAGTACTTCACCGCGCTGGCAGAAGGCGCGGCTGCCGGTATGCACGGCCCTGACGAGCGGATGTGGGTGGACATGATGCTGCCCGACTACGACAACCTGCGAGCCGCGTTCGAGTACGCGCTCTCGGTTCGAGACGTCGACACCGCGCTGCGGCTGGTGACCTCACTACCCGAAGTCGTCCACCTACGACACAGCTACGAATCGGCAGGGTGGGCCGAACGCGCCGTCGAAGCGGCCGATCCCGCCCACCCGCTCTACGCCGCGGCCGTCGGCTTCGCCGCGCGCGGGGCTTGGAACAGGGGCGAATTCGATGCGGCCCGTAGGCTCGCGACGCTCGCACAGGGCCGCCCTCCTGCCCGCGGCACCGCTCGCGTCGCCTACCCCGCCGACGTGCTGGCCGACGTCGCACTCTACGAGGGCGATGCGGCCGCAAGCCTGCTGCACTACGAGGCGGAGGCACAGCGTGCCAGGGACGACGCCGATCCGATTCGTCTCGTGTGGACGCTGTTCTACATCTCGGTATGCCATGCCGCCCTGCGGGTCCCGAGCGAGGGGGTGGCGGCGGCCGAGGAGGCGGTGCGTGTCGCGGACGAGACCGGAAACGCGACGGCGCGATCGATGGGCCGCTACGCGCTGGGGCTGGTGCTCAAGAAATCCGAGCCCGATCGCGCGCTGCAGTTGTTCGACGAGGCCGCCGCGCTTGCCGATTCGGTTGCGAACCTCTGGTGGTATGGCATCGCGCTGATGGAGGTCGCGTCGACCCGGGCCGTGCACGGTGAACCCGCCGATGCGGCAACCGCTTTCGTCGACGTGCTGGACCACTGGGACCGGGTGGGGGACTGGAGCCAACAGTGGCTCAACCTGCGCTACGTCGCCCGGTTCTTCGCCCGGGTCGGGGCCGACGGCGATGCGCTCGCACTTCACCAGGCGTTGCTCACCGCCGGAAAAGATTCGCCGCTCAACGACGCCGAAGCCGACCCTGAGCACGCCGCTCCGACGGGCGCCGAGGCGGTGGCGCTCGCCCGGGCAGCCCTCCTGCGCTATTGCGATAACTCCCGCTGAACTGCGCGTTTCACATTTCGTCAACGAAGACCGAAGCCGCGCGCGCGACGGTGATGCCGTAACAGTTTCGCGGGAACGGCCCGCGGACGACAAGCGAAGGAGAAAACATCATGGCCACAGTGCTCAACCGGGCGATCGCCGCCGCGTTGCTGTCCGCGGCCCTCGCGACGCCGGCAGTCGCCGGTCTCACCACAGGTACTGCCGCTGCCAAGCCGAGGCAAGCCAATTGCGCAGCGATCGCTGCGTCGGCCGATAGCGCTATTCATGTAGCCAACGTGGCACGTCAACAGGGTGACAAGCAGGCGGAAAAGGATTGGACTCATATCGCCAATCGCACCCTGGACACCTACCACCGGCTTTGCCTCAGCTGAGGCCATGACCGGGTGGGCCATTGGTGCCCGCCCGGTCCCGCCGGAGGCCAAAGCTCGCATGAACACCTGTTCAGCTAGACAGGTGTTCACCTGGAGCTCTAGGCTCGCCTGGTGACCCATTCGTACGTCGCGATGCACATGAGCGACGGCATCGTCAACGCCCCGACCTCCGTCGTCTTCGGCGTCGTCGCCGTTGCCGTCGTCGCACTGTGCGCGGCCAAGGCCAGAAACGAGCTCGACGAGCGCACGGTGCCGCTGGCGGGCCTGGTCGCCGCGTTCATCTTCGCCGTGCAGATGATCAACTTCCCGATCCTCCCGGGTGTCAGCGGTCACCTGCTCGGCGGCGCGCTCGCGGCGATCCTCGTCGGCCCGTACACCGGGGCGCTGTGCATCGCGATCGTCCTCGTGGTGCAGGCGCTGCTGTTCGCCGACGGGGGTGTCACGGCACTGGGCACCAACATCGTCAACATGGCGGTGATCGGTGTGGCCGCCGGCTACGGGACCGCCGTGCTCCTGTACTCCGTCGCGCGCAGGCGCCGGGACGTCCCGGTGGCCGGACTGGGTGTGATCGCGTTCGTCGCGGCGCTGATCGGAACCATCTGCGCGGCAATGGGCTTCGTCGTCGAGTACGCGATCGGTGGAGCGGCCACCACGTCGCTGGGCGCAGTGACCGGCTACATGCTCGGCACCCATGCGCTGATCGGTGTGGGGGAGGGCGTGATCACCGCGGTCACCGTGGTGGCCGTCGCGCGTTCGCGTCCCGACCTCGTCTACCTGTTGCGTCGGAGCCGGCGGGAGGTTGCGGCATGAGGGCGCGCTGGCAGTTCTGGGCGGTGTTCGCGGTCGTCACGCTGCTGATCGCCGGTGCGGTGTCCTACTTCGCCAGTTCCAGCCCGGACGGGCTCGATGCGACGACGCTGCGCGGGTGTGAGGTCGTCGAGACCGCCGACGGCGAGGAACTCACCGGGCAGTGCATCGCCCAGCACGCCGAGGAGCACAGCCTGGCGTCGTCCCCGCTTGCCGACTACGCGATCGGCGGACGCGACGGCACCGGTGGGATCGCCGGGATCATCGGCGTGCTCGCGACGGTCGTCGTCGCCGGATCGGTGTTCTGGCTGATTGCCCGCAGCCGCAACGTGACCGACCGCAACGGGCCTGGCTGACCATGGGCGCGGGCGCTCATCCCCTCTATCGGCACGACGAGTCGGTCGTGCACCGCGCCCCGGCCGAGGTGAAGGTCGTCTGCCTTCTGGTATTCGTGCTCGCGGTCGTCGCGACACCGCGGGAGATGTTCTGGCCCTTCGCCGTGTACGCCGTGATCGTCGTCGGCGTCTGGCGTCTCGCGCGCATCCCGCTGCGGTGGGTCCTGCCGCGGATGCTGATCGAAGCGCCGTTCCTCGTCCTGGCCGTGCTGCTGCCGTTCGCCGAGGGGGGCGACCGCATCGAGGTTGCCGGGCTGCAGCTCTCGGTCGCCGGGTTGTGGGCGGCATGGGGCATCGTCGTCAAAGGCACGCTCGGGGTCGCGGCGGCGCTGACCCTGGCCGCCACCACCTCGACGACCGAGTTACCGACCGCTCTGGGCCGGCTCGGTGTGCCTGCGGTCGCGACGTCGGTTCTGGTGCTGATGATCCGGTACGTCGACCTGTTGACCGCCGAGACGAGCCGGATGCGTATGGCGCGCATCTCGCGCGGCGATTCACCACGTGTCCTACATCAGGCCGGCGCGATCGCCAAGGGCATCGGGGCACTGTTCCTACGGTCCTACGAGCGCGGTGAGCGGGTCTACGTCGCGATGCTGTCCCGCGGATTCGACGGCAACGCCCCCGATCTGGCCGTCATCGGTGCGCCACCGCGGGCGGTCGCGTCGCAATGGGTGGTCGTGATGGCGCCGGCCGCGGCCGCGGTGGCGGTCTCCGTATCGGCATGGGTGCTGCGATGAACGCGATCACTATCGAGGGCCTGCGCCACGTCTACCCGGATGGTCACGTGGCCCTCGACGGTGTCGACCTGACCGTGTCCCACGGGGAACGCATCGCCGTGCTGGGCCCCAACGGCGCAGGCAAGACCACACTCATGCTGCACCTCAACGGTGTGCTCACCGCGACGTCGGGCACGGTGCGGATCGGCGATGTCGCGCTGACCCGCAAGACACTTCGCGATGTGCGCAGGCGCGTGGGACTGGTCTTCCAGGACCCCGACGACCAGTTGTTCATGCCGACCGTCGCCCAGGATGTGGCGTTCGGCCCCGCGAACTTCGGGTTGCGCGGTGGCGAGCTGGCCGACCGGGTGCGCGAAGCGCTCGCGACCGTGTCGCTGACCGATGAGGCCGATCGCAGCCCCACCCACTTGTCGGCGGGCCAGCGCCGCCGCGCGGCGTTGGCGACCGTGCTGGCATGTCGGCCCGACATCCTCGTCCTCGACGAACCATCGGCGAACCTCGATCCCGTCGCCCGCCGGGAACTGGCCGCGACGCTGTCCGCGCTGGACTCCACGATGCTGATCGTCACCCATGACCTGCCCTACGCCGCCCAGCTGTGCGAGCGCGCGGTGGTGATGGACCGCGGCGTGATCGTGGCAGACGGGCCGATTCGGGACATCCTCGCCGACACCGAACTGCTTGCCGCGCACCGGCTGGAGCTGCCCTGGGGCTTCGAGGTGCCGGCCCGCTAGCGGATCGTGTGCGCCTTGTTGCGCTGAGCGCGCTTCGACGCACCCAAATCGCCGGAGACTAGTGCCGTTTGGACGGTGGCCACGGCGGTTCACCGCACAGCGCCAGCAAACCGTTCTCGATGACTTCCGGCAGCGCGGGGTGAATCCAGTACTGCCCGCGCGCCATCTCTTGGGCCGGCAGGTCGAACGCCATCGCCTGGATGACCGGCTGGATCAGCGATGATGCCTGGTGGCCCATGATATGGGCGCCGAGGAGCAGCCCGGAGTCGTCGTCGACGATGAGTTTCGCGATACCGGCGGTGTCCTCCATGGCCCACCCGTAGGCGACGTCGGCGTAATCCTGGATCTTGACCCTGATCCGGAAACCCCGTGCGCGGGCCTCGTTCTCGGTCAGTCCGACGCTGGCGATCTGCGGATCGGTGAAGACGGCCGAGGGCACATGGCGGTGGTTGGCCGGCATGAGCGCGTCGGTGTCATCCCAGTCCTGCAGCAGGTTGTGTTTGACGACGCGCGCTTCGTGGTTGGCCACGTGCTTGAGCTGATAATCCGACGACACGTCGCCGAGCGCGAAAATGCCACGGGCCGTGGTGCGTTGGTATTCGTCGACCACGACCTGTCCGCTCGCGGTGACCTTGACACCGGCGTGTTCCGCGTCGAGCAGGTCGCCGTTGGGGACGCGGCCGGTCGCCACCAACAGCGCGTCACCGCGCAGATTGGAGCCGTCGTGACAGGTGACCTCGACGCCGCCGTCGACCTCGTGGGCGTCGGCCAGCTCGTGATGGTTGCGCACCTCCCACTTCTTGGCGGCGATGTCGGTGAAGCGCATGGCGATGTCGTCGTCGTGGCCGCGCAGCAGGGTGCTGCCGCGGATCAGCAGTGTGATCCGGGTGCCGAGCGACGAGAAGATGTGGGCGAATTCGCAAGCGACATAACCGCCGCCGACGATGATGAGGTGCTCGGGCAGATCGGTGATCCGCATGATCGTGTCGCTGGTGTGGTACGGCGCACCGCATTCGGTGACCGCCTCGGGCACCACCACCCGGGAACCGGCCGCGATCACCACCTGGTCGGCGGTGAACTCGTCGCCGTCATCGGTGCGCAACGCGTACCGGCCGTCGGCTCGGGTCGGCGCGAACCTGGTGTGGCTGGAGAACACCTGCACATTCGGTGACGAGCGGCGGTAGTTCTCTCCCGCAACCGCCAGCGGGTCGATCCGTCCGAACACCCGCGAGACGATGTCGGGCCACCGCACCGCGTCGATGTGCGCGTCGACGCCGTATCGTGCTGCATCCCTGACGTTGTCGGCGATGCCGGCCGCGTAGACGAACATCTTCGTCGGGATGCAACCCACGTTGAGGCAGGTGCCGCCGAACACGTTCTGCTCGCAGATCGCGACCTTCTTGTCGATGTAGCGCTCGTCGAGGATGGAGTTGCCCGAGCCGGTACCGATGATCGCGATGTCGAAGTGCGTCATGATGATCGGCCTCCTGGGGATCGAGTGACGGCGGAGCCGCGGGCGGCCGGGTCGAGGTACCAGTCCAGCCACAGGTCCAATTCGCCGTATGCGGCTCGCCGCGCGTCGGGTACCGACAGGAACACGTCGTGCTTGGCGTCGACGACGGGCACGATCGTGGTCCGGTTACCGATGCATCCCGCCCACCGGGCGATCTGCCTGACGTCGAGCACCGCATCGCCGCGCTGAATCGCGTCCGGGTCCCTGATCTCACGCACGCTGCGGTCCGAGCGCAGGATGAGGTTGGGCACACCGACGTCGAGGCCGCGGTGAAGTCTCGCGTGACCCCGACGGATCGCGGCGATCCAGCCCGTCGTGACGGGGAAGCCGCCGACGGGCTTCCACTTCAGGTCGTAGTCGAAGTCGCCGTGATAGTCGCGGTGCAGTGAGGAACCGTAGCCACCCTCGCTCGGCGGGCGCACCACCAGCCGCTTGCTCACCCGCGAGACGGCGCCCAGCGCGGCACGCGTCGGCGCGGCCCGCAGTATCGACGGCCCCTGCAGATCCAGCCACGGGCTGTTCAGTACGAGGCCGCCGACGCGTTTGCGTCTGGTCCGCCCGCGGCGGCGCAACCGATCCAGCCACAACGACACGATGAGCCCACCTGCCGAGTGCCCGTACATCAGGACCTCCGCCGGGGACACCGAACCGATGATGTCGAGCGCGCGCTCCAGTTCGACGTCGTAGCGGGCCAGGTCGGTGGTGAAGTGAGGCGTCTGACCCTCGCGCCACGAGCGTCCGCATTTGTGCAGGTCGATCGCGTAGAAGGCGAATCCGCGCCCGGCGAGGTGGTCGGCGAGCTCGGTGTTGAAGAAATAGTCGGTGAAGCCGTGCACCAACAGAACCGCGCGCGTGGCCGACCGGTCCGGTTCCCCGCGACGCACGATGGTGGCGACGAGCTCGCCCTCTCCGTCCGGGTCCGCGCCGAGGGCCATCGTGTGTTGCCAGTAGCCCGGCAGCACGTCTGGCTTCCAGTCGGGCACGACAGCAACGATAGCCGCGACGGCCGATGCCGCCGGGTGAAGCGGGCCAACGAAGTGCTGCGCGCGGCGATCGCGTGGGGATTGAGAACATCCGTTGCGGGCTAACCTGATGATCGACCATGACCGGGGCCGGATTCCACCGGCCGCCGCCAAACCGAGTCCAGTCGGGGGAACTGAGAGTGTCTGACGAACCCAGAAAGACAGACGTCGTGCTCATCGGGGCCGGGATCATGAGCGCGACGTTGGGCGCGCTGCTGCGGCTGCTGGAGCCGGACTGGTCGATCACACTCATCGAGCGCCTCGACGCCGCGGCCGCCGAGAGCAGCGACGCCTGGAACAACGCGGGCACCGGCCACTCGGCGCTGTGCGAGCTGAACTACACCCCCCAACAACCCGACGGCTCGATCGACATCTCCAAGGCGGTCCGCGTCAACGAGCAGTTCCAGGTGACGCGCCAGTTCTGGGCGTACGCGGTGGAGAACGGGTTGATCGACGATCCGCGCAGCTTCGTGAATCCCATCCCGCACGTGAGCTTCGTGCACGGCGAGGACAACGTGAAGTATCTGCGGAGCCGCTACGACGCGTTGGTGACCAATCCGCTGTTCGCCCGCATGGAGTACATCGAGGACGAGGACGAGTTCACCCGCCGGTTGCCGCTGATGGCCGAGAGACGTGACTTCTCCGAACCGGTCGCTTTGAACTGGACCGAGCAGGGCACCGATGTCGACTTCGGTGCCCTCTCACGCCAACTGCTCGGCTACGTCGCCCAGCGCGGGATGACCACATACTTCGGTCACGAGGTGCGCGACCTGCGCCAGGACTCCGACGGTTCGTGGACGCTGAAGCTGACCAACCTGCGGACCGGGCGCACCAGCAAGCTCAACGCCGGGTTCGTGTTCGTCGGCGCGGGCGGCGGGGCGTTGAACCTGTTGCAGAAGGCAGGCATGAAGGAGGCCAAGAACTTCGGTGGTTTCCCCGTCAGCGGCAAGTTCCTGCGCACCGACGTCTCGCGCCTGACCGATGCGCATCGGGCCAAGGTGTACGGCCAGCCTCCGGTGGGTGCGCCCCCGATGTCTGTTCCGCACCTGGACGCGCGCGTCATCAACGGCCGGTCCTGGTTGCTGTTCGGGCCGTTCGCCGGTTGGTCACCGAAGTTCCTCAAGCAGGGCGACGTCTTCGATCTGCCCGAGTCCATCACGCTCAACAACGTCGCGTCGATGGTCAACGTCGCGCTCACCCAATTCGGTCTGTTGAAGTACCTGGTGGGCCAGTTGATGCTGTCAGACGCCGAGCGTATCGAGGCCTTGCGCGAATTCGCGCCCAGCGCAAGGGAATCAGACTGGGAGCTCAACGTGGCGGGGCAGCGGGTCCAGGTCATCTGCGGTAAGAGCGGCAAGGGCGTGCTGGACTTCGGCACCACGGTGCTCACCTCCGGTGACGGCGCCATCGCCGGGCTGCTCGGCGCATCCCCGGGGGCGTCGACCGCGGTGCCCGCGATGATCGAGGTGCTGCAACGCTGCTTTTCCCAGCGCTATCCGGCCTGGGAGTCCAAGATCAAGGACATGGTGCCGTCGCTGGGACACGAGTTGTCCTCCGAGCCGGGGCTGTTCGACGAGGTGTGGTCGCACGGAACGCGGGTCCTGCGCCTTGACGAGTCGTCGGCGGTGGCCACGGGATGACGGTTGCGCTGCGCCGCAGTTGGTCTCGAGACCTTGACGCCGCAACGCTGTACGAACTGCTCAAGCTGCGCGTCGAGGTCTTCGTCGTGGAGCAGGCCATCCCGTATCCCGAGCTCGACGGCCGCGACCTTCTCGCCGAGACGCGGCACTTCTGGCTGGAAACCGCCACCGGTGAGGTCATTTCGACACTACGTCTGATGGAGGAGCATCCCGGCGGGCAGAAGGGCTTCCGCATCGGGCGGGTGTGCACCAAGCGCGAGGCACGCGGGCAGGGCCACAGCACCCGGCTGCTGCTGGCGGCGCTGGCCGAGGTGGGCGACTATCCATGCCGCATCGACTCGCAGACCTACCTCGCCGATATGTATGCCCGCCTCGGCTTCGTCCGCGACGGAGAGGAGTTCATGCAGGACGGCATTCCGCACGTCCCTATGCTGAAGCCGTGACCTATCCCTTCAGTGCGATCGTCGGGCATGACCGTCTGCGGTTGGCGCTGCTGCTGTGCGCGATCCGGCCCGATATCGGCGGGGTGTTGATCCGTGGGGAGAAGGGCACCGCGAAGTCGACGGCGGTGCGGGGGCTGGCCAAGGTGCTGGAAGCGGCAGACGGCGCGTCGGGCACCACCGGTCAGCTGGTCGAACTGCCGATAGGTGCCACCGAGGACCGGGTGGTCGGCTCGTTGGACCTGCAGAAGGTGCTGCGCGACGGTGAGCACGCGTTCTCGCCGGGGCTGCTCGCCCGCGCGCACGGCGGTGTGCTCTACGTCGACGAGGTGAACCTGCTGCACGATCATCTGGTCGACGTGCTGCTCGACGCCGCGGCGATGGGGCGGGTGCACGTCGAGCGCGACGGGGTGTCGCACAGCCACGAGGCGCGCTTCGTGTTGATCGGCACGATGAATCCAGAAGAGGGCGAACTGCGTCCGCAGCTGCTCGACCGGTTCGGGCTCACCGTCGACGTGCGGGCGTCGCGCGACGTCGACGTGCGCGTCGAGGTGATCCGGCAGCGCATGGCGTACGAGGCCGACCCCGCCGGATTCGCGCAGCGCTACGCCGAAGCCGATGCCGAGCTGGCGCGCCGTGTCGCGGCCGCCCGCGCTCTGTCCGAATCGATTTCGTTGCCCGACAGCGAATTACGTCGCATCGCGGCGCTGTGCGCGGCCTTCGACGTCGACGGGATGCGCGCCGACCTGGTGGTCGCCAGGACCGCCGTCGCGCACGCCGCGTGGCGCGGGGCCGAGGTGGTCTCCGAGGAGGACATCCGGGTGGCCGCCGAACTCGCGCTGCCGCACCGCCGACGGCGCGACCCGTTCGACGACCCCGGCCTCGATCCAGGCCAACTCGACGACGCGATGGCGCAGGCCGACGAGGCCACCGATGAGAACCGCGATACCGAACCGGATCCGGACCCGCCAGGTGGTGGCGCGTCGTCGCCGGACACTGACGGCCGCGATGGGCAACCGTCGCAACGGGATTCGGGTGGTGCTTCGCGTCCCAGTGCCGCACCCTCGGCGGTGTTTCGCACCCGCTCCCTGGTGGTGCCCGGCGTGGGGGAGGGGGCGCCCGGTCGCCGGTCGAGGGCGCGTAACCGCACCGGCAAGACGATCTCTGCCACGTCCGACGCCGGGACCGGTCACGGCGTGCACGTGTTCGGCACCCTGCTGGCCGCGGTCGAAGGGCAGCGGAGACCCGGGGCGCCCCGGCCGCAACCGGGCGATGTGCGGCGCGCGATCCGGGAGGGCCGCGAGGGGAACCTGGTGATCTTCGTGGTCGACGCGTCGGGTTCGATGGCCGCGCGTGACCGGATGTCCGCGGTCGGCGGCGCGGCGCTGTCGCTGTTGCGCGACGCCTATCAGCGACGCGACAAGGTCGCCGTCATCACATTCCGCCAGCGGGACGCGAAAGTCCTGCTGCCCCCGACGTCGTCGGTGCATATCGCCAGCAGACGCCTGGCACGCTTCGACACCGGCGGCAAGACGCCCCTGGCGGAAGGGCTGCTGGCGGCCCGCGACCTCGTGGTGAGGGAGAAGGCCCGCGACCGCGCCCGGCGCAGCCTGGTGGTGGTGCTGACCGACGGGCGCGCCACCGGCGGCCCCGACCCACTGGGGCGCGCACGGTCGGCCGCTGCGCGATTGGTGGCCGAAGGCGCCGCCGCCGTCGTCGTGGACTGCGAAACGTCGTACGTGCGGTTGGGCCTGGCCGAAGAGCTCGCTGGACAACTGGGTGCCCCGGCGGTGCGGCTGGCCCAACTGCGGGCGGACAGCCTCACCGACGTGGTCCGCACCGCCGCCTGAGATCGGCCCACGGAGTAGAGAGAGGTAGATATGCCTCAAGGTCAGCCGCTGACGGTCCCCGACGACGGGTTGACCACGCGCGCGCGCCGCAATGCGCCGCTGTTCGCCGTCCACACCGGTGCGGGCAAGGGCAAGTCGACCGCGGCGTTCGGCATGGCGCTGCGCGCATGGAATCAAGGTTTCGACATCGCGGTGTTCCAGTTCGTCAAGAGCGCCAAGTGGAAGGTGGGCGAAGAAGCGGCCTTCCGCGAGCTCGGCAGGCTGCACGACGAGCACGGCGTCGGGGGACCGGTGCAGTGGCACAAGATGGGGTCGGGGTGGTCCTGGACAAGGGACAAGTCGCGCGCACAGGGCGACGAGCCCGACCACGCCGCGGTCGCAGCCGACGGTTGGGCCGAGGTCGCGCGCCGGCTCGCCGACGAACGCCACGACTTCTACGTGCTCGACGAGTTCACCTATCCGCTGAAGTGGGGCTGGATCGACGTGGACGAGGTGGTCGAGACGATCCGTTCGCGACCCGGGAGGCAGCACGTCGTCATCACCGGCCGCGACGCCCCGCAGCAGTTGCTCGACGCCGCGGACCTGGTCACCGAGATGACCAAGGTCAAGCACCCGATGGACGTCGGCCGCAAGGGGCAGAAAGGCATCGAGTGGTGACCCTCCCTCGCGCTACTCACGCTCGCGGGGAAGAGGAGAGGGGGCGGCGGGCGTGACGAGGGCGACGCCAGCGGTGGTGATCGCCGCGCCCGCCTCGGGTAGCGGAAAGACCACCGTCGCAACGGGTTTGATGGGCGCGCTGCGAGGGGCGGGGCGGGCGGTCGCGCCGTTCAAGGTCGGGCCCGACTACATCGATCCCGGCTACCACGCGCTGGCCTCGCTGCGGCCCGGCCGCAACCTCGACCCCGTCCTGACAGGGGAGCACCTGATCGGCCCGCTGTACCGGCACGGCAGCGCCCGCGCCGACATCGCGGTGATCGAAGGCGTGATGGGCCTGTTCGACGGGCGCATCACCGAAGATTCGCGCGGCAATGCGTTCGGATCCACCGCACACGTCGCCGCCCTGCTCGGGGCCCCGGTAGTTTTGGTCGTCGACGCCCGCGGGCAGAGCCACAGTATCGCCGCACTGCTGCATGGCTTTTCGACATTCGACTCATCGGTTCACGTCGCCGGGGTAATCCTCAACCGCGTCGGATCGCCGCGTCACGAGGAGGTGCTGCGCCAGGCCTGTGCCCACGCCGGCATCCCCGTCTTCGGCGCAATTCCGCGAAGCGACGAAATGTCAGTCCCCTCACGGCATCTGGGTCTGGTCACCGCGGTCGAACACGGGGACAGGGCGCGCGCGGCGGTGGAGGCGATGACCGCGCTGGTCGGTCGCCACGTCGACCTGGCGGAGATCGCCGCGCTGGCCGACAGCCGGGTCATGGACGACCCCTGGGCTGCCGAGGAGGTGACGCCCGTCGGTGGAAACGCCACGGTGGCGCTGGCTTCAGGCAGGGCGTTCAGCTTCGGTTACGCCGAACATCGCGAAGTGCTCACCGCGGCGGGCGCAGAGGTCGTGGAGTTCGACCCGTTGACCGATCCGTTGCCCGCGGGCGCCGACGCCCTCGTCCTACCCGGCGGCTTCCCGGAAGAGTTCGTCGCTGAACTCTCGGCCAACGAGCTCGCACGCACCCAGGTCAGGCAACTGGCGGTGTCGGGGGCGCCCGTGCACGCCGAGTGCGCGGGGCTGACCTATCTCGTCGACGACCTCGACGGTCACCCCATGTGTGGCGTGATCTCGGGCACTGCGACCTTCACCGATCGCCTCACACTCGGCTACCGCGAGGCCGTCGTGGTGGCCGACTCGCCGTTGCACACCATCGGTGACAGGATGATGGGGCATGAGTTCCACCGCACCGCAGTCACTTTCAACGACGACTATGCACCCGCGTGGATCTTCGCCGGCCAGGCCACCGACAGGAGAAGGGACGGTGTCGTGGACGGAGCCGTGCATGCCGGCTACCTGCACACCCACCCCGCCGCGCACCCGCGGGCGATCAGCCGCTTCGTGGCGGTGGCCGCGGCCTCTAAGCTCGCGCCGATGAGCTCGCGCGAACAGGATTCGGATCAGTGACCGAGAACGCCTACCTCGTCGGTCTACGCCTGACCGGCAGAAAGGTCGTCGTCGTCGGCGGCGGCAGCGTGGCGCAGCGCCGCCTGCCGCTTCTGGTGGCCAACGGCGCGGACGTGGTCGTGATCGCGCGTGATGCCACTCCCGTGGTCGAGGCGATGACGGGAATCACACTGGAGCTGCGTGAGTTTCGCCCCGGCGACCTCGAGGGTGCCTGGTACGCGATCGCGGCCACCGACGACCCGGCCGTCAACGCCGCCGTCGTCGCCGAGGCCGAGGCGCGCCACATCTTCTGCGTGCGCGCGGACGTGGCCGTCGAGGGCACCGCGGTCACCCCCGCATCGTTCGAGTACGAGGGCCTGTCGGTCGGTGTGCTCGCCGGTGGTGAGCACCGCCGGTCGGCGGCGATCAGGTCCGCGATCCACGAGGCGATGCAGCGGGGGCTCATCGCCCCGGACAGTTCGGCGACCGCCGACGTCGTGCACGGCGGCGTGGCGCTCGTGGGAGGCGGGCCGGGTGATCCCGAGTTGATCACCGTTCGGGGGCGCCGGCTCCTGGCGCACGCCGACGTCGTCGTCGCCGACCGGCTCGCGCCCCAGGAACTGTTGGCCGAGATGCCGCCGCATGTCGAGGTCATCGACGCCTCGAAGATTCCGTACGGGCGGGCCATGGCGCAGGACGCGATCAACGGCCTGCTGATCGACCGGGCCAAGGCGGGCAAGTTCGTGGTGCGGCTCAAGGGCGGCGACCCGTTCGTGTTCGCGCGCGGATACGAAGAGGTGTTGGCGTGCGCCGAGGCCGGCATCCCGGTCACCGTCGTACCCGGTGTGACCAGTGCCATAGGAGTTCCCGCGCTCGCCGGCGTGCCCGTCACCCATCGGCACGTCACCCACGAGTTCGTGGTGGTCAGCGGGCACGTCGCGCCCGGGCATCCCGAATCGTTAGTCAATTGGAATGCCCTGGCCGCGCTCTCGGGCACCATCGTGTTGCTGATGGCGGTCGAACGCATCGAACTGTTCGCGACCGCTCTGCTGGAAGGCGGACGACCAGCGGATACACCGGTGCTGGTCGTTCAGCACGGCACAACCTCCGCACAGCGGACTTTGCGCGCGACGCTCGCCGATGCGGCAGAACGCATCCGCGAGGACGGAATTCGGCCCCCTGCGATCATCGTGATCGGGCCCGTGGCCGCCTTCGGCGGTTAAAGGATTCTTAAGATTACTGTAAGGTAACCCGCATGACGGCTCTCAATGACGCAGAGCGTGCTGCCATGCGCCGTGACGTCGAAGGTGGGGCAAACGGAGCGTTCCCACCGCACTCCCAGAAGACCGCTGTCGAGTCCGTGCGCGGGCAAACCGGCAGGTCCTCGACGTGGCTGCCGTCGCCGAGGTTCATCGCGGCGGTCATCGCTATCGGCGGTATGCAGCTTCTCGCGACGATGGACAGCACGATCGCGATCGTCGCGCTTCCTAAGATCCAGGACGAGCTGAGCCTCTCCGACGCCGGCCGCAGCTGGGTGATCACCGCCTACGTGCTGACCTTCGGCGGGTTGATGCTGCTCGGTGGGCGACTCGGCGACACGATCGGCCGCAAGCGCACCTTCATCGTCGGCGTGGCGCTGTTCACCATCGCCTCGGTCCTGTGCGGCCTCGCGTGGAACGAGGCGACCCTGGTGGTCGCCCGCCTGCTGCAGGGCGTCGGCGCGGCCATCGCGTCACCCACAGCACTGGCATTGATCGCCACCACGTTCCCGAAGGGCCCGGCCCGCAACGCGGCCACCGCGATATTCGCCGCGATGACCGGAATCGGTTCGGTGATGGGCCTGATCGTCGGCGGAGCGCTGACCGAGGTGTCGTGGCGCTGGGCGTTTCTGATCAACGTGCCGATCGGCCTGGTGATGATCCACCTGGCGCGCAAGACGCTGCGCGAGACGAACCGCGAGCGGCTCAAGCTGGACGCCACGGGCGCGATCCTGGCCACCCTCGGCTGCACCGCGGCGGTGTTCGGGTTCTCGATGGGACCGGAACAGGGCTGGCTGTCACCGATCACGCTGGGTTCGGGTCTCGCCGCCTGCGCCGCCTTCCTCGCGTTCCTCTACGTCGAGCGCACGGCGGCCAACCCCGTCATGCCGTTCGACCTGTTCAAGGACCGCAACCGGGTCGCGACCTTCGCCGCGGTGTTCCTGGCCGGCGGCGTGATGTTCACGCTCACCGTGCTGATCGGGCTGTACGTGCAGGACATCATGGGCTATAGCCCGCTGCGCGCAGGCATCGGATTCATTCCGTTCGTGATCGCGCTCGGGATCGGGCTGGGGCTCTCGTCGCAGCTGGTGCAGATGTTCCCGCCTCGGCTGCTGGTCATCGCCGGTGGCGTGCTGGTGCTGGGTGCGATGATCTACGGCTCCACGCTCGACGCCAACATCCCGTACTTCCCGAACCTGGTGCTGCCGATCACCGTCGGCGGCCTGGGCATCGGAATGATCGTGGTGCCGCTGATGCTGTCGGCGATCGCCGGGGTCGGCTTCGACCAGATCGGCCCCGTGTCGGCGATCGCGCTGATGCTGCAGAACCTGGGCGGGCCCGTCGTGCTGGCCATCATCCAGGCCGTGATCACGTCGCGCACGCTGTATCTGGGCGGCACCACAGGGCCGGTGAACGACATGAACGCCGCGCAGCTGCACGCGCTCGACCAGGGCTACACCTACGGACTGCTGTGGGTGGCCGCGGTGGCGGTCGTGGTCGGGCTCGCATCGCTGTTCATCGGCTACAGCGCGTCGCAGGTTGCGCATGCGCAGGAAGTCAAGGACGCGATCGACTCCGGAGAGCTTTAGCTCGACATCCAACACCGGAGAGCTTTAGCTCGACATCTCACTCCGGAGAGTTGTGACTTCGGTGTAGTCCGTCGCGTCCGCCGCGACCGAGTACACCGAAACGGCACTCGGTAGGGTGGCGTTCCATGTCTGCCGTCGGTGGTTCCTCCGAGTCGACGGACCGTCCCGTGCCGCCCGCGGCGTTGCCGCTCGCCAAGTCCGTTCTGGGCCCGGCGATCATCGCGATCACGGGCATGCAGCTGATGTCGACGCTGGACGGCACCATCGTGATCGTCGCGCTGCCCCGGATGCAGGCCGACCTCGGCCTCACCGACGCCAGCAAGAGCTGGGTGATCACCGCCTATGTCCTGGCGTTCGGCGGACTGCTGCTGCTCGGCGGCCGCGTCGGCGACGCGATCGGTCACAAGCGCGCATTCCTGTCCGGCGTCGGGGTCTTCACCATCGCCTCGCTGGTCTGCGGGTTGGCCACCGACCCCGCCACGCTGATCGTCGCGCGCGCGGTACAAGGCATCGGGGCGGCGGTGGCGGCGCCCACCGGGCTGGCGCTGATCGCGACGACCTACGCGGTCGGCCAGGCGCGTAACCGCGCGCTCGCCATCTCCGCGGCCATGCAGGGCATCGGCTCGGTGCTCGGCCTGGTGCTCGGTGGCGCTCTGACGGTGATCTCCTGGCGGTTGGCGTTTCTGATCAACGTGCCGATCGGCATCGCGATCATCACCATCGCGGTACTCAAACTGGCCGAAACACACCACGAGCGACTCAAACTCGACATCACCGGCGCGTTGCTCGCCACGCTGGGTTGCTCGTCGGCGGTGCTCGTCTTCACCCAGGGCCCGCCGCGCGGCTGGGTCGACCCGCTGGTCATCGGCGCCGCGGTCGCCTCTGCGGTCTTCTTCATCAGCTTCCTGCTCGTCGAACGCACCGCCCAGCACCCGATCGTGCCGTTCTCGGTGTTCGACAACCGCAACCGGGTCATGACGTTCATCGCGCTGTTCCTGGCCGGCGGCGTGCTGCTGACGCTGACCGTGATGATCGGTCTGCTGGTGCAGGACGTTCTGGGCTACTCGGCGCTCGAAGCGGGCATCTGCTTCATCCCGTTCGCGCTCGCGTTCGGGGTGGGCACCGCGGTGGCCGCCCGACTCGCGCCGCTTGTCGCACCACGCTGGCTGATCCTCGGCGGCGGCCTGTTCGTGCTGGGCGCGATGCTGTACGGGTCGACGCTGGACCGCAGCATCCCGTACTTCCCGGACCTGTTCGCGCCGATTGTGATCGGCGGCTTCGGCATCGGAGCAATCGCGGTGATCCTGCCGCTGTGCGCGATCGCCGGAGTGGGTCCCGGCGAGATCGGCCCGGTGTCGTCGATCACGCTGATGGTCCAGAACCTCGGCGGTCCCTTGGTGCTCGTCGTCATCCAGGCGGTGCAGACGTCGCGCACGCTGTACCTGGGCGGCACCACCGGACCGGTCAAGGACATGACGCCCGCCCAACTGGACGCGCTCGGCTACGGCTACACCTATTCGCTGCTGTGGGTCGCCGGTGTCGCGGTGCTGGTCGGTGTCGCCGCCTTCTTCATCGGCTTCTCCTCCCGTCAGATCGCCTCCGCGCAGCACACCAAGGAAGCTGTGGAGGCCGGCGAGCTGTAGCCCGGGTTCCGGCGGGGTAGGAGCGTAGCGATCGGGGGATCAACACGGTCAGTAAGGTTGTCGCCTGTGATCACCCGCATGTCGGAGCTGTTCCTGCGCACCCTGCGTGACGACCCGGCCGACGCCGAAGTGCCCAGCCACAAACTGCTGATCCGCGCCGGCTACGTCCGACCGGTCGGGCCCGGCCTGTACAGCTGGCTGCCGCTGGGGCTGCGGGTGCTGCGCAACATCGAACGGGTCGTCCGCGACGAGATGACCGCCATCGGCGGCCAGGAGATCCTGTTCCCTGCGCTGCTGCCGAAGGGGCCGTACGAGACGACCAACCGCTGGACCGAGTACGGCGACAGCGTGTTCCGGCTGCAGGACCGCCGGCGCAACGACTACATGCTGGGCCCGACGCACGAAGAGTTCTTCACCCTGACGGTCAAGGGGGAGTACAGCTCCTACAAGGACTTTCCGCTGCTGCTGTTCCAGATTCAGACCAAGTACCGCGACGAGGCGCGCCCGCGCGCGGGAATCCTGCGCGGCCGCGAGTTCGTCATGAAGGACTCGTACTCGTTCGACGTCGACGACGACGGGCTGCGCGCGCAGTACCTGGCCCACCGGCAGGCCTACCAGCGGATCTTCGACCGGTTGGGCGTCCGGTACGTCATCGTCTCGGCGGTCTCGGGGGCGATGGGCGGCAGCGCGTCCGAGGAGTTCCTGGCCGAGAGCGAGATCGGCGAGGACACGTTCGTGCGGTGTCTGGAATCCGGCTACGCCGCCAACGTCGAAGCGGTGACCACCGCCGCCCCGGCTGCGCTGCCCATCGACGGGCAGCCCGAGGCCAAGGTCCACGACACCCCGGACACTCCGACGATCGCCACGCTGGTCGACTGGGCCAACGCGACCCTCGACCGCACCGTCACCGCGGCCGACACCCTCAAGAACGTCATGCTCAAGACCCGCGTGCCGGGCGGCGAGTGGGAGCTGCTGGGCATCGGTGTGCCCGGCGATCGGGAGGTTGACGACAAACGTCTGGGCGCCGCGCTCGAACCGGCCGAGTACGCGCTGCTCGACGACGCCGACTTCGCCAGGTATCCGTTCCTCGTCAAGGGGTACATCGGCCCGAAGGCATTGCTGGCCAACGGGGTTCGCTATCTGGTCGACCCCCGGGTGGTCGACGGGACGTCGTGGATCACCGGCGCCGACCAACCCGGCAAGCACGTCGTGGGCCTGGTGGCCGGTCGCGACTTCGTCGCCGACGGCACCATCGAGGCCGCCGAGGTGCGCGACGGCGACCCGTCGCCGGACGGGGCCGGGCCGCTGGTGAGCGCGCGCGGTATCGAGATCGGCCACATCTTCCAGCTGGGCCGCAAGTACACCGACGCGTTCGAGGTCGACGTGCTCGGCGAAAACGGCAAGCCGGTCCGGTTGACCATGGGCTCCTACGGCATCGGGGTGTCGCGGCTGGTTGCCGTCATCGCCGAACAACACCACGACGAGCTCGGGCTGCGCTGGCCGTCGGAGGTGTCACCGTTCGACGTCCACCTCGTCATCGCGAACAAGGACGCCGCGGCGCGCGCCGGGGCCGAAGAACTGGCCGGCGAATTGGATTGCCGCGGGATTGACGTGCTGCTCGACGACCGCACCGCCTCGCCGGGGGTGAAGTTCAAGGACGCCGAGCTGCTCGGTGTGCCGTGGCTCGTCGTGGTCGGCCGCGGCTGGGCCGACGGCGTCGTCGAGCTGCGCGACCGGTTCTCCGGCGAGACGCGCGAGATTGCGGTCGGCGCCGCGGCCGACGAGATCGTCGCCGCCCTCCGGCCCTAGCGCGAACGTGGGTTACCCGCACGCCTGAGGCGGCCGAGGCGTGACATACGCCCACACTCGGCGCGTGGTGGTTACTCGCTGCCGCCGGGAAACGGCACCGTGACCGGCGTCGTGCCCAGCAGTCGGCTCCACCGCGCCGCCCGCACCGCGCACTGCGTCAGCGCCTCAACGCCGAACGCCCGCTCCTGCTCGGAGGTGGCCTGCTCGACGACGGCGCGCCACGCGACGGCCGCGTCCTCCTCCATCCGCACCGCGAGCCTGGCGGCGTCGGCGGGGGTCTTGACCTCCATCGGCAGCTGATAGCCCGCAGCGGGCAGGGGGCCGGCGACGGACCGGTCCTCGAGCATCTGCAGCCCGGCCTCGCGGCGTTCACGGTGCTCGGCCATGGACTTGGCCACCAGCGTGTTGTCCTCGGGCGCCGAGCGCGCCGACACGACGCCGTATCCGTAGATGGTCGCGTGTTCGGTGGCGATCGCGTCGTAGAGCGCGCCGTCCGCGGCCTCCGACGGCCGCGTCGGCGTGGGCTCTGCCGATGTCATAGCGGTTTCTCCGGTTCGGCGAGGGCGACCATGTACGCGGCCGTGCACGCCGCGGCGATCGAGGCGACGAGTCCGGCGCGGTAGCCCGACAGTTTGGCCGCCAGCTCGGCGGCGCTCGACGCCGACGCCCGCAGCGCGTTGACGGCGTCCTTGACGGTGGGCGGCTTCGCCGGTTCCGCGGTGGTGCTGGTAGGAGTGGACGTGGGTGCCTCGTCGCCGCGCAACCGGACCAACTCGTCGGACAGCGCCTGGGCGTGGGCCGCGCGTTCGGCCGCCACCGCCGTCAGGGCCTCCGCAACGGTCCCGCGCTCGTTGGCCGCCGCGTCGGTGGCCAATTGGCTGTCGGCGCGCGCACGCTCGAGCTGAGCGGCGAGTTCGTCGACCTCGGGCGGCGGAGGCGGCGAGCCGCAGGCGGCCGCGGTTGCGCCCAGCAGCGCCAATGCCGCCGCCGAGGCCAACACGCGTCTTCTGCTGATGGTCGGCGGGGGGCTCGGCACGGAGATCATCTTGCCATTGCGCTCGGTCCGCATCGGTGTTCGTTTGGCGTTTACCGCGCCGGTGCTGGCGTATCGTGGAGTGTTGGTTCCGAGGTGTGTCGCCGGGGATCGTGTCCGGACAACTCAAGACGAGGAGCTCGCCGTGACGGAGCGTTCTGCGGGATTACCGTCGCAGAAAGAGGTGATCGAGCTACTCGACGGCGAGTTCGCGCGTGCGGGTTACGAAATCGAGGACGTGATCGTCGACCCGGCCGCGCGTCCGCCGCGCATCACGGTGGTGGCCGACGGGGACGACGGCCTCGACCTCGCTTCGATCGCCCAACTGTCCCGTGCTGCTTCTGCGCTGCTCGATGAGGTCGACGACCGATCCGCGCCCTATGTCCTCGAGGTCACCTCACCGGGTGTGGACCGGCCGCTGACCGCCGAGAAGCACTACCGCCGAGCGCGCGGCCGCAAGGTCGAACTGACCCTGTCCGACGGCTCGCAGCTCACCGGCAGGCTCGGCGAAACCCGCGACGGCGTGGTGCGTTTGGTGGTGCGGGCCGGCCGACAGGCCAACTTCTCGGTCCGCGAGTTGCCGCTCAACGGTATCTCGAAAGCTGTTGTGCAAGTTGAATTCTCGCCTCCCAATCCGCGAGAGCTGGAGCTGGTCGGCCAATCTGGGAAGGAGGCGTCGGCGTGAACATCGACATGGCCGCGCTACACGCCATCGAGGTCGACCGCGGAATACCGGTGGGCGAGCTCGTCGAGACCATCAAATCCGCGCTGCTGACGGCCTATCGACACACCGAGGGCCATGCCGCCGAGGCGCGCATCGAGATCGACCGCAAGACCGGCGAGGTCAAGGTCATCGCGAGCGAGGTGGACGAGGACGGCAACACGATCACCGAATGGGACGACACCCCAGAAGGATTCGGTCGCGTCGCCGCGACGACGGCGCGGCAGGTGATGTTGCAGAGATTCCGCGACGCCGAGAACGAGAAGACCTACGGCGAGTTCTCCGCGCGCGAGGGCGACATCGTGGGCGGGGTGATCCAGCGTGATGCGCGGGCCAACGCCCGCGGCCTCGTCGTGGTCCGGATGGGCAGTGAGACGAAGGGTTCCGAGGGCGTCATCCCCGCCGCGGAGCAGGTGCCCGGCGAGCGCTACGAACACGGCGACCGGTTGCGCTGCTACGTCGTGGGCGTCAGCCGCGGCGCGCGGGAACCGCTGATCACGTTGTCGCGCACGCATCCGAACCTGGTGCGCAAGCTGTTCTCGCTCGAGGTGCCCGAGATCGCCGAGGGTTCGGTCGAGATCGTCGCGGTCGCCAGGGAGGCCGGTCACCGCTCGAAGATCGCGGTGGCCTCGCGGGTTCCTGGGCTCAACGCCAAGGGCGCCTGCATCGGGCCGATGGGTCAGCGGGTGCGCAATGTGATGAGCGAACTGTCGGGCGAGAAGATCGACATCATCGACTACGACCCCGATCCGGCGAAGTTCGTCGCCAACGCGCTCTCACCGGCCAAGGTGGTCTCGGTGACCGTCATCGACGAGGCCGCCCGCGCGGCCCGCGTCGTCGTACCCGACTTCCAGCTGTCGCTGGCCATCGGCAAGGAAGGGCAGAACGCCCGGCTGGCGGCCCGGCTCACCGGTTGGCGCATCGACATCCGCAGCGACGCGCCTCCCGCGGGCACCGGCGAGCCCGACCAGGACGCGGCCCGCGGCGCCGTGGGGGACCGGTAAGCGCCGGCCGGCGCACGCGTCCACGCCGAGCAGCGCAGCCATTTCAAATACCAGCGGACGTGACGGTAGACTCACCTGTGATCCAGCGCGAGACTTCGGCTTCGGCGCAACGACGCAGCCCCGACGATCCTGTCGGACCGGTGCGGACCTGCGTTGGTTGCCGGAAACGAGAGCTGGCCGTCGAACTGCTTCGGGTGGTCGCTGTCGGCAACGTCGATGGGGCTGGGAATTCTCTCGGCACCGTCACCGTTGACCGGGCGAGAAAGCTGCCGGGGCGGGGTGCGTGGCTGCATCCCACTCCTCAGTGCCTCGAGGCAGCGATTCGTCGGCGAGCGTTCGGTCGAGCGTTGCGCATCACCGGTTCACCGGACGTATCCGCGGTGATCGAGTGTGTCGGCACTCGCAGCAGTGCCGACCCGCCCGACCCCTCGGCAACAGAACAGGTAGCGAAGAACATGAGCACACCGTGAAGTCCCGATGACCATGCGTCATAGCTAACCCGAGGCGCGGCGCCTACCACCGCTGACGCCTCTAGAGATGGAGATGTAGTGGCAGGTAAGGCCCGTGTACACGAGTTGGCCAAGGAACTCGGTGTCACCAGTAAGGAAGTTCTCGCTCGTCTGAGCGAACAAGGCGAATTCGTCAAATCCGCATCCTCCACGGTGGAGGCCCCGGTTGCGCGCCGGTTGCGCGAATCCTTCGGCGGCGGCAAAAAGGCCGCCGAGAAGGTCAAATCCGATGGCAATGGTTCGGCGGCCGCCCCATCGACCGCCGCGCCGGCCGCGCCTGCCAAGAGCGCCGCTCCGACGGAGCCCGCGCCGGCGCCCAAGCCTGCGGCACCCGCCACCGAGGCTCCGGCCGTCGCGCCACCCGCGGCGGCCGCCGCCCCGCCGGCCACACCCGCCGCGCCGCCCAGCCGCCCGGGGCCGACCCCCGGCCCGCGGCCGGGCCCCACGCCGGGCGCGCCGAAGCCGGCGCCACGCGTACCCCGCGTCGGCAACAACCCGTTCTCCTCTCAACAGCCGGTCGACCGGCCGATTCCCCGTCCCCAAGGCCCCCGTCCCGGGCCCGGTGGTCCGCGTCCCGGCGCGCCACGCCCAGGCGGTGCGACGCCCGGCAATATGCCGCCGCGTCCGCCCGGCGCCCGGCCCGGTGCGATGGGTCGCCCCGGTGGTCCGCGTCCGGGCCCCGGTGGTCGCGGACCCGGTGGCGGCGGCGGTCGTCCCGGCGGTCCCGGCGGTGCCGGTGGCGGCGGTAACTACCGCGGCGGTGGCGGCGGCGCGCCCGCCGGCGGAGGCTTCCGGGGTCGTCCCGGCGGCGGTGGCCGTCCCGGCCAGCGTGGCGGTGCGGCCGGTGCGTTCGGTCGTCCCGGCGGCGCGCCCAAGCGCGGACGCAAGTCGAAGAGGGCGAAACGCGCCGAATACGAGAACATGCAGGCGCCGGTCGTCGGTGGCGTCCGACTGCCGCACGGCAACGGCGAGACCATCCGGCTGGCCCGCGGCGCGTCGCTGAGCGACTTCGCCGAGAAGATCGACGCCAACCCGGCCGCGCTGGTGCAGGCGCTGTTCAACCTCGGCGAGATGGTCACCGCGACGCAGTCCGTCGGCGACGACACCCTCGAACTGCTCGGCAGCGAGATGAACTATAAGGTTCAGGTCGTCTCCCCGGAGGACGAGGACCGCGAACTGCTCGAGTCGTTCGACCTCACCTACGGCGAGGACGAAGGCGGCGAGGAGGACCTCGAACAGCGTCCGCCGGTGGTCACGGTCATGGGCCACGTCGACCACGGCAAGACCCGGCTGCTGGACACCATCCGTCAGGCCAACGTCCGCGAGGGCGAAGCCGGCGGCATCACCCAGCACATCGGCGCGTACCAGGTCGAGGTCGACCTCGACGGCACCGTCCGGCCGATCACGTTCATCGACACCCCGGGTCACGAGGCGTTCACCGCCATGCGTGCCCGCGGTGCGAAGGCCACCGACATCGCGATCCTGGTGGTCGCCGCCGACGACGGCGTGATGCCGCAGACCGTCGAGGCGATCAACCACGCCCAGGCCGCCGAGGTTCCGATCGTGGTGGCGGTCAACAAGATCGACAAGGAAGGCGCCGACCCCGCCAAGATCCGCGGCCAGCTCACCGAATACGGGCTCATCCCCGAGGACTACGGCGGCGACACGATGTTCGTCGACATCTCCGCCAAGCAGGGCACCAACATCGAGGCGCTGCTGGAAGCGGTCGTGCTGACCGCGGACGCCGCCCTGGACCTGCGGGCCAACCCGGACATGGAGGCCCAGGGTGTCGCGATCGAGGCGCACCTGGACCGCGGTCGCGGCCCGGTGGCCACGGTGCTGGTGCAGCGCGGCACGCTGCGCGTCGGCGACTCGATCGTGTCGGGTGACGCCTACGGTCGTGTCCGCCGAATGGTCGACGAACACGGCGAGGATGTCGAGGAGGCGCTGCCCTCCCGGCCCGTGCAGGTCATCGGCTTCACGTCGGTGCCCGGCGCCGGTGACAACCTGCTCGTCGTCGACGAGGACCGCATCGCGCGTCAGATCGCCGATCGGCGCAGCGCGCGCAAGCGCAACGCGCTGGCGGCGCGCAGCCGCAAGCGGATCAGCCTCGAGGATCTGGATTCGGCGCTGAAGGAAACCAGCCAGTTGAACCTGATCCTCAAGGGCGACAACGCCGGTACCGTCGAGGCGCTCGAGGAGGCACTGCTGGGTATCCAGGTCGACGACGAGGTGGAGCTGCGTGTCATCGACCGCGGCGTCGGTGGTGTCACCGAGACCAACGTCAACCTGGCGTCGGCCTCGGACGCGATCATCATCGGCTTCAACGTCCGCGCGGAGGGCAAAGCCACCGAGCTGGCCAACCGCGAGGGTGTGGAGATCCGCTACTACTCGATCATTTACCAGGCGATCGATGAGATCGAAGCAGCGCTCAAGGGCATGCTCAAGCCGATCTACGAGGAGCGCGAACTCGGCCGCGCCGAGATCCGGGCGATCTTCCGGTCGTCGAAGGTCGGCAACATCGCCGGCTGCCTCGTCCAGTCCGGAATCATGCGTCGCAACGCGAAGGCCCGGCTGCTGCGCGACAACGTCGTCGTGGCCGAGAACCTCACCGTGTCGTCGCTGCGCCGGGAGAAGGACGACGTCACCGAGGTCCGCGAGGGTTATGAATGCGGTCTGACGCTGACGTACTCCGACATCAAGGAAGGCGACGTCATCGAGACCTACGAGTTGGTCGAGAAGGAACGGGTGTAGATGGCTGACCCCGCACGGGCGAAGCGACTGGCCAAACGCATCTCCACCATCGTCGCCTCGGCGATCGAATACGAGATCAAGGATCCGCGGCTGGCCGGGGTGACGATCACCTACGCCAAGGTCACCAACGATCTGCACGACGCGACGCTGTACTACACGGTGCTCGGCGCGTCGCTGTCCGAAGAGCCGGATTACGGCGGGGCAGCGGCCGCGCTCGAGAAAGCCAAAGGCGTGCTGCGGTCCAAGGTGGGCGCGAGCCTCGGTGTGCGGTTCACGCCCACCCTGGCGTTCGAGCGCGACACCGTTCCCGACGCCGCGGTCAAGATGGAGAAACTGCTGGCCCGCGCTCGCGCCGCCGATGAGGATTTGGCGAGAGTTCGGCAAGGTGCCAAGCACGCGGGCGATGCGGACCCGTACCGTGTCAGTGAGGTGGAGGGCGAGGCAGTAGCCGGGGGGCCCGACGACTCTGAGGACAGCGGTGACCGCGATCGACAAGACGACTGACGCCCTGGAAGTGGGCGATCGGGTCGACGCCCGCGCCGCTGCCGAATTGCTGTCGGCGGCCGCCTCGGTTGCGGTGGTTTGCCACGTCTACCCCGACGCCGACACCATCGGTGCCGGGCTGGCGCTGGCGCTGGTGCTCGATCAGGTGGGCAAGAGCGTCCAGGTGAGTTTCGCGGCGCCGGAGAAACTGCCCGAATCGCTGCAGTCGCTGCCCGGCGGACAACTGCTCGTCGGACCCGACGAGATGCGCCGCGACCCCGACCTGGTCGTCACCGTCGACATTCCCAGCGTCAACCGCCTCGGCGTGCTGCGCCGCCTCGTCGACGACGGCCGCGAGGTCTTGGTCATCGACCACCACGCCTCCAACCAGCTGTTCGGCACCGCCAACTACGTCGACGCCTCGGCGGACTCCACCACGATGCTGGTGGCCGACCTGCTCGACGCGTGGGACAAGCCGATCGACATCGGCGTCGCGCACTGCTTGTACGCGGGCTTGACCACCGACACCGGTTCGTTCCGGTGGGCCACGCCCCGCGCGCACCGGCTGGCGGCGCGGCTGGTCGATCTCGGCGTCGACAACGCCGGCATCAGCCGGACCCTGCTGGACACCCATCCGTACGCCTGGCTGCCGATGCTGTCGCGGGTGCTGTCCTCGGCGCAGCTGCTGCCTGATGCTGCCGGAGGACGGGGCCTGGTGTACGCGGTGGTGGCGTACGACGAGTGGGTCAACGCCCGGCCCGAGGAGGTCGAGAGCATCGTCGACATCGTGCGCACCACCGAGGAGGCCGAGGTGGCCGCGGTGTTCAAGGAGATCGAGCCGGGGCACTGGTCGGTGTCGATGCGGGCCAAGTCCTATGACCTGTCGCCGGTCGCGAGTGGGTTCGGCGGTGGCGGTCACCGGCTGGCCGCGGGATATTCGGCCACCGGGTCCGCCGAGGACGTGGTGAAGGCGTTGCACACGGCCCTTGGCTGAGCCCGCACCGGAGCCGCCGAACGCTGCGGCGACCGGCCGCCGGATAGCCGGCCTGGCATTGCCGGCGCTCGGAGTGCTGGCGGCCGAACCGATCTACCTGCTGTTCGATCTCGCGGTCGTGGGCCGGTTGGGCGCGTTGGCGTTGGCGGGGCTGGCGATCGGCGGTCTGATACTCACCACGGTGAGCTCCCAGATGACATTCCTGGCGTACGGAACCACCGCGCGCTCGGCCCGCTTCTACGGCGCAGGCGATCGGGCGGCCGCGGTCGGGGAAGGCGTGCAGGCCACCTGGCTGGCGCTGGGGTTGGGTGCGGTCATCGTCGCGGCGGTGCAGGTGTTCGCGGTGCCGTTGGTGTCGGCGTTGGCGGGGTCTTCCGACGGGGGAGAGATCGCCGACGAGGCGCTGTCGTGGGTGCGCATCGCGATCCTCGGCGTACCGGCCATCCTGGTGTCGGCGGCGGGCAACGGGTGGATGCGCGGGGTGCAGGACATCGTGCGGCCGTTGAAGTTCGTCGTCTTCGGGTTCGCGGTGTCGGCGGTGCTGTGCCCGCTGCTGGTGTACGGCTGGCTCGGCATGCCCCGGCTCGGGTTGCCCGGCTCGGCCGTCGCGAACGCGGTGGGCCAATGGCTGGCCGCCGCGCTGTTCTGTCGCGCCCTGCTGATCGAAAGGGTGCCGCTGCGGGTGCACCCCGAGGTGTTGCGCGCGCAGGTGGTCATGGGCCGCGACCTGGTGTTGCGGACGGTGGCGTTCCAGGCGTGTTTCGTGTCGGCAGGTGCCGTCGCCGCACGGTTCGGCGCGGCCGCCGTCGCCGCGCACCAGGTCGTGCTGCAGCTGTGGAATTTCCTTGCGCTGGTTCTCGATTCGCTGGCGATCGCCGCTCAGTCCCTGGTGGGTGCGGCGTTGGGTGCGGGGCAGCTGACGCACGCGAAGTCGGTGGCGTGGCGAGTGACGATCTTCTCGACGCTGGCCTCGGCGGTGCTCGCCATCGTGTTCGCGGCCGGTGCGTCGGTGTTTCCGAGCGTGTTCACCGACGACCGCTCGGTGCTCGACGCCATCGGCGTGCCGTGGTGGTTCATGGTGGCCCAATTGCCGGTCGCCGGAATCGTTTTCGCGCTCGACGGCGTGTTGCTGGGTGCGGGCGACGCGAAGTTCATGCGCAACGCGACGCTGACGAGCGCGCTGGTGGGCTTCCTCCCGTTGATCTGGTTGTCGCTCGCGTTCGGCTGGGGGCTGCTGGGCATCTGGGCGGGGCTGTCGACGTTCATGGTGCTGCGGTTGGTCTTCGTCGGCTGGCGCGCCTTCTCGGGCCGTTGGCTGGTGCCGGGCACGGCTTGACTTTCCTGCCGCGAGCGCCCGTGTCTGTGTACGACACACCGCCAAGAAATGGCTGAATGTGGGCGCTCGCGGGGCGTCAGCGTCCGCGCTATGAGCGTGCGCGGGCTACCGCGGCCCAGCCGAACTCCGTCGTCTTGACCCGCACATCGCCGAAACCCGCCGCCGCCAACCGGTCCGGCAGCGTATCGGGGTCGACGGGATTGTAGGTGTCGCCCTCGTGCGCGACGGCCAACTCGTCGCTGCCGAGGCTGTCGCTGGCCACCAGCGCCGCCCCCGGCCGCAGGACCCGTGCGACCTCGGCGAACAGCCGGTCCTGAAGTTCGGCGGTGGGGACGTGGTGCAGCATCGTGAAACATGCTGCGCCGGTGAAGCGGTCGTCGTCGTAGGACAGCGCCGTCGCGTCGCCGCGCACGATCTCGACGTTCGGGACGTCGGCGAAGCGAGCGGTCAGCATCGCCGCGAGTTCGTCGTCGATCTCGACTGACGTCAGCCGGCCCACCGATTCGCTCAACACGTCGGTGGTCGCGCCGTAGCCGGGGCCGACCTCGATGACGTCGTCGCCGAGGTCGATCTCACCCAACGCCCACGGCAGGATCACCTCGCGGATCAGCTGCCGCCATTCCTCGCTTCCGCAGTACTCATGCGCTTCGTTCACGCTCGCAGCGTACGAGGGTGCGCAAACTGCTGTAAATCAGCGGCGTGTCGTGTGCAGACACGCACGTTCGCGCAACAAAGGGAAGGTCAGCGCAGCTGGGAGCGGCCTCGCTGCAGGACGGCGTCGCGGTTGGCGGCGATGTCGTCGCCGCTGGTGGTGCGCATCCACTCGCGCGCCGACGCCGCCTCGATCCACAGTCCCTCGTTGGTCTGCGCCTCGTCGATGCGGTGATAGGACGCCAGCAGCGCACGCACGGCCCGTTGGTTGTTGCCGACGATCGACGCCGCGACCTGCCGCGCGCTCGACATCAGCTCGGCGTGCGGCACCACCTGGGTGACCAGCCCGGTCCGCAGCGCATCCTCGGCCGACAGATAGTCGCCGGTCAAACTCATCCGGCGGGCCATGCCAATGCCGACCTTCTGCGGCAAGCGCACCGACAGCCCCCACGTCGGCAACAGCCCGACCCGGGCGTGCGTATCGGCGAACCGCGCCTGGTCGGAGGCGATCAGCACATCGCAGTACAGGGCGATCTCAAGGCCCCCGGTGACCGCCGCGCCGTTGATCGCGCCGATCACCGGCTTGGTCATCGGCGGCCACTTCGGCGAGATGTCGGGCAGCTCGCTGGTGTCGCCCAGCTCCTTGAGGTCCAGACCCGCGCAGAACACCGGATCGGCGCCGGTGACGATCACGACGTCGACGTCGTCGTCGGCCTGAGCCTCTCCGAGGGCGCGGTAGAACCGCCTGCGCAGCTCGGACGACAGCGCGTTGCGCGACTGCGGTCGGTTGAGGGTCAGGGTGCGCACCCGGTCGCGGGTGTCGATGAGCAGGATGTCGTCAGTCACCCGACGAACCTATCGTGGAGCCATGTGCCGAAACATCACCGAGCTACGCGGGCTCGAACCGGCGGCCACCGACGAGGAGATCGAGGCCGCCGCGCGTCAGTACATTCGCAAGGTCAGCGGCATCACCCGGCCGACCGCGGCCAACGTCGACGCCTTCGAGGCCGCCGTTGCGGAGGTCACCGCCACCACCCACCGGCTGCTGACGGCCCTGCCGGCGCGGCGTCAGCCGCCGAAGTCGGTGCCGCCGTTGCGCCGGCCCGAGGTGCGGGCCCGCATGGACGCCAAAGCGGCGGCCGCGACATAGCCCGATGACGACGACGCTGACGCAGCCCGCGCTCAAGGAGTGGAGCGCCGCGGTGCACGCCTTGTTGGACGGCAGGCAGACGGTGCTGCTGCGCAAGGGCGGAATCCACGAGAAGCGGTTCGCGGTCACGGCGTCGCGATTCTTGCTGTTTCCGACCGTCGCGCACAGCCACGCCGAACGTGTGCGCCCCGAGCACCGCGATCTGCTCGACACAGCGGCCGCCGACAGCACCGACGACGCAGTCGTGATCCGAGCCGGCGCTCGTGTTGTGGCCGCGGTCGAGGTGATCCGTCCAGAGCGCCTCGAACAGGTTGCGTCCCTGCATATTTGGACCGACGCATCGGTTCGCGCCGACCGGCTCGATTTCCGGCCCAAACATCGGCTCACCGCGCTCGTCGTCCAGGCCAGCCCGCTGGTGCGGCCGCTGCAGCTCGACCGCAGACCCGAGTACGCGGGTTGTACCAGCTGGGTGCAACTGCCGGTCGATCCCGAATGGGCGGCGCCGGTGCACGACGAGGCCGCGCTGCGCGAGATCGCCGAGCGACTGCGCCGTTCGGTGGGGTGACCCGCGCGTCAGCCTGTCGGCGGCTGGGGTCCGGCGGGCAGCACCAGCCGCGACGCGCCATCGCCGAGATGCACCGTATGGGTGGCCGGCGCGAGGGTCTTACCCGTACCGAGCGGCTCGCCGGTACCGAGGTTGCGGGCGAACCGGGGATGCGACCCGCCCGCCACGATCACCCGGATGCGCGAACCCGCACGGAAGCGATGCGCAATCGGATCGAGTTCGATGCGGACCTGACCGGAATCGGGTGCGGCGCTGACGTAGCCGTCGCTCACATTGCGTGAGCGCCCCTTGGCGTCCACTTCGCTCACGCGCACGAACAGGTCGTTGTACGGGTTGTCGCACGAGTGCGACAGCTCGACGACCGGCACCCCCACCACGTACAGATCGGCGGGCAGGCGGTCGCCGGTGAAGCTCAACACGTCGGCACGCTGAGCCAATTTGGTGTCCTTGCGATATCCGCCTTCCGGCGACAGCAGCCGGCCGCCCACGGTCGGCGTCGGATTGGCCGGGTTGTAGGAGAACGTCGACGGAGTGGCGGTCTCCGGCGGGACGGCATCGCCCAGCCGGCCACCCGGTTGCAGGTAACGCACTACCTCGGGCATGGCCGGTGGCCAGTCGGGCAGATCGATCCAGCCGCTGCCGTTGACGAATATCCGCACCGGTTGGCGTCGCTTGCTCTCGGCGCCGGTGAGGTGAGCGCCCAGCCAGTCGAGCGTTTCGCGGATGGCCGTCGGCGCGGCCTTGGTCATCAGCTGGGTGTGGATCCACGGGCCGACAGTCAGTCCGACCTCGACGCCGCGCTCGCGCAGCCGTAGATACTGGGCCATCGTCTGCTCCAGGAACAGATCCTGCCAGCCGCTGATCAGCAGCACCGGCACGTCGGAGGTGTCCAAGGCCCGCCGCAAGTTCAGCGCGGTCCAGAAGGGATCGTCGGCATCGGGGTGATCGAGCCAGGACTCCCACCACGGCGCGCCCGAGCCCAGCAGTGTGCGGCCCGCCTCCCCGGCGGGCAGCCGGTTCATCGCGCGGGCGAGTCGGCGCCGTGACCGCAGTTGGCGAATTAGTGCCCGCGCCCGGTTCGGATCCTCCTGATAGGCCACCAGATGGCTCCAGCCGAGGAAGTCGCTCAGCGCGAACGAACCGGGACCCCACCGCGGCCCGCTGACGTCGTGCGGACCGACGGTGATCACCGCGGCCTTCATCTCCGGTGGCGGGTCGGAGAGCAGCGCCCACTGGGTGAAGCCGAGATACGAGAGCCCGATCGTGGCGAACGAGCCGGTGAACCACTCCTGGTTGCGCAGCCACTCGACGGTATCCGCGCCGTCGGCGATCTCGTTGACCATCGGATCGAAATCGCCGCCAGAGCCGTAGGTGCCACGCACGCTCTGCAGCACGACGTGATAGCCGCGCGCGGCGTACACGCGTGCGTAAAGGGCTGCGAAGGGAAAGCCGCGACCGTAGGGGCAGCGCACCAGCAGCGTGCCCGCTGGATCCGCTGTGCTGGGCGCATAGTGGTCGGCGCGCAACTCGACACCGTCGCGCATCGGCACGCTGACCTTGTGCGTTGTGAAGTCGGTGGTGTGCGGCGGCAGCCGCAGCAGGCGTGACACGGTGCGTCCGGCGAGCTGCTTGACCTTCGAACGGGATGCGTGCGGGGCGGCGACGGTGGAAGCGGTCACGTCACGAGGCTACGCAGAACCGATGCCGTCGCCGTCGATCGCCCGTGTCACCTGGGCCATCAACCAGTCGATCGCATCGGTCGCCGCGTCGCCGTCGAGGCCCCACACCGCGACCAGGCGCTCGTAGGTGGCCGGGCTGCACAGCACGTCGAGCAGACCCGCGATCGCGCGCCGCTGCTCATCGGGCAGTTGCGGTGCGGCCTCGATGATTGCTCGTTGCAGCGCGTCGCGGCGGCGCACGTCGGAGCTGACGAACGCGGGGTCCGCCGGCGACGGCGCGCTGCGCTCGACCGAGAAGCGTTGCAGCGACGCGAAAACCCGCGCCGTCACCTCGCTCAGGTTCGCCAACGTGACGTCGTCATAGGACACGCCGGCCTCGTCCTCGAGGCGCTGCATCACCGCATCGTGCAGATGGCGTTCGGTCGGGAAATGCCGGTACACGGTCCGCTCGCCGACCCCGGCCCGCGCGGCGACGGCCCTGAACGTCAGCTCGCGCCAGTCCCAACTCTTGAACTCGTGCACCAGTTCACTGCCCGCGACGACGATGCGCTCACGAGTGTCGGCGGCCTTGCGCCTGCGGACGCTGTTGTCGTACGCACGCGTTGACGAGCCGGCCATGATGATGACAGTGTACTGTCACCAATTCACAATCCTGCCGAACGTTGAACACCGCGCGAAGAGTTACCGAGTATCGAGCGGTGATGAACGTTGGCGGGTCGGCGGGAGGTGCAGCGTGGCATCTGTCGAGGAGCTGATGGCCGCGGCCGTCGAGCGCACCGGGCTCGACGACTTCGGTGAGGACTCGTTCCGGGAGGGCCTGGAGATCCTCGTCCGTGCCCTGCGCGATGAAGCTCGGCTCAACGCGCGCGGCGAGCACTTCGTCTACGACCGCATCAGGCTGCACCTGTCTCAGCGGCTCTTGGTGGAGGACTGGTACCGGCGCCATCCCGGCATCGACGACGAGCAGATCCGCTCGCCGCTGTTCGGGCTGGGCCTGCCGCGGACGGGGTCGACCGCGCTGTCGTTTCTGCTCGCCCAGGATCCCGATGTCCGTTACCTGCGCAGCTGGGAGTCCGCGCAGCCGTGCCCTCCACCGTCGACCGTGCGCGGCGAGGACCCCCGCATTCCGCCGGATCAGCGGCACGTGCTCGTCGGCACTCGCCACCACGTGCCCACTGACGTCCGCGGCCCGATGGAATGCCTGGACCTGATGGCGCTCGACTTCAAATCCCAGATCTTCCAGGCCTACGCGCAGATTCCCAGCTACTCTCAATGGCTCTGTGAGGCAGCTGATTTCACCTCGACCTACCGCTACGAACGACGGGTGCTCAAGTTGCTGCAGTGGGGGGAGCCGACCCGCCCGTGGCGGCTCAAGTCACCGGCACACGTGCTTTCGCTGGACTATCTCGCCCGTGTGTTCCCTGACGCCCGCTTCGTCATGACACACCGCGATCCGGCCGACGTGCTGTTCTCGGTCGTCGACGTCTACGCCGACATCGTCGGCGGTTTCACCGACCACCTCGACCGGCGTTATCTCGGCGAGCTCAACGTCACCCAGTGGTCGACGGGCATCGCGCGGGTGATGGCGTTCCGCGAGAAGGCCGCGGATCGGTTCTACGACATCGACTTTCGTGCCATTCAGGCCGATCCGATCGGTGAGGTCAAGCGGCTGTACAGCTGGCTCGGCGAGGGTGTGACCGACCGGTTCGAGGCGCAGATGCGGAGGTGGTGGGCCGAGAACGCCGAAAAGCGTGAGCCGCACCCCAAGGCTGACCCACAGTCGTTCGGCCTGGACGACAACGCGATTCGACCGTTGTTCGCCGCGTACGTAGATGCCTACGCCGGTGGCTCTCGGCGTCCGGAGCGGCAGAAGGAAAGTGCGCCATGACCCCCGACGTGACGGGCGGCATCGACCCGGCCCGCGAGTACATGTTCGACGAGCGGCCGCAGGACCCCGAGATGCGGGATTCGGTCAGCTTCTGGGTGTTCGACGAAAGCGGTGAGTTCGGCCTGCCCAGAATCGGCGTCGAGGCGGTCGCGTCCAACTGGGCATCCCACGGACTACAGGTCAACCTGGCGTTCGCCGACGGACGCGTCTACCGGTTACGCGACGACGGCCAGAGCAAGCCGGTGCGGGGCCGCGACGGCAAACCCACGGTGCTCGGGGCGGGGCCGCTGACGTTCGAGTGCGTGGCGCCGTTCGACACGTGGACGGTGGCGTTCGACGGCCGCGCGGTCGAGACGTCCTCGGAGGCGCTGGCCGCCGGTGACAAGAGCGGCCCGCTGGTCGACGTGCGGTTCGAGGTCGAGGCGACGATGGCGGTGCCGCCCTGGAGCCAGGGCGCGATGCAAGCGGACGCCGCCGATCAGCTGAAGACCACGGTGGTCGGCGAATTGATGGGTGGCGCCCGTTACGAACAGTTGTTCCGCGCCGACGGTGCCGTGGAGGTGGCGGGTCGTCGGCAGCCGCTCACAGGTACCGGGCTGCGCATCCGTCGGCAGGGTGTCCGTCGGCTGGAGGGGTTCTGGGGACACTGCTGGCAGTCGGCGCTGTTCGACAGCGGACGTGCGTTCGGCTACATCGCCTACCCGCCGCGGCCCGACGGGCAGCCGAACTACAACGAGGGGTACCTGTACCTCGGGGACTCGGCAGCGCTGATCCCCGCCCGCGTCGTCGAGGCCCCGTGGCTGCGCCGACTGCAACCGCGTGGGGAGGACGTGTCGATGGTGCTCGAGACGGCTCGCGGAATCCTGCGCATCGAGGGGGAGACCGTGCTGTCCACCCACGACATCACCGATCCGGCCGCGATCCCCGCCGAACAACTGGCAAAGATGGCCAACTGGACGTTTCCTGCCCTGCAGCAGGCCGGTGTGCGCTATCGCTGGGACGGCGAGGAGACGATCGGGATGCTGGAGCGGTCGAGCCCGATGGACCGCATCGAGTCAAGGGCCGATCAGAACACGTAGTGCGGGATCAGCTCGTGCGCGCGTTGCAGGTTGGTCTGCATGCAGTCGGGGTCGGGTTCGGAGTAGATCGGCGAGTAGAACAGCGACTGCTGCAGCACGCCGTAGCTGGTGTCGAAGGCGATCATGCAGGTGATCCACCAGCGGTTGTTCCAGTCAGTCGGCTTCATGACCCAGTACTGCGCCGCACGGTGACCGTCGATGTCGAGCTGGACCGCATCGGTGGGCAGCGTCTGCTCATAGGTGCGCCACACGATCGCCTCGACGGCCAGCTGATAGTTGCCCGCGTCGTAGCGGCACCGCAGCTGGTCCTCCGGCGTCGGCGGGGTGAACGTCAGACCGAGCGCCTGCACCGCCTCGAGCGGAATCTGCTTGCACGGATTGAACGGCGAGGGGTCGGTGGTCTCGATGACGGGCCACTTGATCGACGTCGTGACATTCGTCATCGGTATGTCGCCGGCATCCACCCGAGGGGCGCCCGCCGGATTGGCCTGCCACACCACCATCACCGCAGCGATCAGTGCGCACAGTGCCGAGACCAAGCGCAGCTTGGCGAGCATGTCACCCCTTTGTTCGTCGGTCCGACCCTGCGGGGAGTCTAGCGGTCCGCTCCCAGCGCCCGAAGTGGAAACAAGAACCTGTTCTAGTTGCCGGGCGAGCCGCGCGGATCTGGTTAAGTACCCTGGTCGGTTGTGACACGCGACGGCCGACGACCCACCCTCTGGGCGATCAGCGACCTGCACACGGGTCACACCGGCAACAAACCCGTGACCGAGTCGCTGCACCCGGCCTCGCCCGACGATTGGCTCATCGTCGCCGGCGACGTTGCCGAACGCACCGACGAGATCCGGTGGGCCCTGGACCTGTTGCGTAAACGGTTCGCCAAGGTGATCTGGATTCCGGGCAACCACGAGCTGTGGACCACCAACCGCGATCCGATGCAGATCTTCGGCAAGGCCCGCTACGACTACCTGGTCAACATGTGCGACGAGATGGGCATCATCACGCCCGAGCACCCGTTTCCGGTGTGGACCGAGGAGGGTGGCCCGGCCACGATCGTGCCGATGTTCCTGCTGTACGACTACACCTTCCTGCCGGAGGGCGCCGCCACCAAGGCCGAGGGACTGGCCATCGCGCGGGAGCGCAACGTCGTCGGCACCGACGAGTTCCTGCTGTCCGCCGAGCCGTACGCCACCCGCGATGCGTGGTGCCGCGATCGGGTGGCCTACACCCGCAAGAGGCTCGAGGACCTGGACTGGATGACGCCGACGGTGCTCGTCAACCACTTCCCGATGGTGCGCGAACCGTGCGATGCGATGTTCTATCCGGAGTTCTCGCTGTGGTGCGGCACCACCGCCACCGCCGACTGGCACACCCGCTACAACGCGGTGTGCTCGGTCTACGGACATCTGCACATTCCGCGCACGACGTGGTACGACGGTGTGCGGTTCGAGGAGGTGTCGGTCGGCTATCCACGAGAGTGGCGGCGCCGCAAGCCATATCGCTGGATGCGCCAGATCCTCCCGGACCCCCAGTATCCGCCCGGGTACCTCAACGAGTTCGGCGGTCACTTCCAGATCACTCAGGAGATGCGGGAGAACGCCCAGAAGATGCAGCAGCGCCTCCGCGACAGGCAGGTCTCGCGATGACGGTCGCCGCTTCGCTGTTGTCCGGTGTGCTACCGGCGACGACGACCGGGCTGGCGGCCGCGGAGGTCTATCGCGATCCGCCGGGACTGGCGCCGCTGCCCGAGGAGGAGCCGCTGGTCGCCAAGTCGGTGGCCAAGCGGCGCAACGAATTCGTCACGGTGCGGTACTGCGCGCGGCAGGCACTCGCCGAGATCGGAGTCGGACCGGTGCCGATTCTGAAAGGCGAGAAGGGCGAACCGTGTTGGCCCGACGGCGTCGTCGGCTCGCTGACACACTGTGAGGGTTACCGCGGTGCCGTGGTCGGCCGGCGCGTCGAGGTGCGGTCGGTGGGCATCGACGCCGAACCGCATGGTGTGCTGCCCGACGGTGTACTCGACGCGATCAGCCTGCCCGCGGAAAGAACCGAGCTCGCGCAGCTCCCGGATGGTCTGCACTGGGACCGAATCCTGTTCTGCGCCAAGGAGGCGACCTACAAGGCGTGGTTTCCGGTGACCCGCCGATGGCTGGGCTTTGAGGACGCGCACATCGTCTTCGATGTCGACGACAGCGGCATATCCGGCGGGTTCGTCTCGCGGATTCTGATCGACCCGGCGGCGATGCACGGACCGCCGCTGGAGAGTCTGACCGGCCGGTGGTCGGTCCGCGACGGTCTGGCGCTGACCGCGATCGTGCTATGACCGAGGCGGGTCTGGTCATCGTCGACAAACCCGCGGGCATGACGAGCCATGACGTTGTCGGCCGCTGCCGTCGGTTCTTCAGTACCCGCAAAGTCGGGCATGCCGGGACCCTCGACCCGATGGCGACCGGCGTTCTGGTCGTCGGCATCGAGCGCGCCACCAAGATCCTCGGCCAGCTGACGGCGACGGACAAGGCGTATTCCGCGACCATTCGCCTCGGCCAGACCACCTCCACCGATGATGCCGAAGGCGAACTGCTGCAGGAGAGTTCGGCCGACGCCGTCACCGATGAGCAGATCGAGGCAGCGGTGGCCCAGTTGCGCGGGGATATCGATCAGATCCCGTCGGCGGTGAGCGCGATCAAGGTCGGCGGGCAGCGTGCTTACAAGCTCGCGCGCGAAGGTCAGGCTGTCGAGTTGGCGCCCCGCCGCGTCCGCATCGACCGCTTTGCCGTGCTCGACGTCCGTCGCCATCCCGGCGTGATCGACGTTGACGTCGAGGTGGAGTGCTCCAGCGGCACCTACATCCGCGCACTGGCCCGCGACATCGGCACCACGCTGGGTGTCGGTGGGCACCTCACGGCGTTGCGCCGCACCAGGGTCGGCGGTTTCGGGTTGACGGAGGCGCGCACGCTCGACGAGCTCGCCGAAACCCCCCAGCTGTCCTACAGCCTCGACACCGCATGTCTTCTGACGTTTCCGCGCCGGGACCTGACCGCGGAGGAGGCCGCGGACGTGCGGCACGGCCGACCGCTCACACCGGCGGGCATCGAGGGGATCTATGCCGCGACGGCTCAGGACGGTCAGGTCATCGCGCTGTTGGAAGACCGGTCGGCGCGCACGAAGTCGGTCGTCGTGTTGCGTCCCGCCACTCTGTAGCCCAGCCCCGTAGCCCACCTTCGTAGCCACGCATCCGCGCGCACGCCGACGTCGTCCCAGAGCGGGGTGGTCGGGGAGCGCGTGGCATCCGTGGCTGCCCGAAGGACAGCCTGCGACCCTGACCCGAGGCTCGCGGAAGCCCGCCGAATGGGCGCCAGGGACGAAAATCCAGCGGCCGGCTCTGGCTGCCCACCATTGACCAAGATGCCCGCCTCGCAGCGAATTATTCGCTACCAGCGAATAATTCGCTGATAGGCGGGCACTCACCGAGGTGGTCGGCCGCGCGCCACGGTGTCACAAACCAGCTAGCTCGCGACCACCCAGATCGCTTCTGCAGCAGGGCTTCCCAGGTCGACGGTGGTGTCGTCGCCGTCTGCCGACTCGATGGCCACCGAGATCATGCCGGCGAAGTCGCGCCGGGCCACCACGCGAAGTCGTGAGTCCAGGCTGATGCCCACACTGTCGAAATACCGCAGCATTTCCGGATCGGCGTCCGAGATGCGCGCGATCGTGCCGCGGTCGCCGTCGTGGCAGGCCGACAACTGGCGCGCATCCGGGGTGGGCACGCGTCCGTCCGCGGCCGGGATCGGGTCGCCGTGCGGGTCGCGGGTCGGGTGCCCGAGCTTGGCGTCGATGCGGTCGAGCATGCGGTCCGAGACCGCGTGCTCGAGCACCTCGGCCTCATCGTGTACCTCGTCCCAGCTGTAGCCCAGCTCGCGGACGAGGAATGTCTCCATCAGCCGGTGCCTGCGCACCATCGCCAGCGCGGCGGCCCGGCCGGCCTCGGTCAGCGTCACCGCGCCGTACTTCTCATGATCGACCAGACCCTGGTCGGCGAGCTTGCGGATCGACTCCGATGCGGTGCTGGCCGACACACCGAGGCGCTCGGCCAGCAGCTTGGTGCTCACCTTTTCCTGCGACCACTCCTGGACGGTCCAGATGACTTTCAGGTAGTCCTGGGCAACCGTCGTCAGGTCACGCGCATCGCCGGCAGGATTCACACTTAGAGAGTTTAGGCAATACTCACCTCGTCCGGGGGATCCGGCGAGGCGCGGGGCCCCGTACGCGCCGTAGGCTTGCCCTCGTGCAGCGCTGGCGGGGACAAGACGAGATCCCGACGGACTGGGGCCGTTGCGTGGTCACCATCGGGGTCTTCGACGGTGTGCATCGCGGACATCAGGAGCTGATCAACCACGCGGTCAAGGCTGGCCGGTCGCGCGGGGTGCCGACGGTGCTGATGACCTTCGACCCCCATCCGATGGAGGTCGTCTTCCCGGGCAGCCACCCAGCCCAGCTGACCACGCTGACCCGGCGCGCCGAACTGGTCGAGGAACTCGGCGTCGACGTCTTCCTGGTCATGCCGTTCACCGCCGACTTCATGAAGCTGACCCCCGAGCGCTACATCCACGAACTCCTCGTGGAACGCCTGCACGTGGTCGAGGTCGTCGTGGGGGAGAACTTCACGTTCGGGAAGAAGGCGACGGGCAACGTCGCCCTGCTGCGCCAGGCCGGCGAGCGGTTCGGCTTCGCGGTGGAGAGCGTGACCCTGGTCTCCGAGGCGGCCGACACCGACCGGGACCAGGCCGTCACGTTCTCCTCGACCTACATCCGGTCCTGCGTCGACGCGGGCGACGTCGTCGCCGCCGCCGAGGCGTTGGGACGCCCGCACCGCGTCGAGGGTGTCGTGGTGCGCGGCGATGGACGGGGCAAGGTGCTGGGTTTCCCGACCGCCAACGTGGCACCGCCGATGTACTCGGCGATCCCCGCGGACGGCGTCTATGCGGCGTGGTTCACCGTGCTCGGCCATGGACCGGTCGCCGGCAGCGTGATCCCGGGCGAGCGGTACCAGGCCGCGGTCTCGGTGGGGACCAACCCGACGTTCTCCGGGCGCACCCGCACCGTCGAGGCGTTCGTGCTCGACACCACCGCCGACCTGTACGGCCAGCACGTCGCCGTCGACTTCGTGGCCAGGCTGCGTGGCCAGGAGAAGTTCGCCAACGTCGACGACCTGGTGCAGCAGATGGGCCGCGACACCGAATACGCCCGTTCGATCCTCGCCCGCTGACCGCGAGCGCTCCGGTATGACCACAAAACCCCAGGACGGCGGGTCGACAGGTGTACGTAGGGGAGCGCTCGGCGAATTTCGTCGCTCACCTCGCCGCTGCTAGACTGCCTGCCGACCGGGCGTGTGCTGCAGTTCGCGGCGGCCGCGCCTCCCCGGGGCCATTCGCCCCTTCCCGCGGACTGAAAAAGATGGAGTTGTTTCGTGGCGCTCACCGCCGAAGAGAAAAAGTCGATCCTGACCGAGTACGGCCTGCATGACACCGATACCGGTTCGCCCGAGGCGCAGGTCGCCCTGCTGACCAAGCGGATCACCGACCTCACCGAGCACCTGAAGGTGCACAAGCACGATCACCACTCGCGGCGCGGTCTGCTGCTGCTCGTCGGCCGCAGGCGCCGGCTGCTCAAGTATGTGGCCCAGGTGGACGTGCAGCGGTACCGCACGCTGATCGAACGACTCGGCCTGCGTCGCTGACCTCGTACCGGCGCGCGAACGCGCGCCGGGATTCGGCCGGGTACTCCCCGCAGAGTACGATGGCCTCGTTCGACTGCCACTTCGGCGCGAACGACCTGGGTGCGGTTTTCGCAGCTCCGCGAGCATCGCTCCCGCGTGTCATAACCAGGACCTGCTCGATCGCGCGGTCTTCGGTAGTGGCTGCCGGAAGAACTGCCGGCAGCTTCGATCGATGGCCGTAGCCGCATCGAGGCCCGTGGTTCAAGCGCTGTGACGACGCGAAAACAGCTAAACAGTGGAGACACTGAACCAGAGAGGCCATACGGACACCTATGTCTGTAGTTGAAATTGAAGACGGCGTGTACGAAGCGACCGCCGTGATCGACAACGGGAGCTTCGGCACCCGCACCATTCGTTTCGAGACCGGTCGGCTGGCGCAGCAGGCCGCGGGCGCCGTCGTCGCCTATCTCGACGACGAGACGATGTTGCTCTCGGCGACATCGGCCAGCAAGAACCCCAAAGACCATTTCGACTTCTTCCCGTTGACCATCGACGTCGAAGAGCGCATGTACGCCGCGGGTCGTATCCCCGGTTCGTTCTTCCGCCGCGAAGGCCGCCCGTCGACCGACGCGATCCTGACCTGCCGGCTGATCGACCGCCCGCTGCGGCCGACGTTCGTCGACGGCCTGCGCAACGAGATCCAGGTCGTGGTCACCGTCTTGAGCCTGGATCCGAAGGATCTGTACGACGTGGTCGCGATCAACGCCGCGTCGGCGTCCACCCAGATCGCCGGCTTGCCGTTCTCCGGACCGGTCGGCGGCGTGCGTGTCGCGCTGATCGACGGCACCTGGGTCGCCTTCCCGACCGTCGAGCAGCTCGAGCGGGCGGTCTTCGACATGGTCGTCGCCGGTCGTGCCATCGAGGGCGGCGACGTGGCGATCATGATGGTCGAGGCCGAGGCCACCGACAACGTCATCGAGCTGATCGGCGGCGGCGCGCAGGCGCCCACCGAGGCCGTCGTGGCCGAGGGCCTGGAGGCCGCCAAACCGTTCATCGCGAGCCTGTGCGCGGCCCAGCAGGAGCTGGCGCAGAGCGCCGCCAAACCGACCGCGGACTACCCGGTGTTCCCGGAGTACGGCGAGGACGTCTACTACGCCGTCGCCTCAGTGGCCACCGACGCGTTGTCGGAGGCGCTGACCATCGCCGGAAAGGCCGAGCGCAACGACCGCACCGACGAGATCAAGGCCGAGGTGCTCGAGCGGCTGGCCGAGCAGTACGCGGGCCGTGAGAAGGAGGTCGGCGCCGCATTCCGGTCACTGACCAAGAAGCTTGTGCGCCAACGCATTCTGACCGATCACTTCCGCATCGACGGCCGCGGCATCACCGACATCCGCGCGCTGAGCGCCGAGGTCGCAGTGGTTCCGCGGGCACACGGCAGCGCGCTGTTCGAGCGCGGCGAGACCCAGATCCTGGGCATCACCACCCTCGACATGATCAAGATGGCCCAGCAGATCGACTCACTGGGGCCCGAGACCAGCAAGCGCTACATGCACCACTACAACTTCCCGCCCTACTCGACCGGTGAGACCGGCCGTGTCGGTTCGCCCAAGCGCCGCGAGATCGGCCACGGCGCACTGGCCGAGCGCGCGCTGATGCCGGTGCTGCCCAGCATCGAGGAGTTTCCCTACGCGATCCGCCAGGTGTCGGAGGCGTTGAGCTCCAACGGTTCCACTTCGATGGGTTCGGTTTGCGCCTCGACGCTGGCGCTGCTCAACGCCGGTGTGCCGCTGAAGGCTCCGGTCGCGGGCATCGCGATGGGCCTGGTGTCCGACGACATCGAAGTGGACGGTAAGACCGAGCGCCGCTTCGTCGCGCTGACCGACATCCTGGGCGCCGAGGACGCGTTCGGCGACATGGACTTCAAGGTCGCCGGAACCAAGGAGTTCGTCACCGCGCTGCAATTGGACACCAAGCTCGACGGCATTCCGTCGAAGGTGCTGGCGGGTGCGCTCTCGCAGGCCAAGGACGCCCGGTTGACGATCCTCGAGGTGATGGCCGAAGCCATCGACGGCCCCGACGAGATGAGCCCGTACGCGCCCCGGATCACCACGATCAAGGTGCCGGTGGACAAGATCGGCGAGGTGATCGGCCCGAAAGGCAAGATCATCAACCAGATCACCGAGGAGACCGGCGCGTCGATCTCCATCGAGGACGACGGCACGGTGTTCGTCGGTGCCACCGACGGACCGTCGGCGCAGGCAGCGATCGACCGCATCAACGCGATCGCCAACCCACAGCTGCCCAAGGTCGGCGAGCGGTTCCTCGGAACCGTCGTCAAGACAACGGATTTCGGCGCCTTCGTGTCGCTGCTTCCGGGTCGCGACGGCCTGGTCCACATCTCGAAGCTGGGACGCGGCAAGCGGATCGCCAAGGTCGAGGACGTCGTCAAGGTCGGCGACAAGCTGCGGGTGGAGATCGCCGACATCGACAACCGCGGGAAGATCTCGCTGATCCTGGTCGATGAGGAAACCCCCAATTCGGAGACCGCACCGGCAGATGCCGCAGCGGCCAGCAGTTAGGGCGTTGCGCCACACCGGACGTGGCGACAGATCATCGGAGGCAGTGCGTCGCTCGGTGTTACCCGGTGGCCTGCGTGTGGTCACCGAGTACCTGCCGTCGGTGCATTCGGCGTCGGTGGGGCTATGGGTCAATGTCGGTTCGCGCGACGAGGGCCCGAGCGTCGCGGGCGCGGCCCACTTCCTCGAGCACTTGCTGTTCAAGTCGACGCCGACCCGGTCGGCGGTGAGCATCGCGCAGGCCGTCGACGCGGTCGGCGGTGAGCTCAACGCCTTCACCGCCCGCGAGCACACCTGCTACTACGCGCATGTGCTCGACTCCGATCTGGAGTTGGCCGTGGACCTCGTCGCCGACGTGGTGTTGCGCGGACAGTGCGCGGCCGAGGACGTCGAGGTCGAACGCGACGTGGTACTCGAGGAGATCGCGATGCGCGACGACGATCCCGAGGACACCCTCGGCGACGTGTTCCTCACCGCGATGTTCGGCTCGCATCCGGTCGGGCGCCCGGTCATCGGCAGCGTGGACTCGATCTCTGCGATGACACGCGCCCAACTGCACTCCTTCCACGTCCGCCGCTACACCCCCGAGCGGATGGTGCTCGCGGTGGCGGGAAACGTCGACCACGACGACGTGGTGTCGCTGGCGCGCGAGTACTTCGGCGCGCGACTGGCGCGGGGCCGCGCACCGGTGCCGCCCCGCAAGGGCGCGGGCAGGGTCGGTGGACACCCGACCCTGGAGCTGGTCAACCGGGACTCCGAGCAGACGCACCTCACGCTTGGAGTGCGCACGCCGGGGCGACACTGGGAACACCGCTGGGCGCTGTCGGTGCTGAACACGGCGCTCGGCGGTGGCCTGAGTTCGCGGCTGTTCCAAGAGATTCGAGAGGCACGCGGGTTGGCGTACTCGGTGTACTCGGCGGTCGACACCTTCTCCGACAGCGGGGCTCTGTCGGTGTACGCGGGTTGCCTGCCGGACCGCTTCGACGAGGTCGCCCGCGTGACCACCGATGTGCTCGAGGCGGTGGCGCGCGACGGGATCACCGAAGACGAGTGCCGCATCGCGAAGGGTTCCCTGCGCGGCGGACTGGTCCTCGGCCTCGAGGATTCGGGATCGCGAATGAACCGCATCGGCCGCAGCGAACTGCATTTCGGTGAACACCGCACGATCGACGAGACGCTGGCGAAGATCGACGCCGTGACGCTCGACGAGGTCAACGCCGTCGCGCGCCGGCTTCTGCGGCGGCCCTACGGCGGCGCCGTGCTGGGCCCGGTTCGGTCGAAACGGTCACTGCCTCAGCCGCTTCGGGCCATCGCCGGCTGATCGCCTACGCTGGGGGCCCATGACCGGGTTGTCACGGCGTCACGTTCTGATCGGTGGGTTGACACTCGCGGCGCTGGCCGCATCACCGCACAAGGCCGTCGTGGCCGATCCCAACCGCCCGCTGCAGCCGGTCGAGGATCGACTCGGCGAGATGGAACGTCGCCAGAACGCGTTGATCGGGGTGTTCGCAACCGATCTCGGCACCGGGCGCACCATCGCACACCGAGCGCAGGACATGTTCGCGATGTGCTCGACGTTCAAGACCTACGCCGCGGCGCGGGTACTGCAGAAGGCCGAGCGCGGTGAGCTCGCGCTCACCGATCGCGTCACGATCGAGCCGGGCGATATCGTGCCCAATTCGCCGGTGTCCGAGGCGCACGTCGGGCAGACGATGACGTTGGCGCAGTTGTGTCAGGCCGCGCTGCAGCGAAGCGACAACGCCGCGGCCAACTGGCTGTTACGGGTCATTGGCGGTCCGTCCGGCGTGACCGATTTCGCCCGCAGCATCGGCGACCAGCGGTCCCGGCTCGACCGCTGGGAGATCGAGCTCAACGCGGCGGTGCCGGCAGACCCGCGCGACACGACGACGCCCGAGGCCATCGGGGCGGGTTACCGGTCGATACTCACCGGCGATGTGCTCGCCGAGCCGCAACGCCGGCAACTCGACGACTGGATGCGGGCCAATCAGACGTCGAGCGTGCGACCCGTGCTGCCACCGGGCTGGGCGACGGCCGACAAGACCGGCAGTGGTGACTACGCGAGCACCAACGACGTGGGTATCGCGTACGGCCCGGTCGGCGAACGACTGCTACTGGCGATCATGACCAGGACCGCGGCAAACGACCCCGACGTCCCGAACGACCGGCAGTTGGTCGGTTACGTGGCTTCTGTGCTGGTGGCCGAACTTCTGGCCGGATGACGCCGAAAGCAGCAGCTTAGCCCGGCCACCCCTCGGGGCCGGGTCCAGCTGGCTGTCAGCGGCTGTCCCCCCACGCTCTTGGCCCCCCCTGCACTGAGCGCCAGCCGCTGACTAGACGGTATGGCATGCGGCGCGACGGAGGAATCGGGCGAATCCCTATCTTTTTGCACTGGCACGTTTAAGGGTGCCGGGCAAACACGCGCAATTCGGTCTCAGACCAGCGACGACGCCGGATCCGTGTACGGCAGGTCGAGGTCGGCGGCGACCTGTTGGGACAGCAGGGCGCCGTCGTGGGTGGACAAACCCCTCGCAAGCGAGGCGTCGGCCCGGCACGCCGCCCGCCAGCCCTGGTCGGCCAGTTTGAGCACGTACGGCATGGTGGCGTTGGTCAGGGCGAAGGTGGACGTGCGGGGCACGGCTCCGGGCATATTGGCGACGCAGTAGAAGATCGTGTCGTGCACGGCATACGTCGGGTCGTCGTGCGTGGTCGGATGCGAATCCTCGAAGCACCCGCCCTGGTCGATCGCGACGTCGACCAGCACTGCACCGGTTCTCATATGGGCGACAGTCGAATTCGAAACCAAAGTGGGTGCTTTGGCGCCCGGCACCAGAACCGCGCCGATGACGAGGTCGGCGTCCTTCACCGCGTCCTCGAGCTCCAGGATCGACGAGTAGCGGGTCTGCACGCGGCCACCGAACTCTGAGTCCACGTCGCGCAGCTTGTTCAGGCTGACGTCGAACACGGTGACGTGCGCCCCCATGCCCGCGGCCACCCGCGCGGCGTTGTATCCGGCGGTGCCGCCGCCGATCACGACGACGGCGGCCGGAGCCACACCCGGCACGCCGCCCATCAAGACGCCGCGGCCGCCGTGGCTGCGCATCAGGTGGTAGGCCCCGACCTGGGCCGCCAACCGTCCGGCAACCTCGCTCATCGGGGCCAGCAGCGGAAGGGCGCCGTCGGCGGTCTGGACGGTTTCGTAGGCGATCGACGTCGTCCCGGAGACCAGCAGGGCTTCGGTGCACGGCCGCGATGCCGCCAGATGCAGGTAGGTGAACAGCGTCTGACCACGGCGCATGCGCTCGTATTCGGCTTCGATCGGCTCCTTGACCTTGAGCAGGAGGTCGGCCTGGGCCCACACCTCGTCGGCGCCGTTGATGAGCTGGGCTCCCGCGCGTTTGAAGTCGGCGTCCGAGATCGCCGAACCCTCACCCGCACCCGACTGGATGATCACCTCGTGACCGCGGTGCACGAGCTCGGCGACGCCGGCCGGGGTGATCGCGACCCGGTATTCGTTGTTTTTGATCTCGGTCGGAATGCCGACACGCATGACCGCTCCTCTGCTGAAGTGTGAAATCCAGTGTGAAGAAACTTCGCTCTAGCGGGCAATTCATCTGCGTGAAATTCTGTAATCTCGCGGTATGGACGATAGATCTTCATTCCCGCGGGCATCAGGCGGTGGGGATCCGAAGGATGTTCGCCCCGTTCCTCTCGACGACGTCGACCGCCGGATTCTGGCCGCGCTACACCGCGACGCGCGCATGTCCAACAGTGCGCTCGCCGAGGCGGTCGGGATTGCGCCGTCGACGTGCCACGGCAGGGTGCGCCGGCTCCAGGACTCCGGGGTGATCCGCGGTTTCTACACCGACATCGATCCGGCGGCGATCGGTCTGCCGCTACAGGCGATGATCTCGGTGAGCCTGCAGTCCAGCGCTCGCGGCAGGATCCACAGCTTCATTCAGCAGATCCGGCGCAGGCCGCAGGTGATGGACGTGTATTTTCTGGCCGGCGCCGACGACTTCATCCTCCACGTCGCCGCCCGTGACACCGACGATCTGCGCTCGTTCGTGGTGGAAAACCTCAATGCCGATGCCGACGTCGCCGGTACGCAGACGTCGCTGATCTTCGAGCACCTCCGGGGAGCGTCGCCGCTGTAGCCGAAAAACCGTTGTTGCTCAAGGGGTTTGAATGTAGCGCGCCGCGTCGGCGGCGTACTGGGGCGGCACGCACACCTCGTAGCGCCGAGCCTCGAGCGACTCGACACTGGAGAAGTCCCGTTCACCTCTGGTCGCCACATGCGCGACGAACCCGAATACCGCGCCCCAGAACGCGCCGATTGCCAGCGCGATCAGCATCGTCACGATCCACACCGGTCCGACGGTGAAGATCGCGAACAGCAGGCCGATGAACAAGCCGAACCAGGCGCCGCTCGCCGCGCCGGCGAATGCCGCGCGTCCCTTGGTCATACGTCCCGTGATGCGTTCGACCGTGCGCAGGTCGTCGCCGATGATGCGCACATGCTCGACGGGGAAGCCGCCGTCGGACATCCGGTCCACCAACCGTTGCGCGTCGGCATAGTTGTCGAATGTCGCGATGACCTGGCGGGCGGGCCGCTGGTCACCCACCTGTTGCTCGGGCCGTCCACTCGTATCCGTCACTTCGAACTCCATCTGCTGTCGTTCCGGTGTGCTGTCAGCATGGTTACCCGCTTTCCCGAGGCATTGCCGCCGAATGCGGCGATCCGGTCGCATCAATCGGCGTCGACCCCGGTGGATAAGGTGACGCCATGCGAGTCGGAGTGCTGGGCGCAAAGGGCAAGGTCGGCGCGACGATGGTGGAGGCCGTCCAAGCCGCCGATGACCTGTCCTTCACCGCGGGCGTGGATGCGGGTGATCCGTTGAGCCTGCTGACCGACAGTCAGACCGAGGTCGTCATCGACTTCACCCATCCCGACGTTGTGATGGACAACCTCGAGTTCCTCATCGAGAACGGGATACACGCCGTCGTCGGCACCACCGGGTTCACCGACGAGCGGTTGGCCACCGTCCGGCAATGGCTGGAGGCCAAACCGGACGCAGCGGTACTGATCGCGCCGAACTTCGCGATCGGAGCGGTGCTGTCGATGCATTTCGCCCAGCAGGCCGCGCGGCATTTCGAATCGGTCGAAGTCATCGAGCTGCACCATCCGCATAAGGCCGACGCCCCGTCCGGCACCGCGGCGCGCACCGCGCGACTCATCGCCGAAGCGCGAAAAGGCATGCCGCCCAACCCCGATGCCACCAGCACCGGGTTGGACGGTGCGCGCGGTGCCGACGTCGACGGTGTTCCGGTTCATTCGGTGCGCCTGGCCGGACTGGTCGCCCATCAGGAAGTGCTGTTCGGCACGCAGGGGGAGACGCTGACCATCCGGCACGACAGCCTGGACCGGACCTCCTTCGTGCCCGGAGTGCTGCTCGCGGTGCGGCGGGTCGCCGAACGGCCGGGGCTCACGGTGGGTATCGAGCCGCTCCTCGACCTCTGATGGCCGAGGGCGGCCGCGTCCTGCGCATCCAACTGTTGATCGGCTTCATGTGTGTCGCGCTGGTCGTGTACTTCGTGCTGCTGGGCCGCCTCGCGATGGCGTTCGTCAGGACCGGTGAGCCGGCCGCGGTGGGGCTGGGATTGGCGCTGATGGGGCTTCCGTTGATCGGGTTGTGGGCGATGCTCAGCACGCTGCGGGCGGGCCTGGCCCATCAGCGGCTCGCGCGGATCGTCCACGACGAGGGGATGGAACTCGACGTCAGCGCGCTGCCCCGGATGCCGTCGGGGCGAATCCAGCGCGACGCCGCCGACGCGCTGTTCGTCACCGTGCGCGCGGAACTGGAAAACGACCCGCAGAACTGGCGACGGTGGTATCGACTGGCACGTGCCTACGACTACGCCGGTGACCGCAGCAGGGCGCGCGAGGCGATGAGGAAGGCCGTCGAGATGGAAGAGCGCGAGCCGTGAGCAAAACGTTGTTGGTCATCCATCACACGCCGTCGCCACACTGCCAAGAGATGCTCGAGGCGGTCGTGGCAGGCGCAACCGATCCGGAGATCGAAGGTGTGGAAGTGGTGCGCCGACCAGCGCTCACGGTGTCTCCGGTCGAGATGTTGGAGGCTGACGGCTATCTGCTGGGCACGCCCGCCAACCTCGGATATCTCAGTGGTGCCCTCAAGCACGCCTTCGACCAGTCGTACTACCAACTGCTCGACACCACTCAAGGACGGTCGTTCGGGGCCTACATCCACGGCAACGAGGGCACCGAGGGAGCCGAGCGGGGTCTCGTGGCCATCACTACTGGGCTTGGCTGGGTGCAGGCTGCGGAGACGGTTCTTGTCATGGGAAAGCCGACCAAGGCCGACGTCGAGGCGTGCTGGAACCTCGGGGCAACAGTCGCTGCTCAGCTGATGGAATAGCTGTCAAGCCTCAGAGAGTCCTGGGTTGTCGCAAATCCTCACTGCAGCATAGTGTTCGACGTACGACCGATGGTGTAGGCCGAAGTAGGTGCAGGTGCGATTCTCGAGGTCGACGACATAGCGGAGAACGCCGGCTCGCCACGCCGCTGCGGCAAACTCTCGAAACGTGGTTTCACCCGCCTGGTCGGCACGCAGCGCGGCGACGAGCGCCTCTTGGTTGAACGACGGCACCTCCGACATGCCCTCAACCAGGGCACGTCCTGGACGCAAACCGGACCGAGATCGGTTTCGTACAGGCTGTGCATCGCTGGAAGCCACCAGGTATTGAATCGGACACCGGCGCGCCGCATCGTTTCAGCCAGATGGGGAAATGCCTGGACCCCTGGACGCCGCGCGGCGGCATCACGCTGTGCTGCTTGAAGATTCGCTACCGCAGCAGTCATGTCTTCTCCGTTACCGGTCGAGTTGGCAAGCCCATTGACAACAACAAACCATAATGACAACATATTGTCAATGGATAGCGCTGACGAGGTCGCACTGCTGATCGCAGACGTATACGAACTCGCCGGACTCTTGCGGCGCTCAGGTGAAGCGATCGCGGCCGGCCAAGGCCAGACCCAGGCGCGATGGCAGCTGCTCAGCGTGGTCTCGGAACTACCGCGCAGCGTGCCGCAAGCCGCTCGCCGCCTCGGGGTCAGCCGCCAGGGGGTTCAGAGGGTCGCCAATGATCTCGTCGCGGCCGGCTTGGCTGAATTCAGACCCAACCCCGACCACCGCACATCGCCCCTCCTTGGGCCAACCGCCGAGGGCCGTCGCGTTCTGCAAGGAATCACCGAACGCGCCCTCGTCGTCAACAATCGACTTGCCGACGCATTGGAGCCTTCGACGCTGCAGGCGACGCGCGAGGCGATACAACGGATGATCACCGCGCTGCAAGATCGAGCGCCCATAAGGTAACCATCACGACCGTTGGCCGCCACGTTGAGGGAGGACTCATGCCCGGAATCGCCGAACTCGCCCTCGGCGCCGCGCCACTCGCCGGCGGGGCACTGCTCGGTATCGCCGCGGGCAACCTCCGCGGACCCGACTTTCGCGGGATGATCGCCAAGGACATGGATCTGCTCGAGCGCATACCCGACGACCAACCCGAACTCAAGGCGCGGCTGAAAGCCAGCATCGACCATCGCATCGAAGACATGATCAGCGCCGCCGAGCGCAGCCGCGACCTGCGGCTGGCGGCAATGTCCTACCGGGGGAACTGGCGCGACATCGTGGTGTTCCTCTGCGCGATCCTGTTCACCATCGTCTGGTGGAACGTCGACCACGACCGGACGAACTGGCTGTTGATGTTCATCGTGATGATCCTCGCGACGATCGTCGCCGGGATCTACGCCGCGCGCGGCCTGCTGCGATCGCTGCAGATGTTGCTGCGCAGACGTCGTCCTCAGTAGTGGTAGGTGTCCGACGGAGCCGGGATGTGCGCAGGATCGTCGACGTCGTCGAACTCCGACACCTCGATGCCGTACGCGCGGGCCAGATCGAGGATCTTGTTCGCCCGGGCGATGCGGGGTAGATCCGACCCGTTGCGGATCTCACCGCCGTCGCGTTCGAACTCGACGAAAAACTCTTTGGCCCAGGCGATTTCCTCGGGCGACGGGGAAAGCCCCTCGTTGACGGTGGTGCACTGCTCGGGTGTCAGGCAGATCTTGCCCGTCATGCCGAACTCGACGGACACCGCCGTGGCCTCGCTGAGCTTGAGCGCACTCGAACCCACCGTGGGGCCGTCGATCGCGCTCGGGAGGTGGGCGGCCTTGGCCGCGATGGTGAACCGCGACCGCGCGTAGGCGAGGGTGGTCGGATTCTCGCCGAACCCGGTGTCACGCCGGAAGTCGCCGATGCCGAACGCCAGCCGGAACGTGCCCTTGGCCGCGGCGATGGCGGTGATGCGCTCGAGCCCCCTGGCGGTTTCGACCAGCGCGACGATCGGCACCCCCGGTAGCCGATTGGCGGTTTCGGTCACGTGGTCGACGGATTCGACCATCGCGAGCATGATCCCACCGACCGACGTCTTCGCCAGCGCGTCGAGGTCGTCGGCCCACCACGGCGTGCCGAACCCGTTGACGCGGACCCAGTCGGTGTTGCCCTCGGTCAGCCAGCGGACGACGTTGTCGCGGGCGACGGTCTTGTCCTTCGGCGCGACCGCGTCCTCGATGTCCAGGACGACGATGTCGGCTCGGGACCGTACGGCAGGGGCGAACCTGTCGTACTGTGCGCCGTTCACCAGCAGCCAGCTGCGGGCCAGCACCGGGTCGATACGCGAGCCGACGTCCTCGTGGTCCGCGTGAGCGCCGTGATCCGAAACGTCCATCGGATCATCGTTGCGTATCGGCCGGGCAGGCTGTGCCCGGACCCGGTCAAATGCGCCTCAGTTGGGCAGAGCGGATTCGAACAGCTCCTGCAGAGCAATCCAGTGCCGCTGGGCGGCCTCTTCGTCGTACGGGGCGTTGTCGGGCACCGCGAAGCCGTGGCCGGCGGGGTAGAACTCCACCGTGTGGGTGACGTTCGCCGCGGTCAGGGCCTTGTCGAGGGTCTCTGCGTGCGCGGTCGTGAAGCCCTGGTCCTTTTCGGCGCCGGCGACGTAGACGGTGGCCTTCATCTGGTCGGCGAGCAGATGCGGGCTGTTGGGTTCGTCGGTGACCAGCCCGCTGGCGTGGAACGATCCCGCCGCGGCGACCCGATCGGGTACCCGACCCGCGACGATCACCGAAGTGCGCCCGCCCATGCAGTAGCCGCAGACCCCGAACGCGTCGCCTTTGACCTCGGGCCGTGACTGCAGGAAGTCGAAGAACGCCGCGGCGTCGGAGGCCATCATGTCGGGGGTGATCGAGGAGATCATCGAGAACAAGCGTTTGCGCTGCTTAGCGTCGGTGAAGGCGGTCCGCATGTCGAACGGCTCCCAGTCGCCGTGGCGGTAGTACACATCGGGCAGCAGCACAGCGTGGCCGAACCCGGCCAGCCGTGCGGCCATTTCCTGGAAGGTGTCGCGGACACCGCCGGCGTCGACGTACATCACGACGCCGGTCCACGGTCCCGGGCCGTTCGGCGTGTGCAGGGTGACAGGGCAGGTGCCGTCGGGAGTGGTGACGGTCGCGGAGATGCTCGGCATGGCCTCCGTTCTACTCGCCGGGTCTGGAAGTAAGCTGACCGGCGTGCCGATCGTCACGCCTTACGAGGATCTCCTGCGGCTGGTGATGGAGCGCGGTACCCCGAAGTCCGACCGCACCGGCACCGGCACTCGCAGCCTGTTCGGCCACCAGATGCGCTATGACCTCGCGGCCGGATTTCCGCTCATCACCACCAAGAAGGTGCACACCAAGTCGATCGTCTACGAGCTGTTGTGGTTCTTGCGCGGCGACTCGAATGTCCGCTGGCTGCAGGAGCGCGGCGTCACCATCTGGGACGAATGGGCCTCTCCGACAGGGGATCTCGGTCCTGTATATGGCGTGCAGTGGCGTTCTTGGCCGACGCCGTCGGGCGAGCACATCGACCAGATCAGCGGCGCGCTGGAGCTGTTGAAGTCCGATCCCGACTCGCGCCGCAACATCGTCTCGGCATGGAACGTCGGGGAGATTCCGCAGATGGCGTTGCCGCCGTGCCACGCGTTCTTCCAGTTCTACGTCGCGGACGGCAGGCTGTCGTGCCAGCTGTATCAGCGCAGCGCCGATCTGTTTCTCGGTGTGCCGTTCAACATCGCCAGTTACGCGCTGCTGACCCACATGATGGCGGCGCAGGCCGGGCTGGAGGTCGGTGAGTTCATCTGGACGGGCGGGGACTGCCACATCTACGACAATCACGTCGAACAGGTGCAGTTACAGCTCAGCCGCGACCCCCGACCCTACCCGGAACTGGTTCTCGCGCCGCGGGATTCGATCTTCGACTACACCTACGAAGACGTCGCCATCTGCAACTACGATCCACATCCGGCGATCAAGGCCCCGGTTGCGGTCTAACGTCGGGCTCATCTGGGCCCAGTCGAGTTCCGGTGTCATCGGCCGCGGCGGGGGTATCCCGTGGCGTTTGCCCGAGGACCAGGCTCGGTTCAAGGAACTGACGATGGGTCACACGGTGGTGATGGGCAGGTTGACGTGGGAGTCGCTGCCCGCCAAGGTCCGTCCGTTGCCCGGGCGTCGCAACGTGGTGCTCACCCACCGGCCCGACTATGCGGCCGAGGGAGCAGAAGTGGTGGCCTCGCTGGACGACGCGCTGACCGACGATCCGGTGTGGGTGATCGGCGGCGCTCAGATCTACACGGCGGCCCTGCCGATCGCGACGCGCTGCGAGGTGACCGAGGTCGAGATCGACCTGCCGCGTCAGGACGCCGACGTGATGGCCCCGGTGCTCGACGAGTCGTGGATCGGGGCGGCGGGGGACTGGCTGACCAGTACCTCTGGCCTGCGCTACCGGTTCTACAGCTACCGGCGCTGACCGGCCTGCTGAACACCCAAGCGCTCAGCTCGGTACGTTTTCGCCGCAGATTGCGTACATGCCTGAGCGCTGGGCGACGGCGATGTCGGTGGTGTGGGGCACGATGGCGGGGTGCCGACCAGACTCACGGCCGAGCAGGCGCGGCGTGTCGCCGTCGCCGCGCAGGGGCTCGCCGAACCGCGCCCGCGGGGGCCGGTCACCCGTGCACATCTGCGAAGGCTGATCTCGCGGATCCAGGTGTTGCAGTTGGATTCGGTGTCGGTGTCGGTGCGCGCCCACTATGCGCCGGTGTTCAGTCGGCTCGGGCCCTACGACCGCGACGTGCTCGACAGGGCGGCGTGGAGCCATTCGCAGCGATCGCCGCGGATGCTGGTCGAGTACTGGGCGCACGAGGCGGCGCTGATGGCGGTCGACGACTGGCCGCTGCTGCGGTGGCGGATGCGCGAATACACCCACGGCCGGTGGGGCAAGGAGATCGTCAAGAAGAACGCCAAGCTGGCCGACGAGGTGGTCCGCGCCGTGACCGAGTTGGGCCCGTCGACCGCGGGCCAGATCGAGGAGCATCTGGGCGCCGAGCAGCGGGGCCGCAAAGGCCCGTGGTGGGACCGCAGCGACACCAAATGGGTGACCGAGGCGCTGTTCGCGTCCGGAGTGCTCACGACCGCCACCCGGGTCGGGTTCGCGCGGCACTACGACCTGGCCGAGCGGGTGTTGCCGCCGGAGGTGCTCGCCCGTGAGGTCGACGAGGCGGACGCGGTGCGCGAACTGGTGCTGAGAGCCTCGGGCTCGCTGGGTGTGGGTACGGAACAGGACATCCGGGACTATTTCCGGTTGTCCCCGGCGCAAGTGAAGCCCGCGATCGCGAAACTGGCCGCCGACGGCGAACTCGAACCGGTCGAGGTCGACGGTTGGAAGGGGCCGGCGTATCTGCGGACGGGACAGGTGATTCCGCGACGTGACCGCGGAACGGCGCTGCTGTGCCCGTTCGATCCGCTGATCTTCTTCCGACCACGGGTCGAGCGCCTGTTCAACGGATTTCGGTACCGCATCGAGATTTACACCCCGGCGCCGAAGCGGCAGTACGGGTATTACGTGTGGCCGTTTCTGCTCGATGGCGAACTGGTCGGAAGGGTTGACCTGAAGGCCGATCGCGCACGCGACGCGCTACATGTGGTGGGTGCGTTCGGGGAGTCGGGCGCTGAGCCGACACGGGTCGCCAAGGCGTTGGCCGACGAACTGCGGACCATGGCGTCGTGGCTCGGGCTGACCGACGTCACGGTCGGCGCAAATGGCGACCTGGTCGACGATCTACGCCGATTCTAATAGCCGAAAAATTTTGTGTCGGTTGCGGTCACCTGATGGGGATAGGTTGTCCAGCAAACAATCAGCGCTTCCCGTTAGCAAAATCGTGTGCCTGGATGAGTGACGAACTGAAAGTAGATGTGCCAGCTCTGGATAAGACAGCGCGGCACATTGATACGACCGCCGACGAGCTGCGTGCTCGCCATAGTTCCGCGCATTTGCGGATAACCGCAGCTCAGCGTGGCTGGATCGGCGGGAGCGCGGTCGCGCTAGCGGCGAAAGCGGCGCAATGGGAAGAGGAAAGCGCTCGTCACTACACTGATCTGGTTGAGCGCGGCCACGATTTCCGTTCTGCTGCAGCCAGCTACTTCGAAACTGACTCAGAATCAGCCTCTGCGATTGACGAAGCCGGCCCCAGCCTGCGCGACCTAGGACTGTGAGCTAACGCGTGTCCATTTCGCTCGCGGACATACAGTTTTGGGAACCTGACGAGATCCATGAGGTCTCGCAGGCCGCGGCTGCTCGGGCTCGGACCAGTCGCGAGAAGGCCGACGAGCTTCGTAACCTGCCGGCGTTCACGCAGTGGAGCGGGGATGCCGCAGAAGCCGCTCGAGAAGCGATCAGCGAGAGCCGCAATAGCCTCGAGATCTCCGCGCGAGAGGCGTTTCTCGTCGCCGTTGGCGCCGCACGTGCGTACGACGATGCAAAGGCTGTAAAGAGTGAAGTCAGAGAGCTTCTTGCATATGCCGCCGAGTCGCCGGCAATCGAGATAGTGACCAACACCAACACCGTTCTTCCACCCGATACCGTCGGATGGTCCACGGAGGAGGTCGTCAAGGCGGATGCGAAGGTGGCCGACCTCCAGAATCGCATCGCTGCTGTGTTGATGCATGCTGAGTCGACAGACGACGAACTTGCGCGGGTTCTGTCATCGGCGACAGGTGATCGATTTCCGAGCATCGGCGCGGAGAACGTCACTCCTGAACGAGAGCTCAACCGCCGCAATGCGTTCCGCGAGGTCTACGGTCGCGACCCCGCCTCGCCCAATGACTGGCGTATGGCGGCTGCGCTCGACCCTGGGTCATATCAGCCGAGGAATCTCGGTGTCGACGCGGAAGTGGTGGCGGGGAGGTTCACCCCACAACCGGGTCGGGGACTTGTCCGGACCAACCTCTTCATCCCGGCTGAGAAGGTCCAGAATGTCGCCATGGACGGGACTGACATCGCCAACGGTCGGTTATTCCCAGACAATTTGGGCGACAACCGTGGACCGGATCCGAATGCCGACATTGAAGCGTCACGCGTGACGATCCTGCTCGACTACGAGAACGGCGTTGTCGTCGCACGACAGAATCCAACCGTCGCAGTCGACGGAGAGCGAGGCGGCGCGCTTGCAGCCGTTCCCCAGGTCAATGTTCTCGAAGCGCCCGATGGCCGGATCACAATTGACTACAACGCCCACGACTCATACGAGAACCCCGCGGCCAAGGCGGCTGGCGTGACTGTGAACGGTCGCGTGACCTTCGCTCCCGCGGAGAATGGTGCGGTAAGTCTCGGAGGCAACACGACCATTTACCCGAGCATGGAGACCTACCAGTACCGCGATTACGCCGAGCCCGTAGAACTCCAATGGGATCCAGCCAACTCGGGTAGCGAACTAGGCCCGGCGACCAGCCTCAGCCGCCACCATTGGGTTGGCGATGCGACCATCCCTTTCGTTGAACCCGACATCCCAAGTTGGAAGTGGGAACTGGAAAACCTCACACCCTGGGGTGGAGATCCCTTCAGTGCCCACGCGACCGAGTTGCAGGATCCGACCGCCGGTCGACTGCCAACAGTCGCCAAAGGAAGATAGGTCCGTGGTCGCCACAACCGGACGTTCGCCGTCCCTTCGGGAGATCGGAGTATCGATCGCTCTCGTGGCAGCAGCAGCGTGCCTCGTAGCCGGTCTTCTGACGGCTGGGCGATTCGTGGTCAACGGGGCCGCCTCGGGAGGGGAATACGTCCTCGGGTTCGTGTTCGGGCTGAGCCTCTACGGCCCGGCGTTGATCTGGGCTGCGTGGCCAGTCGCGGTGCCGGGGATCGCTGTCGTCGGTGTTGCGCTGGCGTTCGCCGGGCGCAGAAGTCGCATCGTGCAATCGCGCTTGACTCAGAATCGCGGAGTTCGTATCGCGAAGGCAATCTTGCTCGTGTACGCCGCTGTGCTGGTCGTCAGCTGGCTCGTCTGGCTCTTAGGGGCCCGCTGACCTACGCCGAGTGTTGGGTTGACGCACGTGTCGCGCGATACCGCGTGACACAACCCGACACTCGGCCGAAAGGGACGGTTCAGACGCAGTCGGCGCAGATCGTGCGATCGCCGGACTGCAGTGCCAGCCGGCTGTGGTGCTGAACCAGGAAGCAGCTCGAGCAGGTGAACTCGTCGGCTTGCTTGGGCAGCACCCGCACGGTGAGTTCCTCCCCGGACAGGTCCATGTCGGGCAGGATGATCGGATCGGCCGCGTCACCATCATCGACGTCGAGCACGGCGACGTCGACCTGTCCGCGCCGCCGGGCCGCAATCGCCTCGAGCGACTCGTCGACCGCTTCGTCGGGGTCTTTCACACGGGGTGCGTCGTAATCGGTGGCCATCGGTCACACTCCCTCTCTAGATCGGCGTCTGGGTAACACCGATTGAGAACGGATTTGTTCCCGGCCGGCGGGCGGTCGAAACCTGGATTCTCGGCTCGGTTCGGTCTACACCCGGCGGCCGGCTCGGCGCTCACCGGCATCACCGTCGGCCCGCGTTAGGGTGAGCCGTGGCCGAGACCTCGCCGCTGCGCGTCCAGCTGATCGCCAAAACCGAGTTCAGCACGCCGCCGGATGTGCCATGGGAGACCGACGCCGACGGCGGACCCGCGCTCGTCGAATTCGCCGGCCGCGCGTGCTATCAGAGCTGGTCGAAGCCGAATCCGCGCACCGCCACCAACGCCGCCTACGTCCGCCACATCATCGACGTCGGGCATTTCTCGGTGCTCGAACACGCCTCGGTCTCCTTCTACATCACCGGTATCTCCCGGTCGTGCACCCACGAACTGATCCGTCACCGCCACTTCTCGTACTCCCAGCTCTCGCAGAGGTACGTCCCCGAACACGACGCGCAGGTGGTGGTGCCGCCGGCAATCGAGGGCGACCCCGAGTTGATCGAGATGTTCGCCGCGGCGGCCGACGCCAGCCGCGCCGCCTACACCGAGCTGCTCGAACGCCTGGAGGCCAAATTCCGAGGCGACGAGCCCGGCGAGAAACTCGGTGTTCTGCGAGGCAAGCAGGCGCGTCAGGCCGCGCGTGCGGTGCTGCCCAACGCCACCGAGACCCGCATCGTCGTGACCGGCAACTACCGCGCCTGGCGGCATTTCGTCGCGGTGCGGGCCAGCGAGCACGCCGACGTCGAGATTCGTCGACTGGCCATCGAATGCCTGCGCCAACTGGTCAACGTCGCACCCCAGGTGTTCAGCGACTTCGAGATCTCCACGCTGTCCGACGGCACGGAGGTCGCCACATCCCCTCTGGCCACGGAAGCGTGACCATCAACGAGTAATCTGAGCCGCGTGAGCACCAGCGGAATCGATGTGAGGGCCCGTTTGGGCACCGTGCTGACCGCGATGGTGACTCCGTTCAAGCCCGACGGCACGCTCGACTGTGATGCCGCGGCCCGCTTGGCGACGCGGCTCGTCGACTCCGGCTGTGACGGCCTGGTGCTGTCCGGGACCACCGGTGAGTCGCCGACCACCACCGATGCCGAGAAGATCGCGCTGTTGAGAGCGGTGCTCGACGCCGTCGGCGACCGGGCACGCATCATCGCCGGTGCGGGCACCTATGACACCGCGCACAGCGTGCACCTGGCCAGGGCTTGTGCCGCCGAGGGCGCACACGGGCTGCTGGTGGTGACGCCCTACTACTCGCGTCCGCCGCAGGCCGGGCTGCTGGCGCACTTCACCGCGGTGGCCGACGCGACGCCTCTACCGGTGGTGCTCTACGACATCCCGCCGAGGTCGGTGGTGCCGATCCAGTGGGAGACGCTGCGCATCCTTGCCGAGCACCCCAACATCGTGGCCGTCAAGGACGCCAAGGGCGATCTGCACGGGGGCGGGCAGATCATCGCCGAGACCGGGCTGGCGTACTACTCGGGGGACGACGCGCTCAACCTGCCGTGGCTGGCCATGGGGGCTGTCGGATTCGTCAGTGTGTGGGGTCACCTGGCGGCCAGCCAGCTGCGAGAGATGTTGTCGGCCTTCCAGTCCGGCGACATCGCGACGGCCCGCAAGATCAACGCCACGCTGGGCCCGCTCGTCGACGCGCAGGCCCAACTCGGCGGGGTGACGTTGTCGAAGGCCGGGTTGCGACTACAGGGCTTCGAGGTCGGCGATCCGAGGCTGCCGCAAGTGCCCGCCACGCCTGCACAACTCGACGCGTTGGCCGCAGATATGCGGGCGGCCGCGGTGCTGCGGTAGTGAACGAAGAACTCAACCCACCGGGGCCACTGGCCCCAGGCGGACTTCGGGTCACTGCGCTGGGCGGGATCAGCGAAATCGGTCGCAACATGACCGTTTTCGAGCATCTGGGCCGACTGCTGATCGTCGACTGCGGTGTCTTGTTTCCCACCCACGACGAGCCCGGCGTCGACCTGATCCTGCCCGACCTGCGCCTCATCGAGAACCGGCTCGACGAGGTCGAGGCGCTGGTGCTCACCCACGCGCACGAGGACCACATCGGCGCGATTCCGTTCCTGCTCAAGCTCCGTCGCGACATCCCGGTCGTCGGCTCGAAGTTCACGCTCGCCCTGGTGGCCGAGAAGTGCCGCGAGCACCGGATCAAGCCGGTCTTCGTCGAAGTCGACGAGGGCCAAAGCTCGCGACACGGCGTGTTCGAATGCGAGTACTTCGCGGTCAACCACTCGATTCCGGGATGCCTGGCCATCGCGATCCACACCGGCGCGGGCACTGTGCTGCACACCGGTGACATCAAGCTCGACCAGTCTCCGCCCGACGGGAAACCGACCGACCTGCCCGGTATGTCGCGGCTCGGCGATGCCGGGGTGGACCTGTTTCTGTGCGACTCGACCAACGCCGAGATTCCCGGTGTGGGTCCCTCGGAAAGTGAGATCGGGCCGAACATGCACCGGCTGATCCGCAGCGCCCAGGGCCGGGTCATCGTCGCCTGCTTCGCCTCCAATGTCGGTCGCGTACAGCAGATCATCGACGCGTCGGTGGCGCTGGGTCGCAAGGTGGCGTTCGTCGGCCGCTCGATGGTCCGCAACATGGGGATCGCCAAGGAACTCGGATATCTCACGCTGGAAAACGATGACGACATCATCGACATCGGCGCCGCGGAGATGATGGCGCCCGAACGCGTCGTACTCGTCACCACCGGTACGCAGGGCGAGCCGATGGCGGCCCTGTCGCGCATGTCGCGCGGCGAGCACCGCAGCATCACGCTGACCCCGGGTGACCTCATCATCATGTCCTCGTCGCAGATACCGGGCAACGAGGAAGCGATCTTCGGAGTGTTGGACGCGCTGGCGAAGATCGGGGCACGCGTCGTCACGAACGCGCAAGTGCGAGTTCATGTCACCGGTCACGCCTACGCCGGTGAACTGCTGTTTCTCTACAACGGTGTGCGGCCTCGCAACGTGATGCCCGTGCACGGCACCTGGCGGATGCTGCGGGCCAACGCCGGTCTGGCCGCGCGCACGGGCGTTCCCGAGGAGAACATCGTGCTGGCCGAGAACGGCGTGAGCGTCGACCTGGTGGCGGGCCGAGCCTCGATCGCGGGCGCGGTGCCCACCGGGAAGATGTTCGTCGACGGGCTGGTGACCGGCGATGTGGGGGACGCCGTAGTCGGTCAACGGCTCACGCTCTCCTCGGGGTTCATCGGCATCACGGTGGTCGTCCAGCGCGGCACCGGTAAGCCCGCGGCGCCGCCGCACCTGTACTCCCGCGGCTTCTCCGAGGACCCGAAAGCTCTCGAGCCGGCCACCCGCAAGGTCGAAGAGGCGCTCGAAGCGCTTGTGGCCGAACGGGTCACCGACATAAACCGCATCGCCCAGGCGTCGCGGCGGGCCGTCGGCAAATGGGTGGGCGAGGTCTACCGGCGCCAGCCGATGATCGTCCCGACGGTCATCGAAATCTGACCAGCCTCATCGGCATCCGTGGGACCCCACTTGTGGGGCTGCCCGCCTATGAGCGAATTATTCGCTATCGACGAATAATTCGCTCATAGCTGGGCAGTAAAGGAGGTACCACTGGCAGCTGGAGGAGGCGGCGGCTGCAAGCTTGCGGCTGCTGGCAGCTGGAAGAGGCGGCGGCTGCGAGCTCGCGGCTGCTGGCAGCTCAGCGCTTGTTGACCGACCCCGCGTCGACCGGGAGCGCGACGCCGGTGACGTAACGCGCCGCATCGGAGACCAGCCACGCCACCGCGTTGGCGATGTCTTCGGGTTGCAGCACCTGGACGGGAAGCGCGTTGCCCATGTCCTGCGGAGACTTCTCGGCGATGCTGCCCAACCACTGTCGCGTCGCTTCGTTGTTGATCATCGGGGTGTCCACGCCGGCAGGATGCACCGAGTTGACCCGGATGCTATGTGGCGCAAGCAGATTGGCATACAACCGCATCAACCCGACGATGCCGTGTTTGGCGGCGACGTAGCCGATCGCGCCGGGGTCGTCGCTGCCCATTCCGACCAGGCCGACCACCGAACTGGTGAGGACGATCGAACCGCCCTCGCCGGTGGCGATCAGTGCCTCCTTGGCCACCTCCACCGTGTGATGGACGCCGGTGAGGTTCACGTCGATCACATCGCGCCACCCGTCGGCGCCGGACTGCATCGGCGCGATACCGGCGTTGGCCACGACGATGTCGAGGCGGCCGAACTCGCCGAGACCGGCCTGCAGTGCCGAGGCCAAGCCATCCTGGTCGCGAACATCGGCCTGGCGCGCCACTATTCGCGCGCCCGTGTCCTCGACGAGTTTCACGGTCTCGGCGAGATCGTCTGCTGTCGCCAGCGGATAAGGCACCGAGGCGATCTGGTCGCAAAGATCGACGGCGATGATGTCCGCGCCGTCGGAGGCCAACTTCACCGCCTCTGCGCGGCCCTGACCTCGCGCCGCGCCTGTGATGAACGCGACTCTGCCTGCGAGCGGAGCCATCAGGACCGCAGCGCGCCCTTGCTCGGATCACCCGCGACGACCGGCTGCAGCATCTTGATGTCGGGCGCGCCGTCGAGGTGCTCGCCGACCGCACCGAACAGCTCACCGATGGCGGGGGCGGTGCTGTGCGTCTTCAGGGCGTCCTCGTCGGCCCACTGCTCGACGAACACGAAGGTGCCGTTCGCCTCATGCAGCGCGTAGAGCTCGCAGCCGGGCTCCTGGTGCACCGCCTCGATGGCCTTTTTGCACGCGTCCCGCACGGTGTCGACGGACTCGGGCTTGGCGGTCATGGTGGCGACGACGACAACGGGCATTGGCGGGACTCCTCGGTGAGTGCTGCTGGACGAGTGCACAGCCTACTCACCGACAGCCGCGGTGCTCAGACCACGTCAATCCAGATCGTGAAGGCCGCCGTAGCCGTCGCGACGACGACGAGGCCCACGGTGTCAAGCGTCCCGATTCGCGGGGCCTCGCTGCGATGTATTCGCAATTCGCGCGCGAGAAGGAACAACGGGAACGTCACGCTGATCGCGATGAAGAATGAGGCGACGACGTAGATCCAGACGAATCGGATGCCGTGTTTGCGCGCCTCGAACACCATGAAGATCACCGCGGCGAGTAGGAACAGGGCGATGTCGGCGGTGATGGACCGCGACGCCGGGTTGACCTTGGTGTCTTCCCAGAACACGCGGAAGAATCCCGCCCCGCTGTCGAGGTAGGCGAGGTTCTGGCTCCACGTGGCGATCAGCGCGCCGACCGCGATGGCGGCATAGACGGCACAGAGCGCTTTAGTGGTCGTCGGCAAGCCCGCCGACCTGTCGTTATCGGTCATTTCCGCACGATAAGTCGCAAAAGGGCGTCAATCGATACGGATCTGTTACCCGTGTGGCAGATGGTGATTCTGGGGCTAGAGCGACTAGGCTTACAGGCATGCCTAGTAAGACCGCCGCGCGCTCTGGAAGTCGTTCGACCAGGTCAAAGCCGGGCGCGCGATCGGGTGGCCGCGCGGCGCCGCGACGGAAGCCGGCTCCGCGCCGGACGTCGTCACCGCGCCGGACATCGTCGCCCATCTCGTCGGCCGGTGCCTCGGTGGGACGCGGCGTGCGGGCCGGTTGGTTGATGTTGGCCAAGGGCGCGGGCACCACGGCGCGTTCGGTGGGTCGGGCCCGCGATCTGGAAGCCGGCCATCGCCGCGACGGCATCGCGTTGGCGCTTCTCGGTCTGGCGGTGATCCTCGCGGCGAGTTCGTGGTTCGGCGCCGCCGGTCCGGTGGGCGACTGGCTCGACACTTTCTGGCGGACGTTGATCGGCGCGGCCGTCGTGCTCGTTCCGATCGCGCTGGCCGCCATCGGTGTGACGCTCATGCGCACCGAACCGGATCCTGACGCCAGGCCGAGGCTGATCCTGGGTTCGGCGATGATCGCGTTGCCCGCACTCGGGCTGTGGCATCTGTGGGCGGGCTCGCCGCAGGATCCGGCGGCACGTCGACAAGCGTCGGGCTTCTTCGGCTTCGCAATCGGCGGTCCGCTCTCCGATGGCCTGACGCCGTGGATCGCCGCGCCGCTGTTGTTCATCGGGGTGCTGTTCGGCGTCCTGCTGGTGACCGGAACAACGATCCGCGAAGTGCCCTCGACCGTGCGCGCGATGTTCTCCGCACGCGGCTACGACGAGTACGACTACGACGATTACGACGACGAGGACACCGCCGTCATCTCCGAGTCCGACGATTTCTCCGACGGTTACTACGACGACCCCGCCTCCTACGGCGACGACGCCGAACAGGCCTGGCCGACCGGAACGCCGATGGAGAACTATCCGCTCTCCGACGAAGCCCCGACAATCCCCGAACCGACCGCCAAGACGCGCAAGAAGAAGTCCAAGCAGCCGACGATGACGCTCGACCGTGTGGTCGACGGACCGTACGCGCTGCCGTCGCTCGAGCTTCTGATCGCCGGCGATCCTCCGAAACGGCGCAGCGCAGGCAACGACCGGATGATCGAGGCGATCACCGAGGTGCTCGACCAGTTCAAGGTCAACGCATCGGTCACCGGCTGCACCCGCGGACCGACCGTCACGCGCTACGAGGTCGAACTCGGACCGGGTGTCAAGGTCGAGAAGATCACTGCGCTGCAACGCAATATCGCCTACGCGGTCGCGACCGAGAGCGTCCGGATGCTGGCGCCGATTCCGGGCAAGTCCGCCGTCGGTATCGAGGTTCCCAACGTCGACCGCGAAATGGTGCGCCTGGCTGACGTGCTGACCGACCCGGCCACCCGAGGTGACCACCACCCGCTGGTCATCGGTCTGGGCAAAGACATTGAGGGCGAGTACATCTCGGCGAACCTCGCCAAGATGCCACATCTGCTGGTCGCCGGCTCGACCGGTTCGGGCAAGTCGAGCTTCGTGAACTCGATGCTGGTGTCGCTGTTGGTGCGGGCCACACCGGAAGAGGTCAGGATGATCCTGATCGACCCGAAGATGGTGGAACTGACACCCTACGAAGGCATTCCGCACCTCATCACCCCGATCATCACCCAACCGAAGAAGGCCGCCGCCGCGTTGGCGTGGCTGGTCGAGGAGATGGAGCAGCGCTATCAGGACATGCAGGCGTCGCGCGTGCGCCATATCGACGATTTCAACAAGAAGGTGCGCTCCGGCGAGATCACCACACCGCTGGGCAGCCAGCGTGAGTACAAGCCCTACCCGTACATCGTCGCGATCGTCGACGAGTTGGCCGACCTCATGATGACCGCCCCGCGCGATGTCGAGGATGCGATCGTGCGCATCACCCAGAAGGCCCGCGCGGCAGGTATTCACCTGGTGCTGGCCACGCAGCGACCGTCGGTGGACGTCGTCACCGGCCTGATCAAGACGAACGTGCCCTCGCGGTTGGCGTTCGCCACGTCGTCGCTGACCGACAGCCGCGTCATCCTCGACCAGCAGGGCGCCGAGAAGCTGATCGGCATGGGCGACGGGCTGTTCCTGCCGATGGGGGCCAACAAGCCCATCCGGTTGCAGGGCGCGTTCATCACCGACGACGAGATTCACGCCGTCGTGGAGGCGACCAAGTCGCAGGCCGAACCGGAGTACACCGAGGGCGTCACCAATGCCAAGACCAACAGCGAGCGCACCGACGTCGACCCCGACATCGGCGATGACATGGACGTCTTCCTGCAGGCGGTCGAGCTGGTGGTGTCGAGCCAGTTCGGGTCGACCTCGATGTTGCAGCGCAAACTGCGCGTCGGGTTCGCCAAGGCGGGCCGGTTGATGGATTTGATGGAGACCCGCAACATCGTCGGGCCGAGCGAGGGTTCCAAGGCCCGCGAGGTTCTCGTCAAACCCGACGAACTCGCGGCCACGCTGGCATCTATCCGCGGATCGGACGCCGGCGGCGACGACGACGAGTGACTTGTGCGCGCTCAGGAGCGCTGAGCGCATCGAGGCGTGCACAAACCGCTAGAGGGTCAACAGCATTCGGGTGTTGCCGAGGATGTTCGGCTTGACGTAGGACAGGTCGAGGAACTCGGCGACGCCGGTGTCGTACGAGCGGCACATCTCCTCGTAGACCTCGGCGGTGACGGGTGTGCCGTCTATTTCCCGAAACCCGTGCCTGCTGAAGAACTCGACTTCGAAGGTGAGCACGAAGATCCGCTCGAGGCGCAATTCGCGGGCGACGTCGAGCAGTTTGTCGACGATCGCATGCCCGACGCCCTGGCCCCTGACCTTGGGATGCACGGCGACAGTGCGCACCTCGCCGAGGTCGGACCACAGCACGTGGAGCGCGCCGCAGCCGAGCAGTTCGCCGTCGATTTCGGCGACCCAGAACTCCTGCACGGCCTCATAGAGCGTCACCAGATTCTTCTCCAGCAGGATTTTGCCGGAGTAGATGTCGACCAAGGTCTTGATGGCGGGGACATCCGAGGTTCGCGCACGCCGCACGACGGCCTCGCCGGATTCTGCGCTCACAGGTGGAGAGTATCGGTTCGAGCAACCGATATTCTGTTGCGGTGTCGGGCCAACCCCATACTGATCCGCTGGTCCCGCGCGCCCGCATAGCGAACATCGCGAATGTGCTCACCGGCGTGCGGATGGCGTTGGTCCCGGTTTTTCTGGTGGTGCTGTTCGTCGGTGACGGGCATGAAACATTCTGGCGGATAGCCGCATTCGTGGTGTTCACCGTCGCCGTGATCACCGACCGGTTCGACGGGGCGCTGGCGCGCAACTACGGCATGGTGACGGAGTTCGGCACGCTGGCCGACCCCATCGCCGACAAGGCCCTCATCGGCGCGGCGCTGATCGGGCTTTCGCTACTGGGCGACCTGCCGTGGTGGATCACGGTGGTGATTCTCATCCGCGAGATCGGCATCACGGCGCTGCGGTTCGCGGTGTTGCGTCACGGCGTGATCCCGGCCAGCCGCGGCGGCAAGCTCAAGACCCTCGTGCAAGGGGTGGCCATAGGGCTGTTCGTGCTGCCGCTGTCCGGCGCGTGGCTGGCCGCCGCGTGGGTGGTCATGTGGGCGGCGGTCATCCTGACGGTCGTCACCGGCGTCGACTACGTCGTGACGGCGATCAAGGACTCCCGTGGCCGACCCGCTGCTCAGTGACGACGCACGAGCGCTGGTCAGGGCCCGTGCGACAGTGATCTGCGTTAATCGGGAACCAACCGGCCCGCCTTCAGCGTTGCCCTCTTAGATCCCAGACATTCACTCCGAAGGGAGATGCACGATGACGGCATTGCTGCGCGAGGTGATCGGCGACGTGCTGCGTCGTGCCCGCGTCGATCAAGGACGCACCCTGCGCGAAGTGTCCGACACCGCCCGGGTCAGTTTGGGCTACCTCTCCGAGGTCGAACGCGGCCGCAAGGAAGCTTCGAGCGAATTGCTCAGCGCGATCTGCGGCGCCCTGGACGTTCCGCTCTCTCAGGTGCTCTTCGACGCCGGTCAGGAGATGGAGCGAGAGGAAAGCGCCGCCTTCGCCGGCGCCGCCAACATCGACGCCACCACCAAGGTGGTCATCCCGCAGGTCGTGTCGATGGCGGTGGCCTGACGCGCTGAGCCGACCATTACTGACTGTGGTGATGCGCGCTGACCCGATAGATTGGGCAGCACGGGAAGGCGGGCCGGCGAGTCCGACACAACGACACGAAGGCGGAGTGAACTGACATGGCCAATCCGTTCGTCAAGGCGTGGAAGTACCTCATGGCGCTGTTCAGCTCCAAGGTGGACGAATACGCCGACCCGAAGGTGCAGATTCAGCAGGCCATCGAGGAAGCCCAACGCCAGCATCAGGCCCTGACCCAGCAGGCGGCCCAGGTGATCGGCAACCAGCGCCAGCTGGAGATGCGTCTGAACCGCCAGCTCGCCGACATCGAGAAGCTGCAGGTCAACGTGCGGCAGGCGTTGACGCTGGCCGATCAGGCCGTCGCCAACGGTGACGCCGCCAAGGCCACCGAGTACAACAACGCCGCGGAAGCGTTCGCCGCGCAGCTGGTGACCGCGGAGCAGAGCGTCGAGGATCTCAAGACCCTGCACGACCAGGCACTCAACGCGGCGGGCCAGGCCAAGAAGGCCGTCGAGCAGAACGCGATGATGCTGCAGCAGAAGATCGCCGAGCGCACCAAGCTGCTGTCCCAGCTCGAACAGGCCAAGATGCAGGAGCAGGTCAGCTCGTCGCTGCGCTCGATGAGCGAGTTGGCCGCCCCGGGGACCACCCCTAGCCTCGACGAGGTGCGTCAGAAGATCGAGCGCCGGTACGCCAACGCGATGGGCGAGGCCGAGTTGGCGCAGAACTCGGTGCAGGGCCGGATGCTGGAGGTCCAGCAGGCCAGCGTGCAGATGGCCGGACATTCACGGCTCGAGCAGATCCGCGCCTCGATGCGCGGCGAGCAGTTGCCCGCAGGCGGTAACGCCGCGGCGCAGCCCGCCACCCCGGCGGCCAATCCGCAGCAGGCGACACCGGAAAATCCGCTGTCTCAGTAGTTCGTGAGGACACCCGTGAGTGCGCAGAGGAGTCGACCCGAGCCGTGGCGCTCGCTGGTGCAGCGGGGTGTCCAGAACGGCATAGACACGGCGGCCGAGTGGTCCGATGTGCTGGCCGACAAGCTGAACGCCGCCGCCGATCCCCGCGCGAAGCTGCTGCGTAAGCGGCGCTGGGCATTGCGGCTCACCGTTTTCTTCGCGATTTCCTGCGTGTTCTGGATCGGCGTGACGGGCGTGGTGGCGGCCTGGGATGTTCCCGCATGGGCGCTGCTCATCCCGTCGCCGATCGCGGTCGGCGCCGCGTTCCTGGCCACGCTGACGTTCCTGCGGTACCGGTGGCTGCGACGCGAGCCGCTGCCCCCTCCGCGATCGCGCGCCACCCGCAGGCTCCCACCGTGGGGTTCGGCCGCACGCCAACCGATGGCGACGTTGGCCGCCTCCGAGCGTGGATTCTTCTCACTGCTGGGGGTCCTGGAGCGGGGGCGGATGCTGCCGCCGGATGAACTGCGCGAGCTGAGCGCGGCGGCGAATCAGACCGCGACGACCATGGCGGCCACCGCGAACGAAGTGACGTCGATGGAGAAAGCGATCCGCGCGACGCCGCACTCGCGGGCGCACCTGGCGCCCACGATCGCGGCATTCACGGCCCAACTCGATCACGGGGCACGGCAGTACGCCGATATGGTCAACGCCGCAGCGCAACTGGTGTCGGCGGCGAACGCCGGACCGACGTCGACCTCGCCCATGTGGCAACAGCGTTACCGCGACGAGTTGTCCAATGCCACCGACCGGCTCGTCGGCTGGGCCGAGGCGTTCAACGAACTCGGCCACCTCCGCGGGGCCTGACTACATCGTCGGCCGCAGCGCTGGGAACACCGTCGCGACCAGCGCGCGCACCGTGGCCTTGAGGAAGTCCAGGGTGTCGAAGTAGTCGCGCCACAATGTGATCCGACCGGCGTGCACCTCGAAGGTCCCGCACACCCAGAACTGCAGGCGCACCGGTCCGAACACCAGCGCATCGGTGCGTTCGGTGAGCACGGAGTTGCCGTCGGCGGCGATGCGGTGGATCTTCACCTCGAAGCCGAGCCGACCCTGACCCCGGCGCATCAGGCCGATGATGCGCTGCCTGCCCCGGATCGTGGGATAGCCGACGTTGTGCCATTCGGCGTGATCGGCGAGCAGGCCGTCGGCGGTGTCGAAATCCTCGTCCTGCAGGGCGTACAGGAACGTCTCCACCGCCCGGATGTTGTCGACGTCGGTTTTCAGTTCGGAAGCCTGGTCGGTCATGGGCGCAAGCGTAGTGCCGCAGCGCTGTGGCACGGTAGCCCAATGCGCGTCGCAGTTGTTGCCGGCCCCGATCCGGGGCATGCCTTTCCGGCGATCGCGCTGTGTCTTCGTTTTCTGGCCAACGGGGATTCACCGACGCTGTTGACCGGGACCCGATGGCTCGACACGGCACGAGGGGAGGGCATCGAGGCCTGCGAACTGGACGGTCTGGATCCCACGGCCGCCGACGACGACGCCGACGCGGGCGCCAAGATCCACCAACGGGCGGCCCGGATGGCGGTGCTCAACAGGGATCGGATCGCCGCACTGGAACCTGATCTGGTGGTCTCCGATTCGATCACCGCGTGCGGCGGGCTGGCCGCCGACCTGCTGGGCGTGCCCTGGGTCGAGCTGAACACCCACCCGCTGTACCGGCCGTCAAAGGGCCTGCCCCCGATCGGCAGCGGGCTGGCGGCCGGAACAGGTGTGCGGGGGCGGCTGCGCGACGCGGCGCTGCGCGCACTCAGTGCGCGGTCGTGGCGCGCCGGGCTCCGGCAGCGATCCGCGGCCCGCGTCGGGATCGGCCTGCCCCCCGAGGATCCGGGACCGCTGCGACGTCTCATCGCGACCTTGCCCGCCCTGGAGGTGCTGCGACCGGACTGGCCGGCCGAGGCCGTCGTCGTCGGCCCTTTGCACTACGAGCCGACGACCGCGGTGCTGACGCTGCCCGCCGGTGACGGCCCGGTCGTGGCGGTGGCCCCGTCGACGGCGACCACGGGTGCGGGCGGACTCACCGACCTGGCGCTGGACGTGTTGGTGCCCGGCGACGTCCTGCCCGCCGGTTCGCGGGTGGTGGTGTCGCGGCTCGAAGGGCCTGATCGCGAGGTGCCGCCGTGGGCCGTGGTCGGACTCGGCCGCCAGGACGAGCTGCTGGCCGAGGCGGACGTGCTGATCTGCGGCGGTGGACACGGGACCGTTGCCAAGGCGCTGCTGGCCGGTGTGCCGATGGTGATCGTGCCGGGCGGCGGGGACCAATGGGAGATCGCGAATCGTGTTGTGCGCCAGGGGAGTGCACAGTTGGTGCGTCCTCTCACCCCGGATGGGTTGGTGCAGGCGGTGCGCGAGGTGATGAGCACACCTGGCTACCGGCAGGCGGCGCGGCGGGCCGGGGCGACGGTAGCCGACGTCGATGATCCGGTACGGGTGTGCCATGAAGCACTGAGGGCCACAGCGTAGTTTGGGCTCGTGCGCTTGACGGAATTTCATCAGCTCGTCGAGGAACAGTTCGGCCCCGTGCGCGGCTCGTCCCTGCTCGTCGACCATGTCCTGAGCGGGTTGGATGGGCGCACCGCCGAGCAGGCCATCGAGGACGGCGTCGAACCGCGCGACGTGTGGCGCGCACTGTGCTCGGACTTCGACGTCCCGCGCGATCAGTGGTGAACGGCTAGCGTTTGTCCTCGGCGCGACCGGCGCCCGTGGTGTGTGACGGGCCGACCCGGTCGTCGTCGCGGTCGGACTCCGGCATCTGTGATGCCGGCTGTTCGTCGGCGGGGGAGGCGGTCGCACCGCCCATGGTCTCGCTCGGCGGCGGCGCCTTGCTCGCGGCATCGGTGGCCGGCTTCACCGCACCCGCGGTGCGTTCGCCGCCGTCGTCGCCGGAGCCTTCCGGCTTGGCCGACTGCTGCCGCCCCTCGTACGGTGGGATCTCGGGTTCGACATCCTTGGGGGGTTCGTTGGTGAATCCCGGCTGGAAGTCCGGCTTACCGCCGTCCTCGTGTGCGGGGACGGACTCGTCACCGCGATAGGTGTCCGACGGACGGTCCGCCGGCCCGCCCGAGGGTTGATCGGATCCGGTTCCGCGCTTGCCTCGTTCCTCCGGCTCTGACATGACAATCACTCCTCACTTGTCGCCGCGGAATCTGCGGCGATGACTAGACCGCCGCTATGCGCGCCGCCCGAGCACCAGCGCTGTCTCCCGGTGTAACCGGCCGAAGTTGTAGTAGGCCGCGCAGGCGCCCTCGGGGGACACCATGCACGTCCCGATCGGTGTCTCCGGCGTGCACGCAGTCCCGAAAACCTTGCACTCCCACGGTTTGATGACGCCTTTGAGTACCTCGCCGCATTGGCACGCCTTCGGGTCGGCCACGCGCACACCCGGCATGGCGAAGGTGCGTTCGGCGTCGAAGTCGGCGTAGTCGGGGTGGAGCCGCAGCGCGCTCTGCGAGATGAAACCCAGGCCCCGCCACTCGAAATGCGGTCGCAGCTCGAGCGTCTGCGCCATCAGCTTGAGCGCTTGGGTGTTGCCTTCGGGACGCACCACTCGCGTGTACTGGTTCTCGACCTCGCAGCGGCCGTCGCGGATCTGCTGCAACAGCATGTGCACCGACGCGAGGATGTCGAGCGGTTCGAACCCAGCCACCACCATGGGTTTTCCGTACACGTCGGGGACGAACCGGTACGGGCGCAACCCCACCACCGTCGAGACGTGTCCGGGCCCGAGGAATCCGGACAGACGCAGGTCGGGAGACTCCAGGATCGCCTTGATCGGTGGAACGATCGTGACGTGGTTACAGAAGACGCTGAAGTTACCCACGCCCAACGCTTTTGCACGCACCAGCGTCACGGCGGTGGACGGCGCGGTGGTCTCGAAGCCCACGGCGAAGAACACGACTCGCTTGTCGGGGTTGTCGAGCGCGATCTTGAGCGCGTCCAGCGGTGAGTACACGAAGCGCACATCGGCGCCGCGGGCCTTCGCCTCGATGAGGTTGCCCCGCGAGCCCGGCACTCGCATCATGTCGCCGAACGTCGTGAAGATGACGTCCGTTTGTTCGGCCAGCCACATCGCGTCGTCGACGCGTCCCATCGGGATGACGCACACCGGGCACCCGGGCCCGTGCACCAGCTCGACCGTCTCCGGCAGCAGATGCTCGATGCCGTGGCGGTAGATGGTGTGGGTGTGGCCGCCGCACACCTCCATGAACTTGAACTCGTCGTCACCGGCGAGGTCGGTGATGGATCTGACCAGCGCGCGTGCGGCGGCCGGGTCGCGGAATTCGTCGACGAATCTCATGACTTGCCTCTCAAGCGATTTCGGACGAGTTGAACGCTTCGATCTCGGCGGCGTAGTCGGCGCCCATCTTCTGCACCTGGTCGAGGGTGAGCTTCGCCTCGCGTTCGTCGATCTTGGCCATCGCGAACCCGACGTGCACCAGGACCCAGTCACCGACCTGCAGGTTGTCGTCGGCCAGCAGTCGAACGCTGATGATCCTGCGTACGCCGTTGACGTCGACCTTGGCCAGCGACTGTTCGGCGTCGACGATGTCGACCACCTGACCGGGGATACCGAGGCACATGTGCTCTCCTCTCAACAGATCCGTGGCAGGGGGTCGCCGACGAGCATGTCGACGATTCGGCTGCCGCCGAACGACGTTCGTAGCGCGACGATTCCGTGGGGCTCGGGGACGATCTCGCCGACCACCGTGGCGTGTTCCCCCTGCGGGTGGCCGCGCAACGCGGCCACCGCCGCATCGGCTTCGTCGGCGGGCACCACGGCGACGAACTTGCCTTCGTTCGCCACATAGAGCGGGTCGATACCGAGCATGTCGCACGCCCCGAGCACCTGCGGCAGGACGGGCAGCTTCTCCTCGTCGAGGATCATCGCGAACGGCGCGTCCTTGACGAGTTCGTTGGCCACCGTGCCCACGCCGCCGCGGGTCGCATCGCGCATCCACCGGGTGGACGGCGCCGCGGTCAGGAGAAGCTCGGCGAGTTCGTGTACCGGCGCGGTGTCCGAGGCGATGTCGGCGTCGATGGCCAGGTCGCCGCGCGCCAGCATGACGGCCATCCCGTGCTCGCCGACCGTGCCGGACAGCACGACTTTGTCGCCGGGCTGGACGCTGTCACGGGACAGCCGCCGGCCCTCGGGAATCAATCCCACGCCCGCGGTGCAGATGTAGAGACCGTCGGCGGCCCCCTTGCCGACGACCTTCGTGTCGCCGGTGACGATCTGCACCCCCGCGTTCGACGCGGCTTCGCCCATGTCCGCGACGATTTCGCGCAGCTCGGCGATCGCGAAGCCCTCCTCGATCACGAACGCCGCCGAGAGCCACTGGGGGCGGGCGCCGGAGACGGCCAGGTCGTTGATCGTGCCGTGCACCGCGACGTGGCCGATGGAGCCACCGGGGAAGCGCCGCGGCGACACCACGAAGGAGTCGGTGGAGAAGGCCAGCCGTTCACCCGACGACATCCGCACGGCCGCCGCGTCGCCGAGTTGTTCGAGTTCGTCGTTGCGGAAGGCCTCGAGGAACACCGCGTCGACGAGCGCGGCCGACGACTTGCCGCCCGCGCCGTGCGCGAGCGTCACCACGTCGTCGAGCAGCCGCGGTCGTCGCTGACGGAACTTGTCGATCCGTTCCAGCACGCGGTCCTCGCGTTCGGACGCGCTCGCAGCTCGTGTCATGTGGAATGTGCTCCGTTCAGTGCGCGGGCCGAGTTGGTGTGCAGCTGTTCCTGGACCACCGACCAGAGCCGGTAGCCGAGCATCGCATGGCTCTCCTGGATGCGGTGGATGCTCTGTGAGTGGACAGTGAAACAGAAGTCGAGGTCGTCGGCGGCCGCCATCCGCCCGCCGTCGTGTCCGGAGAAGCCCACGGTCAGCAGGCCGCGACGCTTGGCCTCGGTGATCGCGGTCATCAGGTCGTCGGAGTTGCCGGACGTGGACAGCGCGACCGCGACGTCGCGGTCGCGGGCGTGGGCGATGATCTGGCGTTTGAAAATCAGTTCGAAGCCGACGTCGTTGCCGAGCGCGGTCACCACCGCGTTGTCGGCGGCCAAAGACCATGCGGCGACCGGCCTTCCGCGCGCCGGCCGGCTGAACAGCGAGGCCAACGTCGCGGCGTCGGTGGAACTTCCGCCGTTGCCGAAGGTGTACAACCGCCCGCCGCGGCGGAACCGCTCGGCCATCTGCGAGCCGGCCGCGGTCAACGCGTCACCGTACTCTCCGAGCGAGTCCCGTTGCAGCCGAGCGCTTTCAGCCGCCTTGGCCCGGGCCGAGGCCGCGAGATCGTCGAGCAGGCTCGCGGCGTCGGTCTCCTCGGACTCGATGAACGGGTACAGGAAACCGGTGGCATCGGAGTCGGTCATCGGCGCACCTCCTCGGGCTCGACACGCGAAATGGCCGCGCCGGCATGCAGCAGAACGAGATCGTCGACCGCGACATCACCGACCAGGGTCACGTCGACCCACTCCTCACCGTCGGCGGTGCGTACCAGCGCCGAGCTGGTCGCATCGAGTGGTGGCGCGAGCACTTCACCGAGTCGCCCGTCGTCGCTGCACGTCACGCAGACCGCGGCGGGCTCTGCGGGTTTGAGCAGTCCCGGATGCTCGAAGCAGACATGGGTGAGCTCCCACAGCAGGTGATACAGCAGCACAAACGCTCCGGTGGCCGGCACCATCGGGTCCTCGGTGTCGATCCAGAGGATGTGGTTCGCCGCTCCCGCCGGTGGACGCGGTCCGGACCCGATCCACAGCGTCAGGACGCCCCACGCGCGGGCGCGCCGCATCGCGTCGACGACCGACGGTTCGTTCGCCGAGGCCACCGCGATCAGCAGATCGCCGGGCCGGCTGGCCACCCGCGCCTGCGCGACGGGGTCCGGTTCGACGAGGGCTACCGACGGAAGTGCCCGCTTGCCCACGATCACCGGATGCACGAACTCGACGGCGATGTGATGGGCGTGCGGCTCCCACTGCGGCGAGATCACCCACAGGGTCGCTCCATCGTTGAACCGGCGAGCGAAATCCAGGGCGGCGGCGGCGAGGTCGGCTGACAGTTCCTCCCCGACATACGGGCGTTGCGCGGTCGTCATGGCGATACTCCCTGTCCGAGGACGGAGTTGACAAGGTCGAGCGTCGTCTGTGTGGCAACTTCGAGGTCGGCGGCCTCCTCGTCGGTCAGTGTCCCGCAGATCCAGTTCCAATGGGCGGAGACGACCGCGCCGAGTTGCGGAACGGGCGCAAGTGACACCTCGCCCCGCTTCCACGCGATCCGCTCGGCGCGGGAATCGCCCAGCATCAGCCGACCATCCGCGTATTGCAGGGGCCGCGACGCGATCTCCGCCCGGTCGCCGGTCACGGACGTGACGGTGCCCCACCGGATGCGGCAGGCCTGCATGACACCCACGGCGGTGTCGGCGTCGCGCCCGAGGAACTTCACCCATGGGTAGACGACGAAGACGTGAAAGCTGTGGTGTGCCAGGACATCGGAGGTGGCGGGCACTGTGCCGAGCATCCCGGTGACCTGACCGGTGAACGACGCGCGCAACCGCGCCAGCAGGTGATCGGGATCCACCTTGGACAGCGCCGGACCGCCGATCCAGTAACTGCCGACGACCTCGTCGTCCAGCGCGTCGGATGCCCCGACGGCCTCGGCGATGGCGGTCAGATACGGCCAGGCACCGTCGAATTCGCGGGCGTGTGAGGCGAGCCCGGAGGCGCCACCGCAGTCCGCCGGCCCGCAGTAGCCGAGCTCGTTCGGTGGGTAGGCATAGCGGCCGAACAACGTGGAACCGCCCCGGTCGTTCATGATGCGTTCCCCACCAGCAACTGGCCCAATGCGATGCCGCCGTCGTTGGGCGGCACCGCGCGATGGGTCATCGCGTCGATGCCCCTGGCGCGTAGGCCGTTCAGGGTCGACTCGAGGAGCAGGGCGTTCTGGAACACACCGCCGGACAGGGCTACGGGCCGCGACGAGTCGGCGTGGATGCAAGCAAGCTCGACGACCAGGTCGGCGACCGCGCGGTGGAACCGGGCGCCGATGACGGAGGGCGATATGCCCGCGCGGAGGTCGGCGACGATGGCGTGCAGTATGGGCGCGGGATCGACCACCGCCGTCGAGTCGGATGCGTCGACGGCGAACGCGTATGCGTCTGAACCGGGTTCGATGCCGCGTGAGATGCCCTCCAGCTCGATGGCGGCCTGCGCCTCGTAGTCGACGACGTGCCGCACCCCGACCAGTGAGGACACCGCGTCGAACAGCCGACCCATGCTGGAGGTCGGCGCGCAGCCGAGGCCGATCTCGAGTTGCCGGGCGAGCGCTTGACGCTCGCCGGGTGGGCAGGCCGAAACCGGGGGCAGTTCAGGATCCCACCCGATCCCCGCCGACCACAGGTGTGCCAGGGCCATCCGGTACGGCCGCAGCACGCTGACGTCACCACCGGCCAGGGGCACGTACTTCAGGTGCGCGAGACGTTGGTAGCCCTTGTAATTGGCCAGCAGCACCTCGCCGCCCCACACCGCACCGTCGGGCCCATAACCCGTTCCGTCGAAGGCGAACCCGAGCACCTGCGTGGACCCGTCGAGGCCGTGTTCGGCCATCACCGCGGCAATGTGCGCGTGATGATGCTGAACCAATTTGACCGGCCGGTCCGCCGCGTTGCGCCGGGCCCACTCGGTCGAGCGGTACAGCGGATGCGCGTCGGCGACCAGCACCTGCGGCGCGACGGACGTCAGCTCCCGCAGATGGCGTTGCGCGGAATCGAACGCCGACAACGTCGCCAGATCGTCCATGTCACCGATGTGCTGGCTCAACCATGCGTACCGGCCGTCCGCGACCGCCATGGTGTTCTTCAGATCGGCGCCGACCGCCAACGTGGGCGGGACCGGCGTCGGCAACGCGACGGGCAACGGCGCGTAGCCACGCGAACGCCGGATCGGCAACTCCACCGGCTTGTCTGCGCCGTCGAGGGTGATCACCCGCATCACGGAGTCGTCGCAGGGCACCAGGATTTCGCGGTCGTGCATGAGCCAGCCGTCGACGATATGCGAAAGCCTCTCCAGCGCAGTGGCATCGGTGAAGCAGATCGGCTCGCCGGCAAGGTTGGCCGAGGTCATCACCATCGCGCTTGGACCGGGTTCGTCGCCCGGCAAGCCGAACAGCAACGTGTGCAGCGGGGTGTAGGCCAGCAGAACGCCCAGGTCCGGGTTGTGCGGTGCGACGGCATCGGCGACCGGGGCGTCACCGCGCCGCGGCATCAACACGATGGGGCGTTGCGGTCCGGTCAGCAACCGCGCCGACGGCGTATCGATCTCGACCAGCTCGCGAGCTGTCGCAAGGTCGGGTGCCATCACCGCGAACGGCTTGTCGCCGCGGCGCTTTCTGGCACGCAACTCGGCGACCGCGTGTTGGTTGTCGGCATCACACGCCAGGTGATAGCCGCCGATGCCCTTGACCGCGAGGATGCCGCCGTCGGTAAGCAATCGGCGTGCGCGCCGCGGCGCGGATTCTCCTGTCGTGGTCGCGCCCGCATGGTCGCGGTAGGTCATGGCCGGGCCGCAGTCGCGGCAGCAGATGGGCTGGGCGTGAAACCTGCGGTCGGCGGGATCGTGGTACTCGCGCGTGCAGGCCTCGCACATGTCGAAGCCCGCCATGGTCGTGGCGTGCCGGTCGTAGGGCAGCGAGGCGATGATGGTGAAGCGCGGACCGCAGTTGGTGCAGTTGATGAACCCATGACGGAAGCGTCGGTTGCGCGGGTCGCGTTGTTCGGCGGCGCAGTCGGCGCACATGGCGACGTCGGGTGAGGTCAGCGTGCGGCCGCCGTCGGTGCGCGTGGTGTCGGCGATGACGAAGCCCGTCCCGCCCGCCACCGTAAGCGCTTCGGCGTCGAGACTTTCGATCACGGCCAGCGGCGGTGGGTGGTCGCGCAACCGAATCAGGAACGCATCGACGTCGGCGGCGTCACCCTCGACGTCGATGAGCGCGCCCGTGCTGTCGTTGCGGACGCTTCCGGTCAGCCCCAGTCCGGCCGCCGTCGTATACACGAAGGGGCGGAAGCCGACCCCCTGGACCACTCCGCGGACCCGGACGCGCAGCCGGCGCCGCGTGCTCATGGCAAGTCCCCGAGGTCCGGAACAGGTTCGCCGCTGCCCATCAACTGCAGGCCCGCGAGAGCCGCGTCGGCCCCTGCCTTGTCGGTCTTCTCCACCGCGAAGCCCATATGGATGATGACCCAGTCGCCCGGTGCGAACGTCTCCTCGGGGAGCATGCCGACGTTGACCTTGCGGTGCTCACCCGCCACGTCGACGAGGGCCAGCTGATCGCCGTAGCCCTCCAGCATCGTCACGACCCGTCCCGGAATTCCCAGACACATCGGTCAGCCCTCCGCCACCGGGACGCGGGCCAACAGTCCGTCGACCACCTCGCCGATCACCCGGACCGCCTCCGGCACGGCCGCTGCAACGGCATCCGACAGCCCGATACCCTCGTCGACGCGGTCGACTTCGCAGCCGATCACCACGGTGAAGGGCGGGGTGCCGCCGAGCGCGTTGAGGCTGGCGAACACCGCCGCGGGGTCCATCGCGTGCGCATCCAAACCGGTTGCGGCCCGGGCGTTGTCGAGGTCGGCTTCGAACACGTGGAGTGTGCCCGGCGTGCCGCGGTTCGGGATGGCGTCGACCAGGACCAGGGCGTCGCAGCCGTCGAGGAGGTCGTAGGCGAGGTGCATGCCGCCGATCCCGTAATCGGTGACCGCAACGTGTGGTCCGGCGAGGTCGGGCGGCACGCGGCGCATCACCTCGGGGCCGAAGCCGTCGTCACCGAGGAAGATGTTGCCGAGCCCGGCTACCAGAATTCGGGAGATCAAAACACCTCGTTCGCCGTCACATCCGGCGCATTCTCATGTAGCGCCGCGCATCCGGCACGGAGCGGATACCCACCGCCGCCGCCGCCACGGCCACCACCGCCACGACGCCTACCGCGATCCAGCCGATCACTTCCATTGCGGACTCCCTTCAACCAGAGGTTCGACCTCGTCGGGTGCAAAGTACAGGTAGCGGCCGTACCAGTCGTGCAGTTCGGCACCGGGATCGTCCTCGATGACGACGCCGATATGGTGCTCGCCGTCGACGTCCTCGTGCACCGAGGTGACGCGCGCGATCTTGTCGGCGTAGAACACGTCCTGCGCGTCGGCTCGCCGGGACGGGTGCAACCGCACACGGCTGCCACGGGCGACGCGAGTGTCGTTGACCAGCACGGCATCCGAGTCCGGCCGCACCGCCGTATCGGCCATCGGGTCCCACCACTCGATGCCGGTCGGGATCTGCGGGATCAGGCCCGGTTCCCCACCGGGCGCATGTGGGTCCCGCAGCACACCGTGCAGATCGAGCATCGCCTCGGGTGACATCGAGTCGCAGCGATCAATGATCGCCGCGGCGCGTTGATCGGTAGCGCGGGCCTGTGCTTTCTCGTCGTCGGTCATCGTCATGATGCGCAGCGTCAGGATCTCGTCGATCTCGGTCGAGTCGTAGAGCGCACCCTTGCTCTGCTCGGCGATCTCGGGGTGGTCGTAAAGGATGATCGGCGACGCGAGCACGAGATCCCGATGCGGCGCCGGGCCGGCCAGCACGGGAAAGCAGCGGTGTTGTCGGCACCGCGCCACGGCGGCGGAGGCCCTCTCCGGCGGTTCGAGCAGGGAGACGAATTCGCCGTCGGCCACCTCCAGCAACAGGTGGGTCCCGATCAGCGACACGGCGATCGCCTCGTCCTTGTCGCCGGCCGGTGCAGCGGTGTTGCACACGTCGAACGTGAGTCGCAGCAAGTCACCGTCCTGCTCGGCGGAGACGTCGAGCCGGCCGCTCAGCTCGCGACGCGTCCGCACCAGCCTGCCGCCCGCGACGGGCTCGATCTCACTGGCCGACGGAACCGAGATGTCCAGTGTGGCAGGCAGGCTCATCACCGGGAACGGGTGGATCGGGATCTCGCACTCGACCGCCTCGTCCCAGCTGACCCATGTGTCGGTTCCCGAACTCAGTTCGTCGACCGGTTCGAACCGTCCACCGCCGGCGTCGCGTTCGACACTGCGGTGCTGAAGCTGCAGAAACCGGATCACACCGGTCACCATCGGGATGCCGTGCGGGGTCAACAGAACCTGGGTGGACATCGAGGCGTCTTCGCCGATGGCGGCCTCCGCGGCACCGTTCGGCCCGAGAACGCCGAACTGCCAACGGGACTGGTTCTTGCGCGAGCTGGCTCGGTAGGGATACAACAGGTACCCCTCGTAGAGCACCGCGTCCGCGACGGCTCGGGCGTGATCCCAGTCTGCGGTCATCGAATCTCCTCTGCGGTGTGAACGGCCAGTAGCGAAACGATCGCGTCGTCGTAATCCAGAAGGCCGCGGGCTGATTTGAATTCCGACAGCGCAGCGATGGTGTCGTGACCCAGCCGCAGCCAACCCGTGTTGGGGTAGTGCACGCGCATCAGGTCACGCCACGTCGACACGGGCATGTCGTAGCGGTCCTCGCGATCCCAGGGAACCTGCTGCACGCGCAGGTTCTTCTCACCGCGGGTGAAAATTGTTCCACTGAACAGGAATTGGAGCGGAATCGTGCCGTCATGCAGTGCATGGAAGTATTTGGCCGCGGTCACCTCGAGGTCGTAGGTGCACTCGAGCGGCAGGTCGACCTGCGTGGTTCCGGTGAATCCCGGCACCATGGTGCTGGCATGTTGCCAGAGGAAGTTGTGTTGTGTGGTGTCCCAGCGTTCGCGGGGCCCGAACAGGTCGAGCAGTCCGAGCGCCTCGTCATCGGAGTATCGGCGACGCAACGGTTCGATGCGAACCTGGCAGCGCAGCGCGATGGCGTGCACGGGGTCGTCACCGTCGGAAGCGATACCGATCCGGGCGGTGAGCACGGGTGTGACCGCGTACGGTTCGGCGCGGATGTCGAGCACTGCGAAGGTCAGCTCTGGCACGGCGCCACCACCTTCGCCCGGTTACGCACGTGCTCGAAGAAGTCCTCGACGTAGCCGCGCACCTGCTGGCCGCCGTCGAATCCGCGCCACAGCTGACGGAGCCTGCCGACGAACTCGTAGCAGGCGTCGATGGGCACCAGAAAGCATTCCGGGGCCCGTCGTTCGTCGTCGGGCACCAGCACCAGCAGGGCCTCGGTGTCGTCGGCGAGCAGGTCCACCCGCGGGTCCGCCGCACGCACACCGTCCCACGCCCAGAGGTCCAGTTCGGACTCGGTCGCGCCCGCCGGCCCGGGATAGAAGGCGGCCACGCGATGCAGGCTCGAGTTGCGGAAGAAGAACGCCAGCCCGACCGGGATCTGAAGACGCTGCCAATCCCGGCGGTCCATCCCGAATCCCGGAAACGACAACCAGCGGTCGGGGACCGCACGATAGCGGAGCGCGGCCCTGGTGTCAGTAAACAGCAGATAACAGCCCCGGCACACGCACATCAGCGCCCGCGCTTCGACATTCACGACGTGCTGGTGCTCATCGGCAATCGTTTCGGTGCACATCTCACAGCGTTCGCCGGCGGGCGCGGGAACGCCGCGGTTGGCCCTGATCATCGCGAGCACGTCGTATGCGCTGGTCATGCCACACCCGCCTCGGTGGCGTGCGCGGCCATCGCGATCGACAGCACGCCGTCGCGCGCCAGCAGCGGAATCGGCTCCAGGTGAGCGACCGGGTCGGGGCCCTTGTCGACGCAGGCCCCGGCGTGCACGACGTCGAAATGGGCGTGGCAGCGCGGGCAGCGCAACACCGCCTCGCCGGTGGGAGACCCCATGCGACGGTGCAGCGCGGCACCGGCCAGCGATTCGCGGCAGACACCGCACCGGTCGCGATAAGCGAACACCTCCTCGCCGATGCGGCACGCCAGCACGGTGGTTCCCGCCACCGAGAATCCGCCCACTTCGCCGGGCGTCAGGTCGGCGAATTCCGGTACGGGGTGCCACGAGGCATGGCTGGGCGCGCGCTGCTGGACGCGGCTGAACAGTGTCGCCGGCGGTATCACGGTCGGACTCGACTGCGGTGCCACCACCTCGATCGCGGTGACCTCCGGTGCCGCCGCCCGAATCGCGTCCTCGACGGTCAACTCCAGGGTGGCCGCCGACGAGGGGCAGCTCTTACAGCTACCGGAGAACTGCAGACGAACGGTGAATCCGTCTGGGCCGTGCAGTGTTTCGAGGAGTGTCACGTCGCCGCCGTGCGAGCCGAGATACGGCCGCACCCGGTCCAGGGCATCCTCGACGCGCCGGTGGATGTCGTGCGGGTGCAACCCGTGCACCAGCAGCAGGCTGGCGACAAGGTCGTCGCCGGCCAGTCGTTCGGCCAGCGTGGCGTCGGCGCTCACCGCGATCCGCAGGATCCGTTCGAGCGCGGCCCCGTAGAGATCGGTAACCTCACCGACGAGTTGGACCGCGCGCTCGTGCGCGGCGGGGCCGCCCGCGGCGGACGCGTCAAGCAGGGCCTGTATTCGGTCGCCCGCCGTACGCCACTGCGCATCGTCTCGGATCGGCGGGGCCATTCCCTATTCCCCGGTGACGGACTGGGTGGGGGAGTGCAGCAGGTCGAGCGACTTCCCCTTACCCAGGTACATGTGCACGCCGCACGGCAGACACGGGTCGAAACTGCGCACCGTGCGCATGACGTCGATGCCCTTGAAATGCTCCCTGTCGTTCTCCTCGAAGATCGGCTGCCCTTGGACCGCGTCCTCGTAGGGTCCCGGTGTCCCGTAACTGTCCCGGGGGTTGGCGTTCCACGGCGTCGGCGGATACGGGTGATAGTTCGCGATCTTGCCGTCGCGAATCACCATGTGATGACTGAGGACTCCGCGGACCGCCTCGGTGAACCCGCAACCGATGCCCTCGTCGGGCACCTCGAACTTCTCCCAGGTCTTGGTTCGGCCGGCTCGGATTTCGGTCAACGCCTTCTCCGCGAAATGCAGGCCGCAGGCGGCCGCGTAGGCCTGGAAGTACGTCCGGGCGCGATTGCGTTCGAGCGTGTTGCTGCCGTACTGCGGAATCCTCCACTCGAGTTCGACCGGACCCTTCAGGGCCGTCTTGGGCAGGTTGATCTGCACGCTCTGACCGGTCGCCTTCACATAGCCGATGTCGACCAGCCCGGCGAGCGCAGTGGACCACAGCCGCGCCAACGGACCGCCGCCGGTGTCGAGCGCCAGGTGATCCGTGCCGTCAAACCAGCGCGGCGCCATCACCCAGCTGTAGTTGCCGTCGAAGTCGCGTTTCTGCGGCCGGGGATTGGTGTGCTGGTTCCAGGGATGGCGCCGGTCGATCGGATTGCCGAGGGGATCGGTCTTGACGAACATCTCCTGATCGGTCCAGTCGTCGTAATACGAGTGGCCCAACAGGATTCGGATGCCGAGGTTGATGTCGACCAGCGAGTGGGTGTGCAGCTTCCCGTCGATCACCACACCGGGCGTGACGAACATCGCGTCGCCCCAACGCTCCATGTCCTTGTACTCGAAGTTGCACACCTCGGGGTCCTGGAACGAGCCCCAGCAGCCCAGCAGCGTGCGGCGCAAGCCGACCTGGTCGTAGCCGGGAAGCGCTTCGTAGAAGAAGTCGAAGAGGTCGTCGTGCATGGGCACGACCTTCTTCATGAACTCGACGTAGCGCATCAGCCGCGTCATGTAGTCGGTCATCAACTGGACCGTCGCGGTGGTACCGATACCGCCGGGATACAGCGTCGACGGATGGACGTGTCGACCCTCCATGAGGCAGAACATCTCTCGCGTCCACCGACTGACCTGCAGGGCCTCGCGGTAGAACTCGCCGGTGAAAGGATTGAGCGCACGCATGATCTCGGCGATCGTGCGGTAGCCGTGCATGTCCGCATGCGGGGCCTGGGTGTTCTCCGCCTTGGCCAGCACACTGGGATTGGTCTCGGAGACCATCTTCTCGCAGTAGTCGACGCCGACCAGGTTCTCCTGGAAGATGTTGTGGTCGAACATGTACTCGGCGGCTTCACCGAGGTTGATCAGCCACTCGCCGAGATGTGGCGGCTTGACACCGTAGGCCATGTTCTGGCAGTAGCACGAGCACGTCGCATGGTTGTCACCGCAGATGCCGCAGATGCGGCTCGTGATGAAGTGCGCGTCGCGAGGATCCTTGCCCTTCATGAAGATCGAGTAACCGCGGAAGATCGACGAGGTGCTGTGGCACTCGACGACCTCGCGATTGTCGAAGTCGATCTTGGTGTAGATGCCGAGGCTACCGACGATCCGGGTGATGGGATCCCACGCCATCTCCACCAGTTGGCCGGGGTCGCGCTTCACGTGTGACGGCTCGGGGATGATGGTTGTCATCGAACTCTTCTCTTTCTTCAGATGAGGAGCGTCACAGGACATTTCGGAGACCGAAAGCACGCCTGCGCGCCCTCCGACGAGCCACACCTACCAGGTGCGGGTCGCTCCGGTCGTGAGTTGCGTGCCGCGATGGCGCCACTTCGGCTCTTTGTCGACGGTGCGGCCGGTGATATGGCGCAGGCTGCGGATCACCGACCCGTACAGGCCCGACGCCGCGGTGGACACCTTGCCACCGGGGGGTTCGTCCATGAACGGCATGAATTTGTCGGGGAATCCGGGCATGGTGCAGCCGATGCATATGCCACCCACGTTCGGGCAGCCGCCGATTCCGTTGATCCAGCCGCGCTTGGGTACGTTGCACTTGACGACCGGACCCCAGCAACCCAGTTTGACAATGCATTTCGGCGATCCGTACTCGGTCGCGAAATCGCCCTGTTCGTAGTACCCGGCTCGGTCACAACCCTCGTGCACGGTTGCGCCGAACAGCCACTGGGGCCGTAGCGCATCGTCGAGGGGGATCATCGGAGCCTGATCCGTGGCCATGTACAGCAGGTAGGTCAGCGTCTCGGCGAGGTTGTCGGGTTGGATCGGACATCCCGGTACGCAGACGATCGGAATGCCGGCCTTGGTCTTCCAGTCCCAGCCGAGGTAGTCCGGGACACCCATGGCGCCGGTGGGATTGCCCGCCATCGCGTGGATGCCGCCGTAGGTGGCGCACGTTCCGACCGCGACGACGGCAGTGGCCTTGGGCGCCAGCCGATCCAGCCACTCGCTGGTGGTCATCGGTTGGCCGGTGGCCGGATCGTTGCCGAATCCGCACCAGTAGCCTTCGGCCTTGATCTTCTCGTTCGGGATGGACCCCTCGACGACCAGAACGAATGGTTCCAGTTCACCCCGGTCGGCCTTGAAGAACCATTCGAGAAAATCGTCGGCGCCACCGTTCGGCCCGCACTCGAAATCGATCAGGGGCCAATGGACGGCGATTCTGGGCAGCCCGGGAAGAGCGCCGAGGGCGATCTCCTCGATGCTGGGCTGGGTGGCGGCAGTCAACGCCACCGAATCTCCGTCACAACTCAATCCGGCGTTGATCCACAGGACGTGGATCAAGGCCTCTTCCGCTTTGACTGCTGCCTCCGTTGGCATAGGTCACAGCTTCCTGGGGGCCGGGCTGGGGCCCTCACGACCGGGAGCCGGGCTGGGGCTCCCAACCTCACGTTGTGCCGCGGCGCCGAATTCCGGCGCTGAGTCTGGGTTTACTCCGGGGGTTATATCTTGTCAATGGGTGCGAGCGCAGAGGCCGAGTTCGCGCAATCGTCGATCCAGTCGTACCACCGCGCGACACCGTCGCCGGTGGCGGCCGACATGGTCAGTATCTGCGCGCCTGGGTTCAGCGAGCGTACATGGTCGCGGCATTTCTCAAGATCGAAAGCGACATACGGCAGCAGGTCGGTCTTGTTCACGATCACCAGTCCCGCCGCGGCGAACATGTGTGGATACTTCAGCGGCTTGTCGTCGCCCTCCGTCACCGAGATCACGACGACTTTGCTGCGCTCACCCAGATCGAACAGAGCGGGGCAGACGAGGTTGCCGACGTTCTCGATGAACAGAAGCGACCCCGGCTCGGGGTCGAGGGTCTCCAGTGCCCGTTGCACCATGGTGGCGTCGAGATGGCAGCCCGCGCCGGTGTTGACCTGTACGGCCCGCGCTCCCGCGGCCCTGATGCGTTCGGCGTCCAGCAGCGTCTCCTGATCGCCTTCGATGACCGCGACCGGGCGATCCGGGTGCAGATCGCGGATGGCGCGTTCCAGAAGGGTGGTCTTACCGGCGCCCGGCGAGCTGGTGAGGTTGAGCGCCAGGATGTTGCGGGCGGCCAGCCATGCGCGGTTCCGTTCGGCGAGCTCGTCGTTCTTGGCGAGCACCTTCTGCTCGAGCGTGATGGTCTCGGTGTGGACGTGTTCGCCTTCGTGGAGATGGTCATGCTCGTGAGGGTGGAGGTGGGTGTGTCCCGGCGTGGTGATGGTCGCACCGTCGTCGCCGCAGCCGCAGGTCGCGCACATGCTCAACTCACCTCCATCGAGAGAATCCTCAGATCCCGACCGGCGGTCACCTCGACATCGGCACTGCCGCAGGGACACAACAGAATCAGATCGGGTAGTTCGAAGCTTTGGCCGCAGGTGTGACAGCGCGCCGCGCCGGGTTGCACATCGAGGTCCAGGCGCGCGCCGTCGGCGACGGTGCCCGCGGTGGCGAGTTCGAAGCAGAACCGCATAGAGTCCGGTACGACGGCGCACAGCGCGCCGACCTCCAGCTTGACGCAGTGCACCCGGCGTCCCGCGGCGTGCTCGCACACCGCATCGACCACACTCTGCGTTATCGCCATCTCGTGCACGCGGACCCCGTTTCGGCCGGGATGACTTCACGATAGGCCGCGCGGCGCCCGCAGGAGCGGCCTATTCGACACGCAGCCCATCCCACGGCGTGTCTCACTTGAGTCGAACAGGTGTTCGTCTACTGTGGGCAGTGTTCGACGGCTAGATGCTGCTGGTCCGGCCGACTTGTCACAGAACTTGTCGGTGGCTGCCTCTAGCGTCACGGCCAACAGATCGAAACCGATCACCGAACAGCTAGACATCCGAAGGACGGAGAACCCCATGGCGCAGGCACCCGACCGCGAGAAGGCCCTCGAGCTGGCACTCGCGCAGATCGACAAGAACTTCGGCAAGGGGTCGGTGATGCGGCTCGGCGAAGAGGTCCGCCAGCCCATCTCGGTCATCCCGACCGGTTCGATCGCGCTGGACGTGGCCCTCGGCATCGGCGGCCTGCCGCGGGGCAGGGTCATCGAGATCTACGGCCCGGAGTCGTCGGGTAAGACCACCGTCGCGCTGCACGCGGTCGCCAACGCGCAGGCCGCCGGCGGTATCGCGGCATTCATCGACGCCGAGCACGCGCTGGATCCGGAGTACGCCAAGAAGCTCGGGGTGGACACCGACGCGCTGCTGGTCAGCCAGCCCGACACCGGTGAGCAGGCGCTGGAGATCGCCGACATGCTGATCCGTTCGGGCGCGCTGGACATCCTGGTCATCGACTCGGTGGCGGCGCTGGTGCCCCGCGCCGAGATCGAGGGGGAGATGGGCGACAGCCACGTCGGCCTGCAGGCCCGGCTGATGAGCCAGGCGCTGCGCAAGATGACCGGCGCGTTGAGCAACTCGGGCACCACCGCGATCTTCATCAACCAGCTCCGCGAAAAAATCGGTGTGATGTTCGGGTGTTTTGCCTATGGCACCCGGGTGCAGTTGGCCGACGGCACCACCGAGAAGATCGGCAAGATCGTCAACCAGAAGATGGACGTTGAGGTCATGTCCTATGACCCGGACACCGATCAGGTTGTGCCCCGCAAGGTGGTGAACTGGTTCAACAACGGTCCCGCCGAGCAATTTCTTCAGTTCACCGTCGAGAAGTCGGGCGGCAACGGCAAATCGCAGTTCGCGGCTACCCCGAACCACCTGATCCGCACTCCCGCCGGCTGGACGGAAGCGGGCGACCTCGTCGCCGGTGATCGAGTGATGGCCGCGGAGCCGCATCGACTCAGCGATCAGCAGTTTCAGGTCGTACTCGGGTCTTTGATGGGCGATGGCAACCTGTCGCCGAATCGCCGGGACCGTAATGGGGTTCGCTTTAGAATGGGCCACGGCGCCAAGCAGGTCGACTATTTGCAGTGGAAGACAGCGCTTCTGGGCAATATCAAGCACTCGACCCACGTAAATGACAAGGGCGCAACGTTCGTCGACTTCACCCCGCTGCCCGAGTTGGCTGAACTGCAGCGGGCGGTGTATCTCGGTGACGGTAAGAAGTTCTTATCCGAGGAGTACCTCAAGGCGCTCACTCCGCTGGCGCTTGCTATCTGGTACATGGATGACGGGACGTTCACCGTCCGTTCCAAGGGGCTGCAGGAGCGCACCGCGGGTGGCAGCGGGCGTATCGAGATTTGTGTCGAGGCCATGAGTGAGGGCACTCGGATCCGGCTGCGTGATTATCTGCGCGATACACACGGTCTGGACGTACGGTTGCGGCTGTCCGGTGCGGCCGGAAAGTCGGTGCTGGTGTTCTCCACCGCGTCCAGCGCGAAGTTTCAGGAATTGGTGGCCCCGTACATCACGCCCTCGATGGAGTACAAGTTGCTGCCTCGGTTCCGCGGTCAGGGCGCGGTAACACCGCAGTTCGTCGAGCCCACGCAGCGGTTGGTTCCGGCGCGAGTCCTCGATGTCCACGTCAAGCCACATACTCGATCGATGAATCGATTCGACATCGAGGTCGAGGGTAACCACAACTATTTCGTCGACGGCGTCATGGTGCACAATTCGCCCGAAACCACAACGGGCGGAAAGGCTTTGAAGTTCTACGCCTCGGTCCGGATGGATGTCAGGCGGATCGAGACCCTCAAGGACGGCACCGACGCGGTCGGTAACCGCACCCGGGTCAAGGTCGTCAAGAACAAGGTGTCGCCGCCGTTCAAGCAGGCCGAGTTCGACATCCTCTACGGCAAGGGCATCAGCAAGGAAGGCTCACTCATCGACATGGGTGTCGAGCAGGGCTTCATCCGCAAGTCCGGCTCGTGGTTCACCTACGAAGGTGAGCAGTTGGGCCAGGGCAAGGAGAACGCCCGCAACTTCCTGCTCGAGAACGTCGAGGTGGCCAACGAGATCGAAAAGAAGATCAAAGAGAAGCTCGGCATTGGCGCCGTGGTGACCGATGACGAAGTCCTGCCCGCCCCCGTCGACTTCTGAGGCCTCGCGCGAGGAGCAGGCGCGAAATGTGTGTCTGCGTCTGCTCACCGCGCGAGCGCGCACTCGGGCCGAACTGGCCGGCCAGCTCACCAAGCGTGGATACCCAGACGACGTCAGCGAAAAGGTGCTCGACCGGCTCGAACAAGTCGGCCTCGTTGATGACGCTAATTTCGCCGAACAGTGGGTCCGATCCCGGCGGGTGAACGCCGGAAAAGGCAGGCGCGCGTTGATTGCCGAGCTACGGACCAAAGGCGTCGACACGGACATCATCGAGGCGACGCTGGCCGACGACGAACCCGGTGCCGAACGCGCCCGCGCCGAGCGACTCGTGGCCGACAAGCTGCGCCGCGAAAAGCTGGCCGATGGCGACGACGCCAAGCTGGCCCGTCGGCTCGTCGGGATGCTCGCCCGGCGCGGCTACAACCAAACGATGGCGTTCGACGTCGTCAAGGTCGCTTTGGCCAACGAACGCGAGCGTCGCCAGGTCTAGGACTCCAGACCGTGGTCGAGAAGTCGAGTCCTCGGCGCACGTAGCGTGGCCGGTTGCAAGGAAATAGCCGACCGCGTAAGCATTTTGCATGCAGTTGTCCGTCAAGCTGGCGCCCACCTTCGACTACCCGGTCCTCGAGCGGTTCTGGCGGACCGCCGACGACCTCGGATTCCCGGCGGTGTGGAACTACGACCACTTCTACGGCCTGGTCGATCCCACGACGCCGACCCACGAGGGGTGGACCAGTCTCGCCGCGATGGCGGTCGTCGTGCGGCGCGCCCGCGTGGGCTGCCTGGTCAGCGGTGTCACCTATCGCAACCCCGCGGTGCTGGCGAAGATGGCCGTCACCGTGGACCACATCTCCGGCGGGCGACTGGACTTCGGTCTCGGGGCCGGCTGGCACGAGGCCGAGCACCGCGGTTACGGGATCGACTTTCCGCCGCCGGGACAGCGGGTCGCGATGGTCGACGAGGCGCTGACGGTCATCCGCAGGCTGTGGACCGAGGAGACGGTCGACTTCATCGGCCGTTTCTTCACGCTGCAGCAGGCGCTCTGCGATCCCAAGCCGCTCCAACGTCCGCATCCGCCGATCGTCGTTGGCGCGTCGCAGCCGAAGATGTTGCGCGTCGCGGCACGCCACGCCGACGAATGGAACATGCCGAGTACCTCGCCCCAGGAATGGGCGGCCGCCAGCCACGGTCTCGACGAGGCGTGCGCGGCCGAAAGCCGTGACCCAGCGTCGATCCGACGGGGCGTGCAGTTGTTCCTGCATCCGGAGCAGCCCGATCAGGTCGACGCCCAGCTGGACTCCCTGGCCGATTACGGCCGACTCGGCTGCCAGCACGTCGTGTTGTCCTTCTATCAGCCGCCCGACGACGAGTTGCTGGCCCGATGCGCGGAACTGGCCTGATCACACGGCTTTAGCGCCAGGTGCGCCCTCCTGCTCGACGGCCTCGGTCTCAAGCGGCGTCGGACCACGACGCGAACGCCGCATCCGCGCTTCCACCCGGGTCGCCACCCAGGACAGCGTGAAGTTCACGGTGATGATCAACAACGCGACCACGATCAGCGCTGGCAGCAGATTGCTGTAGGCGGTACCCATCTGCACGCCCTGGCGCACGAGTTCGAGGAACGTGATGATGTAGCCGATCGCGGTGTCCTTGAGGACGACGACGAGTTGCGAGATCAGCACCGGCAGCATCGACGTGATCGCCTGCGGCAACAGGATCGAGCGCATCGTCTGGCCCCACGTCATGCCGAGGGCATAGGCCGCCTCCGACTGGCCGCGGGGCAGGGCGTGGACGCCGGCGCGCACGATCTCGGCGATGACTGCGCCGTTGTAGAGCGTCAGCCCGGTGATGACCGCGGCGAGCGCCAGATGCCTGGACGGGAACATGTCGTAGGCGGCGTACAGCGCGAACGCGAACAGCATCATGATCAGAACCGGTACGGCACGAAAGAATTCGACGATGACCGCGCACGGCCACCGAAGCAGGCCGTGTGTCGAGAGTCGGCCCACACCGAGCAGCAGACCGAGTATCAGCGCCAGCACGATCGACACCGCCGCGGCGGTCAACGTGCCTTGCACGCCGGGCAGTACGTACGTCCTCCACAGGTCGGCCGTCAGGAACGGCTTCCATTTGGCCGCCGTGAGCTGATCCTTGGCCGCCATCTGCACGAGCACCGCGACCAGGACCAGCGCGGTGACGACGATGACGATCGCCGACACGAACCAGTTACGAACCCGCGCCCGCGGTCCCGGAGCGTCGAAGAGGACAGAAGCCGAACTCATCGGTTGACCGCCATCCGTTTGCCGAGCCAGCCGAAGAACAGTCCGGTCGGCAGTGTGAGGACGACGAAGCCGGCTGCGAAGATCGCACCGATGGTGAGGATCGCCGCGGTGTTCTCGATCATCTCCTTCATCAGCAACGCCGCCTCGGCCACGCCGATCGCCGAGGCGATCGTGGTGTTCTTGGTCAAGGCGATCAATACCGACCCCAGCGGAATGATCACGGCTCGAAAAGCCTGTGGCATCAGGATGAGCCGCAGATTCTGCCCGAATGTCAACCCCAACGACCGCGCCGCCTCGGCCTGGCCCAGCGGCACGGTGTTCACCCCGGAGCGCACCGTCTCACAGACGAACGCCGCGGTGTACAGCGCCAGGCCGAGCACCGCCAGGCGAAAGTTGCTGTCCTCGATCGACGTTGGCGAGTTCGGGTCGACCAGCGTGATCCCCATAGTGCCGGCCAACCCGAACGAACAGAACAGGATGATCAGCGTCAGCGGAGTATTGCGCACCACGTTGACGTATGCCGTTCCGAGCCAACGCAGCACCGGCACCGGCGCCAGCCGCATCGCGGCCAGCACCGTGCCGAGCACCAGCGCGCCGATGCCGGAGTAGACGGTCAGCTGAATCGTCGTCCAGAACGCCTCGACGATCTGGCCGACGGTGTAGCCGGGGAGAACCTCCACGTGACCTCCTTGCGCGGGGGAGGTCTGTCAGCTCTGGTTGATCTGCGGGGGCTGCGGCGCGGGAATTCCTGCCGCCCCGAGGTTGTCGTCCCAGGCCTTCTTCCATGCGCCTTCCTGAATCATCTTCGCGAGCGCGTCGTTGATCTTCGTCAGCAGCTCGGAATCGCCCTTCTTCAAACCGATCCCGTAGCGCTCCTCGGAGAAGGTGCCGCCGACCACCTTGAACGCGCCGGGGTTCTGCGCGGCATAGCCGGCAAGGATCACCTCGTCGGTCGTCACCGCGTCGATGCCGCCGTTCTTCAACGCCTCGATGCACGCCGAGTACGTGTCGTACTGCTGCAGCTGTACGCGGGGGTACTTGTCCTTGATGCGTTGCGCGGGTGTGGATCCCGAAACCGAACAGAGCTTCTTGTTGTTCTCCAGCGATGCCTCACCGGTGATATCGGTGTTGTCGGCGCGCACCAACAGGCTCTGGCCGGTGATCAGATACGGTCCGGCGAAATCGACCTTTTTCTCCCGCGCCTCGGTGATCGAGTACGTCGCGACGATGTACTTCACCTGCCCGTTCTGGATCAGCGTCTCGCGTTGACCGGATGGCGCTTCCTTCCACTCGATCTTGTCCTCCGGATAGCCGAGCTGCTGGGCGACGTACTTCGCCACGTCGACGTCGAAGCCGCTCATGCTGCCGTTGGGATTCTTCATTCCGAGCCCGGGCTGGTCGAACTTGGTGCCGATGACGATCGTGTCGCCGTCGCTCCCACCACCGCAGGCAGTGGCGGACAGAGGCAGCGCGACGGCGAGCGCGAGCGCTCCCAGAACGCGCCTGGAGATCGATGGCATTGGAGATTCCTTTCGACTAGTGGTGAAGGATCTTGCCGAGAAAGTCTTTGGCACGGTCGCTTTGGGGGTTGGTGAAGAACTGATCCGGTTCGGCCGCCTCGACGATCGCGCCGTCAGCCATGAACACCACCCGGTTGGCCGCGCCCCGGGCAAAACCCATCTCGTGCGTCACGACCAACATCGTCATCCCGTCTTTGGCCAGCGACGTCATGACGTTGAGCACTTCGTTGATCATTTCGGGGTCCAGCGCGCTGGTCGGTTCGTCGAACAGCATCACCTTCGGGTTCATCGCCAAAGATCGCGCGATGGCCACCCGCTGCTGCTGGCCACCGGACAACTGCGCCGGGTACTTGTCGGCCTGATTCGCAATGCCCACCCGCTCGAGCAGCTGCATCGCCTTCTCGCGGGCCTCGTTCTTCGATTTTTTGCGCACCTTCATCGGAGCCAGAGTGACGTTCTCGAGGATCGTCTTGTGGGCGAACAGGTTGAAGGACTGGAACACCATGCCCACGTCGGACCGCAACTCGGCGAGCTTGCGTCCCTCCTCGGGAAGCACTTCACCGTCGATCGTGATCGTGCCCGAATCGATGGGTTCGAGCCGATTGATGGTGCGGCACAACGTCGACTTGCCCGAGCCCGACGGACCGAGCACCACGATCACCTCGCCGCGCTCCACGTCGAGGTTGATGTCTTTGAGCACATGCAGGCTGCCGAAGTGTTTGTTGACATCCGAGATCGAGATCATCGGCACGCTTGACTGAGTCGGATTGACCTCTTTTCCGTCCGACTCGCTGGTCTTCATGGGTGCAGACCTTACCGAGGGAAGGGCATGCCTGCCCGGAACTCGTCAATCCGCCCGGGTCGGCGCACCGCCGGGTCCGTACCATGGGGCCGTGACTTCGATGGTGACGCGACAGGGAGCGGCCGACGTGGCCGTTCGCCCACACGCGACCGACGAGTCCTCACGCGCGCCGGCGACAATCCGCACGTACCAGGTCCGCACCTACGGCTGCCAGATGAACGTGCACGACTCCGAGCGACTCGCGGGATTGCTGGAAGGCGCCGGGTACCAACGCGCCGCCGAGGGCGAGGACGCCGATGTCGTCGTGTTCAACACCTGCGCCGTGCGCGAGAACGCCGACAACAAGCTCTACGGCAACATCAGCCACCTGGCGCCGCGCAAGCAGGCCAATCCCGATATGCAGATCGCCGTCGGCGGCTGCCTGGCGCAGAAAGACCGGGCCGCCGTGCTGCGCCGGGCACCGTGGGTCGACGTGGTGTTCGGCACACACAACATCGGGTCCCTGCCCACGCTGCTCGAACGGGCCAGGCACAACAAGGCGGCCCAGGTCGAGATCGTCGAGGCGCTGCAGGAGTTCCCGTCCGCGCTGCCCGCCGCCCGCGAATCCGCATATGCCGCTTGGGTGTCGGTGTCGGTGGGCTGCAACAACACCTGCACGTTCTGCATCGTGCCCGCGCTGCGCGGCAAGGAGGTCGACCGTCGGCCCGGCGACGTGCTCGCCGAGGTGCAGACGCTCGTCGAACAAGGCGTGCTCGAGATCACGCTGCTCGGCCAGAACGTCAACGCCTACGGCGTCTCTTTCGTCGACCCCGAAGAGCCGCGGGACCGCGGCGCGTTCGCCAAACTCCTGCGCGCCTGCGGGCGCATCGACGGACTGGAACGGGTGCGGTTCACCTCACCACACCCCGCGGAGTTCACCGACGACGTCATCGCCGCGATGGCCGAGACGCCGAATGTGTGCCCGACGCTGCACATGCCGCTGCAGTCCGGGTCCGACCACATCCTGCGCGCGATGCGACGGTCCTACCGCGCCGAGCGCTACCTCGGCATCATCGACCGCGTCCGCGCGGCGATACCGCATGCGGCGATCACGACCGACCTCATCGTCGGCTTTCCGGGTGAGACCGAGGAGGACTTCCAGGCGACGCTCGATGTCGTCGAGCAGGCGAGGTTCGCCAGCGCGTTCACCTTCCAGTACTCCAAGCGGCCCGGCACCCCCGCCGCCGAGTTACCCGATCAGATTCCGAAAGCCGTTGTGAGCGAACGCTATCAGCGTTTGATCGACCTCCAGGAGAGAATCTCGCTCGAGGAGAACCGCGCGCTGGTCGGCCGCACCGTCGAAGTCCTGGTGGCTGCCGGGGAGGGCCGCAAGGACGCCTCGACGGCCAGAATGTCGGGCCGTGCCCGCGACGGCCGCCTGGTGCACTTCAACCCGGAGCGACTCGACATCCGCCCCGGCGACGTCGTGACCACGACCGTGACCGGCGCCGCACCGCACCATCTGATCGCCGATTCGGCCGTGCACAGCCATCGGCGCACCCGGGCGGGCGACGCCCACGCCGAAGGTCGGCGCCCACGCACCGGAGTGGGCCTGGGCATGCCGGGCATCGGCGCACCGACGACACCCGCTACCGCGACGGGATGCACACAGTGACGACGCCCGGCGACAACGGTTTCGAGGAGTTCAAGGGCGACATCGAGGCCGCCGAGCGACGCGTCGCGGGCGAGATCGACCCCGGCGCACGAGCCCTGGTGATCGCCATCGGGGTGTTCGTACTGCTGGTGTCGTTCATCCTGCCGCACACCGGCGACGCGCGCGGTCTGGATGTGCTCGTCGGCGGCGAAACCGCGCTCCGCGAGGGAATCACCCTGCCGTTACGGGTATTCGCTTGGCTGGTACTGGTATTCGGCGTCGGCTTCTCGATGCTCGCGCTGCTCACCCGGCGATGGGCGCTGGCCTGGATCGCGCTGGCGGGCTCGACCGTGGCGACGCTTCTCGGTTTGTTGGCGGTGTGGTCGCGCCAAACCGCCCCCGACCGTTACCCGGGTCCCGGAATCGGGCTCATCATCGCCTGGATCGCGGTCGCGGTGGTGACGTTCCACTGGGCCAGGGCGGTGTGGGCGCGCACCGCGCTGCAGTTGGCCGCCGAGGAGGAACGGCGCAGGGCCGCCGCGGAGCAACAGAAGAAGGGTCTGCTCGAGAACCTCGACGACGACGACGGCTCGACCGACGGCTGACCTACCCCTCGGCGGCCGCACCGAATGGCCTATTTCTGAGTGGGACAGGCCTCGATCGGAACCTTCATCACGAGGTCGCCCTGCTTGTCGAAGTGAAACGTCATGTCCACCGACTTGCCCGGCGTCGCCGATTCCCGAAGCCCCTCGACTCTGGCCGTGAAGGGTTGGTCTGCGGCGCCGTCGGTGACGTCTTCGATCGGTTGGCCGGCGGCGATCGACGTCTCGGGCGGAATCTCCAGCGTCGCATCGGGAGACAGCCGAATCGCCTCGGCGGCGGGTGTCTCGATGCCGAGCAGGCGTTCGGGCTCGGTGATCCGGTTGTTCGTCACCGTGAACGTGAGCGCCGCCGCATCGCCGACCTGAATGGCGCACGACCCCGGTATGAAGCGCGGCACGATGAAGGCATTCTCGACCGACGTCGTCTCGGTCTCCGAACCCGCGCCCCGGTTCGACGAGTCCATGTTCGGATCGCCGCCGCAACCGGCGACCAGCACGCTCGTCACCAAACCGGCCGCCGCAACGCGACGCCGTGAAACGGTAAGTGTCTTCATCTGAGTTGCCGATCTCGCGGCAAAGCATCCCGGCGAGTCGAAGCGCGGCAGGCACAGCCAGTCGACCCGGGAGTGGGATCGGCGAGGTCTTCCACTCGCAGAGACTGGGCTTTGGTCGGGTCAACGGTGAGAGCTTGCATGGTGAGAAGAGTTGCCCGCGAACCGCGTCCCTATACGTTCGGCAGCCGACCGGCGCACCGGGCCCACTGCGCCTACTTCTGTTTGCTGAATTTGCGAGTCCGGGTTCACGGGTTCTTATTAGAGTCCTTTCAGGTTGCGGTATTCCTGCGCCGATAGTCTGCACGTACAGGCCGGTCGACAGCGCCCAGCCGAACGGTGGGCGGGCCGGTCCGACGTCAATACCGAGAGGGGAGGCTGTCATGGTATCGGCCCTGATGGAGGCTGGCAATCGCGTCGATTTCGTGGAACCGACGGGCGGCACGGGCGCGGTGGGGACTCACGAAGACGACTACGACGACGTGCACCCGCAGTGTTGCGAGCTGCGCCGCACGCCGGAGGGGGCGCGACGGGATTCGCTTCGTTGCCAGATCATCACCAGATGTTTGCCGCTGGCCGACCATATCGCGGGCCGCTTCGCCGGCCGCGGCGAATCGGCCGACGACCTGAGGCAGGTGGCCCGGCTGGGCCTGATCAAGGCGATCGACCGCTACGACCCAGGCAAGGGGCCGTTTCTCGGCTACGCCGTACCGACGATCATGGGCGAGGTTCGCCGCCACTTCCGCGACCACACGTGGGTCATGCACGTGCCCCGCAGGATCAAGGACACCCGCCAGCGCGTTTGCGCCGCGATCGGTCCGATGTCACAGCGTCTCGGCCGAGCACCGACGGCCACCGAACTGGCCGCCGAGCTCGGTGTCGACCGAGACGAGGTGGTGCAGTCGGTCGACGCGGCTGTCGCGTACCGACCGTCGTCACTCGACGCGGCGGCACCCGGTGATGGGAAATCCGAACCGGCCGCCGCGCGACAGGGCCTCGACGACCCGCGCTACAGCAGCGTCGAGGACGCGCTGACCGTCGCCGGACTGGTGAGCACGCTCACCGAGCGTGAACGGCTGATCCTGCGGCTGCGGTTCTGTGAGAACCTGCCGCAGAGCCAAATCGGCCGGCGCCTCGGCATTTCGCAGGTACAGGTATCGCGGCTGCTCGGCGCGACGCTGGAGCGGCTGCGGCAATCCTGCCGCGAGGAATCCGCGGCAATGGGTATGTCAGGCGCATGATTGTGCTTCGGATAGTGCTTTTCGTTGGTGTCGTCGCGGCGATCGTCGGCGTCGCGGGCTTGTTCACTCCGGTTTCGGCATCACCCGAGAATCTGACGATCGAGTGCGGCAGCGCCGTGGCGCCCGACCTGTCCGCCGCTCGCGCGCACGACGACGGCAGCGCAGCCAACATCCCGGTTCCCGGTGGGGTGGTCGCCGACACCGACTTCACGCGGCTGTGTCAGATGAATCTCGAAGATCGGCGGATATGGACGATCACGCTGGCGGGCGCCGGTGTCGTTGCTGCCGCCGGCGCGCTCGTGCTGGGTGCCCGCTGGAAGCGAGCCAAGCGGTCCCCCTAGCCGGCCCGTGCACCGCTTCGGCAGTCCGAGCCGCTGCTTATCGCCGGCGGCCGATCCGTGCCGTGTGCATACTGAATTCAGGAGGTAAACCTTTGCAGGGCAGGCATTTTCGTGTCGGAGCGGCCGCCGCGGCAGCTCTCGTCGCCGTCGCCGGATGCACGCTGCAGTCCAATCCACAGGACGCGTCGACATCGACTCCGGCGTCGACACCGATCCCGGCAGCGACGCCGTTGACCGAGACTTCCCCGCCTTCGGCGCTGGACCGCACCGGCTACGCCGATCTGGTGGAACGCGTCAGTCCGAGCGTGGTGACCGTCGAGCGCGACGGCGGCGTCGGCAGCGGTGTGGTGCTACGCCCCGACGTCGTGGTGACCAATGCCCATGTCGTCGGCGACGCCCGCGAAGTGACCGTCATAACCGCCGACGAGGAACGTTCGCCCGGCGTCGTGGTGGGCACGGACGAGGTGACCGACCTGGCCGTCGTGCGCACGCAAGGCCAGGACATGCCGGTGCCGCAGTTCCGCGAAGATCTGCCCCGGCCCGGCGAGGTCGCCGTCGCAATCGGGAGTCCGCTGGGGTTCCAGAACTCCGTGACCGTCGGCGTCATCTCGGGTCTGCACCGAGACATCCCCGGCTCGGCGGCGAAAACTCAGTCGTTGGTGGATTTGATCCAGACCGACGCGCCCATCTCGCCGGGTAACTCCGGCGGCGCCTTGCTCGACGCTGAGGGACGGGTCGTGGGGATCAACGAGGCGTACATTCCGCCGGCAGTGGGCGCGGTGTCGTTGGGGTTCGCGATTCCCGCGGCAACGGTGCTCGACGTGGCGAATCAACTCCTCGCCGACGGCGAAGCCACGCACCCGTACCTCGGTATCTCCCTGGGCCGGCTGACCCCGGCGATCCAGCAGCTGCGGGGTGTGCAGGTCGACCGCGGTGCGTTGGTGACCAGCGTCGATCCCGGCGCACCGGCTGCCCTCGCGGGGCTTCGGCCCGGCGACGTGATCGTCGAGTTCGCCGGCAAGCCGGTGCATTCTGTCGAGGACCTACTGGGTGGCTTGCGCCAGACGCAGCCGGGGTCCGAGCAATCGATGGTGTTCATGCGCGGGGGTGACCGTGAACAAACGACGGTGACGATCGGTTCGCGCACGGGCTCACTCTCGCAACCGGGCTAGCATCCGGCCGTGATGTCGAAGGCCGCTGTCGCTGGGCGGTGAGGGTCGTCGGCGAAGTACCCGTAGCCGGTGCCGCTGATCGTGATTCGGCCGTTGTCGCGGGTTGCCCGCAGTTGACCGACGCCACCCGTCCACGCGGAACCGGTGAACCCGCCGAGGTCGCGGATCTTGACGACCTGCGCGTCGGGGCCGTCGTCCGTATCGACGATGGCCGTGAAACCCGTGTCGGTGTCCCCGCTTTCGATGGTCAGCAGCCACTTCACCTTGGCGCAGCTGACGTAGTACCGATCACCGGTGGGATGCGAGTTGATGGACACCGTCGCGGTGCCGCCCATGGGGTCGGGTGAAGCCGGCGGTGCGGAAGAGCAGCCGGCGAGCCCTACGGTCAGCAACAGCGCTGCCGCGGTGCGCGCGACGCTGACATCTTCGACCATGACCGGACCTTCGGGATCGGGTCAAAGTGATACCCGCAATGGCTGCCGGCCATACGCCGGAGGTATACAGCAAATCTCCGTGGGGAACGCGAATGTCAACGCCCGGCGAAGACGAGTAGCCGGGAAGTCATCGAGGCGGCACCATGGACAAACGATTTGCCGTTGCAACAGCAGCCGTGCTGATGATCCCGACGGGATGCGCGTCGGGCCCGGAACTGCTGGCCAAGCACCTCGTTCACGTGAGCATCGACGGGAAGGACGCCGGCGGGCACCCCGTCGATTGCACCCAGGTGGGCTGGCTGTGGAATCTCGAGACGCTCGAGCAGACGCCCGGCCTGATCGCCCAGGTTCGCACCGGGGATCCGGTCGTCGCGCGATCGGTGCAGATCAACAACCTGGGCGGGTTCACGGGCAGCTTTTGGGACAAGACCACCGGTGAGGCCGAAGCCAGCCTGGTGGACGGCAAGTTCACGATCACCGGCACCGCGGTCGGGTTCTTCCACGACGATCCGGGCGAACGCACCACCGCGCCGTTCGAGATCTCCACCGACTGCTGAGCGTTCAGCGGGTCTTGCCGAGCGCCTCGGCGGCCGCGTCCGCCCACTGCCGCCACTGCTCCGCGTTGGCCCGCGCCTCGGCGGCGTCCTTGTCGCGACCGGCGGCCGCGGCCTTCTCCGCTTGACGCTCGTATTGCTCTGCGCGGACCCGGAATTGGTCGGCTCGTGCCTGGGCCTCGGGATCCACACCGTGCGTCGGCGCCTCGCGGACCTTCTTCTCGATGGCGCGCAGACGCCGTTCCAGATCGGCGCCGCGCTCGCGGGGCACCTTGCCGATGGCGTCCCACTTGTCGCCGATCACCCGCAGCGCAGCGCGCGCCGCGTCGAGATCGGAGGTGTCGATCTTCTCCGCCTCGGCCAGCAGCGCCTCCTTGGCGTCTGCGTTGGCGCGGAACTCGGCGTCGCGCTCGGCGGTGGCCGCGTTGCGCGCCCCGAAGAACTTGTCCTGGGCCGCCTTGAACCGCTGCCACAACGCGTCGTCGACGTCCTTGGCCGCGCGGCCCGCCGCCTTCCATTCGTTCAGCAGTTCGCGGAACGCCGCGCTCGTGGGACCCCAGTCCGTCGAGTCGGCCAAGCCCTCGGCGCGTTCGCACAGCGCCTCCTTGGCCTGCCGGGCGCCGGCGCGTTCACGGTCGAGTTCGGCGAAATGCGAGCCGCGCCTGCGGTTGAACTGCTCGCGCGCCGCCGAGTACCGCTTCCACAGCGCATCATCGGTCTTGCGGTCCAATCCGGTGATCGTGCGCCACTCGTCGAGGATCTCGCGCAGCCGGTCGCCTGCGGCCTTCCACTGGGTGGAGTTGGCGGCGATGTCCTCGGCCTCGGCCGCCAGCGCCTCCTTGCGGACCGTCTGCGCGGCGCGCACCTCCTCGCGCCGGGCCTTCTCGGCCTGAGCAGTCTCGTCGGCGTGGTCGATGATCGCCTGCAATCGCTCGGCGATCGCGTCGACGTCGCCGAGCACGTGCGCTGTCGGCAGCGTTTCGGCCAGCGACTGCGCGGCCGCCTTGATCTTGCGCGCGTCGCCGGTGCCCGACTCCAGCCGGCTCTCCATCAGCACAACCTCGGTCTGCAGATCGTCGAAACGCCTCCCGAAGTGCGCGTAAGCGGCCTCGGTGTCGCCGGCCTGCCAGGACCCGATGATTCGTTCACCGGAGCCGGTGATCAGCCACACCGTGCCGTCGGGGTCCACCCGGCCGAATCGGTGCGGATCGCTGGACGGGGGCGCGACCACTGTCGGGGCTGGTCGGCCGGGCCGCGGCACGGGTCCGGGTCGCGGCGGCCCGGGCCGGGGAGCGGGTTTCGGCGAGGAGGACTGGCCCCCTGGCTGGCTGGTCGTCATGTCGGTAATCCTCGTGCCCTCCGCGGCGCGCCGCGTACCTGCCGCGCAACGCGGCGCCTGATCGCTGTCCGAACGCTATTCAAACAGGTCGCCCGGGCGCGTGCGCACAGCTTTCCCCGATGACCTGCCTAGGCTCGTCGCGACAACCTAGGGGAGGACTGCGATGGCGGGTGTGAGCGCTCAGGTGGATCTGGCCGTCGTCCTGGCACTCGGCGCCGCCGTGTTCGTGGCGATCGGCGATGTGATCCACCAGCGGCAGGCCCACGACGTCGCCGACGAGCCGGTCGGTCATCTGGAGCTGTTCAGCCGGCTGCTGCGGGACCGGCAGTGGTGGCTGGGCAGCTTCGTGGCCGCGGCGGGGTTCGCGTTGCAGGCCGCGGCGCTCGGCGTTGGGTCGGTGCTCCTTGTCCAGGCGATCCTGGTGACTTCGCTGCTGTTCGCCCTGCCGATCCACGCCCGGCTTTCGCATCAGCGGGTGACGCCGTGGCAGTGGACGTGGGCCGCGCTGCTGGCGGCGTCGGTCGTGGTGATCGTGACCGTCGGAAACCCGACCGAGGGGGACTCACGGGCCTCGTGGGAGACCTGGGCGGCGGTGCTGGTGGTGCTCGTTCCGGCGCTGGCGTTGTGCGTGATCGGGGCCAACATCTGGAAGGGACCCGTCGGCGCGGTTCTTCTGGCGCTGGTGTCCGGAGCGTTGTGGGGGCTGTTCGCTGTGCTGACCAAGGGCGTGGTCGACCGTCTCGACGACGGGCTCGAGGCCCTGTTACGCACACCTGAGCTTTACGTCTGGGCTGTGGTGGCGGTCGCGGGCACAGCGTGGCAGCAGGCCTCGTTCCGCGCCGGGTCGCTGACCGCGTCGCTGCCGACGATGACGGTGACCGAACCGGTGGTCGCCTCGATGCTCGGAGTCGTCGTCCTGGGGGAGACGCTGCGGCCGGGCGAGGAGGGCTGGCTGACGCTGATCGTCGCGGTGGTGGTGATGGTGGTTTCGACGGCCGCGCTGGCCCGCGGTGAAGCCGCCACCGCCACTGCGCCCGCATCGCATTAGCGTGGACGACGTGCTGAGCGCCATCGCGATCGTCCCGTCGGCACCGGTGATGGTGCCCGAACTCGCTGCAGGTGCCGCGCCCGAGCTGGCCGACCTGCGTGAGGCGGTGTTCACCGCGGCTGCCGGGCTGCCCTCGCGCTGGGTCGCGGTCGGGGTGGGGGAACGCGATCAGGTCGTCGGTCCCGATCAGGCCGGCACATTCGCCGGTTACGGCGTCGACGTGAGGGTCGCGTTGTCCCCAGAGGGCGACGGCGATCCGGTGACGCTGCCGCTGTGCGCCTTGATCACCGGCTGGGTGCGCGGAGCGGCCCGCCCCGACGTCTCCGCCGAGGTGCGGGTCTACGCCGACGGCCATTCCCCCGACGCGGCGCTGGCTCACGGCCAGCGGTTGCGCGCCGACATCGACGAGGCGGGCGAACCCATCGGCGTGCTCGTCGTCGCCGACGGCGCCAACACGCTGACACCGTCCGCGCCGGGCGGCTTCGACCCCGACTCGATCGCCGTGCAGGCCGCGCTGGACGACGCGTTGGCCGGCGGCGAAACCGCCCCGCTGACGCGGTTGTCCGAGGCGGTGGTGGGGCGGGTCGCCTTCGGTGTGCTGGCCGGGTTGGTCGGCCCGGGCCCCCGGTCGGCCAAGGAGCTGTACCGCGGAGCGCCCTACGGCGTCGGCTATTTCGCGGGCCTGTGGCAGCCGCGATGAGCGCTCGGACATGACGCGGCCGATCGCGATCATCGGCCCGACGGGGACCGGCAAGTCGGCGCTCGCGCTGGGCGTGGCCGAGAGATTGAGCGGCGAGATCGGCGCCGAAATTGTCAACGCCGATGCGATGCAGATGTACCGCGGGATGGACATCGGGACCGCGAAGTTGACGGTCGATGAGCGCCGCGGGATCCCGCACCACCAGCTCGACGTGCTCGAGGTGACCGAGACCGCGAGCGTGGCCCGCTACCAGCAGTCGGCCGCCGAAGACATCGAGGCCATCCTCGATCGCGGTGCGGTGCCCGTCATCGTGGGCGGGTCGATGATGTATGTCCAATCGCTGCTCGACCACTGGACGTTCCCCGCGACCGACCCGGCGGTGCGCACACGCTGGGAGCAGCGGCTCGCCGACATCGGGACGGCCGCCCTGCACCAGGAACTGGCCCGCGTGGACGCCGACGCCGCCGCCTCCATCCAGCCCACCGACGGGCGACGCATCGTGCGCGCGCTCGAGGTGGTGGAACTGACCGGCCGGCCCTTTGCCGCGTCGTTCCCCACCATCGGCGCCCCGCGCTGGGACACCGTCATCATCGGGCTCGATTGGCCCACAACGCTTCTCGACGAGCGCCTGGCCCAGCGAACCGACAAGATGTTCGCCGACGGGCTCATCGACGAGGTGTGCGCGCTGCTGAAATGCGGCCTGCGCGAGGGCGTCACCGCACCGCGGGCACTCGGTTACGCACAGGTCCTGGCCGACCTCGACGCCGGCGGCGACGGCTCGGCGGCACGCGAGCCGACGTTCGTCGGCACCCGCCGCTATGTCCGCAGGCAACGGTCCTGGTTTCGCCGCGACCACCGCATCACGTGGCTGGACGGTGCCGCCCCGGGCCTCGCGGAGGAGACGCTGCGGGTGTGGCGGGACGTACCCTGAACACGTGAGGTTCGCCAAGGGGCACGGCACGCAGAACGATTTCGTGCTGCTGCCCGACCTCGATTTCGAGCTGACATTGTCCCCGGCTGCGGTGACGGCGCTGTGCGACCGGCGCCGAGGGCTGGGCGCCGACGGTGTGCTGCGGGTGACCACCGCGCAGGCCGCGCAGCGCGCCGGTTTGTTCGACCAACTGCCGGAGGGCGTCGCCGGCGACAACTGGTACATGGACTACCGCAACGCCGACGGATCGATCGCGCAGATGTGCGGCAACGGGGTGCGGGTGTTCGCGCACTATCTGCGCGCCAGCGGCTTGGAGAGCCGCGACGATTTCGTGGTCGGGTCGTTGGCGGGTCCGAGGCCGGTGGTCCTGCACAACTGGGACGCGACGAACGCCGATGTCACCGTCGAAATGGGCAAGGTGAACCAGTTGGGCGCCGGAGAGGCGATCGTCGGCGGCAGGCCATTCGCCGGGCTCGCGGTCGACGTCGGTAACCCCCACCTGGCCTGCGTCGACCCCGACCTGACGCCCGAGGAGCTGTCCGCCCTCGATGTCGGGGCGCCGGTGTCCTTCGACACCGCGCTGTTCCCGGAGGGGGTCAACGTCGAGGTGCTGACCGCACCGGTGGACGGCGCGGTGACGATGCGCGTGCACGAACGTGGGGTGGGCGAGACCCGGTCGTGCGGAACGGGCACCGTCGCCGCCGCGGTCGCCGCGTTGGCGTACTCCGGCGCCTCCACCGGCAGCCTCGACGTCCGAATACCGGGCGGCGAAGTCTCGGTCACCGTCACCGAGGCCAGCAGTTTTCTGCGCGGCCCGTCGGTCCTGGTGGCCCACGGCGAGCTGTCCGAGGAATGGTGGAACGTTGCGCAACGTTAATTGGGGTGCATGAAAAGTGATCTCCGTGCGAACCTCTATTCGCCTATGACGTATCCCGATCCTTCAACCCACAGCGCCCCGAGCGCAGGCGAGCTGGCTCTCGAAGACCGCACCGCGCTGCGCCGCGTGGCTGGTTTGTCAACCGAACTGACCGACATCTCCGAGGTCGAGTACCGCCAGCTCCGGCTGGAACGCGTGGTGCTGGTCGGCGTCTGGACCGAAGGCAATGCCGCCGACGCCGAAGCCAGCCTGGCTGAACTGGCCGCGCTCGCCGAAACCGCGGGTTCGGAAGTGCTCGAGGGCATCATCCAGCGTCGCGACAAGCCGGATGCCTCGACCTACATCGGCTCGGGCAAGGCCGCCGAGCTTCGCGAGATCGTGCTCGCGACGGGTGCCGACACCGTCATCTGCGACGGTGAACTCAGCCCCGCCCAGCTAACGGCCCTCGAGAAGGCGGTCAAGGTCAAGGTGATCGACCGCACCGCGCTGATTCTCGACATCTTCGCCCAGCACGCGACCAGTCGCGAGGGCAAGGCGCAGGTGACCCTGGCGCAGATGGAGTACATGCTGCCCAGACTGCGCGGTTGGGGCGAGTCGATGTCGCGGCAGGCCGGCGGCCGTGCCGGCGGTGCCGGCGGCGGGGTGGGCACGCGCGGTCCCGGTGAGACCAAGATCGAGACCGACCGTCGTCGCATCCGCGAGCGGATGTCCAAGTTGCGACGCGAGATCAAGGACATGAAGAAGATCCGCGACACCCAGCGCAGCGGCAGGCGCCGCAGCGAGGTGCCGTCGGTCGCGATCGTGGGTTACACCAACGCGGGCAAATCCAGTCTTCTCAACGCGCTCACCGGCGCGGGCGTGCTGGTGGAGAACGCGTTGTTCGCAACGCTCGAACCGACAACGCGCCGAGGCGAATTCGCCGACGGCAGGCCGTTCGTGCTGACCGACACCGTCGGGTTCGTTCGTCATCTGCCCACCCAGCTGGTGGAGGCCTTCCGCTCCACGCTGGAGGAGGTCGTCGACGCCGACCTGCTGGTGCACGTCGTCGACGGATCCGATGTCAATCCGCTCGCTCAGATCAACGCGGTACGGACGGTGGTCAACGAGGTCATTGCCGACCACGATGGGGCCAGGGCACCGGAACTGTTGGTGGTCAACAAAATCGACGCCGCCGACGCCTTGACGTTGGCGCAGCTGCGTCGCGCCCTGCCCGATGCGGTGTTCGTGTCAGCGCGCACCGGTGACGGGCTGGAGCGCTTGCAGCAGCGGATGGCCGAGCTGATCACACCCACCGACGCGGTGGTCGACGTGACGATCCCTTACGAGCGCGGCGATCTGGTTAACCGTATGCACGCCGAGGGCCGTGTCGATGCCACCGAGCACACCGCCGAGGGGACCCGGATCAAGGCCCGGGTGCCGGTTCCACTGGCCGCCGCGCTGCGCGAGTACTCGACGTTCTGAGGGCGGCCCGGAGGCCTGGGCGCACAGAGGCGCGGAGGGTTCGATCCCTCCGCGCCTCTCGCTGAATGACTACCGGTCGTCGGATGGCCGCTGCTCGGACTCTTGCCGCTTCTCGGCCGTCTTGGCCGCGGCCCGCGCGCTCTCGGCCTCGGCTTCCTTCTGCGCGGCGTTGCGCTGAGCGTCCGCCTTGTCCTGCTGCGCCTTGCCCTCGCGGTACAGGTCGTCGCGACCGGCGACGGCGCCTAGCACCTCTTTGGCCTTGCCCTTGGCGCCCTCGACGACACCTTTGATGGCCTCTTCGGGCCCACTGTTGTTCTTGTCGGACACTGCGGCTTCCTCCTTGCCGATCGGGTCGGTGTGACCGTCCAATACCCGAAACGCGGTTTCGCTAATCGGACAACCTGCTGGCGGTGAGGAGGCTCACAGCCCTTCGATCACGGGCGGCTCGTGTGCCCGTACCGGCGGCAGGTCGCCGGTGTACTTCTCGACCTGCACCAACACATGTGCACCCGTGCAGCCGTGCGCGAGCGAAGAGGTCCCCACGTCGTCGGTCAGCACGTTGGGATTTCCGTGCGCGCACATCGAATCGCGATCGCCCGGTTCGACGGGGTCGAACCAGGCGCCGGTCGACAACTGCACGACGTCGGGGCGCAAGCGATCGTCGATCACCAGTCCGGCCAGGCACGCCCCGCGGTCGTTGAACACCCGCACCACGTCGCCATCGACGAGGTTACGATCGGCGGCATCGCGCGGATGCATCCGGATAGGCTCGCGCCCTTCGACTTTCGACTTCTGGCTGACCGCTCCGCCGTCCAGTTGGCCATGCAGCCGAGACGCCGGTTGATTGGCCAGGAGGTGCAGGGGATAGTCGACCGCCCGTGGGCCGCCAAGCCATTCGGAAGGCTCATACCATTTCGGGTGTCCGGCACAGTCGGCGTAGTCGAAGCCGTCGATGTCGGCGGAGAAAATCTCGATCAAGCCACTCGGAGTGCCGAGTCGATGGGTCAGGGGATCGGCGCGGAAGTCGGCCAGCAGTGTGAGGCCTTCCTCGACAGGCAACCGCAGACGCCCACGCCTCCAGAACTCGTCGAACGTCGGAACGGTGAAATCCAGCTCGGAGGCCCACTTGTCGTACAGGTGCGCGAGCCACTGTCGCGGCGTACGGCCCTCGGTGAACTGGTGGCCGAACCCCAGACGATCGGCCAGTGCGGCGAAAGTCGCGTAATCGTCGCGTGATTCGGCGAACGGTTCGGCGAGCTTGGGCATCGCCATCAACATGGGGTCGTTGCGCGACCCCGAATAGTCGTCGCGTTCGAACGATGTCGTCGACGGCACGACGATATCGGCGTGTTTGGCCATTGCGGTCCAATAGGGTTCGTGCACAACGAGGGTGTCGACGCGACCGAGTGCCCGCCGCAACCGGGGGAGGTTCTGGTGGTGGTGGAAGGGGTTGCCGCCCGCCCAGTACACCAATCTGATGTCGGGGAAGACGAGCCGTTGGCCGTTGTAGTCGAACGGCTCCCCGGGTCGCAACAGCAGATCGCTGATTGCGGCCACCGGAATGAATGTCCGCACCGGGTTGATGCCCTGTGGGAGCCTTGGCAATCCGCACCGCAGCGGCGCCAGACCGGGTTCGTTCATCGAGCCGTAGCCGTGCCCGAATCCGCCGCCCGCAACGCCGATCTGGCCGAGCATGGCCGCCAGTGTCAAACCCATCCACGGTGCCTGCTCGCCGTGTCGCGTTCGTTGCAGTGACCAGCTGACCGTGACGATCGTGCGGTGCTGCGACATTCGCCGGGCCAAGCCGACGATGTCGTCAGCGGGTATGCCGGAGATCGCCGACGCCCACCGAGCAGTTTTCGGCACCCCGTCCTCGGCTCCGAGAAGATAGCGCTCGAAGCGTTCATAGCCGGTGCAGTACGTGCTCAGGAAGTTTCGGTCGGCCAGGCCCTCTGTGGCGAGCACATAGGCGAGCCCGAGCATGATCGCCACGTCGGTGCCGGGCACCGGCGCAAACCATTCACATTCACCGTCGACGTCATCGCGCAGAGGGGAGAACGACACAATTTGTCCGCCGCGGGCTCGGTAACGGCGCAGCGCGTCCCGCGCCGGATGCGCGGTCGTCCCACCGTGGTTGATCGCCGTGTTCTTCAGTGCCAGCCCGCCGAAACACACCAGAAGTTCGGTGTGTTCGACGATGACCTCCCACGAGGTGGACCGCTTGAACAGGTCGTCGTGTGTGCCCACCACGCGCGGCATGATCACTCCTGTCGCGCCGAGGCTGTAGGAGTGACGGGAAAACGTATAGCCGCCAAGGAGATTCAGAAAACGATGCACCTGGCTCTGGGCGTGATGAAAGCGCCCTGCGCTCGACCAGCCGTACGAACCGCCGAAGATCGCCTCGTTACCGTGCGCGTCGACGACCCGGCGCAGCTCATCGGCGAGCAGTTCGGTCAGTTGGTCCCATGTGACGGCGACGAACTCGTCGGCACCGCGCCGAGTCGTCGGACCCGGCCCGTCGCGCAACCAACCGCGGCGGACGACGGGCGTGGCTATCCGTGATCGGTGTCGAAGCGAGCCCGGCAGATTGCCGAGCAGCGGTGAGGGGTCCGCGTCGCCGTCGAAGGGTCTGACCGCGTAGATGTCACCGTCTCGCATGTCGGCGGCGAAGGCTCCCCAGTGCGTCAGGCTGACCGGGGTGGACACCGGATCAGTCTAGGTGCGGACATCTCCCGGCCCGGTCCGGCCAACCGCCCCGGGCGCGCACGGATAGCGAATGGCGATTTGCCCACAAACGCGTGCACGGGCCGTCGACCGCACAAGACATTGCCTGGTAGCTACCAATATTTGTGCAAATACTTCGCGTATGCCCGCCATTCACCACTGCTGCGTGCAAACTGATTGCTGCGCTGCAACGGGACCGTGATGACGAATAGTGGGGATGCCGTCGCGATTAAATCGAGCGGCACGGCGGGGTTATCCACAGCGAATGGAGTGTCGGCAGGTATTTTCTTCCGAAGATCGGCGTGTTCGTTGGTTATTGGCGTCTGGCGACAGATAGAGGACGGGTGCGAAAAACTCGAGCGAAATTTCGTACCGACCCGGGAGGTCGAATGATCGGGCAGAACAGCCGGGGCACCACTTTGTTGGGCCGGATGGCGATCGGTCTGCTCGTGGGCGCCGTCGCCCTACTGCTACCGCCGGTGGCGAGCGCATCGCCGGAATCCGATGCCGCCAACGCCGCGATCACCGCGGCCTGGGACGGGAGCGGCGGTGACGGCGGCCCCTTGGGCCCCAGGCAGGGCGACGTCTACCCGGTGGGGGATGGGTTCGCCCAGAACTTCGCCGGCGGCAAGATCTTCTTCACACCCGACACCGGCGCTCACATCATGCGCGGCGCAATCCTGGAGAAGTACGAATCGCTCGGTGGACCGGCCGACAGCGACCTCGGCTTCCCGACCATGGACGACGGCCCGGGGCGCGCGCCCGGCAGCTTCAACGTCACGTTCAGTGCCAGTGACAAACCGGTGATCTTCTGGACGCCGGACACCGGCGCGCGCGTGGTCCGGGGACCCATCAACGCGGCCTGGGACAAGTTGGGCGGTTCCACGGGATCGCTCGGAGTGCCCGCCGACGACGAGACCTACCGCGGCGATCTGATCACGCAGCGATTCACCGGCGGTGAGATCACCTACAACACCCGCGACAAGACGTTCACCACGGTGCCCCCCGATGCCGCCGGGCAGTTGGCGGACGTGCAAATCCCCGGTGATGCGACGTCGGCGATCAACGCTGCACGGCGCGCGGCCGGAGGCCCGCTGGGCCCGCTCGGCGCCGCGGAAGGACCGCCGTACCAGATAGGCGAAGACGGACTCGGTCAGAACTTCGCCGGAGGCAAGATCTTCTACAGTCCGGACACAGGGGCGCGAGTCGTCACCGGACAGGTCCTGGCCAAGTACGAAAGCCTCGGCGGGCCCGAGGGCGATCTCGGATTCCCGATTGCCAGTGAGGCCGACGGCGGGCTGCCCACGACGAGCCGGATGTCGCGGTTCGCCGCCGACGACAAACCGGTGATCTTCTGGACGCCGGACCACGGCGCGGTGCTGGTACGCGGCGCGATGAGTGCGGCGTGGGACAAGCTCGACGGCGCGGAGGGGACGCTCGGCGCACCGATGGCCGACCAGTCCGAGAAGGGTGACGTCATCACCCAGCGGTTCACCGGCGGCGTGGTCTCCTGGAATCGGTCCACCGGCGAGTTCAGCACCGAACCGCCCAATCTCGCGACCGAGTTGGCCGGGCTGGATTTGCCCGCCGAGCAGAGTTCGGAAACGCCGGGTACCCCGCGCGCCTCCGACTCCGGGGGCAACGGGAACTGGTTCAGCTTCAGCTGGTGGTGGTTGCTCGCGATCGTGCCGGTGCTCATCCTCGTGGGCCTGGTGGCGTTCGCGACCCTACGCAACCGGCGCCGTAGCGACATCGATCGTCCAGGCCCCGTCGATGACCGCTACGACGACTCGTACGGCGCCGAGGCCGAACAGGCCTACAGCACGCTGGGTACGGGTGCACAGGCATCGAGCGGCGGCGATCCATCGGCGGCAATGTTCGGCGATCGGTACGCCACTGAGGGTTTGGGTGCGCTGTCTGCACCGGGGGAGTCGGGATCGACATCATCGGCCAATCCGTGGGAGGCGCCGTCGGAGGGCTTCGACGGTGCCTCAGACACGTCGGCATTCGGTGTGAGCGAAGAGAACCCGGACAACGTCGACACCGCACCCACGCGGATACCGGGTTCCGGAGAGGCCGGTATCGCCGCCGAGCGCCTGGCCGCCGGCGCGGGTGAGACGGCCGACGAGCAGGACAGCGGGCCCGAGGACTCCGACGCCGAGGAGCCTTGGTCGGCGTCCGATGAGTCCTGGGCGGCGCCCGACGAGCACGGCGCGGCGTTCGAGGAACGTGGGGCGGTGTTCGAGGATCACGACGCGACGTTCGATGCCCGCGGTGCGACGTTCGAGGCCCGCGATATACCCGCCGAGCCGGCGGAACGCGAACCTGTGCAACGGGATCCGCTGACTGACACCGGACGTCACGCCAAGATCGTCATCGACGAGCCGGAAGTTCCCAGCCCCGCATTCCGCCTCCCGTTCGGCGACTCCGGGCAAGCCCCCGAGGGTTACCCGATCAAGGCCGACACCCAATCGGGCCTCTACTGGCTTCCCACCTCGGCCGACTACGACGACGTCCAAGCCGAAATCTGGTTCTCCAGCGAGGAATTCGCGATAACGAACGGGTTCGTCCGGGCCGACTAAACCTTTCGTATGACGGTGACGACCTTGCCCAGGACCGCGGCGTCGTTACCCGGGATCGGATCGAAGGCCGGATTGTGCGGCATCAACCACACCTGTCCGCGCGTACGTTTGAACGTTTTGACGGTGGCTTCGCCGTCGATCATCGCGGCCACGATGTCGCCGTTGTCGGCGACGTTTTGTTGACGCACGACCACCCAGTCGCCGTCGCAGATCGCGGCGTCGACCATCGAGTCGCCGACCACCTTGAGTAGGAATAGCGAACCCTCGCCGACCAGTTCGCGCGGTAGCGGGAAGACGTCTTCGACCGCCTCCTCGGCCAGAATCGGCCCGCCCGCGGCGATGCGCCCCAGTACCGGCACGAATGTCGGCTCCGGTAGGGAATCGGAGCCGGCCACGTCGGTGGCGACGATGGGGCTCGCGTGGTCGTCGGCGCCGCGCACGTCCACTGCACGCGGCCGGTTGGGGTCGCGGCGCAGGTAGCCCTTGCGCTCCAGCGTGCGCAATTGATGCGCGACCGACGAGGTGGAGGTCAGGCCGACCGCATCGCCGATCTCCCTGATGCTCGGGGGATAGCCGCGGCTGGTGACCGATGCGCGGATCACGTCGAGGATGGTGCGCTGACGTTCGGTGAGCCCGGAGTCCACAGATCTGGCCCCGCTTGTGCCGTCCGGATTATCGCTGCTGGAGTCCATGCCGCCGAATGTAACCCGCGGCACACGATTAATCAAACATGTGTTCGAGGCGTGTCGGCGCCGTGGTCCTCGAGAAGTCGCGTAAACCGCGGACCCATTTTCTGTCGGTGCCTTGTCCTATCGTTTCACAACAGTTCGATCACACGTTCTATCTTTCGAACATGTGATCGAGTATGTTTCGAACACAAGAGCGAAAACAGCGGATCGGAAGGCAGGCAGATGACCGTTCTCGACACCCATGAATTCCAGGCCCCGCGCGTGGTCAGGACCGGTATCCGGCCTGCAGACGCCCGTCGGCGGCGCCCCACGTCGACCCGCCCGGCCGGGGCGGCGGTGCGTTATCGCGGCACCGGGGTACTGATGTCGCGCGCATCGCACCGACGGCGGCCGATCACCCCCGCCACCACCGTGCTCCTGTCCTTGGTCGCGGCGGGAATCACGATGTGGCTCGGCCTGGTCGCGCAGTTCGGTGGCGTCGTGGGCACCACCTCGACCGCGGTGCCGGAGCGGCTCGCGGTGGTCCAGGTGCAGACCGGCGAGAGCCTGCAGCAGGTGGCCACGCGAGTGGCCCCCGATGCTCCGGTTGGGCAGGTGATGGATCGGATCAGCGAGCTCAACCAGCTCGATTCGCCCGCACTGGATGCCGGGCAGACGCTGATCGCGCCCGTCGGCTGACGGCCGCGGGTCGCCGTCCAAACAGCTTGTTGCGCAGACATGTTCACCGACAGATCGGCGGACTACGTGCCGTTCAGCCCGGTGCTGGGCTTTCGCAACCCGCCGCGGGTACGCTCGGAGAGGTTCGAGTTGATCATTTGTTGGCGCGGCGAAGGAGCGGTGATGCACTGTCCGTTCTGCCGTCACCCGGATTCGCGGGTGGTCGACTCGCGTGAAACCGATGAGGGTCAGGCCATCCGGCGACGCCGTTCATGCCCGGAGTGCGGACGCCGGTTCACCACGGTCGAGACCGCCATTCTGGCCGTCGTCAAGCGCAGCGGTGTCACCGAGCCGTTCAGCCGCGAGAAGGTCATCAAGGGCGTGCGGCGGGCGTGCCAAGGCAGCCAGGTCGACGAGGACGCGCTGAACCTGTTGGCCCAGCAGGTGGAGGACACGGTGCGCGCCGCCGGATCGCCCGAGGTGCCCAGCCACGAAGTGGGACTCGCAATCCTGGGGCCGCTGCGCGATCTCGACGAGGTCGCGTACCTGCGCTTCGCCTCGGTGTATCGCGGATTCACCTCGGCCGAGGATTTCGAGCGCGAGATCGAGGCATTGCGGGCGCACCGGAATTCGCCGCAACCGACCGCAAGCTGAACAGCCGGTCGAACGTCTCGTCAGTCGATCTGCTTGATGCCGTCGTTGACGACGCGGCCGGCGACACGCACCCAGCCTTCGGGGCTCCACTCGGTGTAGATGTGCGAACCCCGACCCTGCACGATTGTCAGGTCCCGACTGAGGTAGTCGGTGATCCGCACGGCGGCGGTTCCCGTTGCCTCGTCTTCGGGCACACCGAGATCGGTGGCGAACATCCGTGACCGCAATTCGCCCTTGTCCCGGTCGATCCACGTCCACAGGTAGTGATTGATGTCGTCGGGATAATCCGACGGGTCGAGCGCCAAGAGCTCGTCGAGTGAGCCGATGTCGTGGATGGCGAACTCGGGTGCCCACTCCGCGCGGGCCCGCACGGAGGTCAGGCCGTCGTCGTGGGCAACCTGGACGATGCCGGCGGGAACCCGCAACGTGTGCACGGGCGTGCCCTGCTCGCGAAGCCACCACGCGGCACCGACGGTCGGGTGACCGGCGAACGGCATCTCGACGACCGGAGTATGGATATGCGCGTGTGCCGTGCTTGTGCCCGGTGCGGGCAGGTCGACGAAAATGGTTTCGCTGTAACCCAATTGGGTGGCGATCCGTTGACGATCGTCCGGGTCCACCGTGCTGGCGTCGACGACACCGAGGGGGTTTCCGTGATTGCCGTCAGGGTCGGCGAATACTCGCAACACCGTCACGTCGATGGCCATGGGCCCGATGCTACTTCGTATTCGCGTGCCGTTGGCCGGGTCGCTGTGCGCGGGAAGGTCAGGTCGCGCTGCGCTCGTCGGTTCCCATCGCGTCGAGCACCGCGACCCGGGTGTCGGCCGATCCGGAGATGGTGCCTTCGGTGATCCCCGCCCGCAGCAGTCCGCGCAGGTACTCCTGGTCGTAGACCGCCGGTTCGGTGCTGTCGATGAACTTCTGCACCACCTCGACGAAACGCTCCGGGTCGTCGTGGAACGGGAAATGCCCGGAGCCATCGAAGATTTCCAACCGCGATCCCGGCATCGCGGCGTGGGCCATCCGGGCGTGGCTGACGGGGATCACGGCGTCGCAGCTGCCCCAGATCAGCTGAACCGGAACCGACTGCGTCAGGTAGCAGCGGTCCAGCATGGTCACCACTTGGCCGCGCCAATCGACGACGGCGCGCAGGGTACGGGCGAACGCCGATGACGCGGTCGGTTCGGGCAGGTCATTCAGGATGCGTAGCACCTGAGGCAGGTCGCGACCGAGGCCGGTCGAGCCGAACACCCCGCCGGCGACGCGGCCCACCGCCTGCAGTGCCGGCAGCACGAACGGCAACCGTAGCAGCGCCAGCGCTTCACTGCCCATCGGCAGGGAGGCGAAGCGCAGCGCAATGTTGACGTCCTTGGTGACCCCGCCTGCGCCGACCAGGATGAGACGGTCGACCAACTGCGGGAACTGGTATGCGAATTGCATGGCCACACCGCCGCCCAGCGAATGACCGATCACGGTGACGTGGTCGATGTCGAGGATGCTGAGCAAATCACGCATGCCGTTGGCGTAAGCGGCTACCGAATAATCGGCACGGGGTTTGTCGGATTTGCCGTGGCCCAACAGATCCGGAGCGATCACGGTGAACCGCTGCGCGAGCTTCGACTGAACCGTTTCCCACGTGGTGGAGTTGTCGCCGATTCCATGGATCAGCAGGATCGCGGGCCCCGAACCGGCGACCCGGTACGCGCGCCGGTATCCGTGAATCGTGCTGAACTGCAGGACGGGTGTGAGGTCCCGTACAGGGCGAAGGTTCGGCTTTCGCGGCGGCATTGCGTCAACTTAGCGGGCCGCACGGCGCCGCGCCCCTCGAGTCGCCCATTGACCGGACGGCTCACCTTATTTGGCGTCGTCGCCGTCTTCGAATCGGTCCTTCGATTTCTTCTCGGCCTGCTGGGCCAGGAACCGCTCGAACTCGGCGCCGAGTTCCTCACCGCTGGGCAGGTCTTCGTCGCTGGCGAGCAGGGACCGGTTCTCCTGGGCCGCCATGTAGGCGTCGTACTGGCGTTCCAGAGCGGCGACCACCTGCGCCACCTCGGGGCTCTGCTCGACCTGCTCGTTGACCTTGGTCAACACCTGCGCACCGGCCGTGACCAACGCCTCGAGCGGGATCTGCAACGACGCACTCCTGGCGACTTCGGCCAACAACGCCTCAGCCGCCGCGGGATAGTCGGTCTGGGCCAGATAGTGCGGGACGTGGACGGTGAAGCCGACCACTTCGTGCCCGTGCTGCGACATCCGGAACTCGAGCAGGTTCGACGCGCTCGCGGGGACCTGAACCTCGCCGATCCACGGCTGGTGTTCGGCGATGAGCTCCTTGTCGCTCGAGTGCGCGGTCATCGTGATGGGGCGAGTGTGCGGCACCGCCATGGGAATGGTGCCCAGCCCCACCACGCGGCGCACGTCGAGCCGTTCGGCCAGAAGCCGGACCGCGGTGATGAAACGCTCCCAGCGCAGGTCGGGTTCCAGGCCGGCCAGAAGCAGGAACGGGGTGCCGACGCTGTCGCGCATCGCGTACAGGTTGAGTTCCGGATCCTCGTAATGGGTGAAGTGGTCGGTCTTGAACGTCATCAACGGGCGCCGCGACCTGTAGTCCAGCAGCTCGTCGATCGCGAACGACGCCACCAACTCGGTGTCGAGCGTGTCCTTCAGATGCTGGGCGGCCAAGCGAATCGCGTGCCCGGCATCGGAGAAGCCCTCGAGGGCGTGGATGAGCACCGGCCCCCGGCCGTCCGTGGAGGACAGTTGGGGCGCGGGGAACTCCAACTCGTACATGCCTGAGTGTTCCGGCTGGTAGTGCTGTTCGGGATTACCAGCGTTGTCAGCCATGAGCCTCGCCTCCTTACGGTGGTGCCAGACCGTTACCGTCTTCGTACAGTGACAACTAGTCTCGCGCACGTTGCGTTCCCGCTGGCGGGCATCCCATGCGCGCAGCGGTGAAAACGTTTGCCGCGGGTCCGACTGTCAGGTGCGGAACTGGTTGAGTGCCCGCAGCTTGTTCATCACGTCCAGGGCCGCGACCTTGTAGGCCTCCGAGAAGGTGGGGTAGTTGAACACGGCGTCGACGAGGTAGTCGATGGTGCCTCCGCAGCCCATCACGGCCTGGCCGATGTGCACCATCTCGGTGGCGCTGGTGCCGAATATGTGCACGCCGAGCAAGCGCAGATCGTCGGTCGACACCAGCAGTTTGAGCATGCCGTACGAATCCCCGGCGATCTGACCCCTGGCCAACTCGCGATAGCGCGAGACCCCGACCTCGTAGGGGATCGCGCTACGGGTCAACTCGACTTCGGTGGCACCGACATAGGACACCTCCGGGATCGAGTAGATACCGATGGGCTGCAGGTCGGTGATGCCCTTCGCCGGCTCGCCGAACGCGTGGTAGGCCGCCAGCCTGCCCTGGTCCATCGACGTCGCCGCCAGCGCCGGAAAGCCGATCACATCACCCACGGCGTAGATGTGGTCGACCTTGGTCTGGAAGTTGCTGTCAACGTCGATGCGGCCGCGCGCGTCGGTCTGCAGTCCGGCGTTGTCGAGATCGAGATGGTCGGTCTGGCCCTGCCGACCCGCCGAGTACATCACGGTCTCGGCTGGAATCTGCTTGCCGCTGGCCAGCGTGGTCACAGTGCCTGCGGCCCCGACGTCCACGGCCGTCACCTCCTCGCCGAACCGGAACGTCACGGCGAGGTCGCGAAGATGGAACTTGAGTGCCTCGACGATCTCGGGGTCGCAGAAGTCGAGCATGTTGTCGCGCTTCTCGACGACGGTGACCTTGGTGCCCAGCGCGGCGAACATCGACGCGTACTCGATGCCGATCACCCCGGCGCCGACCACCACCATCGTCGAGGGCAGCGACTTGAGGTCGAGGATCCCGTCGGAGTCCAGCACACGGTCCTCGTCGAACTCGACACCCGCCGGACGGGCCGGTTTGGTGCCGGTGGCGATCACGATGTACTCGCCGCTGACGGTGGTGCGCTCACCGCGGGTGGGTTCCTCGACCAGGACGGTGTGCGCGTCGATGAACCTGCCGTGGCCCTGGATGAGGTCGATGCGGTTGCGCATCAACTGCGAACGGACGACGTCCTGCTCCTTGCCGATCACGTGGCTGGTTCGCGCCAGCAGGTCGGCGGGCGTGATCTTCTCTTTCACCCGGTAGCTGGCGCCATAGAGCTCGCGCTGGCTCATCCCGGTGAGGTAGACGACCGCCTCGCGCAGCGTCTTCGACGGGATGGTGCCGGTGTTCACGCACACCCCGCCGAGCATCCGTCCGCGCTCGACGACGGCGACCGTCTTCCCGAGCTTCGCCGCGGCGATCGCCGCCTTCTGCCCGCCTGGTCCCGAACCGATGACCACGAGGTCGTACTCGAGCATGGAAGCCATGGCAACAAGGTGTACGCCGGTTGGGCGAGTTCTGCACGCCGACTGGCCTCAACTGAAGCTGAATTCATCCCCAACCTCGGATTGATCCACAGCGGCGCGGGCCGCGAGCGTCGACGGGCGACTGCCGTCCGAGGCGGCGGGGAAGGTCACCCCATGACCACCTCACCCTCACCCGATTTCTACCTCGACCGCCCGGCGGTGCTGATCGCCGCCCTGCCCGCCGTTCTCGGCTTCGTTCCCGAGAAATCCCTCGTGCTCGTCACCGTCGACCGCGGCGCCATGGGATGCGTCATGCGGGTGGACCTCTCCGACGAGCTGGCCGATTCGGTCGAGCACATCGCCGAGGTCGCCGCAGCGGCGCGGCCGGACTCGGCGATCGCCGTCGTCGTCGACGAGGACGGGGCGGGCTGCCGGCTGTGCAACGACGAATACCGGGCGCTGGCCGCCATGCTGGCGTCCGCCCTGGCCGACCAGGACATCGAACTGCTCGCCGCCCATGTCGTCGACCGGATCGCGGCCGGCGGGCGGTGGCACTGCGCCGACGGGTGCGGCGCGTCGGGCATCGTGGACGACCCGTCGGCGTCGCCGCTGGCGATGGCAGCCGTGCTGGACGGGCGCCGGCTCTATACCCGCCGTACCGAACTCCAGGAGGTCATCGCGGTCACCGATCCCGTTCGCGCACAAGCATTGACGGGACTCATCGCGGACTCGCAGGCACGTCGATCAGATGCCGACGCGTGCGCCGAGATCGAGGCCGTGATCGCGGCGGCCGCGCGAATGTCCGAAGGTGACGACCTGCCCGACGAGACGGTGGCCCGGATCGCGGCTGCTCTGACCGATCTGCAGGTGCGCGACACGCTGTACGCACTGGCGGTGGGTGAGCGCGCGGCGCACGCCGAGTCGCTGTGGGCGGAGTTGTCCCGCCGGCTCCCAGAGCCGTGGCGCGCCGAAGCGCTGGCGTTGTTGGCGTTCTCGGCCTACGCCCGCGGTGATGGCCCGTTGGCCGGGGTGTCCCTGGAGGCGGCGCTGCGCTGCGACGGCACCCACCGGATGGCCGGCATGCTCGACACCGCGCTGCAGTCGGGTCTGCGCCCGGAGCAGATCCGCGAGCTGGCCGCGACGGGCTACCGGTTGGCCGACCAGCTGGGCGTCCGGTTACCGCCCAGGCAGGCGTTCGGACGACGGGCCGGTTGAGCGCACGTCACCGGCTCGGGCCAGGTCAGACCTTCTCGACCTTCACGGCGTGCGCCATCTGGTGGGGTAGTTCGACCTGTTCGTGACCGGGGATCACGATCATCACCCCGCCGTGGTCGTTGGTCTGCACGGTCACGCGGGCGTTGGGCACCACACCGGCGTCCTTGAGTCGGCTGATCAGGTCGGCGTCGCCCTGCACGTGCTCGGTCAGTTGCCGCACCACCACCGCGACGGGCATTCCGGCGGGCAACTCGGTCAGCCGGACGAGGTTCAGCCGGTCGCGATCCGTCGTCGTGCTGATCAGGCCCAGCTCCGAGAGTCCCGGGATCGGGTTACCGAACGGCGAGGTGGTCGGGTTGTTGAGGACCTGGACGAGTCGGCGTTCGACGTCCTCGCTCATCACGTGTTCCCAGCGGCAGGCCTCGGCGTGGACTTCCTCCCAGGGCAGGCCGATGACGTCGACGAGCAGCCTTTCGGCGAGGCGGTGCTTGCGCATGACGGCGACGGCGAGGGCGCGGCCCTTGTCGGTCAGCTCGAGGTGTCGGTCGCCTGCGACGTGTAGCAGGCCGTCGCGCTCCATCCGGGACACCGTCTGGCTGACGGTGGGGCCACTCTGATCGAGACGTTCTGCGATGCGCGCACGCAGGGGTACCACGCCCTCTTCCTCGAGGTCGTAGATCGTCCGCAGGTACATCTCCGTGGTGTCGACCAGATCATTCATTGCGCTAACCCTCCGTCAGGGGTCGAGTCTACCGGCTGAAGGGCCTGAACAGCGTTGTTACGTCCGCGACACCGGATGGCCTGATACGACACGATCCCCGCCGGTCGTAGCGGCGGGGATCGTGTCGGGGGCGTCTAGCTGGCGTACGAACGGAGGCGATCGGCACGCTCGCCGTTGCGGAGCTTGGCCATGACCTCGCGCTCGATCTGGCGCACCCGCTCGCGGGAGAGCCCGAACAGCTTGCCGATCTGGTCGAGTGTGCGGGGCTGGCCGTCGTCGAGGCCGAACCGCAGCCGGATCACCTGCTGTTCGCGTTCGTCGAGGGTGGCGAGCACGTGCCGGATGTCGGTGTGCAGCAGTTCGGAGATCACCGCGTTCTCCGCCGACATCGCCTCGGCGTCCTCGATGAAGTCGCCCAGCGGTGCTTCCTCGTCGCTGCCCACCGGCATGTCGAGGCTCACCGGGTCGCGGCTGTGCTCGAGCAGATCGGTGATCTTCTCCACCGGAATTCCGGACTCGGCCGCCAACTCGTCATCGGTGGCTTCGCGGCCGAGGTTCTGGTGCATCTCGCGCTTGATCCGAGCGAGCTTGTTGACCTGCTCGACGAGGTGCACCGGCAGCCGGATCGTGCGGCTCTGGTCGGCCATGCCGCGGGTGATCGCCTGGCGGATCCACCACGTGGCGTACGTCGAGAACTTGAATCCCTTGGCGTAGTCGAACTTTTCCATCGCCCGGATCAAACCCAGATTGCCTTCCTGGATCAGGTCGAGCAACGGCATCCCGCGGCCGGTGTAGCGCTTCGCCAGCGAGACGACGAGGCGCAGGTTGGCCTCGAGAAGGTGGCGCCGCGCGGCTTCACCGTCACGGACCACTGCAGCAAGATCACGTTTGCGATTCTCGCCCAAGCGCTTCCGCGTCTCCAACAGGTGCTTGGCGTAGAGCCCGGCCTCGATGCGCTTGGCGAGTTCCACCTCATCGGCGGCGTTGAGCAAGGCAGTTTTGCCAATACCATTGAGATACACGCGTACGAGGTCAGCCGCTGGACTCTGGGCGTCCAGGTCCTGGTCGACGCGGATGGTGCTGGCATTTGCCATGACGGCCTCCTGATCAAGTCGAACTGTCATGAGCTACAACGCCCACGAGGTCCAAAGAGTTCCCAGCCATTGGCTGGTTCACACCTTCTGATCAGCGGTTTCTCGGAGTCGACCTGAGAATGTCCTTAGAAAAGGGATAGAAGCGTCTCAGCTGGGAACATCACCATTCGAGCCCCGCCCCTCGGGTTGCGGCGGTGCCGTGGTGTGCTGCTCGAGCGCCGGCCGATCCGCGGTCGCGACCTCGGGGGAGTGACGGCGGTTGTCGTATCGACGCGGCTCCTCCGGACGCCGCGGCGGGCGGTCGTTCGCGATGAGCACGGCGATCCACGGCAACGGAATCGAGCCGACGAGAATCGCCAACGAGATCAGGCCGTTGTGCCAGATGCCGTAGGCGACCGCGGCCAGCACGAGGGCCGGAATGCGAAACGACATGAGCGTCAAGTACTTGCGAACCCGTTGGCGGTGCTGTTCCTCGTAGGCCGGCGCGGCGCGAGTGATCAGGACGGGTCGGCCGTCGTCGTCGAAACTCAGCTCGGGGCTTTGTTTCATACCTTCACTGTCCCACATTGCGGCTCCGCTGTACGGGTCGGTTTTCTTACGGGCAAAATGGTTGTCATGCAAACCCAGACGATCGAGCGCACCGACACCGACGAACGCGTCGACGACGGGACTGACAGCGATACCCCGAAGTTCTTCCACTATGTCAAGAAGGACAAGATCGCCGAAAGCGCGGTGATGGGCACCCACGTCGTCGCGCTGTGCGGCGAGGTGTTTCCGGTGACGAAGTCGGCCAAGCCCGGGTCGCCGGTGTGCCCGGACTGCAAGCGCATCTACGAAAAGCTCAAGAAATAGCCCGGTCGCTCGCCGCTCCGGCAGCCCCCGCCGGAGACGCCGGACCAGCTGCTGGAGCCGCGGGCGCTGCCTCCTCGGCCACGACGCCGTTGAGTGATTCGGCTTTTCCCTTCAGCCACCAGTGGAAACGCTTGGCGTGTGTGTCGGCCGCCGGCCACTCTTCCTGGACCGCCGCGTTGAGTTCAGCGCCGATCATGATCGCGAACCCGAGGAAGAACGCGAACAACAAGAAGGCGATCGGCGTCGCCAATGCGCCGTAGGTGTAGCCGGTCGCGGTGATCCAAGTCAGGTAGAAGCGCAAACCGAACGTCGCCAATAGGAACACCAGGGTGGCAAGGATCGAGCCCAGCAGTAACCGGTGCGACGGCAACGGCTTGGGCAGCGAGACCCGGTAGAGCAGATTGACGGACACGATCAGCGCCAGGACCAACACGGGGTAGTAGCCGAACCGCAGAACGTGGTCCCAGCTGTCGGGTATGTACGTGGCGATCTTGCGCGGCCCCAACGCGATGAACGGCGCCGCGAGGATCGCGCCCACCAACATCACCACGTAGAGGCCGAGCGCATAGAACCGCTGACGGACCGGGTGGCGCAGCGGCGTCTGGCCGTGCGCCTCGGTGATCGAGTCGACGAACGCCGAGATGGCCGAGGACCCGGCCCACAACGAGATCACGAATCCCAACGACACCACTTCACCGCGCGCGCCCTTGACGATGTCGCGGACCGTCGGCTCGATGATCTCGGTCACCACGTTGGTGGAGAAGAACCGCGCAGCCGTGTCGATGATCTGGTTCTCGATCATCGGAAGCGTGTCGGGTCCGAACAACGGAGCGATGTAAGCCAGGCTCCCGAGCATTCCCAGCAGCAGCGGTGGCAGCGACAGCGCCGACCAGAACGCCGCCTGCGCGGACTCCGAGAAGATCGAGTCGTCCCAGCTCTTGGACAAGGTGCGCCGCAGGATGTGGCGAATGTGGTGGCGCGACGGCTTCGTCGGCAGCGGCCGGGGCTGGTCACTCATGACCAGTCCAGCATTCCTGACGAAAGGTGCTCCCGCCCAGAGCGGCTGTCAGCCGTGTCGAGTGCTATGCCTCCACCGGGCTGACCTCGAGCACGGCCGCCAACTCGATCAGCTTGGCCTCGTGCTCATTGGCGTGGTGTTGGCAGAAGAGCAACTCCGCTCCCGACGGGAGCTTCGCGCGCACCCGCGCTGCGGCGCCGCAACGATCGCAGCGGTCAGCCCGGGTCAGTGGGGGACTGGTGAGCGTTGCGTTCGTCATTGCGGACCTCCGTACTGTCGCGTGCATCTACTGTCTCAGACGTTTTGGGTTTCGGCGTTGTTCCCAAAGGCTCTACCGGTGTGTCGTGTCTCACCGTCACCCCGAGTTGCCGACGCGGCAGGCTGACTATATGAGCCCGCCGCCCACCGTACTGGTCCACTTGTGTAGCAAAGACGAATGGCAGTCCGCTCAAGCGTGCGGCGAGCATCGTCCCGCTTCGTTGACCGCGGGCGGCTTCGTGCATCTGTCGACACCCGAGCAGGTGCACCTGCCGGCCAACCGGCTGTACGCCGGTCGTACCGACCTGGTGCTGCTCCACATCGACGCCGCACGACTGTCCTCTCCGGTTCGCTGGGAAGCCGGTGTGCCCGCTGATCCCGTGGGGATGGAGTTCCCACATCTGTACGGCCCTTTGCCAATCGGAGCTGTGATCCGCGTCACGTCGTATCTGCCGGATTCCGAGGGCCGGTTCGCTCCGGTGGCGCACTGACCCTCTCGACATAGGCGTCGGCCTCGATCTCCACCAACAGGTCTGGAGCGATCAGCGCGGACACCTCCACCATCGTGGTGACCGGACCGATGTCGCCGAAGACCTCGGCGTGCACGGCGCCCACCTCGCGCCACCTCGTACGCCGAGCCGGAGGACACGTTGCGTCGCTCTCGCACCGCATAAAACTGGATCACTTCCACCGGCCGGAGGGCCCTACGTACACTTACAAATCATGGGCATTTTGTTAGGTCTCGCACCGTGGATCGTGTACTGGGTGCTCGTCGGCAACGTTCCGTTCGCTGTCGCGGCGCTGATCGCTCTGGCGGTCGCGCTTGCCGCATTCGTGCTCGGACAGGTTCGCGGCGGACCTGGTCGGATACTCGAAATCGGCGCGGTGACAACGTTTTTGGTTTTGACGGTGCTGACCTTTGCGCTCGACCAATCGTTCCTCGAACGCTGGATCTTTCCGCTGAGCAATTTAGGGATCTTCCTCGTGGTGCTCACCGGCGTCTTGATCGGCAAGCCGTTCGTGCGTGAGTTCGCCGAGGCCGGGCAGCAACCCCACGTCGTCAAGAGCGACCTGTTCGCGCGCGTCACCTCACAGCTGACGTGGATCTGGCTGGCGGTGTTCGGCGGTATGACGCTGTCCTCGGCGATCCCGCCGATCGTCGACCGCGATGCGACGATTCTGGACACCGACTCGCCGCTGTCGTACATCTGCTACTGGGTCATCCCGTTCGTGTTGTTGGCGGGCGCGGCGTTCGCGACGCGGGTGCTGCCGGACCGCATCGCCGCCGGTGCGGATGACATCGTGCGCAAGACGTCGTTCGTCGCATTCGCTGAAGCCGAGATCGACCAGTTGATGTACCTGGCCACCGAGCACGCCAATCGAGAGGTCGGCCCGGGCAAGGAGGCCTACGACATCAAGATCGGCAGCAAGGGCATTCCGTTGACCGGTGACGAGACGCGCGAATCGTGGCCCTCGACGTACAAGGTGCGCGACAAGAGGCGGTGACTGGCCCGCCGCTAAATGGGGGAGGCTTCCACGATCGAGATCGGTGTGACGGTGTCGATGACGCGGTCCAGTCGGAAGCCCGCGCTGCGCATCAGGTCTGCGTAGTCGGCGCGGGTACGTTCCCTGCCGCCCACGGTGACGAGCATCTCCAGGTCGAGCTGGAAGCCGATGAACGGCGTAGCCCGGTGCGGCAGAACCATTTCCAGTAGGAGCAGCTTGCCGTGAGGTGCGATCGCGGTGCGGATGTTGCGCAGGATCGTCAGCGAGGTGGCGTCGTCCCAGTCGTGGATGATGTTCTTCATCACATAGGCGTCGCCGCCTTCGGGCACCCGGTCGAGGAATGAGCCGCCTTCGGCCGTGCAGCGGTCCGCCACTCCCGCGGCCGTGAACGTGGTCGCGGCGCCCGCGACGACCGAGGGCAGGTCGTAAACGATGCCGCGGGCGTCCGGCGCCCGATTGAGTATCGTCGACAGCAGCAGGCCGTGCCCGCCGCCGACGTCGACGATCAGCTTGAAGGCTCTGAAATCGTATTGGCTGAGGGCGATTTCGTTGGTGATTCCGCTCGTCGCGGTCATCGCTTTGTTGAACACCTGGGCCAGCTCGGGGTCGGTCTCCAGGTAGTCGAAGTACGGCATGCCGCGCAGCTTGATGACCGACGGTTCGCCGGTCTGCACCGAATGCAGCAGGTTGCCCCAGTCCTCCCAGCGGGCCCGGTGCCCGATGAACAAGACCATGTCGCGCATCGACTCCGGGTGGTCGGTGCGCAAGGTTTCCCCGACTTTCGTCAGGCTGAAGGTGTCGTCGCGGCGATGCTCGAGCAGACCCTTGGACGTCAGCGCACGCATCAGCCGGTACAGGGCGTCTGGGTCGGCCCCCGCTCGCTCGGCGATGTCGGCGGCGCGCGCCGGCCCCTTCGCGAGTTCGTCGGCGACACCGAGCCTCGCCGCGACGTACATCGTCTGCGTCGTCCATGCACCGGTTGCCATCTCGAGGATCGCGACGCTCGGGGGCACCGTCGAGCGATGGATATGTTGTAGGGCCGCGCGCAGTCGGTCGAGAACGCGGACCACGGGCATCGGCGGCACCTTCGCGGGCTTATTCGGCACGGCGCGAAACACTACAGGCGGCATCGCTTGTTTGCCGCCCGGCGGATGGACGGCGGCGCGGCGTGTTCGCCGGCAGGTGCTTCTGTACACGCTCGGCGCGTCATCGCACCGCAGGGCACGACGCGTCGCGTTGACTGGAAATCGCGTTGGCAGCGGTCCCTCGCGAGGCATACTGCCTAAGACGCCAGCCGGACACGAAGGAGTGCCAATGGGAAGCAGGGGGGTGACCGCGGCGGCGTCCGTCCTCGCGGCAGGCATGGTCGCGGTGGGATTTGCGGCTCCCGCGAACGGCACGGACCAGATCACGGCAAATGCGCTCGGCACCTATGAAGCCGCCTACGAGTGGGGCCCGACGACGTGGGTCGTCACGCCTTGCGAAGGCGATGCGTTTCAGTGTGTGCGCGTCACCGAATACGGCGCGGGCGACACCGAGCGCACGTCGCCAGGATGGAGCGCGAACGCCTACTGGCAGGTCGGTTGGTGGATCATGCGGGACGTACCGACACCCGACGCGCTCACGTGCGAGGACGGGTCGCAGCACGATCTGCCCATGAATTACGCCTGGGATGCCGCAAACGGCAAGGGCGTGCGCTCCTACCACGAACCAGGGATATGCGGTGACGCCTACAACGGTGCCAACGGGTTCAAGCTGAGCAGGGTGGGGCCGCCACCGTTACCGCCACCGCCGGTGTAGGCGCTTATCGGGCTAGCCGCGGGCCAGGGGCCGGTATGCGCTGGCCCGCGGCGGGGTCGACGCACGTCGCCGCGCAGCATCAGCTGTTCTAACTTCCTTGACTGACAAGATGATTCGCGATCCTGGCGTACTACCTATCGTCGCCCCGGTCATCATTTCCCCGGTGCCTGCGCCCACCCCGTCTGGTGGGGTTGCGGCGCGCCGGTCGGCGTATTGAGAATCTGTTGAGGGCAACGCGTGAATCTCTTCTCAACCACAGACACGCTGTGGCTTCGAGAAAAGGAAGTCCGATGACCACCACCCCGTCCGCCCAGTCCGCAACGACCATCACCACCGTCGGCGCGATCAAGAAACTCGCCACGGCTGCCCTCATCGCGGGTGCCATGGGGCTTGCCGCGCTCGGCGTGGCCGGCGCCGCGTCTGCAGCACCTGCCGATCACTCCGGGTCGACGAACTCCGCATCGGCCTCTGAGCAGCACGCCGAGTCAGCGCCGTCGGCGCAGCATGCCGAGTCAGCGCCGTCGGCGCAGCATGCCGAGTCGGTGCCCTCGGCGCAGCACGCCGAGACCGTGCCCTCGGCGCAGCACGCCGAGGTATCAGCCCCTGAGCAGAACGCCGCACCGGCTCCTTCGAGCGGCGGCACCGAGATTCACAGTCACCTGATTCCCGGTGTGACGTTGATGCCGCCGGCCGCTGATAACACCGAGGTCCACGCTCACCTGATCCCCGGTGTCGAGCTCGAGCCGCCGCTCGCTGATGACTCCCAGGTCGTCCACGCTCACGTGATTCCCGGCGTCAAGCTCGAACCGCCGGCCGCCGGCGACAACCATGTCCAGGGCAACATGGTTCCGGAGTTGCTGCAGAGTCCCTCCCAAACCGCCACGTCCCACCCGGCTCTGGGCGAGTACGTCCCCTTCCCCGGTCCTTCCCCCGACACGGACCCCAACTGCGGCCCGGCCTGCCAGGAGGTGATTGACGAATGACGGGTGGCCACTAGGGAGTTCGGTGCGTGAGGGCAGGTGTTCCACATGGAACACCTGCCCTTTCACTGATTTCAGCTCCGACGCCGAAAAGCGCCCGTATTCACCGCGGGTAGTCGGCTCCGGCTGCTGATTCCGAAGTTCCCCCAACGCGATGACCGCAAGGTGTTGTCTAGTCCAGGTAGTCGCGCAGAACCTGAGAGCGGCTGGGGTGGCGCAACTTTGACATGGTCTTCGACTCGATCTGGCGGATGCGCTCGCGCGTCACCCCGTACACCTGACCGATCTCGTCGAGCGTGCGCGGTTGCCCGTCGGTGAGGCCGAACCGCAGCCGCACCACGCCGGCTTCACGCTCGGACAACGTTTCCAGCACCGACTGCAGCTGATCCTGCAGCAGCGTGAACGACACCGCGTCCACGGCCACCACGGCCTCGGAATCCTCGATGAAATCGCCCAGCTGCGAATCGCCCTCGTCGCCGATGGTCTGGTCCAGCGAAATCGGCTCACGCGCGTACTGCTGGATCTCCAGCACCTTCTCCGGCGTGATGTCCATCTCCTTGGCCAGCTCTTCCGGGGTGGGCTCGCGGCCCAGGTCCTGAAGCAGCTCACGCTGAATGCGGCCGAGCTTGTTGATCACCTCGACCATGTGCACGGGGATGCGGATGGTGCGAGCCTGGTCGGCCATCGCGCGCGTGATGGCCTGGCGGATCCACCAGGTGGCATAGGTGGAGAACTTGTAGCCCTTGGTGTAGTCGAACTTCTCGACGGCGCGAATCAGACCCAGGTTGCCTTCCTGGATGAGGTCGAGGAACGCCATGCCGCGACCGGTGTAGCGCTTGGCCAGCGACACCACCAGACGCAGGTTCGCCTCCAGCAGATGATTTTTCGCGCGATCGCCATCGCGACAGATCCACATCATGTCGCGGCGCTGCGCGGCGGGCAGCTTCTCGCCCTTCTCGGCGAATTCGGCCATCAACTGGGTTGCGTACAACCCGGCCTCGATACGCTTGGCGAGCTCGACCTCTTCCTCGGCGTTCAGCAGCGCGACCTTGCCGATCTGCTTGAGGTAGGCACGCACCGAGTCGGCCGACGCGGTCAGCTCGGCGTCCTTGCGGGCCTGCCGAAGTGCCTCGGATTCCTCTTCGTCCCAGACGAAGTCGCCGGACGCCTTGTCCTTTTCCGACGGCTCGGCGATCTCGTCGTCCTCCGCGGCGGCGTCGGCTTCCGCGGCGGGTGCCTCGCCTTCGGCGGCCTCGGCGCTGTCCTCGGCGGGTTCGTCGTCGACCTCGAGATCTTCCAGGTCGATCTCGGTCTCCTCGACCGCTAGGTCCTCGCCGGGCTCGGCTTCGATGTCGTCGCTCTCGAGGTCCTCGGCCTCGACATCGACCTTGGTGCTGTCGGGCTCGGCCGCGGTGGCCTTCTTGGCGCGACCGCGGGGCGCGGCGGTCTTGGCGGCCTTCGAAGCCTTCGCCGGTGCCTTGGCCGCGGTGCTCGCCTTTGCCGCGGTCTTGGGGGGCGTCTTGCTGGTTCGGGTCTTGGCGGCTTTCTTGGCCGGCGCCGTCCCGTTGGCCGACTTCGCCGCAGTCTTTTTGGCGGGGGCGGTTTTGGTAGCGGTGCGCTTCACCGGCTCGTCGGTCGCCGGGCTTGCCTTTGTCGCTGCCACGTACACCCTTTCCTCGTGCTACCTCATCACGGGCAGGGTAAGCCCCATCGATGAGCGTCGGCTGTCGAATAATGGCGGTTGATAATCGTCGCTATCCAGGCTGCGGCCGCCGTCGACCATTGTAACGACAGTGTGCGAGAACACCGCCTCCAGCGGCAAATCCGGGGTCTCGGGCGTGGCTACTTGGCGGTAGCTGTGACGTCCACCTCAGCGGCCATCGCGGCGCCCACGATGCCCGCAGTGTTCTGGAGAGCCGCGGCCACCACCGGGGTGCGGTTCTTGAGCAGCGGAATCCATTTCTCGGCCTTGCGGCTGATGCCGCCGCCGGCGATGAACAGGTCCGGCCAGATCGCGTTTTCGACCGCTACCAGCACCTTCGTCACTTCGACGGTCCAGCGCTCGTAACTCCAGCCCTTGCGTTCCTTCACTGAGGACGCCGCGCGGTGCTCAGCTTCCTTGCCGCCGACCTCGAGGTGACCGAACTCGGTGTTCGGCAGTAGCGCGCCGTTGTGGATCACCGCCGAACCGATGCCGGTGCCGAAGGTCAACAGCACGATGACCCCGGTGTTGTCCCGGCCGGCGCCGAATTTCTCTTCGGCCAGTCCGGCCGCGTCGGCGTCGTTGAGAACCGTGACCGGCTGTCCGTCGAGCGCATTGCGGTAGAACTGGGCGGCATTGCTGCCGATCCAGCCCTTGTCGACGTTGGCCGCGGTGCGCACGATCCCGTCGGTGACCACGCCGGGGTAGGTGACGCCCACCTTCTCGGTCCAGCCGAACTCACGGACCACGGCCGCGACCGTCTTGCTGACCGCCTCGGGAGTCGCGGGCTGCGGGGTCGGCAGCTTGAACCGCTCGCCGATCAGTTGTCCGGTGTTCAGGTCAACGATGCCGCCCTTGACGCCGCTGCCACCGACGTCGATTCCGAATCCGCGCCGCTGGCCGCCATTGACGCTCTGGGCGACGGCGGGTGAATTGGTCGCGGTCATGAGCGCTCCTCTACCTCGGGCAGGCGGGCCGCAGCCACGTCATGCGCCCCACACCTTAGTGGGTCGCAAGTGGCTGCGCGGGTCTGTCGGACAGACGCTCGGCGACAACGGCGGCCGAAACGTGCTGCGATGGGTGCATGCCCGACAACGACGCCGATCCCGTCCTGCTGCGTTCGGTCGCCGAGCAGTTGGCCACCGAAGCGGCGACCTTCGTGCGGCAGCGCCGCGCCGAGGTTTTCGGCGCTCCCGGCCCCGCTAGGGACAATTCGGGTCTGCGGACCAAGAGCTCGCCCACCGATCCCGTCACGGTCGTCGACACCGAGACCGAGCGGCTGATTCGCGACAGATTGGCCGAGCTGCGGCCCGGCGAGCATGTGCTCGGCGAGGAAGAGGGCGGAACCCCCGCACACGGCGACGACCTCACCTGGGTGCTCGATCCGATCGACGGCACGGTCAACTTCGTCTACGGACTGGAGGCCTACGCAGTGTCGGTGGCCGTGCAGCGAAACGGGAGATCGGTGGCGGGTGCGGTCGCGAACGTGCCCGCCGGCGCGGTCTACTCCGCTGCGCTCGGCCACGGCGCGTATCTGCGCAACGCCGAAGGCGCCGCAGAACTGCACACCAGCGCCGCCGACGAGCTGTCAATGTCGTTGTTGGGCACGGGATTCTCGTACGACCGTGAACAGCGCGCACGCCAGGCCGCGGTGTTGACACACGTTCTGCCCGAGGTGCGCGATGTGCGCCGCATCGGATCGTGCGCGCTGGATCTGTGCATGGTGGCCGCGGGTCAACTCGACGCCTACTACGAGGACGGCGTCCACTTGTGGGACTGGGCCGCCGGAGCGCTGATCGCCGCGGAGGCCGGGGCCACGCTGCAGCTGCCGCGGGGAAGCGGGGCAACGGGCGGGCCGGGGTTCATCACTGCCGCCGCGCCGGGCATCGCGGCCGCCCTGGACGACGTGCTGCGCCGTGCGGGCGCGCCGTAGGCACCCGAAATCTGCTGCCGGAAGGCGTGATCGAGGCTCAGCAGGTTCCCGAGTGGATCTTTGACAGCAGCGACGAGTCGGACGCCTGGGTGGCGTCGGGCCGCAGACTGGCCAGCACCGCCTCGATGTCGTCGCTGCTGCTCAACTCGGTGAACTCGGTGCCCAGCGCCAGATCGACGCTGTCGTCGCCGCGCTCGTCCTCGAAAAGTTCGACGCACGGCGCCACCAGCCACACCGCGGCGGCAGCGGCACGGCCGGCTTCGCCGAACCGGATCTGACCCTGGCATTCCAGCCGCGCCGTCGTGTAGATCGGATCGTTTGCCGCGGTCGGTTCGGCGAACCCGAGATCCTTCAGCGCGCTGGCCACCTCGGCGGCCTGACCACCCTGACCGCTCGCGTTGAGCACCCTGATCTTGGTATCGGAGAGGCGGGCGGGGCTCACATCGACCATGTCGGCACTCGACACCTGCTGGCCCAGCGTCGGGGCGGGCGCGCTGGGGTCGCTGGGCGCAGGCGGCGGATTGCAGATGGCGGCCTCCGGCACTTCGGCGGGGCGGCTCAGGGCGATGACCCACACCATCAACGTCACCACCGAGAGGGCGACGAACAGCAGGATGGCGGGCAGGTAGTTCCGCCGCCGGAAAGGGCGACCGTGTTCGTCGAACGCGGTTCCCTCTGTGATTTGCGCGACCACGCCTGCACTCTAGAGGTCCCGTTCCTGCGAACCCCGCATGGGACGAGCCCTCATGTGACATAAATCACAGTGCATCGGGTACTCATACGGGCACGAATCGTTTGGCGGATGCGTTCGACGCTGGTACAAAGCTCTGCTGCACAAGGATTATTCGGAGGGGACCGCAATGGCTACCGATTACGACGCCCCACGGCGTACCGAGACCGACGATGTCTCGGAAGATTCGCTCGAAGAGTTGAAGGCGCGGCGTAACGAGGCCCAGTCAGCGGTCGTCGACGTCGACGAGTCGGAGTCCGCCGAGTCCTTCGAATTGCCAGGTGCCGACCTGTCCGGTGAAGAGCTGTCGGTGCGGGTGGTCCCCAAGCAGGCCGACGAGTTCACCTGCTCGAGTTGCTTCCTTGTGCACCACCGCAGCCGTCTGGCCAGCGAGAAGAACGGCATGATGATCTGTTCGGACTGCGCTGCCTAGGTTCAACTGCTCAAGCTTGATTCGCAGTTCAACTGCTCAAGCTTGATTCGCAGTTCAACTGCCCAGCTTGATTCGCAGTTCAACTGCTCAAGCTTGATTCGCAGTTCAACTGCGGAGCGCCGCCAGCACCTTCCCCGGCTGACGGCAACTGACCAGCCAGTACGGCGTCGGATCGTCGGGATCGTTGAGCACCACCAGAACCATCGGGCCCACCCATGCCCGATGAACCACGTAGGCGGCCGGATCCAGTTGACGCCCCAGAGCAGCGGATTTGGCGCTGCGTGGCACCTCGGCCGACCGGGTGATCACGTCGGCGGGCAGGTGCGCGGGACCTGCCCACAGCTCGATGCCTGCTGGGCCGCCGACGACCCGCACCTCCGTGCGGCCCAGCCACAGCAGGACGACGACGGCGACGGGCAGAAGCAGCGCGTACGGCAACCATCCGGGTATGCCGGGAATGCCCATATCGATCTCGAGCGCGATGAGCGCCGCGAGGCCCAGGCCCGGCGGCCACCACCACCACGGCACCCATAGCCGCTCGCGGTAGCGAACGGTTTGGGTCGTGGCGCGCGTGTCGGACACGCGGCCAAGAGTAATCTCTGACGTCGTGCCCACTTCTCTGGCGGTCGTTCGCCTCGACCCTGATCTGCCGATGCCCAGCCGCGCCCATGACGGCGATGCGGGCGTCGACCTGTTCAGCGCGCTCGACGTCGAACTGGCGCCCGGTGAACGTGCGCTGGTTCCCACGGGCATCGCGGTGGCGATCCCGCACGGGATGGTCGGGCTGGTGCATCCCCGCTCGGGTTTGGCTGCCCGCGTGGGGCTTTCGATCGTCAACAGTCCGGGCACCATCGACGCAGGCTACCGGGGCGAGATCAAGGTTTCGCTGATCAACCTCGATCCGAAGGTGCCGATCGTCGTGAACCGAGGGGACCGCATCGCTCAGCTGCTGGTCCAGCGGGTCGAACTGCCCGAACTGGTCGAGGTCACGTCTTTCGACGAGGCTGGTCTCGGTGAAAGCACCCGTGGCGAAGGTGGCCACGGTTCCTCCGGCGGACATGCGAGTTTGTGATGGCATTCGGTAAACGCAAAGACAACCAGATCGGTGACGTCGACGATGTCGCCGGGCAGGAGACGGGTGGCGCCGTCGACGACGAGCTCGAAGGCCCGTTCGACATCGAGGACTTCGACGACGCCGAGACGGCCGCCGCGGGCCGGTTGGATCTGGGCTCGGTCCTGATCCCACTGCCGGCCGGTGGCCAGGTGCAGGTCGAGCTCACCCCGCAGGGGGTGCCCAGTGCGGTATGGGTCGTCACTCCGCACGGCCGCTTCACCGTCGCCGCCTACGCCGCTCCCAAGAGCAGCGGCCTGTGGCGAGAGATCGCCGGAGAACTCGCCGACTCGCTGCGCAAGGACGGCGCCCAGGTGTCGATCAAGGACGGGCCATGGGGCCGCGAGGTCGTCGGCGTGGCCTCCGCGCAGCAGGCCCAGGCAGCGCAGCAGGGACAACCCGGCGTGGTGCGGTTCATCGGCGTCGACGGTTACCGGTGGATGATCCGCTGCGTGGTCAACGGTCCGCAGGAACACATCGACGCACTCGCGGCCGAAGCGCGAGAAGCCCTGGCCGACACCGTGGTTCGTCGCGGAGACACCCCGTTGCCGGTGCGTACCCCGCTAGCGGTCGAGTTACCCGAGCCGATGGCGAACCAACTGCGCGAGGCCGCCGCCCAGCAGGCCGCCGCCCAGCAGGCGCAACAGGCTCAGCCACCCGGCCAGCAGGAACCGGTCGCGCGCCGCAGCGCCCAGGGGTCGGCGATGCAGCAGCTGCGGACGATCACCGGCGGCTGACACGAGACTCCGCCTTGACGGGTTGGTCCCACGCACCAGGTGGCTGTTGCGATCCAGCCAGTAAGGCCCTGCCGTTCGACGTGCCGACCGTCAGGCCTCCAGCAGGGCGGCCACACACGCGGCTCCCAACAACGACGGGTCGGCGCCCAGTTCATCGAGCGTGACCGTGCGCAACGCCGCCCGCGGTGCCGCCGTCACCCACTCGGCGGCCACTTCGATCGGATGCACGGGATCGTCGGAGGCGGCGGCCACGCCCAGCGGGACGGCCAACCGCGCCAGTTCGGCGCCGGTGGGCGCGACGTAGTTCGCCGCCTCCTCCATAGCCTCCGGCAGGGACGGCCATTGCCCGAGCCATGACCGGGTCAGCTCGTCGCCCAACCACCGCGGGCTCGACGCGCGCATCGCCGCGCTGGTGGCCGCCAGCCCGTCGCGGCGCAGCAGTTCTGCGGAGTGACGTGCCGCGGCCGCCGCGGGTGCGTGCTGCGGGGAGCCGGCCCACGCCGGAAGTGCCGCGAGCACCGCCACCGTCCGGCTGGGATGGGCCAGCGCCCACGCCGTCGCGACCGCGGCGCCGATCGACACGCCACCCACCGCGATGGGCCCGCCGCGCGCGGCGTCGTCGAGTGCGTCACGGTAACCGGCCACGAGCCGGTGCGGTTGAGGCGCCGGTGTGACCAGAGTCGCACCCTGGCCGTGCAGCGCCGCGGAAAACGCCCGGTAGACGAAGTCGTCGTCGGATCCGGTGCCCGGTAGCAGGACCGTCGTGACGCCGCGGAGAGTAACCGTCATGACCTGATCGTGCCTTGGGCGAAATGCGTCCGGCGTGGCGAGGTGACCCCACGTGGCATCTCGTAACTCACAGGGTTAACGTGGCGATTACTTGGGTAGGTCCAAGGTGCATCTGCGTATAGGTCAGGAGAGGCCATGGCAACGGCCGAAGGGTATCTGCGCCGGCTCACGCGACGGTTGACAGAAGACCCGGAGCAACTCGACGTCGAAGAGCTCAGCGACGAAGCCGCCTCCACCGGCGCCCAGAAGGCGATCGACTGCCAACGCGGCCAGGAAGTCACCATGATCGGCACCTTGCGCAGCGTCGAATGCAACGGCAAAGCGTGCGCCGGCGGCGTGAAGGCCGAACTGTTCGACGGCACCGACTCGGTGATGCTGGTCTGGCTCGGCCAGCGCCGCATCCCCGGTATCGAGTCCGGCCGCACCCTCAAGGTGCACGGTCGCGTCGGCAAGCTCGACAGCGGAGCCAAGGCCATCTACAACCCGCACTACGAGATTCAGAAGTGAGCGAGCCCGGAACCGAACCGGAGCAGCCGAGAACCCAGCAGTCGACCAAGGCCAACGCCGTCCTCGACCAGATGGGCGGGGTCAGCGGCCTGATCTATTCGACGTTGCCTGTCGTGGCGTTCGTTCCGATCTCGCAGACGGTCGGGCTCATCCCCGCCATCGTCGCCGCACTCGGCGTGGCCGGCATCATCCTCGCGTGGCGGCTCGCCCGGCGGGAGTCTGCGCAGCCCGCGATCTCCGGCTTCTTCGGCGTGGGGATCTGCGCATTGATCGCTTACGTGATGGGGGAGTCGAAAGGCTACTTCCTGCTTGGCATTTGGACGTCACTGTTCTGGGCGGCGGTGTTCACCGTGTCAGTCGTGATCCGCCGGCCGGTCGTCGGTTACGTCTGGGGCTGGGTCAACGGACACGGCCGGGACTGGCGTCGGGTGCGCAGGGCGGTGACGGCTTTCGACGTCGCAACCCTGTTCTGGGTGGCGGTTTTCGCCTCGCGTTTCATCGTCCAACGGCATCTCTACGACGCCGACCAGACGGGGTGGTTGGGCGTCGCGCGAATCTCGATGGGCTGGCCGTTGACCGCGGTCGCCGCCGTGGTGACCTATCTGGCGATCCGCACCGCGCAGAAAGCCATCAACGCTCGCGAGTCCTCCGACGACGTCAGCACCCCGACCGGGGGCTGAAGTCAGCGCGGCTGCGGGTGGAGCAACAGGTCCTGCAACTGGTCTTCCACCTCGGCGACGACCACGAACAGCAACTCGTCGCCACCCTCGAGCGGTTCGTCCGACTCGGGCACGATCACCCGCGGACCACGCAGGATCGTCACGAGCGTGCAGTCGCGGGGCAGTTCGAGGCGCTTGACCGGCTTGCCGCCCCACGGGGTGTCGTCGGGCAGCGTGATCTCGACGAGGTTGGCCTGTCCCTTGCGGAACTCCATGAGCCGCACCAGATCGCCGACCGCGACCGCCTCCTCCACGAGCGAGGCCAGCATCCGCGGCGTCGACACCGCCACGTCGACTCCCCAGCTCTCGTCGAACAACCACTCGTTGCGCGGGTCGTTGACGCGGGCCACCACCCGCTGCACCGCGAACTCGGTCTTGGCCAGGAGGCTGACGACGACGTTGACCTTGTCGTCGCCGGTCGCCGCGATCACCACGTCGAACTGCTCGAGCTGAACGGATTCGAGCAGAGACAGCTCACATGCATCGCCCAGCCGCCACTGCGCCGCCGGAATCGCATCGACGTCGATGTGGTCGGGATTGCGTTCCAGCAGCGTCACCTCGTGGGTGTCGACGAGTTCGCGGGCAATGGACCGGCCGACGGCGCCGGCCCCGGCGATGGCGACTTTCATCCGTCGAGATCCTCGCTCGGCGGCAGGGCCGCGATGGCCAGCGCCTCGGCGATATGCCCGGCGATCGCGGCCACGAACACCTGGTCGCTGGCCTGGATGACGGTTTTCGCATCGGGCAGCAGCCCGGCGCCGAACCGGATCAGGAACGCCACCCGGCCGCCGGTGGCCGTCTCGAGGTCGGTGATCCGGCGGCCGACCCACGCCTCGTGCAGCGCCAGTTCGGTGACGCCGACGTTGCCGGTGGGGTCGCGCCACTTGGTGGTCTCGGTCTCGCGGGTGAGCACGTTGAGCAGACGGTCGGTCGTCCACGGCACGGTGGCCACCGTCGGGATGCCCAAACGTTCGTAGACCGCCGCGCGTTTGGCGTCGTAGATGCGGGCGACCACCCGCTCGACACCGAAGGTTTCGCGGGCCACCCGCGCCGAGATGATGTTGGAGTTGTCACCCGAGGACACCGCGGCGAACGCCCCGGCTTCCTCGATGCCCGCTCGCAGCAGCACGTCGCGGTCGAAGCCCATGCCGAGCACCCGCTCGCCGGAGAACTCCGGAGAGAGCCGGTGGAATGCCGTGCCGTCGCGGTCGATGACCGCGACGTCGTGACCGATCCGGGAGAGGCTGTCCGAGAGCGACGCGCCGACCCGGCCGCAGCCCATCACCACTACTCGCACTCCACGGTCCTTCCTGTCGAACCCGTGCAGTCGAACGCTACAGCTTTCCGACGGGCAATTGCTGCTGGGCTTACTCTTGGCACTCGTGTCCAAGCTATCCAGGTTCGCGCGGCGGGTGGTCCTCGGCAGGCCGTTTCGCAGCGACAGGATTTCGCACACTCTGCTGCCGAAGCGGATAGCCCTTCCCGTCTTCGCCTCCGATGCCCTGTCGTCGGTGGCCTACGCTCCCGAGGAAATCTTTCTGGTGCTGTCGGTCGCCGGCCTGGCCGCGTACTCGATGACGCCATGGATCGGGCTCGCCGTGGCCGTGGTGATGGTGATCGTCATCGCCAGCTACCGGCAGAACGTGCACGCCTACCCCTCCGGCGGCGGGGATTACGAGGTCGTCACCACCAACCTCGGGCCGACGGCCGGCCTGACCGTTGCGAGCGCGCTGCTGGTCGACTACGTGCTCACGGTCGCGGTGTCGATGTCTTCGGCGATGTCGAACATCGGCTCGGCGGTGCCGTTTGTCAACCATCACAAGGTGCTGTTCGCCGTGATCGCGATCCTGCTGCTGGCGGCGATAAACCTGCGCGGCGTCCGGGAATCCGGAACTGCCTTCGCGATCCCGACGTATGCGTTCATGGTCGGGATGTTCGCGATGCTCGGCTGGGGCTTCTTCCAGATCTATGTGCTCGGCGAACCATTACAGGCCGAATCCGCGGGATTCGAGATGCATTCGGAACACGGCGAAATCCTCGGTTTCGCGCTCGTTTTTCTTGTCGCACGAGCGTTCTCGTCGGGTAGCGCGGCGTTGACGGGTGTGGAGGCGATCAGCAACGGGGTGCCGGCGTTCCGCAAACCGAAGTCGCGCAACGCCGCAACGACGCTGGCGCTGCTCGGCCTGTTCGCCGTCACCCTGTTCATGGGCATCATCATGCTGGCGAAGGAAACCGGCGTGCAGATCGCGGAGCGACCGCACGAACAACTCGTCGGCGCCCCGCCGGACTACCACCAGAAGACGCTGATCGCGCAACTGGCCGAGGCGGTGTTCCACGACTTCACCGCGGGGCTCTTCCTCATCGCTGGCGTCACGGCGCTGATCCTGTTGCTGGCCGCCAACACCGCGTTCAACGGCTTCCCGGTGCTCGGGTCGATCCTCGCGCAGGATCGTTACCTGCCAAGGCAATTGCACACCCGCGGAGACCGGCTCGCGTTCTCCAACGGCATCCTTTTCCTGGCCTTCGCCGCGATCGCGTTCGTCGTCGCGTTCCGCGCCGAAGTGACCGCGCTGATCCAGCTCTACATCGTCGGGGTGTTCGTCTCGTTCACCTTCAGCCAGGTCGGAATGGTGCGGCACTGGACGCGGCTGCTGCGCACGGAGACCGACACCATCGTGCGGCGCAAGATGAAGAGATCGCGGGTGATCAACGCGATCGGCTGCGCCTGCACCGCCACAGTGCTGCTGATCGTGGTGGTGACGAAATTCGTTGCTGGAGCGTGGATCGCGATCCTCGCCATGAGTAGCTTGTTCGTGATCATGAAGCTCATCCACAAGCACTACGACACGGTGACGCGCGAACTCGAGGAGCAAGCCGCCGCAGACACCGACATGGTGCTTCCCAGCCGCAACCACGCGATCGTGCTTGTCTCCAAACTGCACCTGCCCACGATGCGCGCACTGGCATACGCCAGGGCCACCAGACCCGACATCCTCGAGGCGATCACGGTCAGCGTCGACGACGGTGAGACCCGTGCGCTGGTGCACAAGTGGGAGGACAGCGACATCAGCGTCCCGCTGAAGGTCATCGCCTCGCCCTACCGGGAGATAACCCGCCCGGTGCTCGACTACGTCAAGCGGATCAGCAAGGAGTCGCCACGGACCGTCGTGACGGTCTTCATCCCCGAATACGTGGTGGGTCATTGGTGGGAGCAGGTCTTGCACAACCAGAGCGCGTTGCGGCTCAAGGGCCGCCTGCTGTTCGAGCCGAATGTGATGGTGACATCGGTGCCGTGGCAATTGAGTTCCTCGGAGCGGCTCAAGACCCTTCAACCACAGTCGGCGCCCGGCGACGCACGCAGGGGATTCCTGGAGTGACCGGTGTCGCGGCTGTTCCCGCGGAACTGACGGTGACCGCAGGGCCGCCCGCCAACGGCGGCAGCTGTGTGGCGCGCGACGACGGGCGGGTCGTGTTCGTCCGCTACGCGTTGCCCGGCGAGCGGGTCAGGGTCCGGGTGGTCGCCGACCGCGGCACGTACCTGCACGCCGACACCGTCGAGGTCATCGAACCGTCCGCGGACCGCGTCGAATCGATCTGCCCGATCGCCGGTGCGGAGGGCGCCGGCTGCTGTGACATGGCGTTCGCCGAGCCCGCCGCGGTCCGCAGGCTCAAGGGCGCCGTCGTCGCCAATCAGTTGACACGGTTGGGCGGGTACCACTGGCGCGACGAGGCCGACGCCGCCGCCGACCCCGTCGGTGAGGTGGGCCCGACGGGGTGGCGGACGCGGGTGCGGCTCGACACCACCGACGACGGGCGGCCCGGATTCCACCGGTTCCACAGCGCCGAGCTGATCACCGACCTGAACTGCGCGCAGTTGCCCGACGGCATGGTCGAGGGGCTGGCCGATCGGACCTGGCCGCCCGGGGCCCATCTGCACGTTGCGCTCGACGACGAAGGCACCCGTCACGTCGTGCAGTCCGGACCCAAATCGGGGCCCAGGGGCAGGGCCGCCACCCAGGTGATCGAGGGCGACTATGAAGCCGTTCAGCGGGTCGCGGGGAGGACGTGGCGGGTGCCCGTGACCGCCTTCTGGCAGTCGCACCGAGACGCGGCGCGGCTCTACAGCGAGTTGGTGGCCGGGTGGGCGCAGCTGAGCCCCGGGATGAGGGCGTGGGATCTGTACGGCGGGGCAGGGGTGTTCGCGGCCGTGCTCGCCGAAGCGGTCGGGGAGACCGGGAAGGTCGTCACGGTGGACACCTCGCGGGGAGCATCTCGCGCCGCGCGGGCCGCCTTGGGGGATATGAGTTGGGTGTCGGTGGTCACCGACTCGGTGCGCCGCGCGCTCACCGCCCAGCGGAAGCGGGCCGATGTCGCGGTGCTCGATCCGCCGCGGACCGGGGCAGGTCGCGAGGTGATCGACCTGCTGGCGGCCGCAGAGATACCGCGTGTCGTCCACATCGGTTGCGAGGCAGCGTCGTTCGCACGCGATGTCGGCCTGTATCGGGGGCACGGGTACGCGGTCGAGGAGTTACGGGTCTTCGACTCGTTCCCCCTCACACATCACGTCGAGTGCGTCGCGGTGTTGAGTCGCTAAACGGGTATCCCCTGCAGGATGCAGACGTTTCTGCCCTGCCCGGGTTTCGACGACACCGCCCGCGTCCTCGACACGAAGCGGCTCGGCAAACAGCGGGTCGAGACCATCCAGGTCGTCCGCGCACTGACCGTGCCCGGTTATGGCTGGCGCCACCACCCCGCGGCGGCGATGTGGGCCGGCTACGAGGAAGCCCTGGTCCGCTACGGGCTCGACGTCTGCGCCGCATGGTGCGCGCTGGGGCACGCCGACACCTGCGCGACCACCATGGTCACCGACCTCGCCCGCGAGACCGGCATCGGCACCCCGCGCACCCAGGACGCGTTGGTCGCCGCGGGGGAGGTGCCGCCGTGGCTGGGTGATCCGGAGTTTCATCGCAGCCACCAGTCGGTCCTCGTCCGCAAGGACCCGCAGCACTACCGCCAGTTCTTTCCCGACGTGCCCGACGACCTCGACTACGTGTGGCCGGGCTCGGACCGTCCGCGCCGCATCGCGATCTGACGGTCAGCCGAAGCGCCGTCCGCCACCGCGCATGCTCGACACCGTCGACGTTGATACGTTGAGCGGCAGGGTGTGCCGGGAAGTCTGGTCGGCAATTCATCTGTCGACCCCTACAGATCGGGACTCACCGTGACCGCCAACCCCCTGCGCCGCTTCGCACGGCGGACGCTGTTCGCCCGCGGATCGTGGTCCGAGACCAGCCGGGTGGCCTCGATCCTGCGCCGGGAGACCGTCGGAGGCGCGATCCTGCTGGTGGCGGCGACCGTCGCGCTCGTGTGGGCCAACTCGCCGTGGTCGGAAAGCTACTTCGCCCTGCGCGATTTGAAGGTCGGCGGCCAACCGTTGGGCCTGCACCTGGACCTCACTGTCGGCACCTGGGCGGCCGACGGATTGTTGGCCCTGTTCTTCTTCGTGGTCGGGTTGGAGCTCAAACGGGAGTTCGTCGCCGGGGACCTGCGTGACCCCGCCCGCGCGGCGCTGCCGATCGCCGCCGCGGTCGGCGGAATGGTCGTGCCGGCGCTCATCTTCGTCGCGGTGACCGCCCACGTCGGCGACGGCGCCCTGCGGGGCTGGGCCATCCCGACCGCGACCGACATCGCGTTCGCCGTCGCGGTGCTGGCAGTCATCTCCACGCACCTGCCGTCCGCGCTCCGGATCTTCCTGCTCACTCTCGCCGTGGTGGACGATCTGCTCGCCGTGAGCGTGATCGCGGTGTTCTACACCGAGGACATCAACGTGCCTGCGCTGCTGGCGACGCTCGTTCCGCTGGCGCTGTTCGCGGTGTGTGTCCAGCGCAGGATCCAGTCGTGGTGGTTGTTGGTACCCCTGGCGCTGGCCACGTGGGTCCTGATGCACGAATCGGGCGTCCATGCGACGGTGGCGGGGGTTCTGCTCGGTTTCGCGGTACCGGTGAAGCGTTCGCAGGCCGCCGGCGGGCCGGAGGCCGGACCGGGCCTCGCCGAGCACTTCGAGCACCGCATCCGTCCGCTGTCGGCGGGAGTGGCGATACCGGTCTTCGCGTTCTTCGCCGCCGGGGTGAGCATCGGCGGCTACACGGGCTTCGCCGAGGCGATGGCCGACCCCATCACGCTGGGCATCGTCCTCGGGCTGGTCGTCGGAAAGCCGGTCGGAATCTTTTTGACCACGCGGGTGCTGGCGTCGGTCACGCGCGCCGACCTGGACCCGGCGGTCCGGTGGATCGACGTGCTGGGAATCGCCATGCTGGCGGGTATCGGTTTCACCGTGTCGCTGCTCATCGGCGATTTGGCCTACGGCAGCGGGTCCGAACGTGACGAATTCGTGAAGATCGGGGTGCTGACGGGATCGCTGGCCTCCGCGACCCTTGCGGCGGTCCTGTTGAGGCTGCGGAACAGGCAATATCGTGCCATCCACGAGCAGGAGACCGCCGATTCCGATCACGACGGTGTGCCCGACATCTACCAAGCTCGGCAGGACTGACTACGACGGCCGTGCGTAGACTGAACGAATGCTTGAACAGATCCGCGGGCCCGCAGATCTGCAGCACCTATCGCAGTCGCAACTGAGCGATCTGGCACGTGAGATCCGCGAATTCCTGATCCACAAGGTGGCTGCCACCGGCGGGCATCTCGGCCCGAACCTCGGCGTCGTCGAGCTGACGCTGGCGCTGCACAGGGTGTTCGATTCGCCCCACGATCCCATCATCTTCGACACCGGGCACCAGTCCTACGTGCACAAGATGCTGACGGGCCGCTGCCACGACTTCGAGAGCCTGCGCAAGAAGGGCGGTCTGTCGGGCTACCCCTCGCGCGAGGAGAGCGAACACGACTGGGTGGAATCCAGCCACGCCAGTTCCGCGCTGTCCTACGCCGACGGGCTGGCCAAGGCGTTCGAGCTGTCCGGACACCGCAACCGCCATGTGGTCGCCGTCGTCGGCGACGGTGCGCTGACCGGCGGCATGTGCTGGGAGGCGTTGAACAACATCGCCGCGGCGCGACGGCCGGTGGTGATCGTCGTCAACGACAACGGCCGCAGCTACGCACCGACGATCGGCGGGTTCGCCGAACACCTGGCCGGCCTGCGATTGCAGCCCGGCTACGAACGTGTCCTCGAGGAGGGCCGCAAGGCGGTGCGCGGCGTGCCGGTCATCGGCGAGGTGTGCTACCAGTGCATGCACTCCATCAAGGCCGGCATCAAGGACGCGCTGGCGCCGCAGGTGATGTTCACCGATCTGGGCCTGAAGTATGTCGGCCCCATCGACGGCCATGACGAGCACGCCGTCGAGGTCGCGCTGCGCCGGGCGCGCGGCTTCAACATGCCGGTGATCGTGCACATCGTCACCCGCAAGGGCATGGGCTACGCGCCCGCGGAGAACGACGAGGCCGACCAGATGCACGCGTGCGGTGTCATCGACCCCGAGACCGGATTGGCGACGTCGGTCCCCGGTCCGGGCTGGACGTCGACATTCTCCGAGGCGCTGATCGGCTACGCGGCCCGCCGACGCGACGTGGTTGCGATCACCGCGGCGATGCCCGGCCCCACTGGGCTGACCGCATTCCGGCAGCGCTTCCCGGACCGGTTCTTCGACGTCGGCATCGCCGAACAGCATGCGATGACGTCGGCGGCCGGGCTGGCGATGGGCGGCCTGCATCCTGTCGTCGCGATCTACTCGACGTTCCTGAACCGCGCATTCGACCAGGTCATGATGGATGTGGCCCTTCACAAGCTGCCGGTGACGATGGTGTTGGACCGCTCGGGTATCACCGGCCCCGACGGCGCGAGCCACAACGGCATGTGGGACCTGTCGATGCTGGGCATCGTGCCCGGTATGCGGGTGGCCGCACCGCGCGACGGCGTCCGGCTGCGCGAGGAACTCGGCGAAGCGCTCGACGTCAACGACGGTCCGACCGCCATCCGGTTCCCGAAAGGCGATGTCGGCGAGGACATTCCGGCGGTCGAACGGCGTGACGGTGTCGATGTGCTGGCGGTGCCGGCCGACGGGTTCACCGGCGACGTGCTGTTGGTGGCGGTCGGGCCGTTCGCGTCGATGGCGTTGGCGGTCGCCGAACTCTTGCGCAACCAGGGCATCGGTGTGACGGTCGTCGACCCGCGCTGGGTGCTGCCGGTGCCCGAGGCGATCAACGCGCTGGCCCGCGAACACAAGCTCGTCGTCACGCTCGAGGACAACGGCGTCAACGGCGGCATCGGTTCGGCGGTGTCGGCGGCGTTGCGCCGCGCCGAGATCGACGTGCCCTGCCGCGACGTCGGTCTGCCGCAGGAGTTCTTCGCGCAGGCGTCCCGCGGCGAGGTGCTCGCCGAGGTCGGCTTGACCGATCGCACCGTGGCCCGCCAGATCACCGGCTGGGTCGCGGCTCAGGGCGCCCCCGTCAGCGAAACCGAGGTCAGCGAGCGACTCGACTAGTGCGCTAGTTCTTGTCGGCCAGCTCGGCGGCTTCGTCGGAGACGCCGTGGCGTTGCACCCGCAGCACGAAAATCGCCAGCGACAACACCAGCACCAGACCCCCGAGCACGCCCACCTGGACGATCGCGCGGGCGAACTCGGGGCCGTTGGACAGCAGCTTCGCCGCCTCGACCGACAGCACGACGATCTCTTTGATGCACGCCAGGATGCCGACGATCAAAAACGGCTCGGCGACGATCTCATGTGAGCGCAGCGACGTCCGCACCGCATAGAGCAGTTCGACGAAGATGAAGATCAGCAGCAGCCCGTCGAGCACCTCCAGCATGATCGTGCTCGCCGGCGTATTGCGCAGGCGCAGTAGAACATTGACCTGGGCGACCAGGAGCGCCACCGACCCGGCGAGCAGAACGGTCGCGATGGCCCAGTACACCGCGTCCTCGGCGAAGCTCAGCACGCGGTCGGCGAACCGCTGCCGATCTTCTTCGTTCTCGGACTCGTCCTGTTCCGCCATTCGGTCACGCTAAGCCGTCTGAAGCGCGCGCCGACGCAAAATGCCCGATCGCCTAGGCTGCGGTCATGGATGCCGAGCTGGAGCGCTGGAAGGCCGCGGGCCGCTACTTCGACTACCTGGGGTTCGAGATCTTCTACCGGGTCGACGGCCCGCCGCTGGGTGAGGCTCCGACGCTGTTGACGATCCACGGCTATCCGTTCAACTCGTGGGACTGGTCACTGATCTGGCCGACGCTCACCGAACACTTCACCGTCATCGCAGCGGACATGATCGGCATGGGCTTCTCGGCGAAACCGGTCGCCTACGAATACTCGGTGCCCGATCACGCCAACATCCACGAGGCGTTACTGGAGCACCTCAACGTCGAGCGGTGCCACGTGTTGGCGCACGACCTCGGTGACTCGGTAGGCCAAGAACTCCTGGCCCGCAGTGAATTCGGGCAGCAGTCGTACGGATCAGTGCACTATCAATCGATCACCTGGTTGAACGGGGGGCTGTTCAACGAGGCGTACACCCCGCGCACCATGCAGAAGCTCATGTCGGGAACTCCGCTGGGCGACTTGATGAGTCCTCTGCAAGGGCGCAGTCCGATTTCGCGCAAGATACTCGAGCGAACGCTCGACGAGATGTTCGGCCCGAACACGAAGCCCTCACGCGAGCTGATGAACCGCTTTCACCAGATTCTGGAATACAACGACGGTAAACGCGTGCTGCACAAGGTCGGTCGATTCCTGGGGGACCGGTACACCCACCGCAACCGGTGGGTGCGCGCCATGCGCCAAACCGCCGTGCCCATGCGGCTCATCGACGGGCCCGTCGACCCGAACTCCGGCGCACACATGGCGCGCCGCTACGCCGAAGTGATCCCCGACGCCGACGTGGTGATGCTTGCCGCCGACATCGGACACTGGCCGCAAATCGAGGCACCCGAGGAAGTGTTGCGGCACTTCCTGGCTCACGTCGAGAAGGCGACCGCTCAGCTCCCGGCGGGTCCCTCGGCAAGCTGAGCGTCGGCCTTGGACAGCGCCTCGCTCAGGGGTGGCACCGTCAGCTCGCGTTGCCATGGCCGCGCGCCCGCATCCCGCAGAAACGCCTCGATCACGCTCGCCCTGTCGTCGACGGGCTCCCAATCCCAACACAGTCGGCGCACGGTGTCGGGGGAGAGCAGGTTCTCGGTCGGCACGCAAACCCGTTGTGACACATCGCTGAGCGCGGCGCGCACCGCATCCAGTCGGGCGGCGGCCTCGGGTTTGCGCCTGGCCCAACGGGACGCGGGTGGAGGGCCGTTCGCCGGCTCCTGCGATGTCGGCAGGTCACGGGTGGTGCGTGCCCGGGCGAGCGCCTCGAGCCACACCTTGGCGCTGCGGCGCTGCCGATTACCGCCGAACACCGGAAGCGCCGTCAACTTCTCGACGGTGTCGGGATCGGCGGTGGCGGCGTTGATGATGGCCGAGTCCGGCAGAATCCGGCCCGGCGCGATGTCGCGGCGCTGCGCGATGTGGTCACGGGTGGTCCACAGTTCGCGCACGGCGGCTAGGGCGCGGGCATCACGAATCTTGTGGATGCCCGACGTGCGCCGCCAGCGGTCCCGACGGGTCGGTGTTGCCTCGAACTTCCTGAGGTGCTCGAATTCCTGTGCCGCCCAGTCAGTTTTGCCCTGTTCCTCGAGAACCGCGGCCACCGCGTCGCGTAGGTCGACGAGCACCTCGACATCGAGAGCGGCGTAGTTGAGCCACTCGTCAGGCAGCGGCCGCTTGGACCAGTCGGCTGCGCCGTGGCCCTTCATCAGCTGTAGGCCGAGCAACCGCTGCACCATCGCGGCGAGGTTGACCTTGTCATAACCGGCGAGTCGGCCCGCCAACTCCGTGTCGTACAGGCTGACCGGCCGGATGCCGAGATCGGCCAGACACGGCAGATCCTGGTCGGCGGCGTGCAGCACCCATTCGTCGGTGGCCAGCACCTCTGCGACCGGGGCCAGTGCGTCGACCGGATCGGCGCCGTGGCTCACCGGATCGATCAACACGGTGCCGGCGCCTTCGCGTCGGATCTGCACGAGATAAGCACGGTTGGAGTAGCGGAAGCCCGAGGCGCGTTCGGCGTCGACCGCGAAGGGGCCGGAGCCGGACGCCAAGAGCTCGGCGGCCTTGCGGATCTCGCTGACACTGGTCGACAACGCGGGCACGCCGTCGCGGGGCGCCAGCAGCGGCGTCGCCTCCGGCTCGGTCTGCTCGGGCGCGGCCGCCTCCGGGACGGCCTCGTCGGGATCGGGCATCGTCAAGCGCGGGTACGGGAGCCGAGGTCGGTCACGCCCTGGGGCGGCAGCCCGGCGGCGTGCTCGAGCACCTCACAGAACGCCTCGACGTGCGGGCCCAACTCGAGTGTCGTCGCCGTCCACGAGGCACGCAGTTCTAGCTGGTGAGCCCGGGGCGGGCCGGAGATGTCGCCGTAACGCACCGACGTGGTGGCGGTGACGGTGCCGCCCAGGGCGGTGACATGCTCGGCGCGTTCTGCGAGGGCGTCGACGAGCCAGCTCCACGCCACCTCCGGCAGCAGCGGGTCGACGGCTTCGCTGGAGTCCAGATCGGCCTGGATGTAGGCGACCAGCCGCATGGTGCCGTCCCAGGCGTCGGCGCCCTCGGGGTCGTGCAGCAGGATCAGGCGGCCGAATGCGTCACCCTCGGAGCGCTCCGGCACGATCGCCGTCTCGGGATGGCGGACCTCGGCGCCCAGCGCATAGCTGAACGGCGCCAGCCGCTGCGGCGGGCGGATCGGGCCGAGCTCGATCTCCGGTCGGACGGTGGTGGCATTCATCGCCGCCACCGCTTCACGGAACTGAGCCGGTTCGGCGGTGGTCACGACGTTTGACGCTAGCGGATCCGAGCAGGTCTATGCGTGTGGCGCGCCGATCTTGTCGGGCACCGGTCCGGACGAGGCGAGACGGGCGCCGCCCGGTCCGCATGGCAGCATTGACAGCGATGAACACGCGCCGTGAGCTGCCCGACTCGCCCTATCTGGCCGCCGCCGGCGGCCGCAAACCCGGTCGCGTGCCGGTGTGGTTCATGCGGCAGGCGGGCCGTTCGCTGCCCGAGTACCGCGCGTTGCGGGCGAAGAACACGATGATGCAGGCCTGTTTCGATGCCGAGCTGATCACCGAGATCACCCTGCAGCCGGTCCGCAGGCACGGTGTGGACGCCGCGATCCTGTTCTCCGACATCGTGGTGCCGTTGCGCGCTGCGGGCATCGACCTCGACATCGTTCCCGACGTCGGCCCGGTGATCGAGCACCCGATTCGCACCGCCGCGGATGTCGCCGCGATGAGATCGCTGGAGCGCGAGCAGGTGGCGCCGGTCGCCGAGGCCGTCGGGACGCTGGTGACCGAACTCGGCGAGGTGCCGTTGATCGGGTTCGCGGGCGCGCCGTTCACGCTGGCCTCCTACCTGGTCGAGGGCGGGCCGAGCCGCAACCACGAGCGCACCAAGGCGATGATGTTCTCAGAACCCGAGACGTGGCACGCGCTGATGGCCGCGCTGACCGATGTGACGATCGCGTTCCTGCAGGTTCAAGTGGACGCGGGTGTCGACGCGATCCAGGTGTTCGACTCGTGGGCCGGGACGCTGTCGTTGGCCGACTACCGCAGCTATGTGCTGCCGCACAGCACCCGCGTGTTCGCGACGCTGGCCGCCGCCGGAGTCCCGATGACGCACTTCGGTGTCGGTACCGCCGAACTGCTGGGTGCGATGTCGCAGGCCGCCTCCGGCCACGGCGCCCCGGCCGTGGTCGGGGTCGACTGGCGCACCTCGCTGTCCGACGCCGCCGCCCGGGTGGTCCCTGGGACGGCGTTGCAGGGCAACCTCGATCCGGTGGTGTTGCTGGCAGGCCCGGCGGTGGCCGAACGTGCGGCTCGCGCGGTCGTCGACGACGGCCGGCGCGCGGTCGATGCGGGCGCCGCCGGGCATGTGTTCAACCTCGGCCACGGCGTGCTCCCCGCGACCGACCCCGAGGTGATCACCGAAGTGGTGGCGTTGGTGCACTCGCTGTGACTGCGTCGTACTGCGTTGTGGGCGGTGGTATTTCGGGTCTCGTCGCCGCGTATCGGCTGCGTGTCGCGGCCGGCCCGGACGCGTCGATCACGGTGTTCGACCCCGCGGACCGGCTGGGCGGCGTGCTGCGCACCGAGCGGATCGGCGGTCAATCGATGGACGTCGGCGCCGAGGCGTTCGTCGCTCGACGACCCGAGGTGCCCGCCTTGCTGGCCGAGTTGGGCCTGGCGAACCGGCAGATCGGCACGACCGGCGCACGGCCGCTGATCTACAGCCAGGCCCGGCTGCACCCGCTGCCCACCGGCACGCTGCAGGGGATCCCGGCGCAGCCGTCCGCGCTGGCCGGGCTGGTGGACGACGCGACGATCGCCTGGATGCACGGCGAACCCGGTCGGCCGTTCTCGTGGCGTCCAGGCGCCGACCCGTCCGTCGCCGAGCTGGTCGGCGACCGGTTCGGCGAGCAGGTGGTCACGCGTTCGGTCGAACCCCTGCTGGCCGGTGTCTACGCCGGTAACGCGGCGACGATCGGGGTCCGTTCGGCGGTGCCGCCGCTGGCAGTCGCCCTCGACCGTGGCGCGAGAAACCTCACCGAGGCCGTCCGCGAAGCCGCGCCGCCGCCGGTCACCGGGTCGGTCTTCGGCGCGGTCGACGGCGGCTACCGGGTGCTGATCGACGAGCTCGTCCACCGCGCCGCGGCGCACTGGCGCCAGGTCACCGTCGAAGCGCTGCACCGCGGCGCACAGGGCTGGGAACTCGTCGACGACGAGGGCTCGCGCCACCACGCCGACGCGGTGGTGCTCGCGGTACCGGCACCGCGCCTGGCACGGCTCGTCGCCGAGGTGGCTCCCCGAAGCGCGGCCGCGGCCCAGCGCATCCCGGTGGCGTCGACGGCGTTGGTGGCGTTGGCCCTGCCCGGCGGTACGCCGCTGCCGCAGCAGTCCGGCGTCCTGGTGGCGAGTGGCGAACACCTGCGGTCGAAGGCGGTGACGCTGACGTCGCGCAAATGGGGTCCGCGCGGCAACGTCGAGCTGGTCCGGCTCTCGTTCGGAAGGTTCGGCGACAATCTGGCCCGCAGCGCGGGCGACGAGGAGCTGCTCGGGTGGGCGGCAGAGGATCTCGCCACGCTCTTCGGTGTCAGGACGGAGCCCGTCGACTTCCACGTGCAGCGGTGGATCGACGCCATGCCGCAGTACGGCCCCGGTCACGGTGCGCTGGTGGCCGAACTGCGGGCGGGATTGCCGCCGACGATTGCGGTGGCGGGCGGATTCCTGGACGGCATCGGCGTTCCGGCGTGTGTGTCGGCGGCCACGAGGGCGGCGGCGTCGTTGGTCACCTCGCGCGTGGCACGATAGAACCATGGCCAAGCTCGACTTTGACGCGCTCAACTCCACCCTTCGCTACCTGATGTTCTCGGTGTTCTCCGTGCGTCCGGGGGAACTGGGCGAGGACCGCGCGGCCGTCGCCGACGAGACCGCGACGTTCCTCAAACAGCAGGAGGAACGCGGTGTGGTGGTGCGCGGCCTGTACGACATCGCGGGGATGCGCGCCGACGCCGACTTCATGATCTGGACGCACGCCGACAACGTCGAGGCCCTGCAGGGCACCTACGCCGACTTCCGTCGCAGCACCACCTTGGGCCGCGCCAGTAATCCGGTGTGGAGCAACGTCGCACTGCACCGCCCGGCGGAGTTCAACAAGAGCCACATCCCGGCGTTCCTCGCGGGCGAGGAACCGGGCAACTACATCTGCGTGTATCCCTTCGTGCGGTCACTGGACTGGTATCTGCTGCCCGACGAGGAGCGCCGTCGCATGCTCTCCGAGCACGGCATGGCGGCGCGCGGCTACAAGGACGTGCGGGCCAACACCGTTCCGGCGTTCGCGCTGGGCGACTACGAATGGATCCTGGCGTTCGAGGCGCCGGAACTGCACCGCATCGTCGACCTGATGCGTGATCTGCGTGCCACGGATGCGCGGCGGCATGTCCGCGAGGAGACGCCGTTCTTCACCGGTCCGCGCATCAGCGCGGAGCAGTTGATCGATCGCCTGCCGTAACCGGCGATGCTCGGTCATCATTGACCGATGACGACGAAGGCACTGGCCACCGCGACGGTCGCCGCAACCCTGTCCATCGGCGCGCTGATCGCGGCGCCGAGCAGCCTCGCTCAATTGGCGGACAGCGAAAAGTGCGCGCCGCGCTTCGGTCAGGTCATCGACATCACCGCCGGCGACATTGACTGCATCACCGCATCGGACTACGCGGTCCAATACAACGTGAACGGCGACAAATACCAGGTCATTGGCCCGTTCACGTGTTACTCGGGTAACGCGATGACGGCGCCGCTGTTGTTCCAGTGTGTCGCCGACACCGAGGACCGCGCCGAGTTCGCCGTCTACCCGGCCTAGCTCATTGCTCGCGCGACTTTTTCCGCCGAGCGCACATTCGCGTCAGGAGGTCGGCTTGAGCCGCAGCGAGATCGAGTTGATGCAATAGCGCTGGTCGGTCGGAGTGGGGTAGCCCTCGCCCTCGAAGACGTGGCCGAGGTGACTGTGGCAGGTGGCGCAGAGCACCTCGACACGATGCATGCCCAGCGAGTCGTCGGAGCGCAGGATGACGGCGTCGGAGTCGGCGGGGTCGAAGAACGACGGCCAACCGCAGTGCGATTCGAACTTCTCGGTGCTGCGGAACAGTTCGGCGCCGCAGGCGCGGCACTCGTAGATGCCCTCGGTCTTGGTGTCGGTGTACTCCCCGGTGAAGGGACGCTCGGTGCCGGCCTCGCGCAGGACGTGGAACTCCTCGGGGGTGAGCTTCTTGCGCCACTCGTCATCGGTCAGCTGCAGTTTGGGAGCCGGTGTGGTCATGTCACCACGGTACTAGTGCCGGTACGACGCACCATGTCGTCGGCGTACGCGAACGCGGAGTCTTCGTCGTCGACATCGAACTCGCACAGATGCCTGGTGCGTCCGTCGCGGAATTCGCCGACGAGGAGGCGGGTCCACTCGTAACGCTCTCCGTCGTGGCCCGTGGCCTCACGCTCATGGCGGGTCACCGCCACCGTCGGTGATACCCAGGCTTCGGCCGAATGCCATGACCTCATCGAGGCGACCAGTGCGCACAGATCCTCGTAGCTGGCGCGGAGATCGGCGACGGAGCGGTCGGGGAAGCCAGACCGCGAGTGGCTGACGGCGTGCATGTCCGGGGCGGCCATCTCCTCGAACACCGTGTCCCACTCCCGTCGATTGATGGCCATCAGGTACTTGGCGATATGCGCCGTGCCCGCAGCGACCGCCGCCCCCTCGCCGACGCAGTACCGGCGCGTGAGTTCCTCGTAGGCGCTTTCGAAGTCGTCCTCGTCGAAACGGCCCTCGTAGGTGAAATGTCCGGTGTGGTCGATTTCGTAGACATGCAGATAGGACGTTTCGTTGCCGGAGTCGTCCGACCAGACGCTGGAATGCATGCTCAGCAGATTTCCCCGAACCGCAAGAGTGCGCCATTCGAATTGGTTGTACTGGGCCAAGATCCGTTCACCCGCAAGCCGCAACCCTGCGGCACTCCGAATGGGATCCCCACTGAGCCGGCGTCGATCCTCGTACACAGATGGGTTGGCGTAGCAGCCGATACCCCCGTCGAGATCTCTGGCGCATAGAGCGGTTTGGAGGGTCGCGACGGCCTGGCAGGATCGGTTGGTCAGTGCCAGTCGGCTGTGGACGCTGTGGGCGCGCTCCTCAGCGTAGGCGAATGCCGCGTCCTCGTCGTCGACATCGAATCGACAGTCGAGCGCGGCGCGCCCATCGCGAATCTCGCAGACGTCGATGCTGGACCAGGTATACAGCTCGCCGTCCTCGCCGACGGCTTGCCTTTCATTTCGAGCGACGACACAGTCTGACGACAGCCAACATTCGGCGACGTCCCATTGCCGAACCGAAGCCATCATCGACCTCAACTCCTCGAGGCTCGCTCGGAGTTCGGCTGCGGAGCGGTTCGGAAACCCTGTGCTGGAACGATTTTCGACACGGAAGTCGCGGGAGGTGAGCTCTCCGAACGCTCGGTCGAAATCACCGGCGTTCAGCGCAATCACCCACTCGGCGGCGAGCGTCACCGACTGGGCGACAGCTGCGCCTTCGCCCTGGCAATAGCGGCGGGTGAGCTCCCGGTAGGCGCCCTCGAAATCGTCCTCGTCGAAGCGACCGTGGTACAGAATCCGTCCGGCGGCATCGACCTCGTGAACGGTGAGGTAGCGAACCTCGAAACCGTCGTCGTTCGACCAACGCGTCCAACCGAGGTCGAGGCGCTGGCCGCGTACCGCGAGCGTGCGCGTTTCGAAGGACGTGTAGTCCTCGAGGATGCGTGCCAGTGCCGTGCGCGTATCTCCGACCGGGTTTCCGTGTAGGCGGCGGTGATCGCCGTATTCAAACGACTCCGCGGCGAGCTGCGCAGCGGCATCAACATCCCCCGCCTGCATGAGCCGAAAGAGCCTCTTGACGGTTCGGGTCGCCAGATTGGTCACCGTGAGCCGGCTGTCCGCAGATCGCACCAACTCCTCGGCGTACGCGAATGCCGCCTCCTCATCGTCGATTTCGAACAGGCAGACCGAGCTGAACTGGCCGTCGCGGATCTCGGCGACGTCGATGTGCGTCCACGCGAACCGTTCGCCATCGTGTCCGACGCCGGTCTGTTCGAAGCGAGCGACGACGACCGCCGGTGACAGCCAGCAGACCGCCGCGTGCCATACCCGTAGTGAGGACACCATGGTGAACAGTTCGTCATAGGTGGCGCGAAACTCGGCGACCGTGCGGTCGCCGAAAACCGAGCGCGACCGGTCGTCGATACGGAACCCCGGAGCAGTAAGCCGATCGAAGGCTCCGTCGATCTCACCGTTCATGAATCCGATCGGATACTCCGCGAGTGTCGCCTCTGCCTCGGCGACCGGCGCACCTTCACCCAAGCAGTAGCGCCGCGTGAGTTCGCGGTAGGCGCTTTCGAAGTCGTCCTCGTCGAAGCGACCCTCGTAGGTGATGCGCCCGCTGTCATCGACCTCTTGCAGAATCAGGAGGGTCGTTTCGAATCCGGCGTCGGTCAACCAGCGGCTCGACGCCAGATGCAGCCCGTCACCGCGGACGGCCAATGTGCGTCCCCCGAAGTGGCTGTACTGCGCCAAGATGCCTTCTGCGCCAACGCGCACATCGGGTAGTGGGTTTCCCGCCAGCTTTCGCCGATCGTCGTATTCGAAGTGTTCGGCATACGCGCTGACCATCGCGTCGACATCGCGCGCGTTCGCCGCTTCGCCTGCGGCGAAGAACGCTCGAGTGGCCTTGTTGGCGACCGGCAAACGAGTCGCGGCCTCATGGACGAGTTCCTCGGCGTACGCGAATGCGGCGTCCTCGTCGTCGGGTTCGAAAATGCACATCGACGCCATCCGCCCGTCGCGGACTTCGAAGACCATCAAACGTGTCCACGAGTAGTGCTCACCGTCGTGTCCGATCGCCTCGCGCTCGTGACGCCCGACGCATACATTCGCTGAGAGCCATTGCGTTGCCGAATGCCACTGCCGCAACGACGCGACCATTGCATCGAGATCTTCGACGGTGGCACGTAGCTCCGCGGCCGAGCGATCGGGAAAGATCGATCGTGAGTGGTTCTGTACGCGCATATCGTCAACACTGAGATCGCCGAAAAGGCGGTCCAGATCGCGGGTGTTGAGGGCCGTCGCGTACTCGATGGTTACAGCGCCCGCCTCGGCGAACGCGGCGCCCTCGCCCGCAAAGTAGCGGGTCTCCAGCTTGCGGTACGCGGTGACGAAATCATCTTCGTCATAACTGGCCTGCAGCGCGATCCGTCCGTCGGTGTCGAGTTCGATGACGACGAGACGAGAGGTCTCGTTTCCGGCGTCGTCGGACCACCGGGTATGTGCCAACTGAAGCCGGTCCCCGCGGACGGCCAGCACACGAGCGTCGAAGTGGTTGTAGTGTACGAACATTCGTTGCAGAGCGGTCCTGAGCCCGACAGGATCTGTCACGGGCTCACCGCTCAACCGCCGGTGATCGACGTAGACAAAGTGCTCGGAGAAATTGGCGACGGCGGTGTCGACATCCCCGCTCTCGCTCGCATGAAGGACTCGACGGCCCACCTCGCAGGCGTGATTTGTCAGCGTCAGCCGGCTCGTGGCCGCCCGGACCCGCTCTTCGGCGTAGGCGAACGCGGCGTCTTCGTCATCCAGCTCGAAAATGCATGTCCACGCGAGACGCTGATCGTCGATACCGGCGACGGTGATGAAACTCCAGACGTACATTTCGCCGTCACGGCCGACTGCTTCACGCTCCAAGCGGCCGACGACGACACTCGATGACAGCCAGCGCATCGCCGAGTGCCAGGACTGTACGGACTCGACCATCGCCTGGAGCTCTTCGCGGCTGGCCCGGAATTCGGCCGCGGACCGATCCGGTAATGCCGAGCGTGAACGGTTCTCGATTCGCAAGTCGGCGCTGGCGAGTTCGCCGAAGACGCGGTCGAAGTCACCCCGGTTCTCGGCGCAGGCATACTCGGCCAAAACAGTGATTCCCTCGGCGTATGCCTCGCCTTCACCGGCTCTGTAGCGCTGTTCCAGCTCTCGATAGGCGCCTTCGAAGTCGTCGCCGTCGAAGCGGCAGTCGCAGACGCACAAATCATCGTCACCGATTTCGGACACATGAAGCTGTGTCGTCTCGTTACCCGCCTCGTCCCACCAGCGACTGCGCACCATCGTCAGTCGGTCTCCACGTACCGCCAGCACGCGCACGTCGAATCGGCTGTACTGATCGAGAACCCGCTGGATCGCTGTACGTATCGCGTCACGTCCGACGATCGGGTCGCCACTCAAACGCCGTCGATCGACGTAGACGAAGGCATCGGCGTAGGTGGCCACAAGGCCCTCGACATCGTGACTCCGCAATGCTTGCCAGCCGGCTTCAACGACCTCGGTAGCGCTATTCTTGACTGCCAGTCGGCTCTTGGCGGCTCGGACCCGCTCTTCGGCGTACGCGAACGCGGCCTCTTCATCCTCGATGTCGAATTGGCACAGTGCCGTAATCCGGTCGTCCCTGATTTCACCGGCAAGGAGGAAAGTCCACGCGTACTTCTCGCCGTCGTGTCCGATCGCCTCGCGTTCGACGCGGCTGACGCTCCAGTGCGGTGAAACCCAGCAGACCGCCGAAGGCCATATTCGCGACGACGAAACCATCGCGTCCAAGTGCCCCCAACTGGACCGCAGGTCGCCGGCTGAACGATCAGGAAACGCTGAGCGTGAACGGTTCTCGATACGCATCTCCGGCACGGCGAGGTCACTGAACACTCGGTCATACTCGCCACGGTTGAGGGCCGCGAATATTGCTACCGATACCGATTCACCCTCGGCGAACTGCGCACCTTCACCGGCGTAGTACCGTTTCTCGAGTTCACCGAGTGCGCTTTCGAAGTCGTGCTCGTCGAAGCGGACGAAATGCGCGATCCGACCGGTGTCGTCGATCTCGAGCACGTTGAGCGTCGTGGATTCGTTGCCGCTGTCATCCCACATGCGTATCCGGCGCAGATCCAACCGTTCGCCTCGCACCGCCAACGTGGTCAGCTCGCTGTGAGGGTATTGCTCGAGCACACGCCCCATACCCTCGTGCAGGTGCGCGATTCCCTCCAATGGGTCACCGCTCAACTGCCGCCGATCTTCCACGACGACCCGATCCGAGAGGGGCGCCACCGCGGCGTCGATGTCGTGGGCATGCATTCCCCACCACGAGGCGTTAGCGACGTCACTGGCTCGGTTCGCGACTGTGAGTCGGCTACTGCTGGCCCGAATTCGTTCCTCGGCGTACGCGAACGCCGCATCTTCGTCGTCGAGGTCGAAGCGGCAGATCAAGGAGACGCGAGCCGCGCGCCACTCGGTGACGTGAAGCCAGGTCCACGAGTAGGTTTCGTTGTCCCGGCCGATCGCCTCTCGTTCGAACCGCACGATAGCCCAGGAAGGCGACAGCCAGCGAACCACTGAGAACCACGTTCGTGACGACAAGACCCTCGAATGCAGATCTTCATAGCTGGCGCGTAGGTCTTCGAGAGAACGGTTCGGGAACGGCGAACTCGACCTGTTCTCAACCCGCATGTCGGCGGCGAAGAGCTCACCGAATACCCGGTCGAAATCACCGTGGTCCAGCGCGGTCGAATAATCCGCCGACGCAGCACCGGCGTCTGCGAACGCCGCACCTTCACCAGCGTAGTAACGGCGTTCCAGTTCTCGGTAAGCGCCTTCAAAGTCGTCTTCGTCGAACCGCCCGTGAAAGACGACCCGCCCGTCAGCGTCGATCTCGTGAAGGTGTAGGCCGACCGTTTCGTTCCCCGCGTCATCCCACCAACGACCCCAACGCAATTCCAGTCGGTCACCGCGGACCGCCATGGTTCGCCAATCGGAGTGGGGATACTGCTCGTTGATTCGCGCTGAGGCGGCGCGTAATTCACTAGGACCCTCGATCGGGTTCCCGCTCAGCCTTCGACGGTCGTCGTAAACAAACCGATCCGAGTACCATGCCATCGCGCTATCGACATGACCGGCAGTCCCTTTGCGCCAAGCATCATCGACTTGCTCACTGGCCCGGTTTGTTACTGCGAGTCGGCTGGTGGTGACACGTATTCGTTCCTCGGCGTATGCGAACGCCGCATCCTCCTCGTCGAGGTCGAAACGGCACGCGGAGGCGACCCGGCCGTCGCGAATCTCGCACACATCGAGCCAGGTCCACGAATAGGGTTCACCGTCGCGGCCCACAGCTTCACGCTCGAAGCGGAAAACCGCCACACTCGGCGACAGCCAGCACACGGCGGCCTCCCACGACCGCGCTGAAGCCACCGCGGCGTCGAAGTCTTCAAACGAGCTCCTGACATCCGTTGCGGTGCGGTGGCCGAAAACCGAGCTCGACCGGTTCTCGAGGCGATAGGACGAAGACGTCAACTCATCGATCAGCCGGTTGTAGTCGCGACGATTGAGCGCGGTGATCCACTCCGTCGTCACGGCCCCCGCCTCGGCGTAAGCCGCGCCTTCTCCGACGTAGTAGCGGCGCTCGAGCTCCCGATACGCGCCATCGAAATCGTCCACGTCGAAGCGGCCGTCGTAGACCGTCTGGCCGGCCTCGTTCACCTCGGTGACGTGGAGATACTCGGTCATGTTGTCGGATTCATCGGTCCAACGACTCTGAGCCATGAAGAGGCGATCGCCGCGAACGGCCAACGCGCGAATGTCGAATTGCGTGTACTGATCGAAGATTCGGGTGACCGCGGCACGCAATGCGTCGTGTCCGACGATCGGTGCGCCGCTGAGTCGTCTGTGATCGTCACAAACGAAGTCGTCCGCATAGCTCGAGACGACGCCGTCGACATCATGTGACCGCAGCGCTCCGACGAATGGCGGCAATAGCCGGGTTGCCTCGTTTTCCACGGCGAGTCGACTGCTGGCTGCCCGCACTCGCTCGTCCGCATAAGCGAAAGCGGCTGCCTCGTCGTCGGTTTCGAACTGACATATCGAAACCAACCGACCGTCCCGGATTTCGGCTACCTGAAGGCTGACCCACTCGTATTCCTCGGACTCGTGACCCACAGCCTTTCGTGCGAAGCGAAAAACAAGCCAGTTCGGTGAGAGCCACTGGATGGCTGAGACCCAGACGCGGGACCATGCAACGATCGCGTCGAGTTCCTCCAAGGTTCCGCGAAATTCCATGGCTGAAAGCTCGGGGTGTGCCGCGTGGGAACGATTCTCGAGCCGGAAGGTCGGGACAAGGAGATCGCCGAAGGTTCGGTCGTAATCCTTCCGGTTCAGCGCGGTGACGACCTCCGTTGCTACGGCTGCAGCTTCAGCGTGGGTCGAACCGTCCCCAGCGTAATATCGCCGCTCTAGCTCGAGATAGGCGCCTTCAAAGTCATCCTCGTCGAAGCGGATGTGATAGACGATGCGCCCGTCGTCACCGGTTTCATTGACGTACAGCGTGGTTGCGGCATTCCCGTCGTCATCGGCCCAGCGACTCCACAGGAGATGCAGATGGCGGCCGCGGACAGCCAGGACACGGAACTCGAATTGCGTGTACTGCTCGGAGACTCGCTCCATCGCGGTCCGCATTGCGTCCAAACCGATGACGGGGTCGCCGCTCAGTCGTCGCCGGTCGTCGTAGACGAATCCCTCCGAGAACCAGAGCAGGGCGCTCTCGACGTCGTGTTCCTTGATTGCCCGGATGAACATCGGCAGTAGTCGGCACGAGTCATTGTCGACGGCGAGCCGGCTGGACGTCGCGGTCGCACGTTCCCCTGCGTGGCCGGGTGCTGTCCGGGCGGGTTCATCCGATGGCACGACAACGGGCTCGTCGACGAGTCCGACCGAGATCGAGGCCTCCTTCGCCGCGTACAGCGCTCGGGCATCGGCTCGGGCCGACCTGGCGCCCCTGGCGTCACCCGCCTGGTCCAGTACACGGCTCAGTGCCAGGCAGGCCTCGGCGTGGTCGAGCACGATGTCGGTCCCACTGGCGACCGTCACCGCATCCCGGGCCATTGCGGGCGCCTCATCGTGGCGTCCTTGCGCTGCGAGAATCTCGCCTCGCACTGCGCGCCACGCGATCGCCGTCTTCAGGTTATGGCCGGCGAGGCGCTCACTTTCGGACGCATAACGGTCGGCTTCGTCGAGGCGGCCTTGCGCGAGAACCGATCTCGCCAACAGGGCGGCGGCCAAACCCGCGTCGGCACCGGCACCCAACGCGTCGAGGCCTTCGAGCGCCATCCGGAAGTGCGGTTCGGCAGCGACGGGTTCGCCGCTCATCGATTCGATGATCCCAGCGAAAAGCTCCGTCTCCATCAGCCCGTGCCGCAGACCCAGGTCGGCCACGATCTGGCGCGCCTCGCCAAGCATCTTGCGCGCCTTGTCCGGTCGTCCGCGCAGGAGTTCCAGTACAGCCAGATGGCGCAACGACGTCGCTTCGAGAGACGGTGCGGCCGTCGTCATCCGTTGCATTCGAACCACGTCGAGGCATCGGCCGCCGGCCTTGGGCACGGGGCTCGGCCCCCACAGCGCGGCTCCCGGTGCCGCGCTCAACGCCGCGGTGATCTGTCGGTGGTCTTTACTCTGTCGAGCCGCGATCAGGGCCTCGAAGAGGTCGACTTCGCCGTCGCCGACCCGTCCCAGACGCAGCCGCGCGCTCGCTCGGACGCGGTGCGCCTTGGCGAGTCCCGCGGGGTCTGCGCGACGGGCGAACTCGTCGATGGCGCCCTGGAGGAGCGCGTCGTATTCCAACAACCGGTCCGGGTCGGTGTACACGCCGAACTGGCACCGATAGCACGTCGCCCATGGGGCCAACGCGTCTCCGGCGATGCGTTCGAGATCCTCGACAAGGGCCGCGGCGGCGGTCACGTCGCCTGCGGACAGAAGTGCCTCGCACCCCGTCAACAGAAGCTCGGCGTGTATCGACTCGGTGGCGCCGGCGAGCGCCGCGCCTCGCGCGGCCTGGGTGCCGGCGGAGACCAACTCGTCGCGGTCCAGTGCGCGTCGCGCGGATACCGAGTAATGGCGGGCGGCACGCAGGGCAAGATCGTTGGTGTGCTCGTCAAGCGTCCCCAGTTCGCTTCGATAGGTGTGTGCGGCCTCCAAGTGGCGGGCGATCATCTCGTCAGCCTCGAACGCCACACTGGCGCCGCCCGATTCGACCCAATCGGCGAGGCGCTCGTGCAGTTCTGCGCGTTCTGACTTCAACAGCCGCCGGTAGGCGACGTCGCGGATGAGCACGTGATGGAAGCGCCAGACGGCCTCGTCGCCGACGTACGTCCCCGTGGGTTGAGCGAGTTCGAGACGCCGAAGCCGATTGAGCGACAGTTTGATCGCGTCCGCATGGCCGCCGGCGAGTGCCCGAACCGTACCGACCGAGAAGTCGCTGCCGATCACCGAGGCGATCTCCAGTATGCGTCGGTCACCGGTGTCCAGCCGTTCCAGTCGCGACGCGAGCAGGGCATGAATCGTCGGTGGAATGGCGATGGCCTCGACGTCGATGGTCAGTCGCCAGCCGCTCGCGTGCTCCACGAGAACGCCGTCGTGGGCGAGCATCCCGACAAATTCCCGGACGAACAGGGGATTGCCGCCGGTGGACGCGGGGAGGCGATGCAGCAGCTCGGGTGGTAGTTCGGTAGCGCCCAACACCTTGGCGGCAAGCTCGGCCGTCGCCCCGGCGTCGAGGCCGTCGAGGTGGACGGTGTCGGCGACCCAGCGGCTCGCGGCGACGAGGTCGGGCCGGATCTCGCGCAGCTCGGGCCGGGCCAACGCCAACACCAGCACCGGCACGTCCTTGATCCACTCGACCACATGCTCGATGAAGTCCAGTAGCAAGCTGTCGGCCCATTGAATGTCGTCGAGGGTGAACACAACTGGACCGCTGAACGCCAGCACCTCGACGAATCTGCGCAGCGCCCAGAAGTTCTCTTCGACCGAGCCCGGTACGCCGGTCGCGAGGCCGTTGAGGTCGCGCAGCAGACGATCTCGCTCTGAGGTTCCTGCAGGGATGTCGGATTCCAGGTCGCGGGCCCGCAACATCTCGACGATCGGCGCCAGTGCAACCGACCCCTCGACGGCGCACCGAGCCTGAACAACGCGCGCATCAGTCTGGGCGCCAAGGAATTCGGTGGCCAGGCGGCTCTTGCCGACACCGGGGTCGCCGATGACGGTCACCAGCCGCGCCGTGCGCACCGCGATCGCGTCGTCGAGGACGGCCTGAAGGCGCCGCACTTCTTGCGACCGACCGACAAACGGTGCGGCGTCGGCAACATCCGAATGCCTTCCGAGCCACTGGTACACCGCAACCGGCGCAAGACGGCCCTTCACCTGTACCTGGCCGAGCGATTCGTAGCCGTATCGCCCGCGCGTCGCCCGCCAGGTCTCCTCACCGACCACCACGCGGCCGCGCGGACACTCGGCTTCGAGGCGAGCGCCGACGTTGAGCGCGTCGCCCACCAGGTCGGCGTCACCCGCGCCGACAACGACTTCGCCGGTGTTCACGGCGACACGCAGCGCCAACTCGGTGCGGTGCGTCTCGGCGACCCGGGCGGCCAGGTCGACGAACCGGTCCTGCAGTTCGACCGCGGCGTCGACGGCGCGCAGCGCATCCTCGGGACCGATTTCGGGAACACCCCAGACGGCCATGAAGCCGTCGCCGATGTACTTCGTGACGCCCGCGCGGTGTCGCTGCGCGGTCGACCGCAACAGCTCGTGGTAACGGCCGATCACCTCACGTGCGGTCTCGGCGTCGACCCGTTCCTCGAAGGTGGTCGATCCGGCCAGATCGGCGAACATCACCGTGACGGTCTTGCGCGCCGGACCCGCGATGGGCGATTCCGTTGTGGGAGTGGCCAGTTCGTCAAGTGGAGAGCCGCAGCCGCGACAGAACCGAGCGGTCGCTCTGGCCTCCAGGCCGCAGGTCGCGCAGACCCGCGCGAGTGATCCACCGCATCCCTCGCAGAAGCGCGCATCCTCCTCGTTCGCCGTCCCGCAGGAGGCGCAGGTACGGCGGTTCTCGGCCATGGTCAGTCCGGTCCCAGGGAGAATGCGTCGTGGTCTTCCAGGGCCGCGACCGCACGGCGGAACATCAAGCGGGCCAGCCGTGCATTGCGGTCGTTGACGATCTCGATTCGACCCTCGGCCATGACGGGATAGACGAAGCACCATGCGACGGCGATCCGGTAATCCCGGTTCAGTTGGTCTGCGGGATAGTCGATTCCGTACCCGGCAAGACGCGTGCGATAGCGGTCGAGTAGCTGGTGCTCGCAACCACGCCGAGTGTCGGGAGTGAGGCTCTGGCTGAGGAAGTAGCCGACGTCGTAGGCGCCCCGGCCCCGGTTCGTGACTTGCCAGTCCAGAACTGTGAGCGGTGGATCCCCGGCGTCCACGGCGAAAAACAACTGATCCAACCGGAGATCGCCGTGCAGGAAGGTCTGAGGTGCCCGGGAGACCTGCGCCAGGAACCACGGCATCAACGTCGCGAACCGGTCGCCGTAGTCGCGGACCGCCGGCGTCAACTCCGAGCCCAGCCGCGCGACACACTTGGGCCAGGCGGCGTGGTAGTTGCTGATGGCTACATCGGGAAATGGCGGTTCTGTATGCGCCTTCAGCCACGGCAGCGACGCGAGGCGATCGCTTTCCCACCAGTACGCGTGGTGGCGGGCGATCGCGTCGACGACGGTTTCAGCGTCAGCGACCGAGCAGCCGACGAGCTGGTCGACGTTGCGGAGCCGACCCAGATCCTCGAGCACCAGGACGAAATCGTGGGTGGCTTCGTCGATGGCCGCGAAATACGGCCGGGCGGGTGGCAGCGGATTCGACAGGCCGATCTCCTGGTAGAACCGGACCTCTCGTCGGTAGAACTCCAGGTCTTCGCACAGGTGGGTCCGCGCGGTCGTGTCCAGCGTCGGCAGCTTGACCACGACAGTGGGCGGTAGGTCCGGGTCGCCATCGAGATGGGCCCGATAGAGGCCCCCGAGAAGCCCATAGCCGATCCCGAACTGCTCGAGCTTGCAGACCCGCACGTCAGCGTCGAGAACCTCGCTCAACCATTCCGCCGTGATGGACTGCGGATCTACCGGGATTCTCGGCATTTGCGCCTCCCCTGTAGACCACCCCCGTGAGCGAATCAATCGTACGAGATCAAAGGCGCGACAGCACTGGTATAGGGCCCCGAACCCGAGCCAAGACCTTGCGTTGGCAAATACTGTCGGAGCCGTAAACGGCGTCAGCTGATCGGTGGCGCGACCGGCCGTGCCGGTTCTGCCGCAGCATCCGGATCCGAGGGCGGCGGTTTCTTCAGCCACGTCGGGTCGATTCCATCGTCGAGACGGCCGTCCGACTTGGCGTCCAGATAGCGGAAGTACAGCACCGAGAAGACGACGACCAGCATCAGGCCCCAGCCGTAGGTGAACTTCATGTACTCGAGGAACCGACCCGTCGTCGGCCAGTGTCCGAGCAGCCAGCGGTCGGCGCTCATGAACCCGTAGATCGCCAGCCACGCAGGCCAATTGCGCAGCACCGAGTTCGGCAGCACCACCGTCATCAGGAACGGGAACAACATCATCGAGTAGTAGCCCTGCCCCAGGGACAGTACCAGGAACGAGGTGATCAGCAGCACGCCCGACGACGTTGTCATCCAGAAGAGCGGATCGCGGGTGCGGTAGTACTTGTACAACAGCCACAGCGAAATCACGGCGATCACGACAAAGGCGATGCGCAACAACAGGATCAGCCATGTCGGAAGGCCGTAATAGATGCCGTTGCCGGCGATCGAGCTGTTGAAGTAGTCGCGGGTGGTCATGATGTAGGGAACGGTGCGGGTGAAAAAGCTCATCGGGTCGCTGATCAACGGCCACGCCGCGACGTTGAAGACCAGCGGCACCACGAAGGCGGCCACCAGCGCGCGCCATTGGCGATTCAGCAGCGGCAGCAACAACAGCGGCGCCAGAAGCGGTTTGACCACCAACGTCAACCCGATCGCAACACCCGCCAACCATTCATGGTTGCGCTTCCCGTCAAGCAGCCAGCGGAAGAACAGCACCTCCGCCAGCAGGATGCAGCCGTTGATATTGCCGAAAACCAGTGTGTTGATCACGCTTTCGGTGCAGAACATCGCGGCCAGCAGCGCGGGCAGCGCGACCGAACGGAAGCCGTAACCGAAGAGCCGCACCAGGAAGTAGGCGGCCAGCACGATCGCCACAGTGTTGAAGAAGATGAACCAGTACCGCGACGCGTCGACGGGAAGGTAGCCGAACGGCGCCATCAACAACGTCCCACCCGGCGGATACAGATAGTGCGGGTCGACGTGGTTGAAGTGCTCGTTGTAGATGTCCCAGCCCATCTTGAAATTGACGACCGCACGGTAGACGGGCCCGTAGTCGTCGGTGATGTAGCCGTTGGTCGCCAGCACGTAGCTGCGGTGGATGATGAACAGAATCGCCAACGGCCACAGGATCACCTTCAACACCGACGCAACGCTGGGTGGGGAGGTCCGGGGCCGGAAGGGTGTCGTCAACGAACTGGCCACAAGATCGCGCACGACCGCACGGTACCCGACCACCGTCGAGGTCAGGCGTCAGGCAGGGCAGAACGTATCGGTGTCCGGCAGGTTGCCGCTGTCGAGGTAGCCCACGACCGGCGGCAGCGCACACGGTGAGTAGATCGAGGCCCCGTGCCCGATGCCCTGCCACATCACCCGCCTGTTGGCCGACCCGGCGTTGATCACCGTGGCCGCGACGGCGGCGACGCCCTCATTGCCGACGATCGGATCGTTCTGCGTGCCGAGCAGCAGCACCGGGATCTTGAGGTTCTCCGGCTGCTGGGGTGTCGAACCGCTCGGCCAGTTCAGGCAATCGACCAGGTTCAGCGCGCCGACCGTGCCGAACTGCGGATACAGCTTGTTCCAGGCCACGACCAGTTCTCGCACGCGGTCGGGGGTGGGCCGGTTCAGCGAGTCGCTGCAGCCGTTGACGAACTGGCCGTCGGTGTTCCGCAGGCTCTCGGCCCGCGTGATCAGCTCGGTGAAGGGCGCGGAATCGCCCGACTGCGCGGCCGCGATCGCCGCTGCCAGCGCATTACCCGACTCGATGCGGTCGCCGCGGGGGTAGGCCAGCGCGGTCGAGATCGCGTTGGCCACGGTCGCGACGGCAGCGCCGTTGGGTCCGCGGCCCTGACGTGAGGCCGACAGCAGCGCGTCCACCGCCGCTTTCGGGTCCGGGCCCAGCGCGCAGTTGGTCGCGGCGCACTGCGCGGCCCAGGCGTCGAGCGCGGCCTGCTCGCCCTTGACCCGCTGCTCCATCGCGGCCTCGGCGGCGATGCCCAGCGGCAGCGGGGAATCGAGCACCAGGCGCGCGACCTTGTTGGGATGCGACCCGGCGTATGCGAGTGCCACCTGCGCGCCGTTTCCGACGCCCAGGAGCGCGAGGGTGGGCACGTCCCAGGTGCTGCGCAGCCGCTCGAGGTCCTCGGCCGCGTGGGAGTTGTCGTAGGCCGAGTCGCCGGGGGCGATGGTGTCGGTGCAGCTTGTGGTCGCCGTCTGAACGATGGCGCCCAGGTTCGCCACCGGATCGTCGCCGGACTGGAACTGCGCCTGGTCCAGCATCTCCTGGCGATCGAACAGGTCGCGGCAGTCCAGTGCCCCGGACATTCCCATCCCGCGGCGGTCGACGGCGACGACCGGATGACTGTTGAGAACGTCGGCGCCCGCGCGCGACAGCCACACCGGCAGCTGCAGTGACGACGGCAGATCCGAACCGGTGGTCATCACCAAGGGGCCGGCGTCATCCGGAGTCTGCGCGCCGCGTGCGCGCACCACCCCGATGCTGACCGAGCCCGACGCGCCGTTGATCGGGTCGAGGTCGGCGTCGTAGGTGGCGCAGTCCAGCGTCACACCCGGCACGGCGGGCACGGCGGCATCGCTGAAGACCCGCGAGGTGCAGTCCCGCCAGGCCAGGTCGTTCTTCGGTGCCTCGATGGCCGGCGGGCCCTCGGCGGGGTTGGTCGTCTGGGGCTCGCCCTGAGGTCCCGCCCCGGAGTCGGTGGCGAAGCGGGGATTGGCGGCAAGGCCCGGCGAGCACGCCGCGACGAACGCCACGACGGACGCCAGGCTGAGAAGCCGAACCAGCTGACCACGCCGATGCATGCCGACCACAGTACTGACCGGCGGCTCAGCCGAGCCGCACGTAACGGGTGTAGAGATAGCCGTCGTCGTCGGTCAGCACATGCGCCGGACGCATCCGGGTCAGCACCTCACCGGGACCCGATGCGATGCGCCGCGCTTTGCCGCCAAGCAGGAACGGGGCCACCGTCACACACAGCTCGTCGAGCAGGTCGCTCTCTATCAGCAGGCTCAAAATCAGCGGGCCTCCCTCGGTGAGCACCCGCACCAGCTTGCGTTCGGCCAGCGCGTGCAGCGCGGTCGCGGCGTCCACCTCGTCGGGTCGAGGGCCCGAGGCGTCAATCACCTCAGCGACCCCGCCGAGGCGCTTGCGGGTGTCGTCGTATGCGGCGGTGGGCGTCAGGATCAGCGGCGGCACCTCGGTGCGGGTGAAGAACCGGGCGTCGGGGTCGAGGTTGCCCGAGCGGGTGAGGACGGCGATCGGCGGCACCTCCGCCTGGCCGCGCGCTTGCCGGGCGCCGCGCTGCGTTACGGGCACCTGCGCGCCGGAGTAGTTCTCGGTGCGCACGGTTTCGGCGCCGACGAGGATCACGTCGGCGGCGTAGCGCATCTGCTCGAAGACGCTGCGGTCGCCGGCCCCGCCGAGCGCCGCGGTCTTGCCGCCGGCGGTCGCTCCGCCGTCGATGCTGGCGATCATGTTGCCGCGCACCCAGCACCTGTCCAGGTCGGCGGGGTAGGCGTAGAAGTCGGCCAGCCGCCCGTCGGCGCCGTCGATGCGGTCGCCGTCGGGCCCGAGCACTGTGAAGTGCGCCGCAGCGGCGGTATCGGGCATGAAGATGATTGCAGCACGTCGATAGGGTGCGTGCATGGACGGGTCCGGCGCGGTGCAGCATCTGGTCGACCGCCACCCCGACGTCACCCCGGACCGGCTGATCGCCCAACTCGTGCCGCCACCCACGTTCTCCGACGTCAGCTTCGACACCTACATCCCTGATCCCGCCCAGCCGTCACAGGCCGCGGCCGTCGACAGGTGTGTGCGGTTCTGCGAGCAGGCGGTGCAGCGTCGGGAGGGCAAGAAGAAGCTGTTCGGCCGCCGTGAGGTGCTGCCCGGTGTCGGGCTGTATCTCGACGGCGGCTTCGGGGTCGGCAAGACGCACCTGCTGGCGTCGTCGTACTACCGGCTGCCGGAACCGAAGGCGTTCGCCACCTTCGGTGAATTAACCCAGCTGGCAAGTGTTTTCGGTTTCGTCGAGTGCATCGAGCTGCTGGCCGACTACGTGGTGGTCTGTATCGACGAGTTCGAGCTCGACGACCCGGGCAACACGACGCTGATCTCTCGGTTGCTTTCGCAGCTCGTCGAGCGCGGGGTGTCGGTGGCCGCCACGTCGAACACGCTGCCCGAGCAGCTGGGGGAGGGCCGGTTCGCCGCGCAGGACTTCCTGCGTGAGATCAACACTCTGGCAGCGATTTTCGAGACGGTGCGCATCGACGGGCCGGATTACCGTCACCGCGATCTTCCGCCGGCTCCCGAGCCGCTGGGCGACACCGAGGTCCGCGAGCGTGCCGCGCGGTCACCGGGTGCGACGCTCGACGACTTCGACGCACTGTGCGCGCATCTGGCCACCATGCACCCCTCGCGATATCTGACGTTGATCGAGGGCGTCGCGGCGGTCTACCTCACCGGGGTGCATACGGTCGACGACCAGAATGTGGCCTTGCGGCTGGTGTCGCTGACCGACCGGCTCTACGACGCGGGGATCCCGGTCGTGGCGTCAGGCGCCAAGCTCGACACCATCTTCAGCGACGAGATGCTGGCGGGCGGTTTCCGCAAGAAGTACCTGCGGGCGATGTCCCGGTTGCTCGCGTTGTCGCGGCCCCCCCTTTGATCGCGAACGTGGGTTACCCGCACGCAGTTGGCGCCCGGCACGTGCGTCGGGCCCACACTCGGCCCCGCTACAGCGTCCGCACCATCACGAAATCGTCTTCGATCGCCGCGCCCAACCGGAAGGTCTTCGTCCCGCTGACGGCGAACCCGTGCTTGGCGTAGAACCGCTGCGCACGCCGGTTCTGCTGATTGACACCCAGCCACACGACCGCGGCGCCCACGTCTGCGGCCGTCCGCAGCGCCTCGGTCATCAGCGCGGTCGCCACACCGGAGCCGTGGTGCTCGGGCAGCACATAGATCTTCGACACCTCGACCGCGGGGCGAGGCTCGACCGCACGGTGGACGTCGGGGTCGTCGGGCACACCGCGAATCAGCATGGCGTAGCCGGTGAGACAAGCACCGGTGCGTGCGACGAGCACCACCCGATCGGGGTCATGAAGGTAGTCGCCGAAGCGCGATTCGGCCAGGTTCTCCTCGATGAACGCAGCGACGTCGTCGGGAGTCACCTCCGGCGGACAGGCGAGCGGAAAGGTGCGGGCGGCGACGTCGGCCAGATCGCGCAGGTCGGCGTCGACAGCCCTCGCGACGTCAATGCCCAACGGCGACTACACGTTCCACTGAGCCAGATGTTCGCCGGTGATCTTGTCCAGCAGCACCACGTTGGACACCAGGTCGCGATAGCAATCCCAGAACACGGCGCCGCTGACCGTCGACCCGGCCGGTGCGTTGTTCAGTTGCGGTTGCAATGCGTCCGGGGCGTCGGTGTTGCGCGGTTCGTAGCTGTCGCCCGTCGGCGTCACACCACGGAAGCTGTAGGTGATCGACTGCGCGTACGGCGTGGGCACCTGGACGGAGTGCACGGTCACCCAGGCCCGCCAGACCTGCTGACGCGGAGGCCGCGGGGGATAACCGAAGCCCGGCGGGATCGGGGACGGATCAACGCTGTGCACGGTGATGTCGGCGACCAAACCCTTGAACTTCACCTGCAAGGTGTCCCCGAGCCTGCCGATCGGGGCGGTGACCGCCGATGCGGGCGCAGCGACCACCCCGGCGGCAGTCGCCATGGCGACCACGAGGAGCACGAACCAGCGACGCATCCCCAGATGATCGCACAAACTGAAACCTGTTACAGACGCTTCCAGGTCAGGACGCACCACGATCCGATGCCGCCGATTCACGTCCTCAGGCGGCCTCCAGGCTCAGCAGCGTCGACTTCGCGTCGGGTCCGCCGACGTACTGTCCGGGTGATCCGTCTGAGCGCACGACGCGATGGCATGGGATCACCACCGGTAGGGGATTGTGGGCACAGGCGCTGCCCACCGCCCGCACCGCGCGGGGGTTGCCGACGGCGGCGGCGACGCTGGCGTAGCTTGCCCGCTGTCCGTAGCCGATGTCGCGGAGGTGTTCGATCACGCTTCGCCGGAAACCCGCGGCCAACCGTAGGTCGACCGGCACTTCGAACGCGGTGCGTTGCTTGGCGAAGTATTCGTCGAGTTGGCGTGCGACGGTGTCGAGTCGCGCGGGCGAATCGAGGATGCGGGGACTGACGACCTCCGCCAATCGGGTGAGCACCGCGTCGTGGCCCTCGACGTCGAACGCGACCCGGACCAGTCCGACGGTGGTGGCGGCCAGCAGGAGCGGGCCGACGGGGCTCTCGACCATGCGGTAGGCGACGTCGAGCACACCCTGATCGTCGGCGGCGCGTTCCAGCCGCCGGTGCAAGCGGTCGAGGGTATGGCCGTCGGGGTTCAGTTCATCGAACATGCTGGCGGTCATCGGCTTTGGTCCTCACGGTAGCTCTTACGAAGGGTCTTGATGCCGTCGGCCGCGGCGCGGCGCGCAGCCTCGGGGGAGTTGCCGAGCAGCCCGGCGATCTCGGCGAACGGCAGGCCCGCGAGGTGGTGGTAGGCGACGGCCTGGCGCTGCTTGGCGGGCAGTCGCGCCAGGGCGTCCCACAGGTCGGGGTCGCGGGACGCGGGGTCCGCCCGCGGCGACGGCCGGTCCGGCACCGAGTCGGTGGGCGTGGGCCTGCGGGAGCGGGCGCGGCCGACGTCGAGGGCGCGGCGGTGCGCGATCGTGACGAGCCACGCCTGGACATTGGCGTCGGCCGGCAACTGCGGGTAGGCCCGCACCGCCGACAGGAACGTCTCCGACCAGGCGTCTTCGGCGTCGACGGGACCGACGACCGCGCGGCAGACTCGCAGCACGGTCGGACCGTGCTCGGCCACCACGTCTTCGAACGGTCGCACCCTCACATCATGAAGACGTCGACGGATGACCGACTGTGAGATCAGTCTTTGGTGAACGCCCGCAACGCGTCGAGGAGTTCGGTCTCGAAGCGGTCTTTGTCGACGCCGACGCGGTGCAGCGGTCCGGCGTCGTCCTCGGCCTCCCACAGGGCCAGCAGGATGTGCTCGGTCCCGACGTAGTTGTGCCCCAACCGAAGTGCCTGACGAAATGTCAGCTCGAGCACCTTCTTGGCGTCGCTGCTGAACGGGATCAGCGTGGGGAGCTCCCCGTCGAGCCGAGACGGCAGGGAAACCACCTTCGACACCGCTTCCAAGTCGACGCCCTGGCCGGCGAGCAGCTTGGCGGCCAGTCCGTCGGAATCCTTGAACAATCCGAGCAGGAGGTGATCCGATCCGATCTCGGCGTTGCCCGCCGCGTGTGCGATGTTCTGGGCCTCGACGACGACGTTGCGGGCGCGAGGAGTGAACCGGCCGAAGCCCGCGTTGGGGTCGAGGAGTTCGGCATCGGTGGGTGTCTTCGGGACGAAGCGCTTCTGTGCGGCCTGCTTGGTGACGCCCATGCACTTGCCGATGTCGGTCCACGACGCACCCGAGCGGCGGGCTTGATCGACGAAATGTCCGATCAGGTGGTCGGCGATCTCGCCGAGTGATTCCGCCGCCAGCACCGCGTCGGTGAGCTGGTCGAGGGGTTCGGAGTGCACCGTCTTGATGACGTCGATGAGGTCGTCGAGCCGGACCGGGTTGGTGATCTTGGCGGGTCGCGTCATAGCGTCAACCCTAGGTTGACGCTACGCTATGCGTCAACTGGTGGTTGACGATCGCGGGTATCCGCGTCTGACCGTGCGGTCGAGGATGCCCAGCGTCGCGCGCAGCGCGCTTTCGGAAATGACGGGGAAGATGCCCGCATCGCGCCAGTGCTGGTCGATGTCCGTCCAGTCGTAGAACGAGGTGACCAACGTGCCGTCGGCGGTCGGTTCGAGGCGATAGCCGTAGACGTGGCCGATCTGCGGGCGGATCCGGCCCAGGATCGTCCACGAGATCAGGCGGTCCTGCTCGAACTCGCGGATCGAGACGGTGACGTCGTACTTGCCCATGGGGAAGTCGTTGAGTGCTTCGCGGTCCATGTGCACGACGAAGCTGTCCCCCGCGGCGCGCACCGGTTCGCCCTCGGCGTCCTGCAGCATCCCCGACGCGTCGATCGCGACGTGGCCCTGGGGGTCGGTCAGCACGGCGAAGATGGCGGGTGCGGGTGCTGCGATGGTCCGCTGGACTTCGATGCGATCGGTCATCAGCAAATCATGCCTCGGATGTGGAACGTGCCGGAGGCTGTTTCGGCCATGGCCGTCGGGGTACTCGCCCAGTGCTATGCGCAACCATGTGGACCCGGCTCGTGTTCAGTCCGCCCTGCTGCGGCGCGCGATCACCTTCATCAACGAGAACGCCCACAGGGAAATAACACTCAGAGATATTGCCACCGCCGTCAATGTGACGCCCCGCTCGGTGCAGTACGCGTTTCGTCGACATCTGGGCACCACGCCGCTGGAGTATCTCCGGCGTGTACGACTCGATCGAGCGCACCGCGAACTGCAAACAGCGGACCCGCGCAGCGACACCGTGATGGCGATCGCGGGACGCTGGGGATTCACTCACGCGGGCCGGTTCAGTGGTGTGTACAAGCGCACCTACGGGACTGCGCCAAGCGAGACCCTCCGGGCCTGAGGCGTTATCTCGGGAAGAAGCCTTCGCGAGTGAAGAAGCCGGGCTGCCAACCGCGCGCGCCCAGGCACAGCATCGGGCGGCCGTCGGGCGTCTGGGCGGCCGCTTGAGGCTTGGGGCAGGGTGCGCCGACATCCTGCACGCCGAACAGTTCGTAGGAGGCTTGCCAGAAGCCTTGATTGGTCGGGATCGGCGGCCACTGGTTCTCGATCCAGCGGCACTGCAGCACTTCACCCCCGGGGCCGCGCCCGAAGGTGAATCGCTCGAGGTTGAAACACGGCCCGGTCAGGTGGGCGTCGTAGTTCATGCCCGGTACGTCGGAGGCGTAGCGGCCCGGGGTGTCGGGGTAGTCGGTGTCATCAGCGGAGGCGAACGGCGCCGCGCAGATGGCGGCGCCGGCGATCGCGGCGGCGGCGAGCAGTTGGCGAATCATGTCCCACCCTCGATGTCAGGACCGGTCGGTCTTCGCAAAGCGTAGTAGGTGCGACAGGGCCGCCGAGCCTTTTCCCGCCACGGACGGCAGAACACCGAAGGTGGTCGCGATTCAACTTCGCGATCACCGGGAAGCCTCACTTGTAACCGACGGCACGTGACTGCGCGTCACGAGGCGTTCGGCCCTACGATTTTCGATTCGGTGAGGAACGCGGCAATTGATTGCAATCGCGGTGGTGCTACTGATGTCGGCGGCTGTTTTCATCGTGTTCGGCGTCGTGCTCTACGGCAACGGCGTCGGCACGGTTCCCGACGAGCCTGGTCGTGACCCGGCGGCCACTCGAGAGGGGCTAGGGCGAATCTCGTGGAGAGAGCTGTTCGGGCGGATGAAGACGTCAGTCAAAGACATGCTGAACGACGACGCACAGCGGCCCGAGAAGTTGACGGCGACCGGCGCCTTCTGCGTCCTGGTTGGGCTTGTCATCCTGACGCTCGCGCTGCTGTCATTCGTCACCGCCATGGTGTAGTGCGCGCTGAGCCGGCGTTCGGATAGCAGCGATAGGTCCAAACCTTTCCTGCGCTCAGGCCAGGTCAGGCAGACTGACCGGCGTGGGAGATCACCACTGCGACGTGCACACCTGCGGCGCGTCTGTGCAGGTCCGACGACGACGCTCGATCCGATGAGTTGGGCGACCACGGTGACCACCACGTTGGTGCCGTTCGCGTCGGTCACATCGACTGCGGCCGTGGCGATCTGGACCAAGCGCATCGACGCGAGAACCAAGAAAGAGGAACGGGATCACGCGCTGGTCCTGGACTACGAGAAGCGGGCTGGCGAGGACAAGAAGGCGGCGTTGAAGCGCCTCATCTCAGCGACTCTGCACCTCAAGCGCGGGGCCGAACATCTTGCTGGAGCCGAACAAAGCCTCAGCCAACGGCGGGCCGAGGCCATCCGGCAGCTGTATGAATTCCGTGTGCGGCTGGGGATGGATGACGGAATAGCTGAGTTGATGATCTATGCCGCGGAGCCGGTTCGCGACCTCACGGAGTTGATGCTCGACGAATGGGACCGCCAGTTCCGTGAGCATGGCTACTCACTGGCACAACTGGATGCATGCAAGAGGCGCCTCATCCAGACCGCAGGCGACCTCGCGCCGACCGACGAACAAGCGATCTTTGCGGAGCGCAAGTGGGATGAGCTCAAAGAAGAAGAGGGGTCATGGCTCAAGAGACTCGGCGATGAGTCGGAACTTGACGTCGAGGCGCTGGTGGAGCTCTGCAAGCAACTCTTGAAGGCCGCCCACAAGGATCTCCGTGGTGGCTACGGCGTAGAGACGGATTAGCGCCGCGGTTTTGTTGAAGCACCGACCGAGTTTGTCGCAGGGCACCTTCTGCGCGCTTCATCAGTCTGGTGAACGGAGTCTGTACCCCGTGCGGCGACGTCGGTCCGGTCTGCAAACCGCTGAGCTGCACAAACTGTGGTGCGCGATACTGGGATTGAACCTGTACCTATGCAAAGCCCCGGTGTGTGTCTGACCAGCATCAAAAGGCCTTTGAACTGGCAACACGGCAAACAGTACCCATAGACGCGAGTGGACGCAAGTACCCTCCCGTGTAGTCTGCTATTGCACGTTTATTGCACGCCGAGAGGAAACAGTGACGCGCAGCCGACGCGGATTCGGACGCCTCCGCAAGCTCCCCTCGGGGCGGTACCAAGCCTCATACCTTGGCCCCGATAACCAACTCCACACCGCGCCACGCACCTTCGCAGCGAAGGTCGACGCCGAAAGCTGGCTGTCCGATCGCCGAAAAGAGATCGACCGCGAACTGTGGAACCCCGGCGCGGGGCAGGAGACGAAACGGAAGCCCGATGTGACCTTCGCGGAGTTCGCGGAGACATGGGTCGACAACCGCACCGTTAAGGGGCGCCCGTTGCGGCCGCGCACACGCGAACACTACGAGAAGCTATTGAAGCAACACATCCTGCCGACCTTCGGTAAGAAGCCGCTGCGCTCGATCACACCCGAGATGGTCGACAAGTGGTACGCCAAGACCGCCACGGAGACGCCGACGCTTCGTGCCCACGCCTATTCGCTGCTGCGGACGATCTTCGAATCGGCGCGAAAAAGCCGCAACCGGCTCATCGAGGTCAACCCGTGCCTTATCGACGGTGCGGGAACAGCCGAGCGGAAGGTGAAACCCAAACCGCTCCACCCGGACCAGCTCGCCGCTCTGGTGACGGAGATGCCCGAGCAATACCAAGCGATGACGCTGCTGGCATGTTGGGGCGCGCTGCGATTCGGCGAACTAGTCGAACTCCGGCGCAAGGACATCGATCTCGACGACGGGGTAATCAAGGTACGTCGAGCAGCCGTGCGTGTTGACGGAGGATGGGTGATCGGCAGCCCAAAATCCGATGCCGGCGTCAGAGACGTTGCCCTGCCACCCCACGTTGTACCCGCTATCGAACATCACTTGAAGAATCACGTAGCCGCGAAGCAGGACGCGCTGTTGTTCCCAGCCAAATCAGGGGGGCACCTGCAACCCTCAACGCTCTACCGGCACTTTTATCGGGCGCGGACGAAGGCCAAACGAGAAGACCTCCGTTGGCACGACTTACGGCATTCCGGGGCGGTACTGGCCGCTCAAACCGGCGCCACTTTGGCTGAATTGATGCAGAGGCTTGGTCATTCCACACCGCAGGCCGCGATGCGCTACCAGCACGCCGCCCAGGGCCGTGACAAACAGATAGCGGCTGCCCTGTCACGGATGGTCGGCGACACGCCAAAGTAGGGCGCTATCGTCCTCGAACGGGTGTTCGTGGTAGCTTCGGGCTACTGCTAGGACCGCGATGGTCCCAAGTGGTTCGGCTGGACACCCCGACAAGGGGGACCCGGATCTGCGATGGACCGGGCCGCGCGACGCCAGAGGCCGTAGTCCCTGACTACCTATGCCTTGGAGCCGCCAAATGTCCGGCCTTAACCTGATATTCAGGCCGTCCCAAGGCATCACCCTTGGAGCGAGCCATGTCAAAATCCGCAACAAGCTTCGTCGACATTGCCGAATCGGCAACCGAGCTTGGCGTTTCTGAGAAGTTCATTCGTCGTCGTATTGCTGACGGCAGCCTGCCGGCGTACCGGCTTAAGGGATCTCGGCTAATCCGGATCAACCGCGCTGACCTTGAGGCACTCAAGCAGCCGATTGGCGGTGCGGTGTGAGTCAAACAAAAAGAGAACCGGCCCCCGCCACAGGGAACCGGCCCTCTCATAGAAACATCACCACCACCACAGCGGATGCAACCAAGTCTACTATCCGCTGCCGCCGCTGCCGCCGACCCTTGCGAGCGAACGTGGCGGTGTCGCGGGGATGTGGTTGGCGGTGCTACCGCGTCCTCCGCGCGGAGGCGGTAGCGGCATGACCGATCAACTGAGCCAACGGCGGCGCGCCTGGCTGGCATCCCGCAGGATGCCACCCCTAGAGCCATGCGGGTGCATCCGCCACCCCGAAGTCGACAGACACCGTTGCGGTAACGCGATCAGCGACAAGCAAGCCGAGGCCGCCGCCGCTGCCATCGAGCACCTCGACGAGATGGGCACACCTGGTCTGCTCGACCGAGACACCTGCCGAGCCATGTGGCGCATCGGTTCCCGTGACCGCGCCGTCGAGGTCGACGCCCGAACTCAGGGGTTGGTGGCATGACTGACCCCATTATGGCTGCTCACGGCAAGGCCATTGCCGAACGAAGACAGCGGTTCCCGGACGAACCTGCCGCGGTTCCCGGTTCCCGCAACGTATGTACGGAACCGGGAACCGCAGAAGTTCCCGGTTCCCGGAACCACAACGGAACCAGGAGCCACGTAGCGGAATCCCCGGTTCCCGGTTCCCAACCCCTATTGCGGGAACCGGGAACCGCAGACGAAAAGCCGCTCTACGTGGACTTTTCCGCTCTGCTCGATGGGACGCGCCCGGAACCGCCGGCGCCGGTCCTCGGGCGACGCACCGATGGCCACTGCCTCTTCTATGCGGGGCAAGTCAATTGGGTGTTCGGTGATCCCGAATCGGGCAAGACGTGGCTGTGCATGGTCGCCCTCGTAGAGGCGCTGCGGGACGGCCGCAGCGGACTGATCATCGACCTCGACCACAACGGTCCCGACGCGACAGCCGCCCGCCTGCTCGACCTCGGGGCGCCACAAGACGCCCTCCGCGATATCAACAGATTTCGCTACTGCGAACCCGAGGACCGGATCGAGCTTCGGCAGGTTGTTGACGACGCTCAACTCTGGCGGCCCGCAGTCGCGATCGTGGACTCTGTCGGCGAGCTGCTGCCGATGTACGGGTCCAGCTCGAACTCCGCGGATGACTTCACCACAACGCACTCCTACGTGTTGAAGCCATTGGCCAAGGCCGGGTCTGCAGTGCTTGCAGTCGATCACCTCGCGAAAAGCGCCGACTCGCGCGCAGTCGGCCCAGGCGGCACAGCCGCCAAACGACGCGCTATCGGCGGGGTTTCACTACGGGTAAAGGCCAAACAGCCATTCACCCCGGACCACGGCGGCAGCGCCACCCTCGTCATCAATAAGGACCGCCACGGCGGACTACGGAAACACTGCCCTGTTGGTGACCGCGAACCAGTCGCAGGCACCTTCAAGCTGCTGGCCTTCAGCGAAGGGCTTCTGGAGTGGGCGATCTATCCGCCGGCCGACGGCGAGCGCAATGACGATGAGTCCGCACCCGCGGAGGACATCGCCGCAATCGACACCCTTGACCCGCCACCCGAAAGTGTCGATGACGTACAGAGCCGCCTCAAGTGGCGCAGACAAAGAGCAGCCAACGCGCTCCGCGCATGGCGCGAACAACGCACACAACCGAACGGAGACAACTCATGACTGACTTCCCGATCCTTGACAGCGCCTACAGCCACGCAACTGCGGAGTACGGCCGCGTCATCCTCGACCACTACGGCTACGTCGAACCACACCTCGAAGAGACTGACGGCTGGTGTGCGATGCCGTTGCGGCTGGTGCATGATCAGGCCGCCGACTTCCACCTCGAACTCGGCCCGTACTCACTCGACCGGGCCGACATCGAACGGCTACGCGCAGCGATCGCCGGCTATGACGAAGCGACCAAACCACCTCCGCAACTGCGGCTGGTCAGGCCGAATGACGGGGAACACCCGCAATGAGCAGACCCGAAATTCAAGTGTGGCCCGGTGTTGTCCTGTTGCAGGGGTCGGCGCTGCGGGCGGCGTTCGACGCCGTGAAGATCGGAATCCGATCACGGCGCCTCTCGGGTCTGCCTGAGAGCCGCCTCTACCTCGAGCTGGCCGAAGCCCTCGCCCACGCGTCCGCAAATGGACACATGGACGTCGGCGAAACGGTTGCGGTGCAGTCTGTTCCGACAGTGGAAGTCAACGAAGCAGCTCAGCAATTGGGGTTGTCAGGTCGGCAAGTTCGTCGCCTCGCCCTCAAGCTCGGCGGTCGACGTATCAACGGCCGGTGGCTACTCGACCAGCAAGCCATCGACGAACACAGAGAGGGCCGGCAGTGGACCGACGGGAACTGACACGCATCCTGGCCAGCCTCACCGACTCCGAGTTCGGTGAACTCGTCACCGAAGCCCGCACCGGCCTCACAGTCGACGTGAAGTCCCTCATCGAACGCGAACTCGCAAAAGACCCAAACGCACTCAACAACTCCGACGCCCTTACTCGCGCAGCTTTAGGAGACTGACCAATGCTCCACCATCAAGACCCCTACGACGCCCACACCGGCGCTGTCGACACACTCGCCGCCGCGGGTGTCGAACCACCCGAAACCTGGGCGCAGGTCCAAAACAACTTCCTGAACTACACGATGCTGCAAGCACCCACGCTGACGACGCTCTCCAACGCGATCATCGACGGCACCGATGAGTCCACCATCGCAGGCCTACGCGCCCAAGCCCTCGCCGAAGCCACCGCACTCCCACCCGCCGAAGCGCAAGTCACCGCCAGCGTCCGCGCCGCTGTACTCGCCCGACTCCGCGACATCTACGCCCCACACGCGCAACCCAACTACCAGCAGCTAGCTGAATCCTTCACCAACACCGCAACCAAACTCGCGGCGGCCATGCGCGTCATCGACCCAGATACCGAACCCGATCAGATCGTCACCGCGGACAGCAAGTGCCGCACCGCCTGGTCCGACGCACAACAACTCGCAGCACAACTCAACGCCACCCTGCCGGCACTGGTAGCAGCAGCCACCCTCGCCGGCATCCGCGCCAACACCGACGAAGTCCTGATACCACTCACCGCCGACACATCTGGCCTACACCGCCGCCAAGTGTGGGAAGCCTGGAACACCACCGACGGACGCACCGGCAGATGGGGCGCACTCATCCGACTCGGCGCCACCATCCGAGCCGCCGACCTCGACAACATCACGGCCTACCGCAAGGCGAAACCCCTCGAAGAGCGGCACCAAGAAGTCGGACGGGGGCAGTGGCGGCGCACCGTTATCGACCCCGAAGACAGCGAGTCGTCTGAGGCGCAACCGATCTCGTGAGAAAGAAAGGAGAGACACTGTTTTCTTGGCCGTTGTCTCGCAGAAGGTTTGACCAGGTGCGCCGCCGTCCGCTCGAGCGACTGAAAGTCAGCGAACGAAAGCTCTGTGAACAACCCGGTGTAATCGGTCGGGACCAAACAGGATCAATCTCACGCTATAGGCGTCACCCGGAGAGAGCTTTTCGACGTCGATCACCGCTCCGTAGGTCAGCACTTCATCGGCAACCTCAACATTTTCCTGGGTGTAGTAGTCGAGCGGCATTAGCATTCGGTGATCGTCAATGACTGGTTCCCTCAAGGCGAGCCCGCACAGGTCGTTGTATTCGTTCACTTCGCCGAAGCGTTCGGCCGTCAGCGTCCTGCAGGCATCGATGGCCTCCTCGTTGTGGGGACAAACAAGCAGGAATACGGTGTCGAGGTGCTTTACCGTTGGCGAACGGTTCTCGAGTGATGTATGCGCTATCAGCCGATGGGTGCTGACACGCTCGAGCTCTAAAGCCAGTACTAGGTACGCCTTCTGTTCTTGCGCGTTCTGGCGCCGCCAGGTGAGGATCGACAGGGCCAAGGCGACCACGGCCGCGAGCGCCGCGACCACATTCGCGAGGTCAATGTTCGCTGTATTCAATTTGATAACCTTTCGCGGATTTGCCGAATCGGCCGCTGCGATGTTCTCAAAAATCCTCGCCTCTTGTCAGACGAAGCCGAATCGACCGAGGGGGGTAGTCCCCCAGCACGTCCGGACTAGGGGCGCGGTCGGCAAAGCGTGCCTGCCACGATGCAATGCTCAGAAAAGTTCTGAGGTGGCGCGATGACTGTTAGTGCTGGTCAGCGTATCCGCAGGGATGTCGATAAGGCGCTCGCGGCTGCGTCTCGTCAGTTGGGCAAGCAGCTCGAGTGGTCAGAACTTGAGCTGGATGTGATTGAACGTGCTGCGGCGACGGCCGACCGAGCTGAGGTGGTGCGGGCGGTCTTCGACGCTGAGCGTGCCGGTGATGCGCGGCCGACGGTGCTGGTGTCGTTGTCGGGGGAGTTGCGGCTGCTCGACAAGACGGTCGTGGACTTGTTGTCGCGGCTGGAGTTCCGGGACGGCAAGGCGAAGTCGGATCGGCATCAGCGGGCGGCCAATTATCGCTGGAATCGGGAGGCGTGATGGCCCGCGAAGCGGAGAAGTCGACGACGAGTGCGAGTCATAAGCCGGCGAACGTCGAGTGGGCAGAGTCGGCGGGCTTGCTTTGGGACCGGATGACGCCGCAGGAGGTGGCGGCGTACCTGGTGGATCGACGCGGGTTGAGCGCAGGCGAGGCGGCGGCGCATGTGGACAGCCTGCGCGGTACGGAAGCGGGCAGTTTGATGCTCTGGAATTGAGGGAAGCCACACAGTAGCTCCAGGAATTGAGTTGCGTTAGAGTGCGGCGCTGGCGCCTGCGATGATCCGCGTCGTCACGTCGAAGGAATCTCCTGTATGCAATCATGTACGGGTGCCGGGTGGCGGGGTTCGACCGTGATCAAGGCTGACGTAGCCCTTGACGGGGTGGCGGTCGTCGTAAGAGGTCACTTCAACGCTGCAATCTTCTCGCCGTTGTGGTTGCTGCAGCAGGAATTGATAGGTGCTAGGGACTTCACAACTGCGAGCATCGACGTTATTACAAGCGACTTCGCTTCCTTCTCGACGGGCTGGCTCAACTGCCAAGTAGCCAGTGACGCATTGCAGGCTAACGTTATGGATCCAGCCGATTTTGAGCGCGCTCGGGACGTTGTCGTTGGCATATTGAATGCGCTTCCTCACACGCCGGTTGGCGCCTTGGGCATCAACCGACATCTTCACTTCGCTCCGCGCGATACCGAGCAGTATCACGCTATTGGTGATCAGCTTGTGCCGAAGGCATTCTGGGAGGATCTGGTATCGCTGCCGGTAACACGGGATGTCGTGGTATGGGGTCAGCGACCTGACAAGTTCGGCGGGCGAGTTCAGATCCGGGTGGAGCCCTCACTGAGGTTCCCGGGCCACGTCTACGTCTCGCACAATGACCACTTCAGTCTCGAAGTTGTTGAGGAACACCCGAAGACACGCCAACAGGCTTGGGCTCAAGCACAAGAAGCTAAGCCGATAGAACCATCAGCGAGCAATATCCCCGTGGTGACCGAAATTTTACTTAACAATTGGGAATCAAGCATTGAGCGGTCTAATGCAGCGGTTAACGCGATAGCGAGGATCGGATGACGGTAGTCGAGCAACGCCGTGCAGACGCCACTGATCGAGATGCTTCGGAGAAGCTAAAGAACTTTCGGCGCCGGTTGGTTCGCGAAGTCCCGCATCGATTCGGGACTCTCCCCAATACGACGACTAATGAACCCAAGGATCGGTCTTCGGCTGAGACGGAGACGGCCATCGGCCGTGATCAGGGACAGACGCAGGCTGGCTCCTTTTCGGCTGAGCTGACGTTGCGCCGGATCAACAAATTGGCCGACAAGCTGCAATCCCGTTCTCGAGGGTCAGGGAATCGGGAAGATGAGTTCTGGGAACCGCCGCCAGCCTATCGAGTCACGGGTCTCCGGAAATGGGAAGGGAGGGTTTTGGACGTAGATGAAGACTTCTTCTCCGTTGCGATGACTCCCTTCGGCGGCGGTCTTGAGGTGATAGCCGATTTCACGCGGGACCGGTTGTCCGACGAAGAAGACCTACAGAGGGGTGACGTGGTGTATGTCACCGTACGTACGATTCGCGACGAAACTGGTCCCCATGACACATCGACCATTCGACTGCGCAGGCTAGGAACGTGGACGGCGGACGAAGTAGCGGAGCAGACTCGACGGGCGAAGGACGAGCTAATCGAGATGGCTCGCTATATTGACTGATTCTCGTTTGCCTCCGCCGAGGCCTGACGAGATCGAAGTTTCGATTTTCGGTCCAGGCAAAGGTGAGTCTATCGCCCTCCACATTGGAGGCGGCGAGTGGATAATCGTTGACTCCTGTATCGATCAGCAGACGAATCAGATCCCGGCTCTTGAATATCTCGCGAGCATTGGTGTCAACGTCTCGACTGATGTCAAGTTGGTGGTGGGTACTCATGCTCATGATGACCATATAGCCGGGCTCGGTCGCGTCTTCGAAGCATGCCGAGCCGCAACATTCGTATGTTCTGTTGCGCTGACTGCGGAGGAATTCTTTAGAGATTTGGAAGCGGACAAAGCGATTGAAGAGCGCCTACGCCAGTCAATCCGTAGCGAATATCGCGCGATCTTCGCAGAAGTTAAAAGGCGATCGGGAAAGACGCTCAAGAAAGCGATTGAAGAGCGCCCATTGCTTAAGCGAGAGCCGACAGGGGACCGACCGGAAGTATCCATTACCGCACTTTCGCCATCTGATCACGCTGTAGAGCGTGCTCGAGTCGCCCTGGAGGCTGGGCTTGCGAAGGCCGAAGACCGACGGCGCCTTGGTGGGAGGGACCCCAACGAACTCGCCGTAGCTCTGCTCGTAGTTGTGGGAGATACAGCGGTGCTCCTCGGAGCAGATTTGCTCGAGGGACCAACCAACTGCGGATGGCAGGCCGTCTTAGCAACCTTTCGACCAGACCCGCTCGCATCGGTCTTCAAGATTCCTCACCATGGGTCGCCGAACGCCCATCATGACGAAGTCTGGACTCAACTCGTCTCCGGCGAGGTGATATCACTGCTCGCCCCGTTCCGGGCGGGAAGAAAGCCGCGTCCAGCACCCGACGACATTCAACGCTTGAAGCGCCTCTCGACGGCGGTCTACTGCTCCGCGAATCCGAGGCCGCCAGCTCCGTCAAAGGCACTACGGACCACTCGTGCCGCGCTTACCACCATTGCGGCCGATGTTCGGGCCTGGGGCTACGCCGGCCAAGTAAGAGCTCGCAAAGTTTGCGGTAGTGAAAGTTGGAGGGTTGAGACGTTCGCACCGGCACTGCAACTCTAACGAAACCCAGGGCTGGGTACGCGCACTTTCTATGGCGGTTTACACCCGCCCCCGCTCATCAAACACAAGACCTCTACTGGGTTGGCATGCGCTAGTTGGCCGAACGAGTTGTCGCCCAATGGACCGCCTCGGCATCGCCAGTGGTTGCGGTGACAGTCTTCTGAGCGAGCTTCCGTCCGCCACTGTCAATAGCACCAGCATGCGCGTGCACTTATGGGCATCCATCCCGATGATCGTCATCTCGGGCCACCCCCCGGACCCCTACCCGTCCAAGAGACCCGGTGGTCACCCGACTCCGGGCAGCCGGCCGTACAAGCCAGTCCAATAGGACGGCACCAAAGGCGGTGAGCCAGTCGGCGGATGACCACCGGGAGGCTTTGAAGCTATGCGTCAACGCCTCACAAACAATGTCCGTCGCGCATTGGCCGGCGCTGCCGGTGACGAAGGAGTCAAGCAATGGTGCTACGACCGAATCTTCGAAGCCCAACAAGAGGGAGAGACTTAAGTAGATTCCCCCAACCGCTACGGCAGGTCACTCGTATCATCGCGATGCGAATAGCCAACATCGTGGGGGACACCATTGGAATTCCATCAACTGCGCAGGATGATCACCGACTCCACTGCATCGGAGTGGCACAGGATAAATCGCATCGGCAGTACCTACCGCTACCGGTTCGGCTCATGGACCGGTCCCGGTGACACATCGGGAATCGAAACCGACAGTCACTCCGAGGTGGCGGTCTATATGCCTGACATCGACCTCACAATCGCCTACGGGATGCCGGAGAGTGCGCACCGAGAAGGACTCAACTTCGAGTGGTCCAAGGCATTCCCTGATCAAGAGATTCGGCACATCAGCATCGTTGACGTGTTCTGGCGAGGATCGCTGGTCGATCGAATCAACTACGTATATGTCGATGGGGCCCGATGCATCCTTCCCCTCGGTGAAGGTCACCAAGGGCTGCGCATCACGCGCTACGACTACAGCGTCGCCCGACTCCTAGACGAATTAGCGGGGCACCGCGGCTTCGAGAGGTATTACAACCAAGTGCCATACGAGTTGATTGACTGACGAGCGACCACTCGAGTCGTTTTCGAAGAGAGAACCTGAAGCCGTGACTATTCGACTGGTCGAGCGCGGCGCGGCGGGCGAGCAAGTACAGACTGGACGCCGTTCGAGCACTCCGAGGATTTCACCGCCGATTGGTGGGACAACCCGCCTTACCTACGAGATGACCCGTGGTACTTGCAGGTGCTCCGCGGCGATTGCGAGGTGGGGAGGGTAGAGCTGGATGACAGTGTGCACTTCGCGCATTACGGCGTTGACGCCGGCTTCGAACGAAACGCTCTTGAGATCCAGTTCATCGAGGTATCGAAGCAATGCCGACGGCAAGGGATTGGCACCGAGATCATCCGCCGACTGGAAGCCGACCATCCGAGTCGAACGCTCGTCGCGTTCAGCGAAGAGGCTGACGAGTTCTGGACCTCGCTGCGGTGGCGGCGTTACTACCATCCAACCGAGCCGCAGTTCTACCGCACGCTCTTTATTAGGCACGTATAGGTTCGGCCCGCCATCAGGAGAGAAGATGGCGGGCCGAACAGGTGTCAGATATCTGACAACACGTTCAGGTGATGGGTTCGGTTCCTTCGAGCATGTCGGCGACAGCGATAAGGGCGTCAGCGAGTCTCCGCGCCTCGGGGGGCGTGAGACGGGCGGAGGTGTCGACGTCCCGCCCCGGCAGCTCGATGTGCAGGTAGCAGTCGACGGGCGCGTCGTCGTGTTGGCGGTGCGGCATGACACCAAACCTCGTCGGGAACCTCCCCGCCGCCTCGACTTCCGCCGGTTCCAACTCCAGCTCGACGTAGTCAGCCGGTCCCCAGCAGCTTTGATCCTCGCGGCACCACTCGTCCAGGTGGCCATCCCCGCGGCCGCACCAGGGCGTGCACACGATTGGCTGCACAGGGTTGGGCACAAGGTGCAGTGTGGTGTTCACTTCTGAACCCACTGGTCGAGTTCGTCGGCCGTCGCAAGGGCCAGGGCGGCGAACCGGCGGGCTTGCTCGGTAGTCATCTGCGCTGACGTGACCTCGATATGGACTCCGGGCGCTTCTTCGAGGGTGCCGTCGTCGATGTGGCCGTCTGCCATCTGTATTGCCGCGCCGAGGACGGTTGCGTCGTGGCCCTCCAGCGATCGGTCTTCAGTCCACACGACTCGATACTTGTAGTCCCAGTCAGCCCACGTGCTGAGGGTGTGCGCTCCGGGAGGGAGCGGCATGTCGGGGATGGTGGTCGTGCTCATCGGGGACCCTCCAGCCGGTCGAGGTCATCCGCTGCCCCCAAGAGCGCGGTAGCGAGCTTCCGCGCCACTTCGCTCGTGATCATGTCCTCCCACGACACACCCGCAAGGCGGATGCAGCGTTCCTCTACTGTGTCGTCGAAAAGTTGAGTGCCGTCGATTGAAACGGTGGCTGGCGTGCCGTCCTCATAGCAGATCTCCGGGACCCGGCGGATGGGGCCGGCAAAGCAACGGAACTGATCGGGCTTGCCGACGTCGGCCCAGTCGGTGACCTGGGTTGCGCCGAGGGGCCAGGGGATAGGCGGAGTGGTGGTGGTGGTGGTCATGCGTGCATCCTCTCGGGTCGGTCTGACACCGGAGCTATTGCACGTTTATTGCACGCCGCCCGTTCGTCGGCTGAGAAACAGCTTCTGAACTGCACAAACAGTGGTGCGCGATACTGGGATTGAACCAGTGACCTCTTCCGTGTCAGGGAAGCGCTCTCCCGCTGAGCTAATCGCGCCGAACCTTCGTAGAGGTGGAGACGGGAATCGAACCCGTGTGCACGGCTTTGCAGGCCGTTGCCTCACCACTCGGCCACTCCACCGCTGGGGTTGATGCCACTGCACCTTCGAGCGGATGACGGGATTCGAACCCGCGACCCTCACCTTGGCAAGGTGATGCGCTACCAACTGCGCTACATCCGCGCGCCACGAACGACTCGTCGCCCGTCGCGAAGGACGACGATAGTCCACCAAAGTGTAGCTGCACAAATCCCGACGTTCGCCGGTGCGTCGCTGCCCGTTCACATCGCAAAACGGCTGGTACGGCTCGCGAGAGACGAAGAATCTGCGCATCGAGCCGACATCACGCGACCCCACTTCGGCAACCCGGCGCGGCCGGCCGAAATCACCCAGCCATCGGCGCTGATCCCCGTCGGTGGATTCGGGCCGCGATGCTGATCGTGCTAGTGTTCGACGTCGTTCGGCCGTTCGGTCGACTCTCCGGTCTCGTAGCTCAGTGGGAGAGCGTCCGCCTCACACGCGGAAGGTCGCTGGTTCGAACCCAGCCGGGACCACCAACAGCAAAAGTGCACTCGTTGCTTTACAGCCCGACATGACGGTTGCCTTCAGTGACGCCCTCCGAAGGGGTCGGCGCGCATATCTCACCGGCGATTCGATCTGCCCTCCGTTCGAGGTTTACCCGCGCGAACAGCAACGATGCTGCGATTATGTGGCCTATGGCGGCTGGGGGAAGTCCCGCGATGCAGGAGGCTGCTGAACGGCTTCTCACAGCGGCTCAGATCAAGCCAGCGGGACTCCTCGTCGAGGGTGAAGCGGGTATCGGTAAGACCACCGCCTGGCTGAATGTCTTGGATGCCGCATCGGGACGGGGCTTTCGGGCCCTCTCCGCACGCGGACATCAGACCGAGTCGGTGCTGGCCTACGCCGCCGTGGCAGATCTGCTCGCCGACATCGACACCGCGACCATCGACGAACTGCCAAAGCTCCAGCAACTTGCCGTGAACCGGGTGCTCTTGCGTGCAGACGGCGACGGTCCACCCATCGATCACCGCGTCGTAGCCGCCGCCGTGGGCACGCTTCTCGAACACCTCGCGGCGGCCGCACCGCTGCTGGTGGCGATCGATGACGTGCAGTGGCTGGATGCATCCAGCCGCGTGGTGCTCGGCTTCGTCATCCGCCGCCTACGCGGCCGCATCGGTGTGCTGGCCACCGAACGCTGCGATCCTGGGCAGGGCCGTGCAGAGGAGTGGCTGACTTTAAGTAGCGCCGAACAGATGGCTCGAATCCGGCTGCAGCCGTTGAGTCTTGGTGCTCTACATCAGTTGCTGTTGCAGAGAATCGGGCATTCCTTCAGCCGCGTGGTGCTCGTGCGAATCGCAGAAATATCGGGCGGCAATCCCTTCTATGCTCTTGAACTCGCTCGTGTGATCGACGGAAGCGAACCACCCGCCGGCCCGGGTCTACCCGCCACCCTGGCCGACTTGGTACGCATGCGCGTCGGGCGACTCGACGGGGACCTCAAGCGGGTCTTGCTAGCCGCGGCGTCTGTGGCGGCGCCCACTGTCGACCTCTTGGCCCGGGTCACCGACTCGACCGTCGAACACGTTATGGAGGTACTCGAAGCCGTCGAATCCGATGGCGTCGTCGAGATAGAGGGCAGCCGGGTCCGCTTCGCGCATCCCTTGCTCGCCTACGGGGTGTACAGCGAGGCTTCTGCGGCCAGTCGCCGAGCCATGCATCGTGCCTTGGCGTCCGTCGAAGTGCAGCCGGAACTCAAAGCGCGCCATCTTGCACTTGCCGCTACGACTGCCGACGAGGCGACTTTCGCGACCCTGGACTCAGCAGCCGAGGCGACTCGGCATCGCGGCGCGCCTGCGGCCGCGGCCGAACTGCTTGAATTCGTGATCAACCTGGGCGGCGGCACACCGATGCGCCGAATGCGGGCGGCCGAACATCACCTGCGTGCCGGGAACACCCAACGGGCCGCAGAGGTGCTGCGGCCTGCGTTGGTTGAGCTGGAGGACGGACCGCTACGAGCCCTGGCACTGATCCTGCATGGCGGCATTCTCGTGTACGACAACACGTTCGATGAAGCGGCCGTACAACTTGAGCGAGCCCTGGACAATGCCGCGGATCATCCCGCTATCAGGGTGCGTGCTCTGCTGATGCTTTCCTTCGCACAGGCCACCGCCACTCACTACGAGGCTGCCCTGCGTAACGCCGCGGAGGGAACCGCGATCGCCGACTCTCTCGAGGAACCCGGCCTGATCAGCCAAGCCTTGGCGACTTATGTGACCGTAAACGCCCTGTACGGCAATGGAATTGACTTCACTGCGCTTGAGCGGGCACTGCAGCTGGACGATGAGAGCAGCGACGTGCCGGTGCCATTGTGTGCACGAGCTGCCGCACTCCAGGTGCTGTCGTGGGCCGGGGAATTCGACGCCGCCCGCGCGTATGCCGAGTCGTTGCGGGGCTCCTGCGAGGAGCGTGGTTCCGATAGCGAGATCCTGTTCATCGCCATCCATGCGACCCTGATGGAGATCTGGCAGAGCCGCTTTGCGGAGGCGACACGAATCGCCGAGGATTCGATGCAACGCGCCCAACAACTCGGCGGGGACCACCCGTTGGCCATTGCGGGCACCGTCACTGCCGCCGTGTCGGCCTTCACCGGTCGCGAGCAAGACACCCGCGACGCCGCGCACTCCGCTCTGGTCGCTGCGCGGCGATGCGGGGCGCCGGGGGTTGAGAATTGGCCGCACATGATCTTGGGGTTTCTCGAGGTGTCGCTTGGCAACCATGCCGAGGCCATGTGTCATTTCGAACCGGCTCTGGCGTGCCTGGGCTCGACACCGCCGGGTACAGAATTGATAACGGCCTGGTGGGCGCCCTACGCCGCCGAGGCGATGATCAACCTGGGCAACGTCACAGACGCTGCAGCGGTGACCGATCTGTTGGAGAGCAATGGACACCGTCTGGACCGCGCTTGGATGATTGCGGCCGCCCTGCGCTGTCGAGCAATGCTCACTGCGACGAAGGGTGATCTGACCGAGGCAGAAAAACTTGCTCGTGAGGCGCTTGCGGAACATGAACGGACTTCGATGCCATTTGAACTTGCGCGCACTCGGTTGCTCCTCGGTCAGCTGCAGCGGCGCCAGCGCCTGAAAGAGGCAGCGGCAAATACCCTCCGAGAAACGCTGAAAACTTTCGAAGACACGGGCGCCTCGATATGGGCCGAGCGCACGCGTGCCGAATTGTCCCGCGCCAAGAGCAGCCGCGCCGGCGAATCGATACTCACCTCAACCGAACAGCGAGTAGCCGAACTGGCCGCTACCGGAATGACCAACCGTGACATCGCATCGACCTTGTTCATCAGCGCGAAAACGGTGGAACATCACTTGAGCCGGGTCTACCGCAAGTTGGGTATTCGCACCCGCGCTGAACTGGGCAGGCGTATGGCCCCACATCGCTAGCACCGGCGCGGACTGAGGTCGGCGGACGAAGTGCGCGCGCCGATCCTCCGAATCAAGCTGACGCAAACCACGCTCCCACACTGGCCGTGAGCCGTCCCGGCGGCATCCCAATACGCCCGCAAACCTCGGTGACAATCTCCGCCGACGTCGCCGCGAATACGCCGTAGAAGACCTCGTCCTCGGGTACCGCCACCGCACCCACGAGGCGCACCACACTGATCTCGCCGTCGCTGTTCTCCAATGCCGCCTGCAGCCTCGTAACCAGGCGCTCCACCGCGTCCTGAGACAAGTTCGCCAGATACCACTCTGCGAAATAGCACGAAGCGCAACCCACCGAAGCATCCATGTCCCGCACGCTATGCGGAACCGGATGACAAGGAATCGGGAGATTCCCTACTTTGAGGGTTCAGAGCGCGCGGCCCGACCGACCACGCCGCACCTCCCTCGGCACGCGCTACGCCCCCTCACCTCCCTAGACTCGCACCATGCCTGTAGCCATCGGCGCGAAGCGCGCAAGCCGTCATGTCTGAAGAGAAGCCGCCCGGCGAGATCCTTCCCGAAAGCGAATGCTGGAGCCTGTTGGGCAGCGTGTCATTGGGGCGACTGGTCACCAGCGCTGACGGGGTTCCCGAGATCTTTCCGGTGAACTTCGTCGTCCAGCGCAAGACGCTGCTGTTTCGCACGGCGCAGGGCACCAAGTTGGTCAGCACTGCGGTCAACCGCGACGTGCTCTTCGAAGCCGACGATCACAACGTCGCCGAAGGTTGGAGCGTGATCGTTCGAGGCGTCGCACGCACCGTTCACGACGATGACGACCTCGAGGAAGCGAAAAGCGCGCAACTACTGCCGTGGACCGCGCACATCAAGGACCACTACATCCGCGTGCTTCCGCGACGTGTCACCGGCCGTCGCTTCCGCTTCGGGTCGTAACGGACGCTCTAGCGCCTTCGCCGCCACACAATGATCCCGACCACCGCGAGGATCGCGACGATCGCTGCGACCGGCACCGTCTGCTTCGGGTTGTCGGTGGCCGTATGCCGCAGCGTGTCCGCCTTCTCGGCGACGCGCTCCTTGGTCTCGTCGACCTTCTCCTTCGCGCGCGTCTTCACATCCAGCTTGGCCTGTAGCGCCTCGACGGTCTCGCCGAGTTCGTGGCGGGTCTGTTCGATGTCGGCCTGGATGTCGTCGACGCCCGCATCCGGTCCTGGCTCGGGGCGTGGAGTCGGTGCGGTCATGATCGGGCGTCCTTCAGTTCCTGGATGTCGGCCTTCACCGTCTCGACTGTCTTCGGCGCCGCCGGCGTGACCTCGCGAGCCTGGTTGCGTCCCACCAGAGCCGCGATGCCCGCGATCACGAACAGCACCGCTGCGACGATCAGTGCCGCGGCCCATACCGGCAGCACGAGAGACAACGCCGCCACGCCCGCGGCGATCAACGTCGCCGCGCCGAAGAAGGCCAGCAAGCCCGCCACACTGAACAAGCCCGCGCCGATCCCGGCATGTTTGGCTGATTCCTGAAATTCCTTCTGCGCCAAGCGCATTTCGTCGCGGATCAACCGCGACGTCTGCGTCGACAACTGGCTCATCAACTCGCCGATCGACGCGTCGGCGCTAGGTCTCGATTCCACCGTCATCACATACCAACCTCTGACTTGTCTGACCTGTCGCGACAGTGATGCCCGTGGTCAGCAGGGCCGAAACCCCTAGTCGCCTTTGAATGCATCTCCCGATCGTGATCTCTGTGGCGACGGTGAATGCCCGCGGAATCGCAGGTGAGAACCGTATCGAGTTCGCGGCGGAGGTCCAATGCGGCTCTACCATGCCGAACCGGTCACCATTTGGAAACGGCGCGGTGCGGCGTGGCGTGTCCTTGACGACTGCCTGTTGATATTAACGCGGTCGTATGGACGCGACCTCGGTACGGCATGCAACGTCTGCTGCCTCGGTTGAACGAAAGTGTGAGCGTGAGTGGAGGGATCAACGTCGATGACGACCTTTAGAGGAGTCAACATCGCGGCAGCTGTGGGGGCTGGATTGATAGGTGCGGCCATCGGAGTGGCCATCGCATTGAGTCCGACAGCCCTGGCCGGGGGATATGAGTGCGTCGAATCGGCGACCGGGCAGGCGCCTGCCGGCGCACCGGGGGCACCCGTTTGTGCTCCGCTGACGGACATGGCCGGCGTGCCGATGGCACTTCCCGGCCCGCCGCCTATCGCACCGCCCCTGGTGCCACCCGTCGTGCCCCCGCCCCTGGTGCCGCCGCTGGTGCCCCCGCCCCTCGTGCCGCCGCTGGTGCCCCCGCCGCTGGTGCCGCCGGTGGCCGGAGCCCCGATTGTGGGAGGCGCTCCCGCAGTGGTCGGCGCCCCGCTCACCGAGATGGGTGGGCTGGCCGGAAAGGGCAAGGGAGACCCGTCCCGCCCACCGGCGCCCGGGGCACCCGTGCCGGGTCAGCCCACTCCGCCAGGACCGGTGACCTGACGGACCACCGAGGATAGTCCCTCCGGTTTGGCCCGGCGGCGAGCAAGTCTCGCTGCCGGGCCAAATTCATTGACCGACAATGAATTTGAGTGACATCGGCAAGGGGTCCAGGCGTTGTGGCCGAACCGTGACGGAGACTTAATCGAATTGCCCACGCGCTCTTGGTCGTAAAGCGTTCCGACTGACCTACCATTATTGACATCGTTGTAATTTCAAGGGAGGCACCAAGATTGCGTGCTGTACTTCGGTGTGTTCTTGCTGCTGTCGTCGTCGCCACCAGTGTGGTGGTGGGGCCGGCCGGAGAAGGTGCGGCGGCCGCTAACCAGGCGGTGAGAAGCACCATCGCCTCCATAGCGCCTGCACAAGGTCAGATCGTCGGGATCGCCCATCCCGTGGTGGTGACGTTCAAGCAACCCGTCGTCGACAGGGATGCGGCCGAGCGATCGCTCGATATCACCTCGACACCCCCGATGACGGGCACGTTCGAGTGGCTCGACGCCAAGACGGTCCACTGGTCCCCTGACGAATTCTGGCCCGCCCACAGCACAATTGCGCTGTCGGTCGGCGGCTTCAAGACGAACATCGCCACCGGCGCCGCGGTCGTCGCCGTCGCCAACATCGCCGAGCACACCTTCACGGTCACCGTCGACGGCGTCCCACCGGACAAGCTCCCCTCGCCGCACCACCGGCCCTTCTTCGGTAAGCCCGGGGTCTTCCCGGCCACGATGGGCCGGCCCGAGTACCCGACGCCCGTGGGCACCTTCCCCGTGTTGGCCAAAGAACGCGACGTGAAGATGGATTCGAGCAGCGTCGGCATCCCGGTGACCGCGGACGACGGCTACCTGCTCGACGTGGAATGGGCTGTCCGGCTCACCAGGCGCGGCATCTTCGTGCATTCGGCGCCCTGGGCGATCAATTCCCTCGGACATGAAAACGTCAGCCACGGGTGCATCAGCCTGAGCCCCGAAGACGCCGAGTGGTACTTCGAGAACGTCAAGGTTGGAGACCCGGTTCTGGTGCAGGAGAACAACATCGAGGTGCCACGACCACGCGTCGAACCGGCGAATCCAGAGGTTCCGCGGGTGATCGCCCGGTAGGGCGCTGCGGGCTCAGGCGCGCGACTTGTCGACGATGTCCTTCGCGACCTGGACCAGCGGCACATTGGAGTCCTGCGACAGCTTGCGTAGCAGGTCAAACGCCTGCACCGCATCAACGCCGTAACGTTCCATCATCATGCCCTTCGCCTGGCCGATCATGTCCCGGCTGGCCAGGGCCTGCCGGAACTGTTCGTCTCGGCGGGCGGCGTTCCAGGCCACCGACGAATGGGCGGCGAACACCAGCCCCAGGCTTCTGGCCTCCTCGCCGAAGGCGTCGGGCTCCTCGGAATAGACGTTGAGCGCGCCCATCGTCTCACCTTCGATGAACAGCTGGAACGCCATGATCGAGCGAATCGGCGTCTCCGCCAAGGCATCCTGGCGATATTGAGGGAATCTGTCGTCGGTCTCGAGATCGGCGACGTAGACGACCTTCTTGTCCCACGCCGCGGTCAGGCACGGGCCCTGCTGGTGGCGCTGCTGAATCTTGTCCAACAGCATCGGATACATGTGCGTCGCCGCAGGCGTCTCGACGCTCTTGGGCTTGCGGGTGATCGTGATGCCGGCGTACTGGGCCCCGGGAATTTCGACGGCCGCATGTTCGGCCAGCTCCGCGATCACGGTGTCCGCATCGGGTCGGCTGTAGAGCCCGCGCACCAACTCTGCGATGCGCAGGTGCGCATCCTCGCGTTCGTCGGGTTTGTTCGCCATCACCATGGGGAGTCCTTCACCGTCGTTCCAGATTACGCGCACAAGCTCACGATGGACCTTGCCGACAGGTCGTAATTATCGGTGACGAAACCCGTCGCTGATACATTTTCGCCCCCACCGCAGATCCGCGCGTTACAGCGCCCTCAGATACCGGTCCGTGACCACCCGCTGAACCAGCGACGTCACCGGTGACCCGAGGCGACTCCACCAGGTCGCATGCCGGGAGAACGCCGTGACCACGGCCGACACCTCACCAGAACTCGGGTCGTAGCGGACCAGGAACAATTCCTCGCCTGACTCGGCGTGGCCGGGCAGGGTGCCGTATGCGAATCCGCGGGCGTGCTGTTCGTCGACGACGTAGACGACGCGACAGGGTGCGGCGATCGGTCCGAGGTGTACGAGAACCTCCGAGCCGACCTGCGCGACCTCCGTCGTCGCCTCGACCCGCACCCCCGCGCCGCGCAACATGCCCCACCGCATCCCGGCCGCCGCGGCCGCATCGAAGCGGTCGCGGCCATGGCCGATGACGGCGGTCTTGTGCACATGGTGGTAACCGGGCGGCAGCGGGCCGACGGTGGCACCCACCTCGGAATACGTCAGCGGGAGCGCGGCCAGATCGCTGAGTCTCACCCGCGCTACCTTGCCATCGTCGGCGTACGGTTTCGGACATGGCTCCTTCCGTCGCGCAGCAATCCGGCACCTTCACCATCGGCGACCTGACGGTCAACCGGCTCGGATTCGGCGCGATGCGCCTGACCGGCAAGGGAGTCTGGGGTCCGCCTCAGGACCGCGACGAATGCCTGCGGGTCCTGCGTCGCGCCGTCGAACTCGGGATCAACTTCATCGACACCGCCAACTCCTACGGTCCCTACGTGTCCGAGGAGCTGATCCACGAGGCACTGCACCCCTACGACGGGGTCGTGGTCGCGACCAAGGCGGGGTTGCTGCGCACCGGGCCCGACGTGTGGCCGGTGCTCGGCTACCCGCAGTATCTGCGCCAGGAGTGCGAGATGAGCCTGCGTCGCCTCGGAGTCGACACCATCGACCTGTTCCAGCTGCACCGCATCGACACCAAGTTTCCCGCCGAGGACCAGGTCGGCGAACTGCTCAAGCTGCAACAAGAGGGCAAGATCCGCCATATCGGCCTGTCCGAGGTCACCGTCGAACAGCTCGAGGCCGCGCAGCAGGTGGCCCCGATCGTGACCGTGCAGAACATGTACAACGTCAGCGCCCGCACCGCCGAGCCGGTGCTCGAGGCCTGCGCGGCCCGCGAGATCGGGTTCATTCCATGGTTTCCGCTGGCCGCGGGGCCGTTGGCCGCACCCGGCGGGCCACTGCAGCGCATCGCCGCCGACCATCACGCCACTGCCTCGCAGCTGGCGTTGGCGTGGCTGCTCAAACGTTCGCCGGTGATGCTGCCGATCCCGGGCACCTCCAAGGTGGCCCACCTGGAGGAGAACGTGGCCGCGGCCGAAATCGAGCTGACCGACGACGAGTTCGACACGTTGAGCAAAGCCGGAGCCTCCGAAGACTGACCGAGGCAATACGGTGGACGGGTGAGCTCTGAGCGGCCGCCCGGTGGTGGCTTCAACCCGCCGATCGCAACCGACCGCGGCGGACCCGACTACGGGCGCTTCATCGAAGCCGTCCGCACGCTGCAGGACCACGCCCGCGCCGCCGATGCGCCCGACGACGTCATCAGCGAAGCCGCCGACCAGATCGAGAAGGTGTCACAACTTCTCGCTCCCTATTACGCCGATGAATGGTCCTCGCCGTCCGGCCGGCGGATGGACCTGCCGGGTCGCGGCAACGTGCTGGCGATCCCGCTCGACGTGCACATCACCGAAGACCAGCGCATCGAAGGCACCGCCCAGTTCCGCCGCTTCCACCTCGGCCGCAACGGCGCGGCGCACGGCGGCAGCATCGCGCAGCTGTTCGACGCCCTGCTGGGTTTCACCGCGTTCAAGCTCAGCGGCAGCAAGGCCCAGCGCACGGCCTTCCTGCACATCGACTACCGGCAGATCGCGCACATCGACAGGCAGTTTCAGGTACAGGCGGAGATCGACCGGATCGAGGGTCGCAAGATCTTCGTCTCCGGGCGTCTGCTCGACGGCGACGCCTTGCTGGCCGAGGCACACGCCTTGTTCGTCAAACTCAAACCGGGCCAGCCGTGAACGCCGCCGCGGTCAAACGGCGCCTCGGGCGGTGGCGCGACGGGATCCGGCAACGACGCACGATGAACTTCGCCTACCGCATCGGGGTTGGTGTCGTCGGTGTTGTGGTCCTCGGGCTGGGCATCCTGGCCATCCCGTACCCGGGCCCGGGCTGGGCGATCGTCTTCGTCGGCCTGGGCATCCTGGCCACGGAGTTCGCGTGGGCACAGCGGCTGCTGGCCTACGCCAAGGAGCGCTACGACAAGGCGATGGACTGGTTTCACCGTCAACACAGCGCCGTGCAGATCCTCGGCGGCGTGCTCACCGCCCTGGTGGTGTTCGCGACCCTGTGGCTGTTGGGTGCGGTCCACTTCTTCGGAGACCTCGTCGGGTTGGAGCACAAGCTGCTTCAGAGCCCTCTGGGCATCGGGTCCTGACGAGGCCGCCCGCAGGTGGGCCCCGATAGCATGGTCGCGTCCTCGAGTCTGTTGACAATGAAACTGGAGAGTCACCGATGAGCGCCGCCACCAACCGCACCCCAGCAGCCCCGATCCGGGTCGCTGCCGGGACCACTGCGGGGGAGGCGGTGCGCGAGGCGGGCCTTCCGAGCCGGGGCGCGCCCGACGCGATCGTCGTCGTCCGCGATGCCGAAGGCCGGCTACGCGACCTGTCATGGGTGCCCGACACCGACGTCGAGGTGACTCCCGTGCCCGCCGACACCGACGACGGCCGCAGCGTTCTTCGGCACTCCACGGCGCATGTGCTGGCCCAGGCCGTACAGGACCTCTTCCCGCAGGCCAAGCTCGGCATCGGTCCGCCGATCACCGACGGGTTCTATTACGACTTCGACGTGGAGCGCGCGTTCACCCCCGACGACCTTGCTGCGCTGGAGAAGCGCATGCGCCAGATCGTCAAGGAGGGCCAGCTGTTCTCCCGGCGCGTCTACGAGTCGAAAGACCAAGCGCGCGAAGAACTCGCCAACGAGCCGTACAAGCTCGAACTGGTGGACGACAAGTCCGGCGACCCCGACGTGATGGAGGTCGGTGGCGACGAGCTGACCGCCTACGACAACCTCAATCCCCGTACCCGCGAACGGGAATGGGGCGATCTGTGCCGCGGTCCGCACATCCCGACGACGAAGTACATCCCGGCGTTCAAGCTCACCCGCAGCTCGGCGGCCTACTGGCGCGGCAACCAGAACAACGCCAGCCTGCAACGCATCTACGGCACGGCCTGGGAATCGCAGGAAGCGCTCGACAAGCACCTCGAGTTCATCGAGGAGGCGCAACGCCGCGACCACCGCAAGCTGGGCGCAGAGCTCGACCTGTTCAGCTTCCCCGACGAAATCGGTTCGGGCCTGGCGGTTTTCCATCCCAAGGGTGGAATCATCCGGCGCGAGCTCGAGGACTACTCGCGGCGCAAGCACATCGAGGCGGGTTATCAGTTCGTCAACACCCCGCACATCACCAAGGCCGAGCTGTTCAAGATCTCCGGGCACCTCGATTGGTACGCCGACGGCATGTTTCCGCCCATGCACCTCGACGCGGAACTCAACCCCGACGGGACCGTGCGTAAACCCGGCCAGGACTACTACCTCAAGCCGATGAACTGCCCCATGCACTGCCTGATCTTTGGTTCGCGTGGGCGTTCGTACCGCGAACTTCCTTTGCGGCTCTTCGAATTCGGCACCGTGTACCGCTACGAGCTCTCCGGCGTCGTGCACGGGTTGACGCGGGTGCGCGGGCTGACGATGGACGACTCGCACATCTACTGCACCCGCGAACAGATGCGCGGCGAGCTGACCTCGTTGCTCCGCTTCATCCTCGACCTGCTCGCCGACTACGGCCTGACCGACTTCTACCTCGAGCTGTCGACCAAGGACCCCGAAAAGTTCGTCGGTTCCGACGAGCTGTGGGAGGAGGCCACCAACGTGCTGGCCGAAGTCGGCGCCGCATCGGGGCTCGACCTCGTGCCCGATCCGGGTGGTGCGGCGTTCTACGGCCCGAAGATCTCGGTACAGGTCAAAGACGCGCTCGGTCGCAGCTGGCAGATGTCGACCATCCAGCTGGACTTCAACTTCCCGGAGCGCTTCGAGCTGGAGTACACCGCGGCGGACGGGTCGCGGCAGCGGCCGGTGATGATCCACCGCGCGCTCTTCGGGTCCATCGAGCGGTTCTTCGGCATCCTCACCGAGCACTACGCCGGAGCCTTCCCGGCCTGGCTCTCGCCCGTGCAGGTGGTCGGCATTCCCGTATCCGACGACCACGTTCCCTACCTGAACGGCCTTGCGACGCAACTGAAGATGAAGGGTGTCCGGGCCGAGGTGGACGCCAGCGACGACCGGATGGCCAAGAAGATCGTCAACCACACCAACCAGAAGGTGCCGTTCATGTTGGTGGCAGGAGACCGCGACGTCGAGGCCGACGCCGTCAGCTTCCGCTTCGGCGACCGCACCCAGATCAACGGCGTCCCCCGCGACAAGGCCGTCGACGCGATCACCGACTGGATCGCCAGCCGTCGAAACGCCACTCCCACAGCCGAACTGCTCGAGGTGGACACAGCCAAGTGAGCGCCGACGAGCGGGCCGACAGCGGCATCGACAACGAGCACACGGTGATCGACCGCGGTGCCGGTGACCCCGACCATCTGCAGCGGCTGTGGACCCCGCACCGGATGAGCTACATCGCCGAGGCGCCCATGAAGGGCGGGTCCGCGGGTTCGGGTAAATCGCGCCAGCCGTTCACCGACATCCCCACGATGCCCGACGAAGAGGGGCTGGTCGTGGCGCGCGGCGAGTCCGTCTACATCGTGCTCAACCTCTACCCGTACAACCCGGGGCACTCGATGGTGGTGCCCTATCGGCGAGTCTCGGAGTTGGAAGACCTCACCCCCGACGAGAGTTTTGAGCTGATCTCGTTCACCCAGAAGCTGATTCGCGTGATCAAGTCGGTCTCCCACCCGCACGGTTTCAACGTCGGGCTCAACCTCGGACAGTCAGCGGGCGGCTCGCTGGCCGACCACCTGCACATGCACGTGGTACCGCGCTGGAGTGGTGACGCGAACTTCATCACGATCATCGGCGGCTCGAAGGCGGTGCCGCAGTTGCTGCGTGAGACCCGTGAACTGCTCGCCTCCGAATGGGCGAGACAGCAGTGAGCAACTTCTACCTGATGACCCGGGCGGCGTACGAGAAGATCAGCACGCCGATCGCCAAGGGTGCGCTGCGTGCGGGCTTCACCCCGGACAGCATCACGATCCTGGGTACGGCGGGGTCGGTGCTGGGGGCCTTGACGCTGTACCCGATCGGTCATCTGTGGTGGGGTTCGGTCGCCGTGTGGCTCTTCGTGCTCGCCGACATGCTCGACGGCGCGATGGCGCGCCAGCGCGGCGGCGGCACCCGGTTCGGGTCGGTGCTGGACGCCACCTGTGACCGCATCAGCGACGGCGCCATCTTCTGCGGGCTGCTGTGGTGGGCGGCGTTCGGGCTGCAGAGCACGTCGCTCGTGGTCGCGACGATGATCTGCCTGGTGACCTCGCAGGTCATCTCCTACATCAAGGCCAGGGCCGAAGCCAGTGGATTGTCGGCCGAGGGCGGTCTCATCGAGCGTCCGGAGCGGCTGATCATCGTGCTGGTCGGTGCGGGACTGTCCGGTTTGTTCGGTGTGGTGTGGCTGCTGCACATCGCGATGTGGGTGCTCGCGGTGACCAGCCTGGTGACGCTGGGGCAGCGCGTGCACAGCGTGCGGACGTCGCCGGGGGCGATGGATCGGATCGCCAAACCCGACGACCCCGACACCGGCCGGGACCAACCGGAGGCCGGTAAGCCGTGACCACCACTCCCTCGGGACCGACGGCCAGCGCCAATCCGTTGGGCGGCCGGCTGGCGGACTGGGGGTACGCGGCCGGCTGGCGGATGGTGCGCGCGATGCCGGAGTTCTTCGCGCGCAACACTTTCGATGCCGGCGCCCACTTCGCCGCGCGCGGCGGCGGGCCCGAACAGCTGCGTAACAACCTGGCCCGTGTCGTCGGCGTACCACCCGAGCAGGTGCCCGACGGTCTGATCCGTGCTTCGCTTGCCTCCTACGCCCGATACTGGCGGGAGGCTTTCCGGTTGCCGACGATGGACCACGAGGCGCTCGGCCGCGAGCTGGTGGTGGACGACGTCGACCTGCTGTGGGCGGCATTGGACGCCGGCCGCGGTGCGGTGTTGTCCCTGCCGCACAGCGGCAACTGGGACATGGCCGGGGTCTGGCTGGTTCAGAACTACGGCACGTTCACCACCGTTGCCGAACGCCTCAAGCCCGAGTCGCTGTACAACCGCTTCGTCGCGTACCGCGAGGGTCTGGGTTTCGAGGTCGTTCCCCTGACCGGCGGCGACCGGCCGCCGTTCGAGGTACTCGCCGAGCGGTTGCGCGACAACCGGCCGGTATGCCTGATGGCCGAGCGCGACCTCAGTCGCAGCGGGGTCGAGGTGGATTTCTTCGGCGAACCCACGCGCATGCCCGCCGGCTCGGCCAAACTCGCGATCGAGACCGGGGCCGCACTGTTCCCGGTGCACTGCTGGTTCGAGGGCGATGGGTGGGGCATGCGGGTGTTTCCCGAGATCGACACATCGTCGGGCGACGTCACCGTCATCACCCAGGCGTTGGCCGACCGGTTCGCCCGCAACATCGCCGCCCACCCGGCCGACTGGCACATGATGCAACCGCAGTGGCTGGCCGACCTGTCGGCGGAGCGACGCGCGCGGCTGGAGGCCAGCCCGTGAGAATCGGCATGGTCTGCCCGTACTCGTTCGACGTGCCCGGTGGGGTGCAGTCGCACGTGTTGCAGCTCGCCGAGGTGATGAACCGCCTGGGCCACCACGTCAGCGTCCTCGCCCCGTCCTCGCCGGGCGCGCAACTGCCCGACTACGTCGTCTCCGGCGGCAAGGCCGTACCGATCCCGTACAACGGATCGGTCGCACGCCTGCGGTTCGGGCCCGCCACGCACCGCCTGGTGAAGCGCTGGCTGGCCGAGGGCGACTTCGACGTGCTGCACCTACACGAGCCCAACGCCCCCAGCCTGTCGATGCTGGCCCTCAACATCGCCGAGGGCCCGATCATCGCGACGTTCCACACGTCGACCACGAAATCGTTGACGCTCACCGTGTTCGAGCCCATCCTGCGGCCGATGCACGAGAAGATCGTCGGGCGCATCGCGGTATCGGACCTGGCCCGGCGCTGGCAGATGGAGGCGTTGGGCAGCGACGCCGTCGTCATCCCCAACGGGGTGGACGTGACCGCGTTCGCGTCCGCGCCGCGGCTCGACGGCTATCCCCGCGCGGGCAGGTCGGTGTTGTTCCTGGGCCGCTTCGACGAGCCCCGCAAGGGCATGGCGGTGCTACTGCGTGCGCTACCGACGCTGGTCGAACGCTTCCCCGATGTCGAGATCCTCGTCGTCGGCCGCGGTGACGAGGACGAACTGCGTGAGGACGCCGGTGATCTCGCGTCGCACCTGCGCTTCCTCGGTCAGGTCGATGACGTGGCCAAGGCGTCGGCGATGCGCAGCGCCGACGTGTACTGCGCGCCCCACACGGGCGGCGAGAGCTTCGGCATCGTGCTCGTCGAGGCGATGGCCGCAGGCACCGCCGTGGTCGCCAGCGACCTCGACGCGTTCCGCCAGGTGCTCGACGACGGCAAGGCCGGCCGCCTCGTCCCGGTCGACGACGCGGCGGCGCTCGCCGACGGGCTGATCGAGATACTTGCCGACGATGCGGTGCGCGAACGCTATGTCGCCGCGGCCACCCGAGCGGTTGGGCGTTACGACTGGTCGGTGGTGGCCCGACAGATCATGCGGGTGTACGACACGGTCTCCGGGTCGGGCACCACGGTGACGGTTTCCGGCGGTGACGGTGCCGGCAGGGCCAGGGCGACGGCGAGGGCCAGGAAGGCGACCGGAGGCGTCCGGTGATCACCTGGATCGTCGTGATCACGCTGGTGATACTGGTCGTGGCCATCCTGGCGGTCGGCGGATGGGCGTTGCAGACGGCCAACCGACTCGACCGGCTCCATGTGCGATATGACCTGTCATGGCAGGCGCTCGACGGAGCGCTGGCCCGCCGCGCCGTCGTCGCTCGCGCCGTCGCCGTCGACGCCTACGGTGACGGTCCGCAAGCCACGCGGCTGGCGGTGCTGGCCGACGCCGCCGAACGGGCACCGAGATCTGCCCGCGAGGGCGCCGAGAACGACCTGTCCGCGGCGCTGGCCCAGGTGGACCCGGCGTCGCTGCCGCAGCCCCTGGTCACCGAGCTGGCCGACGCCGAAGCGCGGGTGGTGCTGGCCCGCCGCTTCCACAATGACGCGGTGCGCGACACCCTCGCGCTGCGCGAACGTCCGGTGGTTCGCATGTTGCGGCTCGGTGGAACCGCCGCGCTGCCAACGTATTTCGAGATCGTCGAGCGAATCGAAACAGTACCGGAGGGCGGTCGGAGGTGAGCTGGCGCACCTCGGCGCGGGTGATTCTGCTCGACGAGGCCGGCGCTGTGCTGCTGTTTTGCGGCTCGGACCCGGCGCTGGCCGACGCGCCGCGATGGTGGTTCACCGTCGGCGGTGCCGTGGAGGCGGGGGAGGAGCTTGCGGTCGCCGCCGCGCGGGAGGTCGGCGAGGAGACCGGTCTGCGGGTGGCCGCCACCGACCTGGTGGGGCCGCTGTGGCGGCGCCAGGCCGTATTCGAGTTCGACGGTTCGGTGATCCGCAGCCAAGAGTTGTTCTTCGTCTATCGCACAACACGATTCGAGCCGACGCTGGGTGGTCATACCGCGCTGGAACGGCGCACGATTCACGGCTACCGCTGGTGTGATGCGACAGTGATTCAGGAACTGGTCGCCGATGGCCAGACCGTCTACCCGCTGCAACTGGGCGAACTGCTCGATCAGGCCGGTGTGCTGGCCGACGGGCCGGCCCGCCCCACGGGGCAGGCCGTGCAGATCCGCTGACGAGTTGTCAGCCGGCCACGATCAAATCGTGCGCACCGGGTGCCCACGCCTTCTCGAAGACGTCGATGGGCACTTGTTCGCCGTCGCCGTCCTCGCTCCCGCTGTCGGAGAGGTAGACGATTCCCGCCTCCGGGTCGACACCGCTGACGACGACGGAGTGGTCGTCCTCGGTGTGGCTGCCCTCCTCCGCCCAGATCGTCTCGGAGTTGACGCCCGCGATCAGTCGACGTCCGCTGTCGAGGTAGGTGATGAGCGCGGGCATGCCGGTGGCCAAGCCGGTCTGGGCAGCCAGATCATCGTCGGTGGCGGTGGCGTTGACTCCATAGTGCTTCAAAAGGAGTACCTGGTCGTCGGAGTCGGTTCCGTTGTCGGAGTTCGGATCGTTCGGATTGGGCGGTGTGTAGATCGGCCGGTCGCTGCCGGGGCTCTTGAGGCTCGAGGCCACCGCCACGATCTCCTGCTCCGTGGGTGCCTTTCCGGTGGTCAGGCCGACGACCGTGGCAACCGCCATCAGGCCGCAGTCCTGGAAGTTCTGCTGGCTCCAGTAGTTGCTCGCCGCGTCGGGATCACCGTGCATCTCCGTCGGCAGCATCGGGCTCTCCGCGACACCGTGTGACCCCACAGAGGCGAGTGCGACCTCGGGCGCGACGTCCACGGCGCCGACGCCCCAGACGCCCAGCGCCACGGCGGCCACCAGCGACGTGAAACCGATGGGAGTGCTTGTCATCTGCCCGCTCCTGTCGTTCCCCGGACCCAGAATCACAGCGGACAGCCAGTCGGCTCCCAGCTTTTGCGCGGGCAGCTTATCGTCCGGGGATCGCGGGCGTCAGCGCATCGGGCGATGTTCGGCAGGGAGCGGCGACGCCAGGTGACGCGGCGGCGCCATCCCCGGCTTCCGGCCACGCCAGTCCAGCATGGGTCACCCGAGAGCTGCTGGATTGTCGGCTCTCACCGGGGTGATGAGACAATGGCATCTGAACTGATTTCCCGGTGGGGGAGCCGTCCCGGCAACGGTTCGCAAGTCACAGCCCGCGAACTGCGGATTCAATTGATTTGGCGGGCCCCACTAGACTGGATCAGTAGTAATTCGGAGGAGATAGCAGTGGAAACCGCACCGAACGGCTCGCATCGCAACGGCTCGGGGCAGACCGGAACAGCCCGGGTGAAGCGCGGCATGGCCGAGATGCTCAAGGGCGGCGTGATCATGGACGTGGTCACGCCCGAGCAGGCCAAGATCGCCGAGGGCGCCGGTGCGGTGGCGGTCATGGCGCTCGAGCGAGTGCCCGCCGACATCCGGGCTCAGGGTGGCGTCGCGCGCATGAGCGATCCCGACCTCATCGAAGGGATCATCTCGGCGGTCACCATCCCGGTGATGGCCAAGGTCCGCATCGGCCACTTCGTGGAGGCGCAGATCCTGCAGAGCCTCGGCGTCGACTACATCGACGAGTCCGAGGTGCTGACCCCCGCCGACTACACCCACCACATCGACAAGTGGAAGTTCACCGTTCCGTTCGTGTGTGGTGCGACCAATCTCGGCGAGGCGCTGCGGCGCATCACCGAGGGCGCGGCGATGATCCGCTCGAAGGGCGAGGCCGGCACGGGCGACGTGTCCAACGCGACCACCCACATGCGGCAGATCGGCGGTGAGATCCGTCGGCTGACCTCGCTGTCGGAGGACGAGCTGTATGTCGCGGCCAAGGAACTGCAGGCTCCTTACGACCTCGTGGTCGAGGTGGCTCGCGCCGGGAAGCTGCCGGTGACGCTGTTCACCGCAGGCGGCATCGCCACGCCGGCGGATGCGGCGATGATGATGCAGCTGGGCGCCGAGGGCGTGTTCGTCGGCTCGGGGATCTTCAAGTCCGGCGACCCGGCAGCGCGTGCCGCGGCCATCGTCAAGGCCACCACGTTCTACGACGACCCCGACGTGTTGGCGAAGGTGTCGCGCGGCCTTGGCGAGCCGATGGTCGGCATCAACGTGGAGAGCGTCGCTGCGCCACACCGGCTCGCCGAACGCGGCTGGTAACGGGCCGAATGGCGATCGAACAGATCCTCGATCTCGAACAACTCGAGGTCAACATCTATCGGGGAAGCGTGTTCAGCCCCGAATCCGGTTTCCTGCAGCGCACTTTCGGTGGACACGTGGCGGGGCAGTCGCTGGTGTCGGCGGTGCGCACGGTCGACCCGCAGTTTCAGGTGCATTCCCTGCACGGCTACTTCCTTCGTCCCGGGGATGCCAAGACGCCGACGGTCTACATCGTCGAGCGGTTGCGCGACGGTGGCTCGTTCATCACCCGTCGGGTCAACGCGATCCAGCACGGCGAGACCATCTTCTCGATGTCGGCCTCCTTCCAGACCGACCAGAGCGGAATCGAGCACCAGGACGCGATGCCGGTGGCGCCCCCGCCCGAGGACTGTCCGGGACTGACCGAGATCAAGGCGTTCGACGACGCGGGCTTCAACCAGTTCGCCGAGTGGGACGTTCGCATCGTGCCGCAGGAGAAGCTGACCCGGTTGCCCGGCAAGGCTTCTCAGCAGCAGGTGTGGTTCCGTCATCGCGATCCGCTGCCTGACGACTATGTGCTGCACATTTGTGCGCTGGCCTACATGAGCGATCTGACGCTGCTGGGTTCGGCGCAGGTCCACCACTCCGGGGAGCGCGCGCATCTGCAGGTGGCCTCGCTCGATCACGCGATGTGGTTCATGCGGTCGTTCCGCGCCGACGAGTGGCTGCTCTACGACCAGTCTTCGCCGTCGGCCTCCGGTGGCCGGTCGTTGTGTCAGGGCAAGATCTTCAACCAGTACGGCGAGATGGTGGCGGCGGTCATGCAGGAGGGGCTGACCCGCTTCAAACGCGACTACACACCGTGAGCACCGCGCACGTCGGTGTCCTTGCGCTACAAGGCGACACCCGCGAACACCTGGCGGCGCTGCGCGAGGCCGGGGCGGCGGCCTCCACCGTGCGGCGGGTGCGCGAACTTGAAGTTGTCGACGCGCTGGTGATCCCGGGCGGGGAGTCCACCGCGATGAGCCATCTGCTGCGCGAACTCGATCTGCTCGAACCGCTGCGGTCGCGACTGGCCGACGGTATGCCGGCCTACGGCTCGTGCGCGGGGATGATCCTGCTGGCCTCGGAGATCCTGGATGCCGGATCGACGGGCCGGGAGGCCACCCCGCTGAAGGGCATCGATATGACGGTGCGGCGCAATGCATTCGGCCGCCAAGTCGACTCGTTCGAAGACGACATCGCCTTCGGTGGCGTCGACGGGCCGGTGCACGCCGTGTTCATCCGCGCGCCGTGGGTCGAACGTGTCGGCCCGGAGGTCGAGGTGCTCGCCGAGGCCGCCGGTCACATCGTCGCGGTGCGACACGGCAAGCGGCTCGCGACGGCCTTCCACCCGGAGATGACCGGCGACCGTCGGATCCACAAACTGTTCGTCGACATGCTCTAGTTCCCGAGCGATTTGTGAGTGATTCCGATCGCTAGGCGAACGTTTTCACTCACAAATCGCCGGGAAAGCTAGCGGATTTCGAGGCCGGTGACCGCGCGGCCGATCACCAGGCGCTGAATCTCGCTGGTGCCCTCGAAGATCGTGAAGATCTTGGCGTCGCGGTGCATCCGCTCGACGGGGTACTCGCGGGTGTAGCCGTTGCCGCCGAGGATCTGGATCGCCTCATCGGTGACGTACACGGCGGTCTCGCTGGCCACCAGCTTGGCCATCGAACCCTCGGCGTTCTCGAATGCCTTGCCGTTGCGCGCCATCCAGCCGGCCCGCCAGACCAGCATCCGGGCGGCGTCGATGCGGGCCTTCATATCGGCCAACTTGAATGCGATGGCCTGGAACTCGCCGATCTTGCGGCCGAACTGCTCGCGCTGCAGCGCGTACTCGAGCGCGTACTCATAGGCCGCACGCGCCACGCCGACGGCCATGGCGCCGACGGTGGGTCGCGTGCGCTCGAACGTCGCCAACGCGGCCTGGCTCTTGGATCTCTTGCCCTCGCGCACCCGCGCGATGCGCTCCTCGAACTTCTCGCGGCCACCAACGATCAGGTTGCCGGGGATGCGGACGTCCTCGAGCACCACCTCGGCGGTGTGTGAGGCGCGAATGCCGTGCTTGAGGAACTTCTGTCCCTGCCGGAAGCCGGGGGTGTTCGGCGGGATGATGAACGTGGCCTGCCCGCGGGTGCCCAGTTCCGGATACACCGACGCGACCACGATGTGCACCTCGGCGATACCGCCGTTGGTGGCCCAGGTCTTGGTGCCGTTGAGCACCCACTCATCGGTGGCCTCGTCGTAGCGGGCGCGGGTGAGGATGGCGCCGACGTCGGACCCCGCGCCGGGTTCCGACGAGCAGAACGACGCGACCTTCGGTTCGTTGACGCTGCCGAACATCTGCGGCAGCCATTCGGCCATCTGCTCGGGGGTGCCGTTGGCGGCCAACGACGCCGCTGCCAGGCCGGTGCCCAGGATGGACAGCGCGATACCCGCGTCGCCCCAGAACATCTCCTCGAACGCGACGAGCATGCCCAGACCCGACGGTTCGCCCGCCTGCTCGGCGAAGAACTCCATCGAGTACAAGCCGACCTTCGCGGCCTCCTGAATGATCGGCCACGGCGTCTCTTCGCGTTCGTCCCACTCCGCGGCGGCGGGGCGGACGACGTCTGCGGCGAATTCGTGCACCCAGTCGCGGACGTGGATGAGATCCGGCGAAAGCTCGAGCGAGAAGGACATGCCGCTATCTTACTGCGGAGTAAGATAGCGGCGAAGTAGTGTGGCACACCTAACAGCGCCGGCAGGACGGGGACGCCGCGATGACGATGGTCGAAGTCGAGCCGCAACCACGCATCGACACCCTGGTCACGACCCCGGGCGGCGGCGAGGCGCGGCGCACCGAGTACACCGGAACCGCCTGGTTCGACGGCAAACCGCAAGTGTCCGGTCTGGCGTTGCGCAGAGCGCCGAACGCGCCCAAAGGCATCCGCACGCCGAACTTCTCGGCGTCGTTCTTCCTTCCCGACAGCCTCCCGTACGACCGGGCCTCGCTGGCCGGCGCGACGCTGTCCGTGTCGGTTGTCCTGCAGGCCTCCGGTGAGACCGGCGCGATCGTCGATGCCGCCGCGACGTTCACCGATGACCCGTCGGGCGCGCCGACCTGGCTGCAGTTGCACGTGCACGGTCACATCGGCTGGCCGGCCGCCGTCGGCTACCGCGTCATCGCGCTGACGTCGCCCGACGCGGTTCGGTAGGACGCAAACGTCCACGTAGACTCGTCGGGCGGACTCAACGCACGAAAACTTGGCGCCCGAAAGCGCACGGAGAGGTACTACCTGCATGAGCGGCCATTCCAAGTGGGCCACCACCAAGCACAAGAAAGCCGTCATCGACGCCCGCCGGGGCAAGATGTTCGCCAAATTGATCAAAAACGTCGAGGTCGCGGCGCGCGTGGGCGGCGGCGACCCGGCGGGCAACCCCACGCTGTACGACGCGATCCAGAAGGCCAAGAAGTCGTCGGTGCCCAACGACAACATCGAACGCGCCCGCAAGCGCGGCAGCGGTGAGGAAGCCGGCGGCGCCGAGTACCAGAACATCACCTACGAGGGGTACGGGCCCAACGGCGTTGCGGTCCTGATCGAATGCCTGACCGACAACCGCAACCGGGCGGCAGGCGAGGTGCGCGTGGCGATGACGCGCAACGGTGGCAGCATGGCCGATCCGGGTTCGGTGGCCTATCTCTTCTCGCGCAAAGGTGTCATCACCCTCGACAAGAACGACCTCACCGAGGACGACGTGTTGATGGCGGTGCTCGACGCCGGAGCCGAAGACGTCAACGATCTCGGTGATTCATTCGAGATCATCTGCGAGCCAACTGATCTCGTTGCGGTGCGCACAGCGCTGCAGGATGCGGGCATCGACTACGAGTCGGCCGAAGCCGGATTCGTGCCCTCGGTGAGCGTGCCGCTGGACGCCGACGGCGCTCGCAAGATCATGAAGTTGGTCGACGCGCTCGAAGACCTCGACGACGTCCAGGACGTCTACACCAACATCGACGTCCCCGACGAGGTCGCCGCCGAGCTCGACGCCGAGGACTGAAGACTAGACCGTCAGGGCCACCCGGTAGTGGCGGTGGGCGAACAGCCAGGTCCCGTCGACGCGCACCAGTTGGTCGACGTACTCGCCGACCAACTGGCGTACCGGTTGGTCGCGCAGCTTCAGGAACTCCAGGCAGTACGACCGTGCCTCGGCCCGATCACCACGCACCGCCAGCGACGCCATCTGAGTGAAGAACGCCATCTGCTCGATGGCTCCGAAGATGCCGTCCCAATGGTCGCGCAGTTCGCTCCTGCCATGGCACTCGCCGCCTGAACCCGTTCGGCGGCCGTCCTCGGTCCAGCAGGCCAGATACGTGTCACGGTCCTTGCGGGTGACTGCGTCGCTGTAGATTTCGAGTCGCTCTCGAATGAGTTGCCTGTCTTCGGCCGGCCCGCTGAACGTCATTCGCTCATTATCGGGATGACCACTTCAACGAGCGGAGGACGCGGGGATGGCCAGGGTGACGGTGACCGACCCGGAGGGCGAGACAGTGACGGTGCGGCGCTGGTGGTGGCGCACCCTGCCGTGGCAGACCGGATTCGACACCTTGGACACGTTCTTCTTTCTGCTCATGTTGCCGTTCCTGGTGATGTGGCCGGTCTGGCTGGCGTTGAAGTGGCTCGGCGTGTCGTGGAAGATCGTCATCGAACGTGACGGCTTGCGGGTCGGCCGCGAACGCGTGCGCGGGTGGCGCCGGTCCGGCGAGCGTATTCACGAGATCGCTGCCTCCGTGCAGGCGGGCACATACCCGCTCGATCCCGTCGACCCGGTCGAGGAGCCCGCGGCGTCCTGACGGCGCCTCAGCCCCTGCCGTTTGTCCGCACCAGCTCGTCGTCGTCGCAGTCGATGGTGTGGTCGAACGCCTTGGCACGCTCCTCGGCTTCGGGGCTGCCGGAGAACATCCCCGCCGCAACGCGCTTGGTCTCGCCGGCGACCTCACCACCGGTCTGCGGTTCCGGAGCCGCTTCCGCGGGCTGGATGCGATGGATCGGGACCACGCCGCCGGTGCGTTGCACCCAGTCGACGAGCCCTTCGCGCACCGCGCACTGCAGGTCGTAGAGCGCACCCGCGTTGTGTGCGCTGACCACGACTCGCACCCGCACCACACCGCCGACCGCGTCGGTCACCTGCAGGACGCCGCGCCGGCCGTCCCACAGGTCGCTTTCGGCCAGCAGCCGGTCCAACTCGGCACGCATGTCGTTGAACGGGACGTTGAAGTCGACGTCGAATTCGACGGTGCCCATGATCTCGGTGGCGCTGCGGGTCCAGTTCTCGAACGGCTCGGTGGTGAAATAGGTGGAGGGCAGCACGAGCCGGCGCTCGTCCCAGATGCGCACGACGACGTACGTCAGCGTGATCTCCTCGATGCGACCCCACCACTGACCGTTCTCGAGCTGGACGATGTCGCCGACGCGAATCGCCCCGGAGAACGCGATCTGCATCCCGGCGAAGACCGCGCCCAGTGACGTCTGCGCGGCCAGACCGGCCACCACCGACAACACACCGGCGGAGGCGAACACCGTGGTGCCGATGTCGGAGAACGACGGGAACGTCATCAGGATCGCCGCACCGCCGAGGATGACGACGATTGCGATCGCGAGCCTGCGCAGCACGGTCACCTGCGTCCGGACCCGGCGCCACAACCGGTCGGCGTCCGAGATTTCCTCACCGCCGCCGCCGTAGCGGGCGATCATGCGCCGCTCGGCCACGCGGACAAAGCCCGTGACCAGCCAGGTGATCGACGCGATCAGCAGGATCAGCAGCCAGTGGTCCACCCAGCCGCGCCACGAGTCGGCAGTGTCGGAGGTCCGTCGCACCGCGACCGTGGCCGCGATCACCATCAACAGCATGCGCACCGGCTTGCGGGTGAGCACCTCGATGTCCTTGATCAGCGCGCTGCGACGGCTGATGCGCGCCATCAGCCAGGTCAGCAGCACCCCGAACACGTACACGGCGGCGATCGCTCCAGCCGCCCAGGCCAGGGTGACGGCGATGTTGCTTGCAGTCTGCAGTTCGGTCTCGTCGGGCATGGGGATGAGGTCAACTCCACGAATCGGGGTCAGGTCCTCAATCGACGGTAGCCGTGTTGCCGCGCACGGAAACATCGGCTTCGGGGCGTCGAACGCGGATTCAGCCCTCCCACAAGCACAATTGGCGGGTGGCAGTGGTACGCGACACAGTCGGCACCGAGTGGCAGATCAGCAGGCGGTGGTGGCCGTTTCCCGGCGACGCGCTCGACCTGACGTTCGGATGGCTGGAGATCCTCGTCGGCGCGCTGTTTCTGGTGCTGTGGCCGTTCTGGTTGCTCGCCAAATTCTGCGGCGTGCGCTGGGTGATCACCATCGAGCGCGACGGGCACCAGGTGGGCCGCGAACTGGTGCGCGGCTGGAACAGGTCGAAGGGCCGCATGAGCGAGATCGCGCTGGAGATCACCGCGGGCGGACGCGGCGGTCAGTTCGTCATCTGAGCGGGCGTGTCCCTGTCGGGTCTCGCGCCTCCGGGCGGCTAAGCTCTCGAACAAGTGTTCACAGAAGGGCCGGACGTGCGGGTGATGGGAGTCGACCCCGGGTTGACGCGCTGCGGCCTGTCCGTCATCGAGGGCGGCACAGGCCGGCAGGTCACCGCGCTCGACGTCGACGTGGTCCGCACCCCGTCGGGCGATCCGCTGCACCGGCGCCTGTTGGCCATCAGCGAGGCCGTGGAGTACTGGATGGACACCCACAAACCCGACGTGATCGCCATCGAGCGGGTGTTCTCCCAACAGAACGTCTCCACCGTCATGGGCACCGCACAGGCCGGCGGAGTGATCGCGCTCGCGGCCGCCCGCCGCGACATCGACGTGCACTTCCACACGCCCAGCGAGGTCAAGGCCGCGGTCACCGGCAACGGCAACGCCGACAAGGCGCAGGTGACCGCGATGGTCACCAGAATCCTTGCGCTGCAGGCCAAACCGACTCCGGCCGACGCCGCCGACGCGCTGGCCCTGGCGATCTGCCACTGTTGGCGGGCGCCGATGATCGCCAGGATGGCGGCGGCCGAAGCGCTGGCCGCCGAACAACAACGCAAGTACAAGGCCACGCTCAAGGCGAAAGCGAAGGCGGCACGATGATCGCGTCCGTTCGCGGTGAGGTTCTCGACATCGCACTCGACCACGTCGTGATCGAGGCCGGCGGGGTCGGCTACAAGGTGATGGCCACCCCGTCGACGTTGGCCACCCTGCGCCGCGGCACCGAGGCACGGCTGATCACCGCGATGATCGTGCGCGAAGACTCCCAGACGCTCTACGGCTTCGCCGACGGCGACGCCCGCGACCTCTTCCTGACCCTGCTCGGGGTGTCGGGAATCGGCCCCAGCATCGCGCTCGGCGCGCTGGCGATGTACGACGGGCCGACCTTGCGCCAGGCCATCGGCGATGCCGACATCACGGCACTGACGCGGATTCCCAAGGTGGGTAAGAAGACCGCCGAGTTGATGGCCTTGAGCCTGCGCGACAAGGTGGGCGCCGTCTCGCCGTCCGGCGCGGCGACCGCGACCGGCCATGCGGTGCGCGGCCCGGTGGTGGAGGCGCTCGTCGGGCTCGGGTTCGCGGCCAAACAGGCTGAAGAGGCCACCGACAAGGTGTTGGCCAACGACCCCGAAGCGAATCAGTCGACCGCGCTGCGGGCGGCGCTCTCGATGCTGGGCAACAAATGAGCAGATTCACCGACGACGACGCCGGCGACGCCGACGAACGCGAGGTCTCCCCGGCGCTGACGGTCGGCGAGGGTGACATCGACGCGAGCCTGCGCCCGCGGTCGCTGCACGAGTTCATCGGGCAACCGCGCGTCCGCGAGCAGCTGCAGCTGGTCATCGAGGGCGCCAAGAACCGTGGCGGCACACCGGATCACATCCTGCTGTCGGGTCCACCCGGGTTGGGCAAGACGTCGCTGGCGATGATCATCGCCGCCGAACTGGGCTCGTCGCTGCGGGTCACCTCCGGACCGGCGCTCGAGCGGGCAGGCGATCTGGCCGCGATGTTGTCCAACCTGGTCGAGCACGACGTCCTGTTCATCGACGAGATTCACCGCATCGCGCGGCCCGCCGAGGAGATGTTGTACCTGGCGATGGAGGACTTCCGCGTCGACGTCGTGGTCGGAAAGGGTCCCGGTGCGACGTCGATTCCGCTCGATGTCGCTCCGTTCACGCTCGTGGGGGCGACCACCCGCTCGGGTGCGCTGACCGGGCCGTTGCGTGACCGGTTCGGCTTCACCGCTCACATGGACTTCTACGAGCCGGCAGAACTCGAGCGGGTGTTGGCGCGTTCGGCGGGAATTCTCGGCATCGAATTGGGCGCCGACGCGGGTGCAGAGATCGCACGCCGGTCGCGAGGCACACCGCGCATCGCCAACCGGCTGCTGCGCCGGGTCCGCGACTACGCCGAGGTCCGCGCCGACGGGGTGATCACCCGCGATATCGCCAAGGCGGCGCTGGAGGTCTACGACGTCGACGAGCTCGGGCTTGACCGCCTCGACCGCGCCGTGTTGTCCGCGCTGACACGCAGTTTCGGTGGGGGACCGGTCGGTGTCTCCACGCTGGCGGTCGCGGTCGGCGAGGAGGCGACGACCGTCGAAGAGGTGTGCGAGCCGTTCCTCGTGCGCGCCGGGATGATCGCGCGCACACCGAGGGGACGCGTGGCCACCGCGCAGGCCTGGACGCACCTGGGCCTGACCCCGCCGAGCGGAGTCACCGGTCTCGGCCAGGTGGGTCTTTTCGACTGAGGGGGAGCGCAAATGGGCAGCGGCACGATCAGGCTGGGCGGTCTGCTCGGCGTGGCCTGTGCCGGCGTGATCGTGCCGGCGTATCTGGTCGGCTCGCCGGAGACGCCGAAGGACGCCGGCGGGGTGGACGCCTACTTCGACAGTGCAGCAACGTTTCTCACGCTCAACGGCACGCTTGCGCTACTGCACCTGCTGTTCGGCCTGCTCTTCCTCGGAGTGCTCGTGTCGATGCTGCGGTCGGCGGCCGGGCCCACCGGCGCGGTCTACACCGCCGCGATCGGCGGAACGGTGTTCCTCGCGCTGACCGCGGCCGGTCTGGCCGCCGAGGTCGCCGTGCCCGCCGCCATCGTGCGGTTCGACGACCTCACCGTGACGTCGTACTCACAACCGTTCCTCGGCCTGGCGGTATGGCTGTACCACTACAGCCATATCGGTTCGGCCGCATTGATTTTCGCCACCGCATACATCGTGTGGCGTACCGGCGTGCTGCCCAAGTGGTCGGCGGTCCTCGCGGTGCTGGGGCTGCCCGCGCTGCTGCACACCTGGATCGGGCTGCCCGGCGCGTACAGCGTGGTGGCCTGGATCGCGATGACCGGTCTGGTCATGTTGGCAATACCGCCGGTGGTGCGAGTGGAAAGCGTGGTCGCGTAATGGGATTCGTCGGGTTGTTCTTCGCGGGCCTCGCTGCCCTCCTGCACATCTACATCTGGGTGATGGAGTCGCTGACGTGGACGTCGGCGCGCACCAGAGCGACCTTCGGTCTCACCGAGGAAGAAGCGCTGGCCACCAAGGAGTTGGCCTTCAACCAGGGCTTCTACAACCTGTTTCTGGCCATCGTCACGCTCGCTGGAATCGTGATCGGCGCCATCGGCTACAACTGGGTCGGCATCGCGTTGATCTTCGCCGGTGTCGGGTCGATGCTCGCGGCGGCGCTGGTGTTGTTGGTGTCGTCACCGGACAAGGCGAAGGCCGCCGTCACGCAGGGCATCTTCCCGTTGATCGCGATAGTGCTGTTGGCCGTGGCGGTCACGCTGTAGCCGCGTGCGTCGTCTCACAGCAGCCCCAACAGTTCCAGATCGGTGGCGTACTTGACGATGACCTCGCGCGTCACGTGCGGAATGTCCTTGTCCGGGCCGATCTTCGCGTTCTGCACCGCCGTACGGAACCGCTCTGTCGGGGCGATCGAACCCCGGATCGGGGTCTCGGGCCGCTGATAGTTGTGCAGCAGCGGAAGCAGCGACGCCTGCCGCTGCCGTTCGGGCAACCCGCGCATCGCGGTCTCGAATCGCTGCAGCCACGTGGCGTAGTCGCCGACGCGTTCGATCGGATGACCCGCATCGATCAACCAGTCGACGAACTCGTCGAGCCCGATGCCGTCGTCGTAGGGGTTCATGACGTGGTAGGTCTCGAAACCCGGTTCGGCATCGTGGCCGACCTGCGCTCCCAGCGTCGAGATGGCCTCGGCGATGAACTCGACGGGAAGCCCGTCGTAGTGCGCGCGTTGGCGACGACCCTCCTCGTCGACCTCATAGAACGAGAACGGCGCGATTCCGGTCGCGACGAGGCTCAGGATCAGGCGCGTGAACATGTCCGGCACATTGAGCTGGCCCGCGTAGGTGGTGTCGGCCAGGATCATGTCGCAACGAAACACGGCGACCGGCAGCCCGCACAGGTCGTGCGCTTCGCGCAGCAACACCTCACCGGCCCACTTGCTGTTGCTGTACCCGTTGGCGTAGCTGTCGTCGACCCTGCGTGTCGGGCTGATCAGCCGGATATCGCCGTCCTCGGTGAACCGACCGGGTGCGATGCCCGCGCCGACACCGATCGTGGACACATAGACGAACGGCTTGATCTTCGTCGTCACGGCGATGCGGATCAGCTCCGCGGTGCCGAGGGCGTTGGGGCCGAACAGCTGGCTGTAGGGCAACACGTGGTTGACCAGCGCAGCCGGATCGACGATCAGGTCGACGGTGTCGGCGAGCCGCTGCCAGGTCTGACGATCGAGTCCCAGATCGGGCTCGCCCTTGTCCCCGGCGATGACCTCGAGATGATCGGCGGCCAATTCCCGGTAGTGGCACAGCAATTCGGGGTCTCCCGAGTCGAAGGTCCGATCCAAGCGGTTGCGCGCCGAGGCATCGTCCTTCCCGCGGACCAGGCAGATCACCGTTCCTCCGACCATGGCCATCCGCTCGAGCCACTCCAGCGCCAAATAGCGGCCCAGAAAGCCGGTCGCACCGGTCAGCAGCACCGTGCGCACCTCGGTGCTCGGACCCGGCAGCGCGGGTGCGGCGGCCAGAGCGCGGTCGTCGACGAACTTGTTCAATGTCAAGTCACTCGCGTGGACCTCGGTGGCGTCACGGCCGTGCACCGAAGCGAATGTCGGCCTCTTGGAACCCGGTTGGCGCGCGGACTCGATGTAGGCGGCGAGCGCGGCCAGGTCAGTGGCAGGGCTGACGATGACGCCGACGGGCACCTCGATGTCGTAGATCTCGTTCAGTAGGTTGCCGAAAGTCAACGCCGACAAGGAGTCACCACCGAGGTCGGTGAAGTGCGCATCGGGCTGCAGCTCGGTCGCGGTGGCGCCCAGCAGGGCACCGGCGGCCCGGCTGATCGTCTCGATGACGGGACGCTCGGCGCCGTGCTGACGCAGGGCCTGCAGCTCGGCGGCCTGGCTGTCGGCGAGCTCGGTGTAGAGCGCCTCCAGCCGAATGCCGTAGCGCTCCTTGAGTGCCGGGCGCGCGAGCTTGCGAATACCGGTGAGCAGACCGTTCTCGAGCGTGAACGGCGTCGTCTCCACGATGAAGTCGCGGGGGATCTCATACGACTGGAGCCCCGCGGTCCTGGCCACGTCCTGCAGCGACTCGGCGAGCGCGGACCTCAATTCACCACCGTCGTAGCGGGCCAGCGCATTCTCGGTCGGCACGATCACCGCCAGCAGGTAGGAACGAGCGCTGTTGCCGTAGATGAAGATCTGGCGAATCAGCGGGCTGGTGCCGAACGCAGCTTCGAGTTTGGCGACCGTGACGAACTCACCCTGCGACAGCTTGAGCACGTTGTTGCGTCGGTCGAGGTAGACCAACTGGTCCGGACCGACCTCGGCCACGATGTCGCCGGTTTTGTAGTAGCCGTCCGCGTCGAACACCGATGCGGTGATCTCTGGGCGCTTGTAGTAACCGGGGAACATCGTCTCCGACTTGACCAGCAGTTCGCCTCGCGGATAAGGGCGGTCGGTGCGGTAGTAGCCGAGATCGGGGACGTCGACCAGCCGGTAGTCGATGACCGGCGGGCGGTTGACATGCCCGTCGGCGAAGACGGAACCGGCTTCAGTGGATCCGTAACCGTCGGTCAGGTGGAGGTCGAGAAGTGTTTCGACGAACTCCTTCATCTCCGGCGAGATGGGGGCCGATCCCGTCATCGCGGAGATGAAGCGCCCGCCCAGCACGCGCTGTCGGAAATCGGCCGACACATCGGTTTCGGCGACCCAGCGATCGACACCGTCGGCGGTGCGGCGGTCGACATCGCTTTGATACCGCTGAAACATCATGTCCCAGATCCGCGGGACGAAGCTCAATTGGGTGGGGCGTACGAGCGATAGGTCTTCAAGCAGTGTCGACAGGTCGCTTTTGGCAACGAAATACCCGGTACCGCCGGCGCCGAGGGTGGCGTAGAGGACGCCGCGGCCCATCACGTGGCTCATCGGCATGAAGTTCAGGGTGATCGACGGAAGCGCCGGTCCGCCACCCCATGTGGCCATGCTCGCGCGACGCCAGAAGTTCGCCACCATCTCGCGTTGGTACATCGCGCCTTTGGGTGCGCCCGTGCTGCCCGACGTGTAGATCAGCAGCGCGAGTTCGTCCTGGGCCACGTCGGCGGGCCGAGGAACGGGCAGTGCACGGCCGCGACTCAGGACGTCGGTCAACGTCTCGATGTGCACACCGGTTCCGTCGAGACGAGCCGTGGCGGCATCGATCGCCGCGCGGTGGTCGTCATCCTGGTGGTGGTAGTCGAACACGAGCAGGCGTTGGGGGACAGGGCCGTTGGTGATCAATTCAACCGCGTCGTCGAGGAAGTCGACACTCGAGGCCACGGCGACAGGTTCGGTTTCGGCGACGATGGGCCGCAATTGCGCCACGGTCGCGCTGGTCTGAAGCGGCACCGAGACCGCTCCCAGGTGGATGAGCGCCAAGTCGACGGTCACGTAGTCGACGCTGGTGAAGCCCACGATGGCCACGCGGTCGCCGGGTTGGACCCCAGCGTCTGTCAGTGTCGCGGCGACGGCTGCGGCACGCTTGGACAGGTCGCGGTAGGTGATGGTGTTGAAGCGCGACAGGAGCTGGGTTGAGGTGCGTCCGGTGTCCGGGTCTGTGACGAATTCGACGGCGCGCGCACCGAGCGCGGGTCGGTCGGCGTAGCCGTCGAAGACCGTCTGGATGAGTTGGGGCAGAGGCAGACCGGGTTGTTCGATCGCGTTGGTGATCCTCACCAAGGGGCGCGCAGCGGCGAACTGCGGGTCGGTCTGGAACAAATCGGAGATACGGCGCTCGAGGCGCGCCTCACGGGTATTGGTCGTCATCGAGAAATCCTTCGGACGAGCGTGGACTGCGGGGCGCGCCGTTGCGTCCACCAAAAACATCGATAGTCGATATAAAAACTATTCCCGCCCTGGCTGGGAGCCTGCTGTGAGCGGCAGCAGCGCTTTTCCGCTGACGCCGGTTACGGATGCGTCAGCGCGGGTAACCACGCCTCACGACCAAGGAGGCATCATGACCGATACGCGAGTACACCCCCGAGGTGGGCGTATGCGAATGCCGCGCAGTCGCGGCGCCACGAGTGGATTCCTGTTGATCCTGTTGGGTGCGTGGGGCGCACTGGCCCCCTTCATCGGGCCCCTGTTCAACTTCGCGTACAGCCCCGACCAGGCGTGGACGTGGACGACCGGCCGGGGCTGGCTGGAGGTGCTGCCCGGCGTGGTGACGCTGCTGGGCGGCCTGCTCCTGCTGATGTCGCGTAACCGTGCGACAGCATCGCTCGGCGGATGGCTCGCTGTGGCTGGTGGCGTCTGGTTCATCATCGGTCGCGCTCTGGCGGGCCCGTTGGGTATGGGTGACGCGGGCGTGCCCGTCGCCGCCACCGAAGCCAAGCGCATCGCGCTGGAGTTGACGTACTTCTACGGTCTGGGCGCGCTGATCGTGTTCCTGGGCGCGGCGGCGCTCGGCCGCATCTCGGTGCGAAGTGTCCGCGACGTCGAATGGGCAGATCGTCCGCTGGCCGCGGACACCGCGAACACCGTTGCCCACGAACCCGCACCGGCCACCCACGCGCCGGTTGCTGCGGCCGAACCCGCTCCGGCCCCCGGCCACACTCCACACACCGCCGGGCAGCCGGCGATGGCCGAGCAGCGAACCGAGGTCATCGGGCCCACGGCAGAGGCCGCAAAACCGCGTCGCCGCGGCTTGCTCGACAGGTTCCGCTCGCGCGGCCATCGTGGCGGTCGGCTCGCACACCGGTAACCATCAGCACAACCACAAGGCGCCCCACACAGGTTGTGGGGCGCTTTGCGTGTCACGGGGCCGCGCGGGTGACGTGGATCCCAAATACCTGCTCATGCGACGAGTTTCACCGCGTCACTGTGACTCGGATGACTGCCGTGCATCAGGAGTTGAAGCTAGCCTGGCTAGGTAATCCACTCGACGTGCGCCTTTCGGTTGAACTCGGTCAACGGCGTTCGATGTCGACGTCAAACTTGTCAGGAGGCCCAACCATGTCCGATAGGCCTGGTATCACTGATTCCGTTGTTGCGCGGCAGAATTCGGCAACCGCGGTGTGTGAGGCGTTCGGCTTCCCCCAGGAGGACTGGCCGCTGTTCGCCCGCCTGGCCGGCGGCCCGACGACGCCTCACGACGAAGAAGCGCTGTACCAATACATCGACGTCAAGATCGCCGAGCGCTGCTGGAAGCCGACCGACGACTTGTTGTCCAACCTGATCGACGTCGAGGTCGACGGCACCGAACTGACCGTCGACGACATCTACCGCTTCGTCTCCACGCTGATCGACGTCAGGGTCTTCTGACCCATCAGCGATTTGTGGAGCCGCACCGGCGGTCAGCGCCGCTGACGCTCCACAAATTGCGACGGGACGTCAGCCCGTGTAGGCCATGACGTGCTTGATGCGGGTGTACTCCTCGAAGCCGTACATCGACAGGTCCTTACCGTGGCCCGACGACTTGAACCCGCCGTGCGGCATCTCTGCCACCAACGGAATATGCGTGTTGATCCACACACAGCCGAAATCGAGGGCCGCCGAAACCCGTAGTGCGCGTGACACATCGCGCGTCCACACCGATGACGCTAACCCGTATTCGGTGCCGTTGGCCCACGCGATCGCCTCGTCCTCATCGGAGAACTCCTGCACGGTGATGACCGGCCCGAAGATCTCCTGCTGAACCAGCCTGTCGTTCTGCCGCAGGCCGCCGATCACCGTCGGTTCAACGTAGAAACCCTTGGCGCCCTGGCGTCCTCCGCCGACCGCGACCGAGGCATGTGACGGCACGTCTCCCAGAAACCCGAGCACCCGCTCCAATTGAGCGGCGTTGTTCACCGGCGGCACCCACGCGTCCTCGTCGTCGGCGGGCCTGCCGTACGTCGTGTGCGCACTGCGCGCCTGCTCGGCCAGCGCCTCGGTCAGGTCCGAGGCCACCCGGGCCGTCGCAAGCACGCGCGTGGCCGCTGTGCAGTCCTGTCCGGCGTTGAAATAGCCCGCCGTCGCGATGCCTTCGGCCGCCGATGCGATGTCGCTGTCGTCGAACACGATCACGGGCGCCTTGCCGCCCAACTCCAGGTGCGTGCGCTTGAGGTGTCCGCCCGCGCTGACCGCCACCGCGCGGCCCGCGGCGACCGAACCGGTGATCGACACCATCTGCGGAGTCGGGTGCGCCACGACGGCGGCGCCGGTTTCCCGGTCTCCGCAAACGACATTCAGCACTCCGGGCGGAAAGTGCCTGGCGGCGATCTGGGCCAGCATCACCGTCGTCACCGGGGTCGTGTCGCTGGGCTTGATGACGACGGTGTTGCCCGCCGCGACAGCGGGCACGAACTTCCAGATCGCCATCATCATCGGGTAGTTCCAGGGGGCCACCTGCCCGATGACCCCGACCGGTTCGCGGCGGATCCACGAGGTGTGGTTCTCCATGTACTCGCCGGCCGACTTGCCCTCCAGCATTCGCGCCGCGCCTGCGAAGAAGCGGATCTGGTCCACCATCGGGGGGATCTCTTCGGCCATCGTGACGTGGTTGGGCTTACCGGTGTTGCGTCCCTCGGCTTCGACCAGCGCCTGGGCACTCGCCTCGACGTCGTCGGCGAAGTCGAGCAGCGCTTTCTGCCGCACCGACGGGGTGGTGCGCTTCCAGTCGGCGAACGCCTTCGACGCGGCCGCGTACGCATGGTCGATGTCGGCCTCGTTGGAGATCGGCGCGCTGCCGTACCGCTCACCGGTCGACGGATCGACCAGCGGCATGCTGGCGCCGCCGGCCGAGTCGACACTTTCGCCGCCGATGAAGTTCTGGACCTTGAAGTCGCTGGTCATTCGATCCTCTCTTCGGTTACCGGCGCCGAGAACATCGGCGAGCGCGACAACCCGGTCACGCCCACCGGCTTTGTTCGACGATGCTCATTGAGCACGAGCCTAACCAAGACAGCACTGATCCGGTTGGCAACCACCGGGGGATACGGTGTGTTCCGCTGTCATTAGGCGGGATTGCGACGGAATCCGTTGAACGCCGATGCCCTGGAGCGCCTCGGCTGAGTTGCGGCCCTGGCAATTCGCGGTCTCATCGCGGTGGGCTGGTCGCCGAGTGAGACCGCAATGGCACACTGGTCACTTATGGGTGCGCGCCCGGACCGGCGCTGCGCCGTGACCACATGACCTAACGAAAGACTTTGTCGCCATGGATTTGGTTGTCTTCCTTCCCCTGCTCATCGTGTTGGGCGCATTCATGTTCTTCGCGTCCCGCCGACAGAAGAAGGCCATGCAGGCCACCATCGACCTGCACAATTCGCTTCAGATCGACGACCGGGTGCACACCACCTCCGGTCTGGTCGGGACCGTCAAGGCCATCAGCGACGACGAGGTGGAACTCGAGATCGCCCCGGGTGTCGTCACCACCTGGATGAAGCTCGCGGTGCGCGACCGCATCACCGACGACGACGAGTTCGACGACGACGAGCCCGAATCGACCGCGACCGAGCTCACCGAAAGCCCGAACACCAAGACCGACGGCTGAGTCCGCGGGCGATCTTCACAGCTGAAGCCCGTAATCTCTGCGGTGCTGACGAACCGATTCCGAGGAGACCTGACAAAACGTGGCATCGTCTTCGACGCCGGTGCACCCTGCCCGCTACCTCTCGCTCTTTTTGGTGTTGCTTGTCGGCGCCTACTGCCTGGTCTTTTTGACCGGAGACAAGAAGCCCGAACCCAAACTCGGCATTGATCTGCAGGGCGGTACCCGCGTCACCCTCACCGCACGCACGCCCGACGGATCGCCGCCCACCCGCGAAGCGCTGAGCCAGGCGCAGCAGATCATCAACGACCGCGTCAACGGTCTCGGCGTGTCCGGCTCCGAGGTGATCATCGACGGCAACAACCTCGTCATCACGGTGCCGGGCAGCGAGAGCAGCGACGCCCGCAACCTCGGCCAGACGGCACGCCTGTACATCCGCCCGGTCGTGCATGTGATGCCCGCCGAGATGCCGGGCCAGCAGCCCCCGACGGAGGGGCCGGCGGGTGCACCTCCGGGGGGTCCGATTCCCGGGATGCCGGGCGGGCCGATCCCGGGTATGCCGGGCAGCCCAGCGCCCCCTGGTGAGCAGCCGCCGGCTGGTGAGCAGCCTCCTACCGAGCCCGCTGCTCCGCCGGCCCCGCAGCCGCGTCCCTATCCCCAGGACCCGCCTGCCCAGCCCGCAC
>NZ_LQIW01000011.1 GCF_001500025.1 Mycobacterium sp. IS-1590 | reverse complement strand
GGAACCAACCCCCGCGAGCGACCGCGTCTGCCCACCGACACGCCGCCCATCAGCGGACAAATGCGGTCGCTCGCGGCGGCGAAACCGCCTACTCGGCGAGCACCGCCCGCAGAATCTCGACCAATTTGCGTGGCTGATCGCTCTGCACCGAGTGCCCGGAATCCTCGACGATCTGTACATCCTTGAATCCCGGTGCGCGGCGGGCGAACTCGGCCGCGTCGTCGTCGTTGACGAAGAACGAGTTCGCGCCGCGCACCAACGTCGTCGTCACCTCCAGCCGTGGAACGTCGTCCCACAGCCCCTCGAAGCCCTCACCCTTGCGCATCTCGTCGTAGCGCCACGTCCAGGTGCCGTCGTCGAGCCGCTTGGCGTTGTGAAACACCCCGCGCCGCAACGATTCCCGGTCGCGGTGCGGCGCCGCAGCGACCGTCTTCTCCAGCATCGCTTCGAACGAGGGAAAGATGCGGTCGCCCTGAACCAGAGCGACGGTGCCCTTCTGCTCATCGGTCATCTGGGTGTGCCGCTCGGGCGCCGACGGCGTCACGTCGACGAGAACCAGCCTGCGCACCAATTCCGGGGCCGCGACGGCCAGGCGCAACGCCGTCAGGCCGCCCAACGACATGCCGACCACCAGCGAGGCCTCCGAAGCCAGCGAGCGAACGACGGGTTCGATCGCGACGGCGTTGTTCTTCGGGCCGTAATCACCGTCCTCACGCCACGCCGACCGGCCGTGTCCGGGCAGGTCGACGGCGAGTGCCGGCTCGCCGAGCCCGACGATCACCGTGTCCCACGTGTGCGCGTTCTGTCCGCCGCCGTGCAGAAACACCACCCGCGGCGGCGCGTCACCGAACTTCAGACAGCTGATCGGCCCGGACTCGATGCGTTCGGCGTGCGGCACCGCCTCGACACCGGCCTGCCGCGCGTTCTCGGTGAGGAAGATGAACTCGTCGAGCGTGGCCAGTTCGTCGTCAGCAGAGATATCGGTCACGAAGTCATCTAACCGTGTGGCCGAGACCGACGAAATGGCGGATCGCACGCGCGCGCATCGACCAAAACGTCGGTTTCGGCGATCGAGAGAGTCAGCCCTCGATGAAGGTTTCCAGCTGCGCCCGCGCGACGTCGTCGGGCAGCTGCTTGGGCGGGCTCTTCATCAGGTAGGCCGAGGCCGCCTCGACGGGACCGCCGATGCCGCGATCGAGCGCGATCTTCGCCGCGCGGACCGCGTCGATGATCACACCCGCCGAGTTCGGCGAATCCCACACCTCGAGCTTGTACTCCAGGTTCAGCGGCACGTCGCCGAACGCGCGGCCCTCGAGCCGGACGTAGGCCCACTTGCGGTCGTCGAGCCAGCCGACGTGGTCGGACGGGCCGATGTGCACGTCCTTGGTCTTGAACTCGCGCTGCAGGTTGGACGTGACGGCCTGGGTCTTGGAGATCTTCTTCGACTCCAACCGCTCACGCTCGAGCATGTTCAAAAAGTCCATGTTGCCGCCGACGTTGAGCTGCATCGTGCGGTCCAGTTGCACACCGCGGTCCTCGAACAGCTTGGCCATCACGCGGTGGGTGATCGTCGCGCCGATCTGGCTCTTGATGTCGTCGCCGACGATCGGCACGCCGGCGTCGGTGAACTTCTTCGCCCACTCCGGGTCCGAGGCGATGAACACCGGCAGCGCGTTGACGAACGCCACGCCGGCGTCGATCGCGCACTGGGCGTAGAACTTGTCGGCCTCGTCCGAACCCACGGGGAGGTAGGACACCAGGACGTCGACCTCGGCGTCCTTGAGCGCCTTGACGACGTCGACCGGGTCGGAGTCGGAGACCTCGATGGTGTCGGCGTAGTACTTGCCGATGCCGTCGAGGGTCGGGCCGCGCTGCACCGTGACGTTCAATGGCGGCACGTCGGCGATCTTGATGGTGTTGTTCTCCGACGCGAAGATCGCCTCGGACAGGTCGAAGCCGACCTTCTTGGCGTCCACGTCGAAGGCGGCGACGAACTTGACGTCGCGCACGTGGTAGGGGCCGAGGCGCACATGCATCAGGCCGGGCACGGTGGCCGTCTCGTCGGCATCGTGGTAGTACTGCACGCCCTGTACGAGCGACGACGCGCAGTTGCCCACGCCGACAATCGCGACCCGCACCTCTCCGTTGGATGACATGACGACTCTTCCCTTCGTAATCCCTGTCGTAGCTGGTTCGGTTCTGCCTAGGGCTGCACGGTGTTGTCTGAGCGCCCCTGGCTCAAACGCTCCGCCGCTATCAATTCGTTGAGCCACTTCACCTCACGCTCGCTCGACTCCAGCCCGAGCTGATGGAGCTGCCGGGTGTAGCGGTCGATCGAGCTGCTGGCCCGCGCAACGGCTTCACGCAGACCCTCGCGGCGTTCCTCCACCTGACGACGACGCCCCTCCAAGATCCGCATCCGGGCCTCGGCCGGGGTGCGGTTGAAGAAGGCGAGATGGACACCGAATCCGTCGTCGGAGAAGTTCTGTGGGCCCGTGTCGGCCACCAGTTCGGAGAAGCGCTGCTTGCCCTTCTCGGTGAGCTGGTAGACCCGCCGCGCCCGGCGCATTTTCGGAGTGCCGTCCGGCGCCGCATCCTCGACGATCAGGCCGTCGGTCTGCATGCGCCGCAAGGCGGGGTACAGCGATCCGTACGAAAACGCGCGGAAGGCGCCGAGCAACCCCGTCAATCTCTTGCGAAGTTCGTAACCGTGCATGGGCGATTCCTGCAGGAGTCCCAGGATGGCCAGTTCCAGCACCGCGGGCACCCCCTTCAAAATCGCAGCTCGCCGTTACGGCGGTTCGACACCTCGGACCATAGTATCGCGCCGATATATTCGGCGCGAACGTTGGGTTACCGTCATCCGAACGCTCGGGCCTCAGTTGGGGTAGTTGATCTGCTTGACCGTGCCGTCACCGGCCAGCTCGATGTACCCGCTGCCGTAGTCGCTGGACACGTAGACGTCGATCGACAGCGCGCCTGGGGTGGTCGGGTCGGTGCCCGGATCAATGCTCAGGTACGTGCTCTTCACGTCGGCGGGCTTCATACCGAGCGTCTCGGGCGCACCGCGCAGAACGCCGACGACCGCCTTGGCGTCGAACTTGCTCAGGTCCACCTCGACGGCGTTGCTGCTCTTCGAGCTCGACGAGGGATCGTCCCAGCCGCCGCGGTAGGTGTAGTTCAGTTCGCGGCGCTCCTCGTTGGGATCCGGCCGGGTCAGCGACGCGTAGTCCGGGTAGACGATGAGCCGGTAGCCGTTGGTGTCGCCGAACCGCTGCTTCATCTGCTCGAGGAGCCCGGTCAGCCCGCCGAGCGAGTGCAACTGCTTGGGCGGGGTGAGCACCACCGGGGTGATGCCGTCGGACTTGGCGCCCGGGTCGGACGTGAAGTTCAGCGGCGAGGGCGTGTTGCCGTAGAGGCCCCAACCGATGGCGATGCCGAGCACCACCAACACCCCGGCCACCGCGAGCCGCAGACCCCAGCCGGTGCCGGCCATCGGCAGCGCTCGCGGCTTGCGCAACGTCGGCAGTTGAACCGGGGCGTTGTTGGTCTGTAGGTCGGACACCAGCGCCTGCAGCTCACCCAGTGTGGTCGCGGTGGTCGCCGCCTTGACCCGTTCGCCGTGCTCGGTCATCGACAGCTGGCCCTCGGCCAAGGCGCTGTCGAGGATCTGGCACGTGTCGTTGCGGTCGCTGTCTTTGGCCCGCGTTGCCGAGGTTTGCCGGGTTGCCACGCCGATGATCGTAGAAGTAAAGACCGGCGAACACTCAGCGGATGAGCCCCTGCGAAGTCATCACGGCCAGCAGGGATCCGTCGGAGCCGCGCAGCGAGCCGTAGGCCGAGACACCTCCGCTGGCGACCGAGCCCCGCGCCTCGAGCAGCCGCCACGACGTGGACGGCACCAGGTGCGCCCCGGGCTGCCACACCACGCTGAGGTCCAGACTCAGCAGCCAGGCGTCGACGAATCCGCTCACCTTGCCCGGCGCATCGAACAGGTGGGCGTCGGCGTGCAGGACGTCGGCGATCTGGGGATGGGACAGCGGGTCGATGACGGGATCGCCGCTCTGGGCGCTCACCCACAGCGCCACCTCCGGCCGACGATCCGCGAAGCGGGTGAGGCTGTCCGGATAGTCCAGGCCGCGACGATGAGCGAACCGCAGCGACGGGTACTCCTCGCCGATCCAGTCGAGCGCGGGCGCCGAATCCGGCTCGGGCAGCGGGACGACATAGCGCTCGAAGGGGACGGGCGCATCAACCGACGGCGGGCCGAGCCAGCCGTCGGCGAACCAGCTGCTGGCGATGAGGATGGTGCGTTCCCGCTGGCGGATGGTCGCCTCGACGGCCGCGGCGGTGCGTCCGCCGCGGATGCTGCGGACGTCGATCTGCATCGGTCCGGGCGCCCCGGCGTCGACGAAGGTCACCGACAGCGAGGCGGCCGCCGGCCGACCGCTGTGCGCGAACATCGCGGCCAGCGCCAACGCGGAGGTGTAGCCGCCGAAGGCCCGTCCGTCGAAACACCACTGTTCGGGAAGGACGCGGGTGAATCGGCTCGAGCCTTCACCGGCGGGTCCACCGTCGAGGACGAAGTCGCGGCCGTCCAGCATCCAGTCTCCTAATTCGCGCACGCGGCCGATTGCGGTTGCCGTCGGTCCAGATCAAACACCTTAGAGAGGGGCGTGACCGTGCCGTCACGCTCCGGTAGTCCGGTCGCCGACGTACTCTGGTCCTCGTGCGATTGCAGCGACAGGTGGTGGACTACGCACTTCGGCGACGGTCCCTGCTGGCCGAGGTCTATTCGGGACGCACCGGCGTCTCGGAGGTCTGCGATGCCAATCCCTATCTGCTGCGCGCCGCCAAATTCCACGGCAAGCCCAGTTCGGTGACGTGTCCGATTTGTCGGAAAGAACAGCTCACCCTGGTGTCGTGGGTATTCGGTGACCATCTTGGCCCGGTATCGGGTTCCGCACGAACGGCCGAGGAGTTGGTCTTGCTGGCGTCCCGATACGACGAGTTCTCCGTACACGTGGTGGAGGTATGCCGCACCTGCAGCTGGAATCACCTGGTCAAGTCGTACGTGCTCGGCGCGATCCCGCCACCCAAGGGATCGCCCGGCACTCGAACCGCGCGCTCACGGGCGCGCACGGCCAGTGAATAGCGAAGGGCGCCACGACCGGTCAGTCAACGATGTCCGTTCAGGACACGGGGCTGATGGCGTGAGCGCGCCGAGGTCCGACGCCGACGACGCCGGTCGACACCGCCCGGCACCCGACGCACCGCAACACCGCCCACCGGCACCCGACGCGCCTCGACCCCGGCCGCCGGCAGATTCCCGGACGCGGCCGATGCCTCCCGACGACCGGCACACCTCAGTGCTGCCGCCCGTGCGCGAGGCCCGACCGCCGCACCTGCGCGATCCCGTCGACGTCGTCAAGGCGGCGCTGGACGGCACTCCGACGCGCAAACCTCCGACGCCACCACCGCCACCACCCCGACGGCCCGGCGGGGGCGGCCCTCCGAGCGGCCCGTCGGGTCCGCGTCGCGGGCTGCCCAGCCAGATCAACTGGACGTGGGTGCGGCGCGGCGCGCTCATCGCCGCGGCGGTGTTCATCGTGCTGCCACTCATCACGTTCGGGATGGCCTACATGATCGTCGATGTCCCCAAGCCCGGGGACATCCGGACCAACCAGGTGTCGACGATCCTGGCCAGCGACGGCAGCGAGCTCGCGAAAATCGTTCCACCCGAAGGTAACCGGGTCGACGTCAACATCGACCAGATCCCGGTTCAGGCGCGCAACGCGGTGATGGCCGCCGAGGACCGTGACTTCTACTCGAATCCGGGCTTCTCGTTCACCGGTTTCGCGCGGGCCATCAAGAACAACCTGTTCGGCGGTGACCTGCAGGGCGGCTCGACGATCACCCAGCAGTACGTCAAGAACGCGCTGGTCGGTTCCGAGCGTTCCGGGGTCGGGGGCCTGATCCGAAAAGCCAAGGAGCTGGTCATCTCGACGAAGATGTCCGGTGAATGGTCCAAAGACCAAGTGATGCAGTCGTATCTGAACATCATCTACTTCGGTCGAGGGTCCTATGGCATCGCAGCGGCGTCGAAGGCGTACTTCAACAAGCCGGTCGAGGAACTCAACGTCGCCGAGGGCGCGCTGCTGGCCGCGCTGATCCAGCGACCGTCGGCGCTCGACCCCGCGGTCAATCTCGAGGGCGCCACCGCCCGCTGGAACTGGGTGCTCGACGGGATGGTCGAGATCGGCGCGCTGTCACCCGAGGAGCGTGCGGCGCAGGTGTTCCCCGCGACGGTCCCGCCCGACCTGGCGCGCTCGCAGAACCAGACCACGGGGCCCAATGGCCTGATCGAACGGCAGGTGCAGAAGGAACTGCTCGAACTGTTCGACATCAACGAGCAGACGCTGAACACCGAAGGCCTGCAGATCACCACGACCATCGACCCGAAGGCGCAGCAGGCCGCGGAGGAGGCCGCCTCGGAGTACCTGGACGGCCAGGACCCGGACATGCGCACCGCGATCGTGTCGATCGACCCGCGCACCGGCGGGGTGAAGGCCTACTACGGCGGCACCGACGCCAACGGTTTCGACTTCGCCCAGGCCGGCCTGCCGACGGGGTCGTCGTTCAAGGTGTTCGCGTTGGTGGCGGCGCTGCAACAGGGCATGGGTCTGGGCACCCAGGTCGACAGTTCGCCGCTGGAAGTCAACGGCATCAAGATCACGAACGTCGAGGGCGGCGGTTGCGGCACCTGCAACATCGCCGAGGCGCTGAAGCGTTCACTGAACACCAGCTACTACCGGCTGATGCTCAAGCTCAAGAACGGTCCGCAGGACGTCGCCGACGCCGCGCACCAGGCCGGTATCGCCGAGAGCTTCCCCGGTGTCGAGCACACGCTGTCCGAGGATGGGCAGGGCGGTCCGCCGAACAACGGAATCGTGTTGGGCCAGTACCAGTCCCGGGTGATCGACATGGCGTCGGCGTACGCGACGCTGGCGGCCTCCGGGGTGTACCACAAACCGCACTTCGTGCAGAAGGTCGTCAACTCCGAGGGGGAGGTGCTGTTCGACGCGTCGCAGCAGGACAACTCGGGTGAGCAGCGGATCGAGAAGAAGGTCGCCGACAACGTGACCTCGGCGATGCAGCCGATCGCGGCCTACTCCAACGGTCATGCGCTGGCCGGTGGTCGGCCGTCGGCGGCCAAGACGGGTACCAACCAGCTCGGCGACACCGACAGCAACCGCGACGCCTGGATGGTCGGCTACACGCCGTCGCTGTCCACCGCGGTGTGGGTCGGCACCACCGAGGGCACCAAGCCGCTCGAGAATCAGTGGGGCTCACCGATCTACGGGTCCGGTCTGCCGTCCGACATCTGGAAGGCGACGATGGACGGCGCGCTGGAGGACACCGACAACGAGACGTTCCCCAAGCCCGAGGAGATCGGCGGCTACGCCGGTGTCCCGCAGGCGCCGCCGCCACCGTCGACGACGGCTCCGCCCTCGGAGGTCGCACCGCCGTCGCAGACCGTCATCCAGCCGACGATCGAAGTGGCGCCCGGCATCACGATTCCGTGGGGCCCGCCGACGACGGTCCCGGTCGCTCCACCGCCCGGTGGCACCGCACCCGGCGGCCCCGTGCCCGCTCCCGGCGTTCCCGCGCCGACACCGGCGCCCTTCGGAGCGCCACCGCCCGCACCCGTTGGAGCACCCCCGGCGCCCGGCGCGCCGCTACCGCCTCCGTGACCGAGGTGGGGGGCGAGGAACCAGGCGAGCCGGCGCCGCAAGCTGTTTCGCCGGGCCGGCTCGCGCAAGTGGTAGCGCCGGCGCTGCCGGCGGGCGACACCAGAAGCTTCGACGAGCGCGATCTTCCCAGCCGCACGGACGTCATCGGGGCCGCGCTCTCCGATGTCATCGGCGGGCCGGTCGGCAAGCACGCGCTGATCGGCAGGCAGCGGTTCCTGACCCCGCTGCGCGCCATGCTGATCATCGCGCTGGTGTTCTTGGCGCTCGGCTATTCGACGAAGGCCGCGTGCCTTCAGACCACGGGCTCGGGAACCGCCGATCAGCGGGTGGCCGACTGGAGTAACCAGCGGGCGTACTTCCAGCTCTGCTACTCCGATACGGTTCCGCTCTACACCGCCGAACTGCTCAACCTCGGCAAGTTCCCGTACAAGTCGAGTTGGATCGAGAAGGACGCCACCGGCCAGCCGCACGTTCAGTACGACGGCAACATCGCGGTGCGCTACATGGAGTATCCGGTGTTGACCGGCATTTATCAGTACGTGGCGATGTCGTTGGCCAAGACCTACACCGCGCTGACGAAACTAGTGTCGATACCGGTGATCGCCGAGGTGGTGATGTTCTTCAACATCGCGGCGTTGGGTCTGGCGTTGGCGTGGCTGGTCACGGTGTGGGCGACGTCGCGATTGGCCGGGCCGCGACGGGTGTGGGACGCCGCATTGGTGGCGGCCTCGCCGTTGGTGATCTTCCAGATCTTCACGAATTTCGATGCGCTGGCAACGGCTTTCGCGACGGGCGCGCTGCTCGCGTGGGCGCGACGAAAGCCGGTGCTGGCCGGCGCGCTGATCGGTCTGGGTGTGGCGGCCAAACTGTATCCGCTGCTGTTGTTGGCACCGCTGGCGGTGCTGGCGGTGCGCACCGGGAAGCTGCGAGAGGTCGGCAAGACGGCCGCGGCGGCGGTAGCGGCGTGGCTGGTGGTCAACCTGCCGATCATGGTGCTGTTCCCGCGGGGATGGTCGGAATTCTTCCGGCTCAACACCCGCCGCGGCGACGACATGGACTCGATCTACAACGTCATCAAGTCGTTCACCGGTTGGCGCGGGTTCGACCCCGATCTGGGCTTCTGGCAGCCACCGACGGTGACCAACACGGTCTCGGCGATCCTGTTCGTGTCCTGTTGTATCGCAATCGGTTACATCGCGCTGACCGCGAAGCGCCGGCCGCGCGTGGCACAACTGGCGTTTCTGGTCGTCGCGGCGTTCCTGTTGACCAACAAGGTGTGGAGCCCGCAGTTCTCGCTGTGGCTGGTGCCGCTGGCGGTGTTGGCCTTGCCGCACCGTCGCATCCTGTTGGCGTGGATGACGATCGACGCGCTGGTGTGGGTGCCGCGGATGTTGTACCTCTACGGTGAGGCGAACATGGGGCTGCCGGAACAGCCGTTTACCATCACCGTGCTGCTGCGCGACATCGCGGTGGTCGCGTTGTGTGCGTTGGTCATTCGACAGATCTACCGACCGGAACTGGACCTGGTCCGGGCTCGCGGAGTGGTCGACGACCCAGCGGGCGGGGTGTTCGACCGTGCGCCGGACGCGCCGCCGCGGTGGCTGCCCGATTGGCTACGACCGGACGGGTCGAGACTGCGCACAGATCGCGAAGCTACGGAAGACCGGGATCTGACCGCAGTCTCGAGGTAGGCGGCCCGCCGCTCAACGCCCGCCCCACCTCGATTGTGAATCCGCCTGCGCGAAACTGCCTGAAAGCGCAGCCAGATTCACAATCGGTGGCTAGGAGGCGACGGCGAACAGCCGCCATTCGCCGGGCACGCCTTTGAGTTCGTGGGTGCCGCGATCGTCGAACTTCAGGCCGGAGCCGATGACCAAGTCGCGCAGCGTGCTCGACACGAGTACCTCGTTGGCGCCGGCCAGGGCGCTGACCCGTGCACCGATGTGCACGCCGATGCCGCCGATGTCGTCGCCGCGGACCTCGCATTCGCCGGTGTGCAGTCCGGCGCGTATCTCGATGCCGAGCGCCTGGACGGAGTCGCGAATGGCCATGGCGCAGCGGATCGCTCGTTGCGGGCCGTCGAACATGGCGAGGAAGCCGTCTCCGGAGGTGTTCACCTCGCGGCCGCGGAAGCGGGCCAACTGTGCGCGGACGACGGCGTCGTGAGCGTCGAGCAACGCGTGCCAGTCGCGGTCGCCGATCTCGGCGGCGCGACGGGTGGAATCGACGATGTCGGTGAACAGCACGGTGGCCAGCACGCGGTCGTCGGCCACGTCGGCTTGGTGTCCGGTGAGGAACTCGCAGATCGCCTGGAAAGACGCCCGCCAGTTCGGCTCGACAAAGTGGTAGAGGTTACGCCCCTGCAGCTCAACATATTTGGCGCCGGGAATGCTGTCGGCGACGTAGCGGCCCATTTCGCGGACCACCATTGCGTCGTCGCAGTGTTGGACGACGAGGGTTGGCACGCGGACGGTAGGAAGCAGAGCGCGTACGTCCATCGCATAAACCATCGACATCATCAAAGCAACGGTCGCCGGGCTGGCAGCCAGACGTTCCATTCGTGCCCACGTCGCTCGAATCTCTTCGTTCCATGGCATGTCGGGATTGAGCACACGTTGAATCTGACCGGTGCCCCACATGCCGACCATGAACGAGGTGGCCGCCTCGGAATCGAGCGGCCCGCCGACGACTGCTGCGTAACCATCCAAACTCACCAACGCTGTCGTGCGGGATGGGTACATGGCCGCGAACAGCGCGGCTGCGGCGAAGGCGCCGTCAACCGCGATAAGAATTGCCTCGTTGCTGTCGAGATCGTCGAGGACCGCCGAAATGCTGTCAGCCCACTGCTCCAGTGTCGGCAGCGCACCGGGCGACACGGGATCGGATGCTCCGGTGCCCGGCTGGTCGAAGAGGATCAATCGACCGATTGACGTCGTCGCCTCGATCCACCCCTACATGGACGGGAGCTCGGGAATGACTTCGCAACAGGTGAACCAGTTCGGCACGAAGACGATGTCGCGCTCGCCGGGCGCCGACGCCCGGTAGGCCACGCGCAGGTCCCCGTTCAACGCGTAACGCGTCTCGGAGAACATGGCCGAAGTGTAGAGCTGCGAACAGGACGATTTCGCAGATCAGCGCGGTTTCCTGTAGCCTGGGCCGGTTGCCGACGCAGGCGACCCTCCTGTCACGGACAGTCCGTGGCCGATCAGACCGTAGGAGGTGATGAGGTCTTCATGCGTCCATACGAAATCATGGTCATTCTCGACCCCACCCTTGACGAGCGCACCGTGTCTCCGTCGCTGGAAACGTTCCTCAACGTCATCCGCAAGGACGGCGGCAGTGTCGACAAGGTCGACATCTGGGGACGGCGCCGGCTGGCATACGAGATCGCCAAGCACGCCGAGGGCATCTACGCCGTCATCGACGTGAAGGCAGAGCCCGCCACCGTGACCGAGCTGGACCGTCAGCTCAACCTGAACGAGTCCGTGCTGCGGACCAAGGTCATGCGGACGGACAAGCACTAGTCCCGAAGAACAGGCTGTAAGCGTCGGAGCGCTTCCGTAGGCTCGCCTGCGACCGCTCCGGAGACTCACACCGCCAATCCCAGGAGGACATCGTGGCTGGTGACACCATCATCACCGTCGTCGGAAACCTGACCGCCGATCCCGAACTGCGCTTCACGCCGTCGGGCGCGGCCGTCGCCAACTTCACCGTGGCGTCGACACCGCGCATCTACGACCGCCAGAGCGGGGAGTGGAAGGACGGCGAGGCGCTGTTCCTGCGCTGCAACATCTGGCGTGAGGCCGCCGAGAACGTGGCCGAAAGCCTCACTCGCGGTTCGCGGGTGATCGTGCAGGGCCGGCTCAAGCAGCGTTCGTTTGAGACCCGCGAGGGTGAGAAGCGCACCGTGGTGGAACTCGAGGTCGACGAGATCGGCCCGTCGCTGCGGTACGCGACCGCCAAGGTGAACAAAGCCAGCCGCAGCGGCGGCGGTGGCGGCGGTTTCGGTGGTGGCGGCGGCGGAGGTTCGCGCCCCGCCGAGCAGCCCAAGGACGACCCGTGGGGCAGCGCCCCGGCGTCGGGTTCGTTCTCCGGAGCCGACGACGAGCCACCCTTCTGATCCACAACTGATCAACAAGAAGTAAGAAAGAGAAAGACACATGGCCAAGGCCACCAAGCGTCGGCCGGCACCCGAGAAGCCGGTCAAGACCCGCAAGTGCGTGTTCTGCTCCAAGAAGGGGCAGACCATCGATTACAAAGACACGGCGCTACTGCGCACGTACATCAGCGAGCGCGGCAAGATCCGCGCCCGCCGCGTCACCGGCAATTGCGTTCAGCACCAGCGTGACATCGCGATCGCCGTGAAGAACGCGCGCGAGGTTGCGCTGCTGCCGTTCACCTCGTCGACGCGATAGGCAGGACGGAAAGATGAAACTCATTCTCACCGCCGACGTCGAACACCTCGGCGTCCAGGGCGACATTGTCGAGGTCAAGGACGGCTACGCCCGCAATTACCTGGTGCCCCGCCGGCTGGCGGTCGTGGCGTCACGCGGCGCCGAGCGCCAGGCCGAAGAGATTCGCCGGGCCCGCGAGCAGAAGGCCATCCAGGGCCGCGAGCATGCCGTCGAGCTGAAGACCGCGATCGAGAACCTCGGTTCGGTGCAGGTGTCCGTCAAGGCCGCGGCCGACAGCGGAAAGCTGTTCGGCTCGGTGACGACGGCCGATGTGGTTGCGGCCATCAAGAGCGCGGGCGGCCCGAATTTGGACAAGCGCACCGTGCAGTTGCCCAAGACACACATCAAGACCACCGGCACCCATCCCATCGCGGTTCGGCTCCATCCGGAGATCGCTGCGACGGTTTCGCTGGAAGTTGTAGCCGGGCAGTAACACAGCATCAAATTCGGCCGGGTGAAGACGTGATCGATCTTCACCCGGCCGTTGCTGTGCACGCCAGCGAACTTCGCGCGAGGGATAGCTGTAGCGAAGATAACCAACCGTTAACCTGGGCGGTCCCTGGCGGCAACACAACACGCCCGAGTTGGCAACCCGACACGACACGCCGAGGCATTTGTCATCCACAACATCACAACCGGTTTATGGTGCGGCTATCTGCGCAGATGCAGTGAACGAAGTGATTGATTAACAGGTTCTCCCCAACGACTCAACATAGCTGTCCAGACCTATCCACACCCCATCCACAGGTCTATGAACAGGGTCGGGTTGCGCCCCCGCCAGCAACGTCTAGCGTAAGCCGTCGGCAGGGCGGATCCGGTGCCGTGAGGCGGCTTGTCGGATGTCTGGCTTACAGTCGCGATCAGCGGTATCGAACGTGCGTTCGATAGTGAATAGAGGGGGTGACGCGCTTCGTGGCCGTCGTGGACGACCTTGGCCATCCCGGGATGGATTCGCCTCCGCCGAGCGAGGACTTCGGGCGTCAACCCCCTCAGGACCAGGCAGCCGAGCAGGCCGTGCTCGGCGGGATGCTGCTGAGCAAGGACGCCATCGCCGATGTGCTCGAGAAGCTGCGTCCGGGGGACTTCTATCGGCCAGCGCACCAGAACGTCTACGACGCGATCCTCGACCTCTACGGCCGCGGTGAGCCGGCCGACGCAGTGACAGTGGCCGCCGAGCTGGACCGGCGTGGGCTGCTGCGCCGCATCGGCGGGGCGCCGTATCTGCACACGTTGATCTCGACGGTGCCGACGGCCGCGAATGCCGGCTTCTATGCGGGCATCGTCGCGGAGAAGGCGCTGCTGCGGCGGCTCGTCGAGGCGGGCACGCGCGTCGTGCAGTACGGCTACGCGGGTGCCGAGGGCGCCGACGTCAACGAGATCGTCGACCGTGCCCAGTCGGAGATCTACGACGTCACCGAGCGGCGCACGGCCGAGGACTTCGTACCGCTGGAAGAACTGCTGCAGCCGACGATGGACGAGATCGACGCGATCGCGTCGCAGGGCGGCATCGCGCGCGGTGTGCCGACGGGTTTCGTCGAACTCGACGAGGTGACCAACGGCCTGCATCCGGGCCAGATGATCATCATCGCGGCGAGGCCTGGCGTCGGCAAATCGACGCTTGGACTGGATTTCATGCGGTCCTGCTCGATCAAGCACCAGATGCCGAGCGTCATCTTCTCGCTGGAGATGAGCAAATCCGAGATCGTGATGCGCCTCTTATCGGCCGAGGCGAAGATCAAGCTGGCCGATATGCGGTCGGGCCGCATGAGTGACGACGACTGGACGCGGTTGGCGCGCCGGATGAGTGAGATCAGCGAAGCGCCTCTGTTCATCGACGATTCGCCGAACCTGACGATGATGGAGATCCGTGCCAAGGCGCGGCGGCTGAGCCAGAAGGCCGGCCTGCGATTGATCGTCGTCGACTATATGCAGCTGATGACGTCGGGCAAGAAGTACGAATCGCGGCAGCAGGAAGTGTCGGACTTTTCGCGAAGTCTCAAGCTCATGGCCAAGGAACTCGACGTGCCCGTCGTCGCGATCAGCCAGCTGAACCGTGGGCCGGAACAGCGCACCGACAAGAAGCCGATGGTGTCGGACCTTCGCGAGTCGGGCAGCCTGGAACAGGATGCGGATATGGTCATCCTTCTGCACAGGCCGGACGCGTTCGAGCGTGACGACCCGCGTGGTGGCGAGGCGGACCTGATCCTCGGCAAGCACCGTAACGGCCCGACGAAGACGATTACCGTTGCGCACCAACTGCATTTGTCGCGATTCGCCAACATGGCCAAGCAATAAACCTGGCCGACACCGCCATTACGATCCCCCGCCCGCCACGCGTGCCACTGGTGTTCACCGAGAGTCCAACCCCGTTCGTAAGAGGCTAAGCGCGCTGGCGGAAGCTGTCGGTGAGCCGAGGTAGCTTCGATTCATGCCAGCTGTCGATGGGGATGCCGAATCCGGTTGTGCCAGTCGGGCCGAGGACCGACCACGGGATCTGCAATTGCGGGTGACAAGGGCGGATAACGGCTATGACACTCCCCTGGAAGAGCTTGTGTATACGGCGGAAAGACCACTCCTGTGGTCAGTCGATGAAAGGATGCGTCTCGTCAAACGGCGCCTGAGTGGATCGATCTCAACTGGCAGGTGTGAGGCCTCGAGCATCAGATTGTCGTCGGGGAGAGCTCTAGAAGTCAGTTCGTCGCTGTCTGTTCGCAAGCTCAAAGGTTGGTCGCCGATAGCCGAATTAGCGGTGGGCGACAGGATCGCGGCAGTGCGTCGCCTCCCGCAGCCTGAGCAGACCACCCGCATGCACGATTCCGAGGTGATCTTATTGGCGCACATGATCGGTGATGGGTCCTGCGTGAAACGGCAACCGATCCGATACGCGTCCATCGACGAGGCGAACCTTATGGCGGTTACCATCGCAGCGGCGCACTTCGGCGTGACGGCGATCCGCGACGATTACGCTGCAGCTCGTGCTACCACCTTGCGCCTTCCTTCCCCGTATCGCTTAGCTCGCGGCAAGCGAAACCCGATCGCTGAGTGGTTGGACACTCTCGGCCTGTTTGGTTTACGAAGTTACGAGAAGTTTGTTCCTGCTGCGGTATTCGCACTACCGGACGAGCAGGTCGCCTTGTTCCTACGTCATCTCTGGGCGACCGACGGGTCGGTGCGGTGGGATTCGAAGACCGCGCAGGGGAGGGTGTACTACGCGTCCACAAGTCGCCGGCTGATCGATGATGTATTGCAGTTGCTTCTTCGCATAGGCGTGCAAGGGAGGATCACTCGAACAAGCAAGGGAGGCTACCGTGATTGCTGGCACCTGACGATCGACAGGGCCGCCAATCAGGTCGCCTTCCTCAACAAGGTGGGAGTGCACGGCGAGCGGGGCGTCAAAGCAAAGGAGGTCGTGGCTCAGCTGCTCGGACGCGTGCGACGACCAGGCACAGACACCGTTCCCGTTGAAGTCTGGGACCACGTCAAAAGTATTCTGAAAGAACGGAACTGGTCCGATCAGGAATTTGCGCTGGCCACCAATACCAGATTTGACGGCCCGATGATGTGGACCCATGCTCCAGGTAGATCGCGGTTGCATCGGATATCCAACATCTTCGATGACCCAGTGCTCCATGACCTGGCGACGAACGACGTCTACTGGGACAAAGTAGTCGACATTGGGAGCCGCGGGCTCCGCGAGATAACCCAGCTCAGCGAAACTCACGGCAATCCAGTTGTCATGCAGGGTATCTTGGTGCAGGCCAGAGGGAAGTGAGCTGCAAATGGCCCCCGATTGCCTAATGTCGAATGCTGGTGACGCGCGGAGCATTCAGTAAACCGCGCCTGTGGGAACAGCGACTGGAGCCGGTGAGCACCGCGACGGTCGCGTACCAAATGAACTAGGCTCGGACGACGTATTCCGTTGTTACAGGGCTCGTCATTGCTGTTCGGGGCTTCTTCGGCGCTGATGATCGCCGTTACGTAACCGTTGGGACGGCGGCGTGACGCGGGCCTCAGGGCGCAGGCGAATCTGCTGTCCTGACCCCGATGCCGATTGCAATAGGCTTCACTGATGGCAATCCGGGATTGGTCTAAGGCCAGATTCGTCCTTCTCATCGCGCTGCCCGTCCTGCTTCTCATCGGCATTCCCATGGTGGTGTGGTCATACCAATCAGAGCCTCCGGGCCTCAGCGGAGATTGTCTGCATGTGGACCAGGCGATGCGCCAGTGGATGCGTGTGCTGCCTCGAATTCAGCGCGGTATGGTCAATGCGGACGACACAGCCCTGGACGCCGATACCGCGGCGGCGGCCGCGGCGATCCGCGCAGAAGCTAAATCGATCGAGGAGCCGACGTTGCGATCGACGGTGCTCAAACTCGCCGACGATCTCGACCGGGCCGGCCAGGGAACCCCGAGCAGTCCACCCCACGGGTTTCCGGATCGGAACTACGTAGGCGGAATGCAGGATTCGATGACGACGGGCTACGCGCTGAAGCGCGCATGTCCGGAAGCCGTCGATGACCCGCTGCCCGGGGCGCCGTAGCTCGACAAGGGAGAATCCGGTCCCATTCCCGCGCCCACGAAGTGCAAGGGCGATCGCTGCCCTGGCGCTAACCGAGCATCTCGTAAGTGCGCTGCCACAGCAGCTTTCGCAACGACACATCATCGGCGGCGCGGTGCGTCTTCGCGACACGTCTCTTGCGGAAGTGCTCGCCGGAAGGCCAATCAACACCCGGGTCCGAGTCCGCCAACCACACGAGGGTGTCTGCGCCCTGCTCGGGGGTGCGCAACAGTTTCCGCAAGGGCGAGTGGAAGACGGCACGCATGACGGCCGTGGACTCGTTGGCGAAGTTGGACGCCACCGACCCCGGTTCGAAGGAGGCTGCCGCAAGCCCGGCCGAGTGGTACCTGCGGTGAAGTTCGCGGGTGAACAACACATTAGCGAGCTTGGTTTCGGAGTAGGCATGCAACGGACGAAACCGCTTCTCCCCGTACAGGTCATCGATATGCAGCTGCACCATGCGCGCGGCACTACTCGATGTGGCGATCACAGCCGCTTTGGATTCGATCAATCGGTCCAGGAGAAGCCGTGTGAGCAGAGCGGGCGCCAAGAGATTAACCTGGAAAGTGCGTTCATGACCATCGTCGGTCAGCTGACGCGCTCCACTGAGTTGCAGCCCGGCATTGTTGCACAGCACATCGATCTTGTCGTAGCGGTTCAAAAGCTCTGCCGCCAGACCGCGGACGTCGTCCAGGTTGTCGAAATCGCAGCAGTGATGCGGTGCCCCGACTTCGGCCGCTACCGCCTTGGTCTTGTCTGGGGACCGACCGACGATGACCGTCGTGTGTCCACGAGAGGTCAACGCCCGTGCTGCAGCTCGTCCAACGCCGTCGCTCGCGCCCGTGATGACGATCGTCTTGCCCACGGCCTCGACGATACGTCGACGATGGGCGCTCAAGACTCTTCAAGGCCCGACGGACGTGGGCTGCGCCCTTCACATCTTCTCGGCCTCGACGAGATCGTGCGGGACGACCGAGAACGTGCGGCCGGTCGGCCTCAGGCCGGCGCCGGTGAGAAGTGCCGACAGTTCGTCGAGCGAACGCAGTCGTCCGCCGTCTCGTTGGGTCAACGTGTGTAGGTCGAGAAGCGGTGAGAACGGATTCGGGCGGTTGGGTTCCTGAAGGTATTCGACCACCACGAGCTTGCTGCCGCGGGGCATGCTCGCCGCCACAGCGGCAAGAATCTCACCGCAGCGCTGGTCGTCCCAATCGTGCAGCACATCTTTGAGCAGATACACATCGGCAGTGGTGTCGAGGGTGCCGAAGATGTCACCCTCGACTCGGTCGATGCGATCAGTCAGACCGCGTTCGGCGAGAAATCGCTCGGCTTCAGCGATCATTGCCGCGCTGTCCACCAGAATCCCACGGAGATCCGCGCGCGCTTCGCCCACGATTACCGACAGCAGCGTGCCGATTCCGCCGGCCACATCGCACACCACGGCATCGTGCGGCCACGGGTAGACCCGCGCGATGGCGCGGGCGCTGATCTCGGTGGCTTGCCGCATCGTCGAGGCGAAGATCCGCTGCTCGTCGGGGTGGGCGGCGTACCACTCCCACACCGACATCCCGTGCACGAGCTCGAACGCGCTGCGCCCGCTGCGCACGCTGGCGGCCAGGCCACCCCAGGCGTCGACCGTCGACCGCATCCCCTTGTAGCGCATCCAGGCCCGCAGCGACGAGGGATGGTCGCTGCGCAACACCGCTCCGGTACGGGTCAGCCGAACCTCACCCGTGCGGCGATTCATCGTGCACAGATCGCATCCGACCGCGCCGCGCAGCAGGCGATGGGTGGTGTCCTCGTCGCAGTTGATCTGGGCCGCGATTTCGGGCGCGGTCTTCGGCCCGTCGGCGAGCACGTCGGCAATCCCGAGTTCGGCGATGGCTGCGGCGATTTGGACGCCGCCGACGCCCTCGCCGAGATCGAGCATCGCGATCTGAGGCGGCACCAAGAGGTCGGCGAGCTGCTTGAGTCTACGTCGCAGAGCGAGCGTGGCCAGCACTACAGGCAGGGGGGTCGACGGCATCCGTGCAGGTTAGCCATCCAGGAGGATTCTCAATCCCCGCTTTCTGGGCGTTGCCACCGATGGAGGAAACACACAAGTGCTCCCCGCTGGCAGCTCGGCGGGTGCACTGCCGGGGCGGCTGCTCGACGGCGCTGCGAAAGGTGTTCTACTAGAGGGAGATTCGGATCGACACGACCGACTGAGAGCCTTCGGTGAGGTGAGGCCGGGATCCGGAATCGGCCGAATCGCTCTCACCTTCAGGATAAGGCCTGATAGGGGGCTTGTGGCAAGGCCCGGGTGGTGCTGCATGCTGGGGCGTCTCAGCAGTGCGTCCGAAGGACTTCAGGTGTCCAAACAGATTGATGACGGCCGGTTCTTCCATGGCACGACCGCGGAGTTGAGTGTCGGCGACTTCCTCACCGCGGGGCATCGGTCGAACTACCGCCCCGAGATCGTGATGAACCACATCTACTTCACCGCTTTGGTCGATGGGGCTGGCCTTGCCGCGGAGATCGCCGCGGAACTCGCCGAGGGACAGGCAGTTCCGCGGGTGTACGAAGTCGAGCCGACCGGTGAGTTCGAAAATGATCCGAACGTGACCGATAAGAAGTTCCCCGGCAACCCCACGCGGTCCTACCGCAGCACGGCCCCGCTGCGGATCGTCGGCGAGGTCACCGAGTGGACGCGTCTGACCCCCGACCAACTGCAGACGTGGCGCCAACGACTGTCTGCGCTCCTCTCAAGCGACAATGCCGAGATCCTGAACTGAGAGATTCGCCGTCGCCACTGAGCCCGATATCGAGTGCGAAACATCGATCGGTGATCCATGCTCCGTGGCGCTGGACGCAGTGCGTTTCGACGTCCTCATTCGAGGGATTCCTGGCCGGATGAAGGCGGCGCGCACGCTCGGTTCGGACCAGCATGGATGTCAGGCAGAGTCGACAACCAAGCAGAAAGCGCACATGTCATGTCAGAAGTCATTGCGGGCGTGGAGATCCCCGATACTGCGGCGGTCGCTGAAGCGACTCGTCTCCTGTGGGACACCACGAGCCCCCTCATCTACCACCACTCGCGCAGGGTCTTCTTGTTCGGCCAGCTCCACGCGCACCGGCTCGGCGCGCACCCGGATCAAGAACTGCTCTATCTGGCCGCCATGTTCCACGACACCGGTCTGGTGACGCCGTATTCCGATCGGGAACAGCGGTTCGAGGTCGACGGCGCCGACCATGGTCGCAAGTTCCTGCTCGATCGCGGCTTCTCCACCGGAGCCGCCGACACTGTGTGGACCGCAATTGCGCTGCACACCACACCGGAGGTCCCGGGCCGCATGGGCCCGGAGATCGCGGCCATGTACCTAGGTGTGATGACCGACGTGGTCGGTCTTGGCGTCGACGGGCTAAACGGCGATCAGGTGAACGAAATCGTCGCCGCTCACCCGCGGGGTGATTTCAAGAACGAGTTCCTGCAGGCCTACTTCGACGGGTTCAAGCACCGTCCGGAGACGACCAACGGAACGGTCAACTCCGACGTAGTGGAGCACTTCGTTCCCGGTTACCGGCGCGTCACCACCGTCGAGCGTATGCTCGCCGCGCCGTGGCCAAGCTGACCGCAAAAAGCTCTGAGGGGCAACGGCAATGAACGGATTATCTCGGCCCACACCGAGGCCTCGCCTCGGACAAGTCGCCTCGTTCAGTGTGCTCGCCTCGGTCAATCTGCTGCTGATGGCATCGACGAGTGCACCTTCGCCCATATACCCGCTGTATCTGCAGCGGTGGGGCCTTTCCGTCACGATCCTGACAGTGGTCTTCGCCGTGTACGTGGTCGGATTGGTCGGTGCGCTGCTGACAGTCGGTTCGCTGAGCGACTACCTCGGGCGCCGTCCGGTGCTGATCGCGTCCGTACTGATGGCAGCGACCGGTACGGCGATTTTCTGGGCGGCCGACGGAGTGTTCTGGCTTGTGCTTGCCCGGATCGTGCAGGGGCTCGCGACCGGGACCGCTACCGGTGCCCTCGCCGCGGGCCTCGTGGAGTTGTCCCCCAAGCGCCGCCCGCAGTGGGGGCCAACGATGACCACGGTGGGCACGAGTCTCGGGCTCGCCGTCGGTGGAGGGCTGGCTGGTCTGCTCGTTGCGATCGGCCCCCGTCCCGACGCCGAGATATTTCCGGCACTGACCCTCTCGTTTGTGGTCGTCGCCGCGCTCATCCTCGCGATCCCGGAGACCTCCGCCCGGCGAAGCGGAGCATCTTCCGCGCTGCGTCCGAGGGTTCGGGTGCCTCGCGAAACGCGCCACGAGTTCGTCGCCGCGCTTCCCGCGATCGTGGCAGGGTGGTCGGTCACCGGAATGTTCCTCGCGCTCGCACCGTCGTTGGTGCGCGACGTCCTGCACGTGCGGTCAGGCGCTGCCGGCGGTCTGAGCATCACCCTGTTGTTCATCGCCAACAGCGTCGGTGGACTGTGGGCTGCGCGGCGCTCGCCGTCGAGCGCCACCTTGCTCGGAGCGATTCTGCTGTCGCTGGGCGCGGCGAGTCTTTACGCGGCGTTGGCCTTCACCTCCCCGCCCCCCTTCATCGGCGGATCGATCATCGCCGGGTTGGGCGTCGGCCTGACGTTCAACGGGGCGTTGCGCGCCATCAGCGCGGTCACCAGCGCGACGTCGCGATCCGAGGTCTTCTCCGCCGCCTTCGTGGTCAGTTACTCCGCGCTGGGCCTGCCGTCTCTCGCCGCCGGCCTGATGGCGCCCTCACTTGGGCTGCAGGCCACGGGCTACCTGTACACCGCGTTCGTCGGGGCGCTGTCACTGAGCACCACCTACTACGCCGGCAGGCGTCTCGTCTCGGGGACCGCCGGCGCACCGCCCCGCTCTCGGGACACCGCCGAGAAGGACCCGCTGCTCGTTCACGAAGCCGCGTGAAAGGACCTGACATGCAAGCCATCACCGCAACAGCACGCGACGCGGGTGTCGACGGGCTCACCCTCACCGATCTGCCGTACCCCCACGCCGCCGAGAACGACGTCATCGTCCGCGTTCACGCCGCCGGCTTCACCCCCGGTGAACTCGAGTGGCCCGCCACGTGGACCGACCGGGCCGGCCGCGACCGCACTCCCACCGTTCCCGGCCACGAATTGTCCGGAGTCGTCGCCGAATTGGGGTACGGCACCACCGGGCTTACTGTCGGCCAGCGGGTATTCGGCCTCGCCGACTGGGCTCGCAACGGCTCGTTGGCCGAGTACACCGCCGTAGAGGCACGCAACCTGGCACCTCTTGCCGCCGACATCGACCACACCGTGGCCGCTGCGCTGCCGATCTCGGGGCTGACGGCCTGGCAGGGGTTGTTCGTCCATGGTCGGATCACCACCGGCCAGACCGTTGTGGTGCACGGGGCGGCCGGCGGTGTCGGCTCCATCGCGGTTCAGCTGGCGCTCGAGGTGGGCGCGCGAGTGATCGGCACGGGACGGAGCGCGGACCGCGACGTTGTGCTCGGCTTGGGTGCGCAGGAGTTCGTGGACCTCACCGCCGACCGTATGGAAAGCGTCGGCGCAGTGGACGTCGTCCTGGACGTCATCGGTGGGGAAGTCCTCGAACGGTCAGCGGCACTGGTGCGGCCCGGCGGCATCTTGGTGACCATCGCCGCGCCTCCTCGAGTGCGGCCCGACGACGGGCGCGCCGTCTTCTTCGTGGTCGAACCCGATCGCGGGCAGCTTGTCGAGTTGGCCCAGCGAGTGCGCGACGGACGGCTCAAGCCGATCGTCGGCGAGGTCCGCCCGCTCGCCGAAGCCCCCGATGCGTTCACCCGCCGCCGGCGCATTCGCGGCAAGACGATCATTCAGGTGGCACACGACCAGGAAGGACAACGGTCATGATCACCACGCGAATCGGCGTCGGCCTCCTGACCGCGGCGCTCGCCGCAACGGTCGTCGGCTGTACCCCTACGGCCGAGACGAACGATACCTCCGCGGCACCTCCTCATTCCGGCACCGCTGCACCGCACTCGTCGGAGACACTGGCTCCGCTGTTCGAGCAGGCGCTGCCGAATGTGCCGGGCAAGACCTTCACCTCGGCGATCGTGACCTTCCCGCCGGGCACCCACGCGGCTCCGCACCGCCATGGTGACGCGTTCGTTTACGCCTATGTGCTCCAGGGCGCGGTCAGCAGCCAGCTCGAAGGTGAGCCCGCGCACCTTTATCACCAAGGTGATAACTGGAACGAGCAGCCCGGCGCCCATCACGTGGTCACCGAGAACATCAGCTCGACTGAACCGGCGAAGCTGCTAGTGGTCTTTGTCGCCACCACCGGACAACAGCTGAGGGTCGATGATGCGAACAAATAGTGCGCCCTCGAGTCACGCAAGCCATCTCGCTGGGGACGAACTTGCACCGCCCCGAGACCCGTTGTCTTCCAGGCTGGTTGCCGACCCTGGCCACGGCTTCGACGAGGTCGTTCGTCAACGCCGTTCGACGCGCATGTTCCTGCGGGACAAGCCGGTGCCCCGGGAGCTACTCGACGAGGCGCTGGAACTCGCGATGCGGGCGCCGTCGAACTCCAACGTGCAACCGTGGCGGCTGTATGTGGCGTCCGGTCCTCGCCGGGACCGGTTGGTTGAAGCGCTGTTGGCGGCCGCAACTGTCGACCTGCCAGTGACGACGGGGTTGCCGGAGGGCTTCCTCGGTCTGAGGCAGCAACTCGGCGCGCTGGTCTACGGGTCGATGGGAATCGCCCGTCATGACGCCGAGGCGAGGCGCATTGCGCAACTGCGCAACTGGGAGTTCTTTCGGGCCCCCGTCGGTGCCGTGGTCTGCATGCACCGGGATCTCGGGCTGGTGGACAGCCTGGGAGTCGGTATGTTCCTCCAAACTCTTCTGCTGGCGCTGACCGAGCGCGGCCTTGCCACCTGCGTGCAGGTGTCGATCGCCGCCTATCCGCAGATCCTTCGAGAGCAGCTGGACATTCCGGACGAGCTGATGGTGCTATGCGGAATCGCGATCGGTTACGCCGACAAGGACTTTGCGGCCAACTGGCTGGATACCCCGCGTAACCCGGTCGAAGCCAACGTGACATTCCTTGACGACTGAGAAGTCGCCGCGCGCGCAGCCATGGGCGTACCGCGGTATACCCGGTACACCGGTTATCCCGAACCGGCGCGGCGAGCTGTGCTGAACCGGCGTTGGTAGGCCGCGGGGCTGATGGACAGCTTTCTTGCGAACACGCGTCTCATGCTCTCGTAGCTGGGGAATCCGGCGAGAGCCGCTGCCTGGGTCGCGGTGTGTCCTTGGTCGAGCAGCGCCCTGGCCATGTCGAAGCGAATGTTCTCCACGTACCGGGCCGGTGTGGTCGAAAGCTCGTCGTGGAAGACACGATTGAGCTGCCGGGTGCTCACATTGAGGTGTTTCGCGAGTGCGCCAACCGAGTGGTTCCCGTGGGGGTTGGCCGTCACCAAAGCGGTGATCTTCCGCAGGGCCGAGGAACGGGGCGGGCGTCCCTGCAGTGGAGCCGAGAACTGCGACTGGCCGCCTGCGCGCTGCATGTACACCACCAGGAATCGGGCGACGTCGCGCGTCACGTCCGGTCCGTGGTCCTCTTCGACGAGCGCGAGAGCCAGATCGATTCCGGCGGTCACGCCAGCCGAGGTGTACGTGTCCCCGTCGCGGACGTAGATCGCGTCCGGTTCCACGCGACAGGTCGGGCACCGAGTGGCGAGTTCGCGGGTGACCCTCCAGTGCGTCGTCGCACGCTTACCGTCGAGAAGTCCCGCCGCGGCAAGGATGAACGCGCCGGTGCAGATTGACGCGACGCGGCGGGCTGAGACTGCGGGCACACGCGCCGCGTCCGCGAGTTCCTGAGGCACGGGCATCCGCGGATAGAGGTCGGAGCCGGCCACCAGATACGTATCCGGGGCGTGCTCGGCCGAGACCGGCCCATCGACAGCGACCCTGAACCCGAGGTTCGATGTGACGTCTTCGCCCGTCGGCGACAGCAGCATGATCCGGTAGTCGGCGCCGAACCGGTTCGCCTGTTTGAAAACCTCGGCGGGACCCGCGACGTCCAACAGCGTCACACCGTCGTAGACGAGCATCACAACGCGGCGCGGGACGACGTTCGCCTCGGAAGCGGTGGGCGGAGGCACAACCATGGTCCGATTATTCTCGGCTCGCGCACCACCGTGGTGGGCGACTTCGCCGGTGGTGTCGGTTTCTCACCGGGTTGTGGCGCTTGCAGACCCTGCGCGCCTCACTCGCCCGTTGCCGTTATCCCGCGACGCTGCCGCCGCCGTCGACTCGAACGATCTGGCCGGTGATGTATGCCGCGTCGTCGTCGAGAAGGAAACACACCGCGTGGGCGATCTCCTTCGGTGTGCCGACTCGTCCCAGCGGAATGCCCTGTAGGAAGCGGGCTTCCCGTTCGGAGCCCACCGGGCTGCGTTGCCGGTACATCTCGGTCTCGGTCGGGCCGGGAGCCACCGCGTTCACCGTGATTCCGGTGGAAGCCAGCTCTTTCGCCCATATCCGGGTGCACGTTTCGAGCGCGGCCTTCGCCGCGGCGTACGGGGTACGTTCTTGTGTTCCCAGTGTGGTCAGACTGGTGATGTTGACGATTCGGCCCCAGCCCGCCGAGCGCATCCCCGGCAGAACGGCCTGTACGACCTGCACGGCAGTGCGCACGTTGAGGTCATAGGTGTCGAAGAGGTCATCCAGATCGATCGAACCGATGACGCCGAAGCGGGCGAAGCCCACGTTGTTGACGACCGCGTCGATGTGGCCTTCGGCGAGGATCTCGGTCAGTGCCGCTGCGGTTGCCTCCCGATCGGCCAGATCGACCCGGTGAAACGTTCCCGGAAACCCCGCAGGGGCCGTCCGGGCGACGCCAACCGGCACATCACCGCGAGCGGCCAGCGTATCGGCCACCGCTCGGCCGATACCTTTCGACGCTCCCGTGATCAACACTCGTCGTGACATTTCTTGGTGCTCCTTTCGAACGGATCGAAGCTTGGCGTAAGTCCCGTCACAGGATTCAACGCCGTGGACCCGCTCGGCTGACACGGCTAATCGGCCATGTTTCCCACGGGAAGAGACACGATGACCGCACACGCGGCCATATCGACGAAAGGCGCTAGCGTAACGCCGTTTTCAGGTTTGCGTACGCACGCCGCGTCTGTTCCGCAAGGGCGTGCACGTCACCGATCGCGGCGGTGTTCGCCACGAATCCGAAGTCCATGTGATCGCGGTAGGAGCTCAGCGTGACGTTGAGTCCGATCGAGGCCGCCAGCGCCGAAACCGGGAAGATCCCGGTCAGCTTCGCGCCGTTGAGATAGCGAGTTTCCTTCGCGCCCGGCACATTCGAGATCACCAGGTTGCAGGCGGGACGCGCCACGCGGTCCAGGTGCGTCGACGCACCGGCACCGGCCAAGGCGACCAGCGCGACCGAATACGTCATCGCCGCGTCCGTGGACAGCGCGCCGAGTTCCTTCTTGGCGGTCCCCACTGAGTGCACCACCTGCTGCAGCCGCTCGGCCACAGGTGCCGCGGGCCGCCCGAGACGCACGAAGATCGCGGAGACCCGGGTCCCGGTCGCGGAGTCGCCCTCACCGCGCAGCGACACCGGGCACATCGCGATGAACTCGTGCGCGTAGGCCTGACCCCGCTCCCGCAGATAGGCGTGCAGGCCATGGTCGACGAGCGTGGCCGCGACGTCGTTGAGCGTGGCGCCGTGCCGGTGGCCGATCCGGTGCATCTCCTCCAACGGCAATGACAGCGTGGCAAATCCGCGGGCTTGCCCCAGCGGCGCGTTCGTCGGCGAATGATGGGCCACGAACGGCAGGCTTCCCTCGACGTGCGAGCCGAGCGCCGCCGACAGCGCCTTGCGCGCGGCCGCCAACGAAATCTGGTTCAGCGCACCGACTTGCGCGAGCGTCCCGCGCACCGCATCGGTCACTCGGCGCAGCGCCGGCGTCGGGACCGGGGGTTGCGTCTTGGGCCGGGGCAGCGCGAAGGCGGGCGGCGGGATCGACGGCTCGTCGGTCAGGCTCAGCCCGTCGTAGAGCTTCCGGAGCCCGGACACGCCGTCGATGATGCTGTGGTGGGTCTTGGTGTAGATCGCGAACCGGCCGCCGGGCACCCCGTCGATGAGCCAGCACCTGAACAGCGGACGGTGGCGGTCGAGCATCGGCTCATGCAGGTCGGCGACGAGCCGCAGCAGGTCCTCATAGGAACTGCGCGCCGGCAGCGCGAGATGCTGCACGTGGTAGTGCGGATCCCAGCTGTCGACCTCGCGAAAGTGCGGGGTGCCGACGCCGACGATCTCCGGCACGTAGTTGAACGGAGGCAGCGGCCTGTGCCCGCGATAGGTCTCGACGACCTCGCGCACCAGAGCGCTTCGCCCGGGCGGCTTCTTGAACAGCAGCATGGCGCCGACATGGGTGGTGCCGCCGGGCGACTCCATCAGCAGCCAGCCGAGGTCCAGCGGCGGAATCGCAGTGCTCATCCTTCAGGACCTCCTCGTCAGGACGCAGGCCGGCAGAGGCGAGTGTGCATCGGTGGCCATGCGTTCGCAGCCGATCGCCGCGGATGTCGCCGCCGCTTCTTCGATCCGAATCGGGGAGCCCGCCAACCTACGTCTGCCAAGCGCGCGCGCCGAGCACCGGTTGGCGGCGGCCGCCGGCGTTGAACTCCGGGCACCAGGGGGAGTGTCCGCGCTCATCGAGCCACGCGATCTGCAGGGCCCGCACGTCGGGCCCGTACAGTTCCACCGCCAGACACATATGCACGTCTGGTTGCGCGACCGCGGCGAACTCGGCGCGCCAACCGTCGGGCAACTCCATCGTGTCGCCGGGTGCCGGCACCCGGGAGCGGATCATGTAGTCGGCCACCGTGTTGAGCACCCTCGCCGCTTGCCGGGGTGCCAACGCGGTCACCAACAGCTCCGGCAGCCCGGCTCCGTGCAGCCCGATGGTGTAGGCGAACGGGGTCGGCTCGTCCTCGACGTACTGCACCGCCCAGCCGTGCTCAGAAATCTTTCGTCGGAGCACGTCGTGGTAGTCGGCACGGGTGGCCTCCGGGTGATTGCATTGCCAGCACATCTTGGCTCCCTTCCGTCGCTGCCCTCACCTTCCTCTCGAGGTCCGACAACCTGCCTGCGTGTCGACTTGCTGTAACCACCAGACCCGCAAGGCGGTCATCGTCGTCGGCGGCGTCCACGAGCCGCGCAGCCATCGCGCTGACGATGCCGGTGCTCGAGAAGTGGCGGGCCTTCGGGAAGGAAGCGGCGTCAGATTGACCGACGAATAGACATCGTCGACGAGAGTTCATAACCTGTCCGAGACAAAACGTGGCCGGACCGACATGGTCCCTGCAACGAAGGAATCGTGACAGTCCGAATGGGTCCGGTGCGCCGTTTACTCCCGCGGATGGCGGGCGGCGTCGCAGCCACGGTCCTGGCGCTGGCTCTGTCGCTGGCAGGCCACGTGGTGGCAGACCCGGCGGACGACGCACTGGCCAAACTCAACGAGTTGTCGGCCCAGGCGTTGCAGACCCGCGAGGCCGTCACCGCCGCCCAACACGATGTCGACGAACGAATGGCTGCCCAGAAGGCGGCCGAAGACCGTCACCGCGCCGACCTCGACGCCCTCGCAACCGCGAACTCCCAGCTGGCGCCGTACCAGGCGGCAGTCGACCGCATCGCGGCGATGGACTACATGAGTGGCCGCAACGGTCAGGCAGCGGCGCTACTGACCGCATCCTCGCCGCAGCAGTTGCTCGACAAGCTGTCGCTGCAGCGGGTGGTCGGCGCCACGACGGCCGAGCAGATGAAGATGTTCCACGCAACGCGCGAGCGCGCCCAGGCCGCCGCGCGGGCGTCCGAGAAGTCGGCCGCCGATGCTCGCGCCGCGACCGAGCAGGCCGCCGCGGTGCGCGCGGACCTGCAGACCAAATGGAATGACCTGCTGCGCAAGATCACCGCCGCCGAGGCGCAGTACGCGGCGTTGACTCCGCAGCAGCAAGCGGTCATCGACAACGCCGTCCCGCCACCAGCAGCACCACCGCCCCCGCCGCCCGGGGCGCCCGTCCCGCCGGACCCGGCGATTCTCGCAATGCCCGGCCAGCCGCCCGTCGACCCCGCTCAAGCCCTGGCCGCCGCGCGCGTCGACGTCCCGGAGGCGCTGCCCCGCGGCGTCGCGAACGAGGCCGGGTTGCAGGTCAACACCGTCCTCGCCGCCCGGGCCATCAGCGCGAGGTTTCCCCAGATCGCCGACATCGACGGCGTCCGGCCCGACTCCAAGCCCTGGCATCCGAGCGGCTTGGCGATCGACGTGATGATCCCCAATTACGAGAGCTCGGAGGGCATCGCGCTGGGCGACGCGATCCGCGACTTCATGCTCAGCAACGCGAGTCGATTCGGGCTCCAAGACGTCATCTGGCGCGGCACCTACTACACGCCCAGTGGTCCGGCGGGATCAGGCTACGGCCACTACGACCACGTCCACGTCACCACGACACCACGCCGCTGACCGCCCGACGGTCACGGGTGCAGATTCCACTGGCCGCAGTCCTGGGCCAGCACATCGTTGACGTCGACGCGGATACCGCCGACCACCGGTCCCGGGTTCGAGGCGGTGTCGATGATGCGTTGGTAGAGCACTGCGCCGGGGTAGATCTGACCGTTGGACCAGGACCGGGTCTGCCAGGCCCACACCTTGCCGGGCGAGGTCGACCTGCCGATGACACCGTCGGCCGCGGCCCACTGACACGTCCTGATACCGCCGTAGACCCCGGTGCGCAGCGCGCCGATCACCGAGTTGATGCCGCGAAACCAGGGCAGCGCGACGTTGTTCCACGTCTCGCGGTCGATGTCGTCGTCGACGCTGAAGAAGATCGGCGCAGTGCGACCGCCGCCCGCTGCGGTGTGCAAGTGCCAGGCCGTGCGCGCGTCGGCGACGCCGCCGGCGTACCCGCGTGTGAAGTCCGACGGCGCCGTCCCGCCCGGCTTGCCGTACTGGTAGTTGCTGACGATCACCAAACCGGCGGCGGCCAGGGACTTGGCGTAGGGCAGGGTGATCGGCTTGGCGCCGAACGACGAGCCGGGCCGTGAGGTCGACACGTAGTTGATGACGCCGGAGTGGCCGGCGGCCCGGATGGCCTGCGCCGGAATCTGACGCATCGCGTAGTCGATCAGCGTGGGGCGCGCGGCCGCGGCGCTGGGCGCATGCGTACCCGCCGATGCCGCACCGAGTCCGGCCAGTGCCGACACCGTGGCGGCGTAGCGCAGTGCGTCACGCCGGGATAACTGCACCGCGCGATGTTATCTATGAGACGCCTGTGATTAGGGAGCCACGCGGGGTCGATATCAATTTTTGATGAGGCACCGGTACGGGCCGATACGACGCCAGGATGCGCCCCCGTCACCGACACCGAACGCCGGATCAGATACCAAGCACCTCGCGTGCGCGGTCGATTTCGTCGGGGTCGGTGGTCGACGGGATGAGCCTGAGCTCGTCGAGTCCCGCCTCTCGTGCACCGTTGACGGCGGCAAGAAGGCCGGCCGCTCCGCAGTTCATCGTCCCCGTGCCCGGAGTGGTCAAGTAGGAGACGTCTTCTCCGACGGTGCCGACTTCTTCTTCCCAGAAGTCCTTCACGTGCTCCCGGAGTTGACGCTCCGGCTCAGGGCCGAGCGCGAACCAAACCGGCGCGGAGAAGTGTGGCCGATCCGTCCTGCCTGCAGCCCGCCACGCCTCGACGACACGCTCGCGCTGAGCCGCCAGCGCCTTGGGGTCGAAGTGCAGCGAATGGGCCGGGTCGCTCACTCCAGCAGCCCATCGTGCCGCTCGAGCAAGTGCCTTCGGGCCGATCACGCCGGCGACAAGCGGAATGCCGTCGCTCTGGACGGGCGCGGGCCCTACAGGAAAGTGTCCGTCGATGGGCGGCTCCTGGGCCCACACGCGGCGCATCGCCGCGACGGCCTCGTCCATTCGTTGCCGCTTTCGGTCAAGCGGGCTGTCGGCTGCGAGGTAGTCCTCGTCCCAGGCGCCGATGCCGATCCCGAGCGTCAAGCGCCCGTTCGATAGGACGTCGATCGTCGCCAAGTCCTTGGCGAACAGGACGGGGTTGCGCATGGGGAGTGCGACGACGTCGGTCCAGAGTCGGACGCGCTCCGTCATCGCAGCCGCGGCGGCAAGCTGCGGGACGACTGACCAGCTGTAGGGGTAGACGATTCGTTCGTAGGTGACGAGCCCGTCCCACGGGCCCTCGTCTATCTTCCGATACCACGCAAGCTCCGTCTCGCGTCCGTGCGGGAACAGTGTCGGAAGACCCATGGAGATCTTCAACCCGAGATCAGAGCTCAACGTGGCTCCTCGGGAGGCTTGGGGCAGAGCGGAATCCGACTACTAAGCGGCGCAGCGCTATCCGTGACATATGCAGCATTCCTTTACTGAACCGGCGATCGACAGCAGGCATAATAGCAACAGTCTGTTCAATTAAGCTTGCGTGTCTCGGGATCGAAAGGCCGCCCGGCGCTGGCGCGATCTAATGGGACACCGACGACGAGGAGAACCGATGAAACCGACAGCGCGCAACGCCAGCGTCGGTCCAGCTGCAAGGGACCACGGACCGTGAGCTCGTCAACGCACCGCAGTGCTGCGAATCATGCAGTCAGACAACGCGTTCGCCCTGGCGGACGCAGCGAGCGTGTGCGTGAATCGGTGATGCGCGTATGTCTGGAGTTGTTGACCGAAGGCAAGGTGGAGCTTCCGATCGCGGAGGTGGCGGCACGGTCGGGGGTGAACAGGGGCACGATCTATCGCTGGTGGCCCACCTCGGCGGCACTGCTGGACGAAGCTCTCGTGTTTCACGCGCGTCATCGCACCGACACCCCGGACACCGGCGCCTGGGAGAGCGATGTCCGGACCCTGATCACCGAGTTGGCCTCGCTCGCAGCCGATCCCGTGGAGCGGGCAATCATGGCCACGATGATCTCGGGGCGGTACCCGTCGTTGAACGACTCCATAATGGGCTGGTTTCGAAACGACCTCTCGCAATGGTTCGGGATGGTCGAGCGAGGTATTGATCGCGGCGAGGTGAGCACTGACGTGGATTCGGCGGTCGTGCTGCGCATGATGCTGGCACCCGCGGTGTCGGTCTCCCTCTTCGAAGGACGAGCGATGACACCCGACGAGATCGATTCCCTGGTGACGTTGGTGTGTCGAGCTACGGCAGCGCGGTAGGGATCCGGTCAACCGTAAGCCGAAGTGAACTTCGGCTATCCGGCCGCCGTCACATCCAGGCCCGAGCCCTTGATCGACGCCTTGGCCCGGTTCTCGGCGCGGACCGACCTCTTCCCCCGCACGAACCCCGTCGCCGAGATCGACGCCGCAAGCAGCGCGCTCTCACCCTTGACGAAGGGATGGAACCCGACGCCGGCGCCCCCGCGGCCCTTCACCGGGATGTCGGCGACTTCGGTGACCTTCCAACTCTTTTCCGCCAGCGACAGGATCGCCTCGCCGTTGGCGCACGAGACGGGCAGCGCGGCAATGACCTCGTCGCCGTCGCCCGCCAACTTCACCCCGGCCACGCCGTTGCCGGCCACACCCTGCGGATTCACCGCCGCCGGGTCGATGCGCAGAACCTTGCCGCGTCGGGTCACCAACGCCAGGTGGTACCCCTCGGGTAGCACACCCGAGCACACGAGGCCGGTGATGTCCGGCGCGACGGGAATCTCGCGAACCTTGTACGGCAGCCCTCCACCGGCGGTGAACTTCACCCTGCCGTCGGTCCACACCGCCCACCCCAACCCAGAGGTGAGCAACTCGCCGTGGCGATCGGAGAACACGCCGCGGTCATCGAGCCGCCAGGCCGCGTTGACCTTGCGCTCGCGAGGCCCGTCGTCGCCTCCGCCCGACGTGACCGGCGTAGCGTCGAAGTCGAGCACGGTCCGACGGTCGAATTCCGGCCCCTTGAACAGTTTTGCCGTCTCCACCAGTTCCTTGTCGATCACCGCCTTGCGCGCCTCGGGATCCGACACCAGCTCGGTGAGTTGGGCGAACTCCGCGTCCAGTCGCTCTGCCTCGGCCTGCAACTCGATGACGTCGAGCTTGGTCAGTCGGCGCAGTTGCAACGCCAACACGTAGTCGGCCTGAACGGCGTCGATCTTGAACCGGTCCTGCAGACCCTGGCGGGCCTCGTCGACGGTGTCGGAACCGCGGATCACCGCCACCGCGGCGTCGATGTCGAGGTGGATGGTCATCAGCCCGGCCACCAGATGACGTCGCGCCGTGACCTTCTCCAGCCGGTACTCGCTGCGATGCAGCACCACCGAATCACGCAGCGACAGAAACGCTTTGATCAGTTCGCGCACCGACCACCACCGCGGCACCCGGTTTTCGTCGAGGGCGACGAGACTAGCGGCGAACGTTCCCTCCAAGGGGGTCAGCGCCAACAGCTGATCGCGGATCTGCTCGGCGCTGTGGCCGCGCTTGGCGGTGACGACGATCCGCAGCCCGTTGCGGCGGTCGGTCAGATCGGACATGTCCGCCACACCGGGGAGCTCGCCGGACTCGACCAGGGCCCGAATCCGTTCCTGGACCGTGTTGCTCGCGACGCCCGGCGGAAGCTCGGTGATGACGACGTTCTTCCCGTCCACCGACAGCGTGCCGCGCACGGTGAACTGGCCCCGCCCGGTGGTGATGTACTCCCGCAGGCCGGCGGTACCGACCACCGTGGCTCCGCAACCCCAGTCCGGGCCGGGGATCAACTTGACCAAGCGGTCGTCGGTCATGTTCGGCGTTTTCAGCAGTGCCCGGCAGGCGGCCATGATCTCGCGTGGATTGTGGGCGGGCACCTTGGTGGCCCACCCCTCGGCGATGCCGACGGCACCGTTGCACAACAACACCGGCCACTGGGCGGGCAGCACCGTCGGCTCGACCCATTCGCCGTCGAACGTCGAGACCATCGGGACCGCATGGCTGTCGAGCTCGGCGGTGAGCGCGGCGCCGGGTGCCGACAACCGCATCTCGGTGTAGCGGTCGGCGGCGGGGATGTCGCCCTGGATACGAGGGAACGCGCCTTGTCCGTCAATGACTTTCACGCGCTGGAACTCCGCGGCCATCAGGGCTGCCGCACCGTACATCGAGGTGCCGCCGTGGGGGTGCAGGTTGCCCGTGACCGCCGAGCAGACCTTCGAGGACTTCTGCGGCTTGTTGCCGGGCGTCAGCTTCGAATCGTGCATCTGGTAGAGCAACCGGCGCTGACCGGGTTTGAGCCCGTCATAAGCCGACGGGATCGCGCGGTCGCTGACGCTGTAGAGCGCGAAGGTCAGCTGGTAGCGGTTCCAGTAGTCGTCGGCGCTCTGGTCGAGGACCAGGTCCGGATTCTGTTCTGGAACGTCCAGGGTGGCGGTCACGTGGTTCTCCTAGTCCAGATCGAGGGAATTGGTGTCGACGCGGGCGGCAATCTCTGCCATCCACGTGCGCCGGCCCTCGGGTGGCCCGCCGAACAGCGTGTGGTGCAACTTCTTCTCCCCGTCGTCGGGCAGAACGCGAATCACGGTGCGCCGCTGGGGGTCGAGCACGGTGTTCCAGAAGTCGTCGGCGTCCATCTCGCCGAGACCCTTGTTGCGCTGCACCTCGACCCTGCCCTTCGAGGTGGCCTTCATCTTGGCCACCGCCGCGTCGCGCTCGGACTCGTCCTGACAGTAGATCCGCTCGCTGGCGGTCTTGACGACGAACAACGGCGGCAGGGTCACATAGACCATCCCGGCCTCGACGAGTGGACGGTAGAAGTCGAGGAACATCGAGATCAGGCTGGAGTTGATGTTGCCGCCGTCGGGATCGGCGTCGGAGGCGAACAGGATCCGGTCATATCGGCACAGTTCGGGATCGCAGTTGTCGCGCACACCGCAGCCCAGGATGCGCTCGATGGAGTCGAACTCGTCCTTGGACCGCGCCTTGCTCAGCGCGAACCCATACACGTTGGGCGGCTTGCCTTTCAGCGGGAAGGCCGCCTGGAAGGTGGCGTCGCGCGCGGCCTTGATGGTGCCCAGCGCCGAATCGCCCTCGCACAGGAACAACTCGGCGCCCGATCCGCGACCGGTCTCCCGGCTGGGAAGCAGCTTGGGCGGCAGAGACAGGTTGGTGCCCAACCCCTTGGCCTTCGAAGCCGCGCGCGACCGAGCCTTCGCCCCTTCCGCGCTGCGTCGTGCCCGCGCGGACTCCAGCGCCAGCTTGGTCCACAGGGTCACCGCATCGCCGTTGGCCGGGTTGGCCGCCCACACGGTGACGCTGCGCGCGACATCCGGGGCCATGGCCACGTTCAGCGACCGCGATGACACCGCGGTCTTGGCTTGCGAGTCCCAGGCGACATCAGGTGCGCGGGTGTCCACGGCGAGAGCGGTGACAGCGGCGAAATCCTGTGGCTCCGGGCCTTCTTCACCCTTGGCCAGGCCCAGATCGCGCATCCGCGACGCGCGGTCGGCCAGCGCCTCGGACAGCCCCTTCATCGCGGCCGTCAGATGCGATCCGCCGCCGGGGGTTCGCACCGTGTTGCAGAACGCGGCCACCGTCGCCGGTTCGGCCGGCCCTGCGGTCAGCGACCAGCGGAACGGCGTCGGGCCGCGGCCGGTGGTGTACTCACCGCGGCCCTCGACGGCGGCGCGGACGTCGGGCGCGGGAGTGCCGGCGGCGGTGCACATGAGGTCCAGCAGCGTGTCGGTGCCCCATGGGCCGCTGAACGGGTCGAGCAACGCGGGCGGCACCTCCGCACCGGGCCAGCCCTCGTCGACCACGACCAGGTGAACACCGGGGGACATCCGGGCCGCGGCATGCGCCCGCAGCAGCACTTCACCGATGTCGACGCTGGTGTCCGGCACCACCGCGGGGTCGAACAGGATGCGGACGGTGGTGCCCTGCATGGCGGGCTTGCGATTGCCGGCGCCGCGCAGTTTCTGGGTGTCGGCTCGGGTGAACGGGGCGTCGGGATCGAACTCCTTGCCCTCGAAGGTTCCCGGATAGCCGCGTCCGAAGCTCTGCAGGTAGGTCTTGCCGGCACGATGCACCGTCACGTCGGTGCGAGCGGAGATGAATACCGCTGCGGCGGCCCCGATTCCGTTGAGACCGGCACCGGTGCTCGCGGCATCGGTATGGGCGTCGAACTTCCCGCCGGCCCGCGCGGTGCCGAGCGTCTTGACGATGCCGTTCTTTCCTGTCGCCGGATCGGTGTCGACGGGCAGGCCGCGACCGTCGTCGGCGACGCTGACGGAGCCGTCGGCGTGCAGGGTGATCGTCACCGTCGAGCCACCGTTGCCGGGATCGGCCACTTCCTCGATGGCGTTGTCGATCAACTCACGCAACGCGGTGTTGAGCACATCGAGCCCCAGGTTCACCGCCGGCCGCAGGCGCGTGTGCTGGACATCATCGAGTTCGGTGATGTCGGCGGCGGTGTAACTCACTGCGGGTCCTTTGTGTCGATGCGGATTTGGGGGCCGCAGGAATCGTAGACGCGGGGATCGACATCTCCGCGGAACCTGGGTGCCTGCGGTGATAACGGTGTCGACACAGCCAGGTGAAGACTGCCTCGAACGAATCGGCGCGGCTGCCGCAGCGTGTCGGACCCCTTCGGAAGACTTCGGCGCATGGGGAGACGCAACCGCGAGAAGCGGGCAGCCAAACAGAGGAACCGCCGCCGGGCGACGCCCAAACAGGAGCGCGTCGGGTCATTCGATCCGGGACCGGACCGCGCCCTCCTCCTCGAACACCTTGTCGTGGCATTGAGCACGGCCGCCTCGGGCCCACCCGAGCATCTGCCGCGTCGTGCCACCGAACTGCTGCGCGAGTTCCGGGACTTCGCGCACGAGCTCGACGTTGCCGCTGACCTCGCCATGAACGAGGCCATCAGCGCGGCATGGAAGCACGGTTGGCAACCGTCCGATCTGCACGAAATCGGGCGCCGCAAGCTGAAGCCGGCCGAGATCCGTTACCTCGACGAGGCGATCGTCAATGAGTGTCGGCGATACGCGGCCGCGACTTTGCACCCGGACTGGCGCGCCGATATCGCCACGCTCTCGGCCACCGTCGGATCGAGTAGCCAGCCACCCCAGATGTGGCGGTGGGCAGCGTCGAATGCCGTCGACCAGCGCGACGGTCTGGCCGCGGTCCTCAAACTCCTGAACCTTCTCGGCCGCCTCCCGGCGCTGGAAACGATCGTGCCGCTTCCCGGCGAGTATCGGCCTACGGCAACGGCGGTGACCGTCACTGACGAAAAGGCGCTCGGCAAGGTGCGCGCTCTGCTGGCAAAAGCCGAAGCCACCGAGTACCCGGACGAGGCGGAGGCTCTTTCGGCCAAGGCCCAAGATCTGATGCGCAGGTATTCGCTGAACGAAGCGCTGGCCCGCCACGATCGAGGCCGTGAGCCCGCCGCGATCGCGCGCCGCATCTGGATCGAGAACCCGTACGCCGCGGCCAAGGCGACGCTGGTGCAAGTGGTCAGTCAGTCCAACCAGTGCCGTGCAGTGTGGGCCGAGCGACTCGGGTTCGCGACGATCGTCGGCTGCGAAACCGATCTCGATCTGGTTGAGTTGCTCACCACGTCGCTGCTCGTGCAAGCCAACCGAGCCATGCTGAGCGCTGGCCGCAGCGGAACCGCGCAAGCGCGCTCCAGGACATTTCGCCAGTCTTTTCTCCTCGCGTACGCACAGCGCATCGGCGAGCGACTCGACAGCGCGAGCGCATCGGTCACCGAGGAAGTCAAGCGCGACGCTCGCCTGCTTCCTGTGCTGGCGGCCAACAGTCGAGCGGCCGAAGAACTCGCTCATCAACTGTTTCCGTCGACGGTGCCTCGCGCGGTCTCAGCGTCCAACGGTGCCGGCTGGGGCGCCGGACGTGCAGCGGCCGACATGGCAATGCTCGACACCTACGAGTCGATAGCGGGGTAGCGAGCGCGGAATCGGCATTCACATCCGTAGGACCGTGCGATAACGTCAAAATCAGTGTCCTGTATCTAGCAGATTGGATCCGCCTACATGACTGTCACTGGCGAGCGGCAAGAAATCCTGCTCGAAGACGTCGAGTTCAACCGGCGGGATCATCCCGATCGGCCGCTGCGGCCCATCCCCCCGGGCCGCGACCACTTCGCGGACCAGTGGCGGCAGATGCGCGAGTTCATGTTCGGCGAGTGGATCGACATCGACAAAGAGGTCCAACCCAACGAACTCACGCGGCTACGCGACGACTACTTCTGGCAGGGCGACGAATACATCGTGGGCGTGGTCGACGCGTTCGAGCGCCTCGGCTACGAGAAGGGCCGCGCACTGTATGAACAGGCGCTGACCCAGGGCATCGACACGCTCGAGGATCCGCCCCGGGAGTTCGTCGAATTCTTCGAGCACCTGGACCAGCTTCCGAGCCAGTTCGACCTCGAGGCCGCGGAACGCGGCCGCATGCTGGCGATGTCGGCCACCCGGGCCGCCACCATGATCATCCAGGGGTGGGCGTTCTATGAGACCGCGATGACCGGAGACATCTCCGCATCCACCGGCGCCACCGGTCGTTTCGCCGATGACGGACCGCGGCGCTTCATCGAGACCGCACGGGTGTTCGCGGAGTTCACGCTGCCCGACATCTTCGACCGGCACTCGGAGGCGTTCCAGGATGTGGTGCGGGTGCGGTTGATGCACGGGCTGGCCAGTCGTGGTTTGCGCCGGAAATGGGGGGACGACGTCTACCTCAAGTTCGGCGAGCCCATTCCGGTGACGTCGCTGCTCGGGTTCGGCAGCGGAATGCTGCTCGGACGGCTCGTCGACCACGCGTTCGGACGGAAGCTGACCAGGCAGCAGCTCGAGGACCTCGCCGAGTACTCGTCGTACTCGGGGCGGCTGTGGGGTGCGCCGGAGCGGCTGTATTCCCCGACCGGCCTGGAGTTGATCAAGTCGCTGAACTACGTCCTGGCCAGGGGCGGCAACCCGTCGCCGTGGCGAGCCGAACTCGTCGATGCGATCGCGGGGCCCGCGCACCTGACGACGCTGACCGAAACGCTTCCCGGCGTCGTCAAGAAATTGGTGGCCCGGCACGCCAACCAGCTCACCGCAACCCTCGCCCTTGTCCCGGCGGGCGCGGTGTTCGGGTACCAGCAGATCGAGGCGATGGTGGCCGGCAGCTTCTTCGAGCCGCTTGGCTACAACTACGAACGTCGGATCCGGATCTTCAAGAAGGTCGCCAGGCTCAACGTCGGCATCGCGATGGTGGCCGACAAGCTGCCGTGGTCCAACCCCTTCCGCGAGCAGAGAAAAAAGACCGGGGCGGCCGCGCGGGAGCGGATCGCGATGCTGAACAAAATCGCCAAGGGCCGGCAGATTCCGCTGACGTACACCCACCACGACCGATCGACCAAGGGAGAGGGCTTCACCGGCTAGGGACTGCTCCCGCGGTTGACAATGTACAACCGATTGGTTGTATATTCTGGTGGTGACCGACCAGGACGAGGACAGAGCGGACGCGTTCTTCCACGCCCTGGCCGACCGGACTCGGCGAGACATTCTTCGTCGGGTGCTGGCCGGCGAGCACTCGGTCACGGCGCTCGCGGCGCAGTACGACATGAGCTTTGCCGCGGTGCAAAAGCACGTCGCCGTGCTGGAGAAGGCGGGCCTGATCTCCAAGCGTCGTCAGGGGCGAGAGCAGCTGGCGAGTGGCGAAGTGGAGGCGGTGCGGTCGGTCGCCTCGATGCTCACCGAGCTCGAGGACGTCTGGCGAGGTCGCATCGCTCGCATTGACGACCTACTCAGCGAGGAATAACCATGCCTGTCACCGACATCAGCAAGAACATCGACGAGCGCACCCTGACGATCACCGCGGAGTTCGCGGCGCCCGTCGAGCGCATTTGGCAGATCTACGCCGACCCGCGACAGCTCGAGAAGATCTGGGGCCCACCGGGTTACCCGGCCACCGTGGTCGAGCATGCGCTCACCCCGGGTGGCACCGTCACCTACTACATGACCGGCCCCGACGGTGAGAAGTACGGCGGATACTGGAACGTCACGGCCGTCGACGAGCCGCGCAGCTTCAGTTTCGAAGACGGTTTCGCCGACGCGAATCTCGAGCCGATACGGGATATGCCGGTCGCGCACAGTGTGTACACCTTCGAGGCGATCGGCGACGGTTCCACCAGAGCCACCTACGTCAGCACCTACGAGTCGGCCGAAGGCCTGCAGAAGGTGCTCGAGATGGGCGTCGAAGAGGGCACGAGGCAGGCGATCAACCAGATCGACGGACTGCTCGCAAGCTGATACCAGACACGGTCACGGTGCCGGAACCCGTTGTCCTACAGGGTTCCGGCGCCGCGTCAGCCGGAACGGCCAGCCGATAGCCGACGGCCGCGATCGGCGCGTCCGGACAAAGCGCGCTAACACCGCCGTCGCGACGGCCGATGACAGATCATGACCTCGCTTCGTGCCGCCGGCGCAGTCGCCGTCGTTCTGGCCGCACCCTGGGCCGGGATGGCGACGGCACACGCAGAGGCGTTCGCCCAACTCGAGCGCGTTCCCGTGGTGGCGTCGCCGACATGCGGCGGAAGCGTCAGCGCCGAGGCACAGGTGACCCCGGTACAGGTCGGCGATCGCGCCGAGAACGGGGTCCGCGTCGCCATCCACTACGACGCCGGTACCTACGACGGCTCGTGTTCTCTCACCGTCGCCGCCGATTGGGTGAACCTCGACAGCGGCGCCTCGGGCAGCAGCGACATCACCGCTGTGTCGACCATCGACGGGCACTACGGCTTCGTCGGCTATGCCAACACGACATTCGCGACCGGTCCCGGCACGGTGGTTGTGACGCTCAGTTCGCATCCCGACGCCGAAATGCGGCTCACCACCTGAGTCCGAAACGCCTGCCTACTTCTCCCTTCGCCGCTGGGACGGCGGCTGCCACCAGCGAAAACTTCGAGGCGGCCCCGCTGCGAAGCAATCTTTGACAGCTGTCAGAAATTTGGTACCGTAACCGGTGACTGAGTTCACAGAAACGGTAGGCAAATGGCTTCATCACCCACGGCGGCGATCATCGGCGCAGGCATCAGCGGACTGACCACGGGCAAGAACCTCGCGGACGCCGGCATCGCGTACGACTGCTTCGAGTCGTCCGACCGGATCGGCGGGAACTGGGCGTTCCGCAATCCGAACGGCCACTCGAGCGCCTATCGGTCGCTGCACATCGACACCTCGCGTGAGTGCCTGTCGTTCCGCGACTTCCCGATGCGCGCCGACCTCCCCGACTTCCCGCATCACTCGCAGGTCAAGGAGTACCTGGACGACTACGCCGAGACCTTCGGTCTGTTGGACCGCATCCAGTTCCGAAACGAGGTCAAGCACGCGCGGCGTCTACCGCACGGGGGTTGGGAACTCGACACCGCCGACGGACAGACGCGGCGGTACGACACGCTGGTCGTCGCGAACGGCCATCACTGGGATCCGCGCACCCCCGACTTCCCGGGCGAATTCACCGGCGAGAGCATCCACGCCCACCACTACATCGATCCCACCGAACCGCTCGATCTGCGCGGCAAGCGCATCGTCGTGGTCGGCATCGGGAACTCGGCGGCCGACCTGGTTTCCGAGCTCTCTCAGAAGTCCTGGCGCAACACGGTTTATCTCTCGACCCGTTCGGGCGCGTGGATCGTGCCCAAGTACATCTTCGGCAAGACCGCCGACAAGGTCGCGCGCTCGCTGCCGGTGATCCCGCTGGCGTGGCAGCGGCGTGCGATGCAGCCGTTCGCCAAGCTGATGTTCGGCGATCCCGAAAGCTACGGCCTACCCAAACCCAACCATCGATTCCTCGAGGCGCACCCCACCCAGTCCGCCGAACTGCTCATGCGGCTGGGGTCCGGCGACGCGACCGCAAAGCCGAATATCGAACGCCTGAACGGGAATTCGGTGGTGTTCGTCGACGGCTCGACCGTGGAGGCCGACGTCATCATCTACGCGACGGGATACAACATCACGTTCCCGTTCTTCGACCGCAGCTTCATCGAGGCCCCCGACAACCGGCTGCCGCTGTACAAGCGGATCCTCAAGCCGGGCATCGACGACCTGCTCTTCATGGGATTCGCCCAGGCGGTGCCCACGCTGTTCCCGTTCGTGGAGTGCCAGGCCCGGTTGGTCGCCGCGTACCTCGCAGGCACCTACCGGCCCCCGTCGGAGGCCGAGATGTGGCGCGTCATCGCCGCCGACGAGCGCAAGTACGTCGGCCACTTCGCCGACAAACCGCGGCACACCCAGCAGGTGGACTACTGGGACTACGAACGTGACATGCGCAAGCGTGAGCTGCCGGCGGGTCGGCGCCGCGTCGAGAAGTTCGGTCCGGTGCAGCTGGCCGGCCGGGCACGCGAGGCGGCCGGTGTCGCCTGAGTCGACGCAGACGTCGCGACGCAACGCGCGCCGGCCGCAACCGCGCGGGGACGAGAGCCGGCAGCGGCTCCTCGAAGCCTTCGAGGAGCAACTGCAAACCCAGTCGCTCGCCGAGATCAGCGTCGCCGAGGTGGCTCGGGCGGCGGGGCTGAAGCGCCCGGCGTTCTACTTCTACTTCGCGGGCAAGCACGAGGTCGTCACCGAACTGCTCACCGACATCTTCGCCGACGACGTCTTCACCATCGGCGGTTTTCTGGCCGGCGGTGGTGATCCGCGTGCCTCCGTGGCGGACGCGATGACGCGGACCTTCGAGTCCTGGCACGCCCACCGGACCCTGTTCCGTGCGATGCTCGACGCCCGCGACTCCGACCCCGAAGCCAAGACCATCTGGGACCAGTGGCTGGCGCGGTACGAGGAGTTCGTCGGCGACTTCATCGCCACCCAGCCCACCATCGACATCCCGGACGCCAAAGCCCTTGCCCACGCGCTGATCTCGATGAACGAACGGGTCCTCGACCGCCACATCCGCTCGGACGACGGACCAGAGGCCGCCCGCCCGCTTCTCGCGGCGATCATTCACGTCTGGCACACAGCGCTGTTCGGAGGGCCTGCACAGTGACATCCACCCAAATTCAGATTCCAGTCGGCGGCGACATCATCGCGGCGCGGCGCTTCTCCGCGACGACGGACGCGCTGACCGGCCCGGCGGGACGACCCTGCGTCGTCATGGCCCACGGCCTCGGCGCCACCCAGGACTGTGGGTTGTTCGCGTTCGCCGAAGCGATGGCCGACGCCGGCGCGGAGGTCGTGACGTTCGACTACCGCCACTTCGCCGAATCATCCGGACAGCCGAGGCAATTGATCTCACTCGCCGGACAGGTCGCCGACTACCACGCGGTGATCGACCACGCCCGCCGCCTCGAAGATGTGGACCCGGCGCGAATCGTGGCGTGGGGGGTATCGCTGTCCGGCGGGCACGTCATCCGCGTCGCCGCCGACGACCCGCACCTGGCGGGCGTCATCTCGCTGACGCCCGCTACCGACGGACTGTCCGTGACAACCCACATGCTGCGGACGCTTGGCCCGCGGTACGTCACGCGCGTGATGGGCTACGGCATCCGGGATGTCGCGGCGAAGTTGCGCGGCCGCCCGCCGGTGCTCATTCCCGTGGTGGGCGCGCCAGGGCAGGTGGCCGGTCTGAGTGCCGAGGGTGCCGTCGAAGGGATGCGTCGCATCGCGGGGCCGACCTGGCGTAACGAATTCGCCGCCCGGCTGGTGTTGGTCATGGGCGGCCACCGGCCGATCGCGAGCGCCGAACGTGTCACCTGCCCGGCCCTCGTGCAGATCGGTGATCTGGACCGTACCGCCCCGCCGGCGCCGGCCACGGCGGCCGCGACGCGGATGCGCGCGACGGTTCATCACTACCCCTGCGACCACTTCGACGTGTATCCCGGCGAGCCTTGGCATGAGCGCGTCGTCGACGATCAGATCGCCTTCCTGAAACGCATCCTCGCACCGGCCGAGTCCACACCGAGCGCGCGGCCTTCCGCTACTGCGTGATGTCCGACCGACCACGTCGCGGCGCGGTCGAACTTTCGCCTGTCAGGCCGCATAGCCAGCGTTCTGGTACGGGACCGGCCGCGGTTTCGATATGACCTTCCGGGGTAGAACGCTCGCGTGAGCGAACACAGCCCCGGTGCAGCAGCCGAGCGGGACCGTGGAGCCCTGATCGGATCCGGCGCGCTGTGGATGGCGAAGTGGTCGTTGGTCATCGTGGCGATCGCCGCGGGCGCGGTGGTGCTCGGTTGGCTCGTGGCCCAGCTGTGGGTGATCTTCCTGCCGGTCCTGCTCGCCGTCATCCTGTGCACGGTGCTGTGGCCGCCGGCTCGCGTGCTGATGGACCGCGCCGGGTTGCCGCCGGCGGTCGCCGCGCTGACGACGCTGTTGCTGTTCCTGGCCATTGCCTCGGGTCTGATCGCGCTGATCATCCCGCCACTGCTGAGCCAGCTACCCGCGCTGATCGACCAGGCAACCGAAGGCATCAACCGGCTGCAGGACTGGATCGCGGGGCCCCCGCTCAACCTGCGGCAGGAGCAGTTGGAGCGCTTCACCGACTCACTGGTCAACGCGATGCGCGAAAGGTCCGCCGCGATCGCGACCGGTGTCGTCAGCGGGGTCAGCACGGTCGGCAGCGTCCTGGTGACGCTGGTACTGACGATCGTGCTGTCGTTCTTCGTCCTCAAAGACGGCCGCAAGTTCTCACCCTGGCTCGTCGGGCTGACCGGGCGCCGCGCCGGGCGGCACCTGGAAACGGTGCTCAGCCGGATGTGGGACAACCTCGGCGGCTTCATCCGCGCGCAGACGGGAGTGGCTCTGATCGACGCGGTCTTCATCGGCGCCGGCCTGGTGATACTCGGTGTCCCGCTGGCGCCCGCACTGGCCGTGCTGACCTTCATCGGCGCGTTCATTCCGTTCATCGGCGCCTTCGTCGCCGGAGCGCTCGCGGTGCTGATCGCGTTGGTGGCCAACGGTTTCGTCAACGCGCTGCTGGTGCTCGCCGTCATCATCGCTGTGCAGCAGATCGAAGGCAATGTGCTGCAGCCGTTGCTGCAGAGCCGCGTGATGAAGTTGCACGCAGCGGTGGTGCTGCTCGCGGTGACCGCGGGCGGCGCGCTGTACGGGATCATCGGCGCCTTCCTCGCCGTGCCGACGGTGGCGATGCTGACCGTGCTCGCGCGCTACGTCAATGAGCAGATCGATGTGCGGGCCACGGGTGAGGCGGACGGTACCGAGCCGGGCTCCGAGACCGCAGGCCGGGCCCCCGATTAGCCCGCCGTCATCATTCGGAAAGAAATTCGCACGGTTAGCGACCGCAGAATGTGTCAATACCCCACTGCATCGAAAATGCATCGTCTCCGGCGAGACGTGCACACGCCGACAGGTCAGAAGCGACGAGGTGAGTCATAGACGGACTGGTGGAGCCCGCCCGCGCAGCGCTGCGCTCCGTACACAGCTGCACCCCCATGGTCTGCACCGCGGGCCGTAGGACCTGATATGCCCGCGGCAACTGCTGTTCACTTCTTTCTCGCGCTGGCGGTCATCCTCGCGGCGTGCCGCCTCGCCGGCCTGCTGGCGCAACGCGTGGGCCAGCCGCCGGTCGTCGGCGAGATGATCGCCGGGGTGGTCCTGGGTCCCTCACTGCTGGGCCGGGTCGCGCCGGGGGTGCAGGAGTCCCTGTTCCCGGCAGGCACATCCAACGTCGTGCTCTACACCGCCGCGCAGATCGGCCTGGTGCTCTACATGTTCGTCGTCGGTCTGAACTTCGACGTCGACCACGTCAAACAGCGCGCCCGCACCGCCGTCGCGGTATCCACCGCCGGAACCCTCGCGCCCCTGGTGCTCGGCGCCGTGGTCGCGGTGCCGCTGCTGTCCTCGGGCGGATTCTTCGGTGACGGCGTGAGTCTCCCGATGGCGATGATGTTCATGGGTGCGGCCATCGCGATCACCGCCTTTCCCATGCTCGCGCGGATAATCTTCGAAAAACGTCTCACCGGAACGTCTCTGGGCACTCTCGCGCTCGCCTGTGGCGCCACCGCCGACGCGATCTCCTGGTGCATCCTGGCGGTCGTCGTCGCCGTGCACCGCGGCACCCCGGCAACGGCCATCACAGCCATCGTGGGCGGGCTGCTCTACACCGTGTTGGTATTGACGCTCGGGCGGCGCGCGGCACGGGTGCTCGGCTCGAAGTCCGAAGAGCAGCGGACCATCCCCGGGTGGGTGTTGAGCACCGTCCTGATCGTCCTGATGAGCGGCGCCTGGCTCACCGACACCATCGGGATCCACGCGATTTTCGGCGCCTTCGTCATCGGTGTCGCCATGCCGTCCGGACTGTTCGCCCGGCGCCTCACCGAGACCATCGAGCCACTCACCACGAGGCTGCTTCTACCGCTCTTCTTCGTCTACTCCGGGCTCAACACCGAGATCGGCTTGGTGAACACGCCGGAGCTCTGGGCGCTGACGCTCGGCGTACTCGTCGTGGCGATCGCGGGCAAGGGCGTCGCGTGCGCCGCCGCGGCACGCTTGAGCAAGGTGCCGCTGCGCGAGTCGGTCGCGCTGGGCTCGTTGATGAACGCACGTGGATTGATCGAGCTCATCCTCCTCAACATCGGTCTGGAGGCCGGCATCATCACCCCGACGCTGTTCACCATCCTCGTGCTGGTCGCCATCGTCACGACGTTGATGGCAGCCCCGATCTTCGAATTCGTCTACGGGCGCCACCGGCCTCCGGTCGACGCCACACCACCGTCAGCGGACCACGCCGAGGCGACGTCCGCCGTTCCGGCGACCGAAGGAAGGTAACGCAGGTGCGATCGAAGCTGTCCCAACTCGACTCCGAGGCCCGTGCCGCCCTCGCACGAAAGATCCGGAACCAACTGTCCCTCAACGGATCTACGCAGACCAACCACGACGTGGCCATCATCGGAGGTGGTGCCGCCGCCCTGACGTTGGCATTGGAGCTTCGCACCGCGCGCCCACACACCCGGATTGTGATCATCGAGCCGTCCGCGCGCCCGGTCGCCGAGGTCACCCACACCGTCGGCGAATCGACGGTTGAGGTGTCTGCGCACTACCTTCGCGAACGCCTCGGCCTTGCCGACCATTTGAGCATCGCCCAGATCCGCAAGATGGGCCTGCGGATGTTCTTCACGCACGACGGCAACACCGACATCGCAAGCCGCGTGGAACTCGGCAGCTCGTCGTTCGTACCCCAGGTGACCTACCAGATCGACCGGGGCAGGCTGGAGAACGAACTCGCCCGCCGGTGCGAAGCCGCTGGGATAGCCACGGCCCGCGGCCGCGTCAGGACCGTGGACTTCGGCGACGATGCGCACACGGTGACGTACCAGGACGACGACGAGACCGCCAGCACCACGGCACGCTGGGTGGTCGACGCCTCCGGACGAAACCGCACGCTGTCGCGCCAGCTGGACCTGAAGCGGGCCACCGAACACCATTGCAACGCCGCATGGTTCCGGGTCAAGGCCGAACTCGACATCGGCCAGTGGAGCGCCGACCCCGAATGGCACTCCCGTCTGACCGAAGGCGACCGCGCCCTGTCGACGAATCACCTGATGGGCGAGGGCTATTGGGTCTGGTTGATCCGATTGGCGTCCGGCGCCACCAGCGTCGGGATCGTCGCCGATCCCGAGTTCCACTCGTTCGACGAGTTCAACACGCTGGATAAGGCCAAGGCGTGGATCCGCCGGCATGAACCACAGTGCGCCGACGAGATCGCCCGACACGACGACGCGATCATGGACTTCCGTGTCATGAAGCATTACAGCCACGCCGCCACCAAGGTCTTCGACGGCACCGCGCGCTGGTGCCTGACCGGCGACGCAGGCATCTTCCTGGACCCGCTGTACTCCTCGGGGCTGGACCTGGTTGCGATCGGCAACGGTCTGGTCACCGACATGATCACGCGTGAACTCGACGGAGAAGACGTGGTCGCCCGGGCGAGCATCAGCGACTCCCTGTTCAGGTCCCTGGCCGACATGTGGCTGGCGGTGTACGAGAAGCAGTACACGCTCATGGGCACGCCGACGGTGATGTCGGCGAAGATCGTCTGGGACATCGCGTTCTACTGGGGCTTCATCGGATTGCTCTACCGCAACGGACGGTTCGTCAGCGTCGCCGACGATCCCGCGGTCGTGCCCCATCTCGACGGCATGATCGCGCTGAGCAACCGGGTGCAGCGGTTCTTCCGCGAATGGGCGGCCGTGGAAGGCCGCCAATCACCGGTCCGATTCGTCGACCTGTACGAGCCGCTGGACTTCATGGCGACGCTGCACGTGGCGATGATGGAACCCGCGCCCGATTTCACCGACAGGTTCGAGGACAACGGCAGGCTGCTGCGACAACTGGCGGGTCAGCTGGTCGAAACCGTGCTCGCCGACAAGTCCACACTGTTCGACGACGATGCCGCCGTCGCCCAGGTGCAGGCGTGGCAGCGCGATCCTCTGCTGAGGGAACTCCGCTCCGTGTATCGCCATGAACAACAGAACAATCCGGTCAGCTCCGACTGGATTCACACCGCTATCCGTGAGTTGCAGGTATGAACACGCACGACAACCTAGACCGGCCCGTACCGCTGGCGATCGTCGGCATCGGATGCCGCCTACCCGGCGGGGTCGGCTCCGCCGAGGACTACTGGCAGCTGTTGAGCGACGGCATCGATGCCACCAGCGAGGTCCCCGAATCACGGTGGAACGCCGACCGATTCCACGACGCCAACCCGAAGAAGGTCGGCAAGATGGTCACCCGGCGCGGCGGCTTCCTCGACGCGATCGACCAGTTCGATCCGCAGTTCTTCGGAATCTCCCCGCGGGAAGCCCATTCGATCGACCCGCAGCAACGCCTGATGCTGCAGACCACATGGGAGGCCCTGGAGGACGGGGGGATACGACCCGACGACCTCGCCGGCACCGACGTCGGCGTATTCATCGGCGGCTTCACCCTGGACTACCAACTGCTGCAGAACCAGGGCCGCGGCAGCCGCTACCAGTTCAAGACGCACTCCGCCGCCGGAATGATGATGACGATGCTGGCGAACCGGATCTCGTTCGCCTTCGACTTCCGCGGACCGAGCATGACGGTCGACACGGCGTGTTCGAGCTCGCTGGTCGCGGTGCACCTTGCGGCGCAGAGCATTTGGAACGGTGAGAGCGAGATCGCGCTGGCCGGCGGCGTCAACATCATGGTCGGCCCCAACACCGCGATCGCCGAGTCCAAGAGCGGGTTCCTCAGCCCCGACGGGCGCTGCAAAGCCTTCGACGAGTCCGCCGACGGGTACGCGCGCGGCGAGGGCGGTGCCGTCGTCGTCATCAAACCCCTCGAACAGGCGTTGCGCGACGGCGACGAGATCTACGCCCAAATCCTCGGCACCGCGGTGTCTCAGGACGGCCGCACCGACGGCATCACCGTGCCCCGCGCGCAGGCGCAGGCCGCCGCCATCACCTCTGCGCTGCGTCGGGCCAATATCCGGCCGAGCGACGTCGGGTACGTCGAAGCGCACGGCACCGGCACACCCGTCGGCGACCCGGTCGAGATGCGCGCGCTCGCTTCGGCGCTGACGTCTGACCGCACCGCGCCCCTGGCGATCGGCTCGGTCAAGACCAACATCGGTCACCTCGAAGCGGGCGCCGGGGTGGCCGGACTGATCAAGACGGCGTTGGTGCTCAAACACGGTTACATCCCGGCACACTTGCATCTGCAGAACCCGACCAGCCAAGTCTGCCTCACCGAGCTCAAGCTCGACGTGCCACGCGCGGGCCGCCCCTTTCCTGCCGGACGGCGGATCGCAGGCGTCAACTCGTTCGGATTCGGCGGTACCAACGCCCACGCGGTGCTCGCCGAAGCACCGGCCCCGGCCGACGCCCCAACCTCGAACACCGCCGAGCACCTCCCTCTCACGTTGTTGCCGATCTCGGCGCGCAGCGAAGAGGCCCTGGTGGCGGTGGCGGACCGGTTGGCCGACCACCTGCAGGCCGAACCGAACACCGACCTGTTGGACCTGAGATACACTCTGTCACAACGACGCTCACACTTGAGCCACCGCCACACGCTCGTCACTGACAGCGTCGCCGACGCCCGAGACCAACTGCGCGCCCTCGCCGACGGGGGCCAGATCGCCTCCGGGCGCACGTCGCCGTCGACCCCCAAGCTCGCGTTCGTCTGCAGTGGTATGGGCCCGCAATGGTGGAAGATGTGCCGCGGACTTCTCGACGTCATGCCCGCGTTCACCGAGAGCATCGCGCGAAGTGATCGCGAGCTGGCGCGCCACACCGATTGGTCACTGATCGACGAACTGCGGCGCGACGAAGCGGATTCCCGGATGGGTGAAACCGAGTTCGCCCAGCCCGCCAACTTCGCGATCCAGATCGCCCTGGCCGCCCAGCTCGCCCAGTTCGGCATCCGGCCCGATGCCGTGATCGGCCACAGCGCAGGCGAAGTCGCCGCCCACCACCTCGCCGGGCTGCTGGGCTTCGAGCAGGCGGTCGAGGTCATATACCACCGCAGCAGGCTCCAACAGCGCACGAGCGGACAGGGCCGCATGCTGGCCGTCGGCCTGGACACCGACTCGCTGATGACGGCCCTCGACGACACGATGCGCGAGGAATTCGGGCGACGGGTTTCGGTGGCGGCCGTCAACAGCCCATCCGCGGTGACCATCGCCGGGGACGGTGAGGTCCTCGACGACATCGCCCGCCGATTGGAGGACGCCGAGGTCTTCACCCGGTACCTGACCGGCAAGGTGCCCTATCACACCCATTACATGGACGCGATCAGGCGCGATCTCCACCAGGCGCTCGACGGGTTGTCGTCGCAGCCGGCGACGCTCCCGCTCTACTCGACGGTCACCGGCGGCCTCCTGGACGGATACCGGTCCGGCGCCGCGTACTGGTGGCAGAACACCCGCGCCACAGTTCTTTTCGAACCGGCCATCCGCCGCATGCTCGACGACGGATACACGCATTTCGTCGAACTGGGACCGCATCCCGTACTGGCCGCCTCGATCTTCGAGATCGCCGGCGCGCAGAAGACGCTCGTCCAGGCCACCCAACGACGCAACGACGACGACGTGCACACCTTCATGGCGGGCCTCGGCGCGCTGCACGACCACGGCCACGACATCGACTGGGGCGCCATCTATCCCCGCGGGGAGGCACGGCTGCTGAAGCTGCCCGGCTACCCGTGGCAGACCCGACGCTACTGGAACGAGACCCAGGAGGCCACCGAAGCTCTGCACTATCACCCGGTGCACCCGCTGCTCGGCCAACCGGTCAGCGCCGTACACCCCACGTGGGAAATCGAATTGAGCACCGCGATGGTGCCGTTCCTCGGCGACCACCGGGTCCAGGGCAGCGTCGTCGTACCCGGAGCGGTCTACATCGAGTTGGCGCTGGCCGCTGGGAAGGAGACCTACGGAGTGGACCTCGCCGTCGAGAACCTGGTGCTGCACCGCGCACTCATCCTCGACGACACCTGTGATCCCATTCTGCGTACCACCGTCAACCAGGACACCGGAGCCCTGGAGTTCGCCGCGCACACCGCGACCGCCGACGGCGAACTCAAGTGGGCGATCACCGCCACGGCCGGTCTCACCACGCTCCCGAAATCGGCCGGCGCCCCGCCGCCGGTGGCCGAGGGCGCGCCCGCCAACGCTCTCAGCGGCGCGCAGTTCTACGCCCTCACCGAAGCCATCGGGTTCGACTACGGCGACGCGTTCCGCTCCGTCACCGGCCTCACAGCCGGAGACGCCTGGGTGGTCGCCGAGATGGAGATCCCGGCTCCGATCGCAGCCGCGCTCGACGACTACCGGTTCCATCCGGCACTGATCGACGGCGCATTCCAAACACTGTTCGGCGCACCGCTTCCCGGCGGGGATGCCGCAGAAAGCCCATACCTGCCCGTCCGGATCCGGCGCAGCGCCGTGTACGGCACACCCAAGGGAGACATGACCGTCAGGCTGGTCGTCAGGTCGGCGACCGCCGAGGAGATCGAGAGCGACATCACGATCTGCGACCACCGCGGTGATCGGCTGGCGGTCTTCGAGGGCTTCACGGTGCGATCGCTGAGCGCCTCGACCCGCATGTCGCCGGAACGAATCGACAAGGGGCTCTACGAACTCCAGTGGATCCCCGCGGCCGAATCCAGCGGTGAGAACAGCGCCGAGCCGACGCAGGCCGCATCATGGCTGGTGTTCGTCGACGACACCGGATTCGGTGAAGCGCTCGCCGATCGACTGCGGGACTGCGGCCACCGCGTGCGCACCGTCGTACACCGCCCCGTGGACACCGTCACCACGGTCGACGGCGGATACGCGATCGACGAGCGGCGTCCCGACCAGATGGCCCAGCTGTTCGACCGGCACCTTGCCGAAGACAGCGACCTCGCCGGTGTCATCGACTGCTGGTCAATGGATCTCGATGCCGACCCGCAGGCGTCTGACACCGACGGCGCCGACCACCTCGGCGTCCTCACGCTGCTGCGCATCGCCAAGGCACTGGCCACACACGACACCGTCTTCCCGCGCCTGTACGTCGTCACCGCGAACGCGCAGCCGGCGTTGGGCACCGAACCTCTGGCCGTCGACCAATCCACGGTCTGGGGACTGGGCCGGGTCATCGGTCATCAGGAGTTCGTCGAACGCTGGGGCGGCCTGATCGACATCGACGACACCGACGACGTCGGTGACACCGCCGCGCGTGTCTGTCGGCACATTCTGGAGCCCGCATCCGAGGATCAGACCGCGTTCCGCGGCGAGGTGAAGCTGGTTCCGCGGCTGCGCCACACTACGAGCCTCACGAAACCGTTCCCCACCAAGCTTTCTCCCGCCGCGACCTACGTCGTCACCGGCGGCACCGGTGCGCTCGGCCGCAGCGTGGCCACCTATCTCGTCGAGCACGGCGCGCGACACATCGCGCTGCTGAGCAGAAGCGGGCTGCCACCGCGCGAGCGGTGGCCGAGCATCACGCCCGACGACCCGCAGTTCACCGCCGTCGACACCGTCAGGGCCGTCGAACGCCTCGGGGCGCTGGTGAGTGCGGCGAGTGTCGACATCACCGACGCCGACGCGGTGGCCGCCTGGCTCGCCGACCACGAGCGCAATCACGACAGACCGGTTCGCGGAGTCATCCACGCCGCGGGCGCGGTCCACGACCAGCTTCTCGTCAACGTCAGCGAAGACGATTTCCTCAAGGTTCTGGGTCCCAAGATCGCCGGCACCCGGGCGCTGCACACCGCGTTCGCCGGTCAGGAACTCGACTTCTTCGTGATGTTCGGCTCCGCCGGTTCGGTCATCGCCTCGCCCGGGCAGGGCAACTACGCCGCCGCCAACGCGTTCCTCGACGCCTTCGCATATCAGCGGCAGGCGCAGGGACTGCCGGCCCTCACGGTGGGCTGGGGACCCTGGTCGGTGGGGATGGTCGAAGACCTCAACCTCGAGAATGTCTACGCCATGCGGGGAATCGAACTGATCACCCCGGCGGCAGGCGCGTTGATCCTCGACCGCCTGATCAATCAGACCGCTCCGAACGTCATCGCCATCAGCGCCGACTGGAACCGCGCCCGCCAACTTCTCGGCGGACACCTGCCGAAGATGTTCGCCGACCTCGACGCCGCGACCGCTTCACCGACGGAGGCCGGGGCGGACGGATCGTTGCTCGAGCTACTGGCGAACACGCCGGAGGCCGAGCGTCTCAACGTGATCATCGACCAGGTGGAGCGCCTCGTTGCGGCGGTGTTCGATTGCGGGGTCACCGATTTCGCGAACGACGACATGCTCGACGACATCGGCCTGGACTCGATGATGGCGATGGACTTCAGGGTCAGGATCAACACCACGTTCTCGATCGACCTTCCAGTGCTGGAGATCCTCAAGGGTGTCAGCGTCGACTCGCTGGCCGCCCGCGTGCTCGACGAGCTGCCCACCATCCACGGTGAGGAACCCGCCGCGGAGGCCGCCCCTGCGACCGAACCACAACCGGTCCCGGAGGTCGACGTGGACGGGCTGATCGACGATATGTCCGAGGCCGAGCTGCGAGACCTGCTGGCCGAACTCGAAGGCGGCGCCGCGCCATGACGGCGACGTCTACGGCCGTACAGGTGCGGGGGCTCTCGAAGGCTTACGGGCCGACGCGCGCCGTGTGCGACCTCGACCTCGACGTCGCCTACGGCGAGGTCTTCGCCATCCTCGGCCCCAACGGCGCGGGCAAGTCGACAACCATAGAGATCCTGGAGGGCAACAGAACTCGCGACGCCGGACACGTGCGGGTGCTCGGCGAGGACCCACAGACGGCGGGACGGGACTGGAGGGGCAGGATCGGCATCGTGCTGCAGGAGGTCAGCGACGCCGGAATGCTCTCGGTGCGCGAGACCGTGCAGATGTTCGCGAACTGTTACGGCGCCGCTCGAGATCCCGGCGACGTGCTCGACCTCGTCGGTCTGGACATGGTCGCGGACTCCCGAGTGCGCACCCTTTCCGGCGGTCAACGCCGTCGGCTGGATGTCGCGCTCGGCATCATCGGCAAACCCGAACTGCTGTTCTTGGATGAACCCACAACCGGTTTCGACCCCGAAGCACGACGGCAGTTCTGGCAGCTGATCAGATCCCTGGCCGCCGACGGCACCACAATCCTGCTGACCACCCACTACCTCGAAGAGGCCGCTGCGCTGGCTGACCGGGTCGCGGTGATCGCGAGTGGCAGGGTGGTGGCCGTCGACTCACCGGCGCGGTTGACCGAGCACGTGAGCTCGGCTGCCACGGTGCGGTGGATCGAGGACGGTGAGGTCCGCATCGAAACAACGGACTTCCCAACCGAGTTCGTCTGTCGTCGCAGCAGGGGAGGTGTCGAGCTGGAGAAGCTGACGATCAGTCGGCCGACCCTCGAGGACGCGTACCTGCAACTGATCGGTCAACCATGACGGACATCGAACACATCATCGCCCCATCGCCGCCCCGACACCGCGCGACCGCACAACCGTCGCTTCCGTCCCCGTTGCGGATCGGGCTGTCGCGGGTCGTTCCCGAACTGAAGATGTTCTACCGGCGGCCTGAACAGGTGGTGCTGACGTTCACCATGCCCGCGGTGATCTGCCTGCTGCTGGGTTCGATCTTTTCTGCGGAACTGCCGGGCAGCCAGACCAGCGCCGGTGCGGTGATCGCCGCGAGCATGCTGGCCTACGGCATTTTGTCGACGTCGTTCGTCAACCTCGGCACCAGCATCGCCGCCGACCGTGACACCGGCGCCTTACGGCGCCTTCGGGGCACACCGACAACGGCGTCGTCGTACTTCATCGGCAAGATCGCGCTCGTCGCGGTGGTCAGCCTCGCCGAGGCCGTCCTGCTGCTGGCGGTAGGTGTGCTGGTCTTCGGCCTGCGCCTGCCGACCGACGTGTACGGATGGTTCACCCTCGGATGGGTGGCGGTCCTGGGCATCGTCAGCTGTGCACTGCTGGGCATCTTCATCAGCAACCTGGCGAGCAATGCCGTGTCCGCCGCCGTCATCACCAACGGCCCGTCGGTGGCGTTGCAGTTCGTCTCGGGAACGTATGTGCCGCTGATGATCCTGCCGACGTGGATGTTGGTGATCGGCTCTGTGTTCCCGGTCAAGTGGATGGCCCAAGGCTTCCGGTCGGTGTTGCTGCCGGCGGAGCTGGTGGCGCTGGAACCGGCAGGCAGCTGGGAACATTGGCGCATCTTCCTGGTGTTGGCGGCGTGGAGCGTCGCCGGGCTGATCGGTTGTCTGGCGATGTTCCGCTGGTCCGACCGGAGCTGATCGCGCCGGACTAACTCTCGCCGGCCAGCCACTCGCGTACGAGATCGCCGTCATGCGCCTCGACCGATCGCAGCTCCGTCAGCGTCGGATGCCCGGCATCCAGCAGAGCGCTGTCGGTGTCAGCCTCCGGTTCGTCGGGCACCTCCACCTCGCTCAGCCGCACGCCGCCGTTGCGCACCTCCTCGACCCGCGTCTGCACCGCGCCACCGCGAGCCAACCGCGCGTGGCGGATCGGTCCGATCTCGTCGGCGGGCCGGTCCGGGACGTTGAGCGAAAGCACGGTGCCCTCGGGTGCGTCGAGCAACAGTTCCAGCACCGGCGCCAACAAACCGGCGGCGGTCTCCCAGTACCGCTCGCCCGTGGGATGCAATGCGACGTCCAGCGATACCGCCAGTGCGCGGGTGTCGCTGATCTTCGCGGTGAGTGCCGCCCCGACGGTCCCCGAATGCAGGATGGCCCGACCGACGTTGGCGCCGTGGTTGATTCCGGACAGCACGAGGTCCGGCCGAGGATCGAACCAGCCGTTGAGCGCGGCGGCGACGGTGTGTCCGGGCTGGGCCTGCACCGCCCACGCCTCGACACCGTCGAGCCCGGCTATCTCGCGGGCCTCGACGACCGTGTGGCCGTCGCGGCGAACTGCGCTCAGCGCGGCGCTCGCCCCGCTGGCCTGCTCGGCGGGAGCGGCGACGATGACCTCCAACCCCGCCTCGAGGGCCGCACTCGCCAGTGCGTGCAGACCGGGGGAGTCGATCCCGTCGTCGTTGGTCACCAGTGCGCGCGGCACGCGTCCACCCCCTGCGTTCGCAAGCCCGCTACTTCCATGGGCGCAGCTCCACTCTCTCGGCCAGCGTCTCCACGGCGCGCGCCCCGCCGGTGCCCAGCCCGTGCCGCACGACGTTGAGCGCCCCGCACGCCGCCCCGATCTGCAACGCCCGGCGCAGCGGGCGGCCGCTGGCCAGTGCGGCGACGATACCGGCGGTCATCGAGTCCCCGGCACCCTTCGAGTCGGCCGGTTCCAACGTCGGCATCGTGATCTCGACGACGGCTTCGTCCTCGTCGCCGTCCTCCTCACCGAGTAGCGCCAGGGCCGGGGCATCCCCGGAGCGCGACACGACGAGCGTGTTCGCGCCTTCGTCTCGCATGGATCGCATGGCCGCGACCAGATGCTTCGCGTCCTCCGATTTCGCCCGGCCGTCGTCGAGCAGCTCTTCGTGGCTGACCTTGATCAGGTCCGGTCCGCCGGCGAGCACCGCCTCGAGTCGCTCGCCGGACAGGTCCGCGGCCACCTTGCAGCCGTTGGCCCCGAGATCGGTGGACAGGCGGCGATAAAGATCGGCGGGCAGGACATCGTCCTCCTGAGGGCCGGAGAGCAGGACCCGACCGTGGGTCAAACCTTCGGTGAGGGTGAGCTCGTAGAGGGAGTCGAGTTCGTGGCGGTCCAGGGGGCTGCCCGCCGCCTCGGCGACGACCTCGCGGCCACCCGAACGGCGGTCGTGCACGTACGATCCGTTGCGCGCGCTGACCGGCACGGTCTGCACGGTGATGTTCTGTGCGGGCAGGAGGTGGCCGAGAACGTCGCCCGTCTCACCGCCGAGGGCCGAGCACAGCACGACCGGAACCCCGAGCGAGGACATCATGCGCGACTGCCAGACACCCTGACCGCCGGCGTGGACGTGGATATCGGCGTCGCCCGAGCGGTCCTCGACCGTCACGGTGAGCACCGGCAGCGGGGCGAAGATCACGACGGTGGAGTCGCCGTTGGATTTCTCGCCGCGAGATTCCCTGTCTGTCATGGGTCGCGGAGTACCCATCCTCGTGCCCGCCTACCCGACGGCCCCCGGTTCCGTGCCGACCCACATCAAGTGCGCCGCGACTAGAGTCCGTGGCGTTCGGATCCTGTGGAGGTGAGATGTCACTGGCAGCGCAGTTGTGGACGGAGAACGCCGATGTGGTGGCCGAGGTGCTGGCCAACCCGTTCGTTCGGGGTATCGGGGACGGCTCACTGGAGCGCGATCTGTTCGCCGGGTACATCGCCCAGGACGCGTTCTTTCTCGAATCCTTCGCTCGCGCATATGGTCTCGCGCTGGCCAGGAGCTCGGATACGGCCACCCTGCTGACGTTCGCCGATCTGCTGGCCGGCGTGCGTGAAGAGCTCGGGTTGCACGCGTCCTATGCCGCGTCGTGGGGGATCGACATGGCCGGAGTCGTACCCGCCGCGGCGACGCTGGCTTACACCGAGTTCTTGCTGGCCACCGCCGCCACCGCCGATGTGGGGGTCGTGTGTGCGGCGATGACGCCGTGCATGCGGCTGTATGCGCATGTCGGGGTCACGCTCGACGCCGACTCCGCCGGACCCTATGCGCAATGGGTGCAGACCTACGCCGATCCCGGTTTCGACGAGGTGGCGTCACTGTTGGAGCGGTTGCTCGATCAGCACGCCGACGATGTGTCCGCCGCACGGGTGGCCTACCGGCGCGCGATGCGACTGGAACTGGCGTTCTTCGATGCGGCCTTCCAGCGGGCCGATCAGACGTAACGCGGGCGGCCGGCCAGCGCACCGAGCACGATCTGCATCAGATACACGCCGAGGAACATGATCCACGGCACCGTCCACCCGTGCGTGACGTCGTGCAGCAGCCCGAACAGGAACGGGCCCACACCCGCGATGAGATAGCCGAATCCTTGTGCCATGCCGGACAATTGCGCGGTGTCCTCGGCGTTTCGGGCCCGCAGCGCGATGACGGCGAGCGCCAGGGCGAACACGCCCATGCCGACTCCGATCAACACACTCCACAGCAAGGGTTGCGCGGCGGGCGCGAGCATCAGGCCGACCGTGCCCACCACACCCACGGCGCCCAGGCCGACGATCCATGCGCTCTGACCGTGGCTGCGCGCGGCCAGCGGCGCGATCACCAGCGCGATGGGCACACCGACCAGCGATGTGAGGCCGACCAGTAACCCGGCGTGCGTCTTGTCGACCCCGCTGTCGATGAATACCTCTGGTAACCAACCCATCACGATGTACGCCATCAACGACTGGCAACCGAAGAACAGCGTGACCGTCCACGCCAACCGGTTTCGCAGCAGCGAGCGTCTTACGTCGGCCGGAGCGGTGCTCGTCGCCCAGGTGCCTGCGTGTCGTCTCGATGTGGGCAACCACGCCACCAGCGCGACGAAGGACACCGCCGCCCATGCCGCCAGCGCCGCGCGCCACCCTCCCAGCGGGTCCTCGAGCCCGGGAGTCACTGCCGATCCGAGCGCGCCGCCGCCCTGCAGTGCGGCGGTGTAGATCCCGGTCATCAGCCCGACCCGCGCAGGGAACGATCCCTTGATCACGACGGGGATCAACACGTTGGCCAATGCGATCCCCGCGCAGGCGATCAGGGTCGCCGCGATCACGGTGTGCGGGCCGCCGACGGTGCGGGCCAGCAGACCGACGGTGAGCGCGGCCAAGGCGGCGGAGATGGTGCGACCGAGCCCGATCCGGGCGGCGAGGCGGGGCGCGGTGAGTCCCGCGACCGCGAAGCACAGTGCGGGCAGTGTGGTCAGGAGACCGGCCCACGTCGCCGACACCCCCAGTTCGCTGCGCATCTCGCCGAGCAACGGCGCCACGCTGGTCACGGCGGGCCGCAGGTTGAGCGCCGCCAGGACCACGGCAAGCGCCAGCAGCGCACCGCCCGTGGCCACCGAAATGGGTGCGTGATCGGCCTCGGAGGGGTCCTTGAGGCCCACGTTGAGGTGCATCGCCGACAGCTTTCCTTCGTCATCCCGCCGGTCGACACGCATCCTGCTAATCTGCCATACATCCCATGATTGGTTGAAAGGATGTCTCTGTGCCGTTGCTCACCGCGCGTCGGTCCGGCCTCGTCGACCAGGTCATCGAGCAGTTGCGGGACTCGGTCGCGCGCGGCGAGTGGGCCGTGGGACAGCGCATCCCCAACGAGACGGTCCTGGTCGCCTCGCTGGGCGTCGGCCGCAATACCGTGCGCGAGGCGGTTCGGGCCCTGGCCCACGCCGGCATCCTCGAGGTGCGACAGGGAGCCGGCACCTATGTGCGGGCGACCAGCGAGGTGTCGGGCGCGCTGCGCCGGCTCTGCGGTGCCGAGTGGCGCGACGTGCTCGCGGTCCGGCGGGCCCTGGAGGTCGAGGGCGCCCGGGCCGCCGCGGTCCGTCGAACCGACGACGATCTTGCCGAGCTGCGCGCATTGTTGGCGCGCCGAGACGCCTGCCTGGCCGGCGGAGACACCGACGAATTCGCCCGCGCCGACGCCGAATTCCACCTCGCGGTGGTCCGCAGTTCGCACAACGCCACGCTGACGGAGTTGTACCGCGGGTTGATGGAGGCCATCACGGCCAGTGTCGCCAGCGGCCAGGACGCCGACGTGGAAGTCGTCGACCACGGTGTGCTGCTCGACCACATCGCCGCCCGTGACGTCGAACGGGCCGCATTGACCGCAGCCCAGATCATCGACGGGGTGCTCGCCGCTCTTCCCACCGCTGACTGCCCGTGACCGCGGGGTCACTCCCCGACAGCGGTGCGCGGCCTGGTGCCCACGGCGACGACCACAACGGCCGCGGCCAGTGACAGCGCACCGACCACCCACATGGCGACCTTGCTGTTGCCCGTCAGATCGGTGAGCCAGCCGGTGATGTATGGCCCGCCGAAACCACTCAGGTTTCCCAGCGAGTTGATCAGTGCGATCCCGCCGGCGGCCGCCGCTCCGGTGAGGAAAGACGATGGCAGGGACCAGAACACGGGAAGCGCGCACATGACGGCGCAGGTGCACAACGTGACGGCCACCATCGCGAGGTAGACGTCGGTCATGTAGAGGGCCGCGGGGATGGCGACACCGCCCACAATCGCCGGGATGGCGACGTGCCAGACTCGCTCGCCGGTTCGGTCGGAGTGCCATGACCAGGGCACCATGACGATCGCGGCCACGGCGTAGGGGATCGACGTGACCAGTCCGCGCTGGATCACGTTGAGATGGACGCCGTACTCTTCTTGGAACCCGGCGACGATGGTGGGCAGGAAGAACCCGACCGCGTACAGCCCGTAGGTGATCCCGAAGTAGATGAACGCCAGGGCCAGGATCCGCGGATGGGTCAGGGCCTTCTTCAGCGGCCAGTGACCACCACTGCTCTCGGCAACGACCCGCTCATCGTCCAATGTGGTTTGCAGCCAACGCTTTTCGTCGTGGTTCAGCCAACTCGCGACGGCGGGCCGGTCGGTGAGATAGAACCAGCAGATCACGCCCAGAACGACGGCGGGAAGCCCCTCGACCAGGAACATGAAGCGCCAGCCGGCCAACCCGAAGAAGCCGTGTCCCCAGTCGATGATCAACGACGAGATCGTCGACCCGACCGCGGTCGAGACCGGTACGGCGACCATGAACAGTGAAACCGCCCGCGACCGCTGCTTCTCGGGAAACCAGAACGTCAGGTACAAGATGATGCCCGGGAAGAAGCCGGCTTCGGCAACACCGAGAAGGAAGCGCAGAACGATCAGCGTTTCCGCATTCGGCACGAAGGCGATTGCGGCGCTGATGATTCCCCAACTCACCATGATCCGCGCCAGCCAGCGCCGGCCGCCGAACTTGTGCAGGGCGATGTTGCTGGGCACCTCGAGCAGCAGGTAGCCCAGGAAGAAGATCCCCGACGCGAAGCCGAACGTCTTGGCGCTCATCGCGAGGTCGTCGTTCATGCCGTTTGGCCCGGCGAAGGCGATGTTGACCCGGTCGAGATAGTTGACGATGTAGAGCAGGAACAGGAACGGGATGAGGCGCCAGGTGACCTTCGCCAGCGTCTTGTCCTCGATGGCGGGGTCCGGCAGGTAAGTGCTCACGCCTACTACGAGGTCTCGATGCTCGACATCACCAATTGCAGATAGGGGAGGTAGAGGTCTTCGCCGTCCAGATGACTGTCGAGGGTGATTCCGTCATTGGCGGCCAGAATCACTCGCGCCAGGGTCTCAGCCTCCATGGTGAGGGTCCCGCCGATCCGGGCGACGTGCTTGCTGATGAACTCGCCGAGCGCGCGGATCGTCTCGAGACGTTGAGCGGCGACGCGTTCGCCCGCATCGGGGTTGCGTAGCAGGAACAGCTTCAGCTCCAAACCCAGTGCCGCCCGGTCTGTTCCGCGGCTCAGTTGGCGCCACCGGTCGGCCAACTCGTCGAGGTCGACGTCATCGAGTCGGTGGAACGACATCATCACCTCGACGAACCCGTCGAGGAACCGCTGGCGCTGGCGGTCCACGACCGCCAGGAACAGCTTCTCCTTGGCGCCGAACTGCGAGTAGATGGCGCCGCGGGTGAATCCGGCGGCGTCGGCGATCTCCTCCAGCGCTGCACCGGTCAGGCCCTTGCGAGCGAAGACCTCCTCCGCGGCATCCAAGAGGATCTGCCGGGTGTGCTCGGCACGCCGCTCTTTCGTCCACCGCTCGGCCACGGGGTCATCCTCTCACCAAAGTGGCCGACGGCGGCCGGGCGACGGACTCGACGGTTCGGATCTGAGAGTCGAACAGGAGGTCGGCGAACAGGTCTGCATCCACGACATCGTTCGACCAGAACTCCTCCGATGGCTCGACGTGAGTGCCGAGTCCAGCGGCGTGCAGGGCACAGCCCTTGAATCTCCGGGCCGCCGGACTCAGCTCATGGCGGACGGGGTATTGGGGCTCGCCCGGCTCGCAGTCGACACGCGGTCCCCAGAACAGAAGCTGCGAACCCAGCCCGGCCCGTGGCAGCGTCACCCCCGTCGTGCGTCGGTTCACGGAAGGTGAATCGCCAGGCAGGACTCGGATGTGCACCACCCGACCAGCCTTCGCCGGTATCTCCTCGGGTTCTCCGGGGGGCTGGGTGCGGGTTCCGAGAATGGTCAGCGCCGTTGAGTGGGCGGTGTCTTCGGTGACGACGACGACGCGCCATCCCGCACGAACGCGGTCGAACATCAGCCCGCCGGCGTGACGCACCGCATCCGCGATGGTGGCGCTGACCACGTCGAGTCGGTAATTGCTCACCGCCAGCCTCCTTGGTCGTTCCGAAGGTGTGATCCCGACCACCTTTATACACTGTTGTATCTTCAATACATTCGTGTATATGGTGAACCACGTCACAGGCGGTGGACGCTCGGATCCATGCCACAGCCCAGGCGGGCCAAGCCCCGTCCGGCATGGGATTCCGGCACCCCGCGTGCTCTCGCCGACTGAGGAGGACTCCCTTGATGCCAGCAACGCGGCCAGGAGAATGGCTCGACCCGGACTCCGGGCTGGGTCTCGGACTGGAAGATGTCCAGCCGGGGACGTTCAACACGACGATTCGCACCGACCGCTACACCTGTCCCGAATACGCCGCCGGTGAGCGGGAGAAGATCTGGATGCGCGCGTGGCAGATCGTGGGCCGGGTGGACGAGCTACCCAAACCCGGCGACTGGAAAAAGTACGACATCATGGATCAGTCGTTCATCATCGTGCGCGGAAAGGACGAGAAACTTCGCGGTTTCGTCAACGCGTGCAGGCACCGCGGCAACGCGCTGTGCATCACCGAGACCGGAAATGCCAAGCGCGGCTTCCTGTGTCAGTACCACCTCTGGTCGTATGACCTCGAGGGCAGGCTCAAGGGAATGCTGCGAGAGAACCTCGCCGGGCCGATCGACAAGACCGAGAACTCGCTGCTTGCCGTGTCCGTCGACACCTTCGCCGGATTCATATTCCTCAACCCCGACCCCGAGGCGCAGCCGCTACGGGAGTATCTGGGCGAGGACGTGGTCACGTTGCTCGAGCCCTACAACATCGACAAGTTCACCACTGTCATGGATGTCACCGAGGCCATCGAGTGCAACTGGAAGGTCGTCATGGACGCCTTCGAAGAGGGCTACCACATCAACGGCATCCACCCTCAGCTGTTGCAGGTGCTGCACATCAATCCGAGGACCGCGCGTTACCGGTTCTTCGAAAACCACAGTGTCGCAATGGCTCCGTTCGAGGTCACGGGTGCCAGTGCACAGGAGCAGGTCGAAGGCATGCTGGCGCTGCCCGAGACCTTCCCCGGGACTGTTGCGGTGATCCCGCGGTTCCAGGAACTCCTCGCGCCGTATCAGGACGAGGACGGAAAGGTCACGTTCCCCGGCGACGTCACCCCTCGCCTGCTGCTGCAACAGGCCACCCGCGAGGTGTTGACCGGCATGGGCCTCGACGTCAGCGGTCTGACGGACAGCCAGATGGTCGACAACCAGGGCTGGGTGTTGTTCCCCAACTACTTCATGACCGTTCGCGCAGGCGAATGCCACGTCATCATGTCCAGACCGCATCCCGACGGCGACCCGAACCACTGCATCTGGCACGTGGCCAGCTACATGTACGTGCCGGAGGAGTTCCGCGACGCTGTGCGCGCCGAGGCGATCGTGGTGGAAACGCCCGGCAGCTACAAGTATTTCGAGGCGCTCCAGCAGGACTACGAGCAGATGCCTCGCCAGCAGAAGGGTTTGCGCAACGACCGGCTCGACCACATGTCGCTGGTGAAAGAGGAAGTGGTCATTGCGCACTTCCACTCGGTGATCGACCGCTACATGGCCAACGCCGCGACCAATTGACTGGATCCAAAATCAAATCGAAAGAAGACACATTGACTCTCGAGGAGCGCATCGCGCACCACATCCGAATGGCCGAGGCATACCGTGATGCCTACTTGCGTCAAGGTGTGAAGGACGGCGAAGCCTTCGCTGACACTTGGAAATTCGCTCCTGACGGGGTTTACGCCTCGCCGTACTTCACCGGCGATGAGGTGTTCAAGCTCAGCGAGTTTCCCGCGGACACCGCGAAGGCCTCCACGATGGAGGCCAAGGCGTATTCGCTGAGCTTTCCCGACTGGAAGCCTGCCGATTTCGTCTACTGGCCGGCCGACCACGGCTTCGTGATGAAGACCCGCTGGGAGGGTCACACGACCGGCAACGTCAAGATGGGCTTCTACTCGTACAGCTTCGTCGAGACCGACGAGCACGGGCAGATCACCCGGTGGGAAACCCACGTCAACGACGAATACAACGCCTTCCTGGACGTTGCCATCGGCGTCCACGGTCCGTTCCACGGCACTGGCGAGTACCTGGACGCTCTCGAGCGTCGCCTGGCGGAAGCCGGGGTGACGGTATGACGACCATCGACGACCTCCTCACCACGACAACCGGTCGGTCGCGTGCTGTGCTGGAGTACAGCCAGATCACCAAGCGATTGGTCGACAGCGCAAAACAACCCGGGTTCACCGTCGAGAGCTGGGCGCCGCTCGCCGAGCTCATCGCCGTCGACGAATTCGTGCGAATCGGCCCGTTCAAGGAGGTGATGAACTGGGCCGAATACGCGGAATTCCTCACGAACTGGGCGAAGTCGGCGGACTGGGACTGTTCGTTCCAACGGATAACCGAGACACCGGATCTGGTGTTCCTCGAACTGGAGGAGCGCAGCCACATCGGTGACTTCGAAAGTGTGGTCAACACCGTCTCGGTGTACGAGTTCAACGCCGACGACAAAGTCCGCCGGATAGCGGTGTATCTGCAGATGGAATTGCCCAACACGGGCACCGTGCCGAGCTTCGACGGCGCCGGAGGCACCGAGTGACCCAGCCGGAGACCGCAGCCAGCGCAGTTGGTCTGGACAACGTCGACTTCTTCACCGACAACGATCTACTGCACGACCCCTATGACCATCTCGCCGCTCTGCGCGAGGAGTGCCCACTGCGCCGCGAGCCTCATCACGACGTGGTGATGGTGACGGGGTACGACGAGGGTGTCGCCATCTACAACGACACGGCGCGGTTCTCGTCATGCATCTCGGTCACCGGTCCGTTCCCCGGGTTCCCTGTGCCGCTGCAAGGGGACCTGACAGCGGAGCAGGTCTCCGAACTGATCGCCCGGCACCGCGACGAGGTACCGTTCAGCGACCAGCTGCCGACCTTCGATCCGCCGGTGCACACCGCGCACCGGGCGCTGCTGTCGCGGATGCTCACCCCGAAGCGGCTCAAAGAGAACGAAGACTTCATGTGGCGGCTCGCCGACCGCCAATTCGACGTCGCGCTCACCGGCGGGCGCTGCGAGTTCATCGGTGATTTCGCGTCACCATTCGCGATGCTCGTCATCGCCGACCTGCTCGGTGTGCCGGAGTCCGACCACGACGAGTTTCGTGCTGCGCTGCTGACCGAAGCGGGAACGATCGGCAGCAGCGAAGGCGACCAGATGCATCACTCGCCGCTGGAGTACCTCTACGGCAAGTTCAGTGAGTACATCCAGGACCGGCGGGATGAGCCACGCGACGATGTGCTGAACGGGATTGCCGCGGCGACGTTTCCGGACGGCAGCGTCCCGGAGGTGATCGACGCGGTCCGCGTCGCGGCCAACTTGTTCGCCGCAGGCCAGGAGACGACGGTTCGCCTGTTGAGCGCCGCGGTGATGTTGATCGCGGAAGACCGTGAGCTGCAGGCGAAGCTGCGCGCGAACAGGGATCTGATACCGGGTTTCATCGAAGAGACGCTGCGCTACGAGAGCCCCGTCCGCGGCGACTTCCGGCTGTCGAAATGCCCCGTCACCGTGGGAGGGGTCGACCTGCCCGCAGGAACGACGGTCATGCTGCTCAATGCCGCCATGAATCGCGACCCGCGCAGGTTCCCCGAACCCGACACCCTCGACATCGAGCGAGCCAACGCGCGCAGCCACGTCGCATTCGGACGCGGGCCACACGCATGCCCCGGTGCGCCGTTGGCTCGTGCCGAAGGCCGCATCAGCCTCGAGCGACTCTTCGACCGCACCACCGACATCCGGATCGACGAAGGCAAGCACGGCCCCGTCGACAACCGCCGCTACTCCTATCTGCCGACCTTCATCCTGCGCGGGCTGACCCGCCTGCACATCGAATTCTCCTAAGGGCGCTACCAATATGCCGTTCGAAGACACCACCGCCATCGTCACCGGCGGTGCCGCCGGCCTCGGCCTGGCCATCACCGAGGCGCTTGCCGCGCGCGGCGTGAAGGTCGCGATATTCGACATCACCACCGATGAAATCGAGACCCAGGTCGACCGCCTGCGCCGCGACGGCGCGAAGGTTGCCGGTTATGCCGTCGACGTATCGAACCGTGCCGCAGTGGAGTCCGCAGTGGCCCAGGTCCGAGCCGACCTCGGCCCGGTGTTGATGCTGATCAACAACGCCGGCATCGAGCAGTTCGGCAAATTCGCCGAGATCACCGACGAGCAATGGGACCGGGTGATGGCGGTGAACCTGCGCGGACCGTTCATCTGCACCCAGGTGGTGCTGCCCGACATGCTCGACGCACAGTGGGGCCGCATCGTCAACATCTCGTCGTCGAGTGCACAGGGCGGACAGTCCCGGATGGCGGCGTACGTCAGTTCCAAGGCCGGGGTGATCGGATTCACCAAGAGTCTCGCGTTGGAGCTGGGGCCGAAAGGCATCACCGTCAACACCATTCCGCCCGGCATGGTGGTCACTCCGATGTTGGAAAAGGCGATCGAGGAAGGGCGGTTCACCGCGTCACTGGAGCATTTCGCCAAGATCACCCCGGTCCGCCGCGCGGGTCGGCCCGAGGACATCGCCAACGCCGCGATCTTCCTGTGTCAAGACGAATCCGATTACATCACCGGCCAAGTCATTCCCGTCAACGGAGGACGCCGGACATGACGGGCACCCAGAGCACACCGCCGCTGCTGGCACCGCTGACGGCCGACGAATGGGGCGACGACGAGTACGCCGCGTTCGGTGCACTAATGGGCCTTCCGGGGGAGAAGGTTCCCCGGGCGGGTTCCGGCCATGCCGCCGATCCCCTCAAGTTCGACATCATCGGCCTGCTTGCACGCCACCCCAAGATGGCCCGGCGATTCCTGACCTTCAACGGTTGGCTGCTGCAGCGCGGCGAATTGCCGTTGCGCCTGCGCGAATTGGCGGTGCTACGGGTGGCGCTCACCCGGCGGTCCGCCTTCTTCTGGGGGGAGCACTTCAAGGTCGCGACGGATGGCGGCGTACCGCAGGAAGACATCGCGCGCCTGGCGAAGGGTAACGAGGGTTTCGCCGGTGCCGACCGGTTGGTACTCGACGCCACCGACGAACTGATCAGTCAGGGCCGCGCCGAGGAAGCTACGTGGCAACGCCTCACCGACGAACTCGGCACGCACCAGGCGATGGAACTCATCTTCGTCGTCGGCACCTACGCGATGCTGGCGATGGCGTTCGACACCTGGCGTCTTGCCCCACCCGCCGGCAGCGCGCCGCTACCAGAGCCGCTCGCGACCCGCACCCGTCAGCTCTAGCCGCAGCGACGCGCGGGGGTCGGCGCCTGTCGGGCAACGGCTTTGACCCAGAGCCGATCCTCGGCGGCGCCGCGATCCGCACCGGCTTCCCTCGCGAACGTTTAACTTGCTCAGGAATGGAAACCCGCCGCCGCGAGCAGGCCTGCCGTCTATGACGGTTATCGGCACCGAGACAGTCGCGATAGGGAGAAATCGATGGCGGACGACCGCGCACCCAAAGAAGCCGTCAAGGGCATCGTCGAAGAGGCCAAGGGCAAGGCCAAGGAGGCGGCCGGAACGCTACTCGGCAACGAAGAGCTCAAGCGTGAGGGCCAGGCCGACCAGCACAACCCGTCCTACATCCCGGGCGCACCCGGTCCGGAGGCACCATCGATCGACGAGCCGACCGCCCCGCGCGAACCCCTGCCGCCGAAACCCGATCAGACTGCACCGAAACTGCGCACGGCGACGGGGGCTTCCGCCGAGGGGCCGATGACCGCCCGCGGACAGCAGGGTGCGTACCTCACCACCGCGCAAGGCACGCGGCTCTACGACACCGACCACTCCCTGAAGGCCGGCGAGCGCGGGCCGACTCTGCTGCAGGACCACCACCTTCGCGAGAAGATCACGCACTTCGACCACGAACGGATCCCCGAGCGGGTGGTGCACGCCCGCGGCGCCGGCGCGCACGGTGTGTTCCGCGCCAACGGTGCCGCCGAGAAGATCTGTAAGGCGGACTTTCTGAAGTCCGGCGCGGAGACCGAGGTCTTCGTCCGCTTCTCCACCGTGCTGGGCAACCGCGGCTCGGCCGACACGGTGCGTGACACCCGCGGCTTCGCCACCAAGTTCTACACCCACGAAGGCACCTTCGACCTCGTCGGTAACAACATCCCGGTGTTCTTCATCCAGGACGGCATCAAGTTCCCCGACGTCGTCCATGCCGCCAAACCGCATCCGGATCGCGAGATCCCGCAGGCGCAGAGCGCACACGACACCTTCTGGGACTTCGTCTCGCTGCACACCGAAGCGCAGGCGCACACCATGTGGAACATGTCCGATCGCGGAATTCCGCGGTCGTACCGAATGATGGAGGGGTTCGGCGTCCACACGTTCCGGTTGATCGGGCCCGACGAATCCACGTCACTGGTGAAGTTCCACTGGAAGCCCCGGCTCGGTGTGCACTCCCAGGTGTGGGAAGAAGCGCAGATCACCGGTGGGGTGGATCCGGACTTCCATCGACGCGACCTCGCGGACGCGATCGAGAAGGGCGTCTATCCCGAGTGGGACCTCGGGGTACAGGTGTTCCCGGACACCCCGGAGCAGATGTTCGAGGGCATCGACCTGCTCGACCCGACGAAGATCGTGCCCGAGGAATTGGCGCCCGTGCAGGTCATCGGAACACTTCAGCTCAACCGCAACGTGACGAACTTCTTCGCCGAAACCGAGCAGGTCGCGTTCCACCCCGGCCACCTGGTGCCCGGGATCGACATCACCGACGACCCGCTGCTGCAGGCGCGGCTGTTTTCCTATCTCGACACTCAGATCACCAGGCTGGCGGGCCCGAACTTCAGCCACATCCCGATCAACCGGCCGCATGCTCCGGTCAACGACATGTTCCGCGACGGATTCCACCAGTCCGGTGTGCATCCGGGCGTGGCGCCGTACAAGCCGAACTCCCTCGACGGTGGTTGCCCGTTCCTCGCGGGGGCGGACACCGGCGCGTTCATCGAGGTGCCCACCGTCGTTCCCGAATCGACGAAACGCCGCGACGCACCGGCCACCTACGACGACCACTTCAGCCAGGTGACCATGTTCTACCGCAGCCTGAGCGCGGCCGAACAGGAACACGTCGCCGAGGCGTACACCTTCGAACTCGGCAAGTGCTACGAGCAGGCGGTCAAGGAGCGCCAGCTGGTGGCACTGGCGAACATCGACGCCGACCTGTGCGCGAAGGTGGCCGAGGGGTTGGGTCTCGAGGCGCCGGCTCCCACCGTCGCCCCCGTCGATCCCGTGGTGCTCAGCCCCGCGGTGTCACAAGTCGGTGAGGAATGGCCCGTCGAGGGCCGCCAGATCGGCATCCTCACGGGCCCGGACTCCGACCTCGCCGGCGTGGCGGCCGCCGTCACCGCGATCGCGAACGCGAAGAACGTGCCGTTCGTCGTCGCCGCGCACGGCGGCACGCTCGAGCACGACGGCGGCACCATACCGGTATCGCGCACCTATGCGACCGCCCGTTCGGTGGAGTTCGACGCGATCCTCATCGCGGGATCGCCGACCGACGCCAAAGCGAAAACGATTGTCGACGAGACGTTCCGGCACCACAAGGCGATCGCGATGCTGCCCGAAGGAACTGAGCTTGCTGGCACCGCAGCGGTTCCGACCGACGGGCCGGGGCTGTTCTCCGGCTCCGATCCGGCGAGTTTGGCCCAGTCGCTGCTCAACGCGCTCGGCCAGCACCGGGTGTGGGACCGGGTGGTCGTCGCCTGACGGTTCTGCCCGGGCGGCGACACCGCCATCTCCGGCTGCGGTCTGGTAGCGGCAGGTTGGCTTGATGATGGTTGTGTGAAGATTTCGGCAACAGCCCAGAAGCGGGCGGTTGAGCGGCACGATGAGGTGATGGATACCGCCGCGCAATCGTCTGCCTGCAGTGCGGACTACAGTTACCGCGCCTTGGTGGTCGACGATGAAGCGCCGCTGGCGGAAGTGGTGGCGAGCTATCTCGAGCGGGAGCATTTCGACGTCACGGTGCGGCACACGGGGGGTGAAGCGCTCGACGTTGCACGTGAGGTCGATCCGGATGTGGTGGTGTTAGATCTCAACCTGCCCGGGATCGACGGGGTCGAGGTCTGTCGGCAGCTGCGGACGTTCTCCGACGCCTATGTCGTGATGTTGACCGCCCGCGATACCGAGGTCGACACGATCGTCGGCCTCTCGGTCGGCGCCGACGACTACGTGACCAAGCCGTTCAGTCCACGGGAGTTGGTCGCGCGGATCCGGGCCATGCTGCGTCGACCTCGCACAGTCGGTGGACCGGACCCGGCAACGGAATCGATGAGCGCCGATGTGCCGGCACCGCGGGTGTTTGGTCTATTGTCGATCGATGTCGCCGGTAGGCAGGTGTATCTCGGTGACAAGTTGATTGCGTTGACGCGCACCGAGTTCGACATTCTGGCCGCGTTGTCGTCACGCCCCGGTGTGGTGTGGAGCCGCCGGCAGCTGATCGAAGCGGTTTGGGGGGAAACGTGGGTCGGCAACCGCCACCTCGTCGATGTCCACGTCGGACATCTTCGGCGCAAACTCGGTGACGACCCTGCCGAGCCCAACTTCGTGTTCACCGTTCGCGGGGTGGGGTACCGGATGGGGACCGGGCGGTGAGTGCGCCGACGGGTACCGGGATGCTCCGCCGGTTGCTGTTGGCGCAGGGACTGGTGTTGCTCGCCGTCGGCGTCACGACCTGGGTCGTGGCGTCGCTGGTCGGTCCGCCGTTGTTTCGTGAGCACCTCCATCAGGCGGGTGTGCCACATAACTCCGGTGAGCAGTTCCACGCCGAACAGGCCTACCGCCACGCCACGGCCATTTCGGTGGGGACCGCGATCGTCGTGGCGGCCTTGACCGCTCTCGCGGTCACCGTCTACCTGAGCCGGCGCGTACAGCGCTCGGTCGCCGAGATATCCGCTGCGGCAGCGACCGTCGCCGAGGGCCGCTACGACATCCGGGTGACACCACCGCAACTGGGGGATGAATTCGACGGGCTGGCAGCTTCTTTCAACCAGATGGCGCAACGGCTTCAGGCGGTCGAATCGACCCGCCGCCGGTTGTTCGGCGATCTGGCCCACGAAATCCGTACCCCGGTGGCGGTGCTCGAGGCTTATCTGGAGGCCGTCGAGGACGGCGTGAGAACCCTCGACACACAGACCGTCGCGATGCTGCGTGAGCAGACCGGGCGACTGGTGCGATTCTCGGCGGATGCCGCCGCGCTCGCGCAAGCCGAGGAGGCTCACACGACCATCGCACCCGAATGGGTCGACCCCGGCCAGCTGATCGGCACGGTGCAGGCCGCATTCGCCGATCGCTACACCGAAGATGGTGTGGCGCTGGAGGTTCGGCTCGACGACGCGCCCCAACTGTGGGGTGACCGACAGCGCCTGACCCAGGTGATCGGGAATCTGCTCGACAACGCTCTCCGGCACACTCCACCGGGCGGCCACGTCACCCTCGCTGTCGGAACTGTCGGCACCGATGTGGTGTTCACCGTTTCCGACGACGGCGAGGGCGTTGCCGCCGAACATCTGCCGCACCTCTTCGAGCGCTTCTACCGGGCAGACACCGCCCGAGACCGTGACCGGGGCGGTGCGGGGATCGGGCTGGCAATCGCCAAGGCGCTGACCGAGGCCCATGGCGGCCACATCAGCGCGACCAGTCGCGGCCCCGGAGAAGGGACCACCTTCATCGTGACGATGCCCCTACGTCCAACGACCGGCGCGTACGCCTTCGACAAGCATCAGGCCGCGCCGACGGTGACTTCGTGACCCGACGCGCAGCACGCCGTCGAATGATCAACAGCGTCAGCCGTGGCGGTGCGGACCACTACAGGGACTTGAGTATCTCGTTCATCGTGTCGATCTCCCTCTGCTGGCTGCTCACTATTGACTTGGCCAGCGCGACGGCCTCGGGATACTGACCGTTGTCGATCTCGTTCTGCGCCATGGTGATCGCGCCCTGGTGGTGCTGAATCATCTGGGTAAGGAAGAGCTTGCTGGCCTCGACGCCTTGAGCGTTCTGCAGGGCCTGCATATCGGCCGGCGACATCATCCCCTCCATGCCCGACATGTTTCCCATCCCCGGCATCCCCGGCATCATCGACCCGCTCGGTGCGGGTGATGCCGGGGGAGAGACGGTTTCGGTTCCAGAACCATGCATTCCGCCATGACCGGGGGGCATGTTGCCACCAGTGCCTTCGGGCCCGGGCATCCCGCCCGGTCCGGGCATACCCCACTGGTCGAGCCAACCCTGCATCTGTTCGATCTCGGGGCCCTGCGCATCCTTGATCTGCCTCGCCATGTCGGCCACTCGTGAGTCGATGCCCTGCTTCTCCAAGATCATGTCGCTCATCTCGACCGCCTGTTGGTGATGCGGAATCATGTGGTGGGCGAACATCACGTCGGCATGATTGTGGCTTTCAGCCGGCGCTGCACTCACGCTTTGAGTGGGAGCACGAGATGTCGTCTCCTGGTTGGTACCAGAGTCACTACACGCTGCGACCACCGACGCTGCGGCCAGCACCGCCGCTGCGACCGCAGTGGGCCTGTTCACCTTCACCACACATCCTCCACGTCCATCACGAACCGATTCGCTGTAAGTCTTCTCGAAGGGCTGTAGGACTGCTGTAGTCGTTTTCTCAAGATTTGATGAAGAAGCCCGGCCCTCAACAGCGGACGGACCAGATTCTGACGCCCAGTTCCCGGCGGTCGCGGATCCTCTGCACACGCTCTGATCAGGGCTTCAAGCATGCGCGGAAGCACTGATGTCGCGACCCGATAACGAGATGGCGTCAAGTCCTTGGGCGAGTAAGGCGATCGCCATGCCGCTGCTACCCTCGGCAACATTGTGAGATACCAGATGGCCGTCCCGGCGTCGCGGATCCGCGCGGCGCTCGCGCTGGGCGTGGCGCTATGGCTCGTCGCCGTCGCCGCCCAATGGGCGCTGCCAGTCGACGAGGTCACCCCGGCGCACGGGCCACATGCACTTTCGTCGGCCCTCGTCGGTGATCACCCGATAGTCCTTGATCATCAGCACATCGGTGATGCGTCGCCCACCGTGCCCCCGGATACGCTCGCCGAGGCGGTTCTTCCGCGCGCGTCCACCTCACTGGTGCTGTTGGGGCTGATCGCTGCGCTCGCGGTCGTCGCGGCGTGCTGGCATCAACCGGCGCTGGCCGCCATCCGAGGCCCGCCAAAATCACGACCGTCCGTTCTGTCCGGCCGGGTGCTGCTCACCCGGCTCTGCATCGCGCGACGCTGATCCGGCGGCGTCAGACCACGCCGCCTGGTTGCGGCACGGTCGGTGACCGTCGCCCCTTTTCAGCTGCCGCGTATTGATTTCCGCGGCTCGACGCAGAAGCGATGCATGTAGATGAATCACGTTCTGTCCCTTCATAATCTGAAACCGCCAACCCCTGGTCAGAGATGCCTGGGCCGCTATGACCGGCCGGGCACGATGGTCGGCCACACCCCGGTGTTGCGCATTGCAGAACCCTTTGCGCCGGCTCATCGAGGCTTCTGGGCCAAGCTCGAGGGCTTCAGTCCTGGTGGCATGAAGGACCGCCCGGCCATGTACATGGTGGAGCGGGCGCGGGCCAGCGGTACGCTCCGCCCAGGTGGCCGAATAGTCGAATCGACCAGCGGTACTTTGGGTTTGGGCCTGGCACTGGCCGGCACCGTCTATCGGCATCCGGTCACCCTGGTGACAGATCCCGGCATGGAGCCGATCATCCAGCGAATGCTGCGGGCGTATGGCGCCGATGTCGACCTGGTGACCGAGCCGCATCCCGACGGCGGCTGGCAGCAGGCGCGTCGTGACCGGGTGCTGCAGGTGCTGGCCGCCGACGAGAGCGCGTGGTATCCGGATCAGTACAACAACCCCGACAACGTCGACGCGTACCGCGGGCTGGCCTTGGAATTGCACGCTCAACTCGGCACGGTCGACGTGCTGGTCTGCTCGGTCGGTACCGGCGGTCACTCTGCCGGCGTGGCGCGGGTGTTGCGGGAATTCAACCCCGACATGCACTTGATCGGGGTCGACACGGTGGGTTCCACCATCTTCGGCCAACCGGCCTCGACACGACTGATGCGCGGCCTGGGGTCGAGCATCTATCCGGGAAACGTCGACTACGGGGCCTTCAACGAGGTCCATTGGGTCGCCCCTGCCGAAGCCGTGTGGGCGTGCCGCACGATGGCAGCCACCCATTACGCCAGTGGCGGTTGGAGTGTCGGAGCGGTGGCTCTGGTCGCCGGCTGGGCGGCGCGCACCTATCCAGCTGATATGACGATCGCGGCGATCTTCCCCGATGGGCCACAGCGCTACTTCGACACCATCTACAACGACGATTTCTGCCGCGAGCACGGTCTTCTGGACGAAACACCTTCCGCCGAACCGGAGGTCATCAACGATCCAAGACAACGGGTGGTGTCCTCGTGGACACGGTGCGCAACGATCGTGGACCCGGTAGGGGCAATGCGATGAGGGGTCTCGTCGCCGAGTTCCGCAGTTTCGGATGGCCGAGCCGACTGCTGATGATCAACCAGTTCGGCATCAATCTCGGCTTCTACATGCTGATGCCGTATCTGGCCGGCTACCTCGCCGGGCCGCTAGGGCTGGCCGCCTGGGCCGTCGGCCTGGTCCTGGGGGTGCGCAACTTCTCCCAGCAGGGCATGTTCATCGTCGGCGGAACGTTGGCCGACCGTATCGGATACAAGCCGCTGATCGTCGCCGGTTGCCTACTGCGCACCGTCGGCTTCGGCATGCTGATCATCGCCGACTCGTTACCCACCGTCCTGATCGCCTCCGCGGCAACAGGTTTCGCCGGGGCATTGTTCAATCCGGCAGTGCGCGCATACCTCGCCGCCGATGCCGGCGCCCGTCGTGTCGAGGCTTTCGCCCTGTTCAACGTCTTCTACCAGGGCGGCATCCTCGCCGGTCCGCTGGTCGGCCTGGCGCTGATGGTCCTCGACTTTCGTATTGCAGCCGCTGCGGCGGCCGCGATATTCGCGGCTTTGACAATCGCGCAACTCTTCGCGCTCCCGCAGAACAACCCCACCCAGCCCCGGGAAGAGTCCTCGATACTGGACGACTGGCGAACCGTCGTGGCCAACCGGTCCTTCCTGTTGTTCGCGGCGGCAATGATCGGCTCGTATGTGCTCTCCTTCCAGGTCTATCTGGCGCTACCGCTACAGGCAAAGGCCCTGATGCCGAATTCGGAAGCGTTCGTGGTCGCGGGTGTCTTCGTCATCTCCGGACTGGTCGCGGTCGCCGGCCAGCTGAAGATCACACGGTGGTTCGCCGAGCGGTGGGGGCCCGGGCACTCGCTGGTTATCGGCTTGCTGATTCTCGCGTCATCGTTCATCCCGATGGCCGTGCTGCCCGACGGTAGCCGTGCCGGCGAGATCGCTGCGGTGGTTGCACTTCTCGTCGGTGCCGCAGTGCTGGCAATCGGATCGGCCGCTGTGTTCCCTTTCGAAATGGACACGGTGGTATCGCTGGCCGGCGGCCGGTTGGTCGGAACGCACTACGGGTTCTACAACACCATCGTCGGAATCGGGATTCTCCTGGGCAATCTCGCCACGGGAACGCTCATGCAGAAGACCGCCGAAGCCGGAGCGCCAGAGCTGACGTGGCTCGTGTTGAGCGCCATCGGGGTGGCGGCGGCCTTCGCGCTCTACCGGCTGGACCGCACCGGCAGACTTCAGCCTCAGGCGGTCCGTACTTCGATCACACGGCCGTAAGGCACTGCGCCTCAGAATGATATGTCAGACGCCCGACACCTGACGGCCGTCGGCCTGCCACGCGCGCATGCCCCCGCGGAGTTCGATGATGTCGATGTAGCCGAGCTCGCGAAGTGATTGGGCCGCAACCGTACTCATCGGTCCAGAGCGGCAGTAGATGGCCAGGGGGGCGCTGCGATCGGCGGGAAGGAGTGCAGCTCGCGCGGCGATCTGATCGAACGGGATCGACAGGTCTGTGCCCGGGATGTCGCCCTCGAAGGGCACGTGCACGTTCACGGTCACACGATCGGGCTCGGCGATCGCTGCGGCGAACTCCCCCGGGTCCACCAGCCGCGCGGCGCTCGCCGGCTCGAGTCGCGAGGTCGCGGTCGGGGGAACATCATCCGACGCGCACGCGCTCAAGCCCATTACGCCGGCTGCCGTCAGTACCGAGGCAAGCAGGCGTGACGATCGGGTGACCACTGTGGATCGAGATGCTTCGAACATATTCCGAAGATACCCCCCTGGGGTACTTGCGCACCAGTGCGGCGAGCAGCTAGGGTCTCACCATCAGATACCCCCCCGGGGTATGGAGGAGAGGATCGGATGATGGCGACGACAACCCCGACAGTGGTCGACTGGCACCTTCGCGGCGACTGGTTCGACGTGTGTAGCTGCAAACTGCCCTGCCCGTGCAGCTTCGCTCAGGAGCCCACGCACGGCGACTGTCTGTTCACCCTCGTGTGGCACATCCGTGACGGGTACTTCGGCGACGTGGATCTCGCCGGGTTGAACGTCGTCTCTCTGGGGGAATTCACGGGGAACATGTGGGTCGATGATCCCAACGCGATGATGAGGTTGATGTTCTACATCGATGCCCGTGCCGACGCCGACCAGCGTCACGCGCTGAAGCGGATCTTCACCGGCAAGGAAGGCGGCTGGCCTGCCGAATTCGCATCTCTCATCGCCGATTTACGCAGCATCGAATACGCCCCCATCACGTTTGAATCTGCAGATGACCTGGCCTACTGGCGCGCCGAGATTCCTGGGAAGGTCGATGTGCGGGTCGGCGCGCTGACCGGCCCCACATCTGATCCGAATCGGCGCGTCACCACCGTCAACGCCCCGGGAGCGGAGGTCGGCCCCGGGCAGGTCGCCACGTGGGGCGTTGTCGAGCGTGATCACGCCGCCGGGTTCGAGTGGTCTCACGAATACCACGGCGGCTCGAGCAAGCACTTTCCCTTCGACTGGCGGCCCGACGGCGGCGACGCAGACCTTCTGGAGGCCACCTCCACCAGGGCGTCGCAGTGTGAATGCCACACCTGATTTCTGACGGCCCTGGCGCCGGTCCTCGGATATACGCGGCGGCTCCTTGTGGTGGGTCGGCAACGTCGACGGTATTTGCTGATTTCCTTCCGAGCGGACGCGCGCGAAATTACCATCGAATCAGCCGACCACCAGATGTCGTCCCTGGACCTCGGACGACTGACTCAAGGGGGTTCGAATGCGTTACCTCGGCGTTGCCGCCTCGGCGGTAGGTCTCATGGTTGCCGTGGCGGTAGCGGCACCCGCCGGAGCGACCGAGGACGAGTTCCTGCGTGACCTCCAACCGCGGTATTCGTTCCTGACGGCCGAGGAACTGGTCACGCAGGGCTACCGGGCCTGCGCCGCCACCAGCGTCGGTGTCCTGGCACCGGACGCGGTCAACATGATCAGCGCGGACCTCGGCATCTCGACCGGTGCGGCGATGGACATCGTCAGCCGCGCTCTACTGCGGCTCTGTTGACCCCTCGCTCCGTCGGTGGTGTCACCGGACCAGAGTGGCGCCACCGTCCAGGCGGATCTGTTGGCCGGTCATGAACCGCGATTCGTCGGCGAGCAGGTATAGCGCGGCGTACGCCGATTCCCAGACGCTGGCGCGGCCCATCTTGAGCTTGACGACGTCGTTGTGCCGTTCGGTCGCCTCGTCGGCGTCCACTCCGAACAGCGATTGCGAATCCCGATTGGCCAGTACGGAGTTGATGGGCCCCAACATCAATGTGTTGACCCGGATTCCGGCCTCGGCGAACTGGACGGCGGCCAGTTCGGTGATGTGGTTCAGACCGCATTTGCCCAATGCGTAGGGCATGATGCCGATGTTGAGGCCGAGCTCGTTCTTGACGCTGGCGATCGACGAGATGTTGACGATGCTTCCGGCGGTGTCGCCGTCGTTGCGCTCCATACATTGTGCGGCAAAGAGATTGCAGTGATAGCAGCCCAGCATGTTGACGTTGATGCCGTGGTTGAAGTTCTCGACGGTCATCGAGTTCGAGTCGAAGTCGAACGGCGGGTTGGTCGCCACGCTGTACACCATCCCGTCCACGTGACCGCTGGTCGCCATCGCGGTATCGAAGATCCTCTGGCAGTCGTCTTTACTGGCGACGTCGGCTTCGATGGCGTAGGCGTTTCCACCTTCGGCGACGATCATCTCGACCGTTTCCTTCACCGCTGCGGGGTTCACATCGACGGCGACGACCTCCGCGCCATGGCGCGCCGCCAGAAGCGAGATGGCCCGCCCGTTCCCCATGCCGGGGCCGGGACTTTGTCCCGCTCCCACCATCACGACGACCTTGCCGGACAAGTCGAAGGCCTTGCGGCCCTTGCGATCGAAGTCAATTGACATGGTTCTCCTTGGCGACGTGTATGGCGCTTTCGGGACAGCTCCGCGCGGCGCCGATTACCGACGCTTCCAGAGCAGCGGGTATTTCGGGATCTGCCGCCTCCGCGTAGCCGAGGTCGGCGATGACGAACACCGACGGACACAGCGATACGCAGACTCCGTGTCCGCGGCACGCATCCTCGTCGACGGAAACCCTCATCTCAGTCCACCTTCACGTGTAGATCGGTGAGTCCGCGCAGGATATAGGTGGGCACGTAGTCGAACCGCCGGCTTCCGGCGGGGCCGTGTGCGGCGTCGTCGATCCGTATCTCGGCCGTGCGCTCGTGCAGCCGCTGAAGGAGCACTCGGCCCTCCGAACGCGCCAGCGGAGCACCGATACAGCTGTGGACGCCTCGTCCGAATCCGATGTGCCGGCGCGCATTCGGCCGATCAGGATCGAACACATCCGGGTTCTCGAACTGGCGGGGGTCGCGGTTGGCGGCGCCGAAGTGCACCATCATGGTCGTACCCGCGGGAACCTCCACGCCGCCGACCGTCGTCGCGGCACGGGCCAACCTGAAGTCGCCCTTGATGGGGCTCTCGAACCGCAGGGCCTCCTCGATGAAGTTGGGGATCGCCTCCGGAGTCTCGCGTAGCCGCTCCTGGAGTCGCGCATCCTCGGCCAGCATCTTGAGCGCAGAGGACAGCAGTCGAACGGTCGTCTCCTGGCCGGCCGAAAAGAGGTTGGCCGCAACGCGAACCACGTCGATGACCTCGGGCACCGATCCATCCGGAAACGTGGCCATGGCCATCTCGGTCATGACGTCGCCGCGCGGTGACTGGCGCCGCTCGTCGATGTAGTCGGTGAAGCGCGCGTAGAGGTACTCGAGCGGCGAGTGCGCCATCGCGGTTTCCCCGCCGGCGCTGCCCAGGGCGACGTCACGGGTCAACTCGGCGGTGAGCTCGGCGTGGTCTTCTTCGGGAACACCCAACAAGTCGGCGATGACCAGGAGCGCGAACGGGTTGGCGACTTCCCTGATGAACTCGCCGCCGCCGGCCGCCAGGAAGGGGTCGAGCACTCTGTCGGCGAGGCGCCACATGAACTCCTCGTTCTCTTTGAGGCGCTTGGGTGTGATCAAACGCGAGAGGAGCGACCGATGGGCGGTGTGCTTGGGCGGATCGAACGAGGGCAATTGGTCGCTGAACGGCAGCTTGTCGCGATGGGCTTCGATCAGCGCGCGGACCTCCGCCCCGTCGAGCCCCTCCAGGGGAACCGGGAAGCCGGCCAGAAAACCCGTCGTGGAGTTGCACGAGGAGAACGTCTCCGGATCGCCGACGACCGACAGCACTTCGTTGTAGCCGGTGACCACCATGACGCCGTGCACCGGCTCGCGCAGCACCGGGCTTGTCTCGCGCATCCGGGCGAGGACTGGATACGGGTCGGCGATCAACGCGTCGTCATGAAAGAAGTCGAGCGTTTCCAGCGTGGTCAACGGCGCTCCTCGGGATGTGCGGTGACGGGATGCTGCGACAAGCTCCTTGCCGCCTGACCAATCGTAAAGCTCGGTCCTGACCAACCGTACAGCATCGCCCTGTACGACTGGTCAGCTAAGGTGAGCGGTGTAAGCAATCCGACAGAGAGAATCCCGTGAGCGACCCCTCGACGGAAGCCGGTGCCCCGACCCGGCAGCGCCTCATCGACGTAGCGATCGAGCTGTTCAAACAACACAGTGTCGCCGGAACGTCGTTGCAGATGATCTCCGACGAGCTCGGCCTGACCAAGTCCGCGATCTACCACCATTTCCGCACCCGCGACGAACTGCTGACCGCCGTCATGGAACCGCTCATCGAAGAGGTCGCCGCGATCGTGGCTGCCGCCGAGACCCACCGCGCCCGTCGTGCCCGTGCGGACCATCTGCTGCGCGGCTACGCAGCGCTCGCCGCCGCGAACCGCGAGCTGATACCGCTGTTCACCGGCGACCCGGGCGTCGTCGCACTGCTCCGGACCCGATCGGATTGGGCCGCGGTCGTCGACCGTCAGATGCGCCTGCTCGCCGATGTCGAGCCCGGGTTGGCCGGCCAGGTGAAAGCGGCGCTCGTCATGTCGGGGGTCGCATCCGCCGCGGGCCTCGACTACGGCGACGTCGACGAGGAGACGCTGCGCGATCAACTGATTGCGGCCGGGCGCCGCACGCTCGGATTGCGCGCACCGCAATCGCGTGACGCGCGGGCCGACGGCTGAGGACGGTGGCGGCGGTCAGCGGAAGCGGATGTTCATGGTCGCCAGCCCGAAGATCTTCTTTCCGGAGGACTTGGCCGCCACCACGATCACGCCCGAGCGGGTCGCGGGATCCAGCGACTTGATCCTGCCGCTGAACTCGATGTCGGCGCCCTCTTGGGCGGAGACGATCGCCGGTGCGGAGAGCCGCACCGCGTAGCGGGTCACCGCGCCCGGGTCGCCCGACCAGGCCGACACGAACCCCGCGCCGAGGCCCATGGTGAGCATGCCGTGGGCGATCACGTCGGGAAGTCCGGCCAGCTTGGCGATGTCCTCGTCCCAGTGGATCGGGTTGGCGTCACCGGCGACGCCGGCGTAGTTGACCAGGTCGCCGCGGGACAACCGCGTGTGGCGCACCGGGAGCTCGTCGCCGACGTTCAGCTCGTCGAACGACGGCGTGCCCGGTGGGCGGTCCGAACCATCGGCGATCCGGGCTTCGCTCTCGGGCCGCACGGTCTTCTCGTATGTGCCCTCAGCCTCGCTGACCGCGAAGATGTCCACGTCGTGCATCATCTTGGCGTGGACGGCGGTCATGATGTCCGGATCCACGTCTTCGCTGGTCAGACCCACCACGGTGGTGTGCAGGGTGTGCACCCGCTCGCCGGCGGTGTCGGTGAAGGTGTTGGTCACGGTGATCAGATCCCGGCCCGCGATCCTGCGCACCGACGTCAACTCGACGTCGATCACCAGCTCGTCGCCGGCCACGATCGGGCGGTGCTGCTCGAAGACCTCTTCGGTCTGCAGGTAGGTGTCGTAACCGACGACCACCTGCTCGAACATGTGCCGGTTACACGACATGGCCGGGGCCGACGTGAACGTCAGCGGCGCTACCAGACCCGAATATCCCAGCTCAGCGGCGGCAGCGACGTCCCAGTGCGCGGGGTGGTAGTCCTGCACCGCACGGGCGTATTCGCGCACCTTCTCGCGGCCGACGAGGTACGGGTCGGCCATCTGGTACCAATGGCCGACCCGCGCTTCGATGGCCGACGTCTCTGGTGCTGCGGTCATGGATGCTCATCTTTTCTGCCGGTTTGTCCGTGAGCCCGACCCCAGCACACTAACGCGCGCAGCCACGAACCCTCGCCGAGCATGGCCGCAAGCTGCACGGTCGGTTACCAGGGCCGAATTGGCGGGCCCGATCGCGAGCCATTAATTTCCCTGGGGTGATGTCCTCAGCTGCCCGCGCGGTCGCGCGATTGACCGCCCCCGTCCTCACCTTGGCGGTCGTCGCCTCTGCGACGCTCCTCGCCGGCCCAGCGCCGACGGTGCATTTGGTCAGCGAGGCCAACCCGTTGGCGGGCAAACCCTTCTACGTCAACCCGACGTCGAAGGCGATGCGCGCCGCACAGGCTGCGGACCCGCCCAGTCCCGAACTGAGCGCGGTCGCCAACACCCCGCAGGCCTACTGGCTGGTGCCGGGCTCCTCGGCGTCGACGGTGGCCAAATACGCGGGCGACGCGGCCGCCGCCGGTGCCATACCGGTGTTCGCCATTTACGGAATCCCGCACCGCGACTGTGGAAGTTTCGCGGCGGGCGGTCATGGATCCGGTGAGGCGTACCGACAGTGGATCGACGGCATCGCCGCCGACATCGGTCCGGTGCCCGCGGCGGTCATCGTCGAACCCGACGCGCTTGCCATGGCCGACTGCCTGTCGCCAGACCAGCGTCAGGAACGCTTCGACCTGATCCGCTACGCCGTGGACGCCCTGACCAGGAACCCGTCGACCGCGGTGTACGTCGACGCCGGCCACTTGCGCTGGCACAGCCCCGAGGAGATGGCGTCACGGCTCAACCAGGCCGGCGTGGATCGCGCGCGGGGGTTCAGCCTCAACGTCGCGAACTTCTTCACCACCGAAGACGAAATCGGTTACGGCGAGGCGATTTCGGGGTTGACGAACGGTAAGCACTACGTGATCGACACCTCCCGCAACGGGAACGGGCCTGCCGAGGGCGAGCTGTACTGGTGCAACCCCGACGGCAGGGCCCTGGGTGTCGCGCCGACCACGGCCACGGCGGGTCCGCACGCCGACGCCTATCTGTGGGTGAAGCGGCCCGGCGAATCCGACGGGACGTGCGGTAAGGGTGACCCGCCGGCAGGAGATTTCGTCAACCAGTACGTGATCGAGTTGGCCAGCAACGCGGGTCGGTGACACGTTTGAGCGGTGAGACCGAAGGATATGGATTGATCATGCCCACGCCACGTACGTCGTCGACGTGCGCCCCGATCCTGATGGTCAGCCTGCTGGCGCTGTCCGGGTGCGCCGCGCTCGAGAACAAGGAGACCCACAGCACGGCGACGGCCGCGGCGTCCGGCACCCAGACCTCGTTGGCCGCACCGCGCACCGAACCGCGCACGCCGGCCCCGAATCCACCACCGTCGATCGAGCGCAAGCCGCCGATCGGCGACGTCTCGCTCGGCATCGACGACCGCGGCGACCTCGGCGAGATCATCGTCGACAGCACCGGACGCACGCTGTACGTCTTTTCGCAGGACGGTCCGAACGAACCCACATGCTACGGCGAGTGCGCCGACACCTGGCTGCCGCTGTTGGCGGACGCGGATCCGGCCGGCGGTATCGGCATCGACGTGGCGGCGGCCAAGATCGTGCCGCGGCGCGACGAGGGCGAACAGGTGACGTACCGCGGCCAACCCCTTTACCGGTATGCGGGCGATCAGAACGACATCGACGCCCACGGGCAGGGTCTCGACATGTTCGGCGGCGAATGGCATGTGCTGACCAAGTTCGGCGAACCGCTGGCCTGAGGAATAGTCGCGTCGTACGCCGGCGTTGGCATGCGCATCGACGAAAGCGAGGGCGGCATGGACTTCGGGATCTCAACCTTCGTCAATGACGACACGATCGACACCGTGTCGTTGGCTCGCGCCGTCGAGGAGCGCGGCTTCGACGCGCTTGTCGTCGCCGAGCACACCCATATCCCGGCCAGCAGGCAGTCTCCGTATCCGATGGGAGGGGACCTGCCGAAGGTCTACTACCGCACCCTGGATCCGTTCGTCACGCTGGCCGCGGCAGCGGCGGTGACCTCGAAGATCGAACTGGTCACCGGCATCGCGCTGCTGATCCAGCGCGATCCGATCATCACCGCCAAAGAGGCCGCAAGCATCGACCTGATCTCGGGCGGCCGCTTCGTGTTCGGTGTGGGCGCGGGGTGGAACATCGAGGAGTTGCGCCACCACGGCACCGACCCCAAGACCCGCGGTGCGCTGCTGGACGAACGCATCGAGGCCATCAAAGCGTTGTGGACCGATGAGCCCGCCGAGTATCACGGACGCTTCGTCGACTTCGAATCCTCGTTCCTGCGACCGAAGCCGGTGCGCAAACCGCATCCGCCGATTGTCGTCGGCGGTGACTCCGACGCCACGGTCAAGCGGGTGATCCGCCATGGAGCGGGTTGGATCTCCAATCCGCTGCCGGTCGAGAGGCTGGCCAAACGGATCGACCAGATGCGGGAGGGTGCGGGTCACGACGTCCCGTTGACGACGTTCGGCACGCCTGCGGATCCGGATTACTGGCGCGCGCTCGAGGACCTCGGCTACCGGCAGGCCAACCTGCTGCTGCCCACCAAACCGCGCGACGAGTCGCTGCGGATCCTCGACGACTACGCCGGCAAGGTCGCCCAGTACCGCGGTTAGCCGCTCAACCCGGTACCGCTGTTCGTCGACGCGCGTCGAGTTTCTATGGTGACACCCATGAGCACTGACGCTGATGCCGGTCGGGTCGCCGAACTGGCGCGCGGGGTCGTCGCCGACCACGACCCGAAGAGCGTGCCGATCCCCGAGTTTCTCGGCGCCTGCTACGACGCCGGTCTGACCTGGGTGCACTTTCCCGAAGGCCTCGGCGGGCTCGGGGTGTCCCGCGGTCTGCAGGCCGTTGCCGACCGCATCTTGCAGGGCGCGGGCGGCCCCGTACCCCTCGGCCTCAACCCGATGGGATACGGCATGGCGGCGCCGACGATCCGCGAACACGCCCAGACCGAGGACGTCAAACGAAAGTGGTTGCGCCCGTTGGCAACCACAGACGACCTGTGGTGCCAGTTGTTCTCCGAACCGGGCGCCGGCTCTGATCTTGCCGGGCTCGCCACGTCGGCGGTGCGCGACGGAGACGACTGGGTCATCAACGGCCAGAAGGTGTGGACCAGCCTGGCGCACCGAGCGCGCTGGGGGCTGCTGCTCGCGCGCACCAATCCCGATGTGCCCAAGCACAAAGGCCTGACGTACTTCGTCATCGACATGCACGGCGATGGCGTCGAAACGCGACCGCTGCGCCAGATGACGGGGCAGGCGGAGTTCAACGAGGTCTACTTCAGCGACGCCCGCATCCCGGACAAGCACCGTCTCGGCGAGGTCGACAACGGCTGGGCCGTGGCGATGACGACGCTGATGAACGAACGCACCGCACTCGGCGGCAGCGGCAGCAGGCGCGGTGCCGGCACCATCGCCGACGCGACCGGACTGTGGGCGTCGCGGCCCGAGCGCCATACCCCGGTGCTGCGCGACCGCCTCACGCAGCTGTGGCTGCGCTCGGAGGCACAACGGCTCACCTCCGAACGGTCACGTGCGGCCGCGACGGTCGGCGGGCCCGGCCCGGAAGGGTCGGTCGGCAAGTTGGTCGGGGCCGAACTCAACCAGGACATCTACCAGTGGTGCATGGATTTCCTTGGGCCCGAAGGGATTCTGTATCACGGTTATCAGCAGGGTGCAGGCACCGGGGAACGGGATTGGCAAGGGCCCATCCAGCAGCGGTACCTGCGCAGCCGTGCGAACACCATCGAAGGCGGGACGTCTGAGGTGATGCGCAACATCCTCGGTGAACGCATCCTCGGGCTGCCCGGCGACCTGCGTGCCGACGCCGGCATGCCGTGGAAGGAGATTCCCCGTGGCTGAGTACAAGTTCACCGAGGAACAAGGCCAACTACGCGATGCGGTGCGCAAGTTCAGCGCCGAACACTTCTCGGAGGAGACCGTCCGCGGGTTGATGGAGTCCGACCCGCCGTTCGATCCCAAGGTGTGGGCGCGGCTCGGCGGCGAGCTCGGCGTGCTGGGTCTGTCGGTGCCCGAGGCCGACGGCGGAGTCGGCGGAACGCTCGTCGATCAGGCCGTGGCCATCGAGGAGCTGGGCGCACGGTTGGCGTGTGGGCCGCTGTTCGGGACGGTGTACCTGGCGATTCCGGCCCTGGTGGCCGCCCCATCCGGGCCGGTGCGCGACGAGCTGCTCGGTGACCTCGTCGAGGGTCGGCGCACCGCGGCCTTCGCCGTGGTGGACCGCGGCGGCGCATTCGATCCCGACGCCGTCACGGTGACCGCTGCGGGAGATGCGTTGTCGGGCACGGTGAGTCAGGTGGTCGACGGCGGCATCGCCGACGTCCTGCTGGTCGCCGCGCGGGGCGACGACGGTGTCGTCCTGTATGCCGTCGACGGCACCGCCGACGGAGTGCAGCGCACGCCGCTGGCCACGCTCGATCTCACCCGCTCCGAGGCGAACGTGATGTTCACCGAGGCGCCCGCCCGCGTGATCGCCGGGGCCGAGGAAGCTGCCCGGGTCATCGACCATGCGCTACAGGTCGGTGCGGCGCTTCTCGCGGTGGAGCAGGTGGGCGCCGCCCAGCATCTGCTGGACCTGTCGGTGGAGTACGCGAAGTCGCGACTGCAGTTCGGCAGGCCGATCGGATCGTTTCAGGCGGTCAAGCATCGGCTCGCGAACCTGCTCGTCGACGTCGAGCACGCGAGGTCGACTGCCTATCACGCGATCTGGGCGCTGGCGGACGGATCCGATGATCCGGCGCTGGCCACCAGCATCGCCCAGGCGGTCTGCTCGGGCGCCCTGAGCCACGTCGCCAACGACACCATCCAGGTGCACGGTGGCATCGGGTTCACCTGGGAACACCAGGCGCATCTGTATTACAAGCGCGCCGCGACGAACGCGGTTCTGCTGGGCAGCGCCGAACAACACCGGGACCGGGTCGCCGCGATGGTGCTCAACGGCGCGGAGGCGGAGCGGGTGCCGCGGGTGGCCGACGGGCTCACGGTCTGAGCCTGTCTGGTCGGCAACAGGGTGACTCGGCTCACCCGATTGATAACAATTCGAAACCTGTTGCGTTGCAAGATGAGACACGAGGACCGAACAGCTCGGCTCTGAACACTATGTTCACAAGGTGCGCCGGCGAACCGCCCTCAAACTTCCGCTGTACCTTGCAGCCGCCGCGGCACTGACCAAGCTGCCCTCCGCCGCTGCGGCCGAGACGGGGCGATGGTCGGTTGACCGCGCCAACGCCTGGTATGGGGAGCAGGGTTGGCTGCTCGGGGCCAACTATGTCACCTCGAACGCGGTCAATCAGCTCGAGATGTTTCAGGCGGGCACCTTCGACCCGCGTCGCATCTCCGGCGAGCTGAGCGTGGCCAGGCGGATCGGGATGAACACCATGCGGGTGTTCCTGCACGACCAGCTGTGGGCGGCGGACCGAGCCGGATTCAGCCAACGGCTCTCTCAGTTCGTCTCGATCGCGGCCAGTCACAACATCAAGCCGCTGTTCGTGCTGTTCGACTCGTGTTGGGATCCATTGCCCAAGGCCGGGCCTCAGCGGGCTCCGATCAAGGGAGTGCACAACTCGGGCTGGGTCCAGAGTCCCGGTGCGCATCGACTGCAGGACCCGGCCTACACGCGCGTACTGCAGAGCTATGTCACCGGTGTAGTCGGCCTCTTCCGCAACGATCCCCGGGTGCTGGGGTGGGACGTGTGGAACGAGCCGGACAACCCAGCGAAGGACTACCGCAAGGTCGAGCATCCCGACAAGCAGAAGCTGGTCACGGCGTTCCTGCCGCACGTGTTCCAGTGGGTGCGAGCGGTCAAGCCGATCCAACCGTTGACCAGCGGGGTATGGCAGGGACATTGGCGAGACCCCGGCAGCCGCAGTGAGATCGCCAGCCTGCAGCTCGAGCTCTCGGACATCATCAGCTTCCACAGCTATGCCGAGCCCTCAGAGTTCGAGGACCGCATCGACGAGCTCACTCCGCTGGGCCGGCCGATCCTGTGCACCGAGTACCTCGCCCGTAATCTCGGCAGCACCGTCGAGGGCATCCTGCCGATTGCCAAGCGGCGCAACGTCGGCGCCTACAACTGGGGATTCGTCGCCGGGCGCACGCAGACGTACCTTCCGTGGGACTCCTGGAACGAGCCCTATACGACGCTTCCGGACACGTGGTTCTCCGACCTGATCCACCCGGACGGCAACGCACACGACAACGACGAGATCCGGTTCATCCAGAAACTGGTCGGGGTGAGCGCCTGACAGCGACTTATGCTGCCCGCCGGAGTGTTTGGGGCCGCTAGCCCTAGTTATCGCTTGGTGGTGGTTGGGGTTCGTAGGGGTCGTACCATTTCCATTCGGCGCGGTCGCCGGGGGGGCCGGGGCAGGGTG
>NZ_LQIW01000010.1 GCF_001500025.1 Mycobacterium sp. IS-1590 | reverse complement strand
CCGCCAACGGGGCGGCCACACACCCCACCGTCGTTCGGGTCGCCTTCCCCGGCCCCGCGGCATTCCCCCCCTTCGTCGGGGACCCCCCCCCCGCGGGCCTCCCCCCCGCCCCCCCAGGGCGGATAGCCGCCCTGGGGCGGCGGTGGGTAGGCCGGAGGCGGTGGATACCCCGACGAAGGGTCGTATGCCGGCGGAGCCTGGTACGGCGACCCGAACGCGGGTGGCTGGTCTGCCGACCGCTTGGCCGTCGGATCGTCGCCCGAACCCGTCGTCGGGTCGGTCACCCAGGTCGGCGACTGCTCGATCGGCGGCGCCTCGTGGGCCGCAGACCCCTGCTCGGACGCACCCCCGTCGGATTCCGATGGTGCGTTTCGTGCTGCGTCCTCCCCGGGATTTGTCATGCTTGTCAACCTAGCGCAATTCTCGGGCACGATCGCTGCCATCGCGGCGTTGTCCCTTAGGAGACAGCAACTTTACGATTCGCGGCAAAGAGGAGATAGAGGACCGATGACCAGCCCGTTTCAACCTGGAGCAAATCCTGGCGCAACGCCGGGTGGCCCAAATTTGGGTCGCGGCCCCGCCGGTCTGCCCACGCCGCCGAAGGGGTGGCCCATCGGTTCGTATCCGACCTACGCCGAGGCGCAGCGCGCCGTGGATTACCTGTCGGACCAGGAGTTCCCCGTCCAGCAGGTGACGATCGTCGGCGTCGACCTCATGCAGGTAGAGCGGGTCACCGGCCGGCTGTCCTGGCCCAAGGTGCTCGGCGGCGGTGTGCTCACGGGTGCGTGGCTGGGCCTGTTCATCGGTCTGATTCTCGGGTTTTTCAGCACCAACCTGTTCGCAGCGCTGGCCACCGGCCTGATCGCCGGCGTCTTCTTCGGCCTCATCACATCGGCGATCCCGTATGCGATGGCGCGCGGCACAAGAGATTTCAGTTCTACGCTGCAACTGGTCGCGGGCCGCTACGACGTCCTGTGCGATCCGCAGAACGCTGAACGCGGGCGGGATCTGCTGGCGCGCTTGACCATCTGACGCCCACCCCTTTTTCGGCGAGCGTGCGGGTCTGCAGACGACATGCCGCACACAATGCGGATGTTGCGCACGCTCGCGATTGCGTAACGGTGCGCGCCGCGCGCCCCTGAGGTGTTGCAAACCACATGGTTGTGGCAATACGGTTTGCGCGCGGGAGATTCCCGCGACGTCGAGACGTGAGCCGCTCCGGCGGCGACATCGCGCGGAGGAGGCGGGTGGTGCGCTTCGCCAGCATGCGCGGGGGCCCACGGCGGATGGGTGCCGCGGCGATCGCTGCGCTGACGGCGGCGTCAGCGCTGACGGCGTGTGGTTCCGACAGCGGCGGCATCGTCATCAACTACTACACCCCCGCCAACGAGGCGCAGACTTTCACCGCCGTCGCCGAGCGGTGCAACGAACAGCTCGGCGGCCGCTTCACCATCAAGCAGATCAGCCTGCCGAAGAGCGCCGACGACCAACGCCTCCAGCTCGCGCGGCGCCTGACCGGAAACGACAGAAGCCTCGACGTCATGGCGCTCGACGTGGTGTGGACCGCCGAGTTCGCCGAGGCCGGGTGGGCGTTGCCGCTCTCCGATGATCCGGCCGGTCAAGCAGAGCCCGACGCGCGGGCCAACACGTTGCCGGGCCCGTTGGAAACCGCGACGTGGCAGGACAAGCTGTACGCCGCGCCGATCACCACCAACACCCAATTGCTGTGGTACCGAGCCGATCTGATGTCGGAGCCACCCGCGACTTGGGATGACATGGTGGCCGAGGCGACGCGCCTGCACGCCGCCGGTGAGCCGAGCTGGATTGCGGTACAAGGAAAGCAGTACGAGGGCCTGGTGGTGTGGTTCAACACCCTTCTCGAAAGTGCCGGCGGTCAGGTGCTTTCCGACGACGGCCAAACCGTCACGCTGACCGATACGCCCGAACACCGGGCCGCCACCGTCAAGGCGCTGCAGATCATCAAGAACGTCGCCACCGCACCCGGTGCGGACCCGTCGGTTACGCAGACCGACGAGACCACCGCACGGCTCGCACTCGAACAGGGCAAGGCGGCACTGGAAGTGAACTGGCCCTATGTGCTGCCGTCGCTGCTCGAGAACGCGATCAAGGGCGGGGTGTCGTTCCTACCGCTCAACGAAAACCCCTCGCTGGCCGGCAGCATCAGCGACGTCGGAACCTTCTCGCCGAGCGACGAACAGTTCGAGACCGCCTTCGAGGAGAGCAGGAAGGTGTTGGGGTTCGCCCTGTATCCGGGCGTGCGAGCGGGCGAGACGGCGAAGGTGACCATCGGCGGCCTCAACCTCGCCGTGGCGAAGACGACCCAGCACAAGGCCGAGGCGTTCGAAGCCATCAGATGTCTGCGCGACGTGGAGAACCAGAGGTACACCTCGGTCGAGGGCGGGCTGCCGGCGGTGCGCACGTCGCTGTACAGCGATCCGGCGTTTCAGGCGAAATATCCCCAGCACGAGATCATCCGCGAACAACTCACCAACGCCGCGGTGCGTCCCGCCACGCCGCAGTACCAAGCGGTTTCCACCCGCATCTCCACCACGCTGGCTCCGATCACCGACATCGACCCGGAGCGCACCGCCGACGAGCTGACCGAACAGGTGCAAAAGGCCATCGACGGTAAGGGGTTGATCCCGTGACCGCGCCACCGGCGGCCGCGACCGCACCGGCACCGAGCACGACCGGCAGCGACGACACCCGCTCGGAGCGGAAGCTGGCCTTCCTGCTGATCTCGCCCGCGGTCATATTGATGCTCGCGGTGACCGGCTACCCGATCGCCTACGCGGTCTGGCTGAGCCTGCAGCGCAACAACATGGCCGCACCCGACGACACCGAGTTCATCGGGCTTCAGAACTACGTCACCATCCTCACCGACCAGTACTGGTGGACAGCCTTTTTCGTCACGCTCGGCATCACCGTCGTCTCGGTGGCCATCGAATTCGTCCTCGGCATGGCGCTGGCGCTGGTGATGCACCGCACCATCTTCGGCAAGGGCGTCGTGCGAACGGCCATCCTCATCCCGTACGGAATCGTCACGGTCGCCGCGTCGTACAGCTGGTACTACGCGTGGACACCGGGCACCGGATACCTGGCGAACCTGCTGCCCGAGGGCAGTGCACCGCTGACCGAACAGCTTCCCTCGCTGGCGATCGTGGTGCTGGCCGAGGTGTGGAAGACGACGCCGTTCATGGCGCTGCTGCTGTTGGCCGGTTTGGCGCTGGTGCCGCAGGATCTGCTCAACGCCGCCCAGGTCGACGGCGCAGGCGCCTGGAAGCGGCTGACCAAGGTGATCCTGCCGCTGATCAAGCCCGCAATCCTGGTGGCGTTGCTGTTCCGCACGCTCGACGCGTTCCGCATCTTCGACAACATCTACATCCTCACCGGCGGGGCCAACAACACCGGTTCTGTGTCGATCCTGGGATACGACAACTTGTTCAAAGCGTTCAACGTCGGCCTCGGCTCGGCGATCAGCGTGCTGATCTTCCTGTGCGTGGCCATCATCGCGTTCATCTACATCAAGATCTTCGGTGCCGCGGCACCGGGGTCCACCGAGGAGAGTCGCTGATGGCTGAGCGCGTCGGTGCGTCGCGGGTGACCGGGTGGACGATCGTCAACGTGCTGGTCGTCGTATACGCGCTCTTCCCGGTGCTGTGGATTCTGTCCCTGTCGCTCAAGCCGACGTCAAGTGTCAAGGACGGCAAGCTGATTCCCGCCGAGATCACCTTCGACAACTACAAGGCGATATTCCAGGGCAACATCTTCACCTCTGCGCTGATCAACTCGATCGGTATCGGCCTGATCACCACCGCGATCGCGGTGGTGATCGGTGGGATGGCCGCCTACGCCGTCGCGCGACTCGACTTCCCGGGCAAGCAGCTGCTGATCGGCGTCGCGCTGCTGATCGCGATGTTCCCCCACATCTCGCTCGTCACACCGCTTTTCAACATCGAACGCGCGATCGGCCTGTTCGACACCTGGCCCGGCCTCATCATCCCGTACATCACCTTCGCGCTGCCGCTCGCGATCTACACGCTCTCGGCGTTCTTCCGGGAGATCCCCTGGGATCTGGAGAAGGCGGCCAAGATGGACGGTGCGACGCCTGCGCAGGCGTTCCGCAAGGTGATCGCCCCGCTAGCCGCGCCGGGCATCGTCACCGCCGCGATCCTGGTGTTCATCTTCGCGTGGAATGACCTGCTGCTGGCACTGTCGCTGACCGCCACCGAACGCGCCATCACCGCGCCGGTGGCCATCGCGAACTTCACCGGCAGTTCGCAGTTCGAGGAACCGACCGGATCGATCGCGGCGGGCGCGATGGTCATCACCATCCCGATCATCATCTTTGTTCTCATCTTCCAACGACGGATCGTCGCCGGGCTGACATCCGGTGCGGTGAAGGGGTAGTTCCATGGCCGAAATTGTGTTGGACCGGGTGACGAAGAGTTACCCCAACGGCGCGACGGCCGTCTCCGAGTTGTCGATGACGATCGCCGACGGCGAGTTCATCATCCTCGTCGGCCCGTCGGGATGCGGAAAGTCGACCACGCTCAACATGATCGCCGGGCTGGAGGACATCACCTCGGGTGAATTACGTATCGGCGGCGAGCGTGTCAACGAGAAGGCGCCCAAGGACCGCGACATCGCGATGGTCTTTCAGTCCTATGCGCTGTACCCCCACATGAGCGTTCGGCAGAACATCGCGTTCCCGCTCACGCTGGCCAAGCTGAAGAAGGACGAGATCGCCCGCAAGGTCGATGAGGCCGCGAGAATCCTTGACTTGAGCGAGCTTTTGGACCGCAAGCCGGGCCAGCTGTCCGGAGGTCAGCGGCAACGCGTGGCAATGGGGCGCGCGATCGTGCGTGATCCCAAGGCGTTCCTGATGGACGAGCCGCTGTCCAATCTGGACGCCAAGCTGCGTGTGCAGATGCGCGCGGAGATCGCCCGCCTGCAGGACAGATTGGGCACGACCACCGTCTATGTCACCCATGACCAGACCGAGGCGATGACGCTGGGCGATCGCGTGGTGGTGCTGCTCGCCGGGGTGGCCCAGCAGATCGGAACTCCCGAGGACCTCTACAACCGGCCCGCGAACCTGTTCGTCGCCGGCTTCATCGGTTCGCCGGCCATGAACTTCTTCCCCGCGACGATCACCGACGTCGGCGTGCGGTTGCCGTTCGGCGAGGTCACCCTCACCCAGGAGAACTACGACCTGCTGGCCCGCCGCAATGCGCCCAAGAACGTGATCGTCGGTGTCCGGCCCGAGCATTTCGAGGATGCCGCGGTGCTCGACGGGTATGCGCGTATTCGCGCCCTGACCTTCGACGTGAAGGTGGACATGGTCGAATCGCTGGGCGCCGACAGGTATCTCCACTTCAAAACCGAAGGCGCCGGGGCGCGTTCGGCCCAGCTCGCCGAGCTGGCCGCCGAGTCGGGTGTCGGCGAAAACGAGTTCGTGGCACGGGTTTCGGTCGATTCGACCGCCAAACAGGGAGACACGATTCAGTTGGCGTTCGACACCTCGAAGTTGGTGGTCTTCGATCCCGAGACGGGCAACAACCTCAGCCTGCCCGCTGCCGATTCACCCGAGTGATCGACGTTCCCGCGAAGGTCCGAACCCACCTGCGCGAGCATTTCGCTCGGCAGGGCATCGAATCCGAGCCCGACGAGGCCAGCGTCACGTTCCTGGGCACTGAGACCATCGACGTGCTGCGCTTCGGACCTGACTCCGGCGGCATCATGCACTATGTGTCACTGGGCTGTTCGCGTCATCCGATGTTCGACCCGACCGAGATGGTGACCGACGCCCTGCACGGTCCGCGCGCGGAGGTGGCGGTGGCCTTGCGTGGACCATCGCCGCGGGGGCTGCACCGGTCGATCGCCATCGTGGCCGCCGCGCCCGCGGTCGAAGGGCTCGTCCTGGCGCCCGATGCGTTGATCGACCTGGAGACACCGCTGTGGGAATCGACACCGTTCACCGCGTTCCTGTTGGGCGACAGCGCGATCGGCGATGTGCCGTTGGCCGACCCGCTGGAGCCGGTGAAGGTATTGGCGGCTACGCCGATCACCGCCACCGAAGCCGCGTGGGTACGCCTCAAGGGTGCCGACGCGATGCGCGAGGCGTGGCAGCAGGACGGTGTCGACGTGCTGGATCCGGCACGCCCGGCGGCCAAACCGAGCTGAGCTCCGCGTGAATCACGTTCCGGCAGAGGAAGATCGAGAAGGCGCCTGCGGGAATGCGATTTCGCGAGTTCACAGCCAGTGGTTGCGCCGAAACGCGCGGAACAGCAGACCGCAGATGACCACCATCAACAACAGCACCGCCGGATAGCCCCACGTCGCCGACAGTTCCGGCATGTGCTCGAAGTTCATACCGTAGATGCCGGCGATCGCCGTGGGCACGGCGGCGATCGCCACATAGGCCGAGATCTTGCGCATGTCGGTGTTCTGCTGCATGGCCACCTTGCCGACGGCCGCCTGCACCAGCGAGCTGAGCACCTCGTCGAAGCTGGCGATGCGATCGGAGGCCTTGATCGCGTGGTCGAGCACATCGCCCATGTACCGCAGGATCTCGACAGAGATCAGGTCGGCATGCTCAGAACCCAGACTCTGCAGGTCCGTGGCCAACGGGCCCACCGCACGGCGGAGTTCGACGATCTCGCGCTTGAGCAGATAAATGCACTCGATGTCGGTGCGGTTGGTCGGGGAGAAGACGTCCTCTTCCATCGCGTCGATGTCGCTTTCGATCGACTCGGTGACCTCGAGGTAGCCGTCGACGACGTGATCGGCGATCGCGTGCATCACCGCATAGGGCCCGAGCTCCAACAGGTGCGGCGAGGCCTCGAGGTGTTTGCGGACCCCGGCCAGCCCACCGTGTTCGCCGTGCCGCACGGTCACCACGAAGTCGGGTCCGACGAAGATCATGATCTCGCCGCTCTCGACGATCTCGCGGGCGTGCGCGATCGAGTCGTGTTCGACGTAGGTGACGGTCTTGAGGACGAGGAACAAGGTGTCGTCGTAGCGTTCCAGCTTCGGCCGCTGGTGTGCGTGCACCGCGTCCTCGACGGCGAGCGGGTGCAAACCGAAAACGTTCGCGACCGTCTGCATCTGGCGTTCGTCCGGGCCGTTCAAGCCGATCCAGACGAAGGCGTTCCTGCCTTCTCGGCGCAGCTCCTGGACCTTGTCCTGGGCCGCGTCGTGGGTGAAGCTTCCGGGCAGTCGAGTGCCGTCGCAATAGATGCCGCAATCCACGGTCGCGTGCGCCACCGGCACGCGGACCGGGTCGGCGGCCAGACCGTCGCGGCTGTTCTTCACGGCCGCACGTCGGGTCGTGAGCGCGGACTGAACGACGCCATCGGCGCAGCCTTCCTGAACGACGCACGCCCGGATTCGGGCCGTGGTCGATGCTACGCGGCTGGGCGCGTCGGCTGCCTGCTAGTTTCGTTCCCGACGCAATCCGCCCGCGGTGCGGGCAACGTACATCTGTCCAAGGAGCATCTGACGTGAGCACAACTCCCCTCAAGGTCGCAGTCACCGGTGCCGCCGGCCAGATCGGCTACAGCTTGCTGTTCCGCCTCGCGAGCGGATCACTGCTCGGCCCCGACCGGCCGGTCGAGCTGCGGCTCCTCGAGATCGAGCCGGCGCTCAAGGCGCTCGAGGGTGTGGTGATGGAGCTCGACGACTGCGCGTTCCCGCTTCTTGCCGGCGTGGAGATCGGCGCCGACGCGAACAAGATCTTCGACGGCGCCAATCTGGCGTTGCTCGTCGGCGCCCGCCCCCGCGGCCCGGGCATGGAGCGCAGCGACCTGCTCGAGGCCAACGGCGCGATCTTCACCGCCCAGGGCAAGGCCCTCAACGAGGTGGCCGCCGACGACGTGCGCATCGGGGTGACCGGTAACCCGGCCAACACCAACGCGCTCATCGCGATGTCCAACGCCCCCGACATCCCGCGCGAGCGGTTCTCGGCGCTGACCCGCCTCGATCACAACCGGGCGATCAGCCAGCTGGCCCGCAAGACCGGCGCCAAGGTCACCGACATCAAGAAGATGACGATCTGGGGCAACCACTCGGCCACCCAATACCCCGACATCTTCCACGCCGAGGTCGGCGGGAAGAACGCCGCCGAGGCCGTCAACGACCAGAACTGGATCGAGAACGATTTCATCCCGACCGTCGCCAAGCGCGGCGCGGCCATCATCGACGCGCGCGGTGCCTCCTCGGCGGCGTCGGCCGCATCGGCGACCGTCGACGCGGCCCGGGACTGGCTGCTGGGCACCCCGGCCGACGACTGGGTGTCGATGGCGGTGTACTCCGACGGTTCCTACGGTGTGCCGGAGGGTCTGATCTCGTCGTTCCCGGTGACGACGAAGGACGGCAACTGGTCGATCGTGCAGGGTCTGGACATCGACGACTTCTCCCGCAGCCGCATCGACAAGACGACGGCCGAGCTCGCCGACGAGCGCAAGGCGGTCACGGACCTCGGCCTGATCTGAGGCACCGGGCGATTAGGTTACCTACCAGTTCGTCGTTAACCTGGGCGCCGTGTCGCAAGCGGTGAGAGACCTTCCATTGACCGGATCCAATATCGTCCTCAGCGATGAGGAGATCTTCGCGGCCCACGTAGGCGGCAAGCTCTCGGTAGCGCTGAACGCGGCCCTCGACACCGAACGCGCGTTGTCAGTCGCCTACACCCCGGGCGTGGCCCAGGTCAGCCGCGCCATCGCGGCCGACCACACGCTGGCCGCCCGCTATACCTGGGCCAGCCGCATGGTGGCGGTGGTCAGCGACGGCAGCGCGGTGCTCGGCCTCGGTGACATCGGCCCGGCGGCGTCGCTGCCGGTGATGGAGGGTAAGAGCGCGCTGTTCAAGGCGTTCGCCGACCTGGATTCGATCCCGATCGTGCTCGACACCAAGGACACCGACGAGATCGTCGAGACCCTGGTGCGGCTGCGGCCGACGTTCGGGGCCGTCAACCTCGAAGACATCTCGGCACCGAGGTGCTTCGAGATCGAGCGACGCCTGGTCGAGGCGCTGGACTGCCCGGTCATGCACGACGATCAGCACGGCACCGCGATCGTCGTACTGGCCGCCCTGCTGGGCGCCGCCAAGGTCGTCGACCGCGGGATCGCCTCGCTTCGGGTCGTGGTCTCCGGCTGCGGCGCGGCAGGCATCGCGTGCGCGAAGATCCTGATGGCGGCGGGTGTCAGCGACATCACGCTGCTGGACTCGCAGGGCATCGTGCACAAGGGCCGCCACGACCTCAACTCCTACAAGGCCGAGCTGGCGCAGTCGACCAACCCGCGCGGGCTGACCGGCGGAATCGCCGAGGCGCTCGAGGGTGCCGACGTGTTCCTCGGCCTGTCCGCGGGCGTCGTGCCCGCCGACCTGATCGCCTCGATGGCGCCGGATTCGATCGTGTTCGCGCTGTCGAACCCGGACCCGGAGATCCATCCCGACGACGCGAGCAGGTACGCGGCCGTGGTCGCCACCGGTCGAAGCGACTTCCCGAATCAGATCAACAACGTGCTCGCGTTCCCCGGGGTGTTCCGCGGTGCGCTCGATGCCGGTGCGCGCCGCATCACCGAGCGGATGAAGGTCGCGGCCGCCGAGGCGATCTTCTCCGTGGTCGGCGACGACCTCGCACCCGATCGGATCGTGCCCAGCGTGCTCGACCCCCGGGTCGCACCCGCCGTCGCGCAGGCGGTCGCCGGCGCGTCCAGCGACGCGTCGGGAGGCTAGTCGCCAGTGGGCCGGCGGCTGGCGCTGGCGCTCGCCGCGGTGATCGTGGCGGGCGCCGCCGCCTGCGGCGGGGACACCGAGCGGCCGTCGATCGCCGTCGGCGCCACCGCCGATCCCGAGTCGACGTTGATCGCCCACCTCTACGCGGCCGCGCTGCGCTCGTACGGCAGCCCCGCCCACGTCAAGATCGAGGACGACCCGCTGACGGGGCTGGACTCCGGGGCCCTTCGTGTCGTCCCCGGGTTGACCGGCCGGTTGCTGCACAGGTTCAACCCCGAGTCGGCGGCACGCGCGCCGACGCAGGTGTATCGCGAGATGGTCTCCGCGCTGCCCGAGGGCGTCGCCGCGGGCGACTACACCACGTCGGCGGAGGACAAGCCTGCGCTCGCGGTGAGCGAGGTGACCGCCGAGAAGTGGGACGGGCGCGACGTCACCGTCGCGGTACGCAACTGCGACGGGCTGACCATCGCCGCGGTGGCTGATGCGCCGCGTCCCGCCGCGATCGGCACGTGCACACCCAAGGTGGTTGAATTCCCCGACAGCGCAGCGGCTTTCGGCGCGGTGCGCTCCGGCCGGCTTCCCGCCGCGTGGACGACGACAGCGGCGCCGGGCATTCCGCCCGAACTGCTGATGCTGTCGGACCGCACGTCGCTGATCCGCGCCGAGAACTTGGTGCCGCTGTCTCGTCGCAACGAGCTCAACGAGTCACAGGTGCTCGCGCTCAACGAGGTCGCCGGCGTGCTGGACACCGCGGCGCTGGCCGAGATGCGCGCCGAGGTCGCCGACGGTGCGGATCCAGGCCACGTGGCCGACGCGTTCCTCGCCGAACATCCGCTCGGCGACTCCTAGCTTCATCGCCGAAACTGAAGATACTCGTCAAGAAATCGCGGAACTTCGCGCAAAGCTTCAGTTTCGGTGCGGGCGAATCAGTGCGCGTTGGGCACCAGACGCTTCATGACCGTCAGGAACAGTCGCTGATACCCCGACCCGGTGAGCCGAACGATCGCGTCGAGGACCTTCGCGTCGGCCCCGACCAGCACCCGCGCCCGGTTCTTGCGGACGCCGTCGAGGATGATCTTCGCGGCCTCCTCGGGCGTGGTCCGCGTCAGCCTGGTGTCGAACGTCTTGGTCAGGCCTTCGCGGTCGACGCCCTCGGCGGCCGTGGAATTGCGCATGATCGCCGTCTTGATCCCACCGGGGTGGATCGTCGTCACCTTGACCGGGTGACCCGACGCCTGCATCTCCTGGCGCAGCGCCTCGGTGAACCCGCGGACCGCGAACTTCGCCGAGTTGTAGGCCGCCTGGCCCGGCACCGAGAAGATGCCGAACAGGCTGGAGACGTTGACGACGTGCCCGTCGCCCGAGGCGATCAGGTGCGGCAGGAACGCTTTGGTGCCGTTGACGACGCCCCAGAAGTCGACGTCCATCACCCGCTCGATGTCCTTGTACGGGGTCACCTCGACATCGCCGACATACGCGATGCCGGCGTTGTTGTAGATCTGGTTGACCTTGCCGAAGTGCTCGACCACCGCGTCGGCGTACAGCTCGAACGCTTCACGCTCGGTGACGTCGAGGCGGTCGGTCTTCACCGGCGCGCCGATCGCCTTCAGCCGCTCCTCGGTGGCCGCCAGACCTTCGGCGTCGACGTCGCTGATGGCGACGCTCGCGCCCGATTTGGCCAGCTCGATCGCCAGCGCCTGTCCGATACCCGACCCGGCGCCGGTCACCACGGCGACCTTTCCGGCGAAGCCCTGCATAACCACTCCTCGTGTTGTAGCCGTCACGAGGTTAGCCGGAACCGCCGGTCCGCCCACTAACGGGTTGATCCCACGCACGTGGTGCGGGCAATCAACCCGTTAAGGCCCGCCTGGCCGAACGCTCAAGCGAACGCCGCCGCTGCTCGGCATCCGCCAAGCCGCCTCCGCCCTCAGGCGAACGCCTCGTCGATGATCTCCTGCTGCTCGACGGCGTGCACCTTCGACGAGCCCGACGACGGCGCCGACATGGCCCGCCGCGAGACGCGCGTGATGCCGGTCAGCTTCTCCGGCAGCACCTCGGGCAACGTGAGACCGAACGTCGGCCACGGGCCCTGGTTCGCCGGTTCCTCCTGCACCCAGAAGTACTGCTCGACGTTGGGGTAGCGGTCCAGCGTCTCGGCCAGCCGACGGCGCGGCAGCGGGGCGAGCTGTTCGACGCGCACGATCGCCACGTCGTCGCGCTGATCCTTGTTCTTGCGGGCGGCCAGCTCGTAGTAGAGCTTGCCGCTGCACAACAGCATCCGCTTGGCCTGGCTGCGATCCCCGTCGCCGTCGGTGTAGGTCGGCTCCTCGAGCACCGAACGGAACTTCTGCTCGGTGAAGTCGCGGATGTCGCTGACGGCCGCCTTGTTCCGCAGCATCGACTTCGGCGTGAACACGATGAGAGGCCGGTGAATCCCGTCCAGGGCGTGACGCCGCAGCAGGTGGAAATAGTTCGCAGGCGTGGACGGCATCGCGATCGTCATCGACCCCTCGGCCCACAACAGCAGGAACCGCTCGATGCGTCCGGAGGTGTGGTCGGGACCCTGGCCCTCATGCCCGTGCGGCAGCAGCAGCACGACGTCCGAACGCTGGCCCCACTTGGCCTCACCGGAGCTGATGAACTCGTCGATGATCGACTGCGCACCGTTGATGAAGTCGCCGAACTGCGCCTCCCACAACACCATCGCGTCCGGGTTGCCCACCGAGTAGCCGTACTCGAAGCCGACGGCCGCGAACTCCGACAGCGGCGAGTCGTACACCATGAACCGGCCGCCGGTCGGGTTGCCGTCCTTGTCGACGGTCAACAGATCCAGCGGGGTGAACTCCTGACCGGTCTTGCGGTCGATGATCACCGAATGGCGCTGGGTGAACGTGCCGCGGCGGGTGTCCTGACCCGACAGCCGCACGGTCTTGCCCTCGGCGATCAACGAACCGAGCGCAAGCAGCTCGGCGAACGCCCAGTCGACCTTGCCCTCGTAGGCCATCTCGCGGCGCTTCTCCAGCACCGGCTTGACACGCGGGTGCACGTTGAAGTCCTCGGGCACCGACAGATGCGCGTCGCCGATCCGCGCCAGCAGCGACTTGTCCACGGCGGTGTTCGTGCCGGCAGGCACCATCTGGTCGGCTTCCACCGAGGCGCTCGGTTCGATCTCGTGTTTCTCGAGTTCGCGCACCTCGTTGAAGACCCGTTCCAACTGGCCCTGGTAGTCGCGCAGCGCGTCCTCGGCCTCTTTCATCGAGATGTCGCCGCGGCCGATCAGCGCTTCGGTGTAGCTCTTGCGCACGCCGCGTTTGACGTCGATCGCGTCGTACATCCGCGGTTGCGTCATCGACGGGTCGTCACCCTCGTTGTGTCCGCGACGGCGGTAGCACAGCATGTCGATGACGACGTCCTTGTGGAACTTCTGCCGGAAGTCGACCGCCAGCCGGGCCACCCAGGCAGCGGCCTCGGGGTCGTCGCCGTTGACGTGGAAGATCGGCGCACCGACCATCTTCGCGACATCGGTGCAGTACTCCGAGGACTTGGCGTCGGACGGCGATGTAGTGAAACCAATCTGGTTGTTGACGATGATGTGGATCGTCCCGCCGGTGCGGTATCCCCGCAGCAGCGCCAGGTTCAGCGTCTCGGCCACCACGCCCTGGCCGGCGAACGCGGCGTCGCCGTGCAGCATCAGCGGCACGACGCTGAACGCTCCGACGCCCTCGCCGTCGCCGTCGCCCTTGTCGATCACGTCCTGCTTGGCACGCACCAGGCCCTCCAGGACCGGGTCGACGGCTTCGAGGTGCGACGGGTTGGCCACCAGCGACACGTCGATGTCGTTGTCGCCGAACATCTGAATGAAGGTGCCGGACGCGCCGAGGTGATACTTCACATCACCGGAACCGTGCGCCTGCGACGGGTTCAGATTCCCCTCGAACTCCGAGAAGATCTGCGAGTACGGCTTGCCGACGATGTTGGCCAGCACGTTGAGCCGTCCGCGGTGCGGCATCGCGATCACGACCTCGTCGAGGCCATGCTCGGCGCACTGGTCGATCACCGCGTCCATGGTCGGAATGACCGTTTCGGCGCCCTCCAACGAGAAGCGTTTCTGGCCAACGTATTTGGTCTGCAGGAACGTCTCGAACGCCTCGGCCGCATTGAGCTTGCTCAGGATGTACTTCTGCTCGGCGACCGTCGGCTTCTCGTGCTTCTTCTCGATGCGGTCCTGCAGCCACTGCTGTTGTTCGGGTTCGAGGATGTGGGTGTACTCGACGCCGATGTGGCGGCAGTACGAGTCGCGCAGCAGCCCGAGAACACTGCGCAGTTTCTTCTGCTCGGCGCCGGCGAAACCGTTGACCTTGAACTCGCGATCCAGATCCCACAACGTCAGCCCGTGCGTGAGCACATCGAGGTCCGGGTGGCTGCGGAACCGGTTCTTGTCCAACCGCAACGGGTCGATGTCGGCCATCAGGTGACCGCGGTTGCGGTACGCGGCGATCAGCTCGATCACCCGCGCGTTCTTGTCCTCGATCGAGTCGGGGTTGTCGGTGCGCCAGCGCACCGGCTCGTACGGGATTCCGAGTTCGCGGAAGATCTCGTCGAAGAAGTCGTCGTCGAGCAGCAGCTGGTGCACGGTGCGCAGGAAGTCGCCGGACTCCGCGCCCTGGATGATGCGGTGGTCGTAGGTCGACGTCAACGTCACCAGCTTGCCGACACCAAGCTCGGCGATGCGCTCCTCGCTCGCACCCTGGAACTCGGCCGGGTACTCCATCGCGCCCACGCCGATGATCGCGCCCTGACCCCGCATCAGCCGCGGCACCGAGTGCACGGTGCCGATGGTGCCGGGGTTGGTCAACGAAATCGTCACGCCGCCGAAGTCATCGGCGGTCAGCTTGCCGTTGCGGGCCCGCCGCACGATGTCCTCGTAGGCGGCGATGAACTGGCCGAACGACATGTTCTCGGCGGCCTTGATACCCGCCACCACCAACTGGCGGCTGCCGCCCTTGCCCTGCAGGTCGATCGCCAGGCCGAGCGTGACGTGTTCGGGCGTCACCGCGTTCGGCTTGCCGTCGATCTCGGCGAAGTGGCGGTTCATGTTGGGGAACTCTTTGACCGCCTGCACGACGGCGTACCCGATGAGGTGGGTGAACGAGATCTTCCCGCCGCGGGTCCGCTTGAGGTGGTTGTTGATGACGATCCGGTTGTCGATCATCAACTTGGCCGGGATCGCGCGGACGCTGGTCGCGGTCGGAACGTCCAGCGAGGCCGCCATGTTCTTCACGACGGCCGCGGCGGCCCCCCGCAGCACCTGGGTCTCGTCGCCGCCCGAATCCTTGTCCCCGGCACCCCCGGCGCCCTTGTCTTTGGTCTCCGACTTCTTGGCCGACTCCTTGGGCGCCGACTCCTTCGCGGGCTCCTTGGGCTTGGCGGGCGCCTTGGCCGGTGTCGACGACTTCGGCGTCTTGCTCTCAGACGCGTCGGACTCCTCGGACTCCTTGGCCTTCGTCTCCTTGGTGGCGGTCTCCTTGGCGGGCCGGGCGGCGCCGTTGCCGTCGGACTGCTTGGGCGCGGGTGCGGGCGCCGGCTCCGGCGGGCTCACCGGCCCCGCGCTGCGCTGACCGTTCCCGCTGCGGGCCGGACTCTCTGAGGTCGGCTCAGGGGAGTAGTCGACAAGGAACTCATGCCAACTGGGATCTACCGACGAGGGATCCTCGCGGAACTTGCGATACATCTCCTCGACCAACCACTCGTTCTGTCCGAATGGTGAAGGTGAGCTCACGGTAGCTACTCGCCTCGATTCTTCGCTTCACGCGAGCGCATCTCAGCACTCGCCAGGTTCTGTACGGATTACCCGCAATCCGCCGACTAAAGGCTAGCGCCGAAGCACCGGCCAGACCACGACAACGACCTTCCCGGTCACATGCTGCTAATCCCTGGGCGCGGGCAACACGTGCAGCACCGTCGGCCACCGCGGTGGCGGAGGGCCGAACGCGCTGCGCGCGTTGCCGATGATTCGCTTACCCATCAGGCGGTTGCCCACCCCGCCGACGATCGCGCCGACGCCGACCGGCAACGTCTTGCCGAACGCCAGTGCGCCTCGCTTGAGGGTGTAGCGCTTGACGAAATACCTCAGCAGCCGCGAGTTCAGTTGCGACAGCGCGGGCAGCGGCAGGGTGGCGGCCCCGTCGGCGACCCAGGCGCCGCGGGTCCGGCCGCCGCCGACCAGGTCGGCGATCGCACGCTTGCTGTCCTCGCCGACCAGCACGGCCAGCACCAGCGCCCGACGCCGCTCCTGGTGCTCGGCCGGGATGCCGTGCACCTCGGCGACGGCAAGCACGTACAACGCCGTCGCCTCCAGGAAGACGACCGTCTCGCCGGCCACCGACGCCATCGCGGTCAGCGTGCCGATTCCGGGAAACGCCGCGGCCGACCCGACGGCGGCGCCGCTCGCCATCACCGCGCTCAGGTAGCGCTTCTCGAGTTTGTCGATCACCTCGGCCGGCGTCGCGTGCGGGTTCTGCTCGCGCAGCCGGTCGACGTAGGCCTTGACCGCGGGAGCCTGCACGCGCGACCCGCGCTCAATGATGCGGGAAAGCGCCTTGGCGGCGACGCTCGGATCCTCGGCGGAGCCATCGCTGACCGCCGGCGACTGGCTTTTGGCCTTCGACCGGGCACTCATGGGGGCCTCCTGTCCGAACGACTCGTTTCAGGCTATCGCTTGGGCCAACGAACGACGGCCGCGGTGAGTGCCCCGGCGGTGACCGCGCTCACCTTATGCCGGAGCGGGAAGAAAATAATGAGAAGCGACGCTGACCACTCCCATGGCACCATCATCGGCTGTGGATCTGACGACTGCCCCGACCCCGCTTCAGGAGGGCAAGCCGCCGAGCCGCATCCGGATGATCGTCGTTCTGGGCGTCATGGTGGCGCTGGGCCCGCTGACCATCGACATGTACCTGCCCGCACTGCCGAGAATCGCCGAGGAACTGGGGGTGTCCTCCTCGATCGCGCAGCTGACCCTGACCGGGACACTGGCCGGGTTGGCGCTCGGCCAGCTCGTCGTCGGACCGCTCTCTGATTCGCTGGGCCGGCGCCGGCCGCTGATGGCCGGGATCGTGCTGCACATGTTCGCGTCGTTGCTGTGCATGTTCGCCGCCAACATTGAGGTGCTGGGGTTGGCCCGGGCCCTGCAGGGGATGGGCGCCGCTGCGACCTCGGTGGTGGCCGTCGCCGTCGTCGGTGATCTGTTCACCGGCTCGGCCGCCGCCACGGTGATGTCGCGCCTGATGCTGGTGCTCGGCGTCGCGCCCGTGCTGGCTCCCTCGTTGGGCGCCGCGGTTCTGCTGAAGGCCTCCTGGCATTGGGTGTTCGCCGCGCTGGTGCTGATGGCTGGTTTGTTGCTCGTTGTGGCGGCGACGGCCCTGCCCGAGACGCTGCCCGTCGCGCATCGTCGCCCGCTGAAGGTGCGCGGCATCGCCGCGACGTATGTGGAGTTGCTGCGCGATTCCCGGTTCGTGGTGTTGGTCCTGGTCGCCGCGCTGGGCATGTCGGGTCTGTTCGCATACATCTCGGCTGCGCCGTTCGTCCTGCAGGGCCGCTACGGCCTGAATCAGCAGGCCTTCGCGCTGGTCTTCGCCGCCGGTGCGATCGCGCTGATCGGAGCGACGCAGTTCAACGTCGTCTTATTGCGCCGGTTCCGGCCGCAGACCATCGTGCTGTGGGCCCTGACGGTGGCCTCGCTCGGCGGTGCGGTCTTCGTCGGGATCACGGTCGCCGACGTGGGCGGGGTGGTCGGATTCGTCGTCCCGGTATGGGTGGTCCTGGCGGCCGTGGGCTTCGTCATCCCGAATGCGCCGGCGCTGGCGGTGACCCGGCATCCCGACGCGGCGGGCACCGCGGCTGCTCTGCTCGGTGCGGCACAGTTCGGCCTGGGCGCCGCGATCGCCCCGCTGGTCGGTGCCCTCGGCAACGACGAGTTCGCTCTGGCCGCAGTGATGACGGTGGGTATGGTGATCGCGTTGCTCGCGCTCATGGCCGTCGGTGTGTCGGCGGCCGATCGCGCGGACGACTCCGAACGCGATGTCACCGCCGACGTCGTGCCCGAGCCGGCCTGACGCTTCGCAGCGCGCGGTCCCGCAATGTCGGGATCGACACACTCCGTAGCGTCGGCGGGATTGCCGAACACTAGTCGACCCAGAATGCTGTCAACCCTTTTCACCAGGCAAAACGCCTCAACGAACCCGTGGCACGCGCTGTGGGCGATGATGGTCGGCTTCTTCATGATCCTGGTGGACGCGACGATCGTCGCGGTCGCCAACCCGTCGATCATGGCCAGGTTCGGGGCCAGCTACGACGCCGTCCTGTGGGTGACGAGCGCTTACCTGCTCGCATACGCGGTGCCGTTGCTGGTCGCGGGGCGCCTCGGAGACCGGTTCGGCCCGAAGAACCTCTACCTTCTCGGCCTGACGGTGTTCACCGTCGCCTCGCTGTGGTGCGGCCTGTCCGACACAATCGGGATGCTGATCGCCGCGCGGGTCGTCCAGGGCGTCGGTGCGGCGCTGCTGACGCCGCAGACGTTGTCGACGGTCACCCGCATCTTTCCCGCCGAACGGCGCGGTATGGCGATGAGCGTCTGGGGCGCGACGGCCGGGGTCGCGACGCTGGTCGGTCCGTTGGCCGGCGGAATCCTGGTCGACGCGCTCGGATGGCAGTGGATCTTCTTCGTCAACGTGCCGATCGGCGTGGTGGGCGTGGCGTTGGCCCTGCGGCTGGTGCCCGAGCTGCCGAGGCAGCGGCAGCGACTCGACGTGCCGGGCGTGATCCTGTCGGCGGTCGGGTTGTTCCTCATCGTGTTCGCGCTGCAGGAGGGACAGGCGCACAGGTGGACGCACTGGGTCTGGGGCCTGATGGCGCTGGGCACCGGGGTGGTGGCCGCGTTCCTGTTCTGGCAGGCGGCCAACCGCAACGATCCGCTGCTGCCGCTCGAGATCTTCCGCGACCGCGATTTTTCGTTGTCGACGTTCGGCGTCGCGACCATCGGGTTCGTCGTGACCGGCATGATCGTGCCGGTCATGTTCTATGCCCAGTCGGTCTGTGGGCTGTCGCCGACCCAGTCGGCACTCCTCACCGCGCCGATGGCGATCGCCACGGGTGTGCTCGCCCCCGTCGTCGGGCGGATCGTCGACCGGTGGCACCCGCGCCCGGTAGTCGGATTCGGGTTCTCCGTACTGGCGATCGCGATGACCTGGCTCTCGCTGGAGATGGCGCCCGCCACTCCGATCTGGCGGTTGGTGTTGCCGCTGACCGCGACGGGGATCGGCATGGCGTTCATCTGGTCACCGCTGGCCGCGACCGCGACCCGCAACCTGCCGCCGCGGTTGGCCGGTGCGGGTTCGGGCGTCTACAACACCACCCGCCAGGTCGGCGCGGTGCTGGGCAGCGCCAGCATGGCCGCGTTCATGACGTGGCAGGTCAACTCCGAAATGCCGCCGTGGGCCGCCGCACAGGGTGATGCGGGTGCGACGCAGTTGCCGTCGTTTCTGCACCCGCCGTTCGCGGCCGCGATGTCGCAGTCGTTGCTGTTGCCCGCGTTCGTCGCGCTGTTCGGTGTGCTCGCCGCGGTGTTCCTGCTCGGCTACGCGCGCCGCCCATTCGAGCAAGCCCCCGCCGTCGAACCCGACGAGAGCGAGGTGTTCGTCGACGACGATGACGACTACGTCGAGTACACCATCGACTGGAACGGCGGCTCGGCGTCGTGGGTGCCCGCCGATCGGGAACCGGCGACCGAGCCGCTGCCCGCGCGTGAGGAGCGCCCGCCTCAGCAGGCCGACGACTCGTGGCGCGCGATTCTCGACCAACTGCTCGCCGACACTCCGCCCGCACCGGGTCTCGAACGTGATCACGATCCGATCGGGTTGTCGCACAACGGATTATCCGAAGATGACGAGCGTAGGCTCACGCAGCTGGACCCAGCACGACCGAATGGCGAGCGGTGGAAACCGGGGCAGTTCGGATCAGGCGGCAGGCATGCGCGAGACGCTCACGACTGACGACCCGGGCTAGTCGAACAGCACCGCGGGATTGAGGTAGCCGGACGGGTCGAACGCCGCCTTCACTGTCCGCATGGCCGCGATATCGGCGTCGGTGCGCGACATCGCGAGGTACGGGCGCTTGCGGGTGCCGACGCCGTGCTCGCTGCTGACGTTGCCGCCCAGGTGCGCGATCAGGTCCATCATCGTCGTGTACAGGGCGTGTTCGGCTTCGTCGTCGAGCGTGCACCGTACGAGGTTCAGGTGCAGGTTGCCCTCGCCGACGTGGCCGAACAGCACCGGGATCGCCTCGGGCGCATGGTCGGCGACGAGTTGGCCGGCATCGGCCGCGAACTGTGCAATAGCCGAAAGCGGAAGCGAGACATCGAACTTCAGCGGCGGACCGTACACGCCGAGCACCTCGGCGACGGCTTCGCGCACCTGCCAGAGTCGCTGTTGTGCGGTGGTGTCGACGCCGACGGCGGGTTCCCCGCACACGTCGGTGCCGTCGATCGCCCCGGCCAGTCGATCGGTCTGGTCGGTGTCGCCGGCCAGTTCGATCAGAAGCTGCCAGGCGCCGTCGACGGGCGCGGGCACCCCGGCGTGCTCGGCGGTCAACGCGCTGGCGCGCGCGTCGATCAACTCCAGCGCGGCGACGCCGTCCAGATCGCGGAAGACCCGCCCGGCGCTCACGAGCGCGTCCAGGTCGGCGAAACCGCAGATCGCGGTCACACGGTGAGGCGGTGCGGGGTGCAGTCGCAGATCGAGTGCGGTGATGACACCCAAAGTGCCTTCCGCGCCGACGAACAGCGAGGCCAGGTCGTAGCCGGTGTTGTCCATCCGCACCCGGCTGTGCCGGCGCACGACCGAACCGTCGGGCAGCGCGACGTCCAGGCCGATCACCTGCTCGCCCATGTTGCCGTAGCGGACGGTGCGCAGCCCGCCGGCGTTCGTCGACGCCATCCCCCCGACGGTCGCGGTGTCGCGCGCGGCCAGGTCGACACCGAACACCAGCCCCGCCGCACCGGCCGCGCGCTGCACGTCGGCCAGAGTCACTCCCGCGCCCACCGAGATTCGGCGTTCGGCGACGTCGACGTCGCCCATGTCGCGCAGCCGCTCGGTGGACAGCAGCACGTCGTCGTGTTCGGGGACGGTGCCCGCCACCAGCGATGTCCGTCCGCCCTGCACGGTGACGTAGACACCGGCATCGCGGCAGGCCCGCAGCACCGCCGCCACCTCGTCGGCCGAGCCCGGTCGCACCAGGGCGCCGGCCCGGCCCCGGTACCGCCCGGTGTGGTCGACGACGCGGGCGGCGAGCACGTCGGGATCGGTGCTGACATAGGCGTTCCCGACGATCTCAGACAGCCGGTCGGTCAAGCTCATCACGTGGGTTCCCCCAGCGACAGGAACGCGCCCAACTCGATCAAGCGGCCCGGTGTGCTCGGCAGGTACTCGGTCAGCGCCTCCGACCGGACGATCACGCTGAGGTATTTCGCGCGGCTGACCGCGACGTTGAGCCGATTCCTGTTGAGCAGAAACGATATTCCTCGCGGCACATCGTCGATGGAGGACGCCGTCATCGACACGAACACCACCGGCGCCTGCCGGCCCTGGAACTTGTCGACGGTGCCGACCGCGACGTCGGGCAGCCCGGCCGCCTCGAAATAGTCGCGCAACAGCAGCACCTGTGCGTTGTAGGGGGCGACGACCAGGACGTCGTTCTGTGTCAACGCGCGGGTGCCGTGCTCGTCGGTCCAGTCGTTGCCGAGCAGGGTCAGTGTCGCCGCGACGATTGCTTGGGCCTCTTCGGGGCTGCTCGTGGAGTTGCCGTCGTGAGGAATGGACACCACGCGCACGCCGGGATTCTGGCCCTCGAGGCGCCGCGCGCCGGGGCCGTCCTCCGCCGGGCGCAGCTTGCCCTCGTATGCCAGCCGGGAGACCGGCGCGCACACCGCGGGGTGCATCCGGTAGGAGCGGTCGAGGAAGTATCCGAGTTCTGCTGGCAGCGTGCGGTTTTCCTGCACCAGCCAGCCGAGCGCCGACGCGTCGACCGGCTCGGGGTGGTGGCCCTGGCTCACCTGCGGCAGCTGTTGCGGGTCGCCGAGCAGCATCAGGTTGCCGGCGGCCCTGGCCACGGCGATCGTGTTGGCCAGGCAGTACTGCCCCGCCTCCTCGATCACCAGCAGATTCAGGCTGCGGGCCTCGACGCGCGTGTCGTTCGCGAAATCCCATGCGGTGCCACCGATGACGCACCCGGCGTGGTCGGCGATGAACGCCGCGTACTCGTCCTTGTCGATGGCCTGACAGCCGACGTCGTCGGGGCAGTCCTTCTTGGCGATGCGCTGTGGGTCCACCCCGGCCTTGATGAGCTCGCGAAAGAGGTTCTCCACCACGGCATGTGACTGGGCCACGACCCCGACGCGCCACTTGTGGTCGTTGACCAGGCGGGCGATGATCCGGGCCGCCGTGAACGTCTTGCCGGTGCCGGGCGGGCCGTGCACGGCGAGATACGACGACTCCAGGTCGAGCACCGCGGCGGTGATGTCGGCGGTGACATCGCCGGTGTGGGGCAGAGGCGCGCCGCTGCGCGTACGCGGGGGCCGTCGCAGCAGGATGTCGACCACCGCGGTGCGCGGCAGATCCGGTAACGCGGCCGCGACGTCGGCGGCCGCGGTGTCGATCGCCTCACGTAACTTCTTGGTCGGCACGATGTTTCGCGGCGTGAGTGCGAACGGCGTCTGCGGGAACGTCCCGGCCGGGGTTTCGCGTTCGCAGATCACCACCCGGGTGGGGACATTGGGGTCGTCGACCTCGATGACGTCGGCAGTGCCGGCGGCGCGCCGGTCCGCGTTGTCGGCCATCCCAGCGGGCGACGGCGGTTCGTACAGCGCGAACACCTCTCTGTTGATGCCACCGCCCTCCAGCGCGCCGGTCAGTTCCAGCCAGCGCTGCTGTTTGCGCGCGCGCGTCGACGGCAGATGCCAGTCCTTGACGACCGCGACGCCGTCGGCGTCGACCAGGAACACGTCGGTGGTGTCGCCCCACTCGTCGACCGGACTGTTCAGCCGGTCGAAATGCGCCCACCAGAACGGTTTGTCCTCGCGGCGGTGATACCCGCGCGCGGCGGCCATCAATGCCGCGGCAGTCTGTTCCGGACTGCGCTGCGCCACACCGTCTCCGGCGAAGTCCATCAGCGTGCGCGCCAGTTGATCGGTGTCCTCGACCGCGACGCTCTGCGTGACGGGCTGCGGTCCCAGCGGCGGCACGCTGGACTCGATCGCTATCTTGATCAGCCAGTCGCGCAGCCGGTGTGTGGACCGGCAGTCGTAGCGGTTGTAATCCTCGATCTTCTTGAGCATGTTGTCGGCTTCGTCGCGGCGACCTTCGGCCCGCAGCGCACAAAAGCGCGCGTACATCGTGATCGACTCCGTCGCTGTGGTGACGTCGCCGGTGCGTAGCTCGTTGCCCATGTACAGCGGCTCGAGCGATTTCAGGCTGTAGTTCTCCGTACCCACGCGAATGCTCTTGCGCACCAAGGGATACAGGTCGACCAGGACGCCGCTGCGCAGCAGGTCGTCGACCTCGTCCTCGCCGACACCGTAGCGGCCGGCCAACCGAAGAAGTGCCGTCTTCTCGTACGCCGCGTAGTGGTAGATGTGCATCTTCGGATACCGCTTGCGGCGCTGGCGCACCAGCTTGAGGAAGTCGACGAGAGCCGTGCGCTCACTCGGACGGTCGTGCGCCCACAGTGGCCGGAAACCGCCGCCGACCTCGAGCACGCCCCACAGGTACTCCAGGCCCCAATCTTGACCGTCGGAGCCCGATGTCGCCGGCCGCGCGGCTCCCGAAGTCCACAGGGGGTCGCCCTCGAAGTCGAAGAACAGGTCACCCTTGTCGGGGTCGGGCAGCAGCGTCAACGGTTGGGGGTCGACGATCTGGTAGGGCGGCTTGCCGTCCACCCGCGGCGCCAGCTGCAGCCGGGCCTGCTCCTGCAGCGCGGTGAGGGTACGCGCCGAAAGCTCGGCGACCGGACCCTCGTGTCGCGCGAGTTCGGCGACCGTGCCGATGCCGGCGTCGAGCAGGCGCGCCCGCTGGCTGACCCGCATGTTGGCCACCAGCAGCAGATCGTCGCCGGCGCGAACCTGGGCCTCGCATTCGGGACAGCGAAAACACGCGCGGACGGTGTCGTCGGCCCAGTCGACCGGCGCACCGGACGCGAAGTGGTCGTCGAGCAGGCGCTGCAGCGCCTGGCGGCGGGGGCGGTAGACCGCAAGCAATTCGTCGATGCGGTAGCTCGCGGTGGCGCCGTCACCGAGAACCAGCTCGACCTCGTCGGCCACCGGTACCCCCGCGGCGGTGAGCACTTCGGCATAGGCCGCCAACTGCAGCAGCGCCTCCACCTTCACCGAGCGGGCGATCTTGGTGTCGCGCAACCGATATCGCTCGCCGTCGTCGTCCCGCTCCAAGATCAGGAAGTCGGCGAAACCGACGAATCGGCCGTCGAACATCGCGGCCTGGTAGATCACCTCGGCGCGACGCTCGACAGCTCGACGCGTCTGCTCGGCGGCGGCGGTCAGGCCGTCGACCGTGTACGGGGGCCGGCCGATGATCACGACGTCGGCGCGCTCGCGCAGCAGGTCGAGGTGTCGCTGTTCATGCTCATCGCCGAGCTGAGCCGTCCTGGCCAGCAGCTCGTCCTCGGTCGCGACGGCGGGACCCCGACCGAGCTTGGCGTCGAACGCGCGCAGCAGCGCGTACTCGCAGCGGGCCGCCGCTGCGAGATCGGATGCGCTGTATACGACGCGGGTTTCGGCGCCATCGGAGGCCACGAACACGGTGCCACTGTATGTGACCCCGACGACACCCCCACCTCCGCCGAACGTGGGTTACCCGCACGCCCCGCGCGGCCTGGGCGTGACACAAGGCCACACTCGTCGATTCACAACGACGCGCGTATGCACAGGGCCCCGCGTCCATTCCGCCGCGCCGGACGATTGTGTGAGACCCGGTACCGACGGTGACCGCATGGATACGAATGCGTCGCCGTTCATCGGCACCGAAGCGTTGACGGCCGGCACGGTGACTAGGCGGACGCTCGTCAGCCGCCACACCATGATCTACCGCAACGTGTATCTGCCGACGGGGGTGGAGCTGACACCTGAGCGCAGGGGGGTGGCGGCATGGTTGTGGTCCCGGCGAAACGCCACCCTCGCCGGACTGTCGGCCGCGGCTTTGCACGGATCCCGATGGATCGACGCGGACCTGCCTGCCGAACTGATTCGCGGCGAGGCATGTGACGTCGACGGAATCACCATCCATCGGGCGAAGCTGCGCGATGAGGAGCTCAGCGTCGTGCACGGAATGCCGGTGACCACGCCCGCGCGGACGGCATTCGATCTCGGGCGGAGGAAGGGGCTCGAGAGAGCGATCATCGCGGTCGATGCGTTGGCGCACGTTACCGGTCTCAAGCCGATCGATGTCGAGCGTCTCGCCGAAACACGGCGCGGTGCCCGCGGCATCGTGCAGCTGCGGCGGGTCCTGGAGCTGATGGACGGCGGCGCCGAATCACCGCAGGAAACCCGGACACGCCTGCTCATGGTCGCCGCGGGGTTTCCAAGACCGCGCACGCAAATCGTCGTCGTTGACGAGTACGGCTCTTTCGTCGGCCGGGTGGACCTCGGCTGGAAGGAATTCAAGGTCGGCGTCGAATACGACGGTCCGCAACACTGGGACGATCCGATACAGCATGCACGCGACATCGACCGGCTGGCCGACCTGGCGGCCGAAGGCTGGCTGATCGTCCGGGTGAGTCGAGATCTCTTGCGCAATCGTCCGCATGTCTTTCTGGCTCGCGTACGGGACGCGATGCAGGCGAGAGGCTGGCCGCATTCGGACACGGTTCGGCTCAACGCTCGAATCGCCGAGCTGTAGGCCGCCGAGTGTGAGCTCGATACACGTCGGCGCCACGAAGCGCGTGCGGGTAACCCACGTTCGGCGCGGCTGCGGCATGGTGGGGGGACGTCAGCCGCCGGTGTTCCCGATCAGCTCGACGCCGTTTCCGTTCCACCGGAACCTGACCACGCTGTCGAGCCCCGGCACGCCGTTCGAGTAGCGCAGCGCGACCGTGTCGCCCGTGCTCTCGGACGTGTCGACGCCGTTGAACCCGTAGGTGTCGGGCGCCCCGCTCGGGATGAACTTGCCGAGGTGGAACATCACCGCCCGCGTGTTCGGGTTGGTGGCGTTGGTGTTGGCCTTGACGATGACGACCGACAGCTTCGCGCACTCGTTGTAATTGCCCGCGATCGGTTCCGGGTTCCAGCCCTGGTTGCTGCGCGGATCACGCGGCAACTCGGCCACCGCCCTGGTGATCTCCGGCGCGGCGAGGTTGACCGCGCAAGGGTCGGCCGCCGGTGCGCCGGACGCGGCGGCGGGGGGAGCAGCCGGTGGCGCGGCCGAAACAGGCGCGGCGGAGGGCAGAGCCTCGGGCGTCTTGGAGACGGTGGAGTCGCTTGCCCCGCAGCCAACGGCGACCAGCACCACCGCCGAGAGCGCCGTCGCCGAGCGAAGGAGCGCCTTGAACCGAACCGTGCACATCACCTGAGCCACCCTTGCAAATCGCGTCGACCAGGTCGCGCCGACACACCGCGTGGCGAAAAGGGCCGCTCGCGGGCACTAGACTCGACGCGATGACCTCCGCCGAGTCGGATGCGAGCCCCGACGGCTCGACCGGCACCCTGACCTTCGACGACCTGCAGATTCACCCTTCGGTGCTGCGGGCCGTCGTCGACGTCGGCTACGAGTCGCCGTCGGCGATCCAGGCGGCCACCATCCCGGCCATGATGGCGGGTTCCGACGTGGTGGGCCTGGCCCAGACCGGCACCGGCAAGACCGCCGCGTTCGCAATCCCGATCCTGTCCAAGATCGACACCGCGAGCCGGGCAACCCAGGCGCTGGTCCTTGCGCCGACGCGCGAACTGGCGCTGCAGGTGGCCGAGGCGTTCGGCCGGTACGGCGCCCACCTGCCGGAGGTCAACGTGCTGCCGATCTACGGCGGCTCGTCCTATGGTCCCCAGTTGGCGGGACTCAAACGCGGGGCCCAGGTCGTCGTGGGCACGCCGGGCCGGGTGATCGATCACCTCGAGAAGGGCCGTCTGGACCTGTCGCGGCTCGACTACCTCGTGCTCGACGAGGCCGACGAGATGCTGCAGATGGGCTTCGCCGAGGATGTCGAGCGCATCCTGTCCGACACCCCCGAGTTCAAGCAGGTCGCGTTGTTCTCGGCGACCATGCCGCCGGCGATCCGCAAGATCACCAAGCAATACCTGCACGACCCGGTCGAGGTCACGGTCAAGGCGAAAACCGCGACCGCCGAGAACATTTCGCAGCGCTACATCCAGGTGTCGGGCCACCGCAAGATGGACGCGCTGACGCGGGTGCTCGAGGTGGAGGAGGGCGACGCGATGATCGTGTTCGTCCGCACCAAACAGGCCACCGAAGAGGTCGCCGAGCGGCTCAAGGCCAGGGGTTTCGCCGCTGCGGCGATCAACGGAGACATTCCGCAGGCCCAGCGCGAGCGCACGATCGCCGCATTGAAGGACGGCAGGATCGACATCCTCATCGCGACGGATGTCGCCGCGCGCGGACTCGACGTCGAACGCATCTCGCACGTCTTGAACTACGACATCCCCAATGACACCGAGTCCTATGTGCACCGCATCGGACGCACGGGCCGGGCGGGCCGGTCCGGGTCGGCGTTGCTGTTCGTCACACCGCGCGAGCGCCACCTGCTCAAGGCCATCGAGAAGGCCACCCGCTCCAAGCTGGTGGAGGCGGAACTGCCCACCGTCGAGGACGTCAACGCCCAGCGGGTGGCGAAATTCCGCGACTCGATCACCGAAGCGCTGAGCGCCCCGGGGGTCGACGTCTTCCGCAACATCATCGAGGACTACGAACGCGAGCACGACGTGCCGATCGCCGACATCGCGGCGGCGTTGGCCACGCAGGCGCACGGCGGTGACGAGTTCTTCATGGTCGAACCGCCGCCGGAGAAACGCCGCGAACGCGATGAGCGTCCCCGCCGCGACAAGCCGGACCGCAAACCGCGCGAAGGCCTGGCCACCTACCGCATCTCGGTGGGCAAGCGGCACAAGGTCGGGCCCGGCCACATCGTCGGCGCCATCGCCAACGAAGGTGGCCTGCACCGCAGCGATTTCGGCCACATCACCATCCGCCCGGATTTCTCGTTGGTGGAGCTGCCCGCCGATCTGCCCAGGAAGACACTCAAAGCCCTTGAGAACACCCGTATCTCGGGGGTGAAGATCAACCTGCAGCCCGATCGACGGCCGGACAAGGGCCGGCACAAGCAGAGATGACGCTGTCGCGCGGCTTGGACGCGCAGGGCGGATTGGAATCCGTCAGCAGGGCCGAACGAGTCTCTTCGCTCACCGGGATCCGCGCCGTCGCCGCATTGTTGGTGATGTTGACCCACGCCGCGTACACGACGGGCAAGTACCCGCAGGGCTATGTCGGTCTGGTGTACTCGCGCGCCGAGATCGGAGTGCCGATCTTCTTCGTGCTCAGCGGGTTTCTGTTGTTCTCGCCGTGGGTGAAGGCTTGCGCGGAGGGTAGGCCCGGACCCTCGGTGCGCCGGTACGCATGGCGCCGGGTGTTGCGCATCATGCCCGCCTATGTGGTCACGGTGCTGGTCGCCTACCTCGTCTACCACTTCCGCACGGCGGGCCCGAACCCGGGACACACCTGGGAGGGGTTGTTCCGCAACCTGACGCTGACCCAGATCTACACCGACAGCTACCTGTATTCGTTTCTGCATCAAGGGCTTACGCAGATGTGGAGCCTGGCGGTGGAGGTCGCGTTCTATGCGGTTCTGCCGCTGCTGGCGTGGTTGCTGCTGGTGGTGCTGTGTCGACGACGGTGGCGTCCGGGCCTGCTGATCGGGGGACTGTTCGTTCTGGCGCTGATCACGCCCGCGTGGTTGATCCTCGTGCACACCACCGACTTCCTGCCCGACGGCGCGCGGCTGTGGCTGCCGTCATACCTCGCCTGGTTCATCGGCGGGATGCTGCTGGCGGCGCTGCAACCGCTGGGGGTTCGGGCCTACGGCCTGGCGTGCATACCGCTGGCGGTGGCGTGCTATTTCATCGTGTCCACGCCCATCGCGGGCGAGCCGACCACCTCACCCGCCGAATTACGCGAGGCGTTGGTGAAGGCGTTCTTCTACGCGGTGATCGCGACGCTGGCGGTGGCGCCGCTGGCGCTCGGTGATCGCGGCATCTACGCGCGGTTGCTGTCGAGCCGGCCGATGGTGTTCCTCGGCGAGATCTCCTACGAGATCTTCCTGATCCACCTGATCACGATGGAACTGGCGATGGTCGAGGTGCTGCACTATCCGATCTACACCGGGTCGATCGTCATGCTGTTCCTCGTCACCTTCGTGATGACCGTCCCGCTGGCGTGGCTGCTGCACCGGTTCACGCGGGTGCGCTCCTGACGGTCTGGCTTCAACGGGCGGATCCGCAACAGCCACCGGGTGCGGGGGATCAACCCGGTAAGCATCCGTTGCGGCTTAGGGTAGCCTAACCGCAACAGCGACACGGAGGGCTAGTTATGTCGGACAAGAAGCCAACGCGCGGGTTCCAAGGTGCGGTGCTCAAGCTGCTGCGTGCGGGCGACTATCGGCTGACCGTGACCGGTAAACGCGAGATCAGCCCGCACTACCTGCGCCTGAGCTTCGACGCGGGCGGCATGCTCGAAGGCTCGCCGCTGCACCCGACGATGTGGATCCGCATGTGGTTCGCCGACGGCGAGAAGCTGCATCAGCGCGGCTACACCCTGGTCGACCCGAACCCCGCCGCCGACACCGTCGACATCGAGTTCGCGCTACACGACGGCGTCGCCTCGCACTGGGCGGAGAACGCGCAGCCCGGCGACACGATCGAGGTCACGGTGCTCGGCAGCAACTTCACGCTGCCCGAAACGCCGCCGGCCGGTTACGTGATCGTCGGCGACACCGCGTCGCTGCCCGCCATCAACTCGTTGCTGACCGCGATCGGCGACACCCCGGCGCGGGTTTTCCTGGAGGCGGCGCACGACGACGACCGCCAGCTGCCGGTCGCCCGCAGCACCGACGTGCTCTGGGTGGACCGCAAGAACGCCGGCGAGGCACTGGTGGAAGCGGTGGCCGCGGCGGCGTTCGAGGCCCCCGACCACTTCGGATGGGTCGCGTGCGACAACCGCACCACCCGCGCGGTGGCCAAGGTCTTCCGCGAGGAGTACAAGATCTCGAAGAAGTCGATCAAGGCGCAAGCGTATTGGGTGGCCTGACGGCTCCGGACGCTACTGGGTGGCCTGTCGGCTCGGCAGGACGATCGGTACGACGAACTCCTCGAGCATCGACCGCTCGTCGGCCTCGTCGTGGCCGGGGAACAGCATCAGCGAGGTCATCACCCGAACCAGCCACCGCGCGCGGTGCGCGACCAACTCCGGGTCGTCGGGGCCCAGCGAGATCACGAACGCCTCGGTCAGCGCCTTGATCACCTCGGACTCCTCGGCCATCTCCGCGCCGATCGGTCGCTGGGTGGTGGCGAACCACGAAGCCAGCGCCGGGCTTTCGCGGACGTTGCGCAACGAGGCGACCACGCCCTCGATCAACCGCTCCCGCGGGTCGGTCAACGCATTGATCTGTTCGGTCATCTCGCGGTACAGCCGGTAACTCTCCCGATGCACGTACGCGGTGTACAGGGCCTCGCGGTTCTCAAAGTAGCGGTACAGCGTGGCCCGCGAACATCCGGCCGCCGAGGCGATCTCGTTCATGCCGACGGTGGCGGCCTCCTTCTGGATGAACAGCTCGCCCGCCGCGTCCAGGATGCGGTCGGCGGCCACCTCGGTGCGCCGGGCGGCCAACCAGTCACCGGCCATCAGGCGACCACCTCGAACGGGACGGACAGCGGCCGTCGCACATAACTGCCGCCGGCCCAGACGATTCCGCTCTCGTCGACCACGAAGTCGGGTATGCGCGTCAGCAGTTCGGTCAGGGCGACGCGGGATTGCATGCGCGCGGCCGCCGCGCCGAGGCAGTGGTGCGCGCCGTGGCTGAAGGTGAGGATGTTGCGTGGCCTGCGTGTCACGTCGAGTTCCGATGCGTCGTCGCCGAATTGGCGTTCGTCCCGGTTGGCCGATGCATACAGGAACAGCACGCGCCGGCCCTCCGGGATGGTGGTCTCGGCGACCGTCACGTCGCGGGTGACGGTGCGGGCCAGCCCTTGCACGGGCGAGGTCATGCGCAGGAACTCGTCGACCGAATCCGGTATCAGGTCCGGGTTTTCGACGAGAAGGCGGCGTTGGTCGGGGCGCTGGTGAAGCAGCTGGACCGAGCCGCCGAGCATGCCGGTGGTGGTGTCGTTACCGCCAGTGACCATGGTGAAGGTGAAGGCGAGGATCGACAGCACACCGGCGATGTCGCCGTCGGCCCCGACACCCGCGGCCACCAGATGTGAGACGGTGTCGTCCTCTGGTTGGACCCGTCGCCGCTCGATGAGATCGGTGAAGTAGGCCATCATCTCGCCGAGTTTGTCGCCGAGCGTCTCCAGCGCACCACCGATCCCGCCGTCGGTGGTGTTGGCGGCGACGATGGCGTCGGTCCAGCCGTCGAATTTGTCGCGGTCGGCCTCCGGGACGCCGAGGTAGTGCGCGACCACCATGGACGGCAACGGTTTGAACAGTTCGGTGACGATGTCGCCGCCGCCGTTGCTCCGGATGCGCTCGATCCGTTCGACGACGTACTCGCGCACTTTGGGTTCGACCGCCTCGACCTGCCGCGGCGTGAATCCTCGCGACACCAGCTTGCGGAACTCGGTGTGCACGGGCGGGTCCTGCATGACCATCGGCGGGTTGTCGGCCAGGCCGATCAGTTCGAGTTCGCCGTAGTTCACCGTGAGGCCCTGCGCCGAGGAGAATGTGTCGTGATCACGCGCGGCGGCCCAGATGTCGGCATGCCGCGACATGACGTAGTAGTCGTGATCGGGCCGGTCGCGCGGCACCACGTGGTGTACGGGATCATGGTCACGCAGCGCCCGGTACATCGGCCATGGATCGGCCCACGTGTCGGCGTTGGCGAGCTGGAATCGAACCGGCGTGTCATGAGACAGGGTGGCCGTCACGTCTCATTCGTACGACACTATGCGCGAACCTGTCAATAGTACTGACCGCGAAACCGACGGATTGGTCGCGGATCGAGGTGATCGGCAGCCATTACGTCGGTCTCGACGCACTTCAAATAGCCGCGCCCGGATTGAGGATGTTGTCCGGATCGAGCGCCTGCTTGATGCGCCGGTTGAGTTCCATCGCCTCGGGGCCGATCTGACCGGCCAGCCATGGCCGCTTCAGCCTGCCGACCCCGTGTTCGCCGGTGATCGTGCCGCCCAGGCTCACGGCCAGGTCCATGATCTCGCCGAACGCCTGGTGGGCGCGTTCGGTCATCACGGGATCGGCGGGGTCGTAGACGATCAGCGGGTGCGTGTTGCCGTCGCCCGCATGCGCGATCACCGAGATGAGCAGTTCGTGGTTGGCGGCGATCTTGGCCACGCCCCCCACCAGATCGGCCAACGCGGGCAATGGAACTCCGACGTCCTCGAGCAGCAGCGAGCCCTTCAGTTCGACGGCCGGGATGCAGAATCGCCGGGCGGCGACGAACGCCTCACCCTCCTCCGGATCAGATGTCGAGAACACTTCCTTGGCGCCGTGCTCGGTGAAGACGTCGGCCATGAACCGCGCGTCCTCGGCGCCGGACGGACCGCGATCATCGGAGGCGGCGACCAGCATCGCGGCGGCGCTGCGGTCGAGGCCCATCTTCAGTTTGTCCTCGACGGCGTTGATGGCCGCCGAGTCCATGAACTCCAGCATCGAGGGCCGGATCCTGGCGGTGACCGCGACGACGGCCGCCGCGGCCGCCTCGACCGAGCCGAAGGACGCGACCACCGTGCACGCCGCCGACTGTGCGGGCAGCAGCTTGAGCGTCACCTCGGTGACCACGCCGAGCGTGCCCTCGCTGCCGACGAACAACTTTGTCAGCGGGAGCCCGGCGACGTCCTTGAGCCGCGGACCGCCGAGCCGCACCGCGGTGCCGTCGGCGAGCACCACCTGCAGGCCGAGCACGTAATCCGTTGTGACGCCGTACTTCACGCAGCAGAGGCCACCGGCATTGGTGGCGACGTTGCCGCCGATGCTGCAGATCTCGAACGACGACGGGTCCGGCGGATACCACAGCCCGAATTCGGCGACCGCCTTCTTGACCTCCGCGTTGAGCAGACCGGGCTGGACGACGGCGGTGCGGGTCACCGGGTCGACGGTGATGTCACGCATCTTCTCGGTGGTCAGCACGATGGCGCCGTCGAGGGCCGATGCGCCGCCGGACAGGCCGGTGCCCATCCCGCGCGGCACCACCGCGATCCTGTTGGCAGTCGCCCAGCGCAACACGGCTTGCACATCTTCGGTGCATCGCGGCCGCACCACCGCAAGCGGTGTGCCCGCGTTCGGGTCGAACGCCCGGTCCTGCCGGTAGGACCCCAGGATGTCCGGATCGGTGACGACCGCTCCCTCGGGCAGCGCATCGACCAAATCGGCCAGGGGTGACTCCACAGCGCCATGGTACGAGCCGACACCGTGGACGTTTCGAGCTGCGTGACGGCGGCCCGAAAACATGCGTAGGTAGGAGGACTGCGGGATATAGTTCCGCCGTGATCAGCGGGGGTCCGCTGGCGGGACGTGACGGCGAACTGGCGACCATTCGCCGCGCACTCGGGGGCAGCGACACATCCGGCGTGGTGATCGTCGGGGCCGCCGGAGTGGGCAAGACCCGGCTCGCGCGTGAGGTGCTTCGGCTCGCCGAACGCACCGGTGATCGGACGAACTGGATCGTGGGCACCGAGTCCGCCAGAGCATTGCCGCTGGGCGCGTTCACCGCGGTCATCGACGACGCCGTCGCCGATCCGCTGCCCGACGTACGCCGGCTGATCAATTCCCTTGTGGCTCACCAACGTCACGGCCGCACCCTGGTTGGAGTCGACGACGCGCATCTGCTCGACGGGCTGTCGGCGCATGTGGTGCACCAGCTCGCGCAGACGCGGGCGGCGCGCCTGGTCATCACGCTGCGCTCGGGCGCCGACGAACCCGATGCGATCACCGCGCTGTGGAAGGACGGGTTGCTCCTTCGCCTCGACCTCGGGCCCCTGTCCGTCGACGCGGCTCGCCGCATGATCGAGCAGAGCCTCGGCGGTGTGGTCGACGCCCGTAGCGCGCAGCGGTTCTGGAAGCTGACCGGCGGTAACGCCCTCTTCCTGAGTCAGGTGGTCAAGGACCAGATCGACGCCGGCCGGATGCGGCAGACGGCGGGGGTGTGGATGTGGGACGGCGGCGTCGCCGTGTCACAGAGCATCAGCGACATGGTCGGGCGCCAACTGCGCGAACTGAACCCGGATATCGCCCTCGTCGTCGACACGCTGTCGCAATGCGAACCGCTGGCGGTCGGCGCCCTGTGCGATGTGGTGGATCGAGAGGCGCTGGAGGCCGCCGAGCGGATGCGGCTGGTCACCGTCGAGCGAAGCGGAGCAGATCTCGTGGCGCGCCTGGCCCATCCGCTGTTCGGGGAACTGCGCCGCGCGACCGCGGGCGAAATGTACCTGTCGAGAATCCGGGGCAGGTTGGCCACCCGGCTCGCGCGGGACCGCGAGTCCGATGTCCAGGCGACGGTGCGCCGGGCGCTGCTCGCGCTCGAATCGGACCTGCCACCGGACCCCGACCTGTTCCTGACGGCCGCGCGTGGCGCGATGACGCTGCTTGACCTCGAACTCGCCGACCGGTTCGCGACGGCGGCGGTCGACGCCGGTGCAGCCGAGGCACCGGGTTTGCGCGCGCTGAACCTGTTCCTGCTCGGCCGCGGCGCGCAGGCCGAGGACGTGCTGAGTCGAATGGTCGGCGACGGCACCGCAAGCGCACACCGGTGGTCGATCGCGAGAGCGGCCAACCTGATCTGGATGCTGGGCCGCATCAATGACGCGTCGGAGGTGTTGGCCCAGCTGGCCGCGGGGCCCGAGTCCACGGCCGAACAGTTCGCGCGCATGGCTGCCGAGGCGTGCGTCGATGCAGCGTCGGCGCGATGTGACGCCGCAGTCCAAAAGGCCACGGCGGCACTGGAGTCGGGGCTGCTGACCGACTTCGAGGCGATGTTGGCCTCGGTGGCGTTGACGATGGCGCTGGGGGCGCTCGGCCGAGCCGACGAACTGACCGCCGTCGCGGAGTCGGCGATGGATCGGGCGGTGACGTCATTTCAGGCTTCGCACATGCGGTTCTGGTTCGCCAGCGTGTACGCCCGCGCCTGCCGGCTGACCGGGCATATCCACGAATGTGAGGCAATGGCACGGCGAGTGGCCGACTCGGCGAAAGAGATGCCGAGCCTGGCCTACGCCAATCTGGCGTCGCTGCTGGGAAGCGCCGAACTGATGCGGGGCAACGCCCGCGCGGCGGCGACGCTGTTACACGAGGCGTCGGCCGGTGCGCAAAGGCACGGTGTGACAAGCGGGTTGCGGCCGGCGACCTGTTTCGCCCTGGCGGAGGCACACGCGAAACTCGGTGAGGGGCATGCGGCCGAGGACGCGATCGCCGAGGCTCGTGACAGCGTGCCGTCCGACTACGTGTTCATGCAGACGGCGTTGAGCATCGCCACCGGATGGTCGTTGGTGGCCAACGGATGCGTCACCGAGGCCATCGCCACCGTGCGATCGGCGGCGGCACAAGCCCGTGCGCGTCGCCAGCCCACGCATGAGCTGGCGTGCCACCAGGCGGCGGCGCAGTGGGGTGACACGTCGTGCGCCGGGCCCGCACGCGAACTCGCCGACGAACTCCGGCTGCCGTTGGCCGATACCGTTGCGCGCCATGCAGAAGCGCTGGCCGCCGACGACGGCCAAGGATTGCTCGCCGCCGCCGACGCGTACCGCGCGATCGGCGACCGGGCCGCCGCGGCCGATGCCGCCGCACAGGCGGCGGTCGCATTCACCCGCGGCCAGCACCGCAAGCGCGGCCTGTACGCAGCCGCCGTCGCCAAAGAACTCAGCGACGCTTGCGGGGGACTGTGCACACCGGCCCTGAGAGTTCCGGCCAGCCAGTCGCTGACCGGGCGTCAGCGCGAGATCGTCGAATTCGTGGTGGCCGGAATGTCGAACCGCGAAATCGCCGACCGGCTGGTGATGTCGGTGCGCAGCGTCGAAGGCCACATCTACCGTGCGTGCCAACGGGTGGGGGCGAGTTCCCGTGACGAACTGGCCGCGATCGCCAGGCACGGCCCGGGAGGCTAAGCCGTTGGCGGACGGTCTAATTCGTGCAGCGCGGGCAGGAACAGCGCGATGATGCCCAGCAGCAGCATCGGCAGCGCGAGCGCAAAGAACGTCGCCCCCAGGCCCGCCGAGTCGGCCAACGGCCCGGCGATGATCAGACCCAGCGGCCCCGCCGCGTAGGCCAGCGATCCCATCACGCCCATCACCCGGCCGCGCAAGTGCTGCGGTGCCCGTGTCTGCATGACGTAGTTGTAGATCGGCTGGATCGGCCCGTACACCAGACCGACGATCGCCGAGAGCGCCAGGATCAGCGGTAGTGGTGGCAGGAACGCGATGACCGTCATCGCGGCCCCCAGCGTCAGCACCGCGATCAGCATCGTGGTCCTTCGGTTGATGTATTTCGACGACACCGCATAACCGAGCGCGCCCACCAGGCCGCCGATGCTCAACGCCATCAGCACCCAACCGAGTTGCACGGGTTCGTCGCGGTCGGTGAAGTACTTGGGGAACAGGACCGACTCCATCGGCATGTAGAGCCCCATCACCACCAGGTCGACGACCGCCAGCGTGCGCAGGACCTTGTTGTGCCAGACGAAGCTCAACCCCGCGACGATGCCCGCCAACACGCCCTCGGGCAGCGCGGCGCGGTCGGGCGTACCGGCTCCTTCCAGCCGCAGGACCGCGATCGCGGCGATCGAAAGCACGAACGCCGATGCGGTGACCCACATCGTGTTGATGCCGCCCACCGTCGCGATCAGCAGGCCGCCGATGCCCGGTCCGACGATGTAGGCGAGATTGAACACCGCCTCATAGACGCTGTTGGCGCGGTCCAGCGTCCACCCGGCGCGAGCCGCCGCTTCGGGCAGCATCGTCTCGCGAGCGGTCATCCCCGCCGGGTCGAAGAAAGCGCCCAGCGCGGCCAAGGTGGCCAGCACCGCGACATTGACGGCATCGACGCCGAAGGTCAGCGCCAGCACCGGCACGGCGGCCACCGACAGCGCGGACAGCGCGTCGGAGATCATCGAAACCCGCCGCCGCCCCAGATAGTCCACCGCGGCTCCCGCGATCAGCGTGGCGACCAGCAACGGCAGCGAACCCGCGATCGCCACGATCGAGGCGTCGAGCGCAGAACCATTGCGTTGCAACACCAGCCAAGGGAAGGCTACGAGCGATATGCCGTTGCCGGCACCGGCCGTGAGCGCGGCGAAAAGGATCAACAGCATGGGACCGCGCCGGCTGTTCATCATGAGTTATCGCGGCAGAATCTAACAGCGCGCAGACCCGCTCGGCATCAGAATTCCTCACCGTGCACAGTGGAGCTGTGCAGCTCTTGCCTCACCCGCGGACCGGTGTGCGGTTCGAGTCGCCGGTTCCCCCCGGCTCCGGCTGGCCGGGCGACCCCGCCACACCGCAGACCGCAGTCGCGACGACAGCCGCGCACGTCGTCTCGATGGCGGCGGCGACGCAGTCGCTCGACGAGCTCGATGCCGAGGTATCGGTGTGCCGGGCCTGTCCCCGTCTGGTCGAGTGGCGGGAGGAGGCGGCCGTCGTCAAGCGCAGGTCGTACGCCGACGAGCCGTACTGGGGCCGTCCGGCTCCGGGCTGGGGGGCATCGCAGCCCCGGGTTTTCGTCGTCGGCCTGGCACCCGCGGCCCACGGGGCCAATCGCACCGGCAGGATCTTCACCGGCGACCGGTCGGGCGATTTCCTGTTCGCGGCGCTGCACCGGGTGGGCCTGGCGAACCAGGCGCTGTGCGTGGACGCCGCAGACGGATTGGCGCTCAACGGAACCCGCGTGGCCGCCGCTGTGCGCTGCGCGCCGCCGGCCAATGCGCCGACACCCGCCGAACGGGCGACCTGTGCTCCGTGGCTGGACGCCGAATGGCGGTTGACCGCGGCGCACGTGCGCGTGGTCGTCGCGCTCGGCGGGTTCGCTTGGCGAGCGGCGCTGCAGATGCTGCGCACCGGCGGTGTGCCGGTGCCGGTGCCCGCGCCGAAGTTCGGTCACGGTGCCACGGCCGAGATGGGCGGCGTCACGCTGGTGGGCTGCTATCACCCCAGCCAGCAGAACACGTTCACCGGCAAGCTGACCCCGCAGATGTTTGACGACGTTTTCCGCACGGCTAAGGCGCTAGCGTCCGCCGGATAGTCGCGAACTGCGCGACGGCCAGTTCTTGTCGTGCCGAATCCGAGAAGGCGGCATAGTTCGCGATGGTCCATTCGTCGAAGACCTGCAGGATCCGGAAGACGAGCTCTGCCTGCAGCGGTTCGGGCAGGTCGGTGCGAACAGCGCCGCATCGGCGCCCGACGCGCAGCACCTCCTGCACCCATTCGCGGACGGCCCCGAGCGCTGCGCCGACGGCGGTTTTCGCCGGATCGGGGGCCTGCAGGTAGAACATCCGTCCCAGTAGCAGGAAATGACGTTCGTGCTGCGCAATGCGGATGAGGTTCTCGAAATACCGTTCGACTCTTGACCAGAATTCGGTTCCCGCGAATTGTTCGGGCTCGACGACATCAATTTCGGCTGACACCGCGGCGGTCAATTCCTGCAGGACGAATTCGTAGAGCTCGGCCTTTGACGGCAAAATATAGTAGAACGAGCTCTTGCTCATCCCGCACTGCTCGATGATCCGGTTGAGCGACGCGTGTTCATAACCGGCAGAACCGAATTCGACGGCCGCCGTCTCTACCAGCCGCCGCCGCTTCTCGGCGGGCATGCGGGCGATCCTTGCCGAGGTCACAGTTCAGAATAACCCCTGTGGACCAGCTAGTCCACACAATGGTAGCCTGGAGAACATGTTGAGTCCGACCAGCCTTGAGAAGCAATACGAGCAGGCGGCCGTGGACGAACTGCGAATTCTGATTGTCGGCGCCGGCATCGCCGGGGTCACGGCTGCGCAGCTGCTGCGCGGCGACGGTCGGCACCCGGTCCTGATCGAGCGTGCCGAAAGCGCCCCCGCACAGGGCTACATGCTCGCGTTGATGCCCATGGTCGACGCCGCGATCGACGATCTGGCGGTGCGTGACGCGTACCGCACGGTGAGCGTGCCGCTCGAGCGCTACGCCGTGCACGGCCACACCGGCCGCATGTTGCGGACCGACTCGACGGTCGACCTGATGGCGCGCTACGGCGACTACCGCGGCATTGCCCGCGGGCCACTGATCGACGTGCTGGCCGGCGCCGGCTGCCCGGTGAGCTACGACTCGGTCGTCGCCAACCTGGCGGAGACGTCGTCCGGCGTCGACGTCCGCGTGAACAGCCGCCGCACCGATCACCGCCTGCATTTCGATCTCGTCGTGATCGCCGACGGAATGCACTCGAAGACACGCGATTTCGTGCTCGAAAATCAACCGGTGGAGTGGGTGGACACCGGTTGGGGCGGCTGGGTGGTCTGGGCGCCCGACGTGGGTGATTCCGATCTCGGTGAGGAGCTGTGGGGGGCCGGCGGCATGGTCGCGATGTATCCGGTGGCCGATGCGCTCGGGGTGTTCCTCGGCGGTCCGCGGGAGGACACCGCGACGGGTCCTGCGCCCTTCGTCACGTCGATGCGCCGTGACCTGAAGACCGTCAACCCCCGCCTGAATCGAGCGATGGCGGCCGTGGCCACCGACCCCGATCCGTACTACTGGTCGTTGACCGACTGCCGAGCGCCGCGCTGGACCACCGGGCACACCGTCCTGCTCGGTGACGCGGCGGCCGGGTTCCTGCCGACCGCCGGGGTGGGAGCGGGTATGGCCATCGAGTCGGCCTGGGTGCTCAGCCGGGTGCTCCGCCACGCGCCCCGGCTTGCCCTCGGTGAGCTCCTGCGCGCCTACGAACGCGCACAGCGGCCTCGCGTCGAGGCAGCCCAGGACAACTCGCGCCAGCTCGCGAAGGTGATGTTCCGCCGCAGCCGGACGCTCGCCGTCGCCCGTGAACTCGCGATGCGCGTGATGAGCGTCGAACGCGCTCTGCGTCCCATTCAGCGCCTCCTGGCGCAGCAGCCCGACCCGGAAGCGCTGGTGGACGCGGTACGGGGAACGTCAACGCGGTCGAATGCGTTGTGACGGCCATGCGTCTCTCAGTCCTCGATCTCGTACCGGTGCGCACCGACCAGTCGACCTCCGACGCGCTGGCGGCGTCGACGCGGCTCGCGCAGACCGCCGACCGCCTCGGCTACACGCGTCTGTGGGTCGCCGAGCACCACAACATGCCCTCGGTGGCGGCGACCAGCCCGCCCGTGCTGATCGCGCACCTGGCGGCGCACACCGAACACCTGCGGGTGGGATCCGGTGGCGTGATGCTGCCCAATCACGCGCCCCTGGCCGTCGCCGAGCAGTTCGCACTGTTGGAGGCGGTCCATCCGGGACGCATCGACCTCGGTATCGGCCGCGCGCCGGGCTCGGACCCGGTGACGTCGATGGCGCTGCGCGGTGCGGCCGGTCGCGACGACCGTGACATCGAGGCCTTCCCGGATTATCTCGACGACGTCGTCGCGCTGATGAGCGCGCGCGGTGCGCGCGTACCGATCCCGAACCAGCGTTACGTCCTGAAGGCCACACCCGCCGCGGTGACCGAACCGAAGCTGTGGTTGCTGGGGTCGTCGATGTACTCGGCGCACCTGGCCGCCGCGAAGGGCCTGCCATACGTGTTCGCCCACCACTTCTCCGGCCAGGGCACCGCGGAAGCCCTTGAGGTGTATCGCTCGGAATTCCGGCCCAGCGAACTGGCGCCCGAACCCGTCACCTTCCTCACCGTCAACGCGGTCGTCGCCGAAACACGCGATGAGGCAGAGGCTTTGGCGTTGCCCAACCTGCAGATGATGGCGCGGCTGCGCACCGGTCAGCCGTTGGGGCCGCTGGATCTGGTCGAGGACGCCCAACAGCAGGAGCTCGCGCCGCAGGCTCAGCGCATCGCCGAAGCCGCCTTCGGGCGCGCCGTCGTCGGCGATCCGACCGAGGCGGCCGAACAGGTGCGCACGCTGGCCGACCGGTTCGGCGTCGACGAGGTCATGATCAACCCGGTGGCCTCGGCCCGCCGCGGCACCGATCCGGCGACCGCGCCGGCCCGCGACAAGACGCTGGAACTGCTGGCCAAGGAACTCTTCTAGGAGGACGGCGTCAGCTTGACCACCGGGATCGGGCGTGACGTCCGCTTCTGGTAGCCGATGTAGCGATCTTTGTTATTGCGCATGTCGTTGACGATCCGCCACAGTCTCGGGAAATCGGGATCGTCCTGGGTGACGGGGGTCGCCGCGACCTTGATGCGCTTGGGCCCGACGTTGATCTCGACGTTGGGATCGGCCTTGAGGTTGTGATACCAACCGGGTGCTTTCGGCTCGCCGCCTTTGGACGCGACCACCAGGTAATCGTCCCCGTCACGGGCGTACGCGAGCGAATTGGACCGCTGCAGACCGGTTTTCGCGCCGACCGTGTGCAGGATCAGCATCGGTGGCGCGCCGGGGATGATGTGGCCGATGCGGCCGTTGGTGCCCTTGTAGAGCTTGTCGTGCAGCAACAGCATCGGGTAACCGATGTATTTCTCGTACCAGGGCATGCTCATGGGGCTCAGTCTTGCGCAGCCGAGTCGAGTTCCGCCAGGGCCTCGCGCAGCAGCCGTCCCGACTCCTCCCGGTCCGGATCGCGGCGAAGAAGCATGTTCTTGGCGAACGAGAGCTTGTCGCCCTCCTGCCGGGGCAGCACGTGCAGGTGGATGTGGAACACCGTCTGAAACGCGGCCTTGCCGTCGTTGATCACCACGTTGTTACCGTCGGCGTGCAGTCCGGACCGGCGTGCGGCGCGCGCGATCCGCTGACCCACCCGTGCCAGGGTGGCGACGGTCTCCGGCGGCGTGTCGGTCAGGTCCACCGTGTGCCGTTTCGGGATCACCAGGGTGTGGCCGCGGCTGAACGGGCGGATGTCGAGGACGGCGAGAACGTCGTCGTCTTCGTGGATGCGGATGGCCGGGGCCTCGCCGGCGACGATGGCGCAGAACACACAGGACATGTTCGCCACCGTAACGGTTCTCCGTTGCGCGTCTGGATCCCACTGTTCGCCGATCGGATCGCGCGCCTCGCGGCTACGCTGCCGCCGTGGACACCAGCGAGCTTGTCTTCGCGGGCGCCGCGCAGCAGGCACGGTTGCTCGCGTCCGGGGTCATCACCGCTCCGGAACTGCTGGGTCACTATCTCGAGCGCATCGCGCGTCTCGACGCGACGCTTCGGTCCTATCGTGCGGTGCTACACGACAGCGCGAGACGCGAAGCCGAGCTCGCGCAGGAGCGGCTGAACGCGGGGGAGCGGTCACCGCTGTTGGGCGTGCCGATCGCGATCAAGGACGACGTCGACGTCGAGGGCGAGACGACGACGTACGGCAGCGCGGCACACGGTCCCGCCAGGACCCGCGACGCCGAGGTGGTCCGACGGCTTCGCGACGCGGGCGCGGTGATCATCGGCAAGACCACGGTGCCGGAAATGATGCTGTGGCCGTTCACCGAGACGGTGACATTCGGCGCGACCCGCAATCCGTGGAACGTCGACTTCGCCCCCGGCGGAAGCAGCGGTGGAAGCGCAGCGGCGGTGGCCGCGGGTCTGGCGCCGATCGCGCTCGGTTCCGACGGGATGGGTTCCATTCGCATTCCGGCGACGTGGTGCGGGCTGTTCGGCCTCAAACCACAGCGAGGCAGGGTGCCGATCGCTCCGCATGACGACGCGTGGAACGGCCTGAGCGTTAACGGTCCGATCACCAGGACGGTCGAGGACGCGGCATTGTTCTTAGCGGCGACGACGGGGGAGTCCAGCTTCGTCGCGGCCGCCGCCACGGAGCCTCGACGTCTCCGAATCGCGTTGAGCGACAGGTTACCTCCGCTGCTGGTGAGTTACGTGGGATGTGTGCAGCGAGCGGCAATGACCGAGTCGGGTGAGCTGCTGCGGGAACTCGGTCACGAGGTGGTTGACCGCGATCCGGATTACCCGGCATCGGTGATGTTCGATCAGGCACTGCCGCGGTATTTCCGGGGTTGCTACGACGATGTCCGGACACTGCCGCATCCGGAGCGGTTGGACGCCAGGACGCGCAGCTTCGCGCGGATCGGCGGAATGATCTCCGATCGGCGAATGGCAACCATCCGTGACGCGGAAGCCCGTACCGCCGAAAGGGTTCAGTCCATCTTCGACGACGTCGACGTGCTGGTCACCCCGGGAACGGCGCGGGGGCCGTCGCGCATCGGGGCGTATCAGCGCCGGGGCATGCTGCCGACGCTACTGTCGGTCGCCTCGCGGGTGCCGTTCCAGGCCTTGTTCAACGTGACGGGTCAGCCGGCGGCGGTCGTGCCGTGGGGCTTCGACGGCAACGGCGTTCCGACGTCCGTGCAGTTGGTGGGCAAGCCTTTCGATGAGGCGACGCTGCTCTCGCTTGCCGGGCAGATCGAGCGTGCGCGCCCATGGGCGCACCGCCGTCCGCCGGCGTCCTAGACCATCGCCTCGGACAGGGCCGTGCGCCAGATCGCGAGCTTCTCGACGAACGGCATGGTCTGCGCCGGGCTGGTCGACGGCAGGCGTCGATAGCGCAAATCTTTTGCGACGGAGCCGAGTCGTATGTAGTTCTTCTCCGCCGCGGCACCGTTGAACAACACCAACGCAATGGTGGGATGCTCGTCGAAGAACCGCTGAAAGTCGTTCGCCACCATGCTTTCCGGCTTCACCGCGGAATCCAGGCTGCCCTCGCGCCGGCACGATCGCAGCACATCCCAGACTGCGAATCCATGGTCGGTGAGTGCGGCGCAACGCTGCTCGTACGGCGCGTCTGCCCCGAATCCGAAGATGTCGGCTGCGATGCGCCAGAAGGCATTGCGAGGGTTGCCGTAGTACTGGTGCGCTTCGAGTGACATGACGCTGGGCATGTTGCCGAGGATCAACGTGTGGGGTCGTGCGCCGAGAATCGGCGCGAACCCGTACAGCACCTCAGAACCCATGTTTCGACTATCGCACGGGGTATAGGTTGGGCCGGTGGCCGATGACTTCGACGTCGAAGGGTCCGGTCTGCTCGACGGGCTCGAAGGTGCGGAACGCGCCGAACGCGCCGAACTGGTTTCGTGGTTGGTGAGCAGAGACATCGACGTCGAGGTGATCCGCAACGCGTACCTGCCGATGCTGCTCGCCGCGCGTCAGGAACTCGGCGACGATGGCGTCTACGTCTCCGCCCGGGAGACCAGCGAGAAGACAGGCATCGACCTCGAACTTCTGCAGCGTATTCAGCGCGCGATGGGGTTGCCCACCGTCGACGATCCCGATGCCAAGGTCCACCTGCGCGCGGACGCCGAAGCCGCAGCTTATGCGCAGCGGTTCATCGAGATCGGGATCCTGCCGGATCAGATCATTCAGATCACGCGGGTGCTCGCCGAGGGGCTGTCGAAGGCCGCCGAGGTGATGCGCTACGCCGGGCTCGCTTCGGTGCTCAACCCGGGCGCTTCGGAGCTCGTCATCGCCAAGAACGCCGAGGCGTTGGTGCGCACCGCAAACCCGCTGCTCGGCCCCATGATTCAGGACATGCTGCGGCTGCAGCTGCGGCATCTGATGGAGACCGAGGCGATCACCGCCTCCGAACGCGCGAAGGGGCAACGGCTGCCGGGCGCGCGACTCGTGACGATCGCGTTCGCCGATCTCGTCGGCTTCACCCGGCTCGGTGAGGCGGTGCCGCCCGAGGATCTGGAGCGGCTCGCGCACCGACTCTTCGATCTCGCGCACGAGGTGTCCGTCCCGCCCGTGCGGTTCGTCAAGACGATCGGGGATGAGGTGATGCTCGTCAGCCAGGAGCCGGTGCCGCTGCTGGAAGCGGCGCTGACCCTCGTCGAGAAGACCAACGACGACGACGACTTTCCACGGCTCCGCGTCGGCCTCGCGACGGGGATGGCCGTGAGCCGGACCGGCGACTGGTTCGGAGGGGCGGTAAACCTCGCGAGCCGTGTCACCGGCGCCGCTCGGCCCGGCTCCGTCCTGGTCTCGGGATCGACGCACGAGGCGATCGGGGACGACGAGCGGTTCTCGTTCTCGTTCGCGGGCTCCCGGCATCTGAAGGGGATCAAGTCCGACGTGAAGTTGTTCCGTGTGCGACGCGCGGACTGACCTGCCGGCCGGGCGAACAATCGTTCGGCTCTGTCCCGCCGGCCCAGAAAACCACCCAAAGACAGCGAAGCCCCGTGAGACGACCGCCCGCAATTCGAAACGGCCGCCGGTGGGGTGATCTACGATCCAGGCATGAGCCGGGTCGCAAAAGCCGTGCTGGTCACACTGTTCGTCGCATCGTCCGGTCTGCTGGGTGCGGGTACGGCGAGCGCGCAGCCGCCGCAGCCGGCGTGCGGATACACGCTGTCGCCGCCGCAGGTCGTGAATACCGGTGCCGTGAGCAAGGTGACCGCGACGGTCTCGTTCATCGCCTGCGGTGCGCCGTTCCAGCCGGCGTACAGCGTCGCGTGCGTCCACCGCGCCGGTCACGACTCTCAGGGGCAGTGCACCCAGGCGCGGGGACCCGGGGTTGCGCAGGTGTTCTTCGAGCCGTACCAGCCGGGCGCTCAGTACATCGCGAGCGGGCGCGGCTGCGGCAAGGTCTTTGCGGACGCGCTCGAACCGAACTGCGACATGCTCGGCCCGATCAACGTCACGCTGTAGCTCAGCGCGACGCGGCAGCGGTGAACCGGCGCAGCCGAAGGCTGTTGCTGACGACGAACACCGAACTGAACGCCATCGCCGCACCGGCGATCATCGGGTTCAACAACCCGGCCGCCGCCAACGGCAACGCCGCGACGTTATAAGCGAACGCCCAGAACAGGTTTCCCTTGATCGTCGCCAGCGTCCGACGAGACAGGCGTATCGCGTCGGGGACCGCATTCAGGTCATCGCGCACCAGGGTCAGGTCGCTCGCTTCGATCGCGACGTCGGTGCCACTGCCCATTGCGAGTCCGAGGTCGGCCTGGGCCAGCGCCGCCGCGTCGTTGACGCCGTCGCCGACCATCGCGACCACCTTGCCGTCGGCCTGCAGGCGCTGGACGGCATCCACCTTGTCCTGCGGCAGTACTTCGGCGACGACATCTTCGATACCCACCTGCGCGGCGATCGTGCGCGCCGCCGCTTCGTTGTCGCCGGTTACCATGATCGGTTTCAAGCCCAGCGCACGAAGTCGCGAGATCGCTTCCGGTGACGTGGGTTTGATCGCATCCGCCACCACCAACACACCACGCGCCACGCCGTCCCACCCGACGATGACCGCGGTGCGCCCCTGGGACTCCTCCTGCCGCACCGTGGTTTTCAACGAGGCGGGCAGCTCGTGCGACGACAGCAACCGTTGCCGTCCGACCGTCACGTCGCGGCCATCGATCCGCCCGCGCACCCCGAGGCCGCGCAGGTTGGTGAATTCCTCCACCCTCGGCAGCTCACCCAGCTTCTCCCGCGCACCGGTCACGATCGCCCTGGCGATCGGGTGCTCGGAACCGTCCTCGACCGCGCCGGCCATCCGCAGCACGTCGTCGGGCCGTTCGCCGTCGGCGGGGACGACATCGATCAACGTCATCCTGCCGGTGGTGATGGTCCCCGTCTTGTCCAACACGATGGTGTCGATCCGCCGGGTCGACTCCAACACCTCCGGCCCCTTGATCAAGATGCCCAGCTGCGCGCCGCGTCCGGTGCCGACCATCAGCGCGGTCGGCGTCGCCAGCCCCAGCGCGCACGGGCACGCGATGATCAGCACCGCCACCGCGGCGGTGAAAGCGGTCGCGACGGATCCGCCGGTGCCCAACCAGAACCCCAGAGTCGCAACCGATAGGGCGATCACAATCGGCACGAACACACCCGAGATCCTGTCGGCAAGTCGCTGTGCGTCCGCCTTGCCGCTCTGGGCGGCCTCGACCATCCGGGCCATCTGGGCAAGCTGCGTGTCGGCGCCGATCCGCGTGGCCCGCACCACGAGTCGGCCGTCGACGTTGACAGTCGCACCCACGACCTCGTCGCCGGGACCGACGTCCACCGGAACCGATTCGCCGGTCAGCATCGAGGCATCCACCGCTGAGGCGCCCTCGACCACCACTCCGTCGGCGGCGATCTTCTCGCCGGGACGCACCACGAACTCGTCGCCGACGGCGAGCTGGTCGATCGGGATCTGTTGTTCGCCGGTATCTCTGCGGACCACGACGTCTTTGGCGCCCAGTTCCAGAAGTGCGCGCAGGGCCGCACCGGCACGCCGCTTGGAGCGAGCTTCGAAATATCGCCCGGCCAGGATGAACGTCGTGACCCCCGCAGCGACCTCGAAGTACACGCTGCCCGCACCGTCGGTGCGCGACAGCGTCAGCTCGAAGCCGTGCGTCATCCCCGGAGTTCCCGCGGTGCCCCAGAACAACGCGTAGACCGACCATCCCAGCGCTGCGAGCGTGCCCATCGAAATCAGCGTGTCCATGGTGGCGCTGCCGTGGCGCAGGTTCGCCCACGCCGCACGGTGGAACGGCCACGCCCCCCACACCACCACCGGCGCCGTCAGCGTCAGCGAGAGCCACTGCCAATTCGTGAACTGCAGGGCGGGGATCATCGCCATCGCGATCACCGGAACGCTCAAGGCGAGGGAGACCAGGAGCCGGTGCCGCAGTGTGGCGGTCGGATCCTCTTCGGCGACTGTCGCCTGATCGGTGGGCAGGTGGGCTTGATAGCCGGCGTCCTCGACGGTGGCCACCAGTGCCTGCGGCGTCACGCCTGCGCTGTATTCGACGCGCGCCTTCTCGGTGGCGAAGTTGACGGTGGCCGTCACGCCGTCGATCTTGTTGAGCTTGCGCTCGATTCGGTTCGCGCACGAAGCACACGTCATACCGTCGATGGACAGCTCGATCGTGTCAGTGGCCATGGCCGGCCTCACCAGGGTCGTGCGTGGGGACGCCCTGCTGCGCGGAGGGATCGACCGACACGGTGAATTCGGCCGTGCGCACGACGTCGCGGTGTCGGAAATCGAGGAAGAGGCGATACTGCCCGGCGCTGGGGAAGGTCGTGTGGAACTCGATCGCCGGCCCCGGCCGCGTGGTTGCGTCGCCGGGCACGCCCATCGGATGTACGTGCAGGTATGCGAGGTCGGCGGCGCGCAGCGCGACGAGATGACCGTAGGAGCCCAGGTACGGCTGCAGGTCGTCCACCGGAACGCCGTCGCGGTTGACCGTCAGCGTAAGAGCCGACGCTTCACCGGCTTTCGGGGTTCCGCTGAGCCTGACGGTGTAGTCGTCGACGGATGACGACGAGTCGGCCGCAGGCAGCGGGATGGGCGAATACGGCCCGGGGACATGCACATTGGCGCCGAGGGTGAGCGCGGGACCGCCGGTGGGCACGAAGTCGGCGAATACGCGGTAGTCGCCCGCGCGGCTGAAATCCACCGAAGTGCGCCACGTGCCGCGGTCGTCGAGCACGGGGTGAAGATGCTGGAATGCGGCCAAGTCGTTGCGGACCACGATCAGGTGCAACAGCTTCTCGTGAGTTTCATCGAATTGCCTCACGGGAGCACCGCTTTGGTCGAGGATCCTGAACTCCAGCGGCGAGTCTGCGTTGGCCGGCGGGAGCGGGTGGGTCACGTCCAGCGTGTAGCCGCTTTCGGTGACCTGTAAGCCGCCGGGGGACCGGGTGGGCTGCTCGAGATCCTCGGGTGCGGCGGAGTGGTGCTGTGCAGCGGCATCACTCTCGGGACCGAACGAGCGGCCAACCCACATCGATGCTGCGAACACCACCGCGAGTGCGGCGATGAACGCGGCGATTCGAGGGGCGGTCTTCATCAGCTCGCCAGCTGGTAGCCGGCCTCTTCCACGGCGGCCCTGATGGCGGCGGCTCCCACGGGTTCGGAACTGTCGATGGTCACGGCTCCGCTGGCGACATCCACGTCGACCGTCTTCACGCCCGGGATCTCCCCGAGTTCCTCTCGCACCGATGCGGCGCAGTGTTCGCAGGTCATTCCGGTGACTGTGACAGTGGTGGTAGCCATGGAGCCAGAGTACCTGATACCCCCTAGGGGTATCTAGGCCGGGTGTGCGCCCGACTTCGGTGCGACCACCATGGCAGCATCGGCGAACATGCGTGTTCTCGCCCAACGGGTCACTTCAGCAGCCGTCACCGTGGACGGCGAGGTCGTCGGGGCGATCCAGCCCGAGGGTCAGGGCCTGCTCGCACTGGTCGGCGTGACGCACGACGACGACGCGGCCAAGGCGCGGCGGATGGCCGAAAAGCTCTGGCAGCTGCGGATTCTCGACGACGAGAGGTCCGCCTCTGACATCGGCGCCCCCATCTTGGTGGTCAGCCAGTTCACCTTGTACGCGAACACGGCCAAGGGACGGCGCCCGGCGTGGAACGCGGCCGCACCGCGCACGACCGCCGAGCCCCTGGTCACCGCGTTCGCCGACGCGCTGGGTGACCTGGGCGCGACGGTGGCGACCGGCGTTTTCGGCGCTCACATGCAGGTTCAGCTGGTCAACGACGGCCCGGTTACCGTGCTGCTCGAGCTGTGATCATGAGCTGACTATGTTGTTGCGACCGGTGGCGTGCCCTCCGATGGCTGCACGATCACGAACCCCTGCCCGTGGAACGCGACCTGGATCGCTTCGCCGGAACCGCGGCCGATCAGCGCGCCGGCCTTGAAGCTCGTCTTGAGCTGTGTCTGCAGATTTGCCGACCACGCCACCACCGCATTGGTGTCGGCGAACGTCGGCGCCTCAGCGGCGTTGAGCACAACCGGTGGCCCGTCGGTCGTCAGCGCCACCCAGCCGGTCCCGCGCAACGTCGTGTTGAACAGGCCGCCGGTCGCGATGCTGCCGCCCCGCACCCGCTCGATGTTCCAGTTCAGGTTCGCCGAGAACGCCAACACGTTCTTCCCGCTGATCGACAAGCCGGAGTTGGATAGCTGCAGTAGATGGACGTCGTAACCCCGCTCGGCGAGGAAGACATCGCCCTGCCCCTGGCAGCGCATCAGCGGCAGCCCTTCACCGGTCAGCGCCTTCTTGATGAACTTCGAGGCGCCGCCGCCCTCGAACGCGAAGTCGACGTTGCCCTGGTAGGCCACCATCGAGCCTTGCCGCGCCATGAACGGCTCCCCGAGACGCACCCGCAACATCTTGGTGTTCTGGTTGGCGATGGCCTTGGCCTCTTTCTCGCTGAACCGGCCGTCCACCAGATCGCCGCTGATGCCTGCGAAACCATCGCCTGCGGGCTGTCCGACCGCCATCGCCTGCGGAGGAGCGCCCTGCTGTGGTGGTGCCTGGGGTACCGGGGCAGGTCCGCCGAGTGAGGTCAGCGGCGCCCTGCCGACCTGACCCTGATGCGACACCTGGTCGGTCCAGTTGTGCCCGTCCCACCAGCGGTACTCGTAGCGACCTTCGGGATCGGGTCGCCAGCTGCCGTTGTTCGGTGCTGTCATGGCTACAAAGTAACCGGACGGCCATCATGTGGTGAGGTACTTTTCGCACTGAGACATCCCGCCCGGAACCACGCGACCACTGGCATTCTTGTGCCATGGCAAAGGAAATCGACCGGGTGCGGGCGAAGAGCGCCTTCGCGGTCATCAAGCAACATCCGGGCATGGTGCTCTTCGTCGCCTCGCCGGCCCTCATCGCGGTCGGCCTGGTGTGGTGGTTGGTCAGCCCCACCCTGGCCGTGCTGCTGTTGATCGGTGCGGTGGTGGGCGGCGGTGCGCTGTTGCTGCGTGTGCGCGGCTAAGCGCAGGCGCCATCCCGGATGAGCCGCTGCATGTCGATGACCGCGGCGCGGCCGTGCAGCGACCGGGCCTCGTACGTCATGGGTGCGCCGTGCGAGTCGTCTGACCTGGCGCGTTCGCCCTCGGCGAACGGGCAACTATTAACCATGTAACGGTGTAAGCATGTAATCATGCGACATAACATCCACGGCCGGCGCCGCCAGGGCGGCTGGCAACAGGCGCAGCAGCCCGATGCGGGCGACGCCGCCGACTGGTTCGCCGGCCGGCTTCCCCAGAGCTGGTTCGAAGCGGACCCGACGGTGATCGTCGACCGCGAGGAGATCACCGTCATCGGCCGCCTTGCGGAAGCCAAAGGGGGCGAGAGCGAAGCCCGCGCATCCGGACGGGCCGCGCGGTTCCGTGAGGAGACCCGCTCCGAACGCATGCACATCGCCGACGAGGCCGAGGCGCGCTACGGCCGCAAGGTCGCCTGGGGCGTCGAGATCGGGACACCAGGCACCGAGAACCATGAGCGGATCATGTTCACCAACATGGCCGTTCCGGTGATGACGCGACTGCGTCAACCCGAACGCCAGGTGCTCGACACGCTCGTCGACGCGGGTGTGGCACGGTCACGCTCGGATGCGCTGGTGTGGTCGGTTCGTCTGGTCGGTGAGCACGCCGAGGAGTGGCTGGGCAAGCTGCGCGAGGCGATGCGCAACGTCGATGAACTGCGGGCCGAAGGGCCGAAGCTCTAGCTCGTCGCGTCGGCCTCCTCAACGCGGCTCGTGCCTCGCCGCTTGATCGTCGCCCGACGTGGATTTCGCGTCGGCCTCCTCAACGCGGCTCGTGCCTCGCCGCTTGATCGTCGCCCGACGAAATCAGCTCCACGCCAACGTATTGCGAACTCAACGCCGCGGTCTGAGACAGTGGGTCCACCGGCGCACCCTCGACCAACAGGTTGCGGTTGACACCGTAGGACACCGGCGCGACGTCGCCACGTGGGTCGAATACACGTGAGCCCCAACCGTGGTCGACGATGATCACCCCCTGACGCGGACGGTCATCCACCACCGCCGTCAACTCGACCTCGCCGACCGGGGAGAAGACCCTGACGAGGTCGCCCTGGTCCACCCCGAGATCGGCCGCGTCCTTCGGATGGATGATCACGTCGTTGCCCTTACCGGCGGGATGGAGTCCGGGTAAGTCGTTCAGCCACGAGTTCATCGAGTGCCGGTGCCTGCGGTTGGCCAGTTGGAACGGATACCCGACGGGCGCCGCGGGCAGCGGGTCGCCGAGCAGTTCGCGGGTCCGTGCGAGGAACTCGGGCGGTGCGGCGTGCACCTTCTTGTCGTCGGTCCGCAGCGCGTCGCGGAAATGCCCGAACTCCCGCGGCCCCAACACCCAGCCGTGCGGGCGCGACATGACGTCTCGCCATTTGATCTTGCGCCCGTTGACCTTTCGTGAGGTCGCCACCACCAGGCGGTCGATCCAGTGCGGTCCGAACTCCAAGGCCGGCTTGCGCGTCACGCGCGCCGCGGCGCGCGTGGCCTTGATGAATCCGTTGAGGCCCTTGGCGCGGAACAGCGGTCTGCGCATCGCGATCGCCAGGTCGGTGAAGATGCGCCACTCCTGCCGGACACCCGGCGGCGGTTCGACGACCTTGGCGCCGTACTGCAGATACGGCTCGTCGTGCATGTTGCTGGTGAACGCGAGCAGGTCGTTGCGCTCCAGCCAGTGGGCGGCGGGCAGCAGCCAGTGGGCATGGCGGTGGCTCTCCCGCTGGACGAAGTCGATCGCGACGAGCAGATCCAGGTCGGCCAGCGCGCGGTCGAGCTTGTCGCCGTCGGGCCCGGAGACCACGGGGTTGCCACAGTTGATCAGTAGCGCGCGTATCTGACCCCGGCCAGGTGTGGTGATCTCGTCGGGTAACTCGCTGAGTGCGTGTGCGCCCGCGACCATTTCGCGGCCCAGCAGTCGACTGTAGTGCGGCTTGGCCTTGACCATCGCCGACATTCGGATGGCGTCGACGTAGCCGGGTTCAAAGCGCCGTCCGCCTGGGCGGTCCATCCGGCCGGTGATCACGTTGAGCACATGGCCCAACCATTCGGCGACGGTGCCCGCCATGTGCAGCGACACCCCGGTGCGGGTCACCACCATGGCCCCGCGCGCCGCGGCGAAGTCGCGTGCGACCCTTTCGATCTGGTCGCGGGTGATGTCGCAGCGGGCGGCGAGATCGTCGAGATCGGCGTCGGCGACCAGCGCGCGCAGTTCGTCCACACCGGTGGCCAGTTCCGCGCAGTCCTGCCGATGTTCGAGGTGCTCGTCGAGGATGACCTTCACCAGCGCCAGCAGCAGCGCCCAATCCTGGCCCGGGCGCACAGCAAGGTGCAGGTCCGCCTTCTCGGCGGATTCGGTGCGCAACGGATCGACCACCACGATCGTCGCGCCCTGTTGCTGACGTGCCAGGGCACGGCGCCACCCACCGGGCACGCTCTCGAGCCAATTCCATGCGCTCACAGCGGGGTTGGTGCCGATTAGGAGAAAGTAATCGCAGTTGTCGATGTCGGAGACCGGCACCATCAGGATCGAGCCGTACATCGCGTCGGCGACGACGTGCATCGCGTTCTGGTCGACCGAGCCCACGGCGTAGCGGTTCTGGGTCCCGAGCGCGTCCAGCCAGCCGTTCATGAAGATCACGTTGGACGAGGAGAAGCCCGCCGGGTTGCCGTAGTAGACGCCGACCGCGTCGGCTCCGCCCGCGTCGATCGCGGCGTTCATCCTGGCCGCGATGTCGGCGATGGCCTCGTCCCAGGTGGCCTCGACATAGGAATCGCCGACCCGGCGCATCGGGTTGAGGATCCGGCGGGGGTGCTCGACGAGCCGGTGTGCGGTGCGGCCCTTGGCGCAGAAGTCCCGCCAGCTGTGCGGGTTCTGTTTGTCGGCGGCGATCTTGGTGACGCGGTTGTCCTCGACCGTCACCTCCAGCCCGCAGGAGGCCAGGCAGATCCGGCAGAACGTGTAGACCGTTTCGCTCATCACCTCGAGCGTACGGCGCTCACGCCCGCGTCATGGACCAATAAGCGCCATGCTTAGCGATCAACTCGGCATGGGTGCCGCGTTCGATGATCTGACCTTCGTCCATCACCACGATTTGGTCGGCGTCGCGGATGGTCGACAGCCGGTGGGCGATGATGAAACTCGTTCGGTCGCGGCGCAACTCGGCCATCGCCTGCTGAATCAGCAGCTCGGTGCGGGTGTCCACCGAGCTGGTCGCCTCGTCGAGGATCAGCAGGCTGGGCCGGGCCAGCACCGCGCGCGCGATCGTGATGAGCTGCTTCTCGCCGGCGCTGATCGAGGCGCCGTCGTCGGTGACGTGGGTCTGATAGCCGTGGGGGAGCATGTGCACGAACCGGTCGACGTATGCGGCCTTGGCCGCCGCGATCACGTCGTCCTCGGAGGCGTCGGGCCTGCCGTAGGCGATGTTCTCGAAGATGGTGCCCGCGAACAACCAGGTGTCCTGGAGCACCATCCCGATGCGGGACCGCAGCGAGTCCCTGCTGACCGTCGAGATGTCCACGCCATCGATCAGGATCCGGCCGGAGTCGACGGCGTAGAACCGCATCAGCAGGTTGACCAGCGTGGTCTTACCCGCGCCCGTCGGCCCGACGATCGCCACGGTGCTGCCGGGTTCGGCGACCAGCGACAGATTCCGGATGACCGGTGTGTCGGGGTGGTAGCCGAACGTGACGTCCTCGAACTCCACCCGGCCGGGCTCCCGTCCGCGTGAACGTCGATCGCCTCCCGGTCGTGGGGCGGAAGAGGGAGGATCGGGTGCCTCCTCCTCCGCGTCGAGCAGGTCGAAAACCCGCTCCGCACTGGCCACGCCGGACTGCAGCGTGTTGTACATACCCGCGACCTGCGTCAGCGGCTGGTTGAACTGACGGACGTACTGGATGAACGCCTGAATGCTGCCGAGCGTGATCTGGCCGGTGGCCACCTGCAATCCGCCCACGACGGCGACCGCGACATAGCTCAGGTTGCCGATGAACGTGGTGGCCGGTCCGACGAGGCCCGAGAAGAACTGTGCGCCGAAGGCGGCGTCGTAGACGTCCTCGTTGCACTGGCGGAACCGCTCCTGAGCCGCGGCACGGTGTCCGAAGGTCTTGACGATGGTGAAGCCGCTGTAGGTCTCCTCGATGTGGGCGTTGAGCCTGCCGGTGTTGGCCCACTGGGCGGCGAACAGGCGCTGCGACCGGCGCGCGATGACCCGGGTCGCCCACAGTGACAGCGGCACCGTCACCACGGTCAGCAGCGTGAGCAGCGGTGAGATGGTCAGCATCATCACCAGCACCGACAGCACGGTCAGCACGGACGTCAACAGCTGACTGATCGTCATCGACAACGAGCCCTGGATGTTGTCGACATCGTTGGTGACTCTGCTGAGCACCTCGCCGCGCTGACGAGAGTCGAAGTACGACAGCGGCATTCGATGCAGCTTGTCTTCGACGTCGGAGCGCAGTGTCGCGATGGTGCGCTGCACCGCCACGTTGAGGAGGCGGGCCTGCAACCACACCATCAGCGCAGCGACGAGATACAGGCCCAACGCGAGTAACAGTGTGCGGCCGACCGCCTCGAAGTCCACCCCTCGGCCGGGGACGACGTTCATCCCCGACAGCAGATCGGCGAAAGTGCCGTCGCCGCGGGCGCGGGCGGCGTCGATGGCCTGTTCCTTGGTCATCCCCGCGGGCAGCTGACGGCCGACCACCCCGTTGAACAGAAGATCGGTGGCATGCCCCAGGATTCGCGGTCCGATGACACTGATCGCAATGCCCGCGACGCCCAAAAGTATCACCCACGCGGTCAGGCCGCGCTGCGGTGTCAGTCGCTTGACCAAGCGGATCGCCGAGCCGGTGAAGTCACGCGAACGTTGGGTCGGCGCCTGCACCATGCCACGGATCGGGCGGGCCATCGGGCCGCTCACTGGGCGTCCCCGACGATGGCGAGCGACTGGGAGTCGGCGAATTCGGCATACTGCGGGCAGTCCGTCAGCAGGGCTTCGTGGGTGCCGATGCCGACGATCCGGCCGTCGTCGATGACCACGATCTGATCTGCCTGGCTCACCGTCGAGATGCGCTGAGCGACAACGATGACGGTCGCTTCCGCGGACACCTCGCGCAGCGCCGAGCGCACGCGGGCGTCGGTATGCACGTCGAGTGCGGAGAACGCGTCGTCGAACAGATACACGGCGGGCCGGCGGATCACCGCTCGGGCGATCGCCAACCGCTGCCGCTGTCCACCCGAGAAATTCGCCCCGCCCTGCGCGACTCTCATCGCCAGGCCGTCGGGGTGCGCGCGCACGAAATCGTCGGCCGCGGCCACCCGCAGCGCGTCCCACATCTCGTCGTCGGTGGCGTCCGCGTTGCCGTACTGCAGATTGTCGGCGACGGTGCCCGAGAACAGGTATCCGCGCTGCGGCACCAGCCCGAGCACCGACCACAGCTGTTCGGGGTCGTAGTCGCGCACGTCGACGCCGTCGAGATACACCGAACCGCTCGTCGGGTCGTACATCCGGCAGATCAGCGACACCAGCGTCGACTTACCCGACCCGGTGGAGCCGACCACCGCCGTCGTCGTACCCGGTCGTGCCGTCAACGAAATATCCTGCAGCACAGGTCGTTCAGCGCCGGGGTAGCAGAACGTCGCGGCGTCCAACCGGACCTCACCGCGGATTCTCGACGGCCGCACCGGGTGTTCTGGGCTGACGATCTGCGGCGCGACGGACAGCACCTCCGAGATCCGCTCGGCGCACACCGACGCCCGCGGGATGATGACGAGGATGAACGTGGCCAGCAGGACCGCCATCAGTATCTGCATGAAGTAGGCCAGGAACGCGATCAACGAGCCCACCTGCATCTGTCCGGCGTCGATCCGCAACCCGCCGAACCAGATCAACGCGACGCTCGAGACGTTGATCACCAGCGTCGTGGTGGGCAACATCAGCGCCTGCCACCGTCCGGCTTCGAGCGCGGTGTCGGCCAGCGACTGGTTGGCTTCGGCGAACCGGTTGCGTTCGAACGGTTCCCGGGCGAACGCGCGGATCACGCGCAGGCCCGCGAGTTGGTCGCGCATCACGCGGTTGATGCCGTCGACCAGTCGCTGCATGCGCCGGAAGATCGGGAGCAGGTGACGCACGATCCAGTAGTTGGTCAGGGCCAGGATCGGCACGCTCACCAGCAGCAGCCAGGACAACCCGGCGTCCTGATGCAGCGCCATGAAGATTCCGCCGATCGACATGATCGGCGCGGTGACCAGCATGGTGCAGGTCAGCTGGACCAGCAGTTGGATCTGCTGAACGTCGTTGGTGGTGCGGGTCAGCAGCGAGGGAGCACCGAACCGTGCCGCGTCCTCGGCGGAGAACCCGGTCACATGGTTGAACATCGCCGCGCGCAGATCGCGGCCGACGCCCATGCCCGCCCGCGACCCGAAGTACACCGCCCCCACCGCGCAGACCACCTGCAGCGCGGTGACCGCCAGCATCACACCGCCCAGTTCGACGATGCGGCGCAGGTTCCCGACCGCGACGCCGTCGTCGATGATCGCCGCGTTCACCGTCGGCAGGTACAACGAGGCGAGCGTGCTGACCAACTGCAGGGTGGCGACGGTGGCGAGCAACGCCCGATATGGCCGCGCGTACTGTCGCAGCAGCGCCCATAACATCCCGATACTGTCGCACATCCGATATATGGGCAGGTCAACCGGCATGTCGGTGGTTGACCTCACAAGCTGCCGCTACAGTGCATGGCGTGACTCACAGCACGCGCGTGATCCGCTGCCTGGCCCTCGCGGCCGCCGTGGTCATCCCGCTGTCCGCATGCTCGGATTCCGAACCCGCGGGCCCGCAGGTGCCCGAGGACACCTCGACTCCCACCGAGAACGTCTCGCACGGCCCGTTCTTTCCCGAGTGCGGCGGTATCAGTGACCAGGAAGTCATCAAGCAGACCCGAATTCCGGGGCTGATCAACACCGCCAAGACCTCCGTCGGGTGCCAGTGGCTGGCCGGCGGCAGTATCCTCGGCCCGCATTTCTCGTTCACCTGGTTCCGCGGCAGCCCCATCGGGCGTGAGCGCAAGACCATGGAACTGTCCCGCACCGCCGTCGAAGACATCAGCATCGAAGGCCACGACGGGTTCATCGGGTACAGCGAGGACCCGATCAACGGCGTCAACCTCTGCGAGATCGGCATCCAGTTCGACGATGACTTCATCGAGTGGTCGGTCAGCTACGCCAGCAAGCCGTTCCCGGATCCGTGCGAGGTGGCCAAGGAACTGACCCGTCAATCGATTGTGAACTCCGAATGAGAACCGCGTCCGCTCGTCGGCTGATCGCGGGCGCCTTCGCCGTGCTCGCTTCGTTGTCCGTGCTCACCGGTTGCACCCAGACGGTCGAAGGCACGGCGGCCAAGTCGGGGTCCGGTGGGGGACCGCGCAACGAAGACTCCGAGCGGCAGTACCCGAACCTGCTCAAGGAGTGCGAGGTGCTGACCGAGGACATCCTCGCCGAGACCGTGGGCGCCGACCCTCTCGACATCCAGAGCACGTTCGTCGGTGCCGTGTGCCGCTGGCAGGCGGCCAACCCGGGCGGCCTCATCGACATCACCAGGTTCTGGTTCGAACAGGGCGATCTGGACCACGAGCGCGAGGTGGCCCAGCGGTTGGACTATCGGATCGAGGACCGCAGGGTCGCCGGGATCCAGTCCATCGTGATGCGGCCGAACGATCCGAACGGGGCGTGCGGTGTGGCCAGCGACGCGGCCGGTGTCGTCGGCTGGTGGGTCAACCCCCAGTCGCCGGGGATGGACGCCTGCGGAATGGCGATCAAGTTGATGGAGCTGACGCTGGCGACCCGCGCCTGACCACACACGCCGCTAGCGCGCGACGTGGAAGGTGATCAGCGCGGCGCCGTCGAGCGCCAAGTCGGCCCACGTTTGCCGCGTCCGCAGCACCGCGATGGACGATGTCGGAAACTTCAGCGAGATCTGTTCGGCTGCAGCGGGGTTGGTGCCGTCGGCGGTGGCCAGGCCGAGCGCGACACCCGACATCGCCGGTTCGTGGCCGATCACCAGCAGGGTGCGGACCTCGAAGTCGAAGTGTGACTGCACACGGTTGATCTCGTCGATCACCGTTCCCGGAGTCGCGTCATAGAGGCGGTCGCGGTACTGGACGGGCGCGGCGATGCGGGTGCGGGCCAGCGTCTCGCGGGTGCGGGTGGCGGTGGAACACAGCACGGCGTCGACGGCGGGCGCGTGGGCACGCAGCCAGTCGCCGGCCAACCCGGCCTCGCGCACGCCCCTGGGCGCCAGTGGACGGTCGTGGTCGTCGACCCCCGGCGGGTAGTCCGACTTGGCGTGCCGGAGCAACAACAGCGTGCGGTACCGGTCGGTCACCGGACCAACGGTAAGGCATGCCGTCGCACCTCCCGGGACTTGTCGGCGTGCCGCCCTACACTCGCGGTGCCCGACAAACACACCAGGGGAAGGGGGCGCTGAGATGCGATTCGTGCACACCGCGGACTGGCAGCTCGGCATGACGCGGTACTTCCTCAATGGTGAGGCGCAGCCCCGTTATTCGGCAGCGCGCCGCGACGCGGTGGCCGAGCTGGGGCGGGTGGCCGCCGACGCGGGCGCGGAGTTCGTTGTCGTCGCCGGCGACGTCTTCGAGCACAACCAACTGGCGCCGCGTGACGTCAGCCTGTCGCTCGAGGCCATGCGCGCCGTCGGTGTCCCCGTCTACCTACTGCCGGGCAACCACGATCCGCTCGACGCCTCGTCGGTCTACACCAGCCCGTTGTTCGTCGCCGAGTGCCCGGACAACGTGTCGGTGCTGGACCGTGCGGGTGTGCACGAGGTGCGGCGCGGGCTCGAACTGGTCGCCGCGCCGTGGACCTCGAAGGCGCCGTTGTCGGACCCCGTGGCGGGCGTGCTCGAGGGTCTTTGCGCCGACGGCGTGACGCGGGTGGTCGTGGGCCACGGTGGTGTGGACATCTTCGTGCCGGACAAGGACCGGCCGTCGCTCATCCGGCTGGAGGCGCTGGAGGCGGCCGTCAACCGGGGCGCGGTGCACTATGTGGCGTTGGGTGACAAGCACTCTCGTATGCAGGTGGGGTCCACCGGGCGGATCTGGTACTCCGGGTCGCCGGAGGTCACCAACTACGACGACATCGAGGCGGACCCGGGGCATGTGCTGATCGTCGACATCGACGAGGACGACCCGGGGCATCCGGTGCGCGTCGAACCGCGGAAGGTGGGCCGCTGGCGGTTCGTCACGCTGCGCCGCGGGGTGGACAGCGACCGCGACGTCGCCGACCTGGACATCAACCTGGATCTGTTGCCGGACAAGGAACGTACCGTGGTCCGTCTCGTGTTGACCGGATCGCTGACGGTCACCGACAAGGCCGCGCTCGACGCGTGCCTGGACAAGTTCGCGCGGCTCTTCGCCGCGCTGAGGGTGGACGAGAAACAGAGCGACATCGCGGTCACTCCCGCCGACGGCGAGTTCGACGACCTCGGTATCGGCGGTTTCGCCGCATCCGCCGTCGACGAGTTGGTCGCGACCGCGCGGTCGGACGGCGAGGCCGCCGACGACGCCAGGGCCGCCCTGGCGCTGCTTCTGCGGCTGTCGGATCGGGGTGTGGCGTGAAACTGCATCGGTTGGTTCTCGCCAACTACCGCGGCATCACCCGTCGCGAGATCGAATTCCCAGACCACGGCGTGGTGATCGTCAGCGGCGCGAACGAGATCGGCAAGTCGTCGATGATCGAGGCGCTGGACCTGTTGATCGAGGCCAAGGACCGGTCGGCCAAGAAAGAGGTCAAGGAGGTCAAGCCGACGCACGCCGACGTCGGCGCCGAGGTCGAGGCCGAGATCTCCACCGGCCCATATCGATTCGTGTACCGCAAGCGCTTCCACAAGCGCTTCGAGACCGAATTGACGATTGTGGAGCCGCGGCGCGAACAGCTCACCGGCGACGAGGCGCACGACCGCGTTCGGGCCATGCTCGACGAGACCGTCGACACCTGCCTGTGGCAGGCGCAGCGGGTGTTGCAGTCCGGGTCGACGGCGGCGGTGGACCTGTCCGGATGCGACGCACTGTCACGCGCGCTCGACGTCGCTGCCGGTGAGGCCGTGCAGCTTTCGGATGCAGAACCGCTGCTGGTCGACCGGGTCGAAGCCGAATACCTGCGTTACTTCACCCGCACCGGCAGGCCCACAGGTGAATGGGCCGCTGCCACCAACCGGTTACGCGCGGCCGACGAGGCGTTGGCCGAGGCGGCTTCCGCCGTCGCGCAGGTCGACGACGCGGTCCGCAGGCACGCCACCCTCACCGATGAACTGGCCCGGCTGACCGCACAGTGCACCGATGCGGCGCAGCGGGTCGCCGTCGCTCAGAAGGCCGCGGACGAGGTGGCCGCGTTGAGGGCGCAGCTCAAGGAAGCGGAGCTGGTTCTCGCGGTGGCCCAGACCAACCACGACAGCTCACGCGCCGCGGTCGAAGAGCGGCGGCGCCTGCGTGCCGACATCGAGCAGCGGGCCGCCACGATCGCCGACCTCGACACTGCCGCGGCCGAGGCGGGCGAGAACCGGTCCACGGCGGCCGAGGTGGCCGAACTCGCCGAGGCAGCAGCCGAGCAGGCGCGAAAAGCGTTGGAGAACACCCAAGCTCGAGTCGAAGCCGCGCGGAGTACCGTTCAACGGCTTGCCGATCGCGACGAGGCCGACCGTATCGCGGCGCAACTGTCGAAGGTCGAGACCGCGCAGCGTGACCTCGAACGCGTGCACAACGAACTCGCCGAGATCCGGTTGACCGGCGAGAGGATGCGGGCCATCGAGTCGGCCAAGGCGACGGTCGACGCCGTGACCACACAGGTGGAGTTGGTCTCGGCGCACATCGAGTTGGTCGCGACGGCCGCCGTCGAGCTCCGCGTCGGGGGCGAGACGGTCTCGTTGTGCGCGGGTGAGGCGTGGACGGCCGGCATCAGCGCGGAGACCGCCATCGAAGTGCCCGACCTGCTGACCGCCCGGCTGGTGCCCGGTGCGCCGGCCTCGGACACTCAAGCCAAACTCGATGCGGCACACGATGTGCTCGCGTCGGCGCTGACTGCGTGCGGGGTGCACGATGTCGCCGAGGCGCGTGTCCTCGATCAGCGGCGGCAGCAGCTGGTTGCCACGGCGGACCGGCTGAGCGCGAGGGTCGAGGCGCTGACGGGCGACGAGTCGGCCGACCGGCTCAGGGCGCGGCTGGCTGAGCTCAAGACGCGGCAGCCAGAGGTGGCCGAACTGTTCGAGGTCGACGCCTGCGCCGCTCGTGGCGAGCTCGACGCCGCGACAGCCGCGCAGAAACAGGCGATCGCCGAGTGCGAGAAGCAGCGCAAGGTCGCCGAGGAGGCCGCTAAGCGCCTGGGGGAGTGCGACACCCGGTTGACCGAGCTGCGCGCGAAGTTGGCCGGCGCGCAGTCCGAGCTTGCGCTGGCCCGCGAACGGTTGGAAGGGCAGCGCGCCACCATCGGCGACGACGAGCTGGCGCTCAAGGCCCAGGCACACGCCGACGACGCGCTGCGCGCCACGGCCCTGGTCGATGAGCTGAGCGCGGAACTGACCGGCGCGGCGCCCGACGCCGTGGCCGCGGCCCTACACGAGGCGACGCTTCGGGCCGACGGGCTGACGGCAGAGCGGGAGCAGGTGACTGATGAGCTGCGGGAGGTCAGGACGCGGTTGACGGTGTACGGCACCGAAGGCCGCAAGGGCACGCTCGACGAGGCGGAAACGGAGCGGGAGCACGCCCTCGCCGAGTACTCGAGGGTGCAGCGCCGTGCGCGGGCCGCCGAGCTCTTGCGATCGGTGATCGCACGGCACCGCGACTCCACCCGGCTGCGTTACGTCGAACCGTTCCGCGCCGAAGTGGAACGGTTGGGCCGCATGGTGTTCGGAGAAAGCTTCGAGGTGGAGGTGGACAGCGCGCTGCGGATCTGCGCCCGCACGGTGTCGGGGCGCACCGTGCCGTACGAATCGCTGTCCGGTGGGGCCAAGGAACAACTCGGCATCGTGGCGCGACTGGCCAGCGCGGCGTTGGTGGCCAAGGAGGACAGCGTTCCGGTGGTCATCGACGACGCGCTCGGATTCACCGATCCCGACCGGCTGGTCAAGATGGGTGCGGTGTTCAACGCGGTGGGCGGCGACGGGCAGGTGATCGTGCTGACGTGCAGCCCACAGCGGTACGCGGCCGTCGACGTAGCCCAGCACATCGCGCTCACGGCGTAGCCGCGTTCCTGCGCGGCGACCGGCCGGCGACGCCGAACTTCCGGGCGGGTTTCCCGCACTTGCGCGTTTGTCCGCCGCGCAAAATCTAGACTCCGGCGGATGGAAGCCGATTACATCGTCGTGGGAACCGGCTCGGCCGGTTCGGTGGTGGCCGCCCGACTGAGCGACGATCCGTCCGTCCGGGTCGTCGCGCTGGAAGCCGGGCCGCACGACAAGGACAAGTTCATCCGCATCCCCGCCGGCTTCGTCAAACTGTTCCGCGGCCCGATGGACTGGGACTACCTGACCGAACCGCAGAAAGAGCTCGACGGCCGCGAAATCTATTGGCCGCGAGGCAAGATGGTTGGCGGGTCGTCGTCGATGAACGCGATGATGTGGGTACGTGGATTCGCCGCAGACTACGACGAGTGGGGCGAGGCGGCCGGCGAGCAGTGGAACTACGCGCACCTCGAGCCGTACCTGCGCCGCATCGAAGCGGGCCCGTTGTCCATCAGCAAGCAGCGCAGCCCGCGCAGCGCCACCGCCAAATGGCTCGCCGCCGCCGAGGAGTGCGGCTACCGCATCGAGAAGCCGAACCAGGCGGCGCCGGAAGGGTTCTGCGAAACGCTGGTCACCCAGCGCCGCGGTGCGCGGTGGAGCGCCGCCGACGCCTACCTCAAGCCCGCCCTCAAACGCGAAAACCTCACCCTCGAGACGGAGGCGCTGGCGACCAGCGTGGTGTTCGACGGCCGCCGCGCCGTCGGCGTCGAGATCGAGCAGAACGGGACCCGCCGGGTCATCAGAGCCCGGCGCGAGGTCGTGTTGTGCGGCGGCGCGATCAACAGCCCTCAGCTGTTGATGCTGTCGGGCATCGGTGACGGCGAACGGTTGGCCGAGCACGGCATCCGGACGCTGGTCCACGCCCCGAGCGTGGGCGCCAATCTGCTCGACCACTTCATCGCGGCGCTCGGCTTCGACGTTCCCCACGACAGCCTGTTCGCCGCCGAGAAGCCGCTTCAGCTGCTCAACTACCTGCTGCGGCGTCGCGGGATGCTCACCTCGAACGTGGGAGAGGCCTACGGCTTTGTCTGGAGCCGCCCGGACCTCGCGCTGCCCGATCTGGAGCTGATCTTCGCCCCTGCGCCGTTCTTCGACGAGGGCATCGGCGATCCCTACGACAAGCACGCCGTCGTACTGGGCGCGATCCTGCTCAAGCCGTCCAGCAGCGGCACCATCGAACTGCGCTCACCCGACCCGGCCGACAAACCGATCATCGACCCGCGCTATCTCAGCGACCCCGACGGCGCCGACCGAGCGGCGATGATGGCCGGGCTGCGCATCTGCGCGACCATCTCCCAGGCCTCGGCGCTCAAGGGGGTCATCGGCAAGATCGCACGTCCCCTCGACTCGGGCGCCCTCGATGACGCGACGATCGAACGCGCACTGGCCACGTTCTCGCACACCCTGTACCACCCGGTCGGCACCTGCCGGATGGGCCGCGACGACGCGAGCGTGGTCGACCCGCAACTGCGCGTCCGCGGCGTCGAGGGACTGCGCGTCGCCGACGCGTCGGTGATGCCGACCATCATCCGCGGGCACACCCACGCGCCCAGCGTGCTCATCGGTGAGAAGGCCGCCGAGCTGCTCCGCGCCTGAGCAGTGCCAAGATGGGTTCCATGGCCGAGCGGGACCGCGACGAAGCCGGGCGTCCGCGCAACACCCGCCCCCGCGATGCGCTGGGACGGCCGCTGCCCCACGGCAGTGAGGGCGTCGCGCGGATCCCCGACGACCTCGACCTGCCGCCGGCCGAGACCCTCGCCTACGCCCAGGAACTGCTCGACAAGGGAATGGCGTTCCACGCGCACGAGGTGTTGGAAGCGGCGTGGAAGAACGGCCCGGACGTCGAACGCACGCTGTGGCAGAGCCTCGCCCAGCTCGCCGTCGGCATCACCCACGTGCAACGCGGTAACACCAAGGGGGCACTCGGGGTGTTGAGCCGCGCCCGCGCCGGTCTGGCCGACGAAACCTCGGTCACCCACGGCGTCGACGTCACGGGGCTCGTCGACTACGCCCAGACGCTCATCGACGATCTCGAAGCGGGAGCGGAGGTCGACCCGCAACGGCTGCGGCCGCGCCTGTCGACCGCCTAGCTCGCCGACTGCAGCCGCTGCGCGGGCCCGAACGTGACGTCGCCGAGCCCGAGGTGCTCGCGCAGCGTGTCGCCCGTGTACTCGGTGCGGAACAGCCCGCGCCGCTGCAGTTCGGGGACGACCGCGTCGACGAAGTCGTTGAAGGTGCCCGGCGTCTGCGCCGCCGACACCATGAACCCGTCGGCCTCACCGGCGGTGAACGACTCCTCGATCTGGTCGGCGACCTGCTCCGCGGTACCGACGAACTGGGGCAGGAGCACACCCTGGGCGTACCACTTACCGATGTCGCGCAGGGTCAGGTTGTCGCGGTTGGCGACCCGTCGCGCCGTGTCGAACAGGCCCTGCGTCCCGCTGACGCGGACGTCTTCGACCGGAGCGTCGAGGTCGTAGACCGAGAAGTCGTGGTCGGTGTGCACGGACAACGTGATCAGCCCAGAGATCGGATCGGCCAACTCGTTGTGGAACGCCTGCTTCTCGCGGGCGATCGACTCGGTCTCCCCGATGAACGGAATGAACGCCGGGAAGATCAGCACCTTGTCCGGATCGCGGCCCAAATCCGATGCGCGCGACTTGATGTCGTCGTAGTAAGCCCGCCTGCCCTCGGGTGTGGGGTCGATTTCGAAGATGGCCTCCGCCCACCGCGCGGCGAAGTCCTTCCCCGTGTTCGACGAGCCGGCCTGAATCAGCACCGGCCTGCCTTGCGGTGAGCGTGGGACGTTCAGCGGGCCGCGCGTTTTGAAGAACCGGCCGTCGTGCTCGACGGCGCGGACCCGCGACGGGTCGGCGAACACCCCGCCCTTCTTGTCGAGCACCAGCGCATCGGAATCCCAACTCGACCACAATTCCAGTGCGGTCCGGACGAACTCGTCGGCGCGCTCATAGCGGAACTCGTGGTCGAGATGATCGTCATGACCGAAGTTTCGCGCCTCGCTCTGTGTCAGCGATGTGACGATGTTCCACGCCACCCGGCCGCGGGTGATGTGGTCGAGGCTGGCGAAGATGCGTGCCAGCTCGTAGGGGTGAAAGTAGGTGGCGGACTTGGTGATCGCGACACCCAGCTTGGAGGTCACCGCGCCGATGCTTGCCGCGACGATCGACGGGTCCAGGGTCGCGGTAGCCTGCGTACCGCGGCGCAGCGGTTCGGTGATGTCGTCACCGAAGCGGATCGGCGCCGCGAGCAGGTCGGCGAAGAACACGAAGTCGAACTTGCCGCGTTCGAGGATGCGACCGATGCGGTGGTAGTACTCCGGCGTGGTGAACGCCGTGTCACTGGCGGGATGACGCCACGCCGCATGCGAATGGGTGACCTGCGAGGCGATCTGGAAACCACCCAGGTGTAGTTGACGCGACATGAAGCACTCCTCGAAACGCGATTTGTGCGTGAAAACGCTCGCTGGGCGATCGAAATCACGCACAAATCGCTTGGGTGGGTGGGGTCAGAAGTAGGCGTTCGACGGAATCGGGGTGTCGTGCAGCAGGTTCTGCCCGATCACCCTGGCCTTGTAGACGACGGGGTTGTGCAACGTGATGGTGCGGATATTGCGCCAGTGCCGGTCCAGGTTGCGCTTGCGGCTCGCGGCGCTGGCCCCACCGAGCTCGAGCAGGCGCGTCGCGGCCTCCGGCGCCACCGAGTCCAGATGCACCTTGACCTTCGCCACCTTCAGCTGGGCCTCCGCGGCGAGGTCGGCATCGGGGACGCCGTCGACCTCCGACGCCGTCGCGGCGCCGATGGCCGCGGCGGCGTCGAGCACCGCGGCCCTGGCGATGTAGGCGGTGCTGGCCAGTTCACCGAGCAGCTTCTGGTACAGCGGATCGTCGCTGGGCCGCTCGGTCAGCGCGTGGCTGAAGCTGCGGTCACGGGACCGCAGCAGCGCGATGCCGTCGTCGACGACGGACTCGAGGATGCCCGCCACCACCGCGTGGATGAACAGCTGCAGCGCGGCGTACTGGACCGTCGGCACCGGATCGGCGTCGTAGGGCGTGTCGCTGAGCACCTCGTCGGCCGCGACCGCGACGTCGGTGAAGATGGTCGTGCCCGTGCCGGTGCGCCGCTGGCCGAAACCGTCCCAGTCGTCGATGATGCGCACCCCCTCGCGGTCTGCGGGGACGACCACGTTGGCAACGGAGTCATGGTCGGTGGTGGCGGTCACCGTGAGGTAGTCGGAGAACAACGTTCCTGTGCTGTAGAACTTCTCGCCGTCCAACCGGTACGCCCCCGGATTGGTGGAATCGGGCAGCAGACGCGTTTTGAACACCAGGCTGCCGACTGCCAGCGAACCCTTCTCGCTGAACGCGTTACCGAACACCTTGCCCTCGGCGACCTTGTCCAGCCACGCCCGCGACGTCGGCAGATCGGCCGTGCGAAGCCGTTCCTCGACGAACCAGAAGTGAGTCCGGAAGATGTGCGCCACGATCGGGTCGGCGTGCGCGACGTCGATCACGGCGGAAAACAACTGCGGCACGGTGAATCCCGCACCACCGGCGTCGGTCGGCAGCCGCAGGGTGCCAAACCCCGCGTGTTTGAGCGCGGCGACGGCGTCGAAGGGGTTCTCGTCGTTGAGGTCTCGGTCGCTGGCGCCTTCGGCGATGCGGGCGAGCAGCTGCGTCCACTCCGGAGTTCCCGGGAGCGCGCGTGTGGGGAGATCGGCCGTTGTCATGGCGTCTGTTCTACCGACCGCCGCCACCGCAAACACCGCTTTGGCTCACCGAGAGCCGAAGGGCTACGGGGCTCAGTCCGCCAGCGCGAGGACTTCGTCGAACCCCGCAACCATGCATGAATGGAAGAGGTCGTAGTCGGGTATCGCGCCGGTGTCGACGTTCAGGCCGAGATGACAGGTGCCGGCGTAGGTCAACAGCGTCACGTTGACGGCCGCGCCGATCGTGGGGCCGAATGCGTACTGGGCGGTGACGCGGGCCCCACCGAGGTACACGGTGACCGGGATGCCCGGCACGTCGCTGGCGACGAAGTCCACGTGGCGCAGGATGGAGCCGATGTACCAGCGCGGCATGAGGTTGAGGGCCCCGGCGATCGCCTGAGTGTACGGAATCGACCGTTCATGGCGGACATCGCCTGTGCGGGAGTGGATTTCACGGATCCGCTTGGCCGGGTCGGGCAGCCCCGCGGGGACGTCGAAGCGCATCAGCGTTATCCGGTTGCCGCCCATCTCCTCTCCGTCGGTCCGCAGGTTGATCGGCATGGTCAGGTGCAGGTCGCCGATGACGATGCCGTGCGCTTCGTGGTAACGACGCAAGCCGCCGGAGACTCCGGCCACGAAGGCGTCGTTGAGCGCGCAATCGCACCGGTGCGCCGCCTCGCGGAGGCGATGCAGCGAGACCTCGTGCACCCCGAGGCGACGGATAAGGCTGCGGCGCGTGATCAGTGGCGATCCGGTGCTGTTCACCGGGCGGACCGTGCGGTAGACCGACGCCGCCGTCGCCGTTGTCGCACCCAACGCCGCGAGCGGACTTCGAATCCCGCGCTGCAGCCACCTCGGCGCCGATTTGGCTGCGATGCTCACGGCGGCGCCGGCCAGTCCCGCGTTGTAGCGCAATGCATCACGGTAAGCGCCGAGCCACGAGTCGGTCGTGGGCGCGGGCGGCGGTTCGGGCCAGGGCGGGTCGGCGTTCGGATGCGGTTCGAGGTCGAACAGGATCATGCCGATCTGGATGCCGCCGACGCCGTCGGTCAACGCGTGGTGGAACCGGCACACCACCGCCGCCGCCCCGGCCGACAATCCGTCGACCAGCGTGACCTCCCAGAGCGGACGAGCCCTGTCGAAGTCGGCCATCTGCGCGAGGCGCGCCATCTCCAGCACGGTGTCCACGGTGCCCGGGCTCGGAGCGGTCACCCGCCGCATGTGAAAGTCGAGGTCGAAGTCGGGTGCCGGCTCCCACCTCGGCGGTGTCGGCGGCGGCGACTCTACGACCCGTTGCCGCAACATCGGCAGCATGTGACTCATCCGGTCGAACCGGTCACGCACCGCGGTCCAGTCCGGAACCTCGTCGAGCAGAATCACCGTCACCACGGTCGACCTCAACCGCGGGTCACTTTCCATCGCCCAGGTGAAGGCGTCTGTATTGCGCATGAATGCAGTCATCGTCACTCCCGACACTCACGCTACGACGCCATGTCGGCTGGGCGAAGCTCCCGCTATCACGAAAGGACCTAAGCCCCCGGAGGTGTCGACGAAGGTCCTCGGGCCCGAGGGCGTTACGGCTTCATGAAGCCGATCTTGGTGTAGTCCGCATCGGCCAGGCCGAACGCACCGAAGTTCGCCAGATTGCTTCGCGTCGCGATGTTTCCGGGCGACTGGGTCAACGGCAGGCTGAACACCTCGTTGAACAGCATCTTGTCCAGCTCGTTGGCCAGCACGCGGGCCTTGGCTGGATCCAGCTCGCCGACGGTCTGCTCGATCTTCGCGTCGATCTCGGGGCTGCCGATCTGTCCGAAGTTGCTCTCGGCGCCGGTCCGGTAGATCTGCGTCAGGCTCGCGAGTGGGAAAGCATCACCGCTCCAGGAGAATTGGGCGATGTCGAAGTTGCCGACGGTGACGTAGTCGGTGAAGAAGCCGGCGGCCGGGCGGACATCCAGCTCCAGCTTCACCCCGATCTGGGCGAGGTTGTTCTGCGCGATCTGCCCGTACTGCCGAGTGCTCAGGGAATCGAACAGCACGTCGCGGATCACCAGTTGGCGCCCGTCCTTCTCGCGGAACTGGCCGCCCTGCCGCCAACCCAGCGCGTCGAGTTCCTGCTTGGCCTTCTCCGGGTCGAAGGCGATCTCACCGCTGTTGTCCTGGTAACCGTCCTGACCCGCGACGAAGATGTGATTGTTCAGCGGGGCGGGGTTGTCGGCGAGCCCGCGCTGGGTGACTTCGGCGATGGTCTTGCGGTCGATGCCCTTGGCGATCGCCCGTCGCAACGCGGGGTCGGCCAGGATCGAACCTTCAGACCCGTTGAATGTGAAGTGATACCAGGCCAGACCTGGTGCCCGCCGGATGCTCACACCCTGCGTGCGACGCGCGATCTCCATCTCGTCGAGTGTCGCCAGCCCGGTCGCGTCGATGGTGTTGTTCTGCAGCGCGGGAATACGCGCGGCATCGTCGAGGACGAGAAACGTGATGCTGTCCAGCAGCGGCTGCTCGCCCCACCATTTCGGGTTGCGGGTCAACGTGATTCGTTTGGCGCCACGGTCGAGATTGGAGACGATGAACGGTCCCGCAGAGGGTCCGGGACCGTTGAGCTGGCCCTTGTTGAAGATTTCCGGGTTCTCCGTCGAGCTCTTGGGCAGCAGCATGCTCGAACCTGCGAACATGCCGCGCCAGTCGGACCACGGCTTGGCGAAGGTGATGACGGCCTGGCGGTCGTCGACGCCCCGCTCGACCTTCTCGACCCGGTCGCTGCCGTTGGTCGCGGCGATCGCGAACCGGTCGTCCTTGCCGCTGGTCGCGTTGATCTGGGACCGGATGTCCTCCCAGGTGATCGGTGCGCCGTCGCTCCACGTCGCCTCCGGGTTGATCGTGTACGTGACGACCTGCGGGTCGGTGCTCGTCAGCTCGACGTCGGTGAAGTAGTCGGTGTTGACGGTGGCCGAGCCGTCGGGCCCGATCCGGAACGCGCGCGGCATCGTCGGCTTCAGAACCGAGTTGTTGTCGCCGGTGTTGCCGTCGATGTGCAGGGGGTTGAAGTTCGGCGAGAAGTCGTTGAGCGCCAGCCGGAGGTTGCCGCCTTGCTGCAGGTTGGCGACGTCCTGCGGGTTGATGTCGTTGGTGGTTCCCACCGTCGCCTCGCCGCCGGCGGAAGGGGCTTCGTCGGAACCGCCCGAGCAGGCGGTCAGGGTCAGCGCGGCGATCATGGACACCGCAGCGAGGCGTCGGATCTTCATTGCTCGGCTCTCGCTCCCCGGTCCTCGCTCCGCTGCGATCCTCACTCGCGCTCGCCTTCGCGTCCTCATGCGCTCCGACTTTAGCGGCGATTCACCTGCGGCTGCGGAACCGCGGCCAGCAACCGCCGGGTGTAGTCGTGCTGCGGGTCGGTGAACACCTGGTCACCCTCGCCCTGTTCGACGACGGTGCCCTTGTACATCACGGCCACCCGGTGGGCGAGGTGCCGCACCACCGAGAGGTCGTGCGAGACGAACAGGTAGGACAACCCGAACCGATGCTGCAGATCCAGCAGCAGGTTGATGATGCCGGCCTGGATCGAGACATCCAGGGCCGACACCGGCTCGTCGAGCGCGAGGATTTTCGGCTGCAGCGCGAGCGCGCGCGCGATGCCGATGCGCTGCTTCTGTCCGCCGGAGAACTCGGCCGGATAGCGGGTGGCGTCTTCCCGGCGCAACCCGACGATGCCCAGTAGTTCGCCGACCCGTTCGTCGCGTTGCCGCTTGTCGAAACCGTTGGCCTGCAACGGTTCGGCGAGCACTTCGAACACCGGCAAGCGCGGGTCCAGGGAGGCGACCGGGTCCTGGAAGACGACCTGCAGGTCCCCGCGCAGCTCTCGGCGGGCGCGCCGGTCCAGCGAGGCGACATCCTTGCCGAGCACCTCGATGGAGCCGCCTTCCGGGGCGGTCAGCTGCAAGATCTGGTGCAGGGTGGTCGACTTGCCTGACCCGGACTCCCCGACGATGCCCAACGTGCGGCCCTGATGCAGTTCGAAGCTGATGCCGTCCACGGCCCGCACCTCGCCGACCTGGCGTCGAAACACCACGCCCTTGGTCAGCTTGTAGGTTTTGACCAGATCGTCGACGCGCAGGACTACGGGGGACTCGGCCGCCGACGGAGTATCTGGCGGGGCCGTCGACACGCCGTAGATCTCGGCGGCGCTGCGGCCGACGACGTGTTCGGTGCGGATGCACGCGGCCGAATGGCCGGACCCGGAATCCATGGGTAGGAGCTCGGGCTCGGCGGCGCGGCAGTCGTCGACGGCAAGCGGACAGCGCGGCGCGAAGGGGCACCCGGGCGGCAGCGCGGCCATCGACGGCGGTGCCCCCGGGATGGGGATCAGGCGCGCGCCCTGGGCGGCGTCGAGGCGGGGCACGGAGCCCAGCAGCCCGACGGTGTAGGGCATGCGCCGGTCCCGGTAGAGCTGATCGACGCCGGCCACTTCGACCGCGCGCCCCGCGTACATCACCAGGGCGCGGTCGGCGAACTCGGCGACCACCCCCAGGTCGTGGGTGATGATCAGGACGCCGGCGCCGGTCACGTCGCGGGCGGTCTTGAGCACCTCGAGGATCTGCGCCTGCACCGTGACGTCCAGGGCGGTCGTCGGCTCGTCGCAGATGATCAGATCCGGATCGTTGGCGATGGCGATGGCGATCACGACCCGTTGGCGTTCACCCCCGGACAACTCGTGTGGGAACGACTTGGCCCGCCGGTCGGGCTGGGCGATGCCGACCAGTTCGAGCAGTTCGACTGCGCGCTTCCTGGCGGCTTGTCGGCCGACACCGCGTTGGTGGATCTCGATGGCTTCGGCGATCTGGTCGCCGACGGTGTAGACGGGGGTGAGCGCCGACATCGGGTCCTGGAACACGGTTCCGATGGCCTTGCCGCGGATCGCCGACATCCGCTGATCGGACAGCCCGATCAGCTGGTCGCCGTGCAGCCGGATCGAACCCGACACCTCGGCGTACTCGGGGAGCAGGCCGACGACGGCCATCGCGCTGGCCGATTTCCCCGCTCCGGATTCGCCGACCAGCGCCACCACCTCGCCCTTGCCGACGTCGAAGTTCATGCCGCGCACCGCTTTCACCGGTACCGAGTCCGTGGGGAACTCGACGGTGAGGTCGCGGACCTCGAGCAGGCTCATCGCTTGCGCCCCCGGAGCTGACGGGCACTCGGATCGAGCGCGTCGCGCAAGCCGTCGCCGACGAGGTTGGCGCACAGAATGATCAGCACCAGCACACCGCCGGGGAACAGGAACAGCCAGGGGAACGTCGTCGCCGACTTCGTACCGTCGGCGATCAGCGTTCCGAGCGACACATCGGGCGGCTGGATGCCGAAACCCAGGAAGCTCAGGCCGGTTTCGGCCAGCACCGCCACGCCGACGTTGAGCGCCGTGTCGATGATGATGATCGACGCGACGTTGGGCAGTATGTGACGGATGATGATCCGCCAGTTGCTGACGCCCATATAGCGTGCGGCGGCGACGAATTCGCGGTCGCGCAGGCTCATCGTCATGCCGCGGACGATCCGGGAGCTGATCATCCAGCTGAACAACGACAGCAGCACGATCATCCAGACGATGTCGCCTTTGGTGCGCTGCACGACGATCGAGATCAGCAGGAAGCTCGGCACCACCAGCATCAGGTCGACCAGCCACATCAGGGCCGGGTCCCGCCAGTCGGCGAAATACCCCGAGATCGTGCCCACGGTCGCCGCGATGATCGTCGAGATGAACGCGACGCAGACACCGATCAGCATGGACTTCTGCATCCCCCGCAGCGTCTGGGCGAACAGATCCTGTCCCAGCGCGTTGGTGCCGAACCAGTGGTCCGGGCTGGGCGGCTGCTGCAGTGCGAAGTAGTCGAGATCGTTGTAGCTGTAGGGCAACAGGGGAGGCAACGCGTAACAGCCGACGAACAGGACCAGCAGCAGCACAAGGGAGACGACGGCCGGCTTGTTGCGCAGGAAGCGGCGGAACACCAGCGACCGTCGCGACGCGAAGCCGGCCGCGTCGAGACCGGACTGCGCGGTGGTCGAGGATTCACTCGTGACGGGTTCGGTCATGACACCCGCACCCTCGGATCGAGCGCGGCGTAGACCACGTCGGACAGCAAGCCGGCCAACAGGATCATCGCCGCGGACAGCACGGTGATCGCCGCGACGATGTTGATGTCCTGGTTACCGATGCCGGTGACGATCCATTCGCCGACGCCGTACCAGCCGAAGATCTTCTCGGTGAACACCGCACCGGTCACCAATCCCGCGACGCTGTAGGCGAACAGCGTCGCCATCGGGATCAACGCGGTGCGCAGGCCGTGTTTGACGAGCGCGCGCCGACGCGTCAGGCCCTTGGCCCTCGCGGTGCGGATGAAGTCCTGGCCCAGGACGTCGAGCATCGCGTTGCGCTGATAGCGGCTGTAGATCGCGATAGAGGAGATGGCCAGCGTCATGCTGGGCAGCACCAGGTGCTGCAACCGGTCGACGAACTGGTTCCACGCGCCCTCGATGGGGAACGGCGAAGTCTCACCGGTGTATTCGAATATCCGAACGCCGAGCACGTTGTTCACGCCCAGAGCGGCAAGGATGAACAGGTTGGCCAGCACGAAGGTCGGCGTGCTGATCACCAGAAGGGACAGCACGGTCACGACGCGGTCGCTGAGCCGGTACTGCCTGATGGCACCCCACGCTCCGGCGGCCACGCCGATCACGGTCCCGATGACCGAGCCGATCACCAGCAGCCGGAGGCTGACCCCGACCCGCCGCCACAGCTCGTCGGTCACCGGCTGCCCGCCGATCGTCACGCCGAAGTCGCCGCGGACGGCGCCGGATGCCCAGTGGACGTACTGCTCGAGCACCGGCTTGTCGAGACCGAGCTCGACGCGCTTGGCGTCGATGACGGCCTGGGGCGGACGCGGGTTGCGGCTCTCGAGGCTGTCGAGGGGATCGAACTGCCACGACGCAAGCAGGAAAACGAGGAACGACGCCAACGCCAGCAACACCAGGTAGTTGAGCAGTCGGCGCGCCAGGAACCGCGTCATGCGGGAGGTCCGTCGGTCGGCTGCATGCGCTCAGGTTAGGAGATGACGGCGCCGATGGCGGTCATGCGGGCCGTCGCAGCGCGCCGAGCCGGCCGGTTTGGCGAACTCTCACCGGGGTCGCAGCGCGCGCCCAGTCACCGCTGGTTCAGTCGGGGGCATCTGGGATTTCACCGGTGGCCGCGCCGATGGGGCGATCGGGCAACCACGAAATGGAGGAATTCGGATGGCACATCACAGGGCGCGACGCAGCACCGGAATCAGGGCGGTCTCGGCAGTCATCGGCGGCAGTGCAATCGTGGCGATGGCCGCGGCCGGGATGGCCGCTGAACATTCGGCCGGCGGCTCGGTCACCGCCAAACCCGCCATGACGGTCGGTGCGACGACCAAGCAGACCACGCCGGCCAAGGCTCCCGCGGTCGGCATGGCGAAGCCGGCGATCAAGGGTCCGGCGCCTTTGCCCTCGGAAGAGGAAGCCGCCAAGTAGCACAGCTATCTGTTTCACGCGTCTCCCGTTCGGTTATCCCTCCCGCAAGGGTTCAACGACGAAACCCTGTTTGCGCTGCTAGACGGGCCGCGACAGCGATCGCGCCCTACCGGACAAACGGAGAGGTCGAAGTGAACACGAAACAGGTCAAGCTTGCCTCGGCTGCGGTCGGGACCAGCGCGTTGCTCGCGATGGGGGCGTTCTCGGTTGCCTCCACCACAGCCGCCCAGGACGACGAGTCGCCCGTGACCCCGGGACCGGTGACCACCTCAGAGATCACCACCGGCGAGACGGTGACCGACAGCAAGGCTCCCGAAACCCCGACGACGTCGGTGGCCACGCCCCCGGTCACCGCGGAGCCCGCACCGACCGGCTAACCGAACCCGGCGGTTTCACAGCCGGCGCATAGGAAGCACACAGCCGGTCCTCATGGCGGCCGCGATAATGGAGCCGTGGCGACCCCCGGCGTGAACGAGCAGGACTCGGGTCGGGTTGTCATGCGTCGCGCCGATGGCACGCCGGTACACGTGCTGGTTGTCGATGACGAACCGGTACTCGCCGAGTTGATGTCGATGGCCCTGCGGTACGAGGGCTGGGACATCGCGACCGCGGCCGACGGCGCTTCGGCCATCGCCTCGGCGCGTGAGAATCCGCCCGACGTGGTCGTGCTCGACGTGATGCTGCCTGATATGAGCGGCCTCGATGTGCTGCGCAGACTACGCGAACAGATCCCGGGGTTGCCGCTGCTGTTGCTGACCGCCAAGGATTCGGTGGAGGACCGCATCGCCGGGTTGACCGCGGGTGGGGACGATTACGTCACCAAACCGTTCAGCATCGAGGAAGTGGTCCTGCGGCTACGGGCGCTGCTGCGTCGCACCGGCGTGGCCACAGAAGCCGACGGTGCGAAGATCGTGGTCGGTGATCTGGTGCTCGACGAGGACAGCCACGAAGTGACGCGCGGAGGTGAGCTGATCGCGTTGACCGCAACCGAGTTCGAGCTGCTGCGGTTCATGATGCGCAATCCGAAACGCGTGCTGAGCAAGGCGCAGATCCTCGACCGCGTATGGCGTTACGACTTCGGTGGCCGCTCGAACGTCGTCGAGTTGTACGTCTCGTACCTGAGAAAGAAGATCGACAACGGGCGAGAACCGATGATTCACACCCTGCGCGGTGCCGGGTATGTCCTCAAACCCGCGCGCTGACGGGCCGTCGACCCGGATGCGCTGGCCGCGGACGTGGTCGTTACGCGCTCGGCTGCTCGCATCCCAGATCGTGCTGCTTGCGCTGGTGTGCGCGGCCGTCGGTATGGGGACCGTCCTTGCGCTGCAACACTTTCTGGTCAACCAACTGGACGAGCGCTTGGCTGAGACAGGGCGTCGCTCGGCCGGCTTGTTCGAGTTCGGCCCGCCGCCGGGGCCGCCGGGATTCCCGCGTCCGGGCTTACGTCATCGCATGATCATCCGTGACGATGCCGGACCGGGTCCGGCGTTTCTCAACGCGCCGGGGCAGGCCGCCGGCACGGTCGGGGCGGTCGTCTCGCGCGGCACCCCGATCGACGCGGGCGTGATCACCGCAGACGGCACCCGCAGCGAAATCAGCACGGCCGCAGCGCGACAACTCGCGCGGGTGGTACCAGACGCGCCGACGACCATCGACCTCGACGGGCTCGGCCGCTACCGGGTGGTCGCGATGAATACACCCCGGGGCGGCGAAATCATCGTGATCGGCCTTCCCACCTCCGACGTCGATGACACGTTGGTCACCGTCGCGATCATCTTCTGCGTGGTCGGGGCGACCGCGCTGATCGGCGGGACGACAGCAGGCATCGTGATCATTCGCCGCCAACTCGCGCCGCTGGCAAGGGTTTCCGATGCGGCCCGCCAAGTGGCCGATCTCGAGCTCGACCGCGGGGAGGTGCGACTCCCGACACCGATCGTGAAAGTCGACCCGGGCAGCGAACGTACCGAGGTTGGGCAGTTGGGCTCCGCGCTGAATCGGATGCTGGACCGGATCGCGTCGGCATTGTCGGCGCGGCATGCCAGCGAAACACGCGTGCGCCAGTTCGTCGCGGATGCCAGCCACGAGCTCCGCACTCCGCTGGCCGCTATCCGCGGCTACACCGAATTGGCGCAACGCAAACGCGACGCCGTCCCCGATGACGTCGCGCACGCGATGAACCGGGTGGAGTCCGAGACGCGGCGCATGACCGAGCTGGTCGAAGACATGCTGTTGTTGGCGAGGCTCGATACAGGACGGCCGCTGCAGAGCGAGCCGGTCGACCTTTCCCGGTTGATCCTCGACGCGGTCAGCGACGCTCGCGTCGCCGGTTCGGACCATCGGTGGCAGCTCGACCTGCCCGAGGAGCCCGTGGTCGTGGTCGGCGACCAGGCGCGCCTGCACCAGGTGTTGGCGAACCTGCTCGCCAACGCGCGAACCCACACCCCGCCCGGCACGTCGGTGACGACGTCGTTGAGCGTGGCCGACGACGGGTCGGCGGTTCTGACCGTGGCCGACGACGGGCCGGGCATCCCCGAATGGCTGCGGCCCGAGATCTTCGAGAGGTTCGCCCGTGGAGACTCGTCGCGGTCACGTCGCGACGGGGGGACCGGCCTCGGGTTGGCGATCGTGGCCGCCGTGGTCAAGGCCCACCGCGGCACCATCGAGGTGAACAGCGTTCCCGGCGACACGCGCTTCGTTGTGACCCTGCCCGGCCGGTGATCTGGTCGTTCATTCGATCGGGCTGATTTTCTTGGGCCTCTTGCTCGGGCCGCGGTTATAGGGTCGACGAATGTCCGTGACTGACGAATATCTGAAGAACAACGAGGAGTACGCGAAGACGTTCTCCGGTCCGCTGCCGCTGCCGCCGAGCAAGCACGTCGCGGTGGTGGCGTGCATGGACGCCCGTCTCGACGTTTACCGGATTCTCGGTCTGGGCGACGGCGAGGCGCACGTCATCCGCAATGCCGGCGGCGTCATCACCGACGACGAGATCCGCTCGCTGGCCATCAGCCAGCGGCTGCTCGGCACCAGAGAGATCATCCTGATCCACCACACCGACTGCGGCATGCTGACCTTCACCGACGATGGGTTCAAGCAGCAGATCCAGGATGAGATCGGTATCAAACCCGAGTGGGCGGCCGAGTCGTTCATCGACTTGGAGGTGGACGTGCGGCAGTCGTTGCGCCGCATCGAGGCGAGCCCGTTCGTCACCAAGCACGAGTCGTTGCGGGGCTTCATCTTCGACGTCGCGACGGGCCGCCTGACCGAGGTCACCCCGTAGCTCCAGCTCCTTTGTGCCGCGAGCGTGCGTGTTTGCACACGACACGCCGCGATATTTCGACACTTTGCGCGCGCTCGACGCCCGCGAGTGTGCGCTAACCGACTTTGTCGGTCACGATCGGCTTCGCCACGGCATCATCGTCGACGGTCACGACATCGACCTCTCTGTTCACCAACTCGTGCCACGGCGCGGCGATTACCGCGACGTCGGCTCGAGGCTGTGATTGCACCGCGCCATGACATCGGCACCCGTCCGGGGCGGGGAAGTGGTGGTCATGGGTCGAGTAACGGCACGTGGCGACGCGAAGCATGCCCTCGCGGGTAAGCGCTGAGCGCACGTTCGTGGAGCCTCGATCGTGCGCAAGCCGTCGAATTCTGGCGGCATGTCGTGTGCAGACACGCACCGTCGCGGAGGAAGGCGACGTGCGTTGACAGCGTCGGCGCCCGCGTTGTCTAATGTCGGGTAATGATCGTAAATATGGTCATTTCTACCAACTTTACGAGGATATGATGACCAGTACCGAACAGGCCGAACAGGCCGCGCAGGTCAACGCGGGCCGCTACGAGCTCAGCCATCTGCGTTCGCTGGAAGCCGAGGCCATTCACATCATCCGCGAGGTGGCCGCCGAGTTCGAGCGGCCCGTGCTGTTGTTCTCCGGCGGCAAGGACTCGATCGTCATGCTGCATTTGGCGCTCAAGGCGTTCCGCCCGGGCCGGCTGCCGTTTCCGGTGATGCACGTCGACACGGGCCACAACTTCGACGAGGTGTTGCAGACCCGTGACGAGCTCGTCGAGGAGTTCGGCGTCCGGCTGGTCGTGGCCAAGGTGCAGGACGACATCGACGCCGGTCGCGTGGTCGAGACGATTCCGTCGCGTAACCCGCTGCAGACGGTGACCCTGCTGCGCGCGATCCGCGAGAACAAGTTCGACGCCGCGTTCGGCGGTGCTCGCCGCGACGAGGAGAAGGCACGCGCCAAGGAGCGGGTGTTCTCCTTCCGCGACGAGTTCGGTCAATGGGATCCGAAGGCCCAGCGGCCCGAGCTGTGGAACCTCTACAACGGCCGCCACCACAAGGGCGAGCACATCCGCGTGTTTCCCCTGTCGAACTGGACCGAATTTGACATCTGGTCCTACATCGGCGCCGAGAAGATCAAGCTGCCGTCCATCTACTACGCCCACCGCCGCAAGGTCTTCGAGCGCGACGGCATGTTGCTGGCCGTGCACAAGTACCTGCAGCCGCGCAAGGACGAAGAGATCGTCGAGAAGACCGTGCGGTTCCGCACCGTCGGCGACGTCACCTGCACCGGCTGCGTGGAGTCGCATGCCGCAACGGTTTCCGAGGTGATCGCCGAGACGGCGGTGTCGCGCCTCACCGAACGCGGCGCCACTCGCGCCGACGATCGCATCTCCGAGGCCGGAATGGAAGACCGCAAGCGAGAGGGCTATTTCTGATGACTCGCACCGCCGAACGCGGCGCCACCACCCGGCCCGCCGCGACGCTGCTGCGGATCGCCACCGCGGGATCCGTCGACGACGGTAAGTCGACCCTGATCGGACGGCTGCTCTTCGACTCCAAGGCCGTCATGGAAGACCAACTGGCCTCGGTCGAGCGGACTTCCAAGGAACGCGGTCACGACTACACGGATCTGGCGTTGGTGACCGACGGTCTGCGGGCCGAGCGTGAACAGGGCATCACGATCGACGTGGCCTACCGCTACTTCGCAACGCCCAAGCGCAAGTTCATCATCGCCGACACCCCGGGCCACATCCAGTACACCCGCAACATGGTGACGGGCACCTCCACCGCGCAGTTGGCGATCGTCCTGGTCGATGCGCGCCACGGGTTGCTCGAGCAGTCCCGCCGCCACGCGTTCCTGGCATCGCTGCTCGGCATCCGGCACATCGTGCTCGCGGTGAACAAGATGGACCTGATCGGTTGGGACAGAGAGCGGTTCGAGAAGATCCGCGACGATTTCCACGACTTCGCCGCGCGCCTGGACATCCACGACGTGACGACGATTCCGTTGTCGGCGCTCAACGGCGACAACGTCGTCACCAAATCCGACAAGACGCCGTGGTATGAAGGTCCGCCGCTGCTGAGCCATCTCGAAGAGGTGTACATCGCCGGTGATCGCAACCTCGTCGACGTGCGGTTCCCGGTGCAGTACGTGATCCGCCCGCAGTCGCTGGAGCATCACGACCACCGCAGCTATGCGGGCACGGTCGCCAGTGGCGTGATGAAGGTCGGCGACGACATCGTCGTGCTGCCTGCCGGGTTGACGTCACGGATCGCGGGGATCGAGGGGCCCAGCGGACCGGTCGACGAAGCGTTTCCCCCGATGGCGGTGGCGATCAGTCTCACCGACGACATCGATATCTCGCGCGGCGATCTCATCGCCCGGCCGAACAACCAGCCGCGGGTGACCCAGGAGTTCGACGCCACCGTCTGCTGGATGGCCGACGGCTCCGCCCTCGAACCGGGCCGCGACTACGTCGTCAAGCACACCACCCGCACCACGCGGGCGCGGGTCACGGCGCTGGACTACCGCCTCGACGTCAATACGCTGCACCGGGACAAGGAAGTCACCGCGCTCAAACTCAATGAGCTGGGCCGCATCTCGCTGCGCACCCAACAGCCGTTGCTGCTCGACGAGTACAGCCGCAACGCGACCACCGGATCGTTCATTCTGATCGACCCGAACACCAACGGCACGGTCGCCGCAGGAATGATCCTGCCCCAGGTGACCGCCCGCACCGCGAGCCCCAACACCGTCAGGCACGAGTCGCTGTGCAAGGCCGAGGATCGGCTGAGCAAGGGCAGGACCGTGTGGTTCACCGGCCTGTCGGGCTCGGGCAAGTCGTCGGTGGCGATGCTGGTCGAGCAGAAACTGATCGAAAAGGGCGTTCCGGCCTATGTTCTCGACGGCGACAACCTGCGCCACGGGCTGAACGCCGATCTCGGCTTCTCGATGGCCGACCGCGCCGAGAACCAGCGCAGACTGGCTCATGTGGCGGCGATCCTGGCCGATTCCGGACAGGTTGTGCTGGTGCCGGCGATCAGTCCACTCGAGGAACACCGCGCCCTGGCGCGGAAGGTCACCACCGAGGCCGGGCTCGACTTCTTCGAGGTGTTCTGCGACACCCCGCTGGAGGACTGCGAGCGACGCGATCCGAAGGGCTTGTACGCCAAGGCGCGATCCGGTGAGATCACCCATTTCACTGGTATCGACAGCCCGTATCAGCGGCCGAAGAACCCGGACCTGAGGCTGACTCCCGACCGGGATCCAGAGGAACTCGCCGACTTGGTCATCGAGCTGCTGGAAACCAGGCGATGAGCGCTTGCGCGAAGAGAAGTCTGCGCTGATGAGCGACCACGAGCTCGCCGCCCGCCTGGCCGCGGCGGCCGGAAAGCTCCTGCTCGATGTCCGGGAAGAGCTCGCCGACGCCTCGGCCGCCGAACGGAAAGCAGCTGGTGACAAGCGGTCTCACGACTTTCTGACCGAAGCGCTGGCCGCCGAGCGGCCCGGTGATGCGGTGCTCTCGGAGGAGGGCGCCGACGACCCGGTGCGGTTGTCGGCCGAGCGCGTCTGGATCGTCGACCCCCTCGACGGCACCCGGGAATTCTCCGAACTCGGACGCGACGACTGGGCGGTGCACGTCGCGCTCTGGCAGGCCGGGGAACTGGTGGCCGGAGCGGTCGCTCTCCCGGGGCAGGGCATAACGCTGGCCACCCCGACGGTCACGGCGCCGCCGCGGCAACCCGATACCGCGCGGATCGTGGTGTCCCGCACTCGCCCTCCGGCGATCGCGCTCGCGGTGCGCGACGCGCTGGGCGGCACGTTGGTCGAGATGGGCTCGGCCGGAGCGAAGGTCGCCTCCGTCGTTCAGGGACGCTCGGATGTGTACGTGCACGCAGGAGGCCAATACGAGTGGGACTCGGCGGCCCCGGTGGCCGTCGCCCGCGCCGCCGGGCTGCACACCTCCCGAATCGACGGGTCGCCGCTGTCATACAACCGGCCCGACCCGCTACTGCCCGATCTGGTGGTGTGCCGGCCTGAACTGGCCGAGGCGGTGCTGCGGGTCACCGCGGTCGGCTAGTCCGAAAACGTCGCCCAGAACGCGAACCGTTCCCGAATCTCATCGGGTACCAGGCCGAACTCGTCCGGTGTGTAACGGTGTCGGCCCTTCGCATCGTGTGGATGAACGCGGTTGTACTCACCGATGAATGCGTCGAGATCATCGGGCGCTTCCATTCCGGCGGCTGTATAGACCTGCTGCAGAGCCTTTTTCGGTGAGGAGATCAGCTCGCGGTAGTCGATGTCGACGAACGTGGCGGCGTGTGCCGGCGTCCGGTCGCGCGCCTGGAGGGCTCGCCGGAACCACAGTTCGCTCTGTGTGACCTGCTGGCGGCCCACCTCGAGCGCGTCGACGTCGTCGCTGTAGGTGCTGCGGTACACCGCGAACAGGCTTGCCCCCGAGGTCAGCGTCGACACGATGTCACGGTGGATCTGCACAACCACCAACCCCGGAAACGTCTCGATCAAGTGGTCCAACTCGGCGGTGTGGGCGGGAGCCTTGAGGACGAACCGGCGCTCGTCGTGGCGGACCAGCAGTTGCAGCATCTCGCGGTAGCGCGCGTAGGAGCCGGTGAAGTCTTGCGCGGCAAGCCATTCGGCGTAGCTCGGCAGCCGCATCATCGAGGTGAAGCCCCAGTTGCGCAGGTCGGTGCCCATGGCCAGCACGCACTCCTCCGGCAGCGACGGGCCGGACGGATGAACGATGGCCATGTCCGGGTTGAGCGTATGCAGCAGTTGGCTTGCCGGCGCGCTCACCTCGGCGGGGTCGGAATGGTCGGGGTCGGCGAACAGCCAGGGCGCGACTAGCTCGGCCGGCAGCGGTGCGTGCAGCCGTGGGTCGTTGCCCAGCAGGCGGAACAGGAACGTCGTACCGGTGCGCCATCCGCCGATGATCACGATGGGCGGGCTCAACTCGACGTCACACAGATCGCGCCGTTGAGCACGGCATTGCGCGATCCGCGCACCCGCGAGCAGCCTGCCCGTCGCCGACTGCAGCGCCATCCGGATACCGACGGCGTTGAGCCTGCCGTCCTGCTCGGCCGAGCCCAGAAAGGCATCCAATCCGTCGGCCCATCCCGGGGCGAACTGCTCAGGTGTGAATTCGCCGCGCCGGCAGGCCCGTTCGACGACGTGCTGCGCATCGAAACGGTAGCGATGCGGGTTCTCGGCCCGGTCCTTCTCGGCGTCGGCGTAGATCTTCTCGGCTAGCTCGGTGCGCTGCGGCGATCGCCATGTCATCGCAGCTCCTCCAGTCGAATCCGGCGCACCGCCGGCAGTTCCGGGTCTCGGTCGGGGCGGAGGAACCGCAGCACGAACAGGCCGAATGGCCGGCCCTCGGTGTCGAGCCAGTCGTACCCGTCGACACCCGGGTCCTCGGCCGCCAGCACGTACCGAAACCTGCCGTCGCGCAACGTCGTCGACGCCGCGGTACGGGTGACGGTGCGGTGGCGGTGATCCAGCGAGTTCAGGAAGCGGTTGTACAGCACAATGTTCCAGTGCCGGCACGCCGGTACCTCGCCTTCGAGCACCAGCGCCTCACCATCGGCCAACTGCCACGCGCCTCGGACGTAGTGGATGCCCGGCTCGGTGAAGGCCGCACCGCCGGCCATCGCCGACCAGTGCCGCACGGCGTTGGGTGCTTGCACGTCGGCGGCTGTCGACATTTCGAAAACCTTGGGCACGTTCGCGATCACGGTGCCCAGCCGCGAGAGCGCGCGGTTCAGGTCGGCGGGCGCGGGGGGTGGGTCACCGGCGTCGAGCACATCGATGTGGCACCAACCCGGGCTTGCCGGATCCGAACTGAGGTGCGCATAGCGCACCCACACCGACGAGGACCCCGGCGGCAGGTCCGCGAGCGTGGCCGTGAAGTGCCCGTCGGAGTCGATCTCCAGATCGCCGGTCTCCACACGCGCGACCGCTGCCGCGTCGGCGACACCGGTCCCGCTGTACACCGTGACCGACTGGTACACCGAGTCCCCGACGTTGCCCGAGATCCGGTAGGTCCGGTCGTCGCGGATGTCGGTGATCCAGTACCGGAAGTCGGGGTTGTCCATGAAGAACTTCTGTCGCCACCCGTTGAACGGCACCAGTTCTGGCCGGTCGCGGTCGACCTCGAGGCGGCTCAGCAGATTGTTCACGGCCCGGGTCAGTGCCCGCTGGCCGTCGGCCTGTTCGTCCGGGTCGAGCCCTTTGGTGGATTCGGTCAGCGTTTCCCCCGCCACGCGCATCCCGTCGACCAGAGCTAGCCACCCGTCGCCCGCCATAGCTGCCGAACGTACCAACCGGCTCCCCAACGCGACTGACACATCGGAGGGCTCGCCGCAGTCCCGGGTTGAGACGACACAGTGGCAGAATCCGTGAAATGCGGATGTCGGCCAAAGCGGAGTACGCCGTCCGCGCGATGGTGCAACTGGCCACCGCCGACGACGGCGTCCTCGTCACCACCGACGACCTGGCTAAGGCCCAGAGCATTCCTCCGCAGTTCCTCGTCGACATCCTGTCCGCCCTGCGCACCGACCGTCTCGTACGCAGCCATCGCGGCCGCGAGGGCGGATACGAGTTGGCGCGCCCCGCCAAGGACATCAGCATCGCCGACGTGTTGCGCTGCATCGACGGTCCGCTGGCCAGTGTGAGAGACATCGGGCTGGGAGACCTGCCCTATACGGGCCCGACGACGCCGCTGACCGACGTCTGGCGTGCGCTGCGCGCGAGCATGCGCTCGGTGCTCGAGCAGACGAGCGTCGCCGACGTCGCCGCCGACGCACTGCCCAGGCACGTCCGCAGGCTCGCCGACGACTACCGCGAACAAGAGACCAAGCGCGGCCACTCACTCGACTGATGTCGCGGGTCAGCCCGCGCCGGATCCGTAGGGGCGGGTGATGATCTCGAGGTAGTGGCCCGACGGGTCCTGGAAGTAGACTCCGCGCCCGCCGTCGTTGTGGTTGATCTCGCCGGGGCGCATGCCGCGCGGGTCCGCCCAGTGCTGCAGGCCCTGCGCGAGGATGCGGTCATAGATCTCGGAGAACTCGTCCTCGGACACCAGGAATGCGTAGTGCTGCGGGCGGATCTCCTCATCGGGGCCCACTTGGGCGTAGTCGAGGCTGGCGTCGTGGGCCAGGTCCACGACCAGGAAATGACCGAACTCTCTGGCAGCGGGCAACCCGAACAAGTCGGTGAAGAATCGGGCCGATGCCCCGCGGTCCTTCGCGGCCACGATGGTGTGGTTGAACGTGATCGCCATACCGATTCACTCAACCACCGCGGCGGCGCACCGACAACGATGCACCATGGTGCCGTGACGTTCGACTTTTCCGACCTCGAACATCCGGTCGTCGTGGCGCCGATGGCGGGCGGCCCGTCCACACCGGAACTCGCCGCCGCAGGCACCGATGCGGGCGGGCTGGGTTTCGTCGCCGCCGGTTACCTGACCGCCGAAGTGTTCGGCGAACGCCTCGCCGCAGCGCAGCGGCTGACAACCGGTCCGGTCGCCGCCAACCTGTTCGCATCGCAGCCCAGCGCGGCCGATCCCGAGGCGATCGCGCGTTATGCGCAAGCGCTCACCCGCGACGCCGAACGTTACGGCGCCTCGCTCGGTGAGCCCCGGTTCGACGACGATGCCTGGGCGGCCAAGCTCACCGTCCTGCTCGAGCTCAAGCCCGCGGTGGCGTCGTTCACCTTCGGCTTGCCCAGCGCCGAGGAGATACGGCTGCTGCGCGCGGCCGGCATCACCACGGTAGGCACTGTGACCACGCTCGCTGAAGCGCAGCAGGCGGTCGCGCACGGTGTCGATGCGGTGGCCGTGCAGGGACCCGGCGCCGGAGGCCATCGCGGCACGTTCGACCCGACCGCGCCACCGTCAGGCGTCCCGCTGGAGGAACTGCTGGCGTCGGTGATCGCACACGTCGAGGTGCCCGTCGTCGCGGCGGGCGGTCTCATGACCGCCGAGGACATCGCGCGGGTCCGGCACGTGGGCGCGGTGGCCGCACAACTGGGCACCGCGTTCCTACTCGCCGACGAGGCGGGCAGCAGCGCCGTGCACCGTGCGGCGTTGCAGGATGGTGGGTTCACCGAAACCGTTGTGACGAAGGCGTTCTCGGGTCGGTACGCACGCGGGCTGCGCAACCGGTTCGTCGATGATCACGAGCACGAGGCGCCGCTGGGCTATCCCGAGGTGCACTACCTGACCAGCCCGCTGCGGGGGGCCGCGGTGCGGGCGGGCGATCCGCACGGGGTGAACGTGTGGGCGGGCACCGGATTCCGCGCGGCCGCGCCGGGTTCGGTGGCCGACATCATCCGCAGACTAACCTGAGGCGTCACTTCGGGGCGGTCAGCTCCAACGCGATGTTGTCCGGATCGCGGAATTCGAGGATGTACATCGGCCCGATGTCCTTGATCGGTTCGTGCGCGACGCCGAGAGCGTCGAGATGTCGTTCCGCGGAGTCGAGTTCGTCCTTGCTGGTCAACCGGAAGGCGAGGTGGTCGAGGCCCGTGCGGTCTTCGTCGAATGAGTCGGTGCCCGCCGGTCGCAGGCCCACGAGCACACCACCGAGGTCGTAGATGACACCCCCGTACAGGAAGCTGAGCGCCTGGCGGGTTGCCGCGTCGGCGCCCTCGGGAAGTTCGATGAACACGCTCCAGCCGAACACGGCCTCGTAGAACTCGCGCGACCGCTCGATGTCGGTCACGGTCAGGCGGATGTGCGCGACGGACGTAGTGGTGATCGCCATGTCCCCATGCTGCCAGCCGTGCCAGAATCGCCGTCGTGCAAATCGGGATGACGTTGCCAGTCATGGAAGCCGACCTTGACGCGGAGACGCTTCAGGCGTGGGCCCGGGTGATCGACGACGGGCCCTTCTCGTCGCTGTGCTGGGGGGAGCGCATCGCGTTCGACAACCCGCACTCGCTGACGTTGCTCGGCGCGGTCGCCGCATGGACGGATCGGGTTCGTCTCGTGACCACCGTGGTGGTCCCGCAGTTGCACGATCCCGTGATGCTGGCCAAGGCGCTGGCCACCGGCGACATGCTGTGCGGCGGACGGTTGACGGTCGGTTTCGGCGTCGGCGGTAGGGAAGAGGACTACCGCGCGGTCGGCGCGGACCCGGCCGACCAGACGATGCGGGGGATGGCTGATCGCGTCGCGGTGATGCGCAGGGTCTGGGCGGGCGAGAAAGTCACCGAATCCGTCCTGCCGGTCGGCCCGAGGCCGGTGCAGTCCGGCGGCCCGAGGCTGTTGGTCGGCACGATCGGACCCAAGACCGTGCGCAGCGCCGCCCAGTGGGCCGACGGGCTGGCGGGCACCACGCTGGATCTGGACGTCCACCGGCAGAACGAGTTGTTCGATGTCGCCCGCACCGCCTGGGCGCAGGCCGGCAAACCCGCGCCGCACCTGGCGACGTCGTTCTGGTTCGCGATCGGCGAGGGCGACCAACCGCGCGAGCAGGTGCATCGGCATCTGCGGCGCTACATGAACTGGATTCCCGCCGACGTGGTCGATGCGATGGCGCCTGCGACCGGCTGGGCAGGAGGTGAACGTGAGCTGCTCGACGTCTTGCGCCGGTTCCAGGACATCGGGACCGACGAGATACACCTGATCCCAACCAGTTCAGACGTCGACCAGCTGCGTAGGGCCGCTGACGTCGTCGACGAGTTCGCGCCGTAGGGCGGTTGGCGGCCGTACTCGCCGCAGTGGCAGGATGGGGGACTGTCGGGGAAGTCGTGAGGGCCGTGTCGCGTTGGACCTCAGTGTCGAGCGTCGGAAGCAGCGGCGGGGCAGACAGCCGAGAGGAATCACGATGACGATGACAGTGACGAAGAAGATTGCGACCACAGCGGTGATGGCCGGTGCGCTGGCGTTTGCGTCCGTCGGTGTGGGCGCGGGCCAGGCGATGGCGCACGACGACTGGTGGTGGGAGCCGCCGGGCCCGGTGCATGTCCACGTTCCGAAGGTCCCGCCTGTGCACATCCACGTTCCGAAGCCGCCACCACCCGGGCATATCGCCCACATTCCCGGTGTCCCACCCCCAGGGCACTGGAACAAGCCGTGGAAGTGGTGACGTAGTTCCCGCTTCTAGAACCTGAGGTGGTTGCTGGTGTCGCCGACCTGGTCGACGAACATGGTGCGACTGTCGAACCACCATGTGCCGTCGACGCGGTGGAAAGTGTCGCGGTATCGGCCGGTCACGACGAGTTGTAGGGGAAGTTCGGGTGTGGCCTGCGTGACGCAGTAGTAGGCGCTGCCGCGGCCCCTCCCGGCGTCCTCGTCGACGTGGACCGTCACGTTCGTGGTGAAGTGCTTGGTCCTGGGGGTGCCGTCGTCGTAGAGGCGCACCGCCATCTCGAACATCTGCCGCACCCGGGTCGCGCCGTCGAAAACCGTGTCCGGCGGCCCGTTCTCGACAGCGAGGATCCGGCCGTGGGCGAACAGGGCGCCGACACCGTCGAAATCGCCGGCATCGATTCGCTCGGCGTAGGCGTAGACGAGATTCTCGATCTCGCGGGCGGAGTCGCTCATCGGCGAGTAGACAACCAGCACCGATGTGTGGTGTCAACGATCATGCGGCCCGGCCGCATCGCCTAACCTCACACGGTGGCTACGAATTGGTCGCCGAGCCGGCTCGGCAATCTGGGCGGAAAGCGGATCATCGTCACGGGGGCCACCAATGGAGTCGGCCTGGCGACGGCGCGGGCGCTGGTCGGTGCGGGCGCGCACGTGATTCTCGCGGTGCGCAACCTCGAGTTGGGCGCTCAGCGGGCCGCTGAGATGGGCGGCGAGACGTCGGTGGTCAAACTCGACCTGGCCGATCAATCGTCGGTGCGCGCCTTCCCCGAACTGCTCGATGGCGACGTCGACATTCTCATCAACAACGCGGGCCTGGTCGCGCAGCATCGAGGCGAAACCGTGGACGGCTTCGAAGCCACGCTCGGCACCAACTTCCTGGGGCCGTTCGCATTGAGCAACCTGCTCTTTGGGCGGGTGCGGTCGAAGATCATCAACGTGGGCTCGGATGCGCACAAGTCGGCGAGCATCAACTTCGACGACCCGCATCTGCGCTCCAGCAAATGGTCGGCGTTCCCGGCATACGCCCGCTCGAAGCTGGCAGTGATGCTGTGGGGCCTCGAACTCGACCGCCGGCTGCGTGAGGCCGGCTCGCCGATCACCAGCTTCCTGACGCACCCCGGCTGGGTGGCGTCGAATCTGTCGAACGTCTCCGAAAAGCCTGCGATGGCCGCCTTTCACGCTGTGGTCAAGGCGGCGGCCCGAGTGCTCGCCAACGACCTCGACGCGGGCGCGGCGCCGACGCTGTACTGCATCACCGAGCCGATTCCACCCGGCAGTTATGTCGGCATCGACAGCAGGTACGGCCTGAAGGGTGCGCCGACGTTGAGCGGCCGGGGTGCCGTCGCCTGCGATTACGACGACGCCCGAAGGCTCTGGGAATTCGCCGAGAAGGAAACCAGCACCAGCCTGCCGATCTGAGCCGGCTAGGGGATCTTCCGATACCAGTGCACGACGTAGGCGACCATCGACGAGACGAGCGCGACGATGACCCACAGCACCAGAAGCTGATCGATCCAGGCGCCCGGTGGCGGCGCGCCCGGCAGGATATTGCGTAGCGGAACGACCGCGAAAAGCATTGCCGCATACCAGGTGAGCAAGGGCAGCTGAAACTCTTTTCGCCCCGTCACCACTTGGAACGTCGTGAAGACCGCAAGGGCAGGGAGTGCGATCAACACGAGGCAGATCCCGATGTCGAAGGTCAGCGGTCCGAGCGCCCGTTTCAGGGTGATCTTCACCGAGTCCCCGCCGCCCACCGAATCCGCCGACGGCGGTCCATCGGTGCGTGTGAGCGACCAGCCGTCGGCCCAGCCCTCGAACTCCACTCGCGCCGGAACGAATTCACGTTCATCGCCGGTGCCGACCATCACATCGGCACTGATGAACTCCGTGCTGTACGTGTCGAACGGCCAGATATCGGATTCGCCGCTGAGGTCGAGGCTCGTGGTCTCCTCACCGGGGGACTCTCCGGCCGGCCAACGAAGATCACCCGACGTGTTGAACGGGAAGATGCGCACCGTGATATCGGTGTTCAACACGTCCAGACGCGAATCGACCAGAGAGTCCTGCGGAATCACCGACACCTTCACGTCGAGCTTGCGGTCGACGGTCTTCAGTGACTGCACGCTGAACAGCACCACCGTCTCCGACCGGTTCTGCAGATCCGGTGGCTCCAGCTCCTGCGATGAAGCCGACAACCACCAGTAGGCGAACGCCGTGCCGAGATAGGCGATCAGAAACACCGCCACGACGGCGAGGCCGGTCGCAACCCGCCGGCTATTCACCGGCTTCTTGGAATGCGAAGGAGTCGTCGGTTGCACCCGGGAAGAGTAACGGTGGCGGTTATTTTCTGCCGCTGTTTTGAAATGAATTCGCCCGACAAAACCCTGCGATTCCGCGCGGCTGATCTCGCGCTGGATCGTCCAGCAAACATACTGTTCAGGATGGTGTACGGGGGTGCGAATGCTGCGTCATACCGCTGGAATCTGACGTACTTTTCTTTGCAACATTGCGGCTTGTCCCGTGGTGTCAGTATTCGCAATCCGGACAATAGATCCGCCCATTTTCTCTCTTTGCAGAGCCGCTTTTGTTATGCAGTTAGCGTGCAGATCGTCTCGCCTGAATCCGGCATCGCGGCAGACGCGCCGCCCAAGAATGCACCGCCGATCGTCGAACGCTGCCGGGCCCTCGTTGCCCATCCGGCATTCGATCTCGCGATCACCGTGGTCATTCTCGTCAACGCGGTGGTGCTCGGACTGGAGACCTTCGAGAGCGTGGTGGCGGGATACCACGGGATGTTCGATGTCGCCTACGACGTCATCCTCGCCGTCTATGTCGTGGAGATCGTGATCCGGTTCACGGCGGCGGGTTGGAACGTCCGTGCGTACGTAGCGAACAAGTGGAACGTTTTCGATTTCATCGTGGTTGCCGCCTCTTTCATTCCGTGGCTGCGCCAATCCGCCATGGTGCTGCGCTTGGTGCGGGTCCTGCGGATCGTTCGCATCGTGCGGTTCCTGCCGGATCTGCGCGTCATCATGGGGGCCGTCGGCAGAAGCGTTCCCGGCGTGGCATCGCTGGCAGCGGCCACGGTGCTGATGGTCTTCTTGTACGGAATGCTCGGTTGGGTCCTGTTTGCGGGTCACGATCCGGAGCACTACGGCAACATCGGGCAGGCGATGTTGACGATGTTCGTGATGCTGACCTTGGAGAACCTGCCTGACAACATCGCGATGGGGCAGGAGGTCTCGCAGTGGACGATCCTGTTCTTCATCAGTTATGCCGTCACGATGAGTTTCCTGATCTTCAACCTGTTCATCGGCATCGTGCTCGGGTCGATGGAGGAAGCCCGGGCGGTCGACCGGGCCCAGCACGAGACCGATGACCTTCTCGAGCGGTTGCGGTCGGCGCGCGCCGCACTCGAGGACGCCGAGCGCGAACTCCTACGCAGCCACCGTGACGATCGCGGGACAAGCGGTTAACCCAGAATCCGTTCGGCTTCCCGTATTCCGCTGAGATAGGCGCCATGGACGGTGCCGAAGAACTCAGGATTCGTGGCTTCTCCGGCGAACAGGAGTCGTTCGCCGACGGGCTCACCGAGAGCGCTCACGTCGTCCGGATCCGATCCGACCGCGATGAAGCTGTAGGCGCCGAGGCTGTACGGGTCTGTGCCCCAGCGGGTGACGATCGATCCCGTCGGTTCGGGGGCGCCCAGTGTGGTGATGACCTGCGCGACCGCATCCCGGTCCGACAGGGCTTCGCGTGACCATGCGGCCTGACCCGAGCGCAATCCAATCAGGATCGGCTTTTCCGACAGCAGAAGACCGTTGACCAGGTCGCTGACGGGTTGATCGTTGCCGACGAGTCCGATCATCGGATGTGAGCGAGGCCAGAACGGTTGGTCGAACGCCAGTACGACCTTGTTGAGCAGCCCGAAGCCGAGGCGGCCGATGGCGTCGCGTTTCCGTTGTGGCAGTTCAGGATCGAACTCGATGGAGTTGGCCTTGAGCACACCGAGCGGTACGGTCACGATGACGCGGTCGGCGATCACCGGACCGGCGGAGGTGTCGACACGCACCTGGCGGTCGTCGTACGTGATTCGGCGAACCGTGGTGTGCTGTCGAACATCGAGATCGCGGGCCAGGTGCTGCGACAGTTGTGTGTAGCCGCCGGGGAGCAGAACGTCGGGGCCGTCCATCTCGCCTTCGCTGCCAAACCACCGCAGCGACAACTGGACTGGATCAGCGGCATATTCGCCGGTGATCTGGGAGCCCACGATCCACGAGATCAGTGGGTCGTTCATGTCGGCGACCTCGGCCAGCCCATCGGCGACCGACGCGGTGTCGCCGGCATCCGCGCTGAGCCCGTCCAGGCCGATTGCGATCTTGTCCCACTCCATTGACAGGCCCGCTGCGGCGCTGGGATCCACCTCGCCGCGATCGTCGAACAACACGAAATCGTCGAAGTCCGTCTCGACCGTCTTGGCTCCGATGTCGTTGGCCAGTTCGGTGACCGGATTCCCTTGCGTGCCATGGATCCACGACGCGCCGATGTCGATCGGCACACCCAGTGAAGCGTCGGTCATGGTGCGGCCGCCGATACGGTCGCGTGCCTCGAGCACCGTGACGCGTCGGCCGGCGTCCGCCAGTCGTCGTGCGGCCGCAAGCCCGGCGAACCCGGCACCGACGATCACGACATGTTCGCCGTCTGCTCGACGTCCGTCGCCGCACGCCGACAGCAATGTGGCCGCTGTGATCATGCCTGCGCCGCAGATGAACTCGCGGCGGCCGATGATCATGATCGCGACGATATCCGCGCAACCGGCGTTCGGTCGTCGAATCGCAGACCCCGCAATCGTGATCCAGTGGCGGCCTAGCTAACTCGATTGCCCGCATCACGGGCGCCGACGATCCGAAGAACTTCACAAGCAGGGTTTGAAGCCGCGAGAAAGTGGGTAGGCGGGCTGAATTAACGATCTTGACAATAGCGGTGTTCGGTGAAGTAGGTTTGAAGGGACTGGTCAGATGACTGGGAACCACCGGAACATGGGTCGCCCCTCGAAGTTCGCCGTCGCCGGCGCCGCCACCGTAGCGGCGACGGCCTTGACCGTCGCCGTGACCGCACCCAAACCCCCTGTCAGCGCGGATGTCGCGCTTGCCGCCTCCACCGGTCCCTACACCCAGACCGTCACCGACGGGGCGCGGGCCATGGACAGCGCCCTGGTCTTCGCGGGCGCCTTCGGCGGCGCCGCGGCGGCGTTCTGGAACCCGATCGCGGGATGGTCGGGCGGATGGCTGCCGACCTTCACCGCGCGCACCACGCAGAAAGACCTCACCAGCACAGAGGGGCTGCTCGCGGCGTCGTCCTCGGCGACGGGACTGGACGTCGTCCCCGGTATTTCGGGGGACGCCACGGTGATGGTCATCGCCGCCACCGCTGAAACGCTGAGCCCGGGCGCCGGAGACGAGGTGGAGGCCGTAGCCGACACCGTGTTGTTGCCGCTCGCGGGCATCAAGAGCGTGATCGACGCGCTCAACGCGCTCAACCAGGCGCCAGGGGTGGGCCGACAGATCGCGGGCGTCCCGACGGTCGAAGACGTGCTCGACGTGATCGGCTTGACCGCGACTCAAACCGAGTTCGTGACGACCTTCAACTGGCCGCTGTTCGCGGCCAGCGGCAAGACCAGTCTCGGCAGCACCTTCATCCAGCTGCCCAGCCACACCGCCGCCGGTCTGGTCGCTCGGATCAGCGACCGGATCACCGTCGCCGGCGTGTCGCTCTCCGACGCGCCTCCCGAGGTGCAGAAGCTCGTCGGCGACACCCTCGCGCCGCTCGACGACGTCGTCTCCACACCCACCCTGACGGCGTGGATTCCCGCAGGGTCCGGTTCCTACCGCGCGCTGGGCGGGTCACTCGGGTTGCTGGCCGCGGCGCCGATCGTGGTCGTCGGGCCGGTCGATGCGTTGTCGAAAGTTCCTCTCCCGGCGGGCCTGCCGAACCTGGGGTCCGAGACCGTGGTCGCCGTTCCGATCGCCGCCGAAGGCGCGGAACTGCCGTCCGGTATCTCGTCGTTCGGAGTCGTCACCATGCCGGTGGTGATCACACCTGCCGGGGCGGTGGTGAGCCCGCCGATCTTGGCGTCGTACACGCGCCAGAGCACGCCGTCGACGACCTATGTCGGCACGGACGGCATCGCTTACAACAGCGGCAGTACCGTCGGCCTGCTGTTGACGTCGCTGGGACCCGTCCCCGTCGTGTACTCGCTCGGTTCGGTCAACGCGGGCACTTCCGGAGCAGGGCTCACCGGCCCGTCCTTGTTCGGTGTTCCGACGGTGCCGACCACCCAGGTGGGCACCGCGCCTGGGGGACAATCGCTCGACGGTCCGGTCAGCGAGGCCCTCACGAACCTGGGCGTCGCCAACAACCGTGCGCCGGTGAGTACCGCTCTGCGCGCTCCGCTCAGCAGCACCCTCGGGCCGTTGAACCCCCAGATCGAAAAGGCGCTCAACGGTGTCTTCGGCCCGGCCGCCAAAGAGCTTGCGCAGCAGATGGTCACGCTGAACGAGCTACTGCTGCAGGCGTCCCAACCGCTCGAAGAGGTGGGCAAGCCGCTCCCGCCCGCCAGTCGTGTTCTGGAC
>NZ_LQIW01000009.1 GCF_001500025.1 Mycobacterium sp. IS-1590 | reverse complement strand
CCGCCACCGCCGCCGCCCCCGTACGCGCAGCAGGGGTCCTATTACGCGCCGGCCCAACAGCGGCCCACGAACTGGTGGGCCATCGTCTCGTTGGTCTTCGGCCTGCTCGGCGGCATTCTGATCAGTGTCGTCTGCGGCGTCGTCGGTTTGAAGAAGGCCCGCGAGGGTCAGGGCGGGCGAGGGTTGGCGATCGCGGGTCTGGCGTTGTCGGCGCTGTGGGCGGCGGTGGCCGTCGTCGCCGTGCTGGTGTACTTCCTCCTCGGCGGCGGCACGGTGACCGCCACCGATGTCAAGCAGGGCGACTGCCTGGCCGAGATACCGGCCAACACCCGCGTACTGACGGTGAAGACGATCGGATGTGACGAGCCCCACGCCGGTGAGGTGTTCGCCGTTCTCCAGATGCCCGACGGCGACTTCCCCGGCCAGGCCGCGATTGACGCCTACGCCGAGAAGTGCAGCCCCGAACTGGCTGCTTACGCACCGGACGCGATGACGGACACTTCCGTTCAGCTGTATGTGCTCTATCCCACGGCCGAAACCTGGGAACAGGGTGACCGGGCCGTGACCTGCATTGCGACGCTCGATCCGCCGAGAACCGGCTCGCTAAAGGGCTGACGCCTCCCCGATACTGCCTGGTCGCTGCGGTACCGTTTTTCCTATGACTTCGGAACTGCTCGACGCCGTCATCGTGGGCGCAGGTTTCGGGGGGATCGGCGCGGCCATCCAGCTCAAGCGGATGGGCTATCAGGACTTCGTCGTCCTCGATCGCGAGGACGACCTGGGCGGCACCTGGCACGTCAACCGCTACCCCGGGTTGGCGGTCGATGTGCCGACGACCACCTATTCGTATTACTTCGAGCCCAACCCGAACTGGTCGCGGCTGTATTCCACCGGCGACGAGATCAAGCAGTACGCGGCTCACGTCGCCGACAAGTACGACGTGCGCAGGCACATGCGGTTCAACACGCTCGTCGAAGGTGCCTGCTGGGACGAGGAGGCCGAGGTGTGGCGGGTCACGCTGGCCGGTGGCGAGACGCTGTCGGCGCGTTACCTGATCACGGCCACCGGGTTCCTGTCACAGCCCCACACACCCGAGATCCCGGGGATCGAAAGCTTCGCCGGCAAGGTCATGCACACCACCGCGTGGGACCCCACCTACGACCTCGGGGGCCGCCGGGTGGCGATCATCGGCACCGGCGCGACCGCTGTGCAGCTGATTCCGGAAGTAGCGAAGAAGGCCGCTGACCTGACCGTCTACCAGCGAACGCCGGTCTGGGTGGTGCCCAGGCTCGACTTCCCGATTCCCGACGCACTCAAGCGACTGTTCGCCCGGATTCCCTTGACGCAGCGTGCACTTCGCGCAGTCACCGACGTCATCTACGAGTTCTTCCTTTTCGTCGGGCTGCGCCACCGACAGCTTCTGTTCCGCCGCCTCAACATCGCGGCATCCGACGTGGCCAAGATGCACCGGTTCTTCTCCGTGCGGGATCGCGAGCTCCGCAAGCAGTTGACCCCCGACTACGATTTCGGCTGCAAACGTCCGACGTTCTCCAACAACTACAACCGCGCATTCACCAAACCGAATGTGCACCTCAAGAATTCGGGGATCGAGCACATCGAACCCGACGGCGTTGTCGCCGCCGACGGAACGAAAACCCAGATCGACACGCTCATACTGGCGACGGGCTTCGATCTGTGGGAGGCGAATTTCCCGGCGATCGAGATCATCGGACGCAAGGGTCGCAACCTCGGGAAGTGGTGGCGCGACACGAGATTCCAGGCTTATCAGGGCGTCACGGTGCCCTACTTCCCCAACTATCTGAGTATGGCGAGCCCTTATGCCTTCCTCGGGTTGAACTTCTTCAACACGATGGAATATCAGATGCGTCACATGGATCGACTGTTCGGCGAGATGAAGCGCCGTGGCGCAACGACATTCGAGGTCACCGAGGACGCCAACGCTCGCTACCTCGACCGGATGACCAAGCTCATGGGCAACTCGGTGTTCATGGCCGGCAACTGCGCGGGTTCGCGGTCGTACTATTTCGACCCCAATGGCGAGGCCACGTTGTTGCAGCCGGTATCCACCCGCAAAGCCATCAGAGAGGCGTCACAGTATCCTCTGAGCGACTATCGGATTGCGTAGCAGAGAGGACCACCGGCTGTGTCACTTCAGGAATCGAGCAGCGGTTCGCGCGTGGCCACGTTGGCCGGCCTGGGCCTGGCCGGGGTCGGGCTCAGCCACTTCGTCAAACCGGAGCTGTTCGAATCGATGACGGTGCAGGCGTTCCCGCGCAACACCCGCCAGTTCATCTATGTCAACGGCGGTATCGAGACGGCGCTGGGCCTCGGACTGGCCGCCCGCAAGACGCGCAAAGTCGCGGCCCTCGGCGGTCTCGGTTACCTCGCCTACTTGGCGGGCAACGTCGCGCGTAACCGGTAGCGGCCCAACAGCGTCACATCCAGCACCCGCTGCAGAACCGCTCGGTTCTGCGGCGAGTTGACGTATCCCATCAGCCGGCCCAGATCGATCACCAACGCCATGGCCGCGTGCACGGCGAACCTGGCCTGGCTCGATGTCCAGTCCCGGCGCACGGCGACCACCAACTCGACCACCGATTCCACCGTGGTGCGCTGCATGTTCCGCAGGATCTTCTGGTCCGTCGGCGACATGTGCAGCCGTTCGGAGTAGTAGACGTAGTCGAGTTCGGGGTGTGCGAACGACCTGGCCACATAGGCGTCGATGACCGCGGTGAGGGCGTCCTCGGGGTCGGCGTTGGCAGCGGTGATCGCTGTCAATTCGTCGGAGAGCCGGTCGGCCGCGCGGCGGAAGACGGCGGCCAGGATGTCGCTTTTGCCTGCGAAGTACCGATAGATCCCCGATGCCGGCATGCCGACGGCCGCGGCGATGTCCTCCATGCCCGTGTTGCGGTATCCGTTGGTGTTGAACAAGCGCATGGACTCGTTGAGCAGCGCTTCATATCGCGAGGGCTCGACGGCGGTGGGCACCGGTGTGACCGGCTGCTCGGTGGCGTCGTCACCGTCGGGCAGTTCGGTGGCGGCCAGCGTCGTGGCGAGATCGGCCAGCAGCGCCCGCACCTGACCGGCGGGCAGCTTCGCGCGGTGGTCGACGATGCTGCCGGTGACGGACAGGACGGCGATGGACAACGTCCATCGCTGATGGGAGGTCAGACCCGGGCGCATGGCGTAGATCGGGCGTTGGATGCGGCGGTTGACGGTGCGCATCTGCGCGATCAGGGATGCTTGATCGTCGCCGCGCAGATATCGCGCCTCCCAGCGATACAGCCCGCCGGACTCCCGGTTCGCCATTGCGGTCTCGATGAGCGCCGTGGCCACCCGGCGCAGCTCCAGTTGCGGGTCCTCGAGATCGCTCTCGTCGATGAACGCGGTGGCGTCCACCAGCTGCTGGCCCAGATTGAGCACGGCGTCGCGGAAGAGGTCGTATTTGCTCGCATAGTGCCGGTAGAGGGCGGCCGCCGAGATCCCGACCCGCGATGCGATCGACTCCATGCTCACGCCGTAGAAGCCCAAGGTGCTGAACGCCTCGGCAGATGCCCGGGCGATTTGGGCCTTGCGGTCCTTCGGCCGGCGCCGGACCGCGTCACCGCTCGCCGGCCGAGTGCGCGACATGGCAGACACGATATCGGACAGACCACGTCCGTACCGGTCCAGTACCGCCGCCGGGATCCGGCCGAACTTGCCAGACGACGTAGAATGGCGATTAACATAATCGTGTGTTCGGCGCGCTCCGCAAGCTTCTGGGCTTTCAGGTCACGATCGGTGAGCTGATCACGGTGGCGCTCGTCCTCGGCACGCCCTACCTGCTGGTCGGCGTGTTCTGGTCGACGACACACACCGACCACCTACAGGGGATGAGCGGCGCCGACCTGGTCGTTTCGTACCTGGGATCGATCGCCTCATGGCCGGTGCTGCTGTTCGCTGACGTCTGCATGACATGAACGGGGGGACACATTGTCAGACCACCACCACCGCCTGGCCTGGACCGGGATCATCTCCGCCGTCGTATTGGGCGCCGCCCTGCTGGCCCTGAATTTCCCGGTGTTCCTGGACAGCTACGACCAGTACGGCTGGCAGGTGAAATGCGGGACGGGATATCTCACCGATCTGACCCAGGCGGTCGCGGCAGGCGGCGATACCGACTACGTCGAGCAGTGCGAGTCCGCACTGTTGATCCGGCGGCTGTGGACGGTCCCGCTGGCCCTGCTCGGCGGTGCCGGGCTGCTCGTTGCGCTCGTCGCCTCGGCGACGACCTCCGCCCGCGAGTCGTTGCAGCCGCACCACAACAACGCCTGATCTAGCATTCCGGCGTGAGCACGCCGGCCGGCCCCGCACTGCCACGCCGGCTGGGCACCTTCGACGCGGTCGTCATCGGGCTGGGTTCGATGTTGGGCGCGGGCATCTTCGTCGCCGTCGGGCCGGCCGCAGCCGCGGCCGGTTCCGGACTGCTGATCGGGCTCGCGGTGGCCGCCGTGGTGGCCTACTGCAACGCCACCTCGTCGGCCCGGCTCGCCGCGCGGTACCCCGAGTCCGGAGGAACCTACGTCTACGGGCGTGAGCGGCTCGGCCGGTTCTGGGGTTACATCGCGGGGTGGAGCTTCATCGTCGGCAAGACCGCGTCGTGCGCGGCGATGGCGCTCACCGTCGGCTACTACGTGTGGCCCGAGGCGGCCCGTGGGATCGCGGTCGGGGCGGTCGCCGCGCTGACCGCACTGAACTACGCAGGCATCCGTAAGTCGGCAATGCTGACCCGCGTCATCGTCGCCGTGGTACTGGCCGTGCTGGGCACCGTGGTGGTCACCGTCCTCGGTTTCGGGGATGTCGAATGGACCCGCCTGTCGGTCGACGCCGATGCCTCCGTCGCCGGCGTGCTGCAGGCCGCCGGATTGTTGTTCTTCGCGTTCGCCGGGTACGCACGGATCGCGACACTGGGCGAAGAGGTGCGCGACCCCGCCCGCACCATCCCCCGCGCGATACCGCTGGCTCTGGCCATCACGCTCGTGGTGTACGCCCTCGTCGCCGCCGCCGTCATCGCCGAATTAGGAACTGCGGCAACGGCTTCAGCAGCCGCACCACTCGCCGACGCGGTGACCGCGGCCGGCTTTGCCACGCTGGAGCCCGTCGTGCGCGCCGGCGCCGCGGTGGCCGCGCTCGGGTCGCTGCTGGCGCTCATCCTCGGGGTGTCGCGCACGACGCTGGCGATGGCGCGCGACCGCCACCTGCCGCACACGCTGTCGCGCGTCCACCCGAGGTTCGGCAGCCCGCACCGCGCCGAGGTCGTGGTCGGCGTCCTGGTGGCCACTCTGGCCGCCACCGTGGATGTCCGCACGGCGATCGGATTCTCGTCGTTCACCGTGCTCGTCTACTACGCGATCGCCAACGCCTCGGCGTGGACACTCGGCCGCCGAATGGTCCCGGCGGTCGGGCTGACGGGATGTGTGGTGCTGGCGTTGCTGCTCCCGCTCCCGTCGGTGGTGACCGGCGCTTGCGTGGTGCTCGCGGGCGCGCTGGCTTACCGTCTTCGACCGTGATCGCGCTGTGGCGACCCTTCGAGGCCGACGCCGGCGATTCGGCTTGTGGGCTGCCTGCGGCCACCGCTCCAACCCACAGAAGCTCCGCGGCTGCTGACAGCATGATCTGAAAGCCGTTGATGGGTCGTCGCGCAACAGTTGCCAGAAGTTCCTAGCGGAAAGAAACAGCGCGTTCCACATCTCCGAATGCCATCACTATCTGCGTCCGGGATTTTGCTCACAAGCTAGGAGTCAGCCGCTGGTCATCGCCAGCTGAGGACACGAGCATGGATGTGGACGCAACGGGAGACGGTTGGGTGATCGGGTGAATTCGGGCAAACCATAGGGAATTCCCCGATTCCTCTACGGCCACCGAACGATACGTTCTGTTCAAACCTGTGTTGACTCATTTGTCGACACCGAGCCAGGGGGAACCATGGGCTACTCGCGGTACATCGGTCGTGTCGGTGCGTTGGCAGTGATGCTGGGCGTGGGGGCCGCGCTGGCAACTCCCTCTGGCGTGGCGTGGGCACAGGATGGCGAGGGGGCGGCAGGCGACGGCAGCGCGGGCACATCGCAGGAGTCATCGAACACGGACCCGGATACCGGTGCAGCCGTGAAGGATTCCTCGGCTGGCGACCCTTCGGGTGGTGGGCAGCAGCAGTCGGAAGCGGCCGAGCATGACGAGGAGCCGTCGAGTTCCGCGGTGACTGTCGACCTGGGTGGCGGCGTGGTGGTGTCGTCGAGCGGCGGATCGCTGCCCGACGAGGACGAGTATGAGCAGGAAGAGGAAGAGGAAGAGGAAGAGGAGCCGGCCGACGACAAGCAAGAGGAGCCTGCCGACAACGAGCAAGAGGAACCTGCCGCCGGCGAGAACGAGAACGGCGCCACCGGAGGTGCGCAGTCAACGCAGACGCCGCCCGGATCAAACGGGTCAAATGATTCGGCTGCGACAGGGCAGTCAGCGACTGTCGACGGAAGCGCTCCGGAGACATCGGTGTCGGCCAATCAGATCGACCTGTCGGGCAACGGACAGCAGCCCGCAGAGACAAATCAGGTGCCCGCCGGGAGCGCCGGTGCAGCGGTGGAGACGCTGACCGTGGTGGATCAGCAGGGGCCCGCAGAGCCGGTCGAGGTTCCGCCTCCGCCACCGGCTGCGGTTCTGACACTGCTGTCCAACGTTTTCGATCCCTTCGGCGGGACGACTCCCGACGCGCCCGTCGATGCACCGGCTGAGTGGGTGTTGCTGGCCGCTGCGCGCCGAGAGGTCGGCGCTGATACGACCCGGGAGTCGACGCTGGCTGATACCGGCGATGTCTCCAACTCGTTGATGGCGACTGCGGCGGCAGTTATGGAGAACCACGCTCCAGAGGGCGGGGTGGCGGAAATACCGAATCCGCCGAACGCCACGAACGGCGCAGTGACCGGCAAGATCGTCGGTGTCACCGACGCCGATAACGACAAGCTCACGTACTCGGGTTCGACGACGACAGCCAAGGGCAAGGTGACGGTGACCTCGACGGGCGGGTTCACCTACACCCCGACCGTCGCAGCCCGCCATGCGGCCGCCGCCGACGGTGCGGATCCAGCCTTGAAGAAGGACACTTTCATTGTCACCGTGCAGGACGGTAAGGGCGGATCGACCACCGTGACGGTGGAAGTCGACATCCTAAGCAAGAACGCGCTGCCTACGGGTAAGGCCACCGTAACCAAACCCAACCCCAGCACCGGTGTGGTGACGGTGACGGTCACCGGCACTGACGCCGACAAGGACCCCTTGTCGTTCAGCGCCCCAGCGGCCACCGCTAAGGGTGTGATCGTAGACAATGGCAACGGCACGTTCACCTACACGCCGAACGCTGCCGCGCGTTCGGCGGCCGCGGTGACCGGTGCGCCGGCCTCAGCCAAGACCGACACCTTCAACGTGACCATCGATGATGGTTTCGGCGGTCAACGAGCCGTCGCGGTGACTGTCGTGATCGCGCCGGCCAACGACAACGTCGCCCCGACCGGCGGGGCGTTCACCCCGACCGGTCAGCCCAGCCCCACCAAGGGTGCGGTCACCGGCACGGTGTCGGCCAACGATTCAAACGGTGATGCGCTCGTCTACAAGAAGGCCACCAGTCCAACCAAGGGCTCAGTCTCGGTGTCGTCTGCTGGCGTGGTCACCTACACACCGACCGCTGCAGCGCGCCACGCCGCCTCGGCCAGCGGTGCGATGCCCGCCGACAAGCAGGACACCTTCCAGGTGACGGCGGACGACGGGCGCGGCGGCAAAACGACATTCACCGTCACCGTCGATATCGACCCCCTGAACACCGCCCCCACTGGCAAATCCAGTGTCACCAAACCGGATGCGACGACGGGTTTGGTGACCGGCAAGATTACCGTAAGCGATGCCGAGAGGGACACCGTGACTTTGAGCGGTGCCACCACGTCGACCAAGGGCGGTGAGGTGACCGTCAACCCTGACGGCACTTTCATCTACAAGCCATCGGCAGCGGCCCGCCAGAATGCGCGTGCTGCGGGTGCCCCCGCCGCTGCCAAGCTGGACAACTTCGCCGTGACCCTCACCGATGGATACGGCGGCACCACGACAATCAATGTGCAGGTCTCAGTGGCCCCTGCGGTCGCGCCCGTGAACCCGGCGCCGATCGCCGGATCCCCTGTGGGAAGCCCGGTCGTCGGCACCACCGGCCGCATCTTCCAGACGATATCCACGACGGCACCGAACGGCACTGTGTCCACAATCGTGCAGGTGTATCAGCCGTCCGGGGCAAAAATCGCCGACACAGCCGCATTCTCCGGAACACCATCACCGCCCATCGTGCGAACCGACGGCGGCATCACCATCGTCACCTACGATCCGGCGACGAGCAGCGCGACGGTGCGGGTAATCAGCGCGACCGGCAGCATGAAGACGGCCACGGTGACATCGACTTCGGCCCAGGTAGTCGGCGAGAACGGTAGGCAGTATCTGCTGGCTCCCTTTTTCGATAGCAAAGTTGGCCACACGCGAGTGAAGCTCGTGCCGCTGACAACAGGTGCGACGACACCTTCGGTAATCGACTTCGAGCCGACCTTCGGACCGGACGGCAGCGCTGTGGCGTTTCAGGTGAGTGGAACCGCGCAGAACCCCTCAGTCAAGATTGTGGTGATCGGCTCGAACGGAAAGGCTCGAACGCTCTCCGTGTCGAAGAGTCAGGCCGCGGGAATAGCCGGCCTTCCGACCGTCGGAGCCAACGGCACCGTCTATCTGCCTACGGTGAAAATGACGGACACCGGCATGTCGACCGAGATGTTGGTTTTCAGATCGTCCGGCGGAGCTACCACCCACCTGATCGAAGGTTTCACTCCCACAGGCAATGTGGTTGTCGCTCCGAACGGAACCGCGTATGTGCTGACTCAGAACTTCATGACTGACGAGCATCGGATCTCGGTGATCACGAGTGGTGTCACCAATACGCCCGTCTTCGAGTCGTCATATGGTCCCACAGTCTTGGGAACAGCCGCCGACGGCACGCTCTACGTCCTCAGCCCAGATCCTGATGCAGACGTGAGTCGGTTGCTCATCGTCAAACCGAACGCGTCGATGAAAACGGTGCAGATCGGGGACTTCGGCTTCGACCCCCCCCACGTGATCGCGCCCGATGGCAGCATCTACCTCAACGTCGGGGCTAACGGCGAACAGAAGCTCGTCGTTGTTTCGCCCTCAGGGCACGCGCGCGCGCTCCCGTTCTACACCATTGTGGAACCATTCGTCCCGGGTGACGAGACGCTCGTCTTCGCCAAGGACGGCACCGCCTATGCCGCGGTCCAGACTGCGAACGGCTATGTCGTCCATGTATCTACGAACGGCTTCGTCACCTCCGTCGCCAGCAACCCGATCGACGTTGTCGGCGGTCACCTGGAGGTGGGACCGGACGGCACCGCCTATCTGGTGTCCGACTCGGGTGACTCCGTGACCGCGATCGACCAAAACGGCAAGATCACCGCAGTCGTCGCCGCCAACGGGGGGACCGTTGTCGGGCCGGTCGCATTCGGAAGCAATGGAACGGCCTACGTGACTGTTCAGAATGGGTCCGGCGCGAGCGCCACCACCACGGTGTGGGCGATCACCAGCCTGGGCGCGACCGAGGTTCGGACAGCCACCGGCACTCCGCCAGGCGCGGTACCTGGCTCATCAAGCCCATTTTCGGCTGTATCCGTCGGCGCCGCCGGCACAGTGATTTTCTCCTCCGTGACTTTCGATGAGCAGGGGAATCCCACGACGCACGTCAGTCTGGCGGACGAGGTGTCGGTTCCAGTGCTGCGTTCGTCGGTGACTCAGGAGCGGCCGATCGCCGCTACAGGTGTTGTGACCGGCCGTGTGACGCAGGCTCCGCCGGATTCCGATCCGACGGGCGACGTTCAGTACGGGGGATCGACAACCGGACCACTCGGGACGATCGTCGTCAACCCGGATGGCACCTACACGTACACCCCATCCGCTGAAGCGCGCAATTACGTGCAATCGCTGCAGAAAGTCGGGTACATCGACTTCTTCGTCAAGGCGACGGACAGTACAGGCGGAGTGGCGTACATCCCCGTATCGGCGCCTATACTCCCCGCGAACTATCCAACGGAGCATCCGCTACCGCCGACCTTCATGAGCGACTTGACCAAACTCCCGGGGTATATCGATCCAGCTGATTGGAGCCAAGCGGATGTCTTCAGCGTCAGTACTGTGAAGGCGTTTCTGCACAACGGGCGAGATGTCATCGCCAATCCCTGTGAAGATTACGATTGCGGAGAAGGGGACCTCAGCTGGGCCTACCAGGTGCAGAACTGGATGCGTGTGGGGACTCTAGATCTGCGCAAGGATCCAAAAACGAAGATGCTGGTGTCACCGGAAATCTACATTGTTGAGACACTCAACCCGCCGGCCGGAAGTTCCGGTGGAGAACGACTTGTCCTCGGTTTCAGGAAGATTGGCTTCGGCGAGGACATAACTGTGAGGTACGACTACCCGCAGGCCGAGGGCGCCTATGTGACCGTCGAAGCCATGGCATTCATGCCAGGGACATTCCCGCAAGACCGGTTCTACACGCGCATCCCCGGCGTCGTGGGCGGCTACATATTCAACAACGAAATGCCCGAAGATGTCGACCTCGCAAATAAATACGAACTCGACAACCTCCAAGAGCAAATCAATCGCAAAGAAGCGCAGTTCCGAGCTGCTTCATCGCTACAGCAAGGTTCGGAAGCGCTCATGTGGGGATACCAAAATCTGAACCCGGTCGGGGCTAGTAGTCAAGGGGCGCGGGCACCGAGAGCGGTCAAGATCGTTGCGGGCCACGCGGTGAACGGAGTACAAGTCGTCCTCGATGTGATCGATTATGACGAAGCCGCTGCGCTATACGGCAATACGGAGACGCCGATGCTTCTCCACACAGGCGCCGACCTGTCGCCGACGCGGATCGGAATCCCAGAAGACTGATCTCGGCCGCGTCTACCGACCGATCAGGCAATAGCGCGCTAACCAGGCCATCCCTTAGGTCGTGTTTCCTGCGGGTCTATGCACTCAGCGTTCTGCATGCCTTGATGCCGGATGCGGCGCGGATCTGACCAGCAGCGTCCAGCGAATATCTCGTAGAGCCAGATTATTCCGGACAGTGACCGTTTGATCGATCCGATCAAGCCGGAACGATGACCGATACCGTCACCGGGCGCCCTCGTCGGATCACCGAGCGGCCCGCTGCCGTTGGTCCGGGGGCGGAACACCGTTGACGCCGTCTACCGAGGCCGCATAGCTCGCGACCGCGTAGGCGACCGCGGGCCCCAGAACCGACAGCGCATCCCGGTTGACGTTCTCGACGGTGTCGCGCTTGGTGCGGTAGTTCGGGTCGAAGGGAACACCCGCCCGGCCGCCCCAAAGGCGGGCCTGTATCTCACTTTTGCGCTGAGACGAACCAGCTGTCAGACCGCCGACCGGCACTCCTGCGGTGAGAAACGGGTAATAGTCGGTGAATTCGCTCAATGGCATGTCCGCGGGGCGCACCCCCGCCGTGTTGAGGTAGCCGGCCAGCATCCGCTCGATACCGGCCGAACCCACGGGTACCGACTGTGCGGGGATCGCCGGGTTGGGCGTAGCGGACTGGTCACCGTCATAGGTGAAGTAGCCGGCGTTGGGCGAACCGAGCATGTCGAAGCCCAGATACAGTGCGATGTCGCGGAGTTCGTCGGGCGAAAGTCCCTGCACATACCTCGTCGGTCCGGCCAGCCCGTTCTCCTCCGAGGCCCAGAACACGAAGCGCACGGCGTTGGTCACCCGGGGCTGTGAACCTAGTACCGCCGCTGTCTCGAGCAACGCCGCGATGCCGGTCCCGTCGTCGTTGATCCCCGGACTCGCCGCCGAGCTGTCCAGATGCGCGCCCGCCAGCACGACGTTGCGCGCATCGCCGGTCTTGGTCTGCGCCACGAGATTTCGGGTCTTCTTCATGACCGGTTTGCGGTCCAGTACGAGGCGTACAGGTGCCGAGGTTCGCCGCAGGGCGGCGTCGGCCTCGCGGCCGATGACCCCGACGGGCACGGTCAGGTCCTGGTAGTAGCCGGGCGTGAACAGACCCGCCCGGCTTCCGCTGCCACCCGGCGAGCTGACGACCAGCAGGCCAACGGCGCCCTCCGACACGGCAGCGTTCTGTTTGGCGACCACCGAGCACCCCGTGTCGTCGACGACGGCGATCGCGCCCCGCACCGACGCGCCGTCGTAGTCGGCGGTCCGGCAACCGGCCGGCTTGGTCGGTCGAAGCGTCACGGCGTTCAGTCCGCCCCGCGGCGTGGTGATCAGCAGCGATGCTTGATCGACAGGATATTCGCGCCCACTGACCCGCATCGACGGTTGGCCGCCCTGGCTGCGATCGAGCAGTTCGAACTCAGGGGTCTGGACGTCGAAACCCTTGTCGCGCAAGAATTGCGCGACGTAATCGACGGTGGCGTCGTACCCCGGCTTGCCGTTGGCGCGGTTACCGCCGTTGGTGTCGGCGATCTGCTGCAGTTTCTGCAGGTGGGTGTACATCCCGTCGGCGGTGACCCTGTCCGCCACCTCCTGCGGCGACGGCGGCGCCGGCTCCGGTGCCGCGCACGAGGTCATGGCTCCGACGACCCCGACGACAACGCCGACGACGATTCCCGCAGTGGCCGCCCATGTCCTCATGACGCGAGCGGGTGACGGACGCGTAGATCGCGCGTGGGAATTCCGTTCGGCCCGCCCTGGTCCTGGGCGTAAATACCGATGGCGTAGGACACGCCCGCTCCGTGAATGCCCAGTGCGGTGCGGTCGATGTGCTCCAGGGTGTCGGATTCCTTGTGGTAGTTGGGGTCGAACGGCTGGCCCGCCTCACCACCCCAGCGCTCGGCTTGTTCGGGTGTCATCTTGGCCTCGGCACCCGAGAAGGTGCCACCGGCCGGGATGCCCGCAAGGGTGAACGCGTCGTAGTCGGAGCGACCGTCGAAGCTGGTGTCCTCGGCCGGTTTTCCGGCCGCGTCGAGGTAGTCCACCAGCGTGCGTTCCACGCCCGCCGCTCCCTCCGGCACCCGGGTGATCGCGCCTTCCTCGTCGGGCGGCAGTGACTGGTTTCCGTCGTAGGTGAAGTAGCCGGGGTTCGGCGAGCCCACCATGTCGAAGTTCAGGTAGAGCGAGATGTCCTTGAGGGCATCGACATCCAGCGACTCCAGATAGTTGTTCGATCCGAACAACCCGACCTCCTCGGCACCCCAGAAACCGAACCGTACCGCGTTCTGGACATCGGGGGAACCGCCCAGCTGCACTGCGGACTCCAGCACGGCCGCCACACCGGATGCGTTGTCGTTGATGCCCGGGCCCTCCGGGACGCTGTCCAGGTGTGCACCGGCCATCACGACGTTTGCGGTGTCACCGGTTCTGGTCTGGGCGATGACGTTGCGGGTGCGCTCCTTGCGTACACCCGCGTTGAGCTTGAGGGTGACGTCATGCGGGTCGGCGCGTAGCCGGTCGCCCTCGGCCTTGGTGATGCTGACAACCGGGATGCTCGCCTCGGTCTCCTCCCCGAGCGTGCCACCCATCTCGTCGTTGTCCTCGTTGTTGGCGACGATCAGCGCCACCGCACCGCGTTCTGCTGCTGCTTGTTCCTTGTCGGAGAACTGGCACGTGCCACGGTCGACGAGCACGACGGCGCCCTTGACGGGTAACCCGTCGTAGTCGGACACGGTGCAGCCCGGCGTGTCCTCGACGCGGGCCGGTACCAGCGGACCCGACACCCCATCCGGCGGCGTTCCGATCGTGAAATTCAGCGGCCTGGCCTTGACCGCGGCGCCGCCGACGGTCAGCGCGGGTTCGTCGGCGAACGGCAGCCGCACCTCGAACTCCGGGGTTTGCACGTCGAAACCCTTGTCGCGCAGGATGTTTGCCACGTAGTCGACGCTGGCGTCGTAACCCGGCGTGCCGAGTGCACGATTACCCTCGTTGTTGTCGGCGATCTCCTGCAATCGCACCAGGTGCTCGTACGTGGCGTCGGCGGAGGTGCGCTGCGCGAGCGACCTGGCGAAGTCCACGGCGGCCGGCGACACCCCCGCCTGTGTGGTGGGCGGCTGCACCACCGGTTGCGGCTCCTCGCCACGGCCGCAACCCCCGAGCGCGACGACACCGACCGAGATCAGGGCGACTGTCTTAGTAAGCTTCGAAACCTTCGTGTGGCTCATTGCCCACTACGTTAGCGTCGCCCGGGCGCAGGCCCGCCCAGCTTCGATTCGACGAGTTCGGCAACGGCGCGCATGCCCGCCGCGTTCGGGTGCAGCGGCGCGGGTCTGCCCGGTAACGGCAACCCGAACCGTGTCGTCCACGGTTGGGCCGACCACGCATGATGCGCGCGGCTGTGCTCGGCGGCCCGCACGAGTCCGCAGCCGGACGCGGAGGCCGCCTCCGCGGTCAGCCGCTCCAGCGTGTCGGCGACATGGCGGCCAGTCGCCACGTCGGTGTCGGACAGCGGCGGTGCCGGCACACCCGACGGTGGGAGCAGCGTGAGGTAGTCGACGAACAGCACCGTCGCGCGGGGTGAGCGGGCACGCAGGGTCCGGCCGACCTCCTCGAGCGCCCCCGCGACCTGGCTCAGCGCGTCCTCGCGAGCCCGCGGGTCCAGCTGCGCGCGCAACACCGTCCCCAGCAGCGGCAGCTTGCGGACAACTTGTGGCAGGCCCGCGGCGAACAGCATCGGCACGTAGCCGACGTCGTTGCCGCCGATGGTCACCGTCACCAGCTCTTCGGACCCGGTCAGAGCCGAGATCTGCGGCGGCACACCGTGTTGCGGTTCGGACAGCACGTTCGCGGTGGTCGCACCGGAGTACGTCACGTCGACGAGGTCGAGATTCAGCTTGGCGGCCACCAGATGCGGATAGTTGCGTGCCGACCGGCCGGCCGTCCACGGTGCACCGCCGGCGCGGGGTCCGATCCCGGGACCCGCTGCCATCGAACTACCAAGGGCGACATATCGACTCATCGTGATGGGCTGGATGCCTGCGCCCAGAACCGCTTCGGGATGCGGCCGGCCTGCCGGGCCAGACGTCCCGCCGTGACCGCGGCGGCCATCGCCGCGGCCATGGTCGGCGGATCGGCGGCGCGCGTCACAGCTGTGGCCAAAAGCACGGCGTCACAACCCAGCTCCATCGCCATCGCGGCGTCGCTGGCGGTGCCGATGCCCGCGTCGAGAACCACCGGCACCGATGCGGCCTCGACGATCATCTCGATGTTGTGCGGGTTGGCGATTCCCAGGCCCGTTCCGATCGGCGAACCCAGCGGCATCACGGCAGCGCACCCGACGTCCTCGAGTCGGCGCGCGAGCACCGGATCGTCGTTGGTGTACGGCAGCACCGTGAAGCCGTCGTCGACCAATTGCTCAGCGGCCCTGACTAATTCGACGGCATCGGGCAGCAGCGTGCGCTCGTCGGCGATGACCTCCAGTTTCACCCAGTCGGTGTGCAGCGCCTCGCGAGCGAGTTGCGCCGTCATCACCGCCTCGGCCGCCCCGCGGCAGCCCGCGGTGTTCGGCAACGGGGTGATACCCAGGCGGTTGAGCAGCTCGAGCACGCCGGTGCCGCCGTCGGCATCGACGCGCCGCATGGCCACCGTCGTCAGCTCGGTACCCGATGCGACCAGCGCTTCTTCGAGGACGGCGAGGTTCGCCGCGCCTCCGGTGCCGAGGATCAGCCGCGAACCGAACTCGCGGCCGGCGATGGTCAACTTCGTGACCGATGTTCCGCTGGGACGCAGGGTGTCGGGGCTAGCCACCCTGCACCGCCGTCACCACCTCCACGCGAGCGCCGTCGGTCAGCGCGGTGTCCCAGTCCGATTTCGGTAGCACCGACCAGTCCACTGCGACGGCGATGCCCTTCTCCGGAAAGCCGAGACGTTCCAGCAGCGCGGCGACCGTCGTCGAGGCGTCCACTTCCACCGCTTCGTCGTTGACGAGTACCTTCATTTCGTTGCTCCTCGCGTGCGCGTCATGGTGTTGCTCCAATCGTGACATCGAGTTCGGCCGCGATCCGTTCAGCCGTCCAGGGCGCGAGAAGAAACCCGTTGCGCCCGTGGCCCGCCGCGACCAGTGTGCGCTCGTCGAGGCGTTCGACGAGCGGTAATCCATCCGGCGTCATCGGCCGCAGGCCCGCGGCGCATTCGGCGAGTTCGTACTCGCCCAGCGCGGGCATCACCGCGCAGGCGTCGTCGAGCAGTTCCCGCACTCCGGTCACCGCGGGCGCGGTATCACGGCCGTGTTCGTACTGCGTGGCGCCGACGACGACGCCGTCGGCGCGTGGAACCAGGTACACCTGTCTTCCGTGCACCCTGGCCCGAATGACCCGCTGCGGCACCGGCATGCACCCGCGGCGCCACCGCAACCGCAACACCTCACCCTTCACCGGCCGGATGGGCAGGTCGGGCCACAGCGTCGGAGCGTCGATACCGTTCGCGATCACCACGGCATCCGCCTGCACCTCGGCGAGTTCGGACACGGGGGGCGCCCACTGCACACCAAGCCCTTCACACGACACGGCCAAGGCTCGCACCAGCAGCCGATTGTCAACGGCCAGTTCGGTTTCGGCGCGAAACCCATGCCGGATGCCCTGGGCCAGCAGCGGTTCGATATCGCGGGCCGACGTCGTCGCCGTCACCGGATGCCCTTGGGCCGCAAGCCACTCGCCCACTGTCTTGAGGTCGCTCGCATCTGCGCGGTCGACGGCGACCACCAGCGATTCGCGTGCCGTGACCACATCGTCGGGCAGCCCGTCGAGAAAGCCGCCGTGCCACAGGTGCAGCGACTCCAGGCCGAGCTGCAGCAGCTTCTCCTCACCGGGCCAGCCCTCGCTGTGGGGTGCGAGCATGCCGCCGGCGACCCACGACGCGCCGCGCTCGTCGGTGCGGTGCACGCGGACGTCCCAGCCGGCACTCAGCGCACGCCGCGCGACGGCCAATCCGATGACGCCGCCGCCGATCACGGCCAGGCTTGCTGCGGTCAACTTCCCTCCCTTCGCCGGCATGACCCGGATCAGGTGCGACGGTAAGGGCAGGTTCGAATGCCCACTCTCAGTCCCCGTTCCCGGGACTCCCGCGTTCGTCAACCCACAGTACCCGCTGGTTAGGCCCCCAACGACGAGCCGCTAGCGTCGCGGTGTGCACCAACCTCGAGAACGCCTGGCCAGCGCGTCGCTGTACTTGTGCACCGACGCCCGGCGCGAGCGCGGCGACCTCGCGGAGTTCGCCGACGCCGCCCTCGCCGGAGGGGTCGACCTCATCCAGCTGCGCGACAAGGGTTCGCCGGGCGAACAGCGGTTCGGCCCCTTGGAGGCCCGCCAGGAACTCGAGGACCTCGAGGTGCTCGCCGACGCGGCCCGGCGCCACGGCGCGCTGCTGGCCGTCAACGACCGCGCCGACATCGCGCTGGCCGCCGGCGCCGACGTGCTTCACCTGGGCCAGGATGACCTTCCGCTGGCGGTGGCGCGCGGCATCGTCGGCGAGGGGTCGGTGATCGGGCGGTCCACCCATGATGTGGATCAGGTCGCGGCGGCGGTGGACGAGGCCGTCGACTACTTCTGCGTCGGCCCGTGCTGGCCCACCCCGACCAAACCCGGCCGCGCTGCGCCCGGGCTGGAGCTGGTCCGGCACACCGCCCAACTCGGTACGGCCAAGCCGTGGTTCGCGATCGGCGGAATCGACGCCGACCGGTTACCGCAGGTGCTGGCCGCCGGCGCGCGACGCGTCGTCGTGGTGCGGGCGATCACGGCGGCCGAGGACCCTGGTGCGGCGGCCTCGTCTTTGAAGGTGGCTTTGCAGGCGGCGCTCAGAGCTGAGGGTTGACCAGAAGCGGGATCGACGTGAACTCGTCGCGCAACCGCTGCCAGCTGGCGGCGAATCCCGGGTGCAGCGGCAGGGTGGCGACGTCGTCGACGGCCACCCAGCGCAACTCGGCGCTCTCCCGGTTCGGCACGGTGGGCAGCATCTCCTGGGCGTCGGCGATCACCGTGCTGTAGCTCCAACTGACCCCGTCGCCCGCGACGATCTTGGTCTGCACCACCTTGCGCACGGTCAACTGCTCGGCAGGCAGCCCCGCTTCCTCATGGGCCTCCCGGATGGCCGCCTGTTCCGCGGTCTCGTGGCTGTCGCGCGCCCCGCCGGGCAGACCCCAGGTGTCGCCCTGGTGGCTCCAGGCCGCCCGGTGCTGGAGAAGCACCACCGGGGTGCCGTCGTGGCCGGGGGCCCGCAGCAACAGGCCGGCCGCGCCGTACCTGCCCCAGTAGGCCTGGCCGTGGGAAACCACCCATCCGTCACCGTCGCCACGCACGCCTCAACAATAGGGCCGCCCGGCCTGCCGGAAACTCTTAGACTTCTTTCATACAGTGGGAGCGGTCGAAACGACGAGCCGGAAAGCGATGCTGATGAGGTCCGCGCGCACGTGACTGTGGAGTTGGCGCACCCGTCGACGGAGCCGCTCGCGTCGCGGTCGCCGTCGACGTCGGCACAACAACGCTGGTGGTTTCTGTGGACCACGCCCGGCCGGATCCTGACCATCGGCGTGGTGCTGTCCGCGCTGGTCATCGCCAGCGCGTTCGCCACCTCGACGACGATCAACGACCGCCAGCAGGCGCTGATGACGGTGCTCAACCACACCGAGCCGCTGTCGTTTGCCGCCGGGCAGCTCTACACGACGCTGTCGGTGGCCGATGCCGCAGCGGCCACGGCCTTCATCGCCGGGGCGGAACCCCGCGACGTCCGACAACGGTACGAGCAGGCGATCACGGACGCGTCGGTGGCCGTGACCCGGGCGTCGAGCGGGCTCACCGACGAGGACCTGGTGCAGTTGCTCGGCCGCATCAACGCAGAGTTGTCGGTGTACACGGGCCTGGTCGAGACGGCCCGCACCAACAACCGTTCGGGTAATCCGGTGGGTTCGTCGTACCTGTCGGAGGCGTCGGCGTTGATGCAGACGCAGATCCTGCCCGGGGCCCAACGGCTCTACGAGGAGACCTCGCAGCGCGTCGACGCCGAGACCAGCGCGTCCACCCGGATCCCCGGCCCGGTCATCCTGGTGGTGCTGGCGACCCTGCTGTTCGGGGTGTTCGCCAACCGTTGGCTGGCCAGGCGCACGCGCAGGCGGATCAACATCGGCTTCGTCGCCGGCGGACTGGCCGTTCTGACCATGCTGATCTGGGTGGGCACGGCCCTGGTCATCTCGACCTCCGACAGCCGCAGCGCCAAGGACACCGCCGCCGAGTCGTTGAAGACGGTGACGAACCTGGCGATCACCGCGCAGCAGGCCCGTGCCGACGAGACGCTGTCGTTGATCCGGCGCGGCGACGAGACGGTGCGCAAACAGTCGTACTACCAGCGCATCGACATGATGCAGCAGCAGCTTGCCGATTACCTGGCCCGCGAGGACGCCATCGACAAGACCGACCTCGCCGAGGCCGAGCAGTTGTTGAAGCGGTGGCGCGCCGCCGACGACCGCATCAACGCCTACATCAGCGTCGGCAACTACCAAGCCGCCACGCAGGTGGCGCTGGGCACCGGGGCCGACGACTCCACGCCCGCGTTCAACAAGCTCGACGAGGCGTTGAGTCAGGGCATCGAAGAGAGCCGCGGGCAGCTCCGCGACGACATCATCAACGCACACCGGGTGCTGTCCGGTGCGACCGTCGGCGCGGCGGTGCTCAGCGTCGTCGCGGCGGTCGCGGTGGCACTGGGGTTGTGGCCGAGGCTGAGTGAGTACCGATGATGTGGGGGTACCGCCCGTGCGGAGCGCAGGGGGACGCTTGCGCGAAGAACAGGCAGCTGGTGACGAGGTTCTTCGGTCTCCTCGTCGCCGCCGCGCTGGTGCTCACCGGGTGTGGGCAGGCGGCGTCGGTGACCTCCGCACCCGGTGTGACGCTGCCGCCGCCCACCCCCGCGGGTATGGAGGAGTTGCCGCCGCAACCGGTGCACCCACCCGGCGACGACGCCGAGGAGTGCGAGCGCACGGCGAGCCTTCGGCCGTTCACCAATCGGGCCGAGGCGGACAAAGCCGTCGCGAACATCCGTGCGCGGGGTCGGCTGATCGTCGGCCTGGACATCGGGAGCAACCTGTTCTCGTTCCGCGACCCGATCACCGGACAGGTCACCGGGTTCGACGTCGACATCGCCGGTGAGATCGCCCGCGACATCTTCGGAACCCCGTCGCAGGTGGAGTACCGCATCCTGTCGTCGGCGGACCGCATTGCCGCCCTGCAGAACAACCAGGTCGACGTCGTCGTCAAGACCATGACCATCACGTGCGAACGCAAGAAGCAAATCGGGTTCTCGACGGCGTATCTGACCGCCAATCAACGGATCCTGGCGCCGCGCGACTCGACGATCCGGCAGGCCTCGGACCTCTCGGGACGCCGCGTGTGCGTCGCGAAGGGCACGACATCGTTGGAGCGGATCCGTCAGATCACGCCGCCACCGATCATCGTCGGGGTGGTCGCGTGGGCCGACTGCCTGGTGGCGTTGCAACAACGGCAGGTCGACGCCGTCAGCACCGACGACTCGATCCTCGCCGGTCTGGTGTCACAGGATCCTTACCTGCACATCGTCGGGCCCAGCCTCAACGAGGAGCCCTACGGCATCGGGATCAACCGGCAGAACACCGGCCTGATACGGTACGTCAACGGCACGCTCGAACGCATCCGCCGCGACGGCACCTGGAACACCCTGTACCGCAAGTGGTTGACGGTGCTCGGGCCGGCGCCGGCTCCTCCGGTCGCGAGGTATTCCGACTGATGTCCGAGACCCAGCTGGACGACTACGACGACGAGGGCCCGGGCACCCAGCCGGCGAGCTTCGACGACATGGGCATGGATTCGGCGTCGACGATCCGCCCGATGGCGACCGAGGCGGTGTTCCGGCCGCACCTTGACGACGACAGCGGGTCGGTGGGCACCGGGGACACCGAGCCGCAGGAGCAGACCACCACCACGACACGGGCCTTGTCGCGGACGCGCCGCCTCGGCGGCGGGCTGGTCGAGATCCCGCGGGTACGGGCCAAAGACCCGCTCGAAGCGCTGATGACCAACCCCGTCGTGGCGGAGAAGAAGCGGTTCTGCTGGAACTGCGGACGCCCCGTCGGGCGCTCCAGCGACGGCAAGCCTGCCCGGTCTGAAGGTTGGTGCCCGCACTGCGGCAGTCCGTACTCGTTTCTGCCGCAACTGAATCCGGGCGACATGGTCGCCGACCAGTACGAGATCAAGGGCTGCATCGCGCACGGCGGCCTCGGCTGGGTCTACTTGGCTTTCGACCACAACGTCAACGAACGACCCGTCGTGCTCAAGGGTCTGGTGCATTCCGGCGATGCCGAGGCACAGAAGATCGCGATGGCCGAGCGCCAGTTCCTCGCCGAGGTCACCCATCCCGGCATCGTGAAGATCTACAACTTCGTCGAGCATGCCGACCAGCACGGCAACCCCGTCGGCTACATCGTGATGGAGTACGTCGGCGGCACATCGCTCAAACAGGCCAAGGGCGAGAAGCTGCCGGTGGCCCAGGCCATCGGGTACATGCTCGAAATTCTGCCCGCGCTGGGCTATCTGCACTCGCTCGGCCTGACCTACAACGACCTCAAGCCCGAGAACATCATGATCACCGAGGAACAGCTCAAGCTGATCGACCTCGGTGCGGTGTCGACCATCAACTCGTTCGGCTATCTCTACGGCACCCCGGGGTACCAGGCCCCCGAGATCGTGCGGACGGGGCCGACGGTGGCCACCGACATCTACACCGTCGGCCGCACACTGGCGGCGCTCACGCTGAACCTGCGCACGCGCAGGGGCCGCTACGTCGACGGGCTGCCCGAGGACGATCCGGTGTTGACCGAGTACGACTCGTTCGCGCGGGCGTTGCGCCGGGCGATCGACCCGGACCCGCGGCGGCGATTCGGCAGCGCCGACGAGATGTCCGGACAGCTGCTCGGCGTGCTGCGCGAAGTCGTCGCAAAGGACACCGGATCACCCAAACCCGGTCTGTCCACGGTGTTTTCGCCCACCCGGTCCACGTTCGGCATCGATCTTCTGGTGGCGCACACCGATGTCTATCTCGACGGGCAGGTGCACTCCGAGCGGCTGACCGCCCAGGAGATCGTCAGGGCCCTGCCCGTCCCCCTGGTGGACCCGACCGACGTCGGCGCGCCGGTGCTGTCTGCCAGTGTCGTGAGCCAGCCCGTACAAACGCTCGACCAACTGCGCGCCGCCAGGCACGGGTCGCTGGACTCCGAGGGCATCGACCTGTCGGACTCGGTCGAACTTCCGCTGATGGAAGTGCGCGCGCTGCTCGATCTCGGCGACGTCGCCAAGGCCACCCGCAAGCTCGACGACCTCGCCGAGCGGGTGAGCTGGCCGTGGCGGCTGGTCTGGTTCAAGGCCGTCTCCGAACTGTTGACCGCCGACTACGGCTCGGCGACAAAGCATTTCACCGAGGTACTCGACACCATGCCGGGCGAACTGGCGCCCAAACTGGCCTTGGCCGCCACCGCCGAATTGGCGGGCAAACCCGACGCGGGCAAGTTCTACAACACGGTGTGGTCGACCGACAACGGGGTGATCTCGGCGGGGTTCGGCCTGGCCCGCGCGCAGTCGGCCGCCGGTGAGCGCGACGCCGCGGTGAAGACGCTGGACAAGGTGCCGGCGATGTCCCGCCACTTCACGACGGCGCGGTTGACCAGTGCGGTCACCTTGCTGTCCGGCCGCTCGTCGAGCGAGATCACCGAACAGCAGATCCGCGACGCCGCACGGCGCGTCGAGGCGCTCCCGGACAGCGAGCCGCGGGTGCTGCAGATCCGGGCACTGGTGCTGGGCACCGCGATGGACTGGCTGGCCGACAACACCGCCAGCACCAACCACATCCTGGGGTTCCCGTTCACCGAGCACGGATTGCAGCTGGGCGTGGAAGCCTCACTGCGCGCCCTTGCGAGGGTGGCACCGACCCAGGCGCATCGCTACGCGCTGGTGGATCTGGCCAACAGCGTCCGTCCGACCAGCACGTTCTGACGGTCAGGCGACGCTCGCGCTCGCGATCTCGTCGCGCAGCGGGGCGATGGCGGCAAGGATCTCGCCTACCGTGTCCGTGGGCACTCCGGCCGCGGCGAGGCTGTCTGCCAGATGGCCCGCGACGAGGTTGAAGTGGTGCATGGTGATCCCGCGGCCCTGATGAACCCGGCGCATCGGGGCGCCGGTGTAGGGGTCGGGCCCTCCCAGTGCGGCGGCGAAGAACTCGACCTGCCGACCCTTGAGCCGCGCCATGTTCGCCCCCGTGAAGAATCCAGCCAACTCGTCGTCGGCCAGCACGCGGTTGTAGAAGTCCTCGACCACAACTTCGAGGGCCTCGTGGCCGCCGATCTGCTCGTAGATACTCGCCATGTGCGCCCCTTCGTCGTACCGGATGGGCACATTGGAGCCGTCCGCGATTGCGGACGGATTTCGACGTGTTTCCTGCGAGGCAAATTCAATCTCACAGCTGCCACCCCGAGCGGAGTGAGAACTACGGATTCAGTAGCCCTTACAGCAAACTACGCCGCACAAGGCGTCGACTTTACGGGATTTGCCCATGTCGTAACACTCAATGGTCATGCCGCGGATTTCGTAGTAATCTGCATCACAGGTTGAGGTCACAGCCAAACTGCAGAGGTCATCGGGGACGATTTCCCGTTTACGGCCCAGCAGCTGTCAGGCAACGCTGACGGCCTCCGCGGTTTCAATTGCATCTCGACAACAGGAGTGCGCCGTGTCCGCTGTAGGAACCTGCCGGGTGTTCCGCCCCGACCCTCGGTCGTTCGATCAGTGCGAACACCACCATCGCGCCAGCTTCACCGCCTCCCACCGGCATGGTTCGACGGTCCTCGTGACGGTCGAAGGGGAGATCGATGCGACCAACAGCCGAGCACTGGCCACCTACGTCGAAGGTCAGGTGGCGGGCACGCGGCGTCTGGTGATCGACCTGCGGCTCGTCGACTTCTTCGGCACCGCCGGCTTCGCCGCGCTGCACTACATCAACGTGATCTGCTCCCGGAACGGGATCGACTGGCAGGTGCGCTGCGGCCGGCAGGTTCGTCGTCTGCTGGCCATCTGCGATTCCGCGCGGGAACTGCCGCTCGAGAAGCCGCGCTCAGTGCTCGATGAGGTCCGTGCAGGCGCGGGCGATCGCGAGCTCCTCATCAGTGGGAACAACTAGCACCGTCGTTCCAGACCGGTCGGCCGATATCCGCCGGATCTTCTTGTCGGGGCGGGTGTTGCGCAGCTCGTCGAGTTCGATGCCCAAGGACGCCATGCCGCTCAACGCGTCACGCCGCACCGCCGCATCGTTCTCCCCCACACCGGCGGTGAAGGTGATGATGTCCGCGCCGCCCAGCAGTGCCAGATAGGCGCCGATGTACTTGCGCAGCCGGTGAATGTAGACGTCGTACGCCAGTTGCGCAGAGCTGTCCCCGGATTCGATGCGCTGATGCAGCACCCGGAAGTCGACCTCGCCGCCGAGCCCCCGCACCCCGGAGCGGCGGTTGAGCATCTCCTCGATGTCCTCGACGGTCATCTTCGCCGTGCGCCATAGATAGAACATCAGACCGGGATCGATGTCGCCGGAACGGGTTCCCATCACCAGCCCCTCCATCGGCGTCAGCCCCATCGAGGTGTCCACCGGGCGGCCACCGACGATGGCCGAGGCCGATGCGCCGTTGCCCAGGTGCAGCACGATTTGGCGCACCGAGTCCAGTGGGACGCCCAGGAAGGCCGCGGCCTGCTCGCTGACGTACTGGTGTGAGGTGCCGTGGAAGCCGTAGCGACGGATATGCCACTGCTCGGCGATGTCGCGGTCGATCGCGTACGTCGCCGCGGCGGCCGGCAGGTCGTGGAAGAAGGCCGTGTCGAAGACCGCGACATGCGGTAGATCGGGCAGCGCCTTGCGCGCCTCCTCGATTCCCAGCAGCGCCGGCGGATTATGCAGCGGGGCAAGGGGAGACAGCTCGTCGATCCTGGCGACCAGCGCGTCGTCGACCAGCGTCGGCTCGTAAAAATCCGGACCGCCGTGTACGACGCGGTGGCCCACGGCGACCAGGTCGAGAGCGTCGGGACCCCGGCCCGCTTCAGCCATCTGGCCGAACGCCGTCTGCAGCGCCTCGGCGTGGTCGCGCACCTCCCCCTCACCGATGCGCTCGACGATGCCGTCAACCACCATGGTCTCCGAATCCGGTTCGATGACAGCGAATTTGAGCGACGACGACCCCGAGTTGAGAACCAGAACGCTGCGGGCCATCAGAGTGTCTGCGCCTGGATCGCGGTGATCGCCACGGTGTTGACGATGTCCTCCACCAACGCCCCGCGCGAAAGGTCGTTGACGGGTTTCTTCAGTCCTTGCAGCACCGGCCCGATCGCGATCGCGCCTGCGCTGCGCTGGACCGCCTTGTACGTGTTGTTCCCGGTGTTGAGGTCGGGGAAGATCAGCACCGTGGCGCGCCCTGCCACCTTCGAATCGGGTCGTTTCGATTTGGCCACGGACGGTTCCACCGCGGCGTCGTACTGGATCGGTCCGTCTACCAGCAGATCCGGCTCCCGCTGGAGGACCAGTTCGGTTGCCTGCCGGACCTTTTCGACGTCCGCGCCGGATCCGCTGGTGCCGGTCGAGTAGGACAGCATCGCGACCCGTGGCTCGATGTCGAAGCTGGCCGCGGTGCGCGCCGAGGAGATCGCGATATCGGCCAGCTGCTCGGCGGTCGGATCCGGCACGATCGCGCAGTCCCCGTACGCCAGTACTCGGTCGGCAAGGCACATCAGAAAGATGCTGGAGACCGTGGACACGTCGGGCAGCATCCTGATGATCTCGAAGGCCGGCCGCACCGTGTGGGCGGTGGTGTGTCGTGCGCCGGAGACCATGCCGTCGACCATGTCGTTGTACACCAGCATCGTGCCGAAATAGGAGACGTCATGGATGATTTCGCGCGCCTGCTCGACCGTGACCCCCTTGTGCTTGCGCATCTCGGCGTATTGCTCTGCGAACTTGTCGCACAGCTCGCTGGTTTGAGGGTCGAGAATGGCGGCGTCCGAGAGATCGATACCCATTTCCGCTGCGCGCGCCCGTATCTGAGACTCCTCGCCGAGAATTGTCAGCTCGGCAACGCCGCGGTGCAACAGCCGGCCGGCCGCGGTCAGGATGCGGTCGTCGTCGCCCTCCGGCAACACGATGTGCTTACGGTCCGAGCGGGCCCACTCGAGCAGCTTGTAGGTGAACATCTGGGGGGTGACCACCTGCGGAATCGGGATGGCCAACTGTTCCAGCATGTCTGCGATGTCGACGTGGGCTTCCATCAACGCGATGGCCGTGTCGATCTTGCGTAGGGAGGTCGCTGTCACCCTGCCACGCGCAGACGCCACCCGGCTGGCCGTTTCGAACGTCCGGAATCTGGTGGCGATGATCGGCAAGCGCAAACCCAGCCCCGAAACCAAGGCCGCGATCGAGGGGTGCAATTCCAGCCCGCCGTTGAGGATGATGCAGGACAGCGACGGGAAGCCCTCGGCCGCATGGGCGCTCGCGAGCGCGAGCACGACGTCGGATCGGTCGCCGGCCGCGATGACGGCGACACCCTCGCTGAGCCGCTCGAGTACGCGTTCGGCGGTCATCCCGGCGACCATGAGGTCCATGGCCTCCCGGGACAGCAGCGCCGGATCGCCACTGATCAATTCGCCCTCGACGGCCCGCTGCAGTTCGGCGACCGAAGCGGCGACCAGCAGCGGCTCCTCCGGCAGCGCGTAACACTTCGGATCGAAGTCGCTCAACGCGTCGAGCACCGCGGTCAGTTGTTCGGGGTCACAACGGTTGGCGACGACGGCCGCGGTGTGCGCATGCTGAGCGGCGATCTCGTCGAGGCAGATGTCGACGATGTTCGCGACATCGGCGGGGCTTCGATCCTTCGCCTTGACCGCCAGCACCACCGGCGCGCCGAGATTGGCCGCGATGCGTGCATTGGTCGACAACTCGCTGGGCGTGGCGACATCGGTGTAGTCGCTGCCGACGATCAGCACCGCATCGCACTGGTCGGCCACCCGGTGGAACCGATCGACGATTTCGGCCAGTGCGGATTCGGGGTCCTCGTGCAGTTGTTCGTAGCCGACGCCGACGCAGTCGTCGTAGGACAGTCCGGCGGTGGTGTGTTGCAACAGCAGTTCGAGGATGTAGTCGCGGTCCTCGCCGAGCCGGGTGATCGGGCGAAAGACACCGACCTTGGCGACGGTGGCCGTCAACCGGTGCAGGATGCCCAGCGCGATGGTGGACTTTCCCGTGTCACCTTCCGGGGAGGCGACGTAAACGGCGGACACCGGTTTGCGCGAAGGCCCTGAGTCGGATGAGCGCTCACGCGTAGACAGTGAGTTGGTCCTTGTCGCCTCCGACACGGGTCACAGCCTAATCGGCGGGAGACCAGTCAGCTCGCGGTCGGGTCCACCGGGATCTCGACGATGGCAACCAGCCCGCGGTGATCAGCCCCGGGTACCGAGACGGTGTACACCGACGAAGCCGAGCAGTTGTGCACCAGAACGTGGTCGATGCCGACCACCGGTAGGGCCCACCGCCTGCTCGGGTAGCTGCGGGTGAGGCCGGCGCCTGCTTGTTCAGCCGCGTCGCGATAACCCTCGCCCAGCAACATCCGGAAGGGACGCATGTCGTAGGTCGCGTTGAAATCGCCGGCCACGATGACAGCGCCGGAGGAGGCCGCATGTGCCGTCGACCGCAGCGTGTCGGGGAACCGCGCGATGTCGCCCTGGAACAAGCGCAGCGGTTGCCCCCACGGAGCAGCCAGATGCGCGGCGAGCACGGTAACGTCGAATCTGACCTCGGGCACCCGGATCTGGGTGCTGAGCATCGGCAACTGGTAACCGCCGACCGCGGCGGAGGCCACGATCGGATGGCGGCTCCACACACCGATCCCGTCCGCCATCGGGCGAGGATCGATCACCCGGTGACCGAGAACCCTGTCGAGTCCGGCGGCCGACAGGGCACCGGCCGCTTGCGGAGTCATCTCCTGCACCACGAGCACATCGGCCGACGCGGACGCCAACTGCACCACTGCACGAGCGTCGGCCCGGCCCATCCCCAGATTGGCGGTCACCACCCGCAGCGCCACCGATGGCCCCGCCGTCTTCTCCGGCCCGAAGTAGCGCGGCGCCAGCAGGGCGAGCATCACGACGCACAACGTCGCTGCCAGGATCGTCGCCGCCCACCGCCGCGCCACCGCGAAAAGCGCCATCGATGCGATACCGGCGGGGATGAGATATGGCGACGCTGCCGCGAACAGCAGCACGGTCTCGTGATCAAGAGGCAGATAACGCGACACCACCCCGGCGAGCGCCAAGGCAAATGAAAGCCCGCCGAGGACCGTCGCCGGTACTCGAATCATGTCGCTCTTATACGCCGATTCCCTACCGCGACTCAGTCAACGGGCTTGGGCGCGGGGACGGCACCTGCGACGGTGCCGGCGTTCGGACGCCGTCTGCGGCGTCGGGACAGCAATAGTATTGCGGCGGCGAGGGCCAGGACGGCGATCACGGCCACCCCGATACCGATGACGACCCACGGCGCTTGCAGCCATCCGCGCATTGATGACTCACTACTGGCTGCGCGGTCATCGACGTCACGCTGACTAAATATCGACAGATTGGTGGGGACGCCCGCCTTCCCGGCGGCGAGCACGTCACCGCTGAGCGCTGACCACTTGCCCTCCAGCCCGTCGACGTAGCCGAACAACGGGTCGATCAAGTTCCACTCGCCGCTGGTCGTAACGAGGACAACTGTGCGGTCACGTGGCCGATCGGCGAAGACCTGGATCGATCCGAGCCCGCCGTCGATGTCGACGCGAAGTTCGGTGGGCAGCTCGACATTTAGCGTCGTACCGTCACCGCTGAGCGGCGGGTGCAGTGAGGTCTGCCTGAGAGCCGACGACTTCGCGATGATCAATGCGCCGGCTCGGCCGTCGGCGGCGGTCTTCAGATCGACGACCTTCGGCGTCAATTGCGCACTGGTGAGGCTGGAGACGGCGGCGACAACACGAGCGGCATAGATAAGTTGATCGGGGCTGCTGCCGTCGAACGCCACCTCGAAGCTGGGGCTGAACTCCGAAGGCATGGCGGTGAACCCTCCGAGCGGAGGACCGCCACGACGCACGGTCAGCGTCGACTGCGGATCCAGCTGGAAGGTGATCGGGGCGATCAGCGGGTTGCACACCTGATGGGGGGTGTAGGTGAGCGCGAGATCGATGCTGACGTACTGGCCGAGTAACCGATTCGGCAGGTCGAACGCGGCGTCGAGGCGGCCGGTGTCGTTCAGCGCGGCGCGATAAACGACATCCCCGCCCGACCGGATCACCACGGCAGCCGCATCCTGTTCGGGAACGGGAGTGTAGTCCGCCATCAAGTGCACCTGCACGCTGTCGACCCGGCCGTTCCCCAGCGCGGCACGGCCGATACCCACCCTCAGGTTGTTCGTACGCAGGACGTCGGTCTTGCCATTGATGTTCAGCTGACCGAAGGTCCAGCTGTCAGCGGCGCGATCTTTTTCCGACCCCGCCTGGTCGACGCGGGATGCGGGCGCCTGAGCCAGCGACTGGAGCTCGTTCACGAGAAGCGACACCTGAGTGGAAAGTTCATCACCGCCGCCGGACACCCGCAGATATGCCGCTGCGGCTCCGCTGTTTTCGACGCGGAGCCCTGCGGCGCCGCCCCGCTCGACGACGACGGCACGCCCCAGCGGGGCGGCCGGCGGTGGCGCGGCTCCCCGCGGTTGATTGACAACCGCAACGGCAAGCGGCTGCGGGAGGTAGAGCCGAACGAGGGTGGATACCAGCATCAGCACCGCCTGTTGCTCGGCGGCGTCGGCATCGGCGGGTGCGTAGACCGTCACCCGCTCAAGCACGGGCGGGAAGAATCCGGCAATGGTCGTCACCGGCGGTTCGGTCCCGGTGAATTCGACCGCGAGATCCCTAAGAGTGACCAGTTGGAGCGGGCCGCAGTATTGGATGCCGTACTGGTTGATTTGCGAGCCGGCGACATCCAAGGGGCGAACGGTGAGTGTCAGCTCGACTGACGACTTCTGGACGCGCGCCGCCGAGATATCCACGTCGATGGGTGTTGCAGCGGCAGCAGCGCCCGCGGGTGGCAGATTGACGGTACCGAGCAACCTGCCGTCGACGTCGTTCACCTCGAGGTAGCCCGCGCTGATGTTCAGGGGGGCGGTGATGGTGCCGCGCAGCCGCGACGCTGCAAGCCCCGTCGGCAGTGGCACTGTGTAACTCGTTGCGCTGTTGGGGCCGAGGAAGACCTCTGGCTCCAGGCCCAGCGCGGGCCAGCCCAAGGTCACGGCTGCCGCGGGCGGCGGTGGGCCGCCATCGTCGGGTTGGGCATTCGCTGGGCCACCGAGCGACACCGACAGAAGTAGCACCAAGACGGACGCCAGTGAACCCGCGATGCGACTGCGGTTCATAACCGCTCGCCGACAACGGGGTTGGCGCCCCGCCGCCCGAAGTGTCCTGAGGCCCGGATTCGCAGCGGGGTAGCTGGCAGGGTTGAATTAACCGGGCACACCTTGCTCCACTTTCGACTGTTCGAGCGGCATAGTCTTAACAGGTGTGGGACTATACCGGCGGGCGCCGCAGGCTGATGCGATATCAATAGCGAGAGGACCGTGTCGGGGAATTGGCTGAGCGATGCTTTCCCGCCCTTTGCCCGCGGGCTTTCCAATCCGAGATGACGCCGGCGAAGGCACCTATCGATATTGCCGAGACGTCGGCTGAACGCTGAGGACAATGGCCGGTGTGGTGGCGTCGGTACACGCACGAAAGAGAGTTCGAGCGATGAAGGGTCGCAGTTGACTGTTCAGGACTTCGCACAGATATTGCGTACCCGGTGGAAAATCATCTGTGCCACAACAGTCATCGCCATGCTCGGTGCCCTCGCCTACTCGCTCACGATCGCACCGATGTACGAGGCCTCGACGCGGCTGTTCGTCTCGACCACATCCGAAGGCAATAACAGCGAGATCTACGACGGTGGACTGTTCGCCGAAAGTCGTGTGCTGTCTTACATCGAGCTACTCGAGGGCGAGCTACTGGCTCAGCGCACCATAGACAAACTCGGTCTCGACATGGATGTCGCCGAACTGCAGGGTGAGGTCAAGGTCAGCTCCCCCTCCGACACCGTCATCATCAACGTGGAAGTGTCCGACCGGTCAGCGGTTCGCGCCCGAGATATCGCCAACACGTTGTCCGACGAGTTCGTCATCATGGCGGCCGCACTCGAAACGCCAGGGTTGGGCGTGCCACCAAATGCGCGGGTGATCGTGCAGCAGCGGGCGGACCTCCCCGATAGTTCGGCGGCGCCGACAACGGCACGCAACACCGGGATAGCGCTGGTGATCGGACTCTTGATCGGCGTTCTGCTCGCTATCGTCAGGGACCGCAGCGACAGATCGGTGCGAAGCACCGACGCCCTGCAGCAGGTGACCGGCGTGGGCCAGATCGGTGAAATTCCATTCGATGCGCAGCGCCGGAACGATCCACTGATCTCATTCGACTCCGAAAGTTCGGCGGTCGCGGAGGCATTCCGCGAGCTGCGGGTGAACCTGAAATTCCTCGAGGCCTCCAACGGGCCCCGGGTGCTCGTCGTCGCGAGCGCGATGCCCGAGGAAGGCAGAACGTCAACGGCGGTCAACCTCTCACTCGCACTGGCAGAAGCCGGTTACCGCGTCGCGGTAGTCGATGGCGATATGCGGCGTCCCAGGCTCGCCGACTACTTCGGCCTAAACAAGCAGGCCGGCCTGAGTACTGTTCTCACGGGCCGAGCTTCCGTTGGCGAGGCGCTCCAGCAGACCGGGACGCCGGGGTTGATGGCGCTGACCTCCGGCCCGCTGCCACCCGCCCCGACCGAACTACTCCAGTCCCGTGCCGCGAGGGAGGTCCTCACCGAACTGGCTGCCCAGTTCGACTACGTCGTCGTCGATACTCCGTCGCTGCTGAAACCTGATGCCGCCATCCTCGGGGCAGCATCTCAGGGCGTCATATTGATTGCTCGCTTCGGGCAGACGCAGCGCGATCAACTAGCGCGGGGAATCGACGCACTCAACCGAGCCGGCGCACCGATATTGGGAACCGTCCTGACAATGACGCCCGCGAAAAGGCGGTCGAAGGCCGAGGACTATTACGGTCGAGCGAATCGCACGCAACCGGATCCTCAGGCGTTCGGCGGACGTCGGCGCGGGTCACACGAGAAATGACCTGACAGGCTCATGGACCATAACGGTGCCGAAGGGAAACGGGCGGCCTCGACGTTCGTCACGGCGCCCCCACTATCCGTCGGCGGCGACTCGGCCCTTGCCATACGGAATCGCTTCTCACTGCGCAACTTCCGGGCGGGCGACCGAGCGTTCGTCCTGTTGCTTGTGGCGGCCGTCGGTCTGATCGTCTTTCCTGAAGCCATCAACCATCTGATCGTCAAACACACACCCGATATCGGGATCGAAGAAGCTTTGGCCACATCGGAGACTCCCATCGCGGGGCTCACAAGATGGGCGGGATCGGGAATCTTGCTCGCCTTGAGTTCGCTCATCGTGCTCATGCGCGGGCACCCTAACCGCGACATAACGTGGCTCTTGGCATTCTTGATCGCACTGAATCTGCCCCATCTCATCGGCCCAGAACCATTGACGCCCCCAGACGTCCCGAAAATAGTTCTCGCCAACATGGTTCTCGTGGCGATCTGGAATACCGGCGCTTCCATCTCTGAATTGAAATGGATTCCCATTCTATTGACGGGAGTCGGCGCGTACTCGATCATCGGCGGCCTGATCATTCCCGAATACATGATGTACAACATGGACTCGAGGAAGTCGTTGATCGCGGGCTGGGAACTGGCCGGGCCGTTCGGCCAGAGCAACGCCCTCGGAATGTACTGCGCCATATCTTTTTCACTGATTCCGCTCATCACGAGGAACCGCTGGAGAGTGCTCTGCGGCGCCATCCTCTTCGCAACGATGGTCGCCTCTGCCACGCGAACAGCGGTGATCGCCGCCGGCGTTGTTCTCCTGTGGTGGGCGATCTGCTGGCTTCGATCCATATTCTCGATCCGACTGGTGGGTACCGTTCTCGCAAGCGCCTCAGTTGCCGCCGCGCTGGTCATTCCGTTGTTGGAGTGGGACCGGGAAGCATTCACCGAACGTCCGATAATCTGGTCACAAGCCTTCCAGTTATGGCACCAATCACCGATCCTGGGAATGGGGTTCAACTGGTTCCTGACCAGTGGGCCGTTCACCGCGGAGACCGCGGTCTGGGCAAACGCCGGCACGGGGCACAATATTCTCATCGACGCTCTAGTAACAACCGGTCTCATAGGCCTTGCCGCCCTGTTGCCGATCTGGATTGGGTCGATCTTCGCGACTCGCGCGCTACGAGTCACTCGTGAACAGATCGCTTGTTTCGGTTATCTCATCGCCTTCTTTGTGATCGCAACTGTTGAAGCCGTGTGGGACCTATGGCCCAACATCCAGCAATTCCCGACCAGCGGCCTCATCTTTGCAACTTTGATCATGGCTCGGCACGGTGACAGGGCGACCGGGAAACCGGCATAGTGGCGAAGCGGTCGCGCTCGAACCCCCGGGTGTTGTACTCGGGGTTTCGTTATCTCCATTGGAACCCTGGTTCGGGATACGACCTCGTGGTCCCAGACCCCCGGCATTATGTGAACGGAGAGTGGTTGCCGTTTGCCAGGTATCTTGAGTCGACCAGGCCGCGGCATGTGAACTTCCTGCTAATGGATCTGCTCACTCTCATCCGGGCGTTGCGATACGACACGGTTCACTACTTCCAGCCAGAGGCAACTGCGTACCTGTCACCGTGGATACTGCGCATACTCGGGAAACGGATCGTGTACACCGTGCACGTCGTCGACTCCGATTGGCTGGGGCCGCCAACGAGTGCTCACCGTCGCATCAAGCAATTGTCGTTGCGCGCTGCACATGTGATTGTGGTTCTGAGTACTCAACAGCGCGACGTTTTCAGCCGCGCGTTCCCAGACAAGAAGGTGAGGTTTGTCCCTCACGGCTTCACGTTCGCCAGCGGTGAGGTGCCCTCGGTCGAGCTGTTTGAGAGACGCCAACGGGCGCCGCGGCGATTGGTTGTCGTCGGTATCGCGTATCGCGACATCGATATGCTCGAAAGGATTGCCGCGCAGCGTGGTCCGCGTGATGTCCAGATCGACCTGGTCGGAATGAACGAGACAGCGCGATCCCGGCTGAGCCGGTACGCGGGCGTGGTGTGCCACGCACGGCTTGACGCTGAGAGCTACAACAGTCTGTTACGAGAGTCTTTCGCACTGTTGCTTCCGCTCACCTTCGCTACGGCGAACAACGCGTTACTTGAGGCATACAACTGTTACCTTCCAGTGTTTTTGAGCCGCATCGATGGGGTGACGGACTACGTAGCCGATGATGATCGCTTGCTTTTCTCCTCGCCAGAAGAATTCTGGTCGAAGTACGATGCACTGTCGGCGCTCAGCCCCTTGGAGCTGCGCGGCCACTGCGTCGCGCTTCACGACACCGCACGCGATCGGTTTTCTTGGTCCACAGTTCGCGCCGAACTCGCCGACCTTTACGCGTGCGATTTTTCGCCCAGGATCTGATTCGCTGGGTGACGTCCCAGACCGGAAAGCACCCCTCGGCCAGCATGTGAGGGTTAAGATCCGGCAATGGCGGGCAGCATACGTACACGACTGAACAGAGACGTCAATGATGCCCTGCGAGCCATACTGCCAGAACGGTTGAAAGTATCGTTGAAGCGGCTGCGTTTTGCCGTCGAGGAGCGTTCATTTCGGCCCTATACCCAGAAAGTGACCTTCGACGGCCGATCATTCGCCTTCTACGTCGGCGATGCTATGGGACACCGTTGGTACGGTGGCCCGGAAGTCCGCGAATTGAGTCCTGAACTGGCCTTCATCAGGGATAGGATGGTGCGGCCCGGTGATGTCGCCCTAGACTGCGGTGCACACCATGGGATGGCGACGATATTGCTGGCCGACTGGGTCGGTAGGGATGGGAAGGTCATCGCGTTCGAAGCGTCGCCACACAGCGCAGCCATACTCCGAAAAAACGTGGAACTCAATCATCTTTCGCAAGTGCGGTGCGAAAACATGGCAATCGCTTCCCAACCCGGAGTAGTACGGATCACCGAAGAGTCGAACACTCGCGTGACGCCCAGCGAGCGCCTCGGGCAACAGATCGAATCGATCAATATCGATCAGTTTGTGAACGAGAAGCCGACGTTTTTGAAGATTGACATCGAAGGTTTCGAGGTCGAGGCTCTGAAGGGCGCTCAGCAGGTACTGGCCCTGCACCCGAAGTTCATGATCGAGGTGCACACCAAGACGCTCGTGAACTTCGATACGAGTTTGGACGAGCTTCTGTCCCTCATTGATTTCGATAGCTATGACGTCTGGATTCAGTGGAACGATGAGGACAGCCCCGTTCCCTACCTAAACAGCGATCGCGAGCGCATTACCGATCGCGTACACCTATTCGGCCTACCCAAGGCAAGCCAGTAGTCAGACGCGCGTGCCGCAGAGCCATCACAGGTTTCGTTTTCGTACGCTGGTGATAACGGCTAAGAACTCGCGCACCTCATGCCTAAAGATCGGTATAAAAGCCAGGACCGCGACAGCCAACACTGATGATGCGGTCGCAATGGCCAGCGCTGAGGTCGCGTGCCAGCCGCTGTGGTGCAGGACCTCGCGCGTCACGAGTCCGGTCGCTACGACGGGCACCAAAAAAAGGAGGCGCCACAACGACGGCCGTAACAACTGCATCGCAGGGAGCCCCAGTACGCGCAGCCCCAGAACCGTCGACATGAGCCAGTTCATCGCCAGGCTCGCGGCGTAGAGCGCAGCGACCCAGACCGTCCCCCTGTTACTCAAGACGAAGTACATCGCTGTGAGCGGAATCCAGACGGATCCCTCTAGGGCCCAGAGCAATCCGAGCCGGCCTTTGCGTGTGAATAACCAATAGTTCACGTATCCGAGTATTTGGAACACACCGCCGACCGCTAGGATCTGTGCAATACGTCCCGACGGACGCCAGTCTTGCCCGAACATAACTTCCACAAGATTCTCGCCACCGACGATGATGAACGCCAGTAGAGGCAGCAATGCGTACGCCATTGCGAGCTGGACCCGCTTTGCTGCCGCTACCAGCTTCGGTCCGTCTTCGACGTGCGCCAAGACGGGCACGACAACACGTGTGAGAGGTCCGGCCAGCTGGCTGAGTGGGAACGCCACGAGTTGAAAGGCCCGGTTGTAGAAGCCGACGGCTGCTGCGCCGAGAGCGTGTCCGACGGCCATTGGTGCGGCATACACGGCCGCATAGTTCGTCAGATCGAGGCCCAGAGACGTGACACCAAGAGATACATAGCTTTTGATGCCGCGCAGATTCGGTTTCGAGCGCGGAAGATATCGCGACAAGGCCACCAAGGTCATTAGCAGGACTACCGCGGCTGTTCCTTGCTGGATCACGACTGCCCAGTACCCGGCACCGCCGACAGCAGCTATGCACGCTGCAGCAAGAGCCACTCCCTGTGCAATCGTATCCACGGAAGCGAGGGCTCCGAATCGATGCGCTCTTGCGAGCTCGGCCCGATACTGAGGTGCCAGCCCCGCGAGGAAAACCGACAGTGCCAACCATCGTGCAATCTCGTCGAGTAGAGGCTCCCCGTAGAACCCGGCGATCAACGGTGCAGCCACCCACACCAACGCTGCCGCCGCCAATGCTATTACGGCGTTGATATAGAAAAGCGCATCCCGAATCGTGGGCTCAACCCTGACCTCTCGCATAATTGCCATCGAGAGGCCCACATCACTCAAGACTGAGGTCACTCCGATGACCGATGTGACCATGGCTACGAGTCCGAAGTCGATGGGCGTGAGGAGACGTGCCAACACGATCAGACCGAACAGCTGGATCAGCGTTCGCAGAACCTGGCCGATCATGACCGCTACTCCGCCACGGACAGCAGTCCCCTGCAGGGAACCGCTATCCGGGGACGTCACGAGCACTCATTCACGAGTACCTGAAGCGGCTCGCATCAACGCGATCGCGGCCGGCTTGGGCTCAAGGTTGTCACGGAGAACACCGAAGTTCTCCTCCGGCTCATTGAGATCGGTTCCACCATCGACCAATTCATAGTAGATGAGAGGGCCCGACCAGTCCCAGCGTTCAAGCTGCTCACGCGCCTGCACGATTGAGGCTGCCTGATCGTTCTCCGATACTGCGTACTGCCCGGTACCAGTCGGCGCGCCGAACTCGGTGATCCAAATCTTTTTGCGTCCGTCTCCATGCTTTGCCATCACGTCATACAGCGCAGGTAAGTCTTTGAAGCCGCCGATCATTCGCTGGGGGCTCTCCATCGGCATCGCGGGAAAACTGTAAGGATGTGCCGCAACCGCGTCGGCGAGTTGCGCCGATCCGTTCCTGTATAGCTGCTCAAGGTAATCCACCGGAGACGTCTCGGTGGGGGACAGGTCGTACCTCGGAGAGAGCCCTCCGATCAGCAACGTGGCCGCTGGATCAACACTGCGTATCACTTCGGCAATCGCGCGGAACAAGGCACCATACTCGCCCGCGTCGGGACGCGGTGGCCAGAACTTCCGCATATTCGGCTCATTCCAGATCTCCCAACTATGCACCCCGCGTGGTGCATAGCGTTCGGCAGCGATCCGGGCGAAGTCCGCGAGACTCGACAAGCGAACCGGTCTGGAGTATGCGCTTATCCCTGAGTGCCCGGGTACAGATGAACGCGCCCAGGCAGGGGTTGTCGCGAGAACAGCGAGAACGTTCATCCCGTGGGCGGTCGCTTCGCTGACGACTTTGTCGGTGTACGCCCAATCGAACTGACCACGTTCGGTTTCAATCCACGCCCAGCCAATGTCTACTCGGACCCACTTGACGTTCATGTCGGTCATGATGTCGAACTGACGCTCGATGTTGGCCGCGTCGGCTCCCCGGGAATGGACGGTCATGCCGATTTGAACGGGTTTCGGCGATGACTGGCACGAGAGGACCATGAAACCAGTGACGGCCAGCGAAAGCAGCCGCAATACCTTCCTGCGCCGGGCTTGGTGGCGAGCTTTCATCGGACAATCGCCCGGGTATCACCAGTTCTTCGAGGCACTCTCCCGACGACACCCTCGGCCCGCCCTATCGCGAGAGCGAGGCCGTCTTGCCAGTGGTATTTCCCACGCTTACGAAGTGGGGCCAGGAGCGCGCCGAATACGTGACGAAATCGCTGCCACGCCGGGTACTTCCAACGGCGATATATGTAGCCGGTACCGCGCCCGTAGTTCCGGATCTTGCGGCGGCGCTCGTGAGGGGTCAAATGCGAAAACTCCGTCTGCGCCCGAACGACGATGTCGGGCAGCCACTCAATCGAGAAGCCGTCCAACGTCGACATCCTCAGTAGCAAGTCCGTGCCCTCCCCCGCCTGCCACGGTGTTCTCGCGCCCGATCCGATGTCAGGATCAAAACCTCCCACCTCGATGAAATCCCGCCGCTTGAACAGAGTTGCCGGTTCGATCGCTCCCCACACGTTTCGCCGCGACAACTGAGAACCAGCTGGAGGCAGGGTATTCCTGGCGCCCTCTCGGTCGACCAGCTTAGCCGCGCAAACCGTCGTGGCCGGGGTCAGCCGTTGCGCTACGCGCTCCAAGAAATCGCCGTCTATCCGACTGGTGTCGTTCGGGAAGTAGAGCCAGTCGATGTCGTCGCCGAGCAGGCCGGCCGCGGCATTGCGGCCGTTGGATATGCCGCGGGGACTCACGACCGTGGCGATCACCAGCCGGCCCGCGAACGACTGCACCAGCTCGTCCAACTCACCGGCGGCCCCCTCATCGTGGTGAGCGATCGCGACGGCCCGTGGTGGTAGCGACTGCCCGGCCAAGTCGCCGAGCAGATTCCTCAGATCGTCCCAACGGCCGACCGTAGTCACCGCGACGCCGAACGTCGGCGGCACTGCCCGGGGGGTCGTCATCGGGTCGGCTCCAAATCAGCGCAGACGGCCGCGGCTGCGGCAGTGCGTCTTGTCCGCGCTTGTCGCTGCGTGACATGCCACCACCCTCGCGCCTCCATAGCGGCGCGTGCCGCACTGTCGGTGCAGTATGTGCCGATGAGTCGCGCCAACTCGTGGTGATCGTGGGGATCGAAGTATTCGGCCCCGTCGCCGCAAGTCTCTTCGAGGGCCGGGATTCTCGACACGAGTACCGCCGTATGGGAAGCCATCGCCTCGAGCGGCGGCAGCCCGACACCCTCGTACAGCGAAGGCATGACGAGCACATCGGCGCCCGCTACGAGGGCTCGTAGAGCCTCGAACTCGATGCGTCCGACGATCTGCACCTTGTCGGCCCGCGCGGCCAGCGCCCCGATCCGATCGTCGAAATTCTTCACCGACTCCCCGCCGCCAGCGATCACGAGCTTGTGGGGAATCGAAGCGGACACCTCGGTGAAGGCCTTGATCAACATGGTCACATTCTTGTGCCACTTGGTGTTTCCCACGTAGAGGAGATAGCGCCCAGTAACGGGCGATCGAGCGGGGTCGGCGGTCTCGAACCAGGCATCCTCGATCGGCAACGGTGTCACCGTCACCCGCGCTGACGGGACCGCTGCCACAAGTGCGGTTTCGGTACTGCGAGAAGGGGTGAAGATCCTCGTCGATCGGCGTGCGTCGACGTTCAGCATCGTCCGCGCGTATGCGCGGAAAGCCCAGTTCTGACCGGTGATGGCGCGTTCGCGAAGGTGCAGTGTGTCGTGCACGGTGACGTACAACTTGACCCGACGGTGCCTAGGCCACCAGAGCGCGAACGGAAACGGATAGTGCGGCACCCACATTGCGCGTGGTTCGGCGATACGTAGGGCGTTGCTCCATGCCCGCTGCTCCTGCACCGAGTACATGGGCGCTGCGGGCGGATCGGCCACGATCACCGATGTCGTATCCTGCAGATCGGGACGGTTGGAGTCGTCGCACAAGACGGTGAGATGCAGTCCTCGCCGCGCGAAAGCTTCCTCCAGGTTCGGCAGTTCCGTGCGGATGTAGGTGCCGATGCCACTCTGCTGTATATGCCGAGCGTCGAACAGCAAATCGACATCTCGACGCATTCAGCTCAGCCGGTCCTGCATGCCCGGGTAGAAGTCCGGGTCCGGCCAGGTCCGTTTGAGAGTCTCGTCCAAACCGTGTGCGGGACTCCATCCGAACAGCTCCTTTATGCGCGTGATGTCCGCTCCGAGGAACGGCCGATCGACCGCCCGCATCCTCCGCGGATCCTGCCGCACCTCGATATTCAGCCCCAGCACCGCGCGCATCCTGGCCAAGATCTCGTCGACGGAGTACTGCCGGCCACTGGCGAGGTTGACCGTCGCGCACTCGACGCCGTCGGGATTCTCGCCGAGCGCGACGGCCGCGAAGCCTTCCGCGGCGTCGAGCACGTCGATGTAATCGCGCTTGGGCCAGGTGTTGCCCAGATCGATCGCGCTGACACCACGCTGCAACTGCGTGAGGACCGTCGGTAGCAGATGTGGATTTGTCTCACCCGGTCCGATGACGTTGAACAGACGGACGATGACGCTGGGCAATCCGCGATTCCGCGAGAACATCTGCACATAGTCCTCACCGTGGAGCTTGGTGATGCCGTAGATGTCGGCCGGTCCCAAGGCGGATTCGTCCTCGCGGTGCGGCGCGTCGTCGGGTTGATAGACCGCGCCGCTGCTCGCGAACACGAAGCGCGTCCCCGGAGAGCAGGCCACCAAGGTGTTCACCGTGCCTGCGACATTGGTGGCCACGGCGTTCACCGGATCCGCGTCGCATTCAGGTATGTAGTGGATTGCAGCCAGATGAACGACGACATCGGGCCGGACATCATCGATCAGCGCCTTGATAGCCGCGGCATCGCGAATGTCGACCCGACGGAAGTCGAAGTCCTTCAACCATTTTCCAGGCTCCCCGTAACGCAGCAGGTCGGCGACCACAACATCCGCCGTAGCGCTTAGATTTCGCACAAGTTCACGCCCGACGAAACCGGCCCCGCCAGTCACGACTATCCGCATCGGCTTGTCCTCAACGATCGTTGACCTCTCGCACCCTCTTCTCGAGCGTCATAGCGATGCCCGACCAGTCCAGGTCCCGCGCAGCAACCAGGCCCGCCGACGAGAAAGTGTCCCACTTACTTTCGGCGGCGAGCAGCGCGTCGGCGAAATCGGCCGGCTCGGTGCCACACACAACTCCGGCGTTGTACTCGGCCACCACATTCTGCGCACCGTTCTCTGGGAACCGGGCGGTCACCACAGGCAGCCCACTCGCCATCGCTTCAGTGATCACCCGTGGGAAGCCTTCGCGGCGGCTCGGCATCGCGAAGATCACCGCTGTGGACAGGAGCTCGAGCTTTTGCTCCTCGCTGACCGGACCGAGTACGTGTATCCGTCCGCCAACCTTCGAGCGGCGGGCATACTCCTCGATCTCGCCGCGTGCCGGTCCGTCACCGGCGATATTCAGATCGCCGGCGAGGCCGCGTTCGGCCGCGATCGCGAACGCGTCGATCAGCAGCGGTAGGTTCTTGTGGGGCGCAAGGCGCCCGACATAGAGGACCCCTGTCCGTTCCGTTCGTGGCGCTCGCCGGTAGCGCTCGAGCTGAATTCCGCTGGGCAGCACAACTACCGGACGTTGGCCCGATTGCTTCTCGATCGCGGTAGCGACAGCTCCGCTGACGGCAAAGTTGGCCCGGACCATCCGGGGCAATGCCTTCTGCAGGGTCCTTAGGATTCGGTCCTGGCGAATTTCGCACCAATGGATCCCGCTGCGGTCGCGCGCCTTCCGAGGAAGCGCGGCGACATGCATCAGCGGCCACTGATTCAACAGGTAGAAGTCGTATGACTCTCGTGACGAAAGGCGCCGTACAGATGCGCTGTACACCAGGATGTTCGACCAGGCGCGGCGCAGCGCAGGCACCACCGGGTTCTTGTAGCGGCCGCTGTTCGGTTTTCGGTGCAGATGCACTCCGTTGATGATCTCGCGGTCGGGTAGACCGGCGACGTGGCCGATACAGAAGACGTCGACCGAATGCCCCCGCCGGACCATCGCCTCCGCCAGTTCCTGGAAAAAGATCTCCTGGCCTCCGACACTCGGATAGTAGAGCTCGGTCAGAAAAGCCAACCGCAATGACGTCGTTTCATCGTGGGCGAGCGAACCAAATTCGCTCATTCATTCCACCCTCGACGCATCGAATCCCCAATGGAGGCCTGATCGTACCTGGCCGGGGTGCGCTGCCGCGCCGGATCAGCCCAGACGACGCAGACGAGGCTCGAGATCTCGCTGGAACAGTTCGAGGAACCGGCGCTGATCGTGACCTGGGGCGTGGAACACCAGGTGGTTGAGCCCCCAGTCGACGTAGTCCTTGACCTTCTCGACGGCCTCGTCGGGATCCGATGCGACGATCCAGCGCTTGGCGACCTGCTCGATGGGCAGCTCGTCGGCGGCCTTCTCCATCTCGATCGGATCGTCGATGGAGTGTTTCTGTTCGGCGGTCAGCGACAGCGGCGCCCAGAACCTCGTGTTCTCCAACGCCAACTCGGGATCGGTGTCGTAGGAGATCTTGATCTCGATCATCCGGTCGATGCTGTCGGGGTCGCGTCCGGCGGCCTCGGCACCCTCGCGCACCGCGGGGATCAGCTTGTCCTTGTAGAGCTCCTCCCCCTTGCCGCTGGTGCAGATGAACCCGTCACCGGCACGGCCGGCGTACTTGGCGACCACCGGCCCGCCCGCGGCGATGTACACCGGGACGCCGTCTTCGGGGACGTCGTAGATCGAGGCGCCCTTCGTGCGGTAGAACTCGCCGTCGAAGTCGACGCGGTCACCCAGCCACAACTCGCGCATCAGCCTGACCGACTCCCGCAGCCGAGCGAAGCGCTCCTTGAACTCGGGCCAGTCGCCCTCGTAGCCGGTGGCGATCTCGTTGAGCGCCTCCCCGGTGCCCACGCCGAGGAAGATCCGGTTCGGATACAGGCAGCTCATGGTCGCGAACGCCTGTGCGATCACCGCGGGGTTGTACCGGAACGTCGGGGTCAGCACCGACGTCCCGAGGATGAGGTTCTTGGTGCGCTCCCCGACCGCGGTGATCCACGCCAGCGAGAACGGCGCGTGGCCACCCTCATGGCGCCACGGCTGGAAGTGATCGCTGACGGTCGCGCTGTCCATGCCGTGCTCTTCGGCCGCCACGGCCAGCTCGACCAGTTCCCGCGGCGCGAACTGCTCCGCCGACGCCTTGTAGCCCAGTTTCAATCCAGGTTTGAGTTCAGCCACGACTCGTTTCTACTCCCTTGCCTAGACTCGCGGCATGGCAGCACGCTTGAGCGCCATCACCGACACCGTCCATTTCGCGTTCACCGAGCTCGTCAACTGGACTCTCGTGGCCGACGGGGCCGGCGTCATGTTGATCGACACGGGGTTCCCCGGCAGCCGCGACGACGTGCTCGCATCGCTGCGCGAGCTCGGCTTCGGGGTCGACGATCTGCGCGCAATTCTGCTGACCCATGCCCACATCGACCATTTCGGCTCGGCGATCTGGTTCGCGAAGTCATACGGCACTCCGGTCTACTGCCACGCCGCCGAGGTGGGCCACGCCAAGCGGGAGTACCTCGAACAAGCCTCTCCGGCCGACATCGCCAAGCACATCTGGCGGCCGCGCTATCTCACCTGGTCGGTGGCGATCACCCGCAAGGGCGCCATGGTGCGCGACGGCATACCCACCGCGCAGGCCCTGACCGAGCAGGTGGCGGCGACTCTGCCCGGCAAGCCGATGGCCATTCCGACACCGGGCCACACCGGCGGTCACTGTTCATTTCTGGTCGACGGCGTCCTGGTGAGCGGCGACGCGCTGGTCACCGGGCACCCGCTGTCGACACGCGGAGGGCCGCAGCTCTTGCCCGGGCTCTTCAACCACGACCAGGACGGTTGTGTACGCAGCCTGTCCGCGCTCGGCCTGCTGGACGCCGAGGTGCTGTTGCCCGGGCACGGCCCGGTATGGCGCGGGTCGATTCGCGACGCGGCCGAACGAGCCGCCGCAAAAAGCTGAACTATTCGATCGAACCATTCGGCGTCCGCAGTCGTCGTTGTCCTCAGAGCCATCCGACCGCCCAGTGATGACAAAGCGCGTTTGGTGGTTCAACGCATGAACCAGTTGGCGAACCGCCCCTCGGCGGTTCTCGATATTTCTGATCAGCGAGGCCCCGATGACCTACACCCATGCCGCAGTGCTGCCCACCAACGGTACGGAGCACCTGCAAGTCACCGCGACACGCATCGCCGACACTGCCGCGAGCTTGGCCGCCGTCATCGACTGCCACCGGCGACTACCCAACCAGGTGCTCACCGAACTCGCCGTGTCCGGATTGCTGCGCGCGGGCGCACCGATCGAGACCGACGGGCTCGAACTCGACCCCGGCACGTCGCTGCGGTGCGCGGAAACGATCGCTCGCGGCAATGCGTCGGTCGGATGGTGCGTCTCGATCGCGACCGCAAGCAGCCTCCTGCAGGCGTATATGCCCGAGAGCAGCCGAACCACATTCTTCGGCAACGGAATCGGCGTCGCCGCTGGTGTCTGGGCACCGCGAGGCAGGGCACAACGCGTGCCCGGAGGGGTGAAGGTCACCGGACGGTGGCAGTTCTGCAGCGGAATCAACCACTCCGGCATGTTCTTTGGTGGATGCATCGTCGACGAGGGTCCCGAGCACTCGGTGGTGGCCATCCCCGTCGCGGATCTCGAGATCATCGATACCTGGCACACTCTGGGCTTGCGCGGAACCGGCAGCGACGACGCCGTTGCAGCCGATGTGTTCGTGCCCGACGACCGGGTGCTCTCCCTGACCGACGGGCCGCTGATCAACCGTGCGCTGTACCGCTTCCCGATCTTCGGGTTCTTCGCGTGCAGCATCGCCGCGGCGGCGCTCGGCAACGCGCGCGCAGCGATCGACGGCTTCATCGGTTTGGCGACTACGAAGAAGGTTGGCGGATCGTCACGCACACTCGCCGAGCGCCAGACCGTGCAGGGTGCGGTCGCCGCCGCGGAGGCGGCCTTGCGGTCGGCCCGCGCACTGTTCTATCAGGCGATCGAGAACGCTTGGACGGCAAGCCAAGCCGATGCGCTCACCGCCGATGATCGGATTCAGCTCCGCCTTGCGGCCACCCACAGCGTCCGGACAGCCACCGATGTCGTACGTACCGTATACGACCTCGCGGGCGCCAGCGCGATCTACGACGACGCTCCGCTGCAACGGCACCTGCGTGATGCGTTCACCGCCTCGGCGCACTTTCAGGTCAGCGATACGTCCTTCGAGTCGACCGGTCGCATCCTGGTGCACCGCCCGGCCAGCGCCGCGACGATGTAGGCAGGCGAATCAAGTCGCGCTGGCGCCCCGACCGCACGGGCGGGCCGTTGTCGACGAGAACGCGCGCTGGGTCGACGATATCGCTAACCGCCGACGGCGTCCTCCAGTGCCGCGACGATGCCGTCGAGGAAATAGCCGGTCGGCTGATATCCGACGGCGACCATCCGCAAACGCCGCTCATAGGTCACGATTCCGGTGACATACTCACCCGCGGTCTGTGATTGCACGATCGGTCCCCAAAGCGCGGTCGGGTGGAGCGGGCCGGTACGCGCGATTTGCTGCCGCCCAAGGTTCGTCATCAAGAGCTCCCACGGCAACTGCCGGGTGAACACATCTTCCGCGTCGGCTCGATCGGCGTCGGTGCCGATAGCCTGGGCCACCGCGGCCGATGCCGCGAGCACGCCGGCTGCAGAGCGCGCCGCGCTGAGCTCAGCGGTCATCGCGCGAGCGCGAGTCCAGAAGGGCCGCTCGTCGTCAGCCGCCAAACCCGTTGTGGTACAGCTGAAACGGATCGCACAGTCATCTGGGTCGCCTATCAGCTTGCGGACATCGATGGGACTCAGCGAGCGCACGAACGACTCACCGTGCATGCGGCTGCGCACCGAGGAGGCTGCGGCCAGCAGCGCCGCGTGCACGGTGGTCAGTTCATCACGGCAGCGCCTTACCAATCGCGCAGTGTCGTCTCGTGAAAGGCTGACGGCGTACACGCGAGGACGCGTCCCGTCGAACCTCCGAAGCGTCGACGGCTCCGCCATTCTGGCATCGCGGTCAGCGTCAAACCCCAGATCGGACGATCGCACGTGCTGGACGAGCAGATCCTCCACCGTCCGCGGGGTGGGCCCCGGCTCCACCGGCTGGTCGTTGAGCGCGGCCACCAGGTCCTCCAGCACCCGCACAGACGAAACCCCGTCGGCGATCGTGTGATCGAAGGTCAACAGCAATGTCGATGCCGAGGGACTCCGCAGCAGCGTGGCGCGGATCAGCGGTGCGGCGGTCCGGTCGAACGGCCTGCCCAACTCGTCGGCCGCGACCGTCTGCCACGAGGCGTCAGTCGCGTGCCGGACGGCCAAGGGAATGGGCGCGACATCGTCGCGCCGATAGAACCCGAGGCGTGACACGGGGTGATCGTGTATGTGGACGGCAAGGAGGGGATGGCGCCGCTGAATCGCGTGCAGTGCCCTGCGCACTCGCTCCTCTGCCAGGCTCGAGTCGAACTCCGCGACGAGCAGGAAGTGCGTCGGATTGGCCTCGCTGTAGCGGTAGAAGAGCCGCTCGGTTGCGCCAATCGGCCGCACGAGCGTGCCGTTGGATGACACCACGCCCTCGGTCGTACTCATACTCGACATCACATCTCCAGATCGCTCACGTCGTTCGGACACAGAGCTTTACGGTCACCTGCTGCCGATCGTTCGATTGTGAGCTTCAGATCACAGCCTCCTTCGGTGCCGCTGCCGCGCAACCGGTTCAGCGCCGCCCACGACGCCGAGCCGGGCGCGGCGTGGTACACCATCAAAGCGAGACCGCAGGTGCCTGCGATGTGCAGCTTCTCGGTGAAGAGCTCGAGCGATCCCAACTCGGGATGACGCAACCGAACCGGGCTCATCGGCGCGTCGTCGACTTCGCCCCACGACCAGAACCGGCGGAAATGCTCACTGGCGGTCGCCAATTCGGAGATCAGCTGTGTCGGTCGCTCGGCGGCCATGTCGGCCCCGATCGCCCACCGGAACTGCGCGACGCAGTTGGCCGCTGCCCGGTCCCAGTCGACGAACATCGCACGGTCGTGAGGATCGGTGAAGATCGAGCGGATACGGTTCCCACCGACATACAGGTTTCGAAATAGCTGGCAGGCAACGTGATTCGCCGATAACACGTCGGTGTACCGGTTCTGGACGACGGCAGGCACCGGGAGGCTGGTGACCAGGGTGCGGAAGCCGTCGGGCATGGCTGGGTCGCCCTGGCTGCTGCACCAACTGCTCCGGTTGACCAACTCGAGCAGGTGGCGTGTCTCGCTCTGGTCGAAAGCGAGCGCACGAGCGAGGGCTTCACAAACGGCCGGTGACGGGTTGGTGACCCGGCCCTGCTCGAGGCGGCTGTAGTACTCGACGCTGATACCGGCGCGAGCGGCCACTTCCTCGCGCCGAAGACCTGGAACACGCCGCAGGCCCGCGGCCCCGTTGATGCCGACCTCCTCGGGTCGCCGCCGAGCACGCTGATGACGGAGGAACTGCGCGAGCGGACCCGCGGACAAGTGCGACACGAGTAGTGCAACGGCACCCGATCGGGAAAGGTTCAGAATCCTCGCCGGGGCGCCGGTCGGCGGCCGCGCGCTGCATCAGATGCGTCATCCGGTCCGCGACGATGATTCGGCGCCCGGGACATACTCGAAGGGCTGGCGTGTCAACAGTTCTCGTAGCCGTTTTCGTGCACGGTGCAGGCGGGACGCCACCGTGCCGACCGGAATACCGAGGATCGCCGCGATCTCGACATTGGGGTATTCCATTACATGGGCGTAGAAGACGGTCAGTTTCAAGTCCTCGGGAAGCGCCCGCACCGCGCAGGTGACCTCGCCGGGTAGCGATTCCAGTGCGTGCGCTTCGGCCGACCGCGCCTCGGGGCGTGCCGGCATGGTTTCGGATTGCGTGACCTCGAACGCAAGGTCGCCGATCAACCACATCGGCGGCCGACGCTTCGCGCCTCGGTAGTTGTCGACGAACACGTTGCACATGATGCGGTGCAGCCAGGCGCGCATGTTGCCGCCGGTCTGAAACGTCCCCAGACCGACGTAGGCCTTGTGCATTGTCTCCTGCACCAGGTCTTCGGCGTCCGCGCGGTCTCTTGTCATCGCCCGCGCCTTGGTGCGCAGGTAGTCGAAGTGCGGCATGACGTCGCGGACGAAACGTCGCTCGGCGTCCTCATCGGGTGTCAGTTTCATGGAGTCCTCGATCGGGGCATGCGACGCGGTTGGCGTCTGCGTGAAGAACGCTGGCAACATCCAATATATTGCACATTGCACTACGGAAGGTTTACGGAGCGCCGCGAACATCCCCTGCCGCAATGCTGGCAGTACATACCGGGGGTAACCAGGGCCTCCGAGTGCCCGGGAGCCCCGACCCTCAGGTGACGCGCCTCACAGGTATGAACCGCAGCGCGACTTCGACCGTCTTCCAGGGCATTACCGAAATCAAGAGCACGGAGTTCGTATGCATCCTCGAAGCGTCATCGAAGTTCCGACGGTCACGGCCCACCTGGTGGCGCGCCTGTGCGCGAAGAGGCTGGACCAGCAGCTTGCGGTCGGGGCGATCCCTCATGCCGGCAGTGCGCTCGCCCTCCATTCCGCTCGTATCCGGTCCGTACGCGAGCGTCACGCGGTCGCTCGCGTACTGCGGCGGATTGTCGAGCAGAGTCGGTCGGACCGCGCGCCCGGAGGGTCGAAGATTCACCGCGCGAATGTCAGGGCGTCGGCCGACCTGATCGACGCGATCACCCTGCGATTACACGCCCCGCACAGCGTCGACGCCATGGGCATGGCTCGACTGCGGCGAATTCTGTCGGACGGACGGGGTCCGCTGTATCACGGAAACGCAGGTGATCTCGTCCACCGGCTCGCGGCGGCATTCGCTGCGCTGTGATGGTCGTGGCGCCGCTGCAGACATCACGGTGTATCGAAATCGACGAGTGATGCCAGTGTTTCCCAATTCCGTTGTGTCGCTTCGGCTGCCGCGGCGGCATCGCCTCGTCGGCAGTGTTCGATGATCCGCTTGTGCTGGGAGATCGACTCCCGGCCGGTCAGAGATGAGAAGCGGAGGAATTCCAGTCTGCGCAGCACGGGTGTGACCTGTTCGAGCACCGATTTGATGGTGTCGTTGCGACTCGCCTCGACGGCCACTCCGTGAAACTCATCGTCGCTTCGCACGGCGGCTTCGGCGTCGCCGGCGGCAAACGCTTCGGCGAAGTCCTTGTTGGCCTTCGTCATCGCCTTGATCTCCGCACTTCCCATCAACGGCACCGCGGTGCGGACGGCGAGCGCGTGCATGGCAGCGGCGACGGCCTGGGCGTCGAGGACTTTCTTTCGTTCGATCGTCGAGACCACGGTGGATCGGCCCGGCGTGGTGTGCACCAGGCCGGCGGCCTCGAGTCGCCCGATCGCCTCGCGGATCGGTGTACGGCTGACGCCGAGCCACTCCTCGAGCTCGACGTCGCGCAGCTTCTCACCCGGCAGGAAGGTCCCGTTGATGATGGCGTCCCGCAGGGACACGTAGGCCTGCTCTCGCAGCAGGGACCGCTTGTGTCTTCCACTTTCCGCGGGAACCGGCATGCAAAATATCGTATCTCGTGAGGGGCTACAGGCGTTCACACCAGGCTTTGGTAGCCGAGTAGAAAGACCGCGGTCAGACACAGTCCGGACGCGATCACGACAGTCGGCATCAAAATCATGGCATCGAGCTCGTCGTCGTCGAGCACATCGCTCTCGAACCGCCCGAACAGCACGCGCGCCACCCCGGTCCGGCGGAAGGTGTGCACCATGATCCGCACCGCCTTCGTCTCGCGTCGCCGCCCGATGAACACTCGCGAGGCCATCCCGAACAAGAACGTCAGCAGACCGGCAGCAACCAGCAACCAGCCCACCATCGTCTGCGATAACGCCACCTTCACCCCCGGTGTCCGCGACACCTGACGGACAGCCTATAGCCGGCTACGACCGCCGACACCTCGCGAAGCTGTCCCGAGTTCCTTCACGAACGCGACCGGGAACACATCGCCCTCGGCGGGGAGCGGTTCGGCCAGCCTCTCGTATCCCGCGGAGACATACAGTGCCTCGGCTTCCGGTTGGCGGTCGCCGGTGGTCAGGTAGACCCGCCGATAGCCGCGCCCGACGATCCGGGCCTCGAGTTCGACGAGCAGCGCCTTTGCCAGGCCCTGGCGACGGTGCCGCCCGTCGGTCCAGATCCGCTTCAGCTCGGCGGTGGTGTCGTCGAACCGGCAAAAGGCGCCGCCCGTGACGGGCCGGTCGCCGACCAGCCCGACCACCAGGTCGCCGTCGGGCGGGGCGAACGCGTCGGCCGGATGTCGCCGAAGCCACCCGCTCACCGTGTCCTCGGGGAAGCCGTAGCGCTGCGAGTACTCAACCGCCAACTCGGCCAGCAACGGCTCGGCCAAGGGGTCGTCCTGGCGGACGGCAACAAACCTGAGCTGGGTCGACACGGGTTTCACCTCACTGTTCAACGCGAATCGCGCGCATCCATTCCAGCCCCGCCCCCCGGGGCGACCTGATCCGGCAATCGCGACTTCCCCACCAAACTTGACACGTGTAAAGTTCGGCCGCATGGACAACATCAGGGGCAAGACCATCGTGATCACCGGTGCCGCCCGCGGTATCGGCTTCGCGACCGCCAAGGCGCTGCTGGCGCGTGGTGCCCGCGTGGTGATCGGCGACCGCGACGTGGCGCTGCAGGAATCGGCCGTCGCCCAGTTGGGCAACCTGGGGCAGGCGTCGGGCTATCCGCTCGACGTCACCGACCGGGAGTCGTTCGCGACGTTCCTCGACAAGGCCCGCACCGAAGGCGGCGGACGCATCGACGTGTTGATCAACAACGCCGGCGTGATGCCCATCGGACCGTTCGTCGACGAGACCGAGCAGTCGATCCGGTCCACGCTCGAGGTCAACCTCTACGGCGTGATCACCGGCTGTCAGCTGGTGCTGCCGGACATGATCGCGCGGCGCAGCGGACACATCATCAACATCGCCTCGCTGTCGGGGCTGATCCCGGTGCCCGGTCAGGTCGTGTACGTGGGCGCGAAGTTCGGTGTGGTGGGCTTGACCGCCGCGCTCGCCGACGAGGTCGCGCAACACAATGTCGACGTCTCGGTGATCATGCCGCCGTTCACCAACACCGAGTTGATCTCGGGCACCAAGAGCGGCGGTGCGATCAAACCGGTGGAGCCCGAGGACATCGCGGCGGCGATCGTCAAAACGCTCGACAAGCCGAAAACCCACGTCTCGGTGCCACCCCCGCTCCGCTTCACCGCTCAGGCCGCACAGATGCTCGGCCCGCGCGGGCGTCGTTGGCTCAACAACAAACTCGGACTGGACCGGGTGTTCCTCGATTTCGACTCGACCGCGCGCAAGAAGTACGAGGACCGGGCGCGCACCGCGCAGGGCGTCGTCGAGGACTGACTCTTCTCCTGCCGAGCGCGCAACCTGGTACGGAAATGTGCAACAGACCGTACCGGGCTGAGCGCTCGGCGGGTTCTCAGACGGGGAACGTCGGTGCCGGATCGCCCAACCGGTATGCCTCGACTACATCGAGGCACTCGAACAGCTCGTCGAAGTTGAACTGGTAGTCGTCGGCCGTGCCGACGAACACCACGTGCGCGACGTCCGCGTCGTCCTCAGCGGTGAGCACGACCGTGGTGACGGACACCAGATCTTCGTCGGACACCGCGGCCTGCGACGGGGGATAGAACCACAGCGCGGACTCCTCGTCGGAGAGCTCGTCGTCGAACACCCAGCCGCGCTCGGTGATTCGCGCGTCGAATGCCTCGAGCACCGCCGCCGTCGCGGTCTGTTCGGTCAGCGCGTCCATCACCGTGTCGGGAATCCAACGCTCGTTGCGGACGGCCTGGCGCTTGCGGCGGCGGGCCTTCTTCGCGTCGCTGCGCTTGGACATTCAGCGCAACGCCTGATCGAGATCGTTGAGCAGATCGTCGGTTCCCTCCAGGCCCACCGAGATTCGCACAACACCGTCGCCCAATCCGATCGCGGCGCGACCCTCCGGACCCATCGCGCGGTGGGTGGTGGTCGCCGGGTGGGTGACCAGCGACTTGGCATCGCCGAGGTTGTTGGAGATGTCGACGATGCGCAGTTTGTCGAGCACCTCGAACGCGCGTTCCTTCGTCCCGCCCTTGACCTCGAACGTGATAACCGTTCCGCCGCCGGTCATCTGGCGCTTGGCCAGGTCGTACTGCGGGTGCGACTCGAGGAACGGATAGCGCACCCAGCTCACCGCGGGGTGGCACTGAAGGAACTCCGCGATTCGCTGCGCCGACGCGTTCTGGTAGTCCACCCGCACCGCGAGCGTCTCCAGCCCTTTGAGCAGTGTCCACGCGTTGAACGGACTCAGCGCGGGCCCGGTGTGGCGCATCAGCTTCTGCACCGGCTCGTCGATGTACTGCTTGTCGCCGAGGATCGCGCCGCCGAGCACACGGCCCTGTCCGTCGAGATGCTTGGTCCCCGAGTAGACGACGACGTCCGCGCCCAGCGGGAAACCCTGCTGCAGGATCGGGGTCGCGAACACGTTGTCCAGCACCACTTTCGCCCCCGCGGCGTGCGCGAGTTCAGAGACCGCGGCGATGTCCACCAACGACTGCATCGGGTTGGACGGGGTCTCGAAGAACACCGCCTGCGTGGGAACCGAGAGGGCCTTTTCCCACTGTGAGAGGTCGTCGCCGTCGACGAACACCGTCTCCACACCCCACCGCGGCAGGATCTCGTTGCACACCACGAAGCACGACCCGAACAGACTGCGCGCGGCGACCAACCGATCACCGGCGCCCAGCAGCGCCCCCAGCGATGTGAACACCGCCGCCATGCCCGTCGCGGTGGCGAAGCAGGCGGGCGCACCCTCGATCAGCCGCAGCCGCTCCTCGAACATCGAGATGGTCGGATTGCCGTAGCGCGAGTACACATAGCGATCGATCTCACCGGTGAACGCCTTCTCGGCGTCGGCGGCCGACGCATACACATAGCCAGAGGTGAGGAACAGCCCCTCGGCGGTCTCCTCGAACTCCGATCGCAACAGCCCGCCGCGCACGCCGATGGTCGCCTGGCTGACTCCCTGCGGCAGTTCGGCGGGTATGCGGACGGACGGGATGGTGTTCTCAGAATCGGGACTCATGACTGCTTCCAGGGAAGTCCGACAGCCTTCCACCCGGTGCTGCCGCGATGCCCGTTCTCGTCGAGGTGACCCTCGAAGCCGTCGAGCACGTTGTACGACGGCCCGATCCCGGCCTCGGTGGCGGCCTCGGCCGCGCCGATCGACCGGTTGCCGGAGCGACACAAGAAGACGACCGGGCCCACGTCGGCACCGGTGTCGCCGATCTCGCGCCGGAGGTCGGCGACGAACGCGTCGTTGTGCGTGCCGTCGGTGCGGTTCCACTCGATGAACACGACCTCGCGCTGCAGCGACGACAGGTCGGGGACGCCGACGAAGCGCCACTCGGCGTCGGTGCGGCAGTCCACCAGCACCGCATTGGGGGTGCCGGTCAGCAGCTTCCAAGCCTCTTCGGGCGTGATGTCTCCGGCGTAACTCACGGTCGTTGAGTGTCCCACAGCTACCTGGGCCCGGGTGAACAGACCTTCCAGGCGTCGCCGTCGCGCACGAACGTCATCTCGACGATCTTCTTGTCATCGGGCGCCTTGTCGAAGTGGTAGGTCACCTTGGCGGTGGCGCGGTCCCCGGTGACCGCGACCTCGGTGACGTCGTCGACGAACCGCTCGCCGCGCTGAGCGACGGAATCCCGTTGTGCGGCAAGAACTTGCGCTTCGGCGCCGAGTTGTTCGGGGCAGGTGTAGTTGCGGTAGTCGGAATAGTTCTGCCGCTGCAGTGCGTCGTTCTGCCCGACTGCTGCCCTGGCCACCTGCTGCTCGGCGGGCTCCTGCTCGCCGCCCAACAGGTTCAGCAGCCCGATTACGATCACGACGAGCACAAAGATTGTGAGCCCGATCAGGAACGGCGCCGCCGTGGGACGGTCCCCGGGTTCGGATTGGGATTCGGCCACCGCTACCAGAGCCTGCGCAGCGCGGCGGTGACGCGGCGGGCGCGGTCACGGGCGACGATCGGATCGGGGGCGGTCGCCAACGCCACCGCGAGCCGCCGCCTGTCTTCGGTCTCGTCGGGGCGGTCGAACAGGGCGACGTCGCTCTCGGCCACGGCGAGCGCCTCGGCGAGCACCGCCTGTGGATCCTGTCCGCTCGCAGGTCTCGCCTCGGCGCCGGCGTAGACGATCTGCGCGGCGGCGGGCGAGATCATGATCGTGTCGACGGGCAGCCCCAGGATCGCGCGGGCGTGCAAGTCGAACTCCGAGAGCCGCTGTGAGCGCAGTGTGACCAGACCGCTGTCATGGGGTCGCGGGCGCACGTAATCGAAGTACACCTCGTCGCCACGCACCAACAGTTCGACACCGAACACGCCGCGGCCGCCGAGCGAGTTGACGATGCGCGCGGCGATCGACTTCGCGGCATCCAGCGCGGCCGGCGCCAACCGCTGCGGCTGCCATGACTCGAGCACATCGCCGTCGGCCTGCCGGTGCCCGATCGGCTCACAGAAGTGCACCGCCGGCCCCGTCGGTCCGACCGTGCGGATCGTCAGCAATGTGACCTCGAAATCGACCTCGACCACCGACTCGACCATCACGCGGTTGTGCGGTATCCGGCCCGCGGCGACCGCGCGCTGCCACGCAGGTTCGACGTCCTCGGTGCGCACCAGCACCGACTCGCCCTCACCCGCCGCGGACGCGATCGGCTTGACCACCAACGGAAAACCGGCGTGCTCGGCCACCGCACCGAGTTCCTCGGTCGATCCGGCGAACCAGAACGGTGCGGTCGGCAGGCCCAGCTCATCGGCGGCCAACCGGCGCAGGCCCTCCCGATCCAGGGACAGCCGGGTGCTGCGCGGGGTCGGCAACACCTCGGCGGCGCCGCGCTCGGCGACGGCGATCAGCGCGTCGGCGGCGATGACACCGCCCTCGGCCACCACATAGCGCGGATTCTCCTTCTCGATGAGCGCGGTGAGTTCCTCCGCATCGTTCATCTTCGCGACGATCGGGCGGTCGGCGACACCGTGGGCCGGGGCATCGGCGTAGCGGTCGACGGCGATGACCTCGGCGCCCAACCGCTGGAACGCCAGCGTCAGCTCCCGGCTCAGCTCGCCCGAGCCGAGCAGCATCACCGATGATCGGCCAGGGGCACCGGAGACCGGTTCGGGGTCGGTCACCGGATCGCCGGGATCGACCGCTGTCTGCGGGGAATCAGTCATCGGGGATCCAGCCTGCCAGACGTCATCGCGGAGCGGCCACCGCATCGGGCAGGCATGGCTCAATTCGGGATGGCGGGCTGCTCGAGTTGGCCGCGGAATTGACGCATCGCGTCGATGAGTGCGACGAATGTGCGATGCGCGGCGGCCAGCTCGTCCTCGGACAAACGCGCCAACGCGTCGCGGGTGCGTTCGCTGAGCGGCGTGAAAAACGCTCGGGCCACCTGCGCTCCGTGGTCCGCCACCCGAAGGATCACCTTTCGGCGGTCCCGCGGATCCGACTCACGACGGAAGTGCCCGGAAGCGATCATCCGCTCGACGAGATAGGTGATCGCCGCGGCCGACATACCCATCCGTCTGCGCAAATCCCCCGCCGTCAACGGCACACCCTCGGTCTCGGCCACCATGACATGCAGTAACGCGCGAAAGTCGTTGGCCGCGACGTCATGTCGGCTCGCAAAGAGCCTGCCGATCTCGTCGGATTCGGCGTTCATCGCGCGTACGTCGGCGGCGATCGCCGCCTCCAGCGCAACGCGGTCCTCTGACACGCCGAAAGCATAGGCCGAGTCCGCCACGATGGTTTGATTGTTAGTTAAGTTTCTGAAATATTCGTAGGCATGTCCCGCCGCATCTCCTGGATACTCGCGGTGCTCGTGGTGCTCTTATCGGGCGCCCTGATGGGCCTCGTCGGCAGCGACGACTCGAGCGCGCGCTCCCCGGTGCCCGTGCCCGACTCCGCCGAGTCCGCACGCGCCGACGCCCTGCGCGCCGAGTTCCCCGGCGGTGACCGCGTCCCCGCGATCGTCGTGATCACCCGCACCGACGGGGCGCCGCTGACCCCGGCCGACGTCGGCGCCGTCAAACAGAAATGGCCCGCGGCCCAGGTGTCCGAGGACGGCGCAGCCGGTCTGGCCGTGGTGCCGATGGACGCCGACCTCTCCGGGTTCGAACTCACCGACGCGGTCGAGCAGGTGCGCGCGGAGGCCGCCGAGGGGTTGCCCGCCGACCTGCGCAGCGAGGTCACCGGCGGCCCGGCGTTCGGCGCCGACATCGCGAACTCGTTCTCCGGCGCCAACTTCACACTGCTCGCGGTGACCGCCACGGTGGTCGCACTGCTGCTGATCATCACCTACCGCTCGCCCGTGCTGTGGCTGGTGCCGCTGGCGGTGATCGGATTCGCCGACCGGGTCGCCGCCGTGCTCGGCACCGCCGTGGCCCAGGCCGTCGGCATGAGCCCGGACGGTTCGACCTCGGGCATCACCAGCGTGCTCGTGTTCGGTGCGGGTACCAACTACGCGTTGCTGCTCATCTCGCGGTACCGAGAGGAGTTGGGCCGCACCGAAAACCATCACGACGCACTGGACACCGCGGTGCGCCGGGCCGGCCCGGCGATCATCGCCAGCAATGCCACGGTGGTGCTGGCGCTGCTCACGCTGGTGTTCGCATCGTCTCCGAGCGTGCGCAGCCTGGGTGTTCAAGCCGCTGCGGGCCTCATCGTTGCCGCGGTGTTCGTGCTGCTGGTGTTGCCGCCGCTGCTCGGCGTGTTCGGCGAACGCCTGTTCTGGCCGTTCATCCCCAGGATCGGCGACCGGGCGCTCACGGACAGCGGCATCTGGCACCGCATCGCCGAGGCGGTGGCCCGCAGGCCCGGTTCGGTTGCGACGATCTCGATCGGCGGTCTGGCCGTGCTGTGCATCGGGTTGGTCGGCACCCCGATCGGGCTGTCGCAGACCGAACAGTTCCGGGTGCAGGCCGAGTCGGTCAGCGGATACTCGCGGCTGGCCGACCACTTCCCGAGCGGGCTGACCGACCCCACCCGTGTCATCGCGTCCACCGACCGCGCCCCCGACGTGCAGCGCGCCATCACCGAGACGCCCGGCGTGGTATCGGCCAACGAAGCGGGGCAGACCCCCTCGGGTCTGACGCAGTGGTCGGTGGTCCTCGACGCCGAACCCGCCTCGGATGAGGCCTTCGAAACCGTTGACGCGCTGCGTGATTCGGTGCGATCCGTCGATCAGGAGGCGTTGGTCGGCGGTTCCGACGCCACCGCCCGCGACGCCAGCGCCGCCGCGTCGCGCGACCGGGCGGTCGTGGTACCGGCCATCCTCGTCGTGGTGCTCGCGGTGCTGTACGTGTTGCTGCGCGCCGCGCTGGCACCGCTGATCCTGGTGGCGGTCACGGTACTGAGCGCGCTGGCCGCGCTGGGGCTCGGCGGCTGGGCCAGCGTGCACGTGTTCGGCTTCCCCGCCCTCGACAACACCACACCGCTGTTCGCGTTCCTGTTCCTCGTCGCGCTCGGGGTGGACTACACGATCTTCCTCGTCACGCGAGCGCGTGAAGAGACCCCCGAACACGGCACGCGCGGCGGGATCGTGCGCGCCGTCTCCGCGACCGGAACGGTGATCACCAGCGCGGGCATCGTGCTGGCCGCGGTGTTCTGCGTGCTCGGCGTGCTGCCGCTGATCGTGCTCACCCAGATCGGCATCATCGTCGGCCTCGGCATCTTGCTCGACACGTTCATCGTGCGCACCGTGATCATCCCCGCGCTGTTCACGCTCATCGGACCGCGGATCTGGTGGCCGGCACTCCATGGGCGCGACACCGAGAGGGACGTTTCGGTCGATCAGCGCGAGTGAAAGCGACCAAAGCGTCGATCTCGAGGACTTTCGCGCTCCGCGGGTAGCGTCGGGTCATGACGCAAGCACCGGAGCTGCCGCCGCTGCACATGCGTCGCGACGCGTTCGACCCGACCCCGGCGCTGGCCGAGATCCGCGACACCACCGGCGTTCGCACGGTGGTCAACGCCTTCGGTATGACGGTCTACCTGGTCACCCGTCACGACGACGTGAAGATGGTGCTGTCCGATCACGAGAGGTTCTCCAACGGCCGCCCTCCGGGATTCGTCGTCCCCGGCGCGCCGACGCTGTCGGAGGAGGAGCTCGCCACTGCCCGCGCCGGCAACCTGCTCGGCCTGGACCCGCCGGAGCACCAGCGGCTGCGCCGCATGCTCACCCCGGAGTTCACGATCCGCCGGATCAAACGGCTCGAGCCCCGCATCGTCGAGATCGTCCAGAACCACCTGGACATGATGGAAACCGCCGGTGCCCCCGCCGATCTCGTCGAGCACTTCGCACTGCCGATCCCATCGCTGGTCATCTGCGAACTGCTCGGCGTGCCGTACGAGGACCGCGACGATTTCCAGCACCGCAGCGCGCGCCAGCTCGACCTGTCGCTGCCGTTCACCGAGCGGCTGGAGCTGCAGCGGGCCGGGCGGGCGTACATGCGGTCGCTGGTCGAACGCGCACGGCGACACCCCGGCGAGGACATCCTCGGCATGCTGGTCAGAGAACACGGCACCGAGCTGACCGACGACGAACTGGTCGGCATCGCCGGGCTGCTGCTTCTGGCCGGCCATGAGACCACCTCGAACATGCTCGGCCTGGGCACGTTGGCCCTGCTGCGCCATCCCGAGCAGCTCGCCGTGGTCCGCGACGATCCCGACGCCGTGGGACCCGCGGTCGAGGAGCTGATGCGCTGGTTGTCCATCGTGCACACCGCGATACCGCGCATCACCACCACCGCCGTCGAGATCGCGGGTGTCCCGATCCCGGCCGGGCAGCTGGTGTTCGCGTCGCTACCCTCAGGCAACCGCGATCCCGGCTTCATCGACGACCCGGACGTGCTCGACATCGGCCGCGGTGCCGCCGGACATCTCGCGTTCGGTCACGGCGTGCACCACTGCCTCGGGGCGCCACTGGCACGGATGGAGATGCGCATCGCGTTTCCCGCTCTGCTGCAACGCTTCCCCACCCTGCGGCTGGCCGAGGACTTCGCCGATGTGCAGTTCCGGTCGTTCCACTTCATCTACGGTCTGAAGTCGCTGTCAGTGGAATGGAGGTGACGGATGTGAAGGTGCATGCCGACCGCGACGTCTGCATCCAGGCGGGCAACTGCGTGATGTCGGCCGACGCCGTCTTCGACCAGGACGACGACGGCATCGTCGTGGTGCTGGTCGACGAGGTGCCCGACGACGAGCTCGACCACGCCCGCGAGGCCGTGAAGCTCTGTCCCTCACAGGCTTTGCGGCTCGTCGACTAGCCGGGGCCGGGTCGGTGCGCGAGGAGTTGCACGCTGACCACCAGAACCCACGCGGGGAAGATCAGCACCGACCACATGCTGAGGTCGGCGGCCAACAGGACCGCGATCGCCACGACGTACGTGGCGATGCTCAACCACCGCGGCATCAGCCGTGTCCTCAGCCATATCGTGGCCAGCGAGATCATGAACACCGCGGCCATCCGTAGCGCGTAGGTCTTCGAGATCGTCAACAGCATCATCTGCCCGAATGCGGCCACACCGGGATGCATTGCGGCGCCGCTGCGCTCTAGGCCCACCCCCACCGCGACCGCGGAGAACATCATCGCCAGGAACAGCAGGCCGCTCCCGAGGAACACGGTCGCGAAGAACCTGTCCTCGTACCGGCCCATCCCGTCCCGCAGGACGCCCATGAACCAGAGGAAGGCAATCCCCGCGAACGGCATGAGGATTGCGGCGATCCGCATGTTGACGCTGTGCTCACGCACCCACTGCGAACCCGGCTCCGCGCCCTCGGGAAGGACGATGCGGATCAGCACGAGCGCCGTCGCGAACAGCAACGCGAACGCGACACCGGCCAGGGCGGCCGAGCGGGGGGTGGTCAGGTTTGGAGGCCGCTGTCCGGTGTGCTCGGGTGTCACGCTCGTGATCGTGACATCGTGTGCTCGAAAGTGCGGGCCGATCGCCGATTCTCGGCGCTTTACGGCTTTGTCAGCAGGTTTCGGCGCATCGGCCTCACGGCTGTCCGGCGAGCAGCTGGATCATCAACCCGTTCGCCTCGGCGAGCAGGTTGCCGTCGGGGTCGCGCAGCTCGGCGTTGACGAAGGCCTTGCGTCCCTGCGCTTCCCGCAGCCAGCCGCGGGCCGACAGGTCGGTGTCGATGGGGGTCACCTTCCGGTAGTCGACGTGCAGGAAGCCGGTGCGGCTGATCGGGCGCCCGACGGCGTGGATCACCATGCCGAACACGGAGTCGAACAGCAACGGCAGCACCCCGCCGTGCACGGCGGAGTTGCCTCCGACGTGATACCGGCTGAACCGGACCTTGAGCGTGACCCCGGCCGGGTCGAGGTCGACCTCCCGGTACGGCGGCATCAGCAGACTGCCCGCACCAGGCAGCGACGGCACCCGGTTGGCCGGGCCGACACCCTCGGCCGCGCGGAACGGGTCGAGCAGCGCCACCAGGGCCTCGGCCTGGTCGGCGGCTCGCTCCCAGGTGTCGCTGTCGGGGTCGGCCGACACCGCGAGGTCTTGTGCGCGCCGCATCGCCGCCAGGAACCGGCCGAATCCCGGCCCGGGTTCGGCCCGCTGATAGTTCGGGAATCCGCCGTGTTTGTCGTAGTCGGGATCTTCGAGGTGCGGATCCGTCACGGCTGCGCCAGGATATCTCGGCGCACGATCGTCTGGTCTCGGCCGGGACCGACACCGACACACGAAACATGCGCTCCGGCAAGCTCTTCCACCCGCAGCACATAATCGCGCGCCTTGGCGGGCAGGTCATCGAACTCGCGGGCGCCGGAGATGTCCTCCCACCAGCCGGGCAGCTCTTCGTAGATCGGCTCGGCATGCGCGATGTCGGACTGGGTCATGGGCATGTCGTCCAGACGCTTGCCGTGCACCCGGTACCCGACGCACACCGGCACCGTCTCGAGGCTGGACAGCACGTCGAGCTTGGTGAGGAAGTAGTCGGTGATGCCGTTGACCCTGGTGGCGTATCGGGCGATGACGGCGTCGAACCAGCCGCACCGGCGCCGCCTGCCCGTCGTCACGCCGAACTCGCCGCCGGTCTTGGACAGGTACTCGCCGTTGGCGTCGAACAGCTCCGTGGGGAACGGTCCCGAGCCGACCCGCGTCGTATACGCCTTGAGGATGCCGAGAACCGTGGTGATCCGGGTCGGGCCGATCCCCGACCCCACCGCGGCGCCACCCGCTGTCGGATTCGACGACGTCACAAAGGGATACGTGCCGTGGTCGACGTCGAGCAGCGTGCCCTGCGAGCCCTCCAACAGCACCGTCTCGCCCTTCTCCAGCGCCGTGTTGAGCAGGTACCGGGTGTCGGCGATGCGGTGCTTGAACCCCTCGGCCTGACCGAGCAGGTTGTCGACCACCTCCGCGGCCTCGAGCGCCTTGCGGTTGTAGATCTTGACCAGCACCTGGTTCTTGAATTCCAGTGCGGCTTCGATCTTCTCGGCCAACAGCACCGGGTCGAGAACGTCGGCCATCCGGATGCCGATCCGGGCGATCTTGTCCTGGTAGCAGGGCCCGATACCGCGTCCGGTGGTGCCGATCTTCTTGCTGCCCGCATACCGCTCGACGACCTTGTCGATCGCGACGTGGTAGGGCATCAGCAGATGCGCGTCCGCGGAGATCAGCAGCCGCTCGGTGTCGACACCGCGATCGACCAGCCCCTGCAGCTCGGTCAGCAGCACGCCCGGGTCGACCACCACGCCGTTGCCGATGACGTTGGTGACGCCGGGTGTCAGGATCCCCGACGGTATGAGGTGCAGCGCGAAGTTCTCACCGGTCGGCAGCACGACGGTGTGTCCCGCGTTATTGCCGCCCTGATATCGCACCACCCACTGGACGCGCCCACCGAGCAGGTCGGTGGCTTTACCCTTGCCCTCGTCGCCCCATTGCGCGCCGATGAGCACGATTGCCGGCATGACTTGGTCCTCGCAATTCCGGCTACTCTTGCACCCAAACCTTGTTGCAGCCGGTGAGACACCCTATCCCAGCAACTTGCGAGGAGCCGAACTTGAGCACCGCTGACGTCGTGGTGTTGCGGTTCGGCCGGCGTCGGATCCCTCCCGCGCTGCGCGAACTCCCGGTCGCCGAGACACCGGACATCCCCTGCCGTCGCCTGGTCGTCGTCGGCTCGGACGCCGATATGGCGTCGGTGCTGACCGGGCTGCTGCGCACCGACCGGCTCGGTGTCGAGGTGGCCCACGTGCGGCGGCCGTGGCACGCGCGCCGGGCACTGCGCGGGCGTGCCACCCGGGTGCCGCTCATCCGTGACGATCGGGGAACCGCGCTGGTCGGGGCCGCGTTCTGGCTCGGCGAGAGCGGGTTCGAGAAGGGCTCGCCGCCCGTCGCATTGATCGGTGAGGCGGTGGTCGACGACGAGGTGCTCTTCGACGGGGCGGCGACCGGGGTGCGCATCGAGCCGACATTCACCATGCCGGGTTTGCGGGCCAGCGTGCTGTCGCGTCACATGCGGCCACGACGGTGGGTGGCGGGACGGGCGGCCCAACTCGGGACCACCGGCGCCATCGTGGTCCGCGACGGCGTCAAGGCCTCCCGTCCTGTGAAGCGCTCGACGTTCTACCGGCATACCGAAGGCTGGCTGCGGGTGTGAACCGCACCATCGTGCCGTTGCGCGGCACCACAACCGGCGCGGCCCGCAGCGGCGCGGTCTCCTGCCGCGTGTTGACCGGTTCGAGATCGCCTTCACGGAGGATGGTGTGCAGTGCCGTGGTCAGCTCGCACATCGAGAAGCTGGCGCCGATACACCGTTTGAGGCCGCCACCGAACGGGATCCAGGCGTAGGGATGCGGCCGGCTGTCGAGGAATCGCTCAGGCCGGAACTCGCCCGGTGCGGGATACGTGACGGGATCCCGGTTGATGACATCGAGCAGCAGCACAATGCGAGTCCCCGGATCCAGGATGTAGTCACCAAGCCGGTAGCGGCCCGTGGTCATCCGGCCGGTGATCGGCGCGGCCGGCCACAGCCTCAGGGTTTCGGAGATGGCGGCTTCGGTGTACCGGGTGTCGCCGGACCGGCTTTCGGCACGCACCCTCGCCAACGCGTCCGGGTGGTGCAGCAGCAGGTCGACCAGCCACGCCAGCGTCGTCGCGGTGGTTTCGTGACCTGCGAGCATCAAGGTGATGAGGTCGGCTCGAACCTCGTCCTCGGACAGGCGGTCACCGTCGTCGGTCCGAGCGGTGACAAGCATGCTGAGGATGTCGGTGCGGTCGGCGGAGGACGGTCCGGAACGTCGTTCGGCGATCAACGGCAGCACCAACTCGTCGATCCTGCGGTTGACCTCGGACAGCTTGCCCCACCGGCGCAGTGCTCCCACGCGCCGCAGCGCATATCGCACAGGTGTCTCCTCGGACAGCGCCAAGTCGAGCAATTCCTTGAACGGCTTACCGAACCGGGTCACCGATTCCGGGTCACCGATCCCGAAGACGACCTGCACGATGACGTCCAGGGTGAGTTCACGGGCAACGTCGAGCATGCGCATCGAGCGCCCGACGGGCCAAGTCGCCATCGCCGAGCGCGTCGCCGATTCAATGATCGGCACGTAGCCGGTGAGCATCTGGCCGTGTAGCGGCGGGGTGAGCAACCGGCGCCTGCGCAGATGCTCGGGCTCTTCCTGGACGAACATGGAGCGTGGACCGTAGATCGCCGCGGCCGGACCTACCCCTTCGCCGCCCAGCAGGACGTCGGGCTGCTCGGTGAACACCTGCTTGGCCAGCGTCGCATCGGCGACGGCGACCACCTTTCCGAAACCCAGAACGGGCAATTCCACCACGGGGCCGTAACGCTGTATCAGCTGGTGCACGAGCTGCTGGCCGCCCAGTCCGAAGGCCGCGGCATACAGGCCCCCGAAAACCGGGGAGAACGGTTGGGTCGCAGGCAGCCTTGGCGGTCGCATGCTCGACTGTCTCACAGTCGGTAGCTTCGAGCCGTGAGCGTTCGTCCGCTGCACCAGTCGGTGCGGCCCAGCCCCGTCTTCCTCGCGATCGTGGCGGCCACCGTGGCCGGCGGCGTGGTGGCGTGGATGTGCGCGACCGAGATCTCCCGGCCCCTGGCCTATGTCGGGGTGTTCACGTTCGTGATCGCGGGCTGGGTGGTGTCGTTGTGCGTGCACGAGTTCGCCCACGCCTACACCGCATGGCGGTTCGGCGACCGCGACGTCGCGGTCCGCGGCTACCTCACGCTCAACCCGCTCAAGTACTCCAACCCGCTGTTGTCGATCGGGCTGCCGGTCGCGATCATCGCGATCGGTGGGATCGGCCTGCCCGGCGGGGCGGTGTATGTCCGCACCGGCTGGATGACCAAACGTCAGCGCACACTGGTCAGCCTTGCGGGACCGTTCACCAACCTGGTGTTCGCGGCGCTGCTGCTGGTGTCGACGAGCGCGCTCTATGACCCCGCACACGCCGTGTTCTGGTCCGGCATGGCGTTCCTGGGCTTTCTCCAGGTGACGGCCTTCGTGCTGAACATGCTCCCGGTACCCGGACTCGACGGGTACGGCGCTCTCGAGCCGCACCTGAGCCCGCAGACCCAACGAGCGGTGGCCCCGGCCAAGCAATGGGGCCTGCTGGTCTTGCTGTTGCTGCTGTTCACGCCGGGGCTCAACCGGTGGTTCTGGCAGCTGGTGCTGTGGTTCTTCGACTTCTCGGGCGTCCCGCGCCCGTTGGTGTGGCTGGGCAGTGATCTGACCCGGTTCTGGTCGGCCTGGTTCTGATCACCCGCGAGGCGCGCCCTGCGGTGCCACGTTCTTGCAACATATGCGGATCTGCGCATATATTGCAGCCATGGGCGCGGGTCACGATCACAGCAGAGGCGACACCAGGGTCAGCCGGATGGTCATCGCCGCGGCGATCCTGACCGCGTTCTTCGTGATCGAGCTCGTCACGGCGCTGCTGATCAACTCCATTGCGTTGCTGGCGGACGCCGGCCACATGCTGACCGATCTGGTCGCGATGTTCATGGGCCTGACCGCGGTGCTGCTCGCCCGCAAGGGCAGCGCCTCCCCGGCCCGAACATACGGATGGCACCGCGCCGAGGTGTTCACCGCCGTGGCCAACGCGGTACTGCTGCTCGGTGTCGCGGCATTCATCCTGATCGAGGCGATCGAGCGGATCGGGGACGCGCCCGAGGTGCCCGGTGTGCCGATGATCGTCGTGGCGCTGGCGGGGCTGGTGGCCAACGCCGTCGTCGTGCTGCTCCTGCGCTCGCACTCCGAGACGAGCCTGGCCGTCAAGGGCGCCTACATGGAGGTCGTCGCCGACACCGTCGGCAGCATCGGTGTGCTGATCGCGGGCATCGTCACGGTGACGACTGCCTGGCCCTACGCCGACGTCGTGGTCGCGGTGTTCGTCGCGTTGTGGGTGCTGCCGCGGGCGTTCTCACTGGCGCGGGCGGCCCTGCGGATCCTGTCGGAATCGTCGCCCGCCCACATCGACGTCGAGGAGCTGCGGACCGCGCTGTGCGCGGTCGAGGGCGTGACCGATGTGCACGACCTGCACGTGTGGACGCTCGTGCCGGGCAAAGACATGGTCACCGCGCACCTGACCAGCAACCGGGATTCGGCGCTGGTGCTCGACGATGCGCGGGCGGTGCTGACCGAACGCGGTCTGGACCATGCCACGGTTCAGGTGGAACCCGGCGACGGGGCCGGCGACTGCAACTGCGAAGCGGATTAGTCAGGCCAGTCCGAGTTCGGCCCGCGCCGACGGGTCGCAGTCGTCGAGCAGGTCCAGACAACGCTGGTTCTCGTCGGCCTCCCCGATCGCGTCGGCCGCCCGGGCCAGGGCCGCGACACAGCGCAGGAACCCGCGGTTGGGTTCGTGACGGTAGGGCACGGGGCCGAAGCCCTTCCAGCCGTTGCGGCGCAACTGATCAAGCCCGCGGTGATAGCCGGTGCGCGCGTAGGCGTACGCGGTAATCGCCCTGTCGTCGGCGAGCGCCTCCTCGGCCAGCGTCGCCCATGCGACCGACGCCGAGGGGTGCGCGGCCGCCACGATCGCGGGCTTCTCCCCCGCGGCGAGTTCGGCTTCGGCGTCGCTGTCGCCGGGCAGCAGTACCGGATCCGGCCCCAGGAGATCGCCCATGCCTGTCATGACCCCCATTGTGCCGTGCGCGCCGGCGCCGCCGGCACCGCACGGGTCGAAGCGCGGACTCAGCAGCGGTGGCTAAGCTTCGGCCGTAGCGTCGTAAGGGAGGACCGCAACAGGCATGTCGAATCCATCAGGGCCTGACCAGCCGGAAGACGGTCCGGACGGGGCGGATGCCTCGGATGTTCCCGTCTCCGAGAACCCCGACGCCTCCGAGAGCGAACGCGACGGCGAGCCGGCCACCGAGGTGATCGAACCGCACGGTGACCACGAGCCCGCGACCGAGGTGATGTCGACCGCCCAACCGCACGCCGAGTCGGCGCCGGGCCCCGAGCAGGGTGAGCGCCGATTCACCGCGCCGTCCGGATTCGACGCGGGCACGACGCAGAAGATCGACACTCCGGCCGAACCGGCCACCGAGGTGTTCAACACTCCCGGCTCCACTGGAGAGCAGAAACCCGTTGCACCACAAGTCATTCCGCCTCGTGGCGACACTCCCCCGCCGCCGCGGCAGCGCCGCAGCTGGGGTTGGGTGGTGGCCGTGGTGTTGGTCATCGCCGCGCTGGTGGCGATCGCGGTGCTGGGCACCGTGTTGTTGACCCGGGACTCGGGGCCGCGGGTGTCTCAGGAGGAGATGGTCCGCAACACCATCGAGGAGTTCGACACCGCGATCCAGAACGGTGATCTGGCCAAACTTCGCAGCATCACCTGCGGTGCCAAGCGCGACAGTTACGTCAGATACGACGACAAGACCTGGGATGAGATCCACGAACGCGTCGCCGCCGCCAAGCAGTATCCCGTGGTCGCCAGCATCGACCAGGTGGTGATCAACGGCGATCACGCCGAGGCGAACGTGACCGCGTTCATGGCGTATGCGCCCCAGACCCGGTCGACGCGCAGCTTCGATCTGGAATTCCGCGACGAACAGTGGAAGATCTGCCAGGCGCCCCAGTGACTACCGGCCCCCAGTGACTACTGGCCCGCGGTGACCGAACGGCCCGCGCTGTGCAGATCGCGGCACGCCTCGACGACGCGTTCGCTCATCGAGGCCTCCGCCTTTTTCAGATAGCTGCGCGGATCGTAGGCCTTCTTGTCCCCCACCTCGCCGTCGATCTTGAGCACGCCGTCGTAGTTGGTGAACATGTGTGCGGCCACCGGCCGGGTGAACGCGTACTGGGTGTCGGTGTCGACGTTCATCTTCACCACCCCGTAGCGCAACGCGTCCTCGATCTCGGACTTCAGCGAGCCAGAGCCGCCGTGGAAGACGAAGTCGAAAGGCTTTGCCTCCGCGGGTAATCCGAGTTTGGCCGCGGCGACCTTCTGCCCCTCATCGAGGATTCCGGGCCGGAGCTTGACGTTGCCCGGCTTGTACACGCCGTGCACGTTGCCGAACGTCGCGGCCAGCAGGTACCTGCCGTGTTCGCCCGCACCGAGCACCTCGACGGTCTTCTCGAAATCCTCGGCGGTGGTGTAGAGCTTGTCGTTGATCTCGTTGGCGACACCGTCCTCCTCCCCGCCCACCACGCCGATCTCGATCTCCAGCACGATCTTCGCCGCGGCGGCGTCCTTGAGCAGTTCGCGTGCGATCTCGAGGTTCTCGTGGAGCGGTACCGCCGAGCCGTCCCACATGTGCGACTGGAACAGCGGATGCCCACCCTCGGAGACCCGTTGCTGCGAGATGGCGAGCAGCGGCCGCACGTAGGTGTCGAGCTTGTCCTTCGGACAATGGTCGGTGTGCAACGCCACCGTGACCGGATATCTGGCGGCGATGACGTGAGCGAACTCGGCGAGTGCGACTGCGCCGGTGACCATGTCCTTGACCCCGAGTCCTGACGCGAATTCGGCTCCGCCGGTGGAGAACTGGATGATCCCATCGCTCCCGGCGTCGGCGAAACCCTTGATGGCCGCGTTCACCGATTCCGATGATGTGCAGTTGATGGCCGGGAACGCGTAACCGTGCTCCTTGGCCCGGTCGAGCATCTGTGCGTACACCTCGGGCGTTGCGATGGGCATGGGCCGTCCTCTCGCCGTTTCGGCGATTATCCCACCGCGACGGCCGGTTCACATGGTCAAGACCATGCGGTAGCGGGCTCGGCCCTGCTCCATCGCGGCATAGGCCTCGGCGGCCTCGGCCAGCGGCCGTTCCTCGATCCGGGCGCGCACCCCGCTCTGCACCGCGAAGTGCATCGTCTCCTCGACGTCGCGCGAGGTGCCCGACGGATGACCGCTCACGCTCAGTCCGTCGGTGATCAGCTGGACCGGGGCGATCGGCAGCGGGTCGGCGGTCACCCCGATGATGACGAGCTCGCCCTGGGGCGCCAGCCCACCGACGGTGTCGGCCATCGCCTGTGAATTCGCCGCCGTCGCCAGCACCACCGCCGCGCCGCCGAGATCCTTGAGCGCCGCGGCGACGTCGCGGGCCTTGGAATCGATGTAGTGATGGGCGCCGAGCTCGCGGGCGTCGGCCTCCTTGTCCGCCCCGCGAGCGATCGCCACGGTCTCGAAACCCATTGCCCGAGCGAACTGCACACCGAGATGACCGAGGCCGCCGACGCCGAGCACGGCGACGAGGTCACCGGACTTGGCATTCGTCTGACGCAGGCCGTTGAAGGTGGTGACGCCCGCGCAGCCCATCGGGGCGGCTTCGGCGAACGACAACCCCTCCGGGATCCGTGCCAGCGCGGTGACGGGAGCGGTCACCGATTCGGCGTAGCCGCCCGGATAGTGCCAGCTCGGCACCTGCATGCGCGCGCACTGCATGAACTGGCCCTTGCGGCACGGCACGCAACGGTTGCAGTTGCCGCCGAACCACCCCACGGCCACCCGGTCGCCGACCGCGAAGTCCTCCACACCGTCGCCCACCTCGGCGATGGTTCCGGCGATCTCGTGGCCCAACGTGATCGGCCAGTTAAGGCCGGGAAAGCCGCCGGCCACGAAGCCGTGGTCGGTACCGCACACGCCGCAGGCGGCGACGGCGATGCGCACATGCAACGGCGGCGGCGACGTCGTCTCGACGTCGGCCAGGGTGAGAGGACCGCCTACGGATTCGACGAGAACCGCCTTGTGAGTGGGCATTTTGTGAGCGTATTCGCTGCCCCGCGGGTCCGCCCGCCTTCGTCATTTCTCGGACTGACCTGACAGCCCGGTATCTTGGGGCCTTGTGAGAACCTCGGCCCTTGCGGCGACCGACCACCTGGCGTTGATGCCGGACTTCCTCGACCCGATGACGCTGCTGGGCTACTTCGGCACGTGGGCGCTGGTCGGGCTGCTGATCGTGATCTTCGTCGAGTCCGGGGTGTTGTTCCCGATCCTGCCTGGCGACTCGCTGCTGTTCGTGGCGGGCATGCTGGCCGCGGGCACGGCCGCCCTGGCCGAGGGTGGCGGCGAGGTCATCAACTTCCAGCTCTGGCAGTTGCTGCTGTTCATTCCCATCGCCGCGGTACTGGGCGGTCAGGTCGGGTACTGGATCGGGCGAAACATCGGCACCGCGATGTTTCGGCCCGATGCCCGGATCCTGAAGCAGAAGTACCTCGAAGAGGCGCACGTGTTCTTCGAGCAGCGGGGGCCGTTCGCGATCGTCATCGCGCGCTTCGTGCCGATCGTCCGCACGCTCGCCCCGTTGACCGCGGGTGCGGCCCGGATGAGCTATCCGGTGTTCACGTTGTTCAACGTGGTCGGCGCCGTCGTGTGGGGGGTCGGCCTGACCCTGCTCGGATACTGGCTCGGCCGGTTCGAGACCGTGCAGAAGCTGCTCGAGCCGATTGTGATCGCGATCGTCGTGGTCTCGGTGCTGCCGATGTTCATCGAGTGGTACAAGCGGCGTCGCGCGGCGAAACGCGCCGGCATCGCGGCGCCGCCGCTGGACTCCTCCTCCGGGGAGCAGCCGGGCTAGCGGTTTCGGCTGTTCTCCAGCGCGCGGATCAGGCTGGCGGCATCCCACGGACCCTTGTGTCGCTTGCCGTTGACGAAGAAGGTCGGCGTCGAGTTCAGGTCCATCAACTCCGCGTCCTGCGCGTCGTCCTGCACGTGGTGGAAGACCTTCGACGAGTGCACCCGAACGTCCTGGTCGAACCGCTCGATGTCACAACCCACCGCCACGGCGTAGCGGTAGATGTCCGACCATTCCAGGTCGTCCTGGTGGCCGAACAGTTCGTGCGCCATCTCCCAGAACCTGCCCTGCAGCGCGGCGGCCTCACTCGCTCGTGCGGCATCGAAGGCGCGGGGATGGACGCGCTCCAACGGTAGGTGGCGCCACACATAGCGCAGCTCGGCGCCGAAGTGGCCGCGCACCTCCTCGATGGCTCCGGTCGCCCGGCTGCAGAAGGGACACTCGAAGTCGCCGTACTCCACCAGGGTCAACGGGGCGTCGGGGTCACCCGCGATGTGGTCGCGGTCCGGGTCGATCGGACGCAACAGTTTGAGGCCGACCGGGTCCGGCGGGCTGACCCGGTCGGTGATCCGGAAGATCAACCAGCCGAGGAAGAAGGCGATCACCGATGCGAGAAGCACGCCGATGATGGCCTGCTCTCGACGGACCGGATCGTCGACGGCGATGTCGACGATGAAAAGCGAGATGGTGAAGCCGATTCCCGACAGCGCGGCACCGCCGGCGATCCGGCGCAGGGTCAGACCGGGGGCCAGTTCACCGATTCCGGTCCGTTGCATGATCCATGTCGCCGCGGTGATACCGACGAACTTGCCGACCACCAGACCGGCGACGACACCCCATGTCAGCGGCGAGCGCAACGCCGCCGAGATGCTCTGGGCGTCGAGTTGGACGCCGGCGTTGACCAACGCGAACAGTGGCAGCACCAGGAAGGACACATACGGGCCCACGCTGGTTTGGAGCCGCTCGTTGATCGAGATCGAGTCGCGCAGACCGCGAGTCACCTCGCGGGCGTAGCGGGAGTTCGGCGACTGCCGGAACGCCCGGATACGCGCGACGACCTCCTCGACCTGGGTGCGCTCGGGCGAGAACACCGGAATCAGCAGGGCCACCGCAACGCCGGCCAGCGTCGGATGCACACCGGCCATGTACAGGCTCACCCACAGTGCGAAGCCGAGCACGGCGTAGGCCGGCCCCCGGCCCGCGGGCATCAATCGCACCAACGCGATCGCGGCGATCAGGCCCATCGAAATCACAAGCGGCACAACGTCGATACGCTCGGAGTAGAACAGCGCGATCACGCACAGCGCGCCGACGTCGTCGACGACGGCCAGGGTGAGCAGGAAGATCCGCAACCGGGCCGGGAACTTCGGTTTGATGACCGCCAGTGCGCCGATGAGGAACGCGGTGTCGGTGGAGATCACCACACCCCATGCCTGCGCATCCTCCCCGGAGGGGTTGAACAGCAGGAAGATCGCGGCGGGCAGCGCCAGACCCGCGAACGCCGCCACCACGGGGACCGCCGCTCTTGCGCGATCGGTGAGCTCGCCGATGGCGAACTCGTGCTTGACCTCGAGGCCGACGATGAAGAAGAAGAACGCCATCAGACCGTCGTTCACCAGATGCTTGACGGTCAGTTCGAAGCGATGTTCGGCAAAGGTGAACCCGACATGCGTGTCCAGAAGCGCCCAATAGCTGTGCGCCCACGGTGAATTCGCCCACAGCAGCGCGGCGGCGGTGAACAGCAGCAGCAGGACCGCGGCGGCGTTCTCCCCGGTCTTGGCCGCTTTGGCGCCGGCGCTGAACCGAGCGGGCAGCACGCGGGCGATGCGCGGACCGGCTTCGGTGCTCACGCCCCCGCCACCGCGTGGGCGGCTTCCATCAGCATCCAGCCCGCCAGCTGCACCGACAGATCGCGCTCTGGCACCTCTGAGGCGTTGACCGCACCTTCGACGAACTGCGCCTGAGCCCCGGCGGCGGTGGGGAGTTCGGCGGTGCGGTCCCAGAATGCGCTGAACAGCGGCATCCCCTCGACCACCTGACGGTTCTGCCACGCCGCCTCCGCTGAGGCGAGCACCAGTGAGCGGGCGGTGTCGCGGGCCGCGGCGTCGTGTTCGCCGTTCTGCGGCAGCGTCGTCGTGACGAGCGCGAGATAGCGGGCGAGGATGCCGTTGAACAGGCCGCCGTCACCACCGCCTGCGCCCTTGATGACGCCGTCGACCGCCATGTGTTCGGCGACCGCGGCGACCAACCGGTGCACCCGGGCGGCGTGCTCGGGGTCGTCGGTGCGCGCCGCGAGTTCGGTTTCCAGCCCCAGCACCACGCCTTGGCAGTACGTGTACTGCGCCCGCACCAGCGACCCGCCCTTGATGCCGTCGAAGACGAGGTGGGTGTCCGGGTCGATCAGGGTCTCGTCGAGCCAGTCCGACATCTGCTGGGCCCGGCGCAACCGGTCATGGCGGGCCAAGAAGATCGCCGCAGGGCCGTTGGCGGGGGCGTTGAAGAACTGGTCTTGTTTGCGCCAGGGGATGCCGCCGCCGTCCTCGGGCACCCACGCGTTCATGAACTGCTCGGAGAGTTTCTTCAGCGCCTTGGGCCGCTCGACGGAGGCGAGCGTGGCCGCGCGTTCCAGGGCCAGCGCCAGCCACGCCATGTCGTCGTAGTAGTCGTTGACCCAGGACAGGTTGTTGCGCAGCCGGTGTGCGCGGATCTGGCGGGCGATCGCCTTCTGCCGCGCGGGTTGCGGGTCGCGAAGTTGGGCGTCGACGAGGTTGTCGAGCAGATGCGCCTGCCACCAGTAGTGCCACGTTCCGAACAGCCGGTGCTGCCTTGTCGCGGGCCAGGCGACGACGCCGAGCTGGGTGCCGGGCAGACCCCACAGCCGTCGGACGTGTCGCTTGGCGATCGCGGCCTCAGCGCTGGCTGCGCGGTTGGCCCAGAGCTGATCCATGGTGTCGATCCTGCCTTACCAGGCCGCCGAAAGGTCCCCGTGTTGGGTGATCCAGGTGTGCATCGCGATACCGGCCGCGACGCCCGCGTTGATGCTTCGCGTCGAGCCGAATTGGGCGATCGACACGGTCATGGCGGCGCCGGCCTTCGCCTCGGGGGTGATCCCCGGCCCTTCCTGGCCGAAAACCAGCAGGCAGTCCCGCGGCAGCGGGGTGGTTTCGATACGCAACGCGCCCGGGATGTTGTCGACGGCGACCACCGTCAGGCCGGCGTCGGCCGCGTGGGCAAGCAGCGCGGCGGTGGTGTCGTGGTGGCGCAGCCGTTGGTAGCGGTCGGTCACCATCGCGCCGCGACGGTTCCACCGTCGTCTGCCGACGATGTGCACGGTGTCGACGGCGAACGCGTTGGCGGTGCGCACGACCGCGCCGATGTTGGCGTCGTTGCCGAAGTTCTCGATTGCGATATGCAGGGCGTGCCTGCGCTCGTCGATATCGGCGATGATCGCTTCGCGGGTCCAATAGCGGTACGCGTCAACGACATTGCGGGTGTCCCCGTCGCGGAGCAGGGTCGGGTCGTATCGAGGGTCGTCGGGCGGTGGCCCCTGCCAGGGGCCGACGCCGGGAGCCTCTCCCCATTCGGTGGGCCCGGCGACCCCCGGTTCCCCTGCGTCAGTCATCCTTCGTCCACAGTGCGGCGTGGGTACCGACGAGGGAGACGGTCGCATACAGCAGCGCGTTGTTGATCTCGCCCTGGGTGCACAGCGATGCACGCACCTGCACGGCGTCGCGGGATGCGTCGGGAAGCACCAGCACCGAGGCGCCGTAGACGTCGCACGCGTGGCTCAGCCCGGGCGGGGGCACCGTCGGCGCAACCAACACCATCGCCGGCCCGCCGCGCTGCTGCGAGACATCGCGGTATTGCTCTGCCACGCCGCTGATTTCGAGGCCCAGCAGCATGTAGCCGTTGCCGGTGAAGGCGTTCGGGTCACCCAGCGCCGCCGGGGGGAGCATCGCACCGTCGGCGCGGAAGGCATCCAGACTCGTGGTGCGCAGCGACAATCCGGTGTCGCTGTCCCTGACGGCGGGCAGGCCGACGGGGAAGGCCGCAGGATGGGCGACGGTGGTGCCCGGTGTCCGGTCGCGCGGCGAGTAGGCGTACACGCCGCGCACCTGTATCTGGTCGCGCGCGGGTCCTATGCACACCGTGCCGGTGAGGCGGTCGGGTGTGGGCGCCGAGAGTGGCCGCAACTCGAGGTCGGTTGCGTCGCGACAGCTTCCGATGCCGTTGGCCTCGATCGGGTGCGCGAGCGCCCCGTACAGACCGAACCGGATGTCTTCGGGTCTGGCGTGCTCGCCGCCGCCCTCCGCGGGTGACGCGTCGACGTCGAACAACACATAGTCGCCGTCGAAGCGCAGGTTCGACACCGACATGTTCCAGCCCAGTGTGGCAAGCGATTCGCCGATGACGGCGGTCTGCGCGCCGTAAGGATGAACCGACGCATCGTCTCGAGAGCATGCCGATGCCGCGACGACGATCGCGGTCAGCACCGCGATCAGCGCACGCACGTACGCAGTGCCCTATGTCCGGCCACGGCCCCTGCCCACGACTTTGGTCACGGCGCGCACCAGGTTTCGCGGCGCCATCCGCCCGCCGGTGGTCAGCACCTTGTACTGCATCCCGGGGATGATCACGACCTTCTTGTTCTTGGCGCCGTCACCGACATGGGCCATCGTCTCGCGAACCACGTCGTCGACCTCGAGCCAGAACCACGACGGTGTGCCCTCCATGTCGATGCCCGCCCGCTGGTGGAATTCGGTGCGGACGAAGCCCGGACACAACGCGTGCACTCCGACCCCGGTGCCGTCCAAACCGTTGGCGAGACCCTCGGAGAACGCGACCACCCACGCCTTGGACGCCGAATATGTCGATCCGCGGCCGGGTAGCAGACCGGCGACGCTGGCGACGTTGATCACCGTGCCGCGGCCGGCGTCCAGCATCGGGGGCAGCGCCGCATGCGTCAGCTGCATGACGGCGGTGACGTTCACGTCGAGCTGCGACTGCAGCAGGGAGAAGTCCGCGGTCCAGAACTCCCCGGAGGTTCCGAAACCGGCGTTGTTCACCAGCACCTGGACGCCGGCGGCGAGCCGGTCGGCCACCTTCGCGCGGTCGGCTGCCTGAGCGAGGTCGGCGGTGAGCACCTCGACGGTCGCACCGCCCTCGTCGCGCAGTTCAGCGGCCAGGCGCTCGAGCCTGGCGGCGTCGCGTGCGACGAGCACGAGATCGTGACCGTCGCGGGCGAATCTGCGCGCAAAGCCCGCGCCGATGCCGGACGTCGGTCCGGTGATCAGGGCGACGGGGCGAGACATGGCTTCAGGCTACTTCCCGCGGTCGCGAGCTCCGGCGAGACCACCTACCGCTGGTAGTGCGGTGACTGCCGCCCGTTCCGCGACGGCGGCTGGCGCCGCGCATCCGGCCGAGGGGGCGGCTGCTGGGGGTAGCGCGCGGCTTCGGGGCGGGCCGGAGCGTCGGCGCCGGGGGCCGGTTCGCCGCGGCCGGCGGCGGGGGTGAGCGGGCGGCTCGGCGACCCGCTCCGCCGGGCCAGCGCCCCCTGGCTGCCCTGGCTCGCCATGGCCTGCGGGGTCGGCGGCAGGACCCGCAGAAGATCGTTGAACTGACGCACGGTGCGCAGACCCTCGTCCCACTGGGCGCGCGTGCTGGTCACCGGCATGGAAACCAGCGTCCAGTGTTCCTCGTTCCACATGATCTCGGCACAGTCGGGCGCGGTGTGAGCGAAGGTCACCATCCGCCGGTCGCACGCGCGGCGCGCGGCGTCGAGGTTGGTGGAGTAGACCATGCGCGGGCCGATCGCGCCGAGTAGCCAGATGTCGTTCTCCCGCGGCTCCTTGATGCCCTTGAGCCGCAGGTCGACGACGACGTTGGTGCCGACCTTGCGGTGCAGGGCGATCACCGTCGCGACGTCTTCGAGGTCGAAGATGAATACCGCCTCGCCGCGGATCTGCCCGAGGACCACGTTTTTCGCCGTGACATCACCGACGGTGGACATCACGCCGCGCTTCCAGCGTCGGACGATGTCGGCCGATTCGTGTTCGTAGTCGAAGCCGTGCGACTTCGCCCAGGACTTGCGCCGACGCCCCAACCCCCGTCGACGGTCGATGTCGACATAGAGCAGCACGGCCGCACCGACGAAGCAGAGCGCGGACAGCGTGAACCAAAGCGGGACCATTGCGCTCTAGCCTACTTGCAGGTAGCGCCGAATCCAGAACTCGTGCTGGTCACAACCCGGCATCTTGCGATATCGATCGCGCGAAACTGCATCCCAGCAGGTGTCTACGCGACATTTCGCTGCCGGAATGCAGTTTCGCGGGCGGAACGACCGGGTCAGCCCAGGACCAGGGAGTCGCCGTCCGGGCTGACGTTGACCGGCACGATGTCGCCGTCGTGCACGTCGCCGGACAGCAGCAGCTTGGCCAGCTGGTCGCCGATGGCCTGCTGGATCAGCCTGCGCAGCGGGCGGGCGCCGTACTGCGGGTCGAAGCCCCGCTGGGCCAACCACTTCTTGGCGGGCAACGACACCTCGAGGGTGAGCCTGCGCTGCTCCAACCGCTTGGCCAGCTGTGCCAGCTGGATGTCGACGATGTGCACCAGCTCCTCGGGGTTGAGCCCGTCGAACACGATCACGTCGTCGAGCCGGTTGATGAACTCCGGCTTGAACGCCCCGCGCACGGCGGCCATCACCTGCTCCTCGGTACCGCCGGCACCCAGGTTCGACGTCAGGATCAGGATCGTGTTGCGGAAGTCGACCGTGCGGCCCTGGCCGTCGGTCAGCCTGCCTTCGTCGAGCACCTGCAGCAGCACGTCGAACACGTCCGGGTGGGCCTTCTCGATCTCGTCGAACAGGATCACCGTGTACGGGCGCCGGCGCACCGCTTCGGTCAGCTGACCGCCCTGGTCGTAGCCGACGTAGCCCGGAGGCGCACCGACCAGTCGCGCGACGGAGTGCTTCTCGGCGTACTCGCTCATGTCGATGCGGACCATCGCGCGCTCATCGTCGAACAGGAACTCCGCCAGCGCCTTGGCCAGCTCGGTCTTACCGACACCGGTCGGGCCCAGGAACATGAACGAACCCGTCGGCCGGTTCGGGTCGGCGACGCCGGCGCGACTGCGCCGCACGGCGTCCGACACCGCCTGCACAGCCTTCTTCTGGCCGACGACGCGCTTGCCGAGCTCGTCTTCCATGCGCAGCAACTTGGCCGTCTCGCCCTCGAGCATCCGCCCCGCGGGAATACCGGTCCACGCCGACACCACGTCCGCGATGTCGTCGGGGCCGACCTCCTCCTTGAGCATGACGTCCTCACGCGCCTCGGCGTGCGGGAGCGCCGCGTCGAGCTTCTTCTCCACCTCGGGAATGCGGCCGTACCGCAGTTCGGCGGCGCGCTCGAGGTTCCCGTCGCGTTCGGCGCGGTCGGCCTCACCTCGCAGCGCCTCGAGCTGCTCCTTGAGCTCGCGGACGATGTCGATGGCGTTCTTCTCGTTCTGCCACCGCGTGGTCAGTTCGGCCAGCTTCTCCTTGTGGTCGGCCAGTTCGGCGCGCAGTTTCTCCAGCCGTTCCTTGGAGGCGGCGTCCTCCTCCTTGGACAGCGCCATCTCCTCGATCTCGAGCCGGCGCACCAGCCGTTCGACCTCGTCGACCTCGACGGGACGGGAGTCGATCTCCATGCGCAGCCGGGACGCGGCCTCGTCGACCAGGTCGATTGCCTTGTCCGGCAGGAACCGCGAGGTGATGTAGCGGTCGGACAACGTCGCCGCCGCCACCAGCGCGGAGTCGGTGATCCGCACACCGTGGTGCACCTCGTAGCGGTCCTTGAGCCCGCGCAGGATGCCGACGGTGTCCTCGACCGACGGCTCACCGACGTACACCTGCTGGAACCGGCGCTCCAGTGCGGCGTCCTTCTCGATGTACTTGCGGTACTCGTCGAGCGTGGTCGCCCCGACCAGGCGCAGCTCGCCGCGGGCCAGCATCGGCTTGATCATGTTGCCGGCGTCCATCGAACCCTCACCGGTGGCACCGGCGCCGACAATGGTGTGCAGCTCGTCGATGAACGTGATGATCTGACCCGCCGAGTTCTTGATGTCGTCGAGCACGGCCTTCAGCCGCTCCTCGAACTCGCCGCGGTACTTCGAGCCGGCGACCATCGAGCCCAGGTCCAGGCTGACGACGGTCTTGTCGCGCAGACTCTCGGGCACGTCGCCCGCAACGATGCGCTGAGCCAGGCCCTCGACGATCGCGGTCTTACCGACGCCGGGCTCACCGATCAGCACCGGGTTGTTCTTGGTGCGACGGCTCAGCACCTGCACGACGCGACGAATCTCGGTGTCGCGTCCGATGACCGGGTCCAACTTGCCTTCGCGGGCCCGGGCGGTCAGGTCGGTGGAGTACTTCTCCAAAGCCTGGTAGGTGCCTTCCGGGTCCGGGCTGGTGACCCGGGCGCTGCCGCGCACCTTGACGAAAGCCTCGCGTAGCGCCTGCGGGGAGGCGCCGTGGCCGTTGAGCAGCTTCGCCGTATCCGAGTCACCGGTGGCCAGCCCCACCATCAGGTGTTCGGTCGAGACGTACTCGTCGTCCATCTCGGTCGCCAGGTTCTGGGCGGCGGTGATCGCGGCCAGAGCCTGCGGAGCGAGCTGCGGCTGCGACGCCGCGCCGCTGGCGCTGGGTAGCCGGTCGAGAAGTCGCTGTGCCTCCGCGCGGATCGTGGCGGGTTCGACGCCGACGGCCTCGAGAAGTGGTGCGGCAATGCCGTCGTTCTGGGTAAGCAGAGCCATCAGTAAATGGGCAGACGTGATCTGCGGGTTGCCCGCGGCGGTCGCCGCCTGCAACGACGCGGTCAGCGCCGCCTGGGTCTTGGTCGTCGGGTTGAACGAGTCCACGACACCTCCCTTTCCTCGGTTCGTGAGCTTGGCAAAAATGCTTGTCCGATAGTTCAACGTCGTCAATCTTGAGTCTGTTCCGCTCAAGTCTAATCAATTTCGCTGCGCCCGACCGATGCTTGAGCGAGCAGGGAAAACAACACGCCGCACAGCTGTCACAGTTTTCACACCTGCATCAGCGACGCTTGATCTCATGCGTCGACTCACCGCCGTGCTCGCGGGCTGCGCGCTGAGCGTGGTCGGCTCCTGCGCGCTCGCTGCCCCCGCCTCGGCGGCCGGCGAGGAGGATCAGGTCCGCGCCGTCCTCGACGGCATGAACGGCTCGTACAACCGCGCGGACTTCGCGTCGTTCGCCGAACATGTCTGTGCACCCATGCGCCGGGCCGCGGGGTTCGAGGACGAGTGGTATGCCAGCCGCGAGGCCGACGGCCCCACCCGGATCTCCGTCAGCTCGGTGACGGTCGCGGGCAAACCCGTGGTGTCGGCCGTCGCCACGGTGCGGTTCTCCGCCGAAAACCAGCCCAGCGCCAAGACCTTCGACATCGACTTCCTCCGCGAGGAGGGCGAATGGAAGGCCTGCCAGTACCACCCGACACAATCGATCTGACAGTGGTGACCGCCGGCACCTTCGGTGCACCTCGACCGCTCCCCCTGTCCTGAGGCCCCGGATGGACAACGAGACGGACGACGACACCGTCGCCACGGTCATCATCGGGCAGCGGGTCCGCGCCGGTAAGGAGGCGGAGTTCGAGCGGTGGCAGCACGACCTCAACCGCGAGGCCTCCCGGTATGCCGGCTTTCTCGGCGCCGAGGTCAACCCTCCGACCGCCGTTCAGCCCGAATGGGTGGTGGTCTACCGGTTCGATTCGATCGCTCACCTCCAGGCGTGGCTCAACAGCGCCACCCGACAGGACCGCCTCAGCGCGGGCCGAGAGTTCTTCGACGGCCCGGCCACCCAGCAGGTCGTCGGCGGTCGCGCCAAGGCCGACGATGCGCTGGTGACCGCGGTCGTCAGCCATCGGGTCGGTGCCTACGAGATCGACGATTTCCTCGCGTGGCAGGAGCGACTTCGGTTGGCCGAGAAGACGTTTCCCGGCTTCCGCGGCAGCGAGCTGTTTCGTCCCGTGCCGGGGGTTCAAGACGAGTGGACCGCCATCTACCGCTATGACACCGCCGCGGACCTCGACCGGTGGCTGGGCTCGAAAGAACGACGCGACCTCCTCACCGAGGGCCACAGGTTCTCCGACTTCGAGCTGCGTACCGTCGACAACTCGTTCGGCAGCTGGTTCGCCTTCGACGAGCACGGCAGGCCGGCTCCACCGCCTTCGGACCTCAAGACGTCGATCGCGGTGTGGGTCGGGCTGTATCCGACCGTCATGCTGCTCACCATCGCCCTGTCCCCGCTGCGCCTACCGCTGTGGTTGAACCTGCTCGTCGGAAACCTCCTGTCCACCTTGATCATCAGCTTCGTCGTCATGCCCTACTACGTGAACCCGCTACTGAAGCACTGGCTGCGTCCGCCGCCGGACGTGTCCCTGTCACGGACCAACTTGCGCGGCCTCGGGACAATCGCGATCACCATGGCGTTCTGGGCGCTGACGTTCCACTTCGTGACGGTCGTCTTGTGGCGTCTGCACTGACACCGAACCCGGCACGCACCGCGGGTGCGCGCAAGAGCCGCACCGGCACCGGGCATTCCGATAATGTTCGGCCTCGTGGACACGGGATCGTTGCTGACCGAACTGATTCCCCTGGCACTGGTGGTGGCGCTCTCGCCGCTGTCGATCATTCCCGCGGTGCTCGTGCTGCACACACCGCGGCCGCGCCCGACCGGCCTGGCGTTCCTGGCGGGTTGGATCATCGGGTTGACACTGCTGACGAGCGTCTTCCTGCAGGTCTCCAGCTTGATGGGTGGGCGCGAAGGTCACCCGCCGGGATGGGCGTCCTGGCTGCGGATCGTGGTCGGCGCGGCACTCATCGCGTTCGGCCTGTACCGGTGGCTCAACCGGAAGAAGTCGGCCCACAAACCCAAGTGGATGCAGAGCCTGAGCACGCTGACCCCCCTGCGGGCGGGCGGCGCGGCGATGGCGCTGACCGTCGTCAACCCGAAGGTCCTGTTCATCTGTGCGGCAGCAGGTTTGGCGATCGGCACTGCCGGCGGGGGCTCACGCGACGATTGGCTGGCCGTCGCCTGGTTCGTGATCGTGGCCGGATCCACCGTGGCGCTGCCGATCCTGGCCTATGCGGTCTCCGGCGACCGTCTCGACCGATCGCTGAACCGGCTCAAGGATTGGATGGACCGCCAGCACGCCGTCCTCATGGCGGGCATTCTCGTGGTGATCGGTCTCATGGTGCTGTACAAGGGCGTTCACGGGTTATGACTCGTCGGAGGCCGGCAGTCCGAGCTCGTCGGCGTCGGCGGTCAGGTACCGCGTCACCGTCGGCGCCAGCAGCCGCACCAGATCGTCGTCGGGCAGCGTGGCCAACGGTGGGATCTTCATGACGAACCGCAGTATCGCCGTGCCCACGAGTTGGCTCGCGGCCAGCAGCGCGCGCAGCCTGGCCTGCTCTGTACCTCCGAGCTCGTCGGACACCGCGCTCAGCACGTAGTCCTGCATGAACCCCCTGAACGCCTCGTGAGCGTCGGAGTTCGAGGTGGCCGACTGCAGCATCGCGACCATCGTGGGACCCGATTCGGGTGACTGCCAGATCCGCAGGTACGCCCGCACCATGCGGGTGCCGATGTCGGGGTCGTCGTCGGGGCCACCGGCAAGTGCGGAAACCAGCGCCCCGGGGTCGACGACCACATTGAGCGACGCCCGAAAAAGCTCGGTTTTGGACCCGAACAGATACAGCACCATCGATGGGTCGACATGGGCGTCGCGGGCGATGGCGCGCAGCGTCGTCTTCTCGTACCCCTCGGCGCCGAATCGCTTGCGCGCCGCGGCGAGCACGGCGTCGCGCGACACCGGTTCGCCTCGGCGGCGGCCCCGGCGACGGGCCGTTTTCACTGGTGGCACCACGCCTCGAGGCTAGCATTTCAATAACTGTTGAAATCTGATGCTCGTCGGGGTTACGCTGCCGATGCGCACTAATTCAACGACGAATGAAAAGGCATCGGACATGACCATCGAAACCCCCGCGCGGTCCACCCACCACGCATCGCCGGTCCACGAACCGCCTGCCGCAGTGCGAGCGACGGGCGTGATCGTGGTACTCACCGTCGTCATCGCCATCGTGGCGTTGGCCTTCGCGCTGCCCGCCGCCCGCAGCGCTCCGCACGATGTGCCGATCGGTGCCGCGGGCCCGCAGGCGGCGAGCGGCCAAGTCGCGGCCACGATGGAGCAGCAGGCGCCGGGCGCGTTTGCGTTCACGTATTACCCGAGCGCGAACGCGCTGCGCGAGGCGATCCGCGCCCGCGACGTCTACGGCGGCATCGCACTCGGGCCCGACGGGCCGACGCTGATGATCGCGACCGGCGGCAGCCCGATGATCGCCCAGATGTTGACCCAGATCGGCAACGGCATCGCCGAGAAGACCGGCGCCCAGTTGCGCATCGAGGATCTGGCGCCGCCGACCGCCGACGATCCCCGCGGTGTCGGGCTGGCCGCCTCGGCCCTGCCCATCACCCTCGCCGGGCTGCTGCCCGCGATCGCGCTGATCTTCGCGCTCAAGCGCGAGGTATGGACCCGGTTCACCGCCGCCGCGGTCTTCGCCGGCGTCGCCGGCCTGACCATCGCCGCGCTGTTGCGTTGGGTGCTGGGGTCGATCGAGACGAACTTCTGGGGAGTCACCGGTGCGCTGACGCTGGGCATGCTGGCCATGGGGTTGACGATGCTGGGCTTGGGATCGCTGTTCGGGCGCGTCGGCCTTGCGTTGGGCGCGGTGCTCGCGCTGCTCGTCGGCAATCCGTTGTCCGGCCTGAACAGCGCCCCGGAACTGCTGCCGAGCGGGTGGGGGCAGCTGGGGCAGTTCCTGCCGCAGGGCGCCAACGCCACCCTGCTGCGATCGGCGGCGTTCTTCGACGGGGCCGGCGGCGCCGTACCGGTCATCGTCCTGGCCTGTTGGACCGTCGTCGGCGTGGCGCTGATCGTCCTGGCGGCCCTTCGCCAGCGGAGGGTGACACCCGGCTGACATACACTCGGGCCGCGTGGGACTCGACGACCGTGACGCGCTGCGCATGCTGCGCGACGCGGTCGATCCCGCGCTCGGCTCCGACCTGATCCACCGCTTCTACACCCACTGGTTCGCGATCGACATCTCGGTTCGCGACCTGTTCCCGCCGGACATGGACGAGCAACGGCGACGGTTCGGGCACGCCGTCACATGGGTCCTTGGCGAGCTCGTCGCCCAACGTGCCCAAGAGCCGGTGGCCTTCCTCGCCCAGCTGGGTCGCGACCACCGCAAATACGGTGTCACACAACGGCATTACGACAGCATGCAGACCGCGCTGTATGCCAGCTTCCGCAGTCACCTGGCGGCGAGCTGGGACGACCGGCTGGCCGAGACCACCCGCGACGCGGTCGCGTTGATGACCGGCGTGATGCGCGGAGCCGCCGACGCCGAAGAGGGTCCGCCATTCTGCGACGGCACGGTCATCGAGCACATGCGCGTCACCCGTGACGTCTCCGTCGTGCGTCTGCAACTGGACCAGCCGCTGTTCTACCACGCTGGCCAGTACGTGACCGTTCAGGTTCCGCAGTGGCCGCGCCGGTGGCGGTACTTGAGTCCGTCGATCCCGACCGAACCCCATGGCGGCATCGAGTTCCACATCCGCTCGGTGCCCGGCGGGATGGTGAGCACCGCGATCGTCGCCGAGACGACACCCGGTGACCGGTGGCGGCTGTCCAACCCCCACGGCGCGCTGCACGTGGACCGCGACGGCGGCGATGTGCTGATGGTGGCGGGCAGCACCGGGCTGGCGCCGCTGCGGGCGCTGATCATGGACCTCACCCGCTGGGGGGTCAATCCGCGGGTGCACCTGTTCTTCGGCGGACGGTATCCGTGCGATCTCTACGACCTGCGCACGTTGTGGCAGATCGCCTCACAGAACCCATGGCTGTCGGTCACACCGGTCTCGGAGTTCAACGTCGACCCGCCGTGGGCCGCCGACTACCCGGACGTGCAGCCGCCCCGCGGCCTGCACGTGCGACAGACCGGCATGCTGGCCGATGTGGTGACCCGCTACGGCAACTGGGGCGACCGGCAGATCCTGATCTGTGGCAGCCCGGCCATGGTGACGGCGACCAAGGCCGCGCTGATCGCCAAAGGGGCACCCGCCGAACGCATTCAGCACGATCCTCTGGCTTCCTGAAACGTCGCGCGGCGGCCGCGGCGCCCGTACACTCCGATCAAGATCAACGATCGGGAGCTCAGATGGCGACGATGCGAGCCGCACGCATGCACGGGTACAAGCAGCCGCTGCGGCTGGAGGAGATCCCCATACCCGACATCGAGCCTAACCAGGTGCTGATCAAAGTCGGCGGAGCAGGCATGTGCCGCACCGACTTTCAACTCATCGACGGCTACTTCAGCCTGCCGATGCCGCTGCCGGTGACTCCCGGTCACGAGGTCGCGGGCACCATCGATCGGATCGGTGCCGACGTGCCGGCCTCCGCGGGCCTGTCGGAGGGGGCTCGCGCAGTGGTGTTCGGCCCGCTCGGCGACGGGTCATGCCGCCAATGCCACCGCGGCAACGAACAGATCTGCAACCAGGGCCACTGGGTCGGCTTCGGTCCGCACGGGGGCTACGCCGAATACGTGCCGGTGGCACACCAACAGGTGATACCCGTCGGTGCCGACCTGTCGCCGGTGTCGCTGGCGCCGCTGACCGATGCGGGCCTGACGCCGTACCGGGGGCTGAAGAAGCTGCGCGCGGCGGGTGTGCTCGGACCGGGAACGACGTTGGCGGTGATGGGTGTCGGCGGTCTCGGAGCCTACGCCGTCCAGTACGCCAAGCTGCTCGGGTCCGGCGCGACGGTGGTCGCCTTCGCGCGCAGCGACGAAAAGCTGGCGCTGGCAACCGAAAACGGTGCCGATCACACCGTCAACACCAGGGGTAGGAGCGACGACCAGGTGCGTGACGCGCTCGAGCAGGCCACCGGTCGACGCGAGGTCGACGCGGTGATCGAGTGTGTGGGTGCCGAGGAGAGCATCCGGCTGGCCTTCGCGCTGCTGGCCACCGAAGGTGCGGTCGCTTCGGTGGGACTGGTGGGCAACCGGGTCGACATCCCGCTGTTTCCGTTGGTCGGCAGGGAGTACACGTTTTTCGGGTCGTTCTGGGGCAACTACACCGACCTCACCGAGGTCGTCGCGCTCGCCGAGGCCGGAAAGATCAAGGACAGCGTCACCCAGGTCCGCTTCGAAGACGTCAACGACCACATCGACGCGCTCGGCCGCGGAGATTTCGTCGGCCGCGCGGTGATCGTCTACGACCGAGTCCGCTGACTTGTGAATCTGACGACGGTTTCGACGTTCCGAGCGTCGCCAGATTCACAAACCGGTAAGGGGCCCGACTCCACGTGCGCAGCGTGCGACGATCGTCTCGTGGTTGACTTCGATGCCGTCACGCTGAGCGATCCGTCGTCGGACCTGACCGCGACGTTCGTGCCTGCCGCGGGCATGGTGGGAACGTCGTTGACGGAGTCGGGTGACGAGTTCCTCGGTCAGCGCCGCGGTCTGGCCGCTTATGTGCACAACGGCAAGACGATGGGTATCCCGATCCTGTATCCGTGGGCGAACCGGTTGAGCGCCAACACTTATGAAGTCGACGGGTCCGTGGTGACCTTGACTCCGGGCACGGGCGGAGTCCGGACCGATGAGCATGGAGCACCGATCCACGGTGTGCTGGCCGCCTACCCCGGCTGGGAGGTCCGCGACCGCACCGACAACAGCCTGACCGCCGTGCTCGACTACGGCGCCGATGCGCAACTGCTCGCGGCGTTTCCCTTTCCGCATGTGCTCACCCAGCACGTCGTGCTCGACGGCCGCAGGCTCACCATCGAGACCACGGTGACGCCCACTTCATCGGTGTCCGTTCCGCTGTGCTTCGGCTATCACCCGTACGTGAAGATCCCCGGTGTGCCGCGGGAGGACTGGACGCTGAGCACCCCGCCGATGCGGCATCTGCCGGTGGACGACATAGGCATACCCACCGGTGCGCACGACCCCTGGCCGGGCGGTGAGCAGACCCTGATGGTCACCGCCTACGACGACGGTTTCGACGAGGTGCCCGAAGGCGCGGTGTTCACCCTCACCGGCGGTGGGCGCCGCATCGATGTGACATTCGAAACCGGTTATCCCGCAGCGCAACTCTTCGCACCCCCCAATGACGACCTGATCGGCATCGAACCGATGGCGGCCCCGACGGACGCGCTACGCAGAGGCGGATACCGAAAAGCGGTCCCCGGCACGCCGGAGACCGTTCGGTTCTCGATCACGATTCGCTGAGGGAAGTTCTACTCCGCCTGATGTCGCCGCCGACCGGCTTTGGGCTGCCAGACCACGACCGCGGTGCTCTTGGGCATGACGGCGAGGTCGCGGCGCGGAGACCCGCGCAGCGACTCCACTTCCTCGGTCAGCTCCCGGATCCGCGCCTGAAGCGCCTCGACCTGGTTGGTCAGTTCGATGATGCGCTTGATGCCCGCGAGGTTGACACCCTCGTCCTGGCTCAGCCGCTGCACCTCACGGAGCAACTCGACGTCGTGCTGCGAGTAACGCCTGCCGCCGCCGGAGGTGCGCTGCGGACGCACCAGCCCCAGCCGGTCATAGGTGCGCAGCGTCTGCGCGTGCATGCCGGCCAGCTCCGCGGCGACGGAGATCAGGAAGGTGCGGGCCTCGTCATTGGACCGCTTCGCAGTCATCAGGCACCTGCCCATCCGGCCCGCGGATCGAAGCCGCTGGCTCGCTCCGCCTTCGCATAGGCCTCCAACGCCTCGGCCGCCTCGCCCTCCAGGTTGGGTGGCACCGCCACCTTCACTGTCACCAGCAGATCACCGTGTCCGCCGGAACGTTTGGGCACACCGCGGCCGCGCACACGCAGGATGCGTCCGTCCGAGGTGCCCTTGGGCACCCGCACGCCGACCTTGCCTTCCAGTGTCGGCACCGAAAGCGTTGTGCCCAGCGCCAATTCGTGGAAGCTGACGGGCACGGTGACGGTCAGGTCGTCGCCGTCACGGCCGAACACCTTGTCGGGCCGCACGTGGACGGTGACATACAGGTCGCCCGACGGAGCGCCCCGCAGACCCGCTTCGCCCTGGCCGGCCAGCCGAATCCGTTGACCGTCCTCCACGCCCGGCGGGATGCGCACGTTGATCGTGCGGGTGCGGGTGGTCACGCCGGTGCCCTTGCACTCCTGACAGGGGTGCTCGATGATCGACCCGCTGCCGCGACATTCGGTGCACGGCTCGGAGAATCCGAACGCGCCCTGGTTGCGGTTGATCACCCCGGACCCATTGCAGCTCGGGCAGACTTTCGGGCTCGTACCGGGGCGGGCACCGCTGCCATGACAGTTCGTACACGGCGCGGGACTGGTGAGCCGTAACGGCATAGCCACACCCTTGGTGGCTTCCAAAAACGACAGCTCCGCCTCGGTCTCGAGGTCGTTGCCGCGACGCGGCCTGCTGGGTCGGGGCTGCTGTGCACCGCGCCCGAACAGCCCACCGAACAGGTCGCCGATGTTCGCGCCGCCGGTCTGCCCCGCCGCGTCGAACAGGTCGTTCAGGTTGAATTCGACGCCGTCGCCGCCACCGAATCCGCCGTAGCCCCCGCCGCCGAACCGGCCGCGACCGAACCCGCCGTTGGCGAACAGCCGCCGGGTCTCGTCGTACTCCTTGCGCTTGGCCGGATCGGTGAGCACCTCCTTGGCCTCGGAGACGGCCTTGTACCGGTCCTCGGCGGCCGAGTTGCCGGGATTGCGGTCGGGATGGTTCTCCGCGAGCAGCTTTCGGGCCGCCCGTTTGATTTCCTGATCGCTGGCGTCAGAGGAGACGCCGAGCTCCTTGTAGAAGTCCTTCTCGACCCATTCACGCTGGGCCATACCGCGTCACCTCCTTCCGCTTCTGTAGGTTTATCGCAGTCTCACTTTAGATTTTGCTGGTTGCCGACGATTCGCGTCGGATACATCGTCGCCGACGAGTCGAAGGTGGCGCAGGATTCGCCCCTTTCGGGCGATTCCGCGCCACCTTCTGATCACTCGGCTTCGGCCTCCGGCGCTCGGTCGCCCGCGGCGGTGTCGCCGGCGTCACCGGGAACCGTGTCGACCACCCCGACCAGGGCATGGCGCACGACCTGGTCGCCGACCTTGTACCCGCGTCGCATGACGGTGCCGATGACGGGGTGAGTGCCCTCACCCTCGTGCTGTACGGCCTCGTGAAGTTCGGGGTCGAAGTCGTCGCCTTCGGAGCCGAAGCCCGAAAGACCCAGCCCCTCAAGGGTGTTGACCAACTTGTCGGCCATCGCCTTGAACGGACCGCTCTCCAGGTCACCGTGACTTCGCGCGCGGTCGAGGTCATCGAGGATCGGCAGCAGCTGCGAGATGACCGAAGCCTTCGCCCGGTCCGCCGCCACCTGCTGATCGCGCAACGCCCGCTTGCGGTAGTTCGTGAAATCGGCCTGCACCCGCTGCAGATCGGCGAGCAGTTCGGAGGCCTTGTCGGCCTCCTCCCCTGCCGCCGTCGCAGTGGGCTCGTCCGGCGCCGAATCCGGCGCCGGATCCGAACCTGCTTCTCTCACTTCACCGGTGACCGGATCGATGCGCCGTTTGTCGGTGACGGTCACCGGCTCGTGCGGATCGTTTCCTGTCACTTGTTCTCCTTGTCAGAATCATCGTCGACGACCTCGGCATCCACGACGTTGTCGTCCGCCGCGCCGGCGTCCGCACCGCCGCCCGCCGCCTGCTCGGCCTGGGTGGCCTCGTAGATGGCCTGGCCGAGGGCCTGCGATTCGACTCCGAGCTTCTCCATGGCGGACTTGATCTCACCGATGTCGGTGCCTTCCAGCGCCTTCTTGGCATCGGCGATCGCCGCGTCCACCTTGGCCAGCGTGTCCTCGGGGACCTTGGAGCCGCCTTCTGCGCCACGCTGTTCGGAGACGAACTTCTCGGTCTGGTAGACCAGCGACTCCGCCTGGTTGCGGACGTCGGCCTCCTCGCGACGCTTACGGTCCTCCTCGGCGTGCGCCTCGGCGTCCTTGATCATCCGGTCGATCTCGTCCTTGGACAGGCCGGAGCCTTCCTGGATGCGGATGGTGTTCTCTTTGCCGGTGCCCTTGTCCTTCGCGGTCACGTGCACGATGCCGTTGGCGTCGATGTCGAACGTGACCTCGATCTGGGGCACACCGCGCGGAGCCGGCGGGATACCGGTCAGCTCGAAGCTGCCGAGCAGCTTGTTGTGCGCGGCGATCTCACGCTCACCCTGATAGACCTGGATCTGCACCGACGGCTGGTTGTCGTCGGCCGTGGTGAAGGTCTCCGACCGCTTGGTCGGGATCGTGGTGTTGCGCTCGATCAGCTTGGTCATCACGCCACCCTTGGTCTCGATACCGAGGGACAGCGGCGTGACGTCAAGCAGCAGAACGTCCTTGACCTCACCCTTGAGCACACCGGCCTGCAAAGCGGCGCCCACCGCGACGACCTCGTCGGGGTTGACACCCTTGTTGGGCTCCTTGCCGCCGGTCATCTCCTTGACCAGGTCCGACACCGCGGGCATGCGGGTCGAGCCGCCGACCAGCACCACGTGATCGATGTCGGACACCGAGATACCGGCGTCCTTGACCACCTGCTGGAACGGCTGACGCGTCCGGTCGAGCAGATCCTGCGTGATGCGCTGGAACTCCGCACGGGTCAGCTGCTCGTCGAGGAACAGCGGGTTCTTGTCCGCGTCGACGGTGATGTAGGGCAGGTTGATCGAGGTGCTCTGGCTCGAGCTCAACTCGATCTTGGCCTTCTCGGCGGCCTCACGCAGCCGCTGCATCGCCATCTTGTCCTTGGTCAGGTCGATGCCGGAGGTGCCCTTGAACTTGTCGACCAGCCACTCCACGATCCGGTCGTCCCAGTCGTCGCCGCCCAGATGGTTGTCGCCACTGGTGGCGCGCACCTCGACGACGCCCTCACCGATCTCGAGCAACGAGACGTCGAACGTGCCGCCGCCGAGGTCGAAGACCAGGATCGTCTGTTCCTTCTCACCCTTGTCCAAGCCGTACGCCAGCGCCGCCGCGGTGGGCTCGTTGACGATGCGCAGCACGTTGAGCCCGGCGATCTGACCGGCCTCCTTGGTGGCCTGACGCTGAGCGTCGTTGAAGTAGGCGGGCACGGTGATGACGGCGTCGGTGATGTCCTCACCGAGATAGCTCTCCGCGTCGCGCTTGAGCTTCTGGAGCGTTCGGGCGCTGATCTCCTGCGCCGTGTACTTCTTGTCGTCGATCTCCACGGACCAGTCGGTGCCCATGTGCCGCTTGACCGAACGGATGGTCCGGTCGACGTTGGTCACCGCCTGGTTCTTGGCGGGCTGGCCGACCAGCACCTCTCCGTTACGCGCGAACGCGACGACGGACGGCGTGGTGCGGGAGCCCTCGGAGTTCGCGACCACAACGGGATCGCCACCCTCCAATACCGCGACGACGGAGTTGGTGGTCCCGAGGTCGATTCCGACCGCACGAGCCATGTTTGTTCCTCCTGGATAGTCCTGCTTGTTGGGGTCTGAGTGCACCGCACTCAAGACTGCGCCGACGAACCCTACCCTGTCAACCCAGACTTGAGTCTGTTTCACTCAACTGTCGAATCGGTCAACGGGCCTACTACCGGATTTGTTCCCGCGGCGTAGCGTCGCTTGCGATGTGCCAATACTGCGGGTGCCGCGACATGCCGTTGATCCGGGACTACATCGCCGAGCACGCCGTCGTCCTCAACCTGGGCGCTGCAGCCGTCCGGCGCATCGATCGCGGTGATCTCGACACCGCGCGACGCCTTCTGGCGCAGATGGCCGAGGAACTGGGCGCGCACTGGCGCGGCGAGGAGAACGGCCTGTTCGAGGTGCTTCTGCGCGAGGAGCTGTTCGCCCAGCACATCGAGCCCCTCATTCGCGAACACCGCGAACTCGCCGATCTTCTCGCCTCGGTGGACCTGAGCCGCACGGCCGATCAGCAGGCCATCCGCGACGCCGTCGACGACCTCTGGGAGCACACCCGCAAGGAAGAGGACGGCATCTTCCCGGCGTCGATCACGGAATTGGACGGCGACGACTGGGACGCCGCGATGGCGGCGTGGCACGCCGCCCACCCCGGCAAGGAGATGCTCGAGTGGGGTGTGTGAGTGTCACCCGTCCCTAAAGTGGAGGGATGACTGCCGCACAACGGGAACGTGCCGCCCTCGTCGAGACCATGCGCGCGGTGGGCCCCGACGCCCCCACCTTGTGTGGGGACTGGACGACGCGGGACCTCGCCGCGCATCTGGTGGTACGTGAGCGCAGGCTCGACGCCACCCCCGGGATCATGATCCCGGCACTAGCCGGATACACCGACAAAGTGCAACGGCAGACCGCGCAGGCCGACTGGGAGGACCTGCTCGACAAGGTGGCCTCCGGCCCGCCGCTGTACTCGCCGTTCAAGCTGCTCGACCCGGTGGCCAACATGGGCGAGATGTACATCCATCACGAAGATGTCAGGCGAGCGCAATCCGGTTGGGAGCCAAGGCCTCTGGACAACGGCACGGTCAGCGCCCTGACGCGTTCACTGCCGCTGATGGCGAAGATGACGCTGGCCAAGGGACCCGCGCGGATGACGCTGAAGACACCGCAGGGCAAGGTGCTGGCCACCGTCGGAAAGGGTCAACCACTGACCGTCGTCGGCGAGGCGCAGGAACTGCTGCTCTTCATCTCCGGTCGCGACGAAGTGCGCCTCGACTTCGAAGGCGACCAGGCGAACGTCGAGGCGGTGCGCGCGAACCGTCGCGGGCTGTGACCCGTCGATCGCGCCTAAGCTGGCGGCCGTGAGCTCATCGGTGGATTTCCGCGTTTTCGTCGAACCGCAGCAGGGCGCGTCGTACGCCGACCAGCTCGCCGTCGCGCGGGCCGCCGAAGACCTGGGCTTCTCCGCGTTCTTCCGGTCCGATCACTATCTGGCGATGAGCGGCGACGGGCTGCCCGGCCCAACCGACTCCTGGGTCACGCTCGCGGGTATCGCGCGTGAGACGTCAACGATCCGCCTGGGAACGATGGTGACCTCCGCGACCTTCCGGTATCCGGGCCCGCTGGCGATATCCGTCGCTCAGGTCGACGAGATGAGTGCCGGCCGAGTGGAATTCGGCATCGGCGCGGGCTGGTTCGAAGCCGAACATCAGGCGTACGCGATCCCGTTCCCGTCGCTTCGCGAACGCTTCGACCGGCTCACCGAACAGCTCGAGATCATCACGGGGCTGTGGACAACGCCGCAGGGTGAGACGTTCGACTACTCCGGGAAGCACTACACGATCGTCGATTCCCCGGGCCTGCCCAAGCCCGCGCAGTCACCGCACCCGCCGGTGATCATCGGAGGCCAGGGCGCCAAGCGGACGCCGGCGCTCGCGGCGAAATACGCCTCCGAGTTCAACGTGCCATTCGTCCCGCTGGAAACGGTAAAGACCCAGTTCGAGCGCGTCGCCGCGGCCGTGTCCGATGCCGGGCGAGCCGCCGATTCGATGACGTACTCCGCGGCGTTCGTGCTGTGCGCCGGCCGTGATGACGGCGAGATCGCCCGCCGGGCCACCGCGATCGGGCGCGAGGTCGATGAGCTCCGCAGCAACTCCCCCACGGTCGGCACACCCGCCGAGATCACCGACAAGCTGGGACCTTTCGTGCAGGCCGGAGTGCAGCGCATATACCTGCAGGTACTCGACATGTCAGACCTCACTCACCTGGAGTTCGTCGCCCACGAGGTGCTGCCTCAGCTCCGCTGAGCAGGCGCGCGCGGGCCGGCGGCCCTACGATCGGTGGCCGTGCCCGGCGGTGACACCAACGACTACGAGCGCGGTGGAGACGCGCCGCCGCAGCCCTGGTACAACCGCACGCTCGAAGTGGTCGGCGCGAGCCTGCTCGGCCTGGCCGTGATCGGAATCCTGGTGCTGGCGGTGTCCTTCGTCGCCGGCCGGTCCAGTGACCCGCCGCAGGCGCCGCTGAACTACGTCGAGCCGGCGTTCACCACGACCGAGTCCCAGACGGCCACCACCGCGACCACCGCGACGATCACCAGCACCAGTCCCCCGGAGACCACCGAGATCAACGACCCGACGCCCTCGGGAACAACGACCTCGAGCAGCGAGACGACCTCGAGCAGCGAGACGACGACAAGCAGCGCGACGCCGCCGACCAGTGAGGCCGACGAGGACGACGACCCGGCCACGACCCGCACGACGCGCCGACCCCGGACGAATGTGACGCGCACGCTCTATCCGTACCCCTGAGCGCCTACTATCGGTTGCCGTGGCGCGATATGGACCTCCCGACCCGAACCATCCCGACAACGAACCGACGGCGTACATCAATTACGGCGACGGCGGGCCCGGGGTGCCGCCCGAGGAGCCGGTTCCCTGGTACCGCAAGCCGGCGGCGCTGGTTGCGTTCGGCGCCATCGGCGCGTTGCTCGTCGCCCTCATCGTGTGGGGGCTGGCCAGCCTGATCAGCGGTGACGACTCGACCACCGAACCCACGTCGCTGACGCCGTTGACGACCACGACGCGCACCGCCACACCCGTCACCACGACACCGTCGCCCCAGACCGTGACCGAGACCGTCACCGCGCCACCGGCGGCCACAACCACCGAGCCGACCACCACGACCACCACGACCACCCCGCCGCCGACGACGAGCATCAGCACCGAAACGAGCACCGAAACCAGCACCGAAACGGTGACCGAGACGGTGACGGCGCCGCCGACTCCTTAGCCCCGGTGCTGGGCCGCGTACTCGGCCACCATCGCCTCGGCGCTGCGGACCGCCGCCCGGCACGCCCTGGTGGTGAACGGGTCGTTCAACGGATGCTCGGCACGCCTGCGCCAGCGTTGCGCCGCCGCGAACGCCGCGCGGGGCCCGTCGTACGGGTTGTCCGGCTGCAGGCCGAGCCTGCTGGCCGCATCGGTACCCGAACCGCCGATGATCCGTCGCAGCGATGCCATCTCATCGTCATTCAAAGTTGTTGGCCGCGAACGTAACTGACTCAACAACCGGAGTTCCTCGAACGCGTGCGTGTCCGCGAGCAGCGGGTCGATGTCGGCCAGTATGTAGGGTGTCGCGTAGATCGGGTTGGCCTGCACGAACTGCCGTAGCGACAGCAGGGCGGTATGCGCCTTGAGCAGATCCGACCGCTGAGCGAACTGCTGGTCGATGACCTCCCGCAACGCCACCAGCCCGCTGCGTTCCAACAACTCGTCGGCCAGCGCCACCGAATCGCTGACACCGGCGCGCAGCACCGCGATCGAGATCCGGATCCCGAACATGCCGAACCGGTCCAGCAGAGCCGCCCGCGTTGCGGCATCCACCGGCAACTGGCTGTCGTCGCGGACGAAGCGGTCCACCGACAGCATCGCCTTGGTCAGCTCGGCGGCGTCCACCCCGGCCAGCTTCTCCAGCGCGACGAACTCGCTCTGCCGAAGCGTGCGTGCCGTCAACGCCAGCAGCCCGGACACCGGCACCACCGCCTGACACGTCCCGGTTCGCTCCATCTCGGCGGTGAACCGCGTCGCGACGTCCTTGGCCGACAGCATCGCATCGATGCGCCCGGCCCCGATCTCGTCGGCGCGAGAGGCCACCCCGATCACGCCCAACGCGCCCGCGGAACCGCCGACCAACTCGCCGATCTGTTTGAGAAGCGCGATGTCGGAGGCGTTCAGCGTCCGCAACAGGAAGACCACCGCATCGACCCGCGGCACGCCGTCCTCGGGCACGAGCAGACGCAGCGTGCGCTCCGAGACGTCGCGGGACAGCGACGACGTACCCGGGGTGTCGATGATCGTGGTGTCGATCAGCTCGGCGGCCGGCCATTCCACATCAAGGTCGACGATGTCCTCGGCGTCGAGCGTGGCGAAGTCGAATGTCAGACCGCCCTCGTTGGGATCGCGCCCGATCGGCACGTTGGATCGCCTGCCGCCGCGATGATTAGCGGTCACCTTCGGCGTGGGACCGTGGCGGAACCACGTCACGATCCGGGTGGCCTCGGTAGCGTCGGTTGGCGCAATGTCCTCGCCGACAAGAGCATTCACCAACGTCGACTTGCCCGCCTTGAGCGTGCCGGCCAGCGCTATCCGGATCGGCTGGTTGAGCCGGCCGCCGATGCGATCCAACTCGTTGTGCACATCGGGGCGCTGACGGTAAGCCGGATCGGCCTGGTACGCCTGGATGGTTCCACCCAGGATCGCGCGCACCTGATCGCTCGTGCTCATCTCGCGCTACCCACCAATGCTCCTGGCTGCTCTCCGTGTTCGGTGATGGCCAAGAGTCCAGCTTATGCACCGATGCCGCTACGCGGTCCCGACGGGTTCTGGCGCGGAATCGGCGGGCAACAGCTTCACCGCGTGCTCGGTGACTTGATTGAGGATGTTGAGCTGACGCTCGAGTTCCTTGAGCCGGCCGTTGCGTTCGGCCTCCTGCACCTGTGCGGCGGCAATGGTCGCCTGCAGCGACTCGTTGAGGGATCGGGAGGTCTGGTTGGCGATGCCTCGGTAATGGTCGCGCAGCTGGCGCTGAATCGCCTTGAGCCGGTCGCGCGATTCCTTGCCGACCGCGAACTGCGTGTCGTCGATGAAGCGGCGGGTGTTGGTCTTGGCCTCGTTGCGGACCCGCAGCATCCGGTTCTCCATGTTCTCCCGGTATGCGGTGCGCCCCATGAGCAGACCGGCCCCGAGCGAGATCGGGTTGAACATGCCCAGCCCCGCGAACGACGTCATCATGCCGAACATCAGCACGCCGCCGTAGGAGCCCTGCATGCCCATGGTCAGCTTGCGTCCCGCGCGGACCGGCTTGGCCTCCAGCTTGCCCAGCGACTTCATCTCCCCGAGGCTGGCACCCATCCGGCTGGGGTCCAGGTGCGGCATGCTGACCGCGTCGAGTCCGGCCTCGACAAACGTGCGGGCGACCTCGGCGGCCAGCGCCTCGGCGCGTTGGTAGGCCCAGACGAAGTTGTCCCCGACCGCCGTGGCGACCGCATTCTCGAGTTCGGCACCGATCTCGGCCCAGTGATGTGTCGGGTCGCAGGTGTCGATGACCTTCTCGATGTGCTGGCTGATGATGCGGAACCGCCCGCGCAGATCGTGATCGACATCGGCGGTCAGGTCGGCGATTCCGTCGTTGAGCACCTGCTGCCACAGAGCGGTCTGCTGCAACGCGTCCTGAGCTTCCTGCTTGCGCCGTTCCAGGTCCTCCTTCAACCGGTCACGCGTCTCGGGGTCGTTGAGCGCCGCCAACTCGGCCTTCACCTTGAGCGTCAAATGTTCAGCTGCCGAATAGATTTCGTTCACGACATGATCGCGGATCCGGTCGTTCTGCCGCGCCAGCACTTGCTCGCTGAGGAACCTCACGATAGCCGGAAAGTTCGACTCCTCGTTGAGTTCCTTGTCGTTGAGCTGAATCGCGTGGGTGCGCAGCAGCGAGGACGCCGGGATCATCGGCACGTTCACACCCGCACGGTGCAAGTGCGCCTTGTTGGCCTCGACAATCTGGCGCCAGTGCGGATACAGATCGGTCTTGGTTGCGATTATCGTTGCGACAGGGCAGATCTCGAACGCCTGGCGCATGAACGTCATCTCCGGTTCGGTGAACTCCTGGCTGGTGTCGCTGCACATCAGCACCGCGTCGGCGTCTGGCAGTAGACCCAGCGTCGCGGACAGATGAGGTTGCCCGAGGCCGCCGACGCCCGGAGTGTCGACGAATGCGAGACCGTTCTTGAGCAGCGGGCTCGCCGCGGTCACCTCCACCCGGATCACTTCGCGCCCGTTGGCCTGCGGCGCGCGCCGCAGGTCGTTCTTGATGTCGGCCATCGAAATCTCGACGGCGTCGGGTTCCTCGCCCTCACCGCGCGCCACGATCAACTTGGCGGCAGCGGTCTCCCCGTAGGTCACCACGGTCGGCAGGACGGTGCTCTCGTCGTCACCGACCCGCGACACCGGCACGTTCAGAAGCGAGTTCAACAACTGGCTCTTGCCCTGCTTGAGCTGACCGGCGATCACCACCCGGATCTGCGGATCGGTGATGCGCGCCTTGGCCTTGGCCAGCCGTTCAACCAGATCACCGCGATCGTTGGCGTCGGCGATCCGGCTGGTGTGGTCGATCAGCTCGACGATGACCTTCGTTTGCCTGTCCGGCTGCGCCTGCTTGGCCGGCGTCGCCTGTCGATCATTGCCTTGCGTCATCAAGTCCTCGTATCCGGTTGGGCCGGTGAGTCAACGGTAGACGTGCCGACTGGCGGGGATCACGGTTTGATCCCCGCCAGTGGCGTTGTGTGTTCGGCTCAGAACAGGCC
>NZ_LQIW01000008.1 GCF_001500025.1 Mycobacterium sp. IS-1590 | reverse complement strand
TCGGGTTCGGTGTAGCGCGCGGTCAACTCCGCCACCGCGGCCAACCGCCGCGCCGCCCACACCGCCTCGGTGCGCGCACACTGCTCGATCGCATCCACCACCGACCGATCGTCAGCACCCGCGAACTCCGAATCGAACATGTGTTCGAGTATGCCACCACGGTCTGACAAGTGGTGTCACCGATGTCTCGATATAGGCGACAGCCCCGCACGCCAGCCCCACACGCCAGCTCCGCAGCTTGCTTCAGCGCCGCGATCCGCCCAACCAGAACGGCTGCGTCGCGAGCACGACAACCGCCAACACCGCGAGCGGCGCCGCCAACGGTACCCACGGCCACTCCGGTGACAGCAGCACCGCCGTTGAGGCGATACCTGTAAACCCCAGTGCCCCCACGACAGTCGGCACGGTGACATCGCTGGTGTGCCGCAACACCAGATACGCCGCACCCGACAAACCGCACAGCGCCGCCAACACCGGACTCGCCGATGCCAACACGATCGCCGCAGCGGTCAACAGCACCGCCAGCGTGGCAGCTACCCGAAACGCATTGCCCAGCAGCACCATAACCAAGGCAACGCCACACACCCCCAGCGCAATATCGTCAGCAGACAACGCGGCGGTCGCCACCATGACGAAGCCGAACGCCGTCGACAGCGCGCGATTCACCGTCGCCGCCGCCCGGGCCGACGGTGCCGGGGCACCAGCTGCATGGCCTGGTCGAGCGTGTCGTCCTCGGGCCAGGCCACGATGTCGACGCCGACGGTGCCCATGTCCCGATACATGAACGATCGCTGCAACGACCACATCCGTGCCAACAACGCGTCGCATCCCTCCTCGAAGGGTGCACCCTGCAGGACGTCCACCGCCACGACTGTGTGGCCGCGCTTGCACAGGTCGATCAACGCCAGCGCGAACTCGGTGTCGAGCATCGTCGAGAACGCGACGACGACGGCGCCCGGCGGGACCGCGGCACGCGGCGCCAGCGTTCCCGAAGTGGTGTCGTAACCACCGCTGACACCGAGCATCGCGTCGAGCACCCGATAGAACTGCCTTCGGCCGATGTCCGCGCTCAGCCATCGCGGATGCCGGTCGCCGAGCGCGACGATGCCCGCCCGGTCACCGCTGCGCAACGCGCTCTGCACCACCTGCACCGCGCCGCGCGCCGTGCGCTCGGTGGCCTCGGTCGCCGGTCCCGCCGGCTGGGCGTAATTGTCGATCAGCACGACGACATCGACGGCGCGGTCCGTCAACCGTTCGGTGACATGCAGGCTGCCTCGTCGCGCACTGACCGCCCAATTCACCGTGCGCAGTTGATCTCCCGGCACATACCGACGAACGTCCGCATACTCGACACCAGGCCCGATGTGGCGGGTCAGGTGGGTGCCGAGACGATCGAGCAGTTCTGTGCGCGGTACGGCCGTCGACTGCGGCGGCGCCATCGGGAACACGAAGACGTCCGCGGCGTCGACCACCCCGACGCCCTCGACCAGACCGCCTCGCGCAGCGACCGTCAGGTGTGCCCGCAGCGGATAGCGACCCCAGCGTTGGGCGGTCGCCACCAGGGTCTGACTGCTGCCGGTCTCCCGCGAATCGACCTGCAGCGTCATCCCTTCGACCGAACCGCTGTGCAGCCGCACCGTCTCGGGCCCGGCGTCGGCCCACATCGATATGCGCGCCGGCTCCCCTTCGAAGCAGCGGTGAATGCCGGGATCGGCGTAAACGCGCACCACGGGAACAGGCCGCTGCCACCCGACCGAACACAGCACCCCGATCAGCGGCGCGGCGAACGCGATGAGCTCCCAGCGCGACCCGAGCACCGCAACCGCCATGGCCAACGCCGCACAGGTCAGCGCCGCCCGCGCCAAAGGTGATGCACGCCAGCGTAACTCGGCCTCGGTGCGGGATTCGGTCACGGGTCGGTCCGCGGCACCGGCAGTCGCCGCAGCAGCTCGTCGACCACATCGCTGCCCCGAACTCGGCGCACCCACATCTCCGGCCGCAGAGTGATCCTGTGCGCAACGGCGGGAACCGCAAGAGATTTCACATCCTCGGGCACGACATAGTCCCGGCCCTGCAACAACGCGCGGGCGCGGGCCAGCTGGACGAGATCGAGTTCGGCACGGGGGCTGGCGCCCACCGCGATCTGCGGGTGGTTCCGGGTCGCGGCGGCCAGCGACACCACGTAGCGCAGCACGTCGTCGTGCACGGTCACCTGCTCCACCGACTCCCGCATCGCGACGAGATCGTGGGCGTCGACGACCTGGGCGACCGTCGGCTCGGCCGAACCGCGATCGAGGCGGCGACGCAACATCGACGCCTCTTCCTGTTCGGAGAGATACCGCAGTTCGAGCCGGATCGTGAAGCGGTCGAGCTGGGCCTCGGGTAGTGGATAGGTGCCCTCGTACTCGATCGGGTTGTCGGTCGCCAGCACGATGAACGGGGCGGGCAACGGGTGCGTCGCGCCGTCGATGCTCACCTGGCTCTCGGCCATCGCTTCCAGAAGCGCCGCCTGCGTTTTCGGTGGTGTGCGGTTGATCTCGTCGGCGAGCAGCAAGTTGGTGAAGATCGGGCCGCGACGGAATTCGAAACGGCCGGACTGCATGTCGTAGACCGTCGACCCGAGAAGATCGGCGGGCAGCAGATCGGGGGTGAATTGAACGCGCTTGAACTCCAGTCCGAGCGCCGCGGCGAAGGATCTCGCAATGAGCGTCTTACCCAGCCCCGGTAGGTCCTCGATCAGCACGTGTCCGCCCGCCAGCACGGTCGTCAAGATCAACGCCAGCGCACCACGTTTGCCGACCACCACCCGCCCGATCTCGTCGAGCACCGCATCGCAGTTCGCCGTGGTGGCCGCCGCAGGCAGTCCTGTGGTCATACCCGCTCCAACCGTTGCAGGATCTCGTCGAGCGTCGCCCGGCCGGGTCCCGGTTCGTTCGTCCCGCGTTTGGCGACGTTCTCGGGGTTCACCCAACCCCATAGTTCCGGGCCGAACAGCATCTCACCGGTGGCGTGGTAGGCGGAGCGGTTGCGGTTGCGGCGTTGGCCGGTCGCCAACTCGAACTGCCGCGCGAGCATGGGCCGTAGGTGCCGGTCCCAGTCCGTGCGGGTGGCCTCCGCGCGGCTGATCAGGGTCTCAGTGCGGGACCGCCAGCGGCGCAACGACTCGGCGGCATCGTCGGAAGGTGTTTGTTCAACACCGGTTTCGGCTTCGCGGGCCAGCTGCCACCGCAAGCCCAGCAACGCCAGTGCCAGCGCGGCCCCGGCGACGATGAGGATGCTCTCACGGTCACGACTGGCGATCGCGATCAGTTCCGCGCCCACCACCAACAGAAATGCCGCTGCCGCAAGCCTTCTCACGATGGCACCCCCGATGTGCGCTGCGGCAGTTCGGTCAGCACCCGGCTGAGCACCTGCACCGCGGCGTCACGGTGCTGTTCGCTCATCACGTGCGGCGAGAAACGCGCCTCCTCGAACAAGTCGACGAGTTCGGTGGCGCTGTCCGAACGCAGCGCCCCGGTGGCGACCGCGCGCGCGAGCACCTCGGTCGGGGTGTCACACGCCTGGGGCACAGCGCCGGGGACCCGCGTCAGTTCGCGTTCCATGGCGGCGTAGCAGGCGATGATCGCCTCCCGGGGTTCGCGGCTCAGATCGCCGATCTCGGCGAGTCCGACCTCGGCCGCCCTGGCGAGCGATGTCGCGGTCGCGGGCGCCGTCGCCGGCTCGTCTGCCACCTCGACGGCGGCGGCCGAAGTCGGGCGGTGCCCCTGTCGCCGCGATGCGATCGCGGTTCCCACGACGATCAGCGCCATCAACAGAAGCATCGGCGGGATCAGGTAGTTCACCACGTTGCCGTCGGCGGGGTCGTCCTCGATGGGACGGGGCTCGCCCGGGTCGTCGGCAACCCCCGCGCCGCTAGCGGGAGCGTCGGGTGCGGCGTCCGGCGGCACGTCTTCGATCGGCACCGGAAGCGACAGCCGCGAGAGCAACGCGACCAGGAGCACCAGCCCGATCAACACTGCCAGCGCTACCACCGTGAACCGCCATGACGGCCGCTCCCCGGGACGTGCGCTCGCAGGCAGGCTGCCGGCCTGCGCCGGGAGCGGCCGCTTGTCCCGCATCCGCACGATGATCGCGAAGCCGATGATCGCCACCGCCGCGCACAGCAACACGATGACCGCGGCCAGCGCCAACGGATTGCTCCGGCGCTGCACCACCTCTTCGGCGGTCCGCTCCACACCGGGGAGGTAGCCGCGTAGTGCCCAGGCGGCAAGCACCATGAGCGTGATCACCGCGATCACGCGTCGCGTCGACGTGCCGGTAGCGCCCATGGCCCTGGGGCCATCCTGACACGGATCGCCGTCGGCCCGATACGTTCGACAGCTATGAGCATCACACTGCACGAGCCCCGCGTTGCCGAGGCCCTCGACCGGATGTATGCCGAGGCGCGCTATCAGATGGAGGCACTGCGGCGCGCCGACTTCGCCCGCCTGAACGAGGCGAGCCCCCAGGAACGCGCCGACGCGCTGCGCGACTTCTATCTGCCGGTGACCCCGGAAGCGGGCCGACTGCTGTATGCGCTCGTGCGGGCGGGTAAGCCCACCACCGTCGTCGAGTTCGGCATGTCCCTCGGCATTTCCGCGATCCATCTGGCCGCCGCGGTGCGCGACAACGGCAGAGGGGGTGTCGTCACCACTGAGCTGAGCGCGGCCAAGGTCGCCGCCGCGACGAAGACGTTCGTCGACATCGGTCTCGACGATGTGATCACCGTGTTGGCCGGAGATGCGCTTCATACCTTGCAAACGCTTTCCGGCACAGTAGATTTCATTCTACTGGACGGGTGGAAGGAGCTGTACCTGCCGGTGCTCGAACTTCTCGAGCCGCGCCTGTCACCCGGCGCCCTGGTGGTCGCCGACAACACGTCGATGGACGAACTCGCGCCGTATCTGGACTACGTCCGTGACCCGGCGAACGGCTACGTCAGCGTCCCGTTCCCGGCACGGGAGAGCGACAGCATGGAGATCAGCTGTCGCGCAGTCACTTAGCCCGGCGCACCCGCGTCTTGGCCTCCTTCACCGCTGCCGCGGCATCGCGGGCGGCCTGCTTGGCCTTGTCGTAGGCGTCCTCGGCTGCGGCAAGGCCGCGTTCGGCTTCCTGTAACCGGCGTCGGGCGTCCTGGTGTCGCAGCCGCGCGGCGGCCAGGTCGGACTGCAGTTCGGACAGTACGTCGTCGGCTTCGGCCTTCGTACGCTCGGCGGCGGCCAGGTCGGCGCGCGCCTGCCGTAGTCGGCTGCGTGCCTCCGCGTCCTCGGTGTCACGTCCTTCGGCGCGTGTCTCGGCGGGTTCGGGCTCCGGCTCGGGCTTGGGTTTCCGTTTGGTGGTCGGGCTGAACACTATTGCGGTGTCACCGAATTCGCCGAATCCGGACCACTCCTCGGCCTTGGTCAACCGGCCGAGCCGATCCGCGACATCGGGGTCGGCGACAGCGGCCTGCAGCGTGCCGGTGACGTCGTCGCGCAACGCTCCTGTCGGGTTGTGCAACCCCGCCTCCTCGAACGCGGTTCGGGTGAGATCGTTGACCAGCCGGCGTTGTTCGGTGGACAGCTCCCGGATCCGCTCACCGTCCATCGCCGCGTGCGCGTCACGCAGCCGTTCACCGAGGCCCTTGAGGCGTTGCTTGACGTCCTCGTCGCCGAGCGCGAGCCGGTTGACCACCCAGGCAGCGGTCGTCGGCTTTCGTGCGGCCGAAATCCGCTTGGCCGCCTCCGCGTCGCCACGCTTTTTGGCCTCGCCGGCGAGCCTGGTGCGCAGCGCGGTGAAGTCCTCGAGCCTGGCGGCATACAGTTCGTCGAGCGCGTCGTCGGCCACGTCCTCATCCTCCCAAAAACGCACCCTCCATCCGTTGCGATGAGCCGCGAACGCGCGCCCGCTCGGCGATGATCATCGGGTGCACACAGCGCCGGGGACCGCCTCGCTGCGCCCGGCCGTGGTGATCGCCGCGCTCGGCGTGGTGTTCGGCGATATCGGCACCAGCCCGATCTACACGATCCAGACGGTGTTCAACCCGCACGATCCGCATCCGGTGCCCGTCGCGCGCAGCCACGTCTACGGAGTCGTCTCGCTGATCTTCTGGTCGGTGATGATCATCGTGACGCTCACCTACGTGACGCTGGTGATGCGGGCCGACAACCACGGCGAGGGCGGGATCATGGCGCTGATCACCCTGTTGCGCCGGTGGACCGGCCGCCGCGGCCGACGGGTGACGGCGACGCTGGCAGCGCTGGGTCTGTTCGGCGCCGCGTTGTTCTTCGGCGACAGCATGATCACGCCCGCGATCTCCGTGCTCTCCGCGGTCGAAGGCCTCAAGGTGATTGACCCGGGTCTGGCGGACTTCGTTGTTCCGATCACCGCGGTGATCATCGTCGCGCTGTTCTCGGTGCAGCGCCGCGGCACCGCGACCATCGGGCGGTTCTTCGGCCCGGTGATGATCGTATGGTTCGCCTCGATCGGGTTGTGCGGGGTGCGCGGCATCGTCGGGCATCCGGAGATTCTCAGGGCGTTGTCGCCGACGTACGCGCTGACATTCGTCACCGAACATTTTCACATCGGGTTCTTCGCGCTGGCCGCGATCGTGCTGGCGGTGACGGGCGCCGAGGCGCTCTACGCCGATATGGGCCACTTCGGCAGGCGGGCAATCACTTTCGGATGGCTCGGGCTGGTCCTGCCCGCGTGCACGTTGAGCTATTTCGGTCAGGGCGCGCTGGTGCTGGGCGACGAGTCGACGGTGGCCGCCCCGTTCTTCCTGCTGGCGCCCGAGTGGGCGCGCATCCCCATGGTGCTGTTGGCCACCGCCGCGACGGTGATCGCCTCGCAAGCCGTCATCACGGGCGCGTTCTCGGTGACCTCGCAGGCCGCCCGCCTCGGTTACCTGCCGCGGCTGCGCATCGAGCACACCTCGGCGTCCACCATCGGGCAGATCTACGTCCCGTGGATCAACGGTGCGCTGCTGCTGGGCGTGCTGATCCTGGTGTTCGCCTTCCGCAGTTCGGCGGCACTGGCCTACGCGTTCGGAATGGCGGTGACGGGCACCATCACGATCACCACGACGCTGTTCTTCTACTACGCGCGCACGCGGTGGCGCTGGCCGTTGTGGGCGGTGCTGCCCGGCGCGGGAGTGCTGCTGGTGGTCGATCTGATGTTCTTCGGCGCAAACCTCACCAAGCTGGTGCACGGCGCGTGGTTGCCGCTGACCATCGCGGTCGCGGCGTTCACGGTGATGACCACCTGGCAGCGCGGTCGCCGGATCGTCACCGCCGCACGAGAACGCGCCGAGGGTCCGCTGCGCGGTGTTGTCGACGGACTGGCGCGGCGCGATCCGCCGCTGATCCGCATACCGGGCACGGCCGTGTTCTTGAACCGCAGCCAGCACACCGCGCCGCTGGCGATGCGGACCAATGTGGACCACAACCACGTCCTCGCCGAGCACGTGCTGATCGTCTCCGTCGAGACCGAGACGGTGCCGCGCGTTCCCGACGACGAGCGGATGACCCACGACGACCTCGGCTACACCGAGGACGGGATCGTCCACGTGATCGCCCGGTTCGGTTACATGGAACGGCCGAACGTGCCGCGCGCCCTGGCCCTGCTCGATCCGGCGGACACCGAGGGCCCGATCGATCTCGACGGCGCGTCCTACTTCCTGTCCAAGCTCGAGCTGTGTCCCGGCGACGCCCCGACCATGGCGCCATGGCGCAAACGGCTGTTCATCGCGACGTCGCACATCACCGCCGACGCAGCGGCACACTTCGGCCTACCCCTGGACCGCACCGTGATCGTCGGCTCGCGCATCCAGCTCTGACAAGGTCAGGCCAAGCCGAGCGACGCCAGCAGGTCGGCCGTGCGCCACCAGATCAGCGCCGCGAAGACCACGAGCGCTGCCGCACTTGCCCCGGCCTGCACCAGGTTGCGTGAACCGCGCGGCGCGTACACGTAGGCCGTGGCGATCGCCGCGCCGGTGACCAGACCCCCGATGTGGCCCTGCCAACTGATGTTCTGCGAGCTCACCAGCGGGATGATGAACGTGAACGCCAGGTTGATCGCGATGATCGCGACCACCCAGCGCACGTCCATACGCAGCCGCCTGCCCACGACGAAGATGGCGCCGAACAACCCGAACACCGCACCCGAAGCCCCGGCGGTCTGTGCGACGGGCGACGACAGCAGATAGACCAGGACGGATCCGCCCAGGGCGCTCAGCAGGTACAGGCCCGAGAACCGCAGCCGGCCCAGGGCCGCTTCCAGCGGCGGTCCGACCACATAGAGCGCCCACATGTTGAACAGGATGTGCGCGGGCCCGTAGTGCAGGAACGCCGACGTCAGTAAGCGGTAGAGCTCGCCGTCGGCGACGGCGTAGGACTGCAGCACCAGTGCGCGCTGCAAACCCGGCACCGCCATCTGTAGCGCGAACATCACCACGTTCGCGGCGATCAACACATAGGTGACCATCGGTTTGGCCGACGGCACCCCGCCGAACTGGGTGCGCACCTGCCGGACCTGCTGCGCACCGGCGTTCACGCATTCCACGCACTGGTGGCCGACCGCGGCGTCGCGCATGCACTCCCCGCAGATGTAGCGGTTGCACCGCGCGCAGCGGACATAGGTCACCCGGTCGGGGTGCCGGTAGCACGTCGGCGTCACCGGAGGGGTCGACATGGGTTGGGAGCCGGTCACAGCGTTCCGAAGAGTTCGATCCAGTTGCCGTCCGGGTCGGCGACGAACATCCAGCCCATACCCGGCACCGGCGCGAACTCGGTCAGCGGTTCGACGACGTCGTACCCGGAGGCGGCGAACGCCTCGGCGACGCCGCGCAGGTCCTTGACTCCCACCGTGAAGTACCTGATCCCGGCCTGGGTCCTGCCGCCTCCGGACGCAACCGGTTGTGGCGGCGGCGTCTCGTAGGTGACGAGTTTGACCACGCTTGCGCCCAGCGAGTACCGCCGCTGCGAACCACCGGGGAACTCGATCTCGCCCTGGGGTTCGAGTTCGAGGAATCCTTCGTAGAAGGCGACCATCTCGTCTCGGTTCGTGGTGACGAGGCCGACTTCGACACCGGGGCTCAGCAGGTCCAGCTTCACACGGACCACCTTATGTTCAGCCGTCTGTTCGGCGCCGGTGCGTCCGCGGTGGATAACAATTCGGTCACCGTGCAGATCACGATCAATTAAAGATCGGTAGCTAATTCTCAGAGTTCTCGGAATTTCTGGTTGCGCGCTTATCGAATTCGGATGAAATTGCGGTACAGATCACGCCGCTGCGGTGTAACGCCTGCGTGTGGTCCGGTTCGGGGTCTCGCGGCGACGTTTGTCGGTGTTTGCCTTGGGTACCTTGGTTTTCGGGGACGGGGAAATCAGCGACAAACGCAATGAAGGAAAGAAGCAATATGAAAATCCGTGGTATCGCCGCGCGCCGACAGATCGCCGGCGCCTGTGCCGCCAGCCTGCTCGGCGGCCTGGCCGCAGCAACCATCGCCGCGCCGTCGGCGATGGCCGCACCGGACTGCAGCGCCAGCGCGGTGTCCGGCACCGTCAGCAATGTGACGGGTGCGGCCCGTTCGTACCTGGACGCCCATCCGGGCGCCAACCAGGCCGTGACCACCGCGTTCGGCCAGCCTCGCAACGAAGCGTCGGCCACCCTGCGCGGGTACTTCAACGCCAACCCGCAGGAGTACTACGACCTGCGCGGCATCCTCGCGCCGATCGGTGACGTGCAGCGCACCTGCAACATCACGGCGCTGCCGCCGGAACTGGCGTCGGCCTACGACGAGTTCATGGCCGGCTGAGTCCGGTCGATGAACAGAGGCCCGTCGTCGCAGCTCCGCTCTGCGACGACGGGCTTTTTTCTTTCCCAGGCCCGCTGTCCGTTTAGACTGGCTCGCATGACTTTGCCGCGACTGGCCGCCGTTGCCGCGACGGCGCTCCTCGCCCTCGGCGGGCTGGGTGTCGCGCAGGCCCAACCGGATCAACCGCACCATCCCGATCCCGGGGGTCCGGGGCCGTCCGCCGCGCCGGGCGCGTCAACCACGCCGGGACCGCCCCCCGCCGGGCCCCTGACCTCAATCGACAAAGACGGCACCTATCAGGTCGGCACACAGATTCTGCCGGGCACGTACTCGTCGGCGGGGCCCGTCGACGGCGGCGCCTGCTACTGGAAGCGGGACAACAACGACCAGGTCCCCGACAACGCGCTCACCAAAAAGCCCCAGGTGGTGCGCATCGAGGCGACCGACACCGCGTTCACCACGCGCGATTGCCAGCCGTGGCAGCAGACGAATGCCGCACCGCCGCCCCAGGCCTCCCCCACCGACCTGCTGGGCCAGCTCGGGTCGTTCATCGGCAAGGGAATCCTGAGCGGCGGCCCCCGCTAGCCTGGCGGTGTGGTCGACCTTCACCCCGACATTGCGGTGCTGCGCCCGCTGCTGGGCGTCTGGTCCGGCCGCGGGGCGGGCGAATATCCGACGATCGAACCGTTCGCGTACACCGAGCAGATCGCGTTCGACCACGTCGGCAAACCGTTCCTGACATACCGTCAGAAGACCACCGCCGACGACGGCCGGCCTCTGCACGCCGAGACGGGTTTTCTGCGGATGCCGTCGCCCGGACGCGCCGAATGGGTGCTCGCCCACCCGAACGGGATCACCGAGATCGAAGAGGGCACCTTCGCGGCCAGCGGCGCCGTCATCGAGCTCGAACTGACCTCGACGTCGATCGGGCTCACCTCCACCGCGAAAGACGTTGCGGCGCTCGGTCGTTCGATCCGGGTCGACGGCGACGAGCTGGTCTACTCGTTGCGGATGGCGGCGATGGGCCAGCCGCTGCAACATCATCTCGGCGCGACCCTGCACAGGGCGGCCGAATGACGGCACCCGAGGGCAGGATACGAGTGCCCGACGATCTCGACGCCGTGACCGCGGTCGGTGAGGAGGACCACTCCGACGTCGACCCCATGGCGATCGAGCGCGTCTGGCAGGCTGCCCGCCACTGGTATGAGGCCGGGATGCATCCCGCCATCCAGGTGTGCCTGCGCCACAACGGCACGGTCGTGTTGAACCGCGCGATCGGACACGGATGGGGCAACGGTCCCTCCGATCCCCCCGAGGCGGAGAAGATCCCCGTCACGACCGAAACACCGTTCTGCGCGTACTCGGCGGCCAAGGCGATCACGTCGACGGTCGTGCACATGCTCGTCGAGCGGGGCGTCTTCTCGCTCGACGACCGCGTCTGCGAATACCTGCCCAGCTACACCAGCCACGGCAAACACCGCACCACGATCCGGCACGTGATGACGCACAGCGCGGGCATTCCGATCCACACCGGCCCGCGACCGGACCTGCGCCGCATGGACGACAGCGAGTACACCCGGGAGAAACTCGGCGAACTCAAACCGTTGTATCGGCCGGGCCTCGTGCACATCTACCACGGACTGACCTGGGGCCCGCTGATCCGCGAGATCGTCGGTGCGGCGGCCGGGCGTAACATCCGCGATGTCCTGGCGACCGAGATCCTCGAGCCGCTGGGTTTCCGATGGACGAATTACGGCGTTGCGGCACAGGATGTTCCGTTGGTCGCACCGAGCCATGCCACCGGCAAGGAGCTGCCCCAGCCCGCCGCCACGGTGTTCCGGTTGGCGGTCGGGGGTTCGCTGTACAAGATCATCCCGTTCTCGAACAGCCCGCAGTACCTCACCAGTGTGCTGCCGTCGTCGAACACGGTGTCCACGGCTTTCGAGCTGTCGCGGTTCGCCGAATTGCTGCGCCGTGGCGGCGAACTCGACGGTGTACGCATCATGGCGCCGGAGACCCTGCGCAAGGCGACAGCGCAATCCCGGAGGCTGCGCCCCGACGTCGCGGTCGGCCTGGCGCCGCTGCGATGGGGTACCGGCTTCATGCTCGGGTCGAAACGGTTCGGTCCGTTCGGGCGCAATGCCCCCGCCGCGTTCGGGCATACGGGTCTGACCAACATCGCCGTGTGGGCGGATCCGCAGCGTCGGCTCGCCGCGGGGGTGATCAGCAGCGGTAAGCCCGGCCCCCACCGCGAGGCCAACCGCTACACGGCGTTGTTGGACACGATCGCGGCGGAACTGCCGCCAGACTGAGCTTGTGCTCGCCGGCCCGCCGGAAAATGATGCATATCTTCAGTTTCGCGGCGCAGACTCCGGCCGCACGCCGCGGTAGAAGCCGCGCCACACGATCCACGGCATCAGCACGCGATCGATCGACCAGCCGGGAAACCGGAACGACTGCCCCTTCGGCGTGAACACCTCGAGCCCGTCGGTCTGCGGTCCGAGCACCGAACCCCACCGCCGGTCCGCGGGACGATAGGCGCGCAGCGGTTTGCCCGCGAAGTGCGCGCGGATGTTGTGGGCGAGCAACCCGTCGGCGCGGTTGCGGGCGGAGCTTCGCAGCGGGTCGGTCGCCGCGACGTCGCCCACCGCGAACACGCCGGGTGCGCCGGGAACGCGGAGTTCGGGGGTGACGCGCACGAAGCCGTGCTCGTCGAGCAACTCACCCGGAAGCCATCCGGTGTTGGGCGTGACTCGGCCGACGGCCCACAGCACCGCGTCGGCCGTCGCCGCCGGTTGCCCGGTGCTCCACTGCACCGGAGCGTCGGTGATCTCGTCGCACGAGAAACCCTCCGGGAGCATCGCGCGATGGCCCGAATACAGGCCGACGCCCAGATCGGTCAGTCGGCGGCTGATCTGCTGCCATACCCGCGCGTGATGGTGCGCGAGGGCACGATCGCCCGGAAAGTAGAGGTCGACGCGTTTGCCGGGCCACGTCCTGGCAAGGTTGGCGGCGCTGCTGACGGCGGCGGCGCCTCCGCCGATGACGATCACCGACCGCGCGGCCGCCAGCCGCTGATGCGCCGCACCGAGTTCGGTGGTGATCTCGTCGGCCGACTGCAGATCCGGCTTACGCCAGAATCCGTTGCTGACGCCGGTCGAGATCACCAGGGCGTCATAGGGTTCCGTGACACAGCCACCGTCGGCGGTCTGAACGTGAACTTTCCGGGACGCCGTGTCGAGCCCGGTCAGTGTGCCGTGCAGGGTACGGACCCGGTCGAGGCCGCGGAACCGGTGGAAAGGAATCCAGTTGTAGCGCGCCCAGTCCTGCGGCCTGCTGATGCGCATGCCGAGTTCCTGACCGCTGAGCAGCCCCGGTTTGGCCGAGACACCGACGACGTCGGCGTGCCGCGCGAGCTTGATCGCGGTCAGCACACCGCTGTCGCCGAGGCCCGCGACGACCACCCGAGGGCGCATCACCGCCCGCCGATCCTGCCGTGTCGCATTCGGTCACCCTAGTCACCGGGCAGGCTGCCGACCTCCAGACCCGCGATCTCGGATTCGCCGTCGAAGATGACCCGGCCGAAGTCCTTGACCACGCAGTGCAACCTGCCGGCAAGGTGTTCGAAATCGGTGCCGACGTTGCGCCGCTCGGCGGGCAGCGGAACCGGAAGCACATGCGGGTCGAGATGCGTTCCGTCGCCGTGCAATTCGATCTGATACCGCAGCGACGTCGCCCGCAAGCTCCAGGTGCCGTCGCCGATGTCCGAGCGCACCCACGCCGTCGGTGGAGTCAAGCGCAGCACCTTGCTTCCGAGCCGGACCACGACCCCGGCGACGTCCTGTTTGAGCGGTCCGAGCGCGAGCAGCCCTCCCGAGAACGCCACCGAGGCGTCGGCGTCACCGAAATCGTGTGCCTGTCCCCACCACCACCGTTGCGGAAACCCAGCGCCCCAGTTGCGTTCGGTGTAGAGCTTGGCGCCGTCGAACTCCCAACGATCACCGTCGAATTCCACGGTGCCGCTGGCGGATCCGCCGAGCCGGTACGGGTGCCAGTACTGGTTCAGGAAGGGGACGACCGAGGCGAGCCCGCCGCCGGCCAGCGCCCTCGGCCACCGGACCGGGTCGTCGAACTTCATGTCTACGCGCACGCCGGGAAGGTCGACCAGCAAGCGGTCGTACGTCGCGTGGAACCGTCCCTCGTCCGCGTCGAGTCGAAAGGGGCCCACCCCGGCGCTGGCCCCATTCAGGGCGGCGCTGTACACCCGCTCGCCCGGATGCAAAGCGACCGCGGTGGTCGCCCAGTCGCCGTCGGGATGTTTGTTGACGCTGAACAACGCCACCACGACGCGCCCCGACGCGGCATCGGTCAGCCGCCAGAACCAGCCCTCCATCTCGGTGCCGTGCGAAGTCAGCGGGTCGCTGAAGGGCAGGTCGGCGCCGGTGCGCCGATAGGCGCCTGCGATGGGCCCCGCGACGAGCCTCGTCGCGTCCCTGATGGTGTCCACAGCGGTCATGACCGCTACGTTGACGGTTCGGGCCAGACGCAAACCCTCAGTTCGGCGGGTCGAGCCGGACCCGGTACATGGTCGGCCAGAACTTGCCGGTCAGCAGGTATTCGTCGCCGCTGACGTGAGCGATGCCGTTGAGCACCTTCTCCCGCTCATCGCCCTGCCCTGGCCACAGACCGGCGGCGTCGACGACGGTGTCGACCCTGCCCGTGGCCGGGTCGATGCGCACGATCTCGTCGGAATGCCAGACGTTGGCCCACACCCGACCGTCGACGCACTCCAGCTCGTTGAGGTCGCGCAGCGGCTGGTCGTCGCGGGTGACGGGCACCGAGCCGGTCTCGGCGAATGTCGCGGGGTCGTGGAATCTCAGCCGGTCGGAGCCATCGCTGCGGACCAGCCGGTCACCGTCGTGGCACAAGCCCCAACCCTCCCCGTCGACCGGCACCTCCCGCACCGGGGTCAGGGTGGCCTTGTCCCATTCGACCGCCACGCCGTCGCGCCACGTCAGCTCCCAGATGCGGTCGCCGATCACCGTGATGCCCTCGCCGTAGTAGTCGTGCGGGGCGGGTGCCACGCGCCGCACCGCGCCGGTCGCCGGGTCGAGCTCGCGTACCTGCGACCTGCCCTTGATACCCGTGCCCTCGTACAGGATGCCCTCGTTGAGCTCGAGTCCTTGCGTCCACGCCGTAGCATCGTGCGGAATCTCCTCGAGCACAACGGGTTTGATGACAGGAGCCGCCCCCGCCGGTGTGGGCGTGTCGCTCTGAGCGGTCGGTGACGGGCCGCCACACGACACCGTTGCGACCGCGAGCAGGACGGCGGCCACGCGCCGCGCCAGCGAAGCATGCATAGGCCCATGCCTACCGGATGGGCGGGCGTCGTGTGCGGCTATAGGGCTCAGCGGGTCAGCGCCGCGTCGATCGCGCGGTAGATCCGCTGTTCGCTGACCGGACGCGGGGTGCCCAGTTGTTGCGCCCACAGGCTGACGCGCAGCTCCTCGATCTGCCGACCGATGTCGCGGATGTCGGCACCGGCGGCGCGCGCGGGCGACAATACGCGAACCAGCTCGTCGTAGGCGTCCTCCACGGCATGTACGCGGTCCATTCGCTCGCGGTCGGCGGCAGGCGCATGCGGCAGCCGCTCCAGACGCCTCCCGATGGCGAGCAGATAGCGGCTCAGATCGGCCAGGTGCGCGGCCTCGGTGGCGGCGACGAAGCCGCGCGGCAGCAACCGGTCCATCTGTGCACGGATATCGGCGATCGCGTCGGATTGCGCGGCGGACGGCGCCGACGGCAGCGCCACCTCGACGTCGTGCGCCGCCGCGAGCACCTTCTCGACGCGGGTGACGATCCCGGCCGTCGTGGTCACCAGGTCGGCGGCGACACGGTTGCGCAGCGCGGTGAACTCCTCGCGGGTCCACGCCGGGGTGGGCGCGAGCACATCGGTCGCGGCGTCGGCGCAGTCCTCGAGCAGCGCCTGCAGCGACCCGTCTGGATTGGCGCCGAGGACCAGCTTGGTGCGCGGTTGCAGTCCCCGCTCGACGGCTTTCACGGGTGAGGGCACCGCGATACGCAACAGCCTGCGGGTGCCGGGCCGCATCGACGCCTGCTGTTCGGCCGCGGTCGGGAACACATGTAGGTCGACGGCGTCTCCCACGTCGACCAGCGCCGGATATCCGCGCACGGTGTGGCCGCCGACGGTGCGTTCGACCGTCCGCGGCACCTCCTCGAGATCGTCCGGCCACGTCCGCAACCCGCTGCGATCTAAACCCTCGGCCACCGCGTCGGCGACCGCGCGCCGGACCGGTGTGGCGAGTTCATGCTGCAGCGCGTCGAGGTCCTTACCGCGCGCCAACTCGGTGCCGTCGGCGCCTTCGACGGCGAAGGTGACGCGTAGATGCGACGGCAGCTTGTCGAGGTCGAACGCGTCGATCGGCACCAGTACGCCGCTGCGGCGGTGCAGTTCGCGTTGTACGGCCTCGAGCAGCGGTTCGACACCGGGTGTGATCGCCGCAAGCACCGCTTGTGCCGTGTCCGGTGCGGGAACGAAGTTGCGCCGCAACGCTTTCGGCAGCGAGCGGATCAGCGCGGTGATCAGCTCCTCACGCAGCGCCGGTACCTGCCATGCGAACTCGTCGCCGCCGAGCCGGGCCAGCACCTCGACCGGTACGTGCACCGTCACACCGTCGTCCTCGGCGCCCGGTTCGAAGCGGTAGCTCAGTGGGAGCGCCAGGTCATCTGCCCGCCACACGTCCGGCTGGCCGTCGGCGGCGTCCTCGGTGCGAAGCAGATCGTCGCGGGTGAACGTGAGCAGCTCCGGGGTGATGTGGCGCTGCTTCTTCCACCACGCGTCGAAGTGACGCGCAGACACCACCTCCGCCGGGATGCGGGCGTCGTAGAACGCGAAGATCTCCTCGTCGCCGACCAGCAGATCACGTCGGCGGGCCTTCTCCTCCAGTTCCTCGAGTTCCTCACGCAGGCGGGCGTTGTCGCGAAAGAAGTGGTGCCGCGTCTGCCAGTCGCCCTCGACCAACGCGTGGCGGATGAACAACTCGCGCGCCAGGTCCGGCTCGATCTGTGAGTAGCCGACCCGACGACGGGCAGCAAGCGGCAGCCCATAGAGCGTCACCCGCTCGAAGGCCATCACCGCCCCGCGCTGCGCGTCCCAGTGCGGTTCGCTGTAGGTCCGCTGCACGAGGTCGCCCGCGATGCGCTCGACCGCTTCGGGTTGGATGCGGGCAGCGACCCGGCCGAAGAGCCTGCTGGTTTCGACCAGGTCGGCGACGACGATCCATCGCGGCGGACGCTTCGTCAGGGCCGAACCGGGTGCCAGGACGAACTTGGAGTTGCGCGCGCCCTGATATTCGCGTCCGTCGCCGTCGCGCAGCCCGACGTGCGAGAGCAGGCCGGCCAGAAGCGCGGCATGCACAGCTGCCGGGTCGGCCGGTTCGTCGGACTCCGTTATCCCGAGGTCGCGCGCGATGCTGCGCAACTGTCCGGTGAGGTCCTGCCACTCCCGGATCCGCAGATAGTGCAGGAACTCGTCACGACATATGCGGCGAAACGCATTACCCGACAGGCCTTTACGCTGCTCAGCCAGGTACCGCCACAGGTTGAGGTACGAGATGAAATCCGAATGCTCGTCGGCGAACCTGGCGTGCTTCTGCCGCGCGGCGTCCTCGCGGTCGGCGGGCCGCTCCCGAGGGTCGGGGATCGACAGCGCCGCGGCCAGCACCAGGATCTCCCGCACGCAACCCTCGGAGTCGGCCTGCAGGATCATGCGCCCGAGGCGCGGGTCGACGGGAAGCTGCGCAAGCCTGCGGCCGACATCGGTGATCGCACCGTCGGCATCGAACGCGCCGAGTTCCTGCAACAGCTGCACACCGTCGCGGATGCTGCGCCGGTCCGGCGGGTCCAGGAAAGGGAAGGTCTCGATCTCACCCAACCCGAGCGCGGCCATCTGCAGAATCACCGCGGCCAGATTGGTGCGCAGGATCTCCGGCTCGGTGTAGCGCGGCCGCGCTTCGAAATCCTGCTCGGAGTACAGGCGGATGCACACCCCTGGCGCGGTTCGCCCGGACCGCCCGGCCCGCTGCGCCGCCGATGCTTGGGAGATCGGCTCGATCGGCAGCCGCTGCACCTTGGTTCGGCGGCTGTAGCGGGAGATGCGGGCGGTGCCCGGGTCGACGACGTAGCGGATGCCGGGCACCGTGAGCGACGTCTCGGCGACGTTGGTCGCGAGCACGATGCGGCGCCCGGTGTGGCGAGGCGAGAACACCCGCTGCTGGTCGGCCGTCGGCAACCGCGCGTAGAGCGGTAGCACCTCGGTACCCTTATCGAGAGTGCCGCTCAATACCTCACGGAGATCACGGATTTCGCGCTCACCCGACAGAAACACCAACACGTCGCCGGGCGGCTCGGCCGCCAACTCGGCGATGGCGTCGACGATCGCCTCGGTCTGGTCGCGCGTCTGGGTGCGAACCACCTCGTGGTCGGGATCGTCGGGATCGTCGCTCTCGTCGGCGGGGACAGCGACTTCCAATGGGCGGTAACGAATTTCCACCGGATAGGTGCGCCCGGAGACCTCGACGATGGGTGCTGGGCCGCCGGCAGTGCCGAAATGCTCAGCGAACCGCTCCGGTTCGATCGTCGCCGACGTGACGATCACCTTGAGATCCGGTCGGCGGGGCAGTAACTCGCGCAGGTATCCGAGGAGGAAGTCGATGTTGAGGCTGCGCTCGTGCGCCTCGTCGAGGATCAAGGTGTCGTAGCGCAACAGGCGGCGATCGCGCTGGATCTCGGCAAGCAGGATTCCGTCGGTCATCAGCTTGACCAGGGTGCGGTCGCTGGCCTGGTCGGTGAAGCGCACCGTGTAGCCGATCGTGTCGCCGAGTGGGCTGCCCACCTCGTCGGCGATGCGCTGGGCGACGGTGCGGGCGGCCAGGCGTCGCGGTTGGGTGTGCCCGATCGTGCCGCGCACACCACGGCCGATGTCGAGGCAGATCTTGGGCAGCTGGGTCGTCTTCCCCGAACCGGTTTCACCGGCGACGATCACCACCTGGTGCTCGTTGATCGCCTTGGCGATCTCGTCACGGCGCTCACTGACCGGCAGATCGGGATAAGTGATCGTCGGCACCGCGGCGGCGCGAGCCGCGACGACCGCTTCCGCCGCGCCGAGCTGCTCGGCGAGTTTGGCGAGCTTCTCTAGCGGGGCGCCACGCATGTGGCGAAGTCGCCTGCCGAACCTCGCCGCGTCGCGAATCGTCAGCCCGTCGAGGCGATTGCGCAGCTCAGCGACAGAGGGGCCGGACACTCCGGCCAGGATAGGCGTCCGGTCAGGAGGCCGGGAGGTCGGCGTCGCGGTCTGCCGTCGACGGGGCGCCCGTCCAGTTGGCCAACAGGCGAAGCGCGTTTTCCGACGGCGACCCGGGCTCGGCGGTGTAGATGCACAGCGTCTGGTCCGGGTCGCCGAGCACGGCAACACTCTCGTAGTTGATCGTCAGGTCGCCGACCAACGGGTGGTGGTAGCGCTTGATCCCGTGCGTGCGTTCGCGGACGTTGTGGTCGGCCCACCACCGGCGGAACTCGTCGCTTTTGACGGCCAGCTCGCCGACCAGTTCGGTCAGCAGCGGGTCGTCGGGATGCCTTCCGGCGTCCAGGCGCAGGATCGCGACGTTGTCGCGTGCCACCTCCTCCCAGTCGGAGTAGAGCTCGCGGGCGGATTCGTCGAGGAAGGTGAACCGCAACAGGTTTCGCTCGCGCGGGGGCAGGGCCTCGAAATCGCCGATCAGCGCCCGCGCCAACCGGTTCGCCGCCAGCATGTCCATCCGACGGCCGAACACGAACGCCGGTGTCACATCGTCGAGCGTCTCGAGTACCCGGCGGATGCCCGGCCGGACCCGCTGCACGGGCGCGGGGCGCCGCCGAGCGCGGCGAGTGTTCACCCGCGCGATCTGGAACAGGTAGGCCCGCTCCACGTCATCGAGACGCAACGCCCGTGCGACGGCGTCGAGCACCTCGTCGGAGACGTTGAGGTGGCGGCCTTGCTCGAGCCGGCTGTAGTAGTCCACGCTCACGCCGGCCAACTGCGCGACCTCCTCGCGGCGCAGACCGGGTACCCGTCGCACCCTGCTGGTCCCACCGACCTCTACATCCTCGACGCGCAGGCGCGCGCGCCGCGTCCGCAGGAACTCCTTGAGCTCAGCGTTGTGGTCCATGCACCCAGTGTGGCGGCAGCGATGGCTCCGGGCCGCGCCAAACGTAGGTCTGTCAGACCCAGGTACGCCGAACCGAGGTAGAGCGAGGCTCGTTTTGGCCGCTCACGGGGCCACCGGCGGTTGTTGTCTCGAGTGTGCGGCACTACCGCCGCCACTGAACCCGAGAAAGGTCCGCAGATGACAAGCGCAATTCAGAGCCCAACCACGAACACCGCCCCGCTGTCCGGGCGCGTTGCTGTCGTCACCGGCGCATCGAGCGGCATCGGTGAGGCCACCGCGAGGCGACTGGCCGCCTCCGGCGCGAAAGTCGCCATCCTGGCCCGCCGGGCCGAACGGCTGGAGAAGATCGCCGCCGACATCGCCGAGGCGGGTGGCACCGCGCTGGCGCTGGCCACCGACGTCACCGACGCCGCCGCGGTGCGGTCGGCCGCCGAGCGGGTGGCCGACGAACTCGGCACGGTCGATGTGTTGTTCAACAACGCCGGGGTCATGCTGCCGGCGCCGATCGACGAACAGCGATTCGACCAGTGGCAGCAGCAGATCGACCTCAATGTCGCCGGGCTGATGAACACGATCGGCGCGTTCGTTCCCCAGCTCGTGAAGTCGGCTGCGGACAAGGGTGTCGCCGACCTGATCAACACGTCGTCGATCGGCGCGCAGAACATCTTCCCGAACTTCGCGGTGTACTCGGGCACCAAGGCGTTTGTGACGCACATGTCGCGCACGCTGCGGGCCGAACTCGGCGCCAGGAACGTACGGGTCTCGGCCATCGAGCCCGGCATCGTCGAAACCGAGCTGCAGGGCCACGTCACCGATGCCGGTGCCACGGAGTGGTTGGACGGCACCCGGGACCACATCGAGTGGCTGGACCCCGCCGACGTCGCCGCCGCGATCGACTTCCTGGTCGCCCAACCGGCGCGGGTCAACGTGCAACAGCTGACGATCATGCCGACACGTCAGACGTCGTGACGACGTGGCGCGGTGCGGTCCCAGGCGGGCCGCACCGTGCCGCAACGCGTCGAAACCGTCAGGGCTTGTCGGGCGCCCAGTAGTCGAGCATCTCGGCGAACGTCTCGAACGCCGGAGTCGACACGCCGTAGGTGGCTTCGAGGTGGATGCTCAGCGGGAAGCCGAGGTCGCCGACTCCATCGATGACGCGTTTGTACAGGTCGAGCATCAGTTTGCGCTTTTCCGCCGGCTCGGTGGCGGCGAGCTTTTTGACGAAGTCCTGCTCCGCTGCGACGGCTTCGTTGCCCGGATCTTGGATCAGCCAGTGGATCAGGCCGACCTTGCTCTCCAGCTTCGGCACGAAACCGAACGACAGCAGGATCTCGGGCCGGTGATCGCTCTGCTCGGCGAAGTCGCGCAGGAATCCGACTATCGCATCGGAATACAGCAACTGGGTCATTCCGTAGGTGGCACCCTGATCGCACTTGAACCGGAACCGGCCCTGCTCGCCGTCGCGGGTGGGGATGAGGATCGCGCCGCGGTTGGGCACCACGTCGGAGAAGAGCGACAGTGCGTCGGTCGGGGCGACCCCGGTGCCCTCGCCGTCGCTCATCGTGCGCGGCACCCCGACGAACGCGATGCCATCGAACCCGGCGCCGGACAGGTCTGTGAGCCGCCGCCGCAACGTCGGTTCGTCCATGAACGCGGTGACCTGGGTGCACAACCCGTTCATCCCGGCCAACTCGGGGGTGATGATCGCCCAGAAGTCGAGCACGTCCATCTTGGGCTTCATCTCGATGGGACGGTCGTCGTCCTCCTCGATCATGCCGGGGATCATCACGTGCCTGATGCGGCCGTCGAGCCCGGTTTCGGCGGAGCATCGCAGCACTTTCTGCGCATCCTCCAACGCCTGCTCGTGCCCACGCTCGACATTCGGCGGCACCAGCTCGAGCGCGATGGTGTTCAGCGTCACCGGGCTGCTCCTCATCACAACGGCCACTTCCACGCGCGGCAGGTCCTCGCTGACCACTATCCACGCCTACGGGTGCCTCACCATACAGACAGCGCGGTGGGGAACCCCTGTCGACGTCGAAGCGCCCGCTCGAGAGCTCCCAGTCGATTCCCAGCGTCTGATCACGTGCGTGCCGACTGCGGTTGGTACCAACGAAGCCATGACTCCCGGACGGCAATGCCTGGACACCGCCGAAGGTGTTCTCATCGCACTTCACCACTGCACGGTCGACGAGGCGTTCCGCGAGATGATCCGCGTGGCGCAACAGCACCGGGTGCCGCTGTTCACACTCGCCGACGCGCTGGTCACCGTCGCAAGCGGCCAGCCAGACTGCCCGAACGCGGCGGCGCGAGCCGCGGTGCTCACCGAGTGGGGCGCCCTGTTGAGCGTCTCGGCGGCGGCTCGGGTGTGAATCTGGCGACGAAGTAGAGCCCACGCCGTCGCCGGTTGCACGAACGAGGATGCGCCGAGCCGCTCGTACTGTGGAAAGCGTGAGCATCGCACCGACCGCCGTCACCTTCGCCGACCGCTACGCCAGCGACCTACCCGAGCTGGCGGTCCGTTGGCAGGCCGAATCGGCTCCCGACCCGCGGCTGCTCGTCCTCAACGAACCGCTGGCGGTCGAACTCGGCATCGACCCGGCCTGGTTGCGCGAGCCCGAGGGACTCCGTCTGCTGGTCGGCATGCAGGTTCCCGACGGCGCGAACCCTGTGGCGCAGGCCTATGCCGGGCACCAGTTCGGCGGATACGTCCCCCGGTTGGGCGACGGGCGAGCGCTCCTGCTCGGCGAGCTCACGACGACTTCCGGTGAGCTTCGCGATCTGCATCTGAAGGGGTCCGGCGCGACGCCGTTCGCACGCGGCGGCGACGGGTTGGCCGCCGTCGGCCCGATGCTGCGCGAATACATCGTCAGCGAGGCGATGCACGCGCTGGGGATCCCGACCACCCGGTCGCTGGCCGTGGTCGCGACCGGACGACAGGTGCAGCGCGAGACGCCGCTACCGGGTGCGGTGTTGTCCCGGGTGGCCAGCAGCCATCTACGCGTCGGCACGTTCCAGTACGCCGCGAACACCGGCGACGTGGACGTGCTGCGGCGCCTGGCCGACCACGCGATCCGACGGCACCATCCCGAAGCCGCCGACGCGGGCAATCCCTACGTCGCGCTGTTCGAGTCGGTGGTCGCGGTGCAGGCGACGTTGATCGCCAAGTGGATGCTGGTCGGCTTCGTCCACGGCGTGATGAACACCGACAACATGACGATCTCCGGGGAGACGATCGACTACGGGCCGTGCGCGTTCATGGAGGCCTACGACCCCGAGACGGTGTTCAGTTCGATCGACTCGTGGGGCCGCTACGCCTACGGCAACCAGCCGGCGATCGCGGTGTGGAACCTGGCCCGCTTGGCCGAGGCGCTGCTGCCGCTGTTCGCCGACGATCAACAGCAGGCGATCGCCATCGCCGAGGGCAGCCTGGGTGGATTTGCGCCCAAGTTCCAGAACGCGCTGTCCGCGGGCATGTGCGCCAAGCTCGGTTTGCCGGACACGCCGGACGAGATCGCGGTGCCGTTGATGAACGACCTGATCGCACAGTTGCACCAGAGCCACGTCGACTTCACGTCGTTCTTCCGCCACCTCGGGCACGCGGCCCGCGGCGACGACGAACCCGCACGCGGGCTTTTCATCGACCTCGCCGCGTTCGACGAGTGGCTGACGCGATGGCACGCGTTGCGGCCCGACGCGACGGTGATGGACCGTGCCAACCCGATCTACATTCCTCGCAACCATCTGGTCGAGGAGGCGCTGACCGCCGCGACGGAGGGGGATCTCGACCCGCTCTACCGGCTGCTCGATGCCGTGACCGCGCCCTATGACGAGCGGCCGGATCTGGTGCGGTACGCCGAGCCCGCGCCCGAGGACTTCGGGAAGTACCGAACCTTCTGTGGGACCTAGCTCACGCCCCTAGACTGCCCTCATGACGTTGCGACGGTCACTGATCGCGGGGCTCTTCGCGGCCGCACTGGCCGTGCCGGTATCTCCCGTCATCGCGTCGGCTCAGCCCGGCAACTGCTGCTGTCCGCCGGGCCAGACGGGGGTCATCTACGGTTGCGCGTCGTTCTGCGTCGACGGTAAGGCGCTGGACACCAGCACGGGCTTGTGCGTGCCGGTCCCGCCGCCGTATCCGCATCCGCCGGTGAGCTGAGGCGCGTCAGCCGGTCTGCTGAAGGTCGTCGCGGGACGAGCTGATATCGGCGAGCTCGTCGAGTGACAGGGGCAGCACCCGCGCGAGCGCGGCGATGGTGGTGAAGGACGGGGTCGCCATCACCGATGGTCCCCCGCTCGTGCTCACCCGCCGCGAGCGCGTCACCCCCGTTGCACCGTAGGCCGGCACCGCCGACACCCAAGGGCCGCAGAAGGTTGAACCGATGTCGGCGCGGGCACTTCAAGATCTATGGCTGACGTACCGCTGCGCCGAGACCTGCTGCAGGAGTTGCTCCATGCGTACGGGCCGGCCGGTCAGGAGGATGCCGTACGGGAGGTCTGCCGCCGTGAGTTGGAGCCGCACGCCGACGAGACGTGGGTGGACGAGGCGGGCAACCTGATCGGCCTGTTCCGCGGCGGCGATCGCGAGGCGCAGGCGGTCCGGGTGATGGCGCACATGGACGAGCTGTCGATGCTCGTCAAGCGGATCGAGCCCGACGGCACCCTGCACATGACTCCGCTGGGCACGATGTATCCGGGCAACTTCGGCCTCGGGCCGGTTGAGTTGCTCGGCGACCAGCGCGCGGTGTGCGGCGTCCTCACGCTCGGCTCCGAGCACACCACCAAGGAGAGCCAGCAGATCTGGGAGACCAAACCGGACCAGGGTGACCAGGCGCTCGACTGGCTTCACGTCTACGTCTTCACCGGCCACAGTCCCGAGGAACTGGCCGAAGCCGGGATCCGAGCGGGTACCCGCGCGTGCGTCCACAAGAGCAAGCGCACGCTCATCGACGTCGGCCCCGGCTACCTCGGGTGCTATTTCATGGACGACCGCGCCGCGGTCACCGCACTGCTCGATGTGGCGAGGCGGCTGGCTTCCGGTGACGGACGCCCGGCGCACGACACCTACCTGGTGTTCACGACGGCCGAGGAAGTCGGCGGTGTCGGGGGGTCGTACGCCAGCCGCACGTTGCCCGGTGACCTCACCCTGGCGTTGGAGGTCGGGCCGGCCGAGGCGGAGTACGGGACCTCGTGCAGCGGTGGCCCGATCGTGGCGTACAGCGACGCCGAGACCATCTACGACAAGGTGGTCGCCGATGCGCTTCTCGACGTCACCACCGACCTCGGCCTCTCGCCTCAGCCCGCGGTGCTCGGTGCGTTCGAATCCGACGCGTCACACGCCAAGGCCAGCGGACTCACTGCGCGGGCCGGTCTGCTGTGTCTGCCCACGCTCAGCACGCACGGTTACGAAGTCATTGCGCAGCAGGCGATTCCGGATATGACAGCCGTGCTCGTCGAATTCCTGCGGCGCGGCGTGTGACCTGTCGTCAGCCGTCGAGTTCGCCGGCGATACCGCGCTCGATGGCGACGCGGGCCCGCTCGGGTAGCACGACCAGCCCCTCGAGTTCACGGCGGGCGAGCTCGTAGCCGCGCTCGCGCTCCTGCGGGGTGGCCGCGGTGTCGGTGGCCACGCGCAACATGGCCTGGGCGCGGACGATGCGCTGTTGATCCTGTGCGGAGAAGTCGCTGCGCCGACGACGGACCGCCTCGGTCTCGGCGGCCTCGAACGCGGTGACGTAGTCGGTGACGGCGTCGACGTACTCGCGCGCCGCTTCGGCGTCGTCGACCAGATCCTCGGCCTTACCCGGCCGCAACAGGTCGGCGCGCAACTTGGTCCGGTGGAACCGCTCGGTCAGCGGGTCGCGCATGTCGGTCATCAGCGGATAGTCGAGCAGCTTTGCGACGTCCAGCTCGTACTCGAGCCATCGGGTGTCGATGTGGTCGTGCGCCTTCACCGCCCGCGCGATCGCTTGCCACTTCATTGCCGTTGCGCTCGTGCTCTGCGGTGCCGTATCGACGAGTTCTGCGCGGCCGGCGTCCTGCCGTGCGCGCGCTGCCGTCAGCGCCCGCCACCCGCCATAGAGCACGCCGGCGAGCGGAACGAGCACGATGAGCAGCTCGAGCAGGCGGATGATCAGGCCCATACCAATCCCATGAAGCCAGGATGCCACCGATGCGCCAACCTGGACGTGGGCCGATGCGCCAACCTGGACGTGGGCCGCCGCGAAAGCAGAACCGGGATCCGGACGGTGATGCCAGTGCCCACTCCGCGACGTTCAGTGCGGGGCGCTATCGAAGCTGACGATCAGTGCGGGCTGTCAGCGCCCGGGCCGTACGCCCGCGCGATGTCGGGCGAGTCCAGCCAGCCCGAGTAGGTCGGCCGCTGCGGCCATCCTGCGGGCGAATCCTGCCACTCCTCTTGGCGTCCCCACGGCAGGATGTCGATCAGCGCGAACGAGTGGCTGAGTTGTTCGGTGCCGCGTCCGTTGGTGTGCCAGGTCCGGTAAACGGTGTCACCGTCTCGCAGGAACACGTTCACCGCGAAACCTTCACCGGGCGCGGCGTCGACGTCGGCCCCGAACGCACTCTCCGACGACGAGTACCAGTCCATGCGGTTGCCGACCTTGGCGCGGTAGGCCAGCGCCTCTTCGATCGGGCCGTTGGTGACGATGACGAAGCGGGCGTCGTAGTTGTCGAGGAACTCCAGGCGGGTGAACTGTGAGGTGAACCCGGTGCAGCCGCCGCACTGCCACTCCGCGCCGTCGGTCCACATGTGGTTGTAGACGATCAGCTGGGACCGCCCCTCGAACACGTCGGCGAGCCGAACCGGCCCGTGCTCCCCGATCAGCGTGTAGTCGGGCATGCGGACCATGGGCAGACGTCTGCGCTGGGCGGCTATGGCGTCCAGCTCTCGTGTCGCCGCCTTCTCGCGGCGGCGGAGATCGTCGAGGGCGGCGCGCCAGGTCGTCTGGTCGACGACGGGCGGTAGGGCGGCCGGTTGAGTCGGCACGGACATCGGGCGTTCCTCCTGCGGTGGTGGTGCTGTCGCAGGTTATGACCGATTCAGCGGCCGAAAGTCATCGTCAGCTCTTCTTCGATCCGCCAGATTTCTTCCCGCCGCCGGAATTCTTGCCGCCCTTCTTCGACGCGTCGGGAGTGTTCGCGATGGCCGCCGCGCGGGACTTGCTCATGCCCTTCTTGCGCAGACCCTCGTACTGCTTGTCGTTCTTGACGCTGGACCCGTGATCCTTCGCCATGGTGGCCTCCTCGCTGGTGGGTGCACGTGCCCTCCGAATACCCGCGAGCGTGCATGTCTGCACACGACGCGCCGCGAAATTTCGGCGGTTCGCGCACGCTCACACCCCCGCCAGCGTGCGCAGATCACCGTATGACGTGCGGATACTGCTTGGCCGGGTGAACGTCGAACATGTCGCGGTACGACGGTGGCTGACGATCGCCGTCGTCTTTGATGCCGTACTTGACCGCCAACTCCGCCCCGATGAGCGTTTGGCCGCTCACCTCCAACAGATCCGGATCCCGATACAGCGCCCAGATGACATGCCCGGTCAGCTCGGGTGTTTCGGCCGTCTCCAGGATGTGCCCGAACTTTTCGGGGTTGCTGGCGATGATCCCGCGGACCCGCTCGGTCAACAGCGAACCCATCCAGATGGACACCGCGGCGATGCCGAACTCGCGGAAGTCGAACGCCATGTCGGCGGCCATCTTGTCGGTGCCGGCCTTCGGCACCCCATACGCCGGGCCGAATGCGTAATGCGCGGCGCCCGACGACGACGTGAACGCGACCAGGCCGCTGCGTTGGGGGAGCATCAGCGGCGCGGCGTAGACGGTTGCGACATAGCTGCTGCGCAACCCGACGTCGAGGGTGTCGATGACGTTCAGCGGTTCTTCCCAGAACTTCGTGCGGCCCATCATCTCGTCGCGGATCAGCGCCGCATTGTTCACCAGGATGTCGACGCGGCCCTGCTCGCGCCGTATTCGATCGAACAGCGCCTTGACCTGATCGTCGTCACTGTGGTCGACGCGCACGGCGATGCCGTTGCCTCCCGCGTCGGTGACTGCCTGTGCGGTCTCATCGATCGTGCCCGAAAGTCTCGAACCCTCTGCGCTGTGGCCTTTCTCGGTTCGCCCCGTGACGTAGACGGTGCACCCGTGGCTGCCCAGCGCGCGTGCGATACCCGCCCCGGCACCGCGGCTGGCCCCTGTCACCACCGCGACGGTCCCGCTCACCTGATCACTCTCCTCGAACGTCGGATCGACTTCGAGGCTGTACTGTACGCTCGTACAGCGGATCAGTTCGACCCGGGCTCGGAAGGACCAGGATGACCACGTACGACTACATCGTCGCCGGGGCCGGATCGGCCGGATGTGTTCTCGCCAACCGATTGTCAGCCGATCCCCGAGTCTCGGTTCTGGTGGTCGAGGCCGGCGGTCCGGGACCGGCGTAGTGAACCGTGGCCGATCATGACGATGGCCTGGCGGGCCGCCGACCGGATCAGCGACGGCTGACGACCGCCGGCATGGTGTCCCACCCGCGCACGGTGGACGACCTTGAGCGGCGGGCGTTCTCAAGGTCGATGTGCCACTCGGGCCAGCGTTTGAGAACCTCCTCCAACGCGATGCGGCCTTCCAACCGGGCCAGCGGTGCACCGACGCAGAAGTGCGCACCACGGCCGAAGGTCAAATGCCCGCCGGGCTTGCGGTGGATGTCGAAGCGGTCGGGGTCGGCGAAGTGGCGCTCGTCGCGATTGGCCGACGCCAGCATCATCAACAGCGCGCTGCCCGCAGGCACGGTTTGTCCCTGGAACTGCACGTCCTCGGTGGCGACGTAGCGCGCGACGTGCGGACCCGGCGGCTCGTAGCGCAACAGTTCTTCGATGGCGCCCGGCACCAGGGACAGGTCGGCGGCCAGCTCCTTGCGCTGATCCGGATGTTCGTTGAGCACCTTGCCCATCCAGCCGAACAGCCGGCCGGTTGTCTCGACACCCGCACCGGCCACGACAGCCAGAAAAACGACGATCTCCTCTTTGGTGAGCCCGCGGACGGCGCCCGTCTCATCTGTGAACTCCACGTTGAGCAGTTCGGTGATCAGGTCGTCGGACGGGTTGTCCTCGCGCCACGCAACGTAATCGGCGAACATGTCTCCGTCGAAGTAGTGGTCCTTGTCCACCGGCAACGGCTTGCCCGGCTCGTTGCGCAGCGTCTCGTGGGCGTGGGCCCGGACCGCAGGTTGTTCGGCGTCGGGGATACCGACCAGCATGCCGATGGTCTTCATGGGCAGTTCGGCGCCGAGGTCGACCACGAAGTCGAAACGGTCCCCATCGGTCAACGGGTCCAGACACGCGACGCAGAAGGCCCGGACCTTCTCCTCGACCGCCCTGATCCGCTTGGGTGTGAAGGCCCGGGACACGATCGCGCGGTGGATGGTGTGCAGCGGCGGGTCCTCGTTGATGAACACTCCCGGCGGCATCACCGGGTCGACCATGACGACCTCGAGAATGTCGCCCTTGGCCGAGCTGAGCCGCGCCGTGTCCCGCAACGCGGCGTCTACGTCGTCATAGCGGCTGACGGCCCAGAAGCCGTGGCGCTCATTGTGATACAGCGGAGCCTCGTCACGCAGTCTGCGGTACGTCGGATAGGGGTCGAGATCGATTGCGACGTCCCAGGGGTCGTAGTAAAGGTCGCTCACACCGTTTCTCCTCGGAAAGTTTGTACGAGCATATAGCATCGGCTGTACGACCGTATAGGGACGAATGAGGAGCGAGTCGATGGCCAAGCGCATGATCTTCACCCTGCTCGTGATGAACTCGGTCGGTCACAACTTCGACGGCGGCTGTCGGTATCCGCGCGCCCGCAACCGGGATTTCAAGACTTTCGACCTGTGGCCGGACCTGGCGCGCAAGGCCGAGGCCGCCAAGATCGACGAGTTCTTCTTCACCGACACGCTCGGGGTGCAGGGCGAGTGCAACGGGTCCGCCGAGTACCGTCCCGGCACGCTGCGGGAGAAGATCTTCGGCGCCGACGATCCCCACATCAGCCGACGACATCCGGCGTTCGGATATCGAGGCATGTTCAGCTGAGGGCCGCGGCGCGACGGGTGCGAGAATGTTCGTCAGCCAATCTGAGAGGTGACGATGGCAGCAGCGCCCCGCCGTGTCGGCGCGGAGACGTCCAAGACGCGTGACACCCTGCTCGACTCCGTCGAGAAGATGATGCTCGAAGAGGGATACGCCAGCGTGAGCTACCGCGCGCTGGCGGCCCGAGCGGGCGTCACCGCGAGCCTGGTGCAGTACTACTTCCCCTCGCTCGACGACATCTTCCTCGCCGCGATCCGCCGTTACTCCGAGCGCAATCTCGCGGTGTTGAGCAAGGCGCTCGAGACGCGGTCCGAGGACCCCTTGCACGCCCTGTGGGAGTACAGCTGGGACGAGGCGACCGGCGCACTGATCACCGAGTTCATGGCCCTGGGCAACCATCGGAAGTCCATCGCCTCGGAGATCGCCGAGGTCACCAACCGGGTCCGCAAGATCCAGGTCGACGCGCTGGCGCAGCGGTACGGCGCTCGCACCCGGTTCGAGGGAAACCTGTCGCTGGGCGCCGCCGTCCTGCTGATCACCGGAATCCCCAAGTTCCTCAACCTCGAGGAGGGTGTCGGCGTCGACGCGGCCCACGCCGAGGTCGTCAAGGCGGTCGAGAAGTACCTCGACGCGATCGAACCGCGGCCCGCACGTCGCAAGCCGAAAAAGGGGCCGAGCGCTCGCCGCTGACCTTGCTATACGATTGCATAGGTTGTACGTTCGTACAGCAGGCAGCGCTCTGGCGAGGGGATGGACGACGTGAACCGCGTGGCAGTGGTCACCGGCGGCGGCTCGGGACTGGGCCGCTCGATTGCCGAACATCTCGCCCGCGACGGACATTCCGTCGCGGTGCTGGATGTCAACGGCGCCGCCGCACTCCAGGCCGCCGACGAGCTGCAGGCAACGGGAATCCAGGCGGTCGGTATCTGTGCCGACGTATCCGATCAGGCAGCCGTGCATCGGGCTTTCGAGACGGCACGGAAGTCGTTGGGCCCGACCGAAATTCTCGTGACCAGTGCCGCGCTGGCCGGGTTCACGAAGTTCGACGAGATCACCCTCGACGAGTGGAACCGCTACCTCGCGGTCAACCTGACGGGCACCTTCCTGTGTATACAGGCCGCGCTGCCCGACATGGTCGCATCGCAGTGGGGGCGGATCGTGACGATCTCTTCGGCCGCGGGTCAGAACGGCGCCGTCCGCCAGGGTCACTACTCGGCGACCAAGGGTGGGGTCATCGCGATGACCAAGACGGTCGCCGCGGAGTATGCGTCGAGGGGAATCACCGCCAACACCGTCCCGCCGTTCGTCATAGACACCCCGATGTTGCGCGAACAACAGCGCGCCAAGAAGCTGCCGCCGGCCGAGATGCTGGTGCGCGCCATTCCCGCCGGACGCCTTGGCACCGCCGACGACGTCGCGGCCACCTGTGCGTTCTTGTGCTCGGAGGGTGCGGGTTACGTCACCGGTCAGGTCATCGGAGTGAATGGAGGAGCGGTGTTGTGAGTGCAACCGACGAGATTGCACGGCACGAATACCACTTCGACCGCCACCGGCCGGAGTACCGCAACCAGTTCCTGAACATCACCCACGAGATGCATCGCACGTGCCCGCTCGCGTGGACCGGTACCTACGGCGGGCACTGGGTCGCCGCGGGTGGTCACGAGGTCTTCGAACTCGCCCGGTGCCCGCACGTGTCCAACGACCACGATGTACACAACGAGCGGCGCGGGTACAAGGGCATCTCGATTCCGACCATGCTCGATGCGGGCAATTTTCGCGGCGGGATGCTGGAGATGGACGACCCCGAGCACCGTTACTACCGCGACGCGTTGAACCCCTACCTGTCTCCGGCGGCGGTCAAGCGGTGGCAGCCGTTCGTCGACGAGGTGGTACGCGCCTGCCTGGACGACCACATCGAGTCGGGCCGAATCGATTTCGTCGACGACCTCGCCAATGTCGTGCCCGCCGTGTTGACGCTGGCCATGCTGGGCGTCCCGCTGGCCAAGTGGCGGATGTACAACGAACCGGCACACGCGTCGGTCTACACCCCGCCGGACTCACCCAATGCAGAACGTGTTCGGGAGCTGTACATGGCGATGGGCGTCGACCTGTTCACCAATCTCGCCGAGATCCGCGACAACCCGCGTCCGGGCATCATCGACGCGCTGGCCCGGTTACGGATCGACGGTGAGGCGCCACCCGATATCGAGCTCATCGGCATGCTCAACCTGCTCATCGGTGGAGGCTTCGATACCACGACGGCTCTGACCGCACACGCGCTCGAATGGCTCGGTGAGCACACCGACGAACGCGAGCGACTCACCACGCACCGTGCGGCGTTGCTCAACCCGGCCACCGAGGAGTTCTTGCGCTACTTCACCCCCGCGCCGGGTGATGCCCGGACGATCTCGGCGGACATGGATCTCGACGGCGTCGTGCTCAAAGAAGGCGAGCGCCTGTGGCTGTCGTGGGCGATGGCGAATCGCGACCCATCGCTGTTCGACGATCCCGATGACCTCGTGCTCGACCGGAAGGCGAACCGCCACTTCAGTTTCGGGCTCGGAGTTCACCGATGCATCGGTTCCAACGTCGCGCGGACGGTGTTCAAATCCATGCTGTGCGCGGTGCTCGACCGTATGCCCGACTACCGATGTGATCCGGACGGCACCGTTCACTACGACACCATCGGCGTCATCCAGGGCATGCGTCACCTGCCCGCGACGTTCACGCCCGGTCGGGCACTCGGACCGGGACTGGACGAAACGGTGGACCGGTTGCAGCGGATCTGCGACGAGCAAGGCCTGGCCCGCCCGATCACCGAGCGCAAAGAGGCTGCGGTGATCGATTTCTAGCGGGTTCAGGCGGGGGGCACCGGTCGCACCTTGTTGTGCACCAACTCGATCAGCTGGCCCTCGGGATCGCGCGCCATGCAAGCGAATCCGCCGCCCGGGTCGGCGACGATCGTGCCGCCTGCGGAGGTGAGCGCCGCCTGTGCCGCGGCAATGTCGTCGACGGCGATCGACAGGTGGGTGAGGCCGGCACCGACCATGCCGCGTTCGGGCTCATCGGGCGCGGGGTGCCCCGAGAACGTCAGCAGTTGCAGGACGAAGCCGTCATCCTGCTGCAGATAGGCGGCTTCGAACCCGATCGGCGTTGAGAGCGGAAGAAGCCCGGCGGCCATCTCGTCGGGGATGGTCATCCTCTTCACTTCGGTGAAGCCGAGCGCCTCGTAGAACCGCTTGGACGCGTCGAGGTCGCGAACGCGCAGACCGACATGACTGACGCCCATGTCACACCCCCGCCGGGCCGGGGCCGCCGTGCATATAGAGCGTCTGGCCCGAGCAGAAGCTGGAGGCGTCGGAGGCGAAGAACAGTACGCCGTGGCCGATCTCGTCGGGTTCGCCGACACGCCCGGCGCCGTTTGTCTGGCCGATCATGTCGATGTCGAAACCTTGGCGCTGCGCGTCGGATTCGAGGCCCGGCGTACGAATGGCTCCGCAGGCGATCGCGTTGACCCGCACGCCTTTGCGGGTCCAGGCGGCCGCCATCGATCCGGTCAGGTTGTTCAGGCCGGCCTTGGCCGCGGCGTAGGCGACCGCCTGGGGCATGGCGAGCAGGCTGGCACCCGACGAGATGTTGACGATTGCCCCCTTGCCCTGCTTGATCATCGGCTCGACCGCGGCGCGGGACAGGTACCAGGCACTGGACAGGTTCAGGTCGAGGACGTGCTGCCATTCATCGTCGGTCCACTTCATGATCGACTTCGTCTCACCGCCGCCGGCGTTGTTCACCAGTACGTCGAGGCGACCGAACTCGGCCAGTGTCGTGGCGACCAGCTCGCGGCATGCGTCGGCCTGGGTCACGTCCGTCGGCACGGCGAGCGCGCGGCGCCCGAGCGCCTCGATCTCGGTGACGGTGGATTTCAGCGGTTCGGTCCGGCGGCCGGCGAGCACGATGTCGGCGCCGCGCTCGGCCAGCGTCAGTGCCGAACCGCGGCCGATGCCGGTCCCGCCGCCGGTGATGACCGCGACCCGTTCCTCCATCGAGAATTTGTCGTTCACATGCACGTCCTTTCCGTTCTGGTGCGGTCTATCAGGTTGCCGGTCAACGGAGTTCGTTGACGACACTCGCGTAGCGATCCAGGTAGTCCAGGGTCGTCGACGGGTCGTTACCGTCGCGGCGGCCGCCGCCCAGCACGACACGGTTGAAGCCGAGGTCCCGGTACCGGGTGAGTCGCTCGGGTTTCGGGTCACCCCAGGCCATGACCGTCAGGTCCAGCGTCGCCGGGTCGCGGCCCGCGTCCTCGGCCGCATGCCGGTAGTCGGCCAGTGCCGCGGCAAGATCGCGGAACGCGGCATCCCCGGGCAGCCAGCCGTCGGCCCAGGCCAAGCACTCGCGTGTCGCCTTCGGCCCGGTGGTGGCGGCCAACAGCGGTGGGTTCGGTCGCTGGAACGGCTTGGGCTGGGACCAGACCGGCTCGAATTCGTAGAACTCTCCGTGGTGTTCGGGTTCGTCGTGGGTCCACAGCTTCTTCAGCGCAGCGACCATGTCGGCCAGCGCCCGGTACCGGTCCTTCCACGCGATCGGGCTGCTCGTCTCCAGTTCCGCGCGCATTCCGACCCCCACGCCGAGCACGAGGCGCCCCTGGCTCAGTTGATCCAGAGTCGCGACTTGTTTTGCGAACGTGAACAATTCGTGCTCCAGGGGCAATACCACCGAGGTGCCGGCCCGTAACGTCGTCGTCGCCCGGACAGCGACCAGCAGCGACAGGAATGGATCCCACATCTGTTTCTGCGCGTCGAGCAGGCCGGCGGGGAGCTGGCCGCGGGCGGCCACGGGAATCTGCGGGTGTTCGCCGACCCACAGCGACTCGAATCCACGGGCTTCGAGCTCGACGGCAAGAACGTCGGATGGGAGGTCGCGCGGTGTGTTGAGCGAGACGAAACCGAGGTCCACGCTCACGCTCCTTTACGCCGCCGCCGGTTGTGCCATACGATCGTACAATGCCATACGTTCGTACAACAAGCGCAGGTACGGCCCGAAGGCTCGCATCGTGACCGCGCCCATCACCGACGAGCTGTACTACGACCCGTACGACGTGGCGATCGATGTCGACCCGTATCCGGTGTACCGGCGGCTGCGCGACGAGGCGCCGGTGTACTACAACGACAAGTTCGGGTTCTGGGGCCTGAGCCGGTTCGCCGATGTGGAGGCGGCGCTGCGCGACGTCGAGAACCTCAGCTCGGCCAAGGGTGACATCCTCGAGGTGGTCAAGGCCGAACCGGTCATGCCACTGGGCGTCTTCATCAACGAGGACCCGCCCCTGCACACCGTGCACCGCCTGTTGGTTTCCCGCGCATTCACCCCGCGCAAGATGGCGGCCATCGAGGACCAGGTGCGCGCCTTCTGCGCGGCCTGCCTGGATCCGTTACGCGACGGCGATCGCTTCGACTTCACCACGGACCTCGGCGCCGAGATGCCGATGCGCGTCATCGGGATGCTGGTCGGCATGCCGGACTCGCTGCAGCGATCGGTGCGCCGTGTCGCCGGTCGTCGGCTCCGTAACAAGCCGGGTGAGCCATTACCCGTCAGCAAGGACAACTACTTCAACGGCAACATGTTTGCCGACTACGTCGCCTGGCGTGAGCAGAACCCGTCGGACGATCTGGTCACCGAACTGCTCAACGTCGAGTTCACCGACATCGACGGCACGGTGCGGCGGTTGAACACCGAGGAGCTTCTGGTCTTCCTCGGCGTGATCGCCAACGCCGGGACCGAGACCGTGGGCCGGCTGTTCGGGTGGCTGGGCAAGCTGCTCGGCGAACACCCCGACCAGCGGCGGGAGTTGAGCAGGGACCCGCGCCTGATCGCGAACGCCGTCGAGGAGGTGCTGCGTTACGAGCCGCCGGTACACCACATCGCGCGTTACGTCGCGAATGACGTCGTGTACCACGGGCAGACGATTCCAGTCGGCAGCGCGCTGCTGTTGATGGGCGGATCGGCGAACCGCGACGAGGCCAAGTTCGACAATCCGGACACCTTCGACATCCACCGCGTCGCCAACAACCACCTGTCGTTCGGGCGGGGCACACATTTCTGCCTCGGCGCATCGCTGGCCCGGGTCGAAGGCAGGGTGGCCCTGGAGGAGATTCTCAAGCGCTGGCCCGACTGGACCATCGACACGGACAACGCCGTGCGGGCGCCGACGGCGGCGGTACGTGGTTGGGATTCGATGCCCGCGGTGCTCGGCTGAGGCCCTCGGCGCGCGGTGATCAGCGTCGGGAGCGCCTCGCCGGCACGTTGAGCCGGCTGTCGGGGGTGTCGAGGTCGGCGAATTGCATTGGCCACGGGTCGGTTCCATACTGGACGACCCAGCATGACCCGGAGGTGTCAAGTGGCGCCGTCACCGCCGCGACGACGGCGTCCGCGCTGGCTTCCGGCTCCATCACCGGCACTCCGATGCCCTCGACCAGCGCCCGCCGGTTCCCGAGGGCACCGGTTTCGGTGATGCCCGGGCAGATGGTGTGCACCGCGATGTGCTCGGCGGCCAGGCTCGGAGCGACCGAGCGCATCAACCCGACGACGGCGTGCTTGCCGAGCGAGTACACCGGGTCCGGATGCCACGGCATGAGGCCGGCGAGCGATGCGGTCGCCAGGATGGCACGGTCGGCCTCGTCCAGGGTCCGCATCGTGCGCACCGCGTTGACCAATCCATACACGACACCGTCGAGGTTCACGCCCAACGATTTTCGGTAGTCGGCGAGGTCAAGCGCACCGATGTCGCCCGACCATCGGATGGTGATCCCGGCGTTCAGCAATGCGAGATCGAGCCCGCCGAGTTCTTCGACGCACTGCGCGAACGCCGTCTCCACCTGGTCGGCGTCGGCGACGTCGCACGCCAGTGCCAGCCCACCGAGCGGCTCGGCCACCGCACGCGCGGCGTCGCCGTCGATGTCGAGCACGCAAAGGCGCATACCTTCGGCTGAAAGGCGTTGCGCTGCAGCACGTCCAATGCCCGACCCGCCGCCGGTGATCAGCGCGACCCGCCCGGCCAGGTGCATCAAGGCCTCACCACCGGTCGACGGGCGCGCTGTTTATCTCCAGCGGCCGGGCGTAGGACAAGTCGGTGCGGTCCCACTTGCCCTTGATGAAGCCCTTCACCGCGCCGGAGGCCAGCACCGAGGAGTCGCCCTGCATCATCCATTCGATCGTGCAGCGCCGCAGCGCGATCTTCCACTCCCCCTCGCGACGTTCGAGGCGGTCGAGGTAGCGCCCGCCCATCAGCGCGACCACCTTGCCGCCCTTGGCCCGCATCGAGCCCATCACGTAGCTCTCGGCATGCGCTACGTCGCCGTCGATTTCACAGGTGTGGGTGGTGATGTTGTGCAGGTGATCCTCGAACACCGCGCTGTGGGCGTCGTTGGCGTACTCGGCGTACTCGGCGCCGACCTTCACCACCGGACCGTGTTCGTCGACGCCGTCGGAGAAATAGACGCTCGACATCAGATCGGCATCGTGACGGTCATGGCCGCGGGCCTGATTCATCACACAGTCCAGGATCGCGATCCGGTCCTCGACGTACTGCAGCCGGCTCCGCAGCTGGTCGAGATCGTCGGCGGTGGTCATGTGGGCCCCTTCCCAAGGCGTCTTATACGGTCGTACAGCACGTTATACGATCGTATAGCATTCCCTCAACGCGCCGGTCCTTCCCGCTAAGGTCGACGGGCAGGAGCAGGACCGCCGAACGGAGCAGCATGCCGCAGCCCACCAACGATGTCTGGGAGACGCTGGCCACCGCGCGGGCGATCCGCCGGTTCGCCGACGAACCCGTCGACGCGGAGACACTCGACCGGTGCCTCGAGGCCGCGACCTGGGCTCCCAACGGCGCCAACGCGCAGCTGTGGCGGTTCGTCGTACTCGACTCCCCCGAGCAGCGGGCCGTCGTCGCCCAAGCCGCTCAGGCGGCGTTGCGGTCCATCGAGTCGATCTACGGCATGAGCAGGCCCGCAGATGACGACCACAGCCGGGCCGCCCGCAACAACCGCGCGACCTACGAACTCCACGACCGCGCCGGTGAACTCACCTCGGTGCTCTTCACCGCGTTCCGCAACGAGTTCTCTTCGGAGTTCCTGCAGGGCGGCTCGATCTTCCCAGCGATGCAGAACTTCTACCTGGCCGCCCGCGCGCAGGGCCTCGGAGCGTGCTTCACCAGCTGGGCCTCGTACGACGGGGAGGCGCTGATCCGTGCGGCGGTCGGCGTGCCCGACGAGTGGGCGCTGGCCGGGCATATCGTCGTGGGCTGGCCCCGCGGCAGGCACGGCCCGGTGCGCCGACGCCCCATCGCCGACGTCGTCTTCCGCAACCATTGGGACGCCGGCCGCAGCGACATCATTTACGGCGCCGGCGCCCGCAAGCGCTGACCCCCCCTTCCGCGAGCGGCCGTGTTTGCGCACCGACACGCCGCGCACTGGCGACATTCGGCGGTCGCTCGCGGCGCATGAGAGACCTCAGACCGCCACCGCCAACCGGGCTGCTGGGTGCAGCCACTCCGCGACGTTGCGGACATAGTCCTTGAACGCACCCAGCCGAGCAGGATCCTGCTTGATCTGCGAGCCGGGCCGCTCGGTCACGAACGACGGTGCCCCACAGTCGATATCCCAGTTGTAGTCGGCGAAGTGATGAAATGTCGACTCGGCGACGGCCCGGCCCATCGGCCCGCCATCCGGCGCACACTCACCGTCGAGCAGAACCGCGAGGTTGAACACCCTACCGGTCGTCGCACTCCGGCCTTGCGCCAGCACAGCGGCGTTCGGCACGCCGTCCGCCGAGACCAGCCCCTCGTGCGGATGCGCGGGAAACCATTCGATCCGCCCGCTGGCGGTGCGACCGGTGCGCAGCAGCTCATGCGCCGGCTCGGACGTCAACACCCGCTGGTAGTCCCCGTTGGCCCCGGAATGGTAGTTCGGCCACGAGATGGCCGGGGTGTCGCGATCGTCGCACATCGTCTCCGGATCGATTGTGACATCGTGAAACTCGTTGACGAGGCCGAGTGAGCCGAGCCGGTTGAGACAACATCCGAGATCCTGATGGTCCCGCGCGGTGAGCACACCACCACCGGCGTGGCGAAACCGCATGATCGCCGCGGCCTCGACTTCGGTTAACCCGCTTCCGACGTCGACGGCCATGAGCCACAGCTGGTCATAGCCGAGCTCGTCGAGATGGCCGAGGACGGGGTCGTCGTCTCCGTCGACCCGGTTGCGCGCGACCACCTCGTGGCCTGCGGTGCGCAGTTCGTCGGCCAGCAGCGAGAACCTGGAGACGTCCCAGTCCTCCGGATGAGCACAGATCGTCGTCTGCAACAGGATTTTCGACATCGGAATTCACTCCTGCACAGCGGAGTCGGCGGACACGCGTAGGTGCCTGCGCGCGGCGAGTTCTGCCGCGTCGACCAACACCAACATCGGCTGATCCGGAACGCACAGCATCGTCACGGTGAAACGACAGCGCATGTCGTCGCGGTTGTTGGCGTCGGAGTAGTGAATGACGTCGCCGCCGGGTTCCCAGAACGCCTCACCGGCCCGGATCACCCGCGGCGGTTGGCCTTCCAGTTCGAACAACATCTCGCCTTCGAGCATGTAGCCGAATGCGGGCCCTCCGGGGTGCCGGTGTGGTGGGGCGCCGGGACTTCCCGGCGGGTAGTCGATGACGACGGTCATCGCATGTGCGTCTGCAGGGATGAATGGCGGTTGCGCCTCCTGCACGACGGTCAGGGCGTTCTCCCACGAGATGTCCTGGGTGTCGGTCATTGTCGTCCTCCTCCGGTCTTTTTGGATGGGTCAGGTGGCCGAGCCGCCACCGTCGACGTGCAACACCGAGCCGGTGATGAAGCTCGCGCGCGGTGAGGCCAGAAACAGCACCGCCTCGGCGATCTCCCGGGGCTTCGCCGTCCGCCCCAGGGGCAGCGCGCGGCCGAGCTCTTCATTGGTCTCGCCCCATTCAGCCTCGACCCCTTCGGTTTTCGTCGGACCGGGGGCGACGCTGTTGACACGGACGCCCCCCGGACCGAACTCGGCGGCCCACGTCCGGGTCAGCGACTCGACGGCCGCCTTGGATGCGCTGTACACGCCGGCTCCCGGCACGCCTTTGGACGCGACCATCGTGGTGACGTTGACGATCGAACCGTGTCCTCGCTGCAGCATTCCCGGGACCAGACCCGCCGCCAGAAAGTACGATCCACGCACGTTGGTGTCGAAGGTCAGCTCGAACGCGCCGACCTGCTGATCGACGGTGGTCGCCGCTGGAAAAGCGGCGGCGTTGTTGACCAGGATGTCGACGTCGCCGGCCTGCTCGAGCAGCGATGCGACCGAATCCATGTCCGAGAGGTCGGTACGGACGAAGCGCACGTTGCCGTCGATACCGGATGCGGCCCGCTCCCCTCGTTTGCCGTCTCGACCGGTGATGATCACCGCGGCTCCCTCGCGCGCGAACAGCCGCGCACAGGCGAGCCCGATCCCGGCTGTGCCACCGGTGATCAATGCGTTCTTGTAGGCCAACTCCATTGGTGTTCTCCAGTCAGGCGATGCAGTGTTCGAGGGTTTCTGCGGGTTCGTGGGCGAGGTGGGCCAGCGCGACGCGCAGTCGCTGCCTGGCACGCGAGATCCGCGACATCACGGTGCCCATCGGGATATCGAGGATCTTCGCCGTCTCGGCGTAGGTGTATCCCTCGACGTCGGCGTAGTAGAGAACCTCGCGGAAACCCTCCGGCATCGCGGCCATCGCCGCTTTGACGTCACCGTGGGGCAGGGCGTCGAGCACCTCGATCTCGGCCGATCGCAGCCCGCCGGGTTGGTGTGCGGCACAACCGAACAATTCGGCTTCGGTCATGTCGTCCGCCGGGACCTCGGTCACGCGGCGCTGTTTGCAGCGGTGCGCGCTGACCCAGCGGTTGTGGAGGATGCGGAACAGCCACGCCTTGAGGTTGCTGCCCTCCCGGAAGGACTCGAACCCGCTGTAGGCGTGCAGGAGCGCATCCTGGAGCAGGTCCTCGGCATCCGCGTCATTGCGGGCCAACCGGCGCGCTCCCCGCGCCAGTACCTCGAACAGGGGTTGAACGTCGCGCGTGAACCGTGCGGCGAGTTCTGGGTCCGAGGTGGTCCTGGTGGGAAGGGACGTGATGGTCATGATCCGGTCTCCTCGAGTCGCGGGTGTCACACCTCACGCTCGTCGGCGCTCAGGCAAAAGGAACCCTTGAGAACCCGTAGTCCACGGTCCGTAGTCCGTAGTGGGTCAGTCGTCGACGAAGCTGACGGTCTCCTCGAGCGGGGCCCGCCCTGTGCGGATGTAGACCTCGTCGGGGTCCCGGTAGCCGATCGACATGCCGCAGAACAGCATGAGCTCGTCGGGCGGTTCGACGATGTCCGCGACGGTTTCGCGGACCTGCGACCAGGCCATCTGCGGGCAGCTGTCCAGTCCCTCGGCCCGCAGGAGCACCATGACCGTCTGCAGGTACATGCCGACGTCGGCCCATTGCGGCCGGCCGAGATCCCGGTCGATGTAGCAGAACAGCGCCGCGGGGGCGCCGAAGCAGTCCCAGTTGGCGATCGCGGCCCGCTGCCGGGCTTCCCAGTCCTCGCGCTCGATGCCGAGCGCGCTGTAGCGCTCCCGGCCGAACGCCGATCGGCGCTCGCCGTACGGCGACTTCAGCTCGGACGGATACAGCTGGTACTCCCGCTCGTCCCACCGGTCGCCGGCGGCCACCCGCTCGGTGGCGAGCTTCTTGAGCCGCTCCAGGGGTTCACCGGTCACGATGTAGATGCGCCACGGCTGCAGGTTGGATCCCGACGGCGACCACCTGGCGGCGTCGAGCACACGCTCGAGCACCTCCAAGGGGACGGGTTCGTCGGTGAAGCCCCGCACCGCCCGTCTGCTCTTGACTGCGTCGTAGACGTCCATAACTCCTCCGCTTTTCGAAGATCACGCCTTTCGGCTGTGCTTCCAGCCTCGTCCGATCCGCGATCTGCCGAACCCTCGAACACCCGTGGTCACCGGGTCCTACGAACTCCGCGGATGATTCGGTCGCCGGCCATCCGTTCGACCGATCCACTGACGGAAAGCCCTCTCCCGCTACACCATTCCCTCAGAGGTTGCGAGCAGGATGTGCGCGGTGTCTGCGGACGGCAAGCTGGTCGAGCGATCTAACTCGCCCACGAGACGGTGCGAAGCTGTCTGCGGGAGGTGATGCCGAGCTTGACGAACACCTTGCGCAGATGCCATTCGACGGTGTGCGTGCTGATGAAGAGCTGGGCCCCGATTTCCTGATTCGTCAGACCGTCGGCGGCGAGCCGGGCGATCTGGGCTTCCTGGGCGGTCAGCTCGCCACCACCCGAACTCGACTGCTTTTTGCGCACCTTCTCACCGGTGGCCACCAGTTCGCGGCGCGCACGTTCGGCGAAGGCCTGCGCACCGATGCGCGTGAACGTCTCGTGGGCTTCGGTGAGTTCGCGCCGGGCGTCGATCCGGCGATTGGACCGGCGCAGCCATTCGCCGTAGAGCAGCCGGGCTCGCGCGACGTGTACGTTGATGCCGGCACGGTCCAGGCGTTCGATGGCCTCGGTGAACAGCCGATCCGCGTCGTCATTGTCGGCCAACAGGGCCTGCGCGTTGGCCACCGCGCCGAGTCCCCAGTCGGTGCCGCTGGCGCCCGCCCGCTCTTCGAGACGACCGAGGGCCCATCTGGCCACGTCCTCGGCCCCGGCGCGCGTCGCCGCCTCGACAAGTTCGAAAAGACACCACCCGTGGATTCCGAAGTCGTCGTAGTCACACGCCTCGCGCGCTGCGGCGAGCGCCTCCTCGTAGCGGCCGAGCCCGTTGTACAACAACGCGGTCGCATAACCCGTCAGACCGAGCAAACGGCCTTCGCCACTGGCGATTCCGTCGGCCGCGGCGCTCTCGAGCAGCGGAACGGCCTCCGTCGTGTCGCCGCGCCACGCGCTCAGCAGCACCCAGTGGTACCGCACCGGGGAGTTGTGGTCGGTGGCCGCGGTGATCGACGCGGCCTCTTCGAGAAGCTCCGCTGCCGTGGCGAATTCACCGGCCAAAGTGTGGACGCCGGCTCGGTAGATGAGTGCTCGCGGCAGGCCCGCGAGCGCCCCGGTTGAACGGGCATAGCGCACTGCGGCGGTCGACAACTTTCGCAATGTCCGCTCGTCCCACAGTTCGTGGGCCGAGGACTCCTGCAATATCGGGAATCCGGGTACCTTCAACCATCGGCCGACCGCGGTTTCGTCGGACTCCGCCTGCTCACACATCGCCTCCAGCCCCGCCCGCAACGCGGCCCAACCCTGTCCGACCCCGCCGGTGATCCGTTCGGCCACCCCTTTGAGCAGATGGTCAATGGCGCGCGGCAGTTCCGAGACATCCTGCAGCGCAACGCGTGCATCCTCGGCAGCTCGTACGAGCGCACCGGATTCCCCCAGGCGGCCCGCGTACATCAAAGCCGCGATTCCCTCGAGGTAGCTCTCCCTGGACGAATAACCGTCGACACCGTGGAGGCGGCGGGCGGCGTCCAGCAGCGGTGGCGCGGTCTGTGCCAGTCGCGGCGCACCGGCTTCACCCGCCCGGCTCCGGACGAAGTCCATCTGTGCCCGCAGCCGCGCCACCTGTGCCCGCTGCAGGTCGGTCAGGGGGCCGAGTTCAGCGATCGCGAGGAGTTCGTGTGCAGCTCCCGGTGCCGCGGCGTCCCGTTTGGCGTAAGCGGCCGCCAGTGCCCTCGCCCCACGCAGCAACGGGTCGGAGGTCAACGCGGTGGCGCGCTCCAAAAATGTTGCCGCCGCGGCTATTCCGCCTCTGCCCTGGGCCCGGGCGGCGGAGTTCTCCAGCTCGGCAGCGATCCCCTCGTCTGGGCCCGCCGCGGCGTTGGCCGCGTGCCACGCGCGGCGGTCCGGGTCGACCAAAGGATCGGTGACGTCGGCGAGGGCGCGGTGGACGGCACGGCGGTCCGGCAGCTCTGCTGCACGGTAGGCGGCCGAGCGGATCAGCGGGTGATGGAACCGCATCCGTGGGCCGAACTCGATGAGTCCGTCGGCTTCCGCGGGGGCGAGCTCGTCGACCGGGATGCCCATTTGCGCTGCGGCGCCGAGGAACAACGCCGCGTCGCCGATGGGTTCAGCGGCGGCGATGAGCAGCAATTGCCGGGTGGGTTGCGGTAGCGCCTGGATACGGCGGATGAAGCCCTGTTCGACCGCTGCCGCCGACGAGCGTTTACCCGATATCCAGAAACCACCCGAGAGTTCGGTCGCCGACACGCTGCGCGGCACCTCGAGGATGGCCAGCGGAATGCCGCGCGTCTCGGCGACGATGCGGTCACGCACCCGAGTGTCGATACCGCCGAACATCACCGATTCCAACAGTTCTCGCGCATCGGTGTCGGACAGCCCGTGGATCGGCAGCTCGGGCAGGCCGGCCAGCAGTTCGGGTCGGTCACGGACGGCGAACACCAACGCGACGGGTTCGGCGAGCAACCGGCGCGCGATGAAACCGAGTGTCTCCACCGAAACCTGGTCAAGCCATTGCGCATCGTCGACGACGCAGAGCACCGGTTGTTCGTCGGCCGCGGCGGCCAGCATGCTCAACACGGCGAGGCCGACCAGGAAGCGGTCGGGTGTCTCTCCGACTCCGCGACCGAACGCGACATTGAGCGCTTGGCGTTGTGGTTCGGGGATCGCGTCGAGATGCGCCATCAACGGGGCGCACAGCTGTTGCAGCCCCGCGAAAGCGAGTTCCATATCGGATTCCACACCGGCAACGTGCACGATCTGGAACCCGGACGCGGTTTCGCAGACGTAATCGAGCAGGGCCGTCTTACCGACGCCCGCCTCGCCGCGCAGGACCAGCACCTGACAACTACCCGACCGCACCGTCGCGACCAGGTTCTTCAGCGCCTCGCATTCGCGGGTGCGGCCACGGAGGGCTTGTGCTCCACCCTGGCCAGACATAGACACCACCGCGCTCTGGGGCGGACCCGCGACGGTCGCCGGCTTACCCGATCTTGGATCGTACGAGGCGCGCGGCGAGGGGTCCACACCGCGATTTGTGAGTGATTCCGCTCGCTGGGCGAACGTTTTCACTCACAAATCGCCCCGGGGGGCCGGGGGGGCGGGGGGCCGGGTCAGGCTGTCGCGGCGGCCTCCAGGATCCAGTCCTCGAACCGAGTGCCGAACAGCGTCGCGCCCTCACCGGGCACCAGCGTGCGTTCGGCCAGGTCGATGCCCCAGTACTTCGCCGACGGGTCGGTGACGACCTGACGGGTATCGCCGCGGGCGGTCAACGCTGTCCGGATCAGGTCGGGAAGCAGGAACTGCACCGGTCCGCCGATCTCGACGATGCGATTCACCGGCTCGTTCACCGCGGCGATCGCGAGCCCTTCGGCGACGTCGGCGGCGGCCATCGGCTGGAAGTACGCCGGCGGCATTCGCACCGTGTCACCCTCGGTCGCCGAGTCGGCGAGTGTCTGGAGGAACTCGAAGAATTGGGTGGCGTGCACGATCGTGAACGGGATCGGGCCGTCGCTGATCAGCCGTTCCTGATCGAGCTTGGCCTGGAAGTAGCCGCTCTGGGGGCCATCTGATCGGTGCCCACCACCGAGAGCGCGACGTGGTGGCCGACGCCTGCGGCCCGTTCGGCGTCGAGCAGGTTCGTCGTCGCGGTCTGGAAGAACTCTCGGGCCGAGTCGTCGAGTTGCGGCGAGTTCGAGACGTCGACCACCACCGCCGCCCCTTCGAGCGCGTCCCGCAAGCCCTCGCCGGTGAACGTGTTGACTCCGGTCGACGGCGCCGCAGCGACCGTGTCGTGGCCCTGCCGGTCCAGGATCTGCACCAGTTTCGAACCGATGAGGCCGGTTCCGCCGATGACGACGATCTTCATGATGAGCCTTCCGTTTGGTCGACAGCTTCCTGCCCACCAGAACGGATAGCCGCAAGCGAACTCATCCCGACCGCCGGAAAACCCTCCCGCGAGCGACCGGGTCTGCACGCGACACGCCGCGCGCAGCTGGCGTTGCGCGGTCGCTCGCGGCACTTGAGGGACCCACAGGCAACAGTGGAGGGACCCACAGGCGACAGTCGAGGGACCCAGTGGCGGCAATTGCGCGGTCCCTCGCGGCAGTTGAAACCGTCAGAACGCGTAGCGCACCCGGCACGTCGGTAGCTTCGCGGCGATCAGGTCGGTCAGCTCGGTGACCCAGCGACCTTTCCACGGCGTCTTGTAGCGCACGTTGAACTGCCCGCTCTGGCTGCGCTTGACCTGCTGCAGATCTGGACGCCACAACAGGTCCTCACCTCTGGGATGCCAGCCGAGGTTGACCTCGTGCAGGCCCTCGTTGTGGGTCAGGAAGATGATCTCGGCGGCCAACTGCTGTTTGGTGCGATCCGATGTGCCGTCGGCGATCTGCTCGAGCAACTCGGCCCACTCGGAGAGCCAATTCTCGTGTACGACAACGGGACTGAAGTTCAGATGTACCTCGTATCCGGCGTCGACGAAATCGTCGATCGCGGCGATCCGTTCGGCGATCTTCGACGTACGCACATCGAGCACCCGCGACGTCTCGACGGGCATCAGGCTGAATCGCACGCGGGTTCCGCCGCGGGGGTCGTAGTCGAGCAGACCGCGATTGACGAGCTTGGTCGCGAAGCTGGCCTTCGCGTTGGGAATTCGCGCGAACAGCTCGACGAGGTCTCGGACGTTGTCGGAGACCATCGCGTCCACAGAGCAGTCGTTGTTCTCGCCGATGTCATAGACCCAGTCGACCGGATCGCACTGGTTCGGGACCGGCTTCACGCCCTGCCGGGCGGCGTGACGATCGAGGTATCCGATGATCTTCTCGATGTTGGTGAACACCGTGATCGGGTTGGCGTAGCCCTTGCGGCGCGGGACGTAGCAGTACGAGCACGCCATCGCGCAGCCGTTGGCGGTGGACGGGGCGATCCAGTCGCTCGACCGCTCGTTGCGCCGCGCGCTGAGGCTCTTCTTCTCACCCAGCACCAGGACTTCCCGCTTGTTGCGGACCCAGTCCTCGACATTGCCCTCGTTTCCGTACAGACCGGGTATCGCCTGGTGCGACAACACCTCGATGCGCTCGGCGTCGGGGAAGCGTTCGAGTACCTGACATGCGCGGGAGAACCGCTCGATGTCGGGCTCGTGGTAGATCCGCTTGATATCAAGAAGACGGTCGGCGAGGGCGGCGGGTGCGCGCCGGGCCACGGCGTCCGGGTCGGCCACTGTCATGCCTCGTTCAACGAACGACGGCCGCGCTGCGATGCAGTTGATCTTGTTGGCTGGCAATGATGTTCGTCACTCCCGCCGAGGTGGCCGGCGATATCGCGCGCGATCGGCGAGGCCTGTAGGCGGAAGGACCGGAGCGGTCCGATCAGCGGCTCGTCGTATCCGGCGAACCACAGCCCCGGCGCTGCGGCAGGCACCCCGTTGCCCTTCGGGGCGCCCTCGTCGTCCAACACGTCGTGATGGCCCACGAGTGGCTCGAGTCCACGCCGGTAGCCGGTCGCGGCGATCACCGCGTCGGGTGCCAGCGAGCTGCCGTCGGACAGCACCACCCTCTCACCGTCGAACGACTCCACTGCGGCGACAACCTCGATGCGCCCCGCCTTGACATGCGGGACGAGCTGGTCTCCGATCGTCGGGATCTGTTCGTCGGTCAGCAGCGCCGAATAGATCCCCCGCCGCGGCACCGGCAGCCCCTGGCGACGAAGGTCTCCGAACCACACCCTGCGCATCAATGCGGCCGCCCGGTCCAGTACGGGCACCGGCAGGCGTTCGAACGCCGCGCTGAACGTGTCGACCGGTATCCCTGCGGCCGACCGGGGCACGAGATGCGGCGGTGTGCGCACCGCCATCCGCACCCGCCGGGCTACTGATGAGCTGAGCTGCAACGCGATGTCGACCGCGGAGTTCCCCGCGCCCGCCACCAGCACGTCGCGGCCGGCGAACGGCGTGGCGTTGCGGTAGCGCGCGGAGTGCAGCACCTCGCCGGCGAACGACTCGATTCCGGGCCACTGGGGCAGCACCGGTGTGTGGTAGTTGCCGGTCGCGACGACGACGGCCTCCGCGGTGATCGAGGCGTCCCCGGTCGACAGTCGCCAACCACGTCGCTCCCGATCCACCCGAACCACGTTGACGCCCAAGGCTAATCGCAGAGACTGCCGCTGAACGTAATCGTCGAAGTAGTCGACCATGTCGTCGCGGTTCGGCCAGCGTCCGTAGCGCAGTGGTATCCGCTGCCCGGGCAGATGTGACCACCACCCACAGGTGTTGAGCCGGAACCCGTCGTAGCGGTTCCGCCACGCCGATGCCACCGCATCCGCCCGATCGACGACGAGCGCGTCGACACCGCACTCGTGGCGCAATTGTCGTGCGATCGCCAGTCCGCAGGGACCGGCGCCGACGATGACGACGGACTCGTCGTGCTCGGCCATCTACGGCAGGCGTCGTGTCGTCAGCAGGCCCTCGGTGAGGTCGCGTTGGAACTGCTCGATCAGCGACCGGCGTCGCAGGGGCGGACTCTCGGTGTGCGCTTGTCGGGCCACCCCGCCGATGACGTCGGCGAGCGCGTCGACCGCATTCCACCGGGGGCTCCAGCCGAGTTCGGCCTCGGCGCGCCCACAGTCGAGCAGCGGAACGCTGAACGCCATGTCGAGCCAACCCCGGTCGATGGGCTGCAGCCGGGCCCGCCAGCTGAAATCGACCAGGGCCCCGAGCGCCCCCGAGGACACGTGGACCGGTTTCGCGTGCAACACCTCGGCGACCTGCGCGCGGCCCACCGGGGGTTCGGCCGCCACATTGAACGGCCCGCTCGCACCGCGCTCGATCACCCTGGCCAGCGCGTCGGCGACATCGTCGGCATGGATCAGCGGGATGCACAGGCGCCGGTCCAGCGGCAGCACCGGCAACAGGGGAATCGCGAGCATCGGCACATAACCGGGCAGGGCGTAACGCATCAGGCCGCTGGCCGCGGCGCGCTGCACGATGAAGCCGGGGCGCATGCGCGCAATCGGAACTCCCGCCGCCCCGTTCTGGCGTTCGTAATCGTCGAGCAGCGCTTCCGCGTCCGACTTGTCGCGGCTGTAGGGGGAGGTCCGGATGCCGGTGGTCGGCCACGACTCGTCGACGTACTGCCCGTAGCGGCCCGGCGCGTAGGCGCCGACCGACGACTGGTGCACCAGCCGACCGACCCGCGCGTCATGCGCCGCCTCGAGGACGGCAGCCGTGCCGCCGACGCCGACGCGGTTCAGGTATCCGGTGTTGCGGGTCGGCTGAAAACCCCATGCGAGGTGGACGACGGCGTCGGCGCCGTCGAAGAGCCCGCGCAGCTGGGTGGCCGCGTCGGGATCGGCGAGGTCGAGTTTGTGCCAACGGATCCGCCCATAGACACCGGTCTGCTCGGGCGGCCTTCGCACCACCCCGACGATGTCGTGTTCGGTGCCGCTCTCGGTGAGCCGCCGCAGCAACGCGGTTCCCACGTTGCCGGAGGCTCCGGTGATGACGATGCGCATGCCTGCAGACTTCCCGCGTTGCGCCCGATCAACACGGGTCAGACGGCTGCGGCGCTCAGACTTTCGAGTTGCCGGGATCGGACACCGTTGAGGAACCTACCGACCTCGACCGCAAGCCGACGCGCGTGCGACGAGTCCACAAGGTCGAACGCATGGCCGGCACGCCGAATTTCGGCGTATTCCACAGGATTTCGTGACACCGCACGCAATTCTTCGGCGAACACGCGGGCCTCCCCGACGGGAATGATCGTGTCCTGCTCACCGTGGATGAGGAAGAACGGCGGCGCATCGGCATGGATTCGCGCCAGCGGTGACGCAGCAGCGAAGACGTCTGGCTCGCGAGACTGCTTGCGCCCGACGACAACTCGTTCCAGGAAGTTCTGGAAGTTCTTGCGCGTGGGCGTCGAACGGTCCTGCCAGTCATACCGGCCGTAGATTCCGACGACGGCGTCGACGGTGGTGTCGGCGTCCTCGGTGAGCTCGCCGCGGAACCTCGGGTCACCGGGAGTCAGGCCCGCAAGGGAGGCCAGGTGGCCGCCCGCGGAGCAGCCGGCGATCGCGACGAAGTTCCGGTCGCCACCGTATTTGTCGACGTTGGCACGCGCCCACGCGATCGCCGCGTTGACGTCGCCGATATGGCGAGGCCAACGGTGCACCGGGGAAACCCGGTAGTCCATCGTCAGACACACCCAACCCTGCTTGACCAGGTGATGCAGCATCGTGTGCCCCTGCATGACGCGAGAGCCCTGCACCCACGCGCCGCCGGGGACGAACAACAGCACCGGCGCATCCGGCGGCAGGTCGGGCAGCCGCCACACGTCGAGCAACTGGGCGGGATGGTCGCCGTAGCGCACCGAGCTGCGATAGAGGCACCGCTGACGCTGTGCGCGGAAGCGCAGGTAGGGCGGCATCCGCTTACCGCGCGAGGGTGTGATGGCCTCGTTGGAGACATCGACGGGCGCGGCGGCCGCCGGCTCGGCGCTGAGACGGCGCGAAACCATACCCTTCAGCGCTGCGGGCGCGTAGTGGTGGCCGTACATCATCATCGCGGTCAGGCCCGCGAACGGCTCGAGGTGCCTGCCGACCACCGGTAGCGAGGAGTACATCCGCGTCGAGGCCATGACCAGGTCGAACGGGTGCAATGAGCGGTTAACAGACATCGTTACCCAGCCATCGCCAGGTCGGTGTCGCCGGCGCGACCGCTGCAGGACCCACAGACGGCTTCTTCGAGGCTGAAATGCCCGCACGTGGGGCAGATGAACTCGAGCATGCGTTACGCCTTTCGAGACTTGTGTCATGCCGACTTTCTGCAGCCCGCCTCACATACCCCGGCGTCTGGGCGGCGAAACCCGCCGTTATCGATCCGATGCGTCAGTACTGTGGCGTCCGTGAAGTACTTGGAGGTCGAGGGAGTTGGCCGGGTCAGCCGGATAGGGCTCGGGACCTGGCAGTTCGGGTCTCGGGAGTGGGGGTACGGCGACAGCTACGCCGCGGGTCCCGCCCGCGAAATCGTGCAACGTTCGCTGGCGCTGGGCGTCACATTGTTCGACACCGCCGAGATCTATGGTTTCGGCAAGAGCGAGCGGATCCTCGGTGAGGCGCTGGGCGACCGGCGCGCCGAGGTCGCGGTGGCCAGCAAGGTCTTCCCGGTGGCCCCGTTCCCGGCGGTGGTCAAGCAACGGGCGCACGCCAGCGCGCAGCGGCTCGGGCTGCAGAAGATCCCGCTGTATCAGATCCACCAGTCCAACCCGGTGGTGCCGGATTCGGTGATCATGCCGGGGATGCGCGACCTGATCGATGACGGTGTGATCGGCGCGGCGGGTGTGTCGAACTACTCCCTGTCGCGCTGGCAGCGGGCCGACACCGCGCTCGGACGACCGGTGATCAGCAATCAGGTGCACTTCTCGCTGGCCCATCCCAAGGCGCTCGAGCGTCTGGTGCCGTTCGCCGAACGGGAGAACCGCATCGTGATCGCCTACAGCCCGCTGGCGCAGGGGCTGCTCGGCGGCAAGTACGGTCCCGACAACCGGCCCGGCGGCGTCCGTGCGACGAACCCGCTGTTCGGCACCGAGAACCTGCGCCGGGCCGAACCACTGCTGCAGACGCTGCGCGATGTCGCCGCCGACGTCGGCGCGAAACCCGCGCAGGTGGCGCTGGCGTGGTTGATCCACTTGCCCAACGTGGTCGCGATCCCTGGTGCGTCCAGCGTCGAACAGCTCGAGTTCAACGTGGCAGCCGCCGACATCGAGCTCAGCACCGAGGCTCAGGAGGCGTTGACCGCCGCCGCCCGGGCGTTCAACCCGGTGTCGGCCGTTCGTTCCCTCGCCGACACGGTGCGCGAGAAGCTCGGCGTCGGTTAACCTTTCAGCTTCTCACTGAGGTACTCGCTGCGACTGGCCCCGCGGGCCAGCTTGCCGCTGGTCGTGCGCGGGATGGCGCCCGCCGCGACGAACCGGATGTCGACGACCGGAATCCTGTGCCGCGCAAGCACATCGGCGCGAATCGCGTCGATCTCCGGGCCGGGATCGTTACGGGCGGTTCCGGTGGCGCGTTCGGCGACGATCACGAGCGCGTCATCGTGGGGGCCGGGCACGGTGAATGCGACGACATGTCCTGCGCGCACCATCGCCGAGGCGGTTTCGGCGGTCGCCTCGATATCCTGCGGATAGTGGTGTCTGCCGTCGATGACGATCAGATCGGCACGCCGTCCGGTGACGAACAACTCGCCGTCGAGGTAAACGCCGAGATCACCGGTACGCAGCCAGTTCGCCTGCTCGTCAACCCCTTCCGCATGGCTGGCCGGTGCGGTCCGGGACTGGAGCCGGGCCCCGAAGGCGTGGCGCGACTCGTCCGGGCGGCCCCAGTAGCCGCGCCCGAGGTTGTCGCCGTGCAGCCAGATCTCGCCGACGTTCCCGTCGGACAGTTCGGTGCCGGTGTCGGGGTCGACGATGACGGCCCACTGGCTGCGCGCGACCCGGCCGCAGGACACGTGGGCCACGGCATCGGGTGAATCGGCGGTGACGGGTACCGCGCGGCCCGCGCTGAGATGCGCGCGGTCGAGGTAGACCGCGGTGGCGCGGGCGTCGGGTTCGATGGTCGCGACGAACAGCGTGGCCTCGGCGATTCCGTACGAGGGTCGAAATGCGTTCGGCGGCAGCCCGTAGGGTGCGAACGCGTCGTTGAAGGCGGTGATGGCGTCGATGCTGACGGGCTCCGAGCCGATGATCAGCACCGCTTTGCTCAGGTCGAGGTCGTCGCCGTCTGCGGGTCGGCCGCGTTGTGCCGCGTACTCATAGGCGAAGTTCGGTGCGGCGGTGACCACCCGGCCTTCGCGCGACCCGTCCGACAGCGCCCGGAGCCAGCGTCGGGGGCGGCGGATGAACGCGGTGGGCGACATCAGCGTCGAATGTCCCCCGTACACGGCGGGAAATCCGATCATCGACAGACCCATGTCATGAAACAGCGGTAACCAGCTGACGCCGTGTACTTTTCGGTCGAGCAGATCGATGGACAGGATCATCTGGATCAAGTTGGTGCCGACCGCGCGGTGCGTGATCTCGACTCCGGCCGGGGGTCGCGTCGCACCGGAGGTGTACTGCAGATGGGATACGGCGTCGAGCGCCAGCTCGACCGGCTCGAAATCGCCTGTCGCGCCGATGTCGTCGATCACCACCACCCGAGGCGTCGGTACGCCGTCGAGGTCGGACAGGAAGCTGCGCACGTTCGAGGCCGCGGCCGCTGTGGTCACCACGACGGACGGTTCGCAGTCGCGCAGCGCGGTGTCCAGTCGTTGCGCATGGCCCTGCAGCTCGGGTGCGAACAGCGGGACCGCGATCGCGCCCGCCTTGATCGCGCCGAAGAAGGCGACGACATAGTCGAGTCCCTGCGGCGCCAGGATCGCGACCCGGTCGCCTCGCCGTGTCACGCGCTGCAGGCTCGCGGCCACCGCCCGCAGGCGTACGCCGAGTTGTCTCCAGGTGAGTTCGTCGACCCGTCCGTCGCCGGTGTGGTCGAGGTAGCGGTAGGCAGGCGCGTCGCCGACGTTGGCGATGTTGCGGTCGATCAGGGAGATCAGGTTCACCCCTGCCGGCACCCTCACCCGGCCCTCGGCGTCCAGGCAGTCCTCGATCCGCAGCAGTCCGTCGTGCGGTACGGGACGGGACATCATGGAAGCAGTCTAGGTAGCGCCCGCGCCCGTCCTGGTACGGCCGTACCAAGACCTACGGCTCCAGCGTCAGCACCGTGATGTCCGGCGGGGCCCCGATGCGCGCCGGCGGGCCCCAGTAGCCCGCGCCGCGGGTCACGTACAGCTGGGTGTCGTCGACTGTCGAAAGGCCTGCGAGCGAGGGCTGCACGGCGCGCACGAGGTAGTGGAACGGCCACATCTGCCCGCGTGGGTGTGTCCGGACAGCTGCAAATCCACCCCGCGCGCGGCGGCCTCCTCGACGAGCACCGGCTGATGCGCGAGCAGCACCGTCGGCCCGGCCGAGGAGATCCCCGCCAGGGCGCGGTCGAAATCCGGTCCGTCCGAGACTCTTTCACCGGCGAGGTCATTGACGCCTGCCAGGTTGACGACCGCGCCGCCACGGCGGATTGCGGTGTTCTCGTTACGCAACGGATGGATGCCCAACCGCTCCATCTCGCGCAGCCACTCGAGAGTGTCGTCGACGAAGTACTCGTGGTTTCCAGTGACGAAGAAGGAGCCCTCGCGGGTGGTCAGATCGCCCAATGGTGCTGCGGCCGGGCCGAGCTCGGCGACGGAGCCGTCGACGACGTCGCCGACGATCGCGACGAGGTCGGGGCCGGTCTCATTGATCATGTCGACGATCCGCTCGGTGTGCGCCCTGCCTGCCAGCGGGCCGAGGTGGATGTCGGACACCACCGCGACGCGAAACCCGCGAAACGCCGGGTCCAGGTTGCGCAGCCGCACCGGCACCCGCAGTACGTCCGGCGGACCGACTGCGGTGGCCGTTCCGACACCGACCAGCCCCACCGACGCTGCGCCCGCGGCGACGGCACTCGCACGGGCCAGGAACAGTCGGCGGCTCAGCCCGTCCGGGTCCTCGGGGTCCGGAGCCGCCGCCGGCGCCCCGCGGACCCACCGCCGCAGCGCCAGTCGCACGGGCTCGAGGACCAGCAGCGCCAACAGCAGGTATGTGGCCAGGCCGAACCACACATAGCCCGGCCAGGCGTACGAGCCCGCGTCGGCCGGACCTGTCAGCCGGGGCAGGAACAACGCCGCGAGCAACAGCCCCGCCAGCCCGGCGAAGGCGGCGCTCAGGATCCTGCGCACTCGACCGGGCCGGGTGGTGTCCTTGATCAGCCGCTTCCACAGATAGGCGTGCATCAGCGCGAGCACCGCGCCGAGGATGACGATGAACATGCACACCCTTCGCTGCCGAGCCTCCGCGGCGTTGCGCGGGCTCACCCATCATGCCCTCGGCCCAACGAGCGGCCCCGCCGGGCCGAGCGCTCAGCCTTGTACAGCTGCGCGGCCGGAACCGTACAAGGGTGCGCGCTCGCGCCAGGGGCTACAGCGACACCGTTCCGTAGTCGCCGACGTGCTCGATGAGCGTGCGGAGCTGATCGTCGGTGGTGCCGAACGTGTTGTCGATGGCCGTCAGTCGCGCCGCGTAGTGGCCGACGGGATACTCCGCGGTCATTCCGATGCCGCCGTGCAGCTGGATCGCCTCCTGCGCGATGTGCCGGCCCGAACGCCCGATCTGGAACTTGGCTCGCGCGGCGATCACCGGATCGAACCTGCCGTCGGCGATCGACATCGCGGCATAGAAGTTCATGCTGCGCGCGAGTTCGAGCGAGACGTACATGTCGGCCGCGCGTTGGGTGAGCGTCTGGAACTTGCTCAGCGGAACACCGAATTGCTTTCGGCTGGTGAGGTATTCGGTGGTGAGCCGTAACGCCTCCTCCATCGCTCCGACCGCCTCCGAGCACAGCGCCGACTGATAGCGGATGACCGCGCGAGTGACGTGTTCGGTCGCATCGCCGCCGCCGAGGGGTTCGGCGGGTGTGGAGTCGAAGTCGAGTTGCGCACCGCCCCGGCCGTCGAACATCCGGTAGGGCGCGCGGTTGACCGCGTTGCCGTCGACGACGAACAACCCCACGCCGCCGCCGGGCAACGCCGCGGTGACGACGATCGAGTCGGCGGTGTCGCCGGCCAGGACGGGATTCTTACGACCGGTGAGAGTCCAGGCGTCCCCGTTCTGTTCGGCGCGCGTCGCGGGTGCGGCCGACGGCAGCCGCGATCCGGGTTCGGAGTGGGCGAAGGCCAGTAACGCCTCACCGGTCGCCACCGCCTCGAGGATCTCCTTCTGCTGGTCGTTGCCCACCTCAGCGATCAGGACGCCCGGGATCATCGCGGCCTGCGCGACCGGTTCGGGCGCGAGCCGCCTGCCGATCTCGGTCAACACCACCATCACCTCGATGGGGCCTGCCTCGTCGGGATCGAAGCCGAGCCCGAGGATGCCGACCTCGGCCAGTTGGCCCCAGACCTCTCGGCTCCAGCCGGGCTCGCCTTCGACGCGCACACCCTCGCGCCGTGAGAGCACGTCGCGGGTGACGTCGCGCAGTAGTTGCTGTTCCTCGGTCAGGTCGAAGTCCACGGCAGGCTCACAATCCCAGGATGGTCGAAGCGATGATGGTGCGCTGAACCTCGTTGGTGCCGCCGTAGATCGACGTCTTCCGATAATTCAGGTAGCGCGGTGCGGCGTCCTGCGCCCAGGTGGGCACGTCGAGGTCCCCGGCCTCGAACGGCAACGCCTCCGGTCCGGCCACCTCGACGAACAGCTCGGTGGCGGCCTGCTGCAACTGGCTGCCGCGCAGCTTGAGGATCGACGACGCGGGGTTCGGCTTTCCGTCGGCTTCGGATCCGCTGACGCGCATCTGCGTGAGTTCCAATGCGAGCAGCCCGGTTTCGATCTCGGCCACCCGAGCGGCGAACAGCGGATCCTCCAGCAGCGGCGTGCCGTTGACCTCGAGCTTGGCGGCGTGTTCCTTGACCTGCGCCATCCACAGCTTCGTCAGGCCGATGCGGGCGATGCCGGTGCGCTCGTTGCCGAGCAGGAACTTCGCGTACGTCCAGCCCTGGTTTTCCTCGCCGACGAGCTGGTCGGCCGGGATCCGGACGTCTTCGAAGAAGACCTCGTTGACCTCGTAGCTGCCGTCGATCAGTTCGATCGGACGCAGCGTGATGCCCGGCGTCGACATCTCGGCCAGCAGGAACGAGATACCGGCCTGACGCTTGGGCGCGTTCGGGTCGGTGCGCGCCAGCAGGAAGATCCAATCGGCGTACTGACCTAGCGTCGTCCACGTCTTCTGGCCGTTGACGACGTAAGTGTCGCCGTCGCGCACGGCGGTGGTCCGCAGCGACGCGAGGTCCGAACCGGCCTCCGGCTCGGAGAAGCCCTGGCACCACCAGATGTCGATGTTGGCCGTCGGCGGCAGGAAACGTTCCTTCATCGCCTGCGAGCCGAACTGGGCGATCACCGGGCCGACCATCTTGGTGTTGAACGCCAACGGTTCGGGGACGCCGGCCAACTGCATCTCGTCGAGCCAGATCTGGCGCTGCAACGGCGACCACTCCTTACCGCCCCACTCGACCGGCCAGTTCGGCACCGCCAACCCGTTGGCGTGGAGGATGCGCTGGCTGGTGACCATGTCCTCGGGGAACTTCGTATGGCCGGTCTTGCCGCGCTCGCGGATGTCCTCGGGAATCTCGGAGGTGTAGAAGCGCCGCAGCTCCTCGCGGAATGCGGCGTCCTCGTCACTCAACGCCAATTTCACGGTCTACCCCGTTCTGTCGTGTTGTCGCTCGCCGAGTACCCGCGTCTGGTGGGTCCATGTAGGTACATATCGATTGTGCTCGCTCTACTTCCATGCGAAGACGGGTTGTTCGAGTTCGTCGACCGGATCGTGCCGGCCCTCCAGTCCGAGCCACCGCAGCTGCAGCAACACCGCGCCGGTCGGCGCGTGGATCAGGTCGTTGCCCAGCGGGACCTGCACGACGGGTCGCGAGCTCTCCGGGATCTCGATGAACCGCGGCGAGTCGGGGCGCTGCAGCTGATGCAGGCCGACCCGATACACCGCGACCACCTCGTCGGGCGCCGGCCGCGGGTCGAGCCGGCCCCCGCCCCAGAGCACCACGGGAGTGATGACGTATCCCGACCGTGTCGGGTAGTCGTCGAGAAGGCCCAGCACCGTCGATTCCGGCAGCCGGACGCCGACCTCCTCGTCGAGTTCGCGCAGGGCCGCGTCGACCACGGTCTCGCCCGGGTCCAGCCGGCCACCGGGCAGCGCCCACTGCGCGGCGTGCGACGTCAGCCGGGATGCCCTGCGGCACAGAAGGAAAGCGGCACCACCGGAGACGTCGACCATCCGGCCGTCGAGGCGAGAGTCGGGCATCCCGCGCCCGTCGTTCCAGCCTTCGACGTCGACCGGGTCCACCCTGTCTTCACCGACCTCGGAGTCGACGAGCACGACGGCGACCGCGGCGTGCCTTTTCGTCGGGTCGCTCACCGCGCGACGTTCGTGTCCCGACAGGTTCGCCTCGATCCGCTCGCGCAGCGACTCGTCGTAGGAGATCGTCACCGCTCGACCATAGTTTCGCGGTGTTTCGTCCGAACCGTCCGGGGCAACTCCCTCCAAACCACAGCCCAAAGAAGGGATCGACATGGCACTCGACGATGACGACATCACCACCTCGGGCGCAGGTGGCGAGGGAACCGCTGACGGCGGCTCGAACCCCGAAGGACACGACGGCGGCGCCGACGGCACAGCCGGTGGCGAGGGCCCGGCCGACGGCGGCTCCAACCCCGAAGGACACGACGGCGGCGCCGACGGCACAGCCGGTGGCGAGGGCCCCGCTGACGGCGGCTCCAACCCCGAAGGACACGACGGCGGCGCCGACGGGACCGCGTGACCCCAGTTCGATGATGCTTCGGCGCTGCGCTGCGGTTGAGGCCCGACGGTTCGCCGACGAGTACTGGGGCCGTCGACCGTTGCTCACCCGGGCCGACGCGTTGCCCCGCGATTTCAGCGATCTGCTGTCGCCCGGGACGGTTGACGAACTGATCGCCGAGCGCGGGGTGCGCGCGCCGTTCATCCGGCTGGCCAAAGAGGGCGATCTCCTGCCCAAGGACTGCTATCTCGGGCCCGCCGGCTTCGGCGCCGAGATCGCTGACCAGATCGACTCGGCCAAGCTGCTGAGCCAGTTCGCCTTGGGCGCAACGATAGTGCTACAGGGCCTGCACCGGTTGTGGCCTCCGCTGATCGAGTTCGTCCGGCAGGCGGTCGACGAGTTCGGCCATCCGGTCCAGGCCAACGCCTATATCACCCCACCGGTCAACCGGGGCTTCGATCCGCACTACGACGTGCACGACGTCTTCGTTCTGCAGGTGTCGGGCCAAAAGCGCTGGATCGTGCACGAGCCGGTGCACGAGCATCCGCTGCCGTCGCAACCGTGGACCGGGCACCGCGCGGCGATCGAGAAACGGGTCGCCGAGGACGCACCGGTCATCGACACGGTGCTCGAGGAGGGGGACGCCCTCTATCTGCCGCGCGGGTGGGTGCATTCGGCGCAGGCGTTGCAGATGACGTCAATCCATCTCACCATCGGGATCTCCCCGGTGACGGCGGTCGACGTGGCGCGCGCGGTCGTCGACCAGTTGGCCGCCGACGCGAGGTTCCGCGGGTCGCTGCCCATGGGTGTCGCCGATGCGGATGAGACGATGGCGACGGTGTCGAAGGTGATGGCGGAAATGGTCGAGTCGCTGCGCGACGATGCGGCGAGCCTCAGCGCGGGAGCTGCCGCGCACCTGTCCCGGCGGCACGCCGAACGCACCCGTCCGGTGGCGGTTCGGCCGCTGGCCTCTCTCGCGGCGGCCGATCGGGCCGGGGAAACGGTGGTCGGTTGGCGACGTGGGCTGAGCGCGACCGTCGAACGGTCCGGTGACCGAATTGTGTTGCGCCTGCGGGATCGGACCATCACGTTCCCGCAGATTTGTGCAGCCGCCGTTCGCGCCCTGCACGAGGGCACCGTCATGGATGCGGTGAGCATGCCCGGCCTGGACGCCGCCGACGCGACGGTCCTGATCCGGCGACTGTTGCGGGAGGGGGTCCTCGTTCCCGTGAACAGCGTCGTTCCCGTGCAACGCAACTCTCCGGCCGATGCCGGATGACGGTCGCCAAGAGAATCCCGTGCAGCGACCAATCGCTGGCCCGCGACGATCCGATGTACGGCACCGCATCAGCGGGCTCGTCGTGGTTGCTGCTCGAGTTGAGCGGCGCCTGGGGGCCGTCGGCGTTCCTGCAGTCGCCGAACTGCATCGACCCGCAACTCGGCCGCGCGATCGTGCGCCGGGTGGAGAAGGCGGGTATGCGCATCACCGCGATCCGCAAGCATGGTCGTCGACCCGACACGCCGCGGTGGCGCTGGTATGTGGCGCATTGCGGCGTCGGCGACGAGGCGCTCCATCACGGGGAGGTCGACGACCCTCGTGACTTTCTCGAGCTCGCGCTCGACGGTAGTGACGGGAACCTGACGTCCGATCCGGTCATCGCGATCTGCTCGCATGGCAAACACGACCAATGTTGCGCGGTCCGCGGCCGCAGCGCGTGCCGTGCGATCGCCGCCGAGTATCCCGAATTCACCTGGGAGTGTTCGCATCTCGGCGGTGACCGGTTCGCGGCCACCATGCTGATCCTGCCGGAGGGCCTGTGCTACGGCAGGGTCGATTCCGCCGACGCCGCGGGGCTGGTACGTCGGTACCTCGAAGGCCGGCTGGACAACCGGTTCCTGCGCGGGCGCACATCGCTACCGCACGCCGTGCAGGCCGCCCAGTATTTTGCCCGCGAGCGCTACGGCGACGACCGCATCGATGCGCTGCACCCGCTGCAGGTCGAACGCGGCGAACACCGCATCCAGGTCCTGCTCGACGGCGAGGCCGGGCCCATCGAGGTGATCCTGCACGAGGAACTGTCCGAACCCCTTCTGTCGCAATGTCATGCGCAGGTCAAAGGTCAGGTTCGCGTCTTCACGCTCGGCTCCATCGGACCGCACGACGCGTAGCGACGGCCGCGGGCGGAATCGACGGAGCGACCGGGCGGTGACGTTTCAGGCGGCGGCCCGGCCGAAGTACAGCTCCTGGGTGGCCAGGCAGACCAGCTGTCCCGCCCGGTTGTACATCGTCGACGTGCTCAGCCCGCGCCCGGCGATACCGCTTGGCGAAAACTGGTCAGACAGCACCCAATCCGACATGTCGACCGGCCGGTGGAACCACAGCGCGTGGTCGATCAGCGCGTTGAACGTCCCGATCGGGGTGGCGCCGCGCATGGCGAGTGCCGTTTCGACCATCGTGGTGCCGGACAGATAGGCCAGCAGGCAGCTGTGCAGCACCTCGTCGTCGGCTACCGGTTCGCCGGGACGCCACCACATCCGCATCCGCGGCGACGGCTCGCCGAGCTCGAGCGCCAGGCGCGGCGGCGCGTCGACGTAGCGCAGGTCGAAGGGCTGGGGCCGCACCCAGAAGCCGTTGTGTTCCTCGGCGAAGTCCGCCAGTTGCTCCTGCACCGGCAGAAGCGAATCCGGCTCTGGCACATCGGGAATCGGCCGATGATAGTCAAGTGAATCGACCGGTGCGCTCAGCGACACCAGGGCCTCGAGCAGAATCTGATCGTCCTGGCGGGCGGTGACCTGGCGGGTCGACAGGGTTCCGCCGTCGCGGGCGACGTCGACGTGGAGGTCGACCGGATAACGGGCATCGCCCGCACGCACGTAGTAGACGTGCGCACTGTGTGGCGTGCGGCCGGGAGCCGTCCTGCTGGCTGCCATCAGGGCTTGACCGGCGATGTGTCCACCCACGATGTGGTGCGCCGGATTGTCGAGTTGCGTCGCGACGAAGTGGTGGTCGCCCCGCCGGTCCACCTCGAGCGTGGCGATGATCTCGGCGAGGGTCGGAACGCGATAAGTCACCCCGGCATCATGCCAGTGCGGTTCGGCGTCACAGCTCGGCGAGGATCGCCGCCACGAACTCGTCGACGTCGGCCTCGGTGGTGTCCCACGCCGTCATCCAGCGCACCTCGCCGCGTGACCGGTCCCAGTCGTAGAACCGCACCCGCGCCCGGATACGGTCGGCCGCTTCGGTCGGCAGCGTCGCGAAGATCGCGTTCGCCGGACTGTCCTGGGTGAACGCGAGCCCGGTGAGCCGTCCATCGGCGATGTTCGCCTCGAGGGCCGCGCGCAGCCGCGCCGTCATCGCGTTGGCGTGCGCGGCGCTGCGCAGGCCGAGGTCGTTTTCGAAAAGCGCGAGCAGCTGGACGGAGGTGAACCGCATCTTGCTCGCCAGCTGCATCGTCAGCTTCCGCAGATACCGCAGTCCGCTCGTGCGGCCCGCGTCGAGCACGACAACGGCCTCGGCGCCGAGCAGTCCGTTCTTCGTGCCACCCAAGCTGAGCACGTCGACACCCGCATCCGCGGTGAACGCACGAAACGGCACCCCGAGCGCGGCCGCCGCGTTCCACAGCCGCGAGCCGTCCATGTGCACCGCCATCCCGTGGGCGTGGGCGAAGTCCGCCACCGCTCGCACCTCGTCCGGGGTGTACACGGTGCCCATCTCCGTTGTCTGGGTGATGCTCACGGCGAGCGGTTGGGCCCGGTGCTCGTCGCCCCATCCCCACGCCTCGCGGGCGACGAGTTCGGGGGTCAGCTTGCCGTCCGGTGTGGGCACGGTCAGCAGCTTGATCCCGGTCATACGCTCGGGTGCGCCGGCTTCGTCGGTGTGGATGTGGGCGGTCGACGTGGTGACGACGGCGCCCCAGCGCGGCAGAACGCTGGTCAGCGCAACCACATTCGCGCCGGTGCCGTTGAACACCGGATAGACCTCGGCGCCCACGCCGAAGTGTTCGCCGATCACCTCCTGCAGCCGCGCGGTATAGGCGTCCTGCCCATAAGCGGGTTGGTGACCGCCGTTGGCGGCGGCGAGCGCGGCGAGCACCTCCGGATGCACACCGGCGTTGTTGTCGCTGGCGAAACCTCGCCGGTTGGGATCGTGCAGACGAGACGTCACACCTCATCCTTTCACCGTCCCGATGGCACTCCCACATACGAGATTGCGCTCAGGGCTGTCGCCGTGAGGGCAGGTCATCGGCCACGATTTCGACGCGAATATATGTATGTGCTATGCATACTTAGTGGCGCCGTCACGATACGACCAACTCGACGAACTGCTGACCCGCATCGCGGTCGCGCGGCAGCGGCCCGGTTGGCGGGATCGCCTTCTCGCCGACGCAGGACCCGTGACCAGCGCGTCGACCCTGCGGGTACTGCGCGCAATCGAGCAGTGCCAGCAGCTTTCCGGCGGCGCCTCCATCCGCGACGTCGCCGACTTTCTGGCCGTCGACCACTCGACCGCGAGCCGGTCGGTGGCCGCTGTCGTCGCTGCAGGCCTGGTGACGAAGACGTACGCCGCCGACGATCAGCGGCGCTGCATGCTCGTGCTGACCGAAGCCGGTCACCTGGCGTCGCAGACGGTGACCGACCGGCGGCGCGAACTGGTCGCCGAGATGATCGAGGACTGGCCCGACGCCAACGTCGACACCCTGGTCGATCTCCTCGACCGGTTGGCCGAACGATTTGAACGGGCGTCGGCCCGATGACCGCCGAAGCCACCGCCCCGCCGCAAGCACGCGGTGCATTCGGGTTGATCTTCGACCCGGTGTTCGGCGCGCTGTTCTGGGGCAAGATCTTCTCGGTCGTGGCGGTGTGGACGCACGGCATCGTCGCCGCGATCGTGATGTACGACGCGACGCGATCAGCCCTCATGGTCGGATTGGTCGGCGTCGTCCAGTTCGCACCGCAGTTGATCCTGAGCCCCATCAGCGGCAAATGGGCCGACACCGGGGACCCGGCGCGACAGATTCTGCTCGGGCGCGTGTTGTGCGTGGCGGGCTCCGGTTTCACCGCGGTGTGGTTGCTGGCCGACCCCGCCGGACACGACATCTCCGATGCCATACCCGTGCTACTGGGCACCTTGCTGGTCGGCTTCGGGTTCGTCGTGGGCGGACCGGCGCTGCAGTCAATCGTGCCGAACCTCATCCGCGACGGCGAACTGTCGACGGCGATGGCGCTCAACAGCTTTCCGATGACCATCGGACGCATCGTCGGACCCGCCGCGGGCGCATACATCGCCGCACACCTCGGCGCCGGCGCGGCGTTCGGAGTCAGCGCCGGACTGCATCTCGTGTTCGCGCTGTCCCTTCTCGCGGTGCGATTCCCGGCCCCGCCGACTCGGCACGCCGACACGGACTATCGCGTGCGGGTGGCGCTGCGATACGTCTGGCGTGATCGCCCGCTGTTCCTGGCGCTGCTCGCAGTGACCACCGTCGGGCTGGCATCCGACTCCTCGATCACGCTGACTCCGTCGATGGCCGACGAACTGGGTGGCGGCGCCAGCCTGGTCGGGACGCTGTCCGCGGTGTTCGGTGTCGGCGCGGCGGTCGGGATGGCGACGCTGGCGCTCATGCGCGGCCGGATGGCGTCACAGAACGTGTCCGCTATCGGTATGGCCGGTCTCGGCGCGGGCTGCGCATCGCTGGCCGTAGCGCCGACCCCCGCGCTCGCGCTGGCCGGTTTCACACTCGCCGGACTGGGGTTCGGCTGGGCCATGACCGGGCTCAGCACCCTGGTTCAGGAACGGGCGCCCGAGGTGCTGCGCGGCCGGATCATGGCGCTGTGGCTCGTCGGCTTCCTCGGTTCACGGCCTATCGCTGCGGCACTGCTGGGCGGCGCCGCCGACCTGTTCAATGTTCAGGTCGCCTTCGGGGTGGCGGCGGTGTTCTGTCTGGCCGCCGCGCTCTGGAGCCGTCCCGCCAAATTGGTGGGCCCGCTACCGGCACACGTATAGGTGTCTGCGCCTCAAGCGCTTTCGGCTGCCTTCCGCGCCCGCTCCGTCATGGACGCGACCACACCACCGTCGTTGAGGATGTCGGTTCCGGTGAGGTAGCCCGCCTTGGGACTCACGCAGAACGCGAACAACTCGGCCATCTCCTCGGGTTTACCCCATCGCGGGACGGCGGCGTCGGCCACCATCGCACCGGCGCCCGCCTGCTCTTCCAGCCTGCCCATCTCGGTGTCGACGGACCCCGGGGAGACCGAGACGATGCGCAGGCCCTTGCCGTTGAACCGTTCGGCCTGCGACGAGCTGTACCACCTGACGAAGCTCTTGCTGATCGCGTACGCGATACCCGAGCGGCCTTCCGGGCCGGCGATGTCACACGCGTCCAGCATGTGCGTCATGAACGCCTTTTGGTCCGTGAACGCTTGCGGGAATTGGCTTTTCGGGAGCAGCTCGTCGGGCAGCATGTGCGCGGCCATCGACGCGACGTTCACGATCGCCGCGCCCTCGGCCGCCGCCTCGAAGAACGCCTCGTTGACGTTGAGCGTGCCGATCGCGTTGGTGCGCATGACATATTCGGCCTCGCCCATGCTGGGGCTCACGCCCGCGGTGTGGATCACCGACCCGACCGTTCCGAGGCCGCTCGCGGTTTCGAAGAGCCGGTCGACCGCCGCCCGGTCGGTGACGTCGCCGTGAACGACGGTGGCCGTGATGCCGGCGTCGGCCAACGCTGCGGCCGCGGTGTCGAGCCGGTCCTTCCTGACGTCGCACAGGACAAGGGCATGGTCACGCCCGACGATGCGGGCCGTCGCCTGACCCATACCACCTGCACCGCCCGTGATGATCGCGACTCGACTCATACGGGGAACGGTATACCGAAAGCGCGACGGGATGGCCGACGGGTATGACGCCCGCTACACGCCGACCGCGCGCTCCAGGTCCTTGAGCGACGTCTCGAGGTGGCCGAGCAGGCGCTGCAGCGACGGCACGCTGCGGCGGTCGCCGACCAGCCCGAAGTCGAGGTTCTCGGCGTTGTTGGCCAGCGTGATGTTGAGCGCCTGCCCGTCGAGCGGAATCGAGAACGGGTAGTTGCCGTCGAGCCGGGCGCCGTTCCAGTACATCGGCTGCCGCGCGCCCGGCACGTTCGAGATCACGATGTTGAACGGCGGGGGCGCGGTGGCGACGAATCCCGGCAGCAGTCCGAGCGCCAACCCACCGACCAGCAACGCCGACACCGCCAGTTGCTGAACCCGCGGCAGTTCCGCGTACACCTTCTTGTTGTCGCGCATCGACTTCGCGATCGTCTCCAGCCGCTGCACCGGGTCCTCGACGTCGGTGGCGAGGTTGCACAGGATGGCGCCGACCAGGTTGCCGCCGTTGTCCGCGTCCTTTTCGGTGCGCAGGTTCACCGGGACCATCGCGACCAGCGGCGTGTCCGGCAGCGCGTTCTCCTCCGCCAGGTACGCCCGCAACGCCCCCGCGCACATCGCCAGCACGACGTCGTTGACGGTCACGCCCGCAGCGCTTTTCACCTTCTGGATGCGCTCCAGCGCCCACGACTGGGCGGCCACCCGCCGCGCCCCGCCGATGCGCACGTTCAACATCGTCTTCGGCGCGCGGAACGGAAGGGTCAGTTCCTGTTCCAGCAGCGCGGCGCGGGCCAGCGACAGCGTGGTCGGCGCGGCACCGGCGACGGAACCCGCGGCGTCGGTCAGCGTCCGCAGCAGTGACGGGCGGTCTTTCGGGCCCGACCTGCTGCGCGGCGGCAGGCTCCACGGCGCCTGAATCGTGGTGTCGCCTGGATCGGTGGAAAGCGTCCGCTGTACCAGCTTCATCGCCGACACCCCGTCGATCAGCGAATGGTGGAACTTCGTGTACACCGCGAAGCGTCCGTCGTCGAGGCCCTCGATCAGGTGCGCCTCCCACAACGGACGATGCCGGTCGAGCAGCGTGCCGTGCAACCTCGAGACCAGCTCCAGAAGCTCGCGCACCCGGCCCGGCGCGGGTAGGGCCGAGCGGCGCAGGTGGTAGTCGAGATCGACCTCCTTGTCCGACGTCCACACCAGGTTGGTGACCCCACCGAAGAACGCCGGATGCTTCCGGAACGTCGGCTGCACCTCGGTTTGTGCGACCAGGGCGTCGTAGATCCCGCGCAGGAAGTCGGGTCCGGTGTCCTCCGGGGGCTTGTACAGCGTCAGACCGCCGACATGCATTGGGTGCTCGCGGGATTCGCCGAGCAGAAAGATCAGGTCGGTCGGTGATATCGGTTGCATGCAGCCTCCGGCTCCGGTGCTCGAGAATGCTCAGGACTTGTCTGAACATCCCCGTCGGCGCCGTTCGACAAACGTGGGCGGTGCGCGCCCGCCGTCACGGCGATGATTCCAGCTTCCCACTCGCGGCGCGGCCGCGCGAGGTCATCGGACGGCGGATGACGACGGTGGCGCGGAGTGCCCGTCGGGTTCGCGACACGTCATCAGCCGCACGATCTCTTTGCGGTCCGCCTCCGACGGCAGCCCCATGCCCGGCTCGTAGCCGTACACCTCGTGCAACGGTGTGGAGGCGGTGCGGGTGTCGAGGATGTCGACGTCTTCGGTGCTGATCAGCCCGGGGTGCTCGACGCCGCACGCCTCGGCCACCTTGACCAGGTCGCGGCGCAGCGTCTTGACGTAGTTCGCGACGCGCTCGGCCTTGACCTCGGGCACCAGGCCGCGCGCCAGCCAGGCGTTCTGGGTGGCGACTCCGGTCGGGCACGTGTCGGTGTGGCACTTCTGCGCCTGGATGCAGCCGATCGCCAGCATCGCCTCACGCGCGACGTAGACCATGTCGCAGCCGAGCGCGAACCCGACGACGGCGTTGTCCGGCAGGCCGAGCTTGCCTGCGCCGATGAACACGACGTCCTCGTGCAGGCCCCGTTCGGCGAAGATCCGGTACGTGCGCGCGAAGCCCAGCTGGAACGGCAGTGAGACGGTGTCGGTGAAGATCAGCGGCGCGGCGCCGGTGCCGCCCTCGCCACCGTCGATCGAGATGAAGTCCACGCCACGATTCGTGTCCCGCATGAGATCGGCCAGCTCACACCAGAATTCGAGGTCGCCGACAGCCGACTTGATCCCCACCGGCAGACCCGTCTCGGCCGCGAGCAGTTCCACCCAATCCAGAAGGCTGTCGGTGTCGCAGAATTCCGCGTGCCGCGACGGGCTGACACAGTCGCGTCCCTGCGGGATTCCGCGGGCGGCGGCGATCTCGGCGGAGACCTTGGGAGCGGGCAGCAGCCCGCCGAGGGTCGGTTTGGCGCCCTGACTGAGCTTGATCTCCAGGGCACGCACCGGCGCACCGGCCACCACGTCCTTGAGCTTGGCCAGATCGAAGCGGCCCTCGGCGTCGCGGCACCCGAAGTAGGCGGTGCCGATCTGGAAGATCAGTTCGCCGCCGTGCCGGTGGTAGCGCGAGACGCCGCCCTCACCGGTGTTGTGCAGACAGTCGGCCAGCACCGCTCCCCTGTTGAGTGCCTCTACCGCGTTGGCCGACAGCGATCCGAAGCTCATCGCGGAGATGTTGACCACCGAGTTCGGCCGGAACGCGGCGCGACGACCGCGCGCCGCCCCGATCACCTTGGCGCAGGGCACCTCTATCTCGCGGCTGGTGCCGGGCGAGGTGGGCGGGACGGTCCTGGCGAACGTGCGATGTTTGATCACCGGGTAGCCGGCGGTGTACTCCAGGTCGTTGTCGGTGCCGAAGCCGAAGTAGTTGTTCTCTTTCTTGGCCGATGCGTACACCCACCGTCGCTGGTCCCGGGTGAACGGCCGTTCCTCATCGTTGGCCGCGACGATGTACTGCCTCAGCTCCGGGCCGATGGCTTCGAGTAGGTACCTCGCATGCCCGACGACGGGGAAGTTTCGCAGAAGCGCGTGTCTGCGCTGGAACAGGTCTCGCGCGGCCACGGCACCCAACGTCGAGGCGGCCGCGGCGGCGAAACCACGTACGGTGCGGCCCATGGCGTCAGGGTTTCCGAACCGGCGCGGCCCGAAACCCGGCCGGTCACCGGGCGTGACGCAGGATCAGGAGTTCGCCGGTCAGCGTTCCGTTTTCGAGCAGCCGGCCGATGTCGCTGCTCTGCTCTTCGGCCAGCCGCCACGCTCGCTTGTGGCCGTGCCGCTCGGACAGCGCGGCCTCCACCTTTTCGGCGCGTTCCTCCCAGGCCGCGGGGATTTCGGGTAGGTCGGCGGTGCTGCGCCGTACCTCGGGGAGGAGGGTCGCCTGCTGGATCAACGCGTCGAGGCGCTCCGGGGTGGGGAAGTGATTGTCCGGCAGAAGATCGTCGGGGATCGCGCGGTGCGCCACGAACGCGAGCAGCCCGACGCACCCGCCGGGCCGGACCGTGCGGCGCAACTCGTTCAGAAGCGAGAGCTGATCCGGTGTGGTGCACAGGACCCCCAGCGACCACGCCGCGTCGAACCTCGCGTCGGCGATCGGCAGCGCCGATCCGAGCCCACAGATCACCGGGTGATCGAACAGCCTGGCCGCCGCGTGGCACGCTCCGGTTTCGGGCTCGACCAGCACCGGTCGCACCGAGCGCTGCTGCGCGGCGTAGGCCGCCGGTCCGCCGACGCCCGCACCGCAATCCAGCAGCGAGTCGCCCTCCGAGAGCCCCATGTGCTCGATGAGCCAGTCCAGCGCGGCGGGGCTACCGCTGCCGCGGCACGCCGCGGGGATGTGATAGTCCGGGCCCAGGTCCGCCGCCACCTGCGCCGTCCACTCGGCGACCGTGTCGAACTCGGCCTCCATCGCCTCACTCACGCGGCCACCTCCCGAACACGGCGTCCCACTTCGGCCTTGATCTCGGCCCCGACCCGGGCACCCGATGCCGAGGCCAGCCCGGAGACGTTCACTCCCTCGACTCCGTCGATCGACAACAACGCCTGCGCTTCGGCGACCGCCGCCTCGATTCCCGCCACCACCGGATCGGCGGCACCCAGGACGCGGTCGGTCACCGACGGGTCGAGGTCGAGTCCCGGCAAGCCCTGCAGCACGGCGGCGGACACGTGGTCGGTGAACACCGCGACGGCCGCGATCACCGGGATGGACAGGCCTGCGGCCCGCGCCGACTGCATGAAATCGGCGATCATGGCCGGGAACGGTACGTGGTTAAGGACCGCCAGACTGGCTCCGGCGCGCTGCTTTTCCACCAGGCGAGCGGGTCTGCCGGCGACCGGCGGCGCCGTCGGAGTCTCGGGTACCGCCGCGATCATGCCGATCGATGCCGCGAGCTCGACCAGGCGTGGCCCGTCCAGATCGAAGGTCTGCGTCACGTCGGGCCGCACGTCGTAACCTCGCCCGTCGCCCGTCACGCACATCGCGGTCTTTACGCCGATGCTGCGCAACCCCCGCAGTTCCTGCTCGAGGACCACCCGGTTGCGGTCCCGACACGACAGCGTGATCCACGGCGTCACGCCGGCGTCGAGCAGAAGGCTACCCATCAGCGTCGGCGGGAAGTCCGGCTTGTTCTGATGCTCGCCGACCAGCACGGCGTCACACGAAGGTGCGAGCAGAGCGGCGGTCGCGGCGACGTCTTGCGCGTCGAAGCGACGCTGCTGAAGTCGGTGAGCACCAGCGGCGCCCTGACCGGGAGGGGTTCGTGCCGCGGTCCTGTCCACGGCACCACCTCGGTGAACATGCAGGGGCCCGGTCGCATCTCGCACTGGCCGTCGGGGCGCACACCACCACACGGACCGAACTCCATCCGTTTGGGACAGCCCAGCTCCGGTGGCGACGTCACGTGCCTCCCCTCGACGCTGAGCTCAGATACCCATCGCGTGCCCGCGGCAATCGCCGCGCGGGTGCGTCCGGTTTGAAAATCGGCGGGCAGGGGCATCAAGCCGCCGTGCTGACGGCAGTATGGTTCGGCCTGGCCGCATCCAGCGCCCTCGTCATCGGCTCGATGGTGGGTGCGAAATGGAGTCCACCGAAACGGGTGACGGGCGTGCTGCTCGCCTTCGCGAGCGGGGCGCTGATCTCCGCGCTGGCGTTCGAGCTTTTCGAAGACGCGTACCACATGGGCGGTGCGGTGCGCTCGGGTCTCGGCCTGCTCGCCGGCGCCGCCACGTTCGTCGCCGTCGACACCGCGTTGGACAAGTACATCAGCGGTAAATCCGGGCCCGACAGCCGCGAGGTCGCCACTTCCGGAGCCCGCGGCGGGGTCGGTTTCGCATTGTTGGCCGCGGTGACGTTGGACGGCGTGCCTGAGAACCTTGCCCTCGGTGTCTCCCTGGTGGGTGGTGTCTCGCTGTCACTGCTGGTGGCGATCTTCTTCTCGAATCTGCCGGAGTCCCTCGTCGGCGCGGTCGCGATGCGCGAGTCAGGGACCAGCGCCCGCGCCGTCGTGCTGACATGGCTGCTGTGTGCGGTGTTGCTGGCCGCCGCCGTGGTGCTGGGTCGTTCGGTCGCTTCCGGATTGGACGACACCCTGCTGGCGGTCGCGTTGTCCTTCGCCGGCGGCGCGGTTCTGGCATCACTCGCCGACACGCTCATGCCGGAGGCTTTCGAACACGGCCGGCCGCTCAACGCGTTCGCGACCGCGGGGGGATTCTTCCTCTCGTTCGTGCTTGCCGGGTGAGCGCCCGTCACTGCGCGCGTAATCCGTACATGTACGTGGTGAGGTATCCGTCGATGACGGGACGGCGGATCTTGGGAGCCTCGGGCATCGTGATGAGCAACGCGTAGAGGCCGACGAGGAACGAGATCCCATTCAGCATCACGTCGACGTCACGGGGAATCTCCCCTCTGTCCTGTGCGCGGCGCAGCTCTTCGACGACGGCGACGATGACCGGATGTACGGTCCATTCTTCGGACGGGGCTCGGGTCGTCGAGAAATGTAGGGCGAGAAAGTCTTTGAACAAGCGTGCGCCGAGTCTGCGTTCGAGCGCCTCGAGCACGGTGACCGCCTTCGCCAGCGTCGTGCGCACATCGTGAGGCCGTCGGTAGGACCGCGTCAGCTCCGCGGCCATGCGCTCCTGTTCACGCAGCTCCAGCTCGAGAAGGACGTGTTCCTTGGTCGGGAAGTGGAAGAAGAAGGTGCCGTGCGCGACGCCGGCCGCCGAAACGATGGCACCGATGTCGGCCGCCGCGATTCCGCCGCGCTTGAACTCGGCGATGGCCGCGCCGAGCAGGCGTTCACGCGTCTGAAGGCCTTTCTTGCCGCGCTCGATTCTCTCGGGTTTGAGCACTGCTGTCCGTTCCGTGTTCGTGGGGCTCCGCTTGATGAGACTCTACGCACGACACAGGAGAAACTGACTCAAATCAGATTTCGGGGTTCCCTTCCAAGCCGGGAACCGATACGGTCCTGCAGGAACACCGACTGAAAGCGAACGCTTTTGGGTCGTAGGCCGGGTGCGCCGGGGCGCTTGCTGCGGCAGCCGAGCCGCATGGGAATTGACTCGAGTCAAATGGAGGGTGCGGTGCAGATCCTGGAACAGGTGCAGGACCTGCCGAAGGCGGGCAACATCCGGGCTCAATGGGTCAGCCTGTGGACCGGGCCGGTGGTCGGGGTGGTGTTGTTGGCCGCGCTACTGGCGTTCCCCGGTTTCTGGCCGCCACTGTCACCGCTGCTGTCCGCCGACCAGGTCGCGGCGTTCTACGCCGACAACACCGCGTGGATCCGATTCAGCCAGGTCACGTTCAACCTGTGCGGAATCATGATCCTGCCGTTCTTCATGGTGATCGTCGTGCAGATGAAGCGGATGAAGACGCAGAGCCACGTCTTCGCCTATTGCTATCTCACCGCGATCGTCAGCGGCGCAACGATTTTCGCCCTGTCGAACATCTTCTTCCTGGTCGCGGCGTTCCGCCCCGGCCGTAACCCCGACGTCGTGCTGGTGCTCAACGACCTGGCGTGGATCGTGTTCATCGCCCCGGTCGGCATGGTCGTCACACAGTTCGTGCTGCTGGCCGTGGCGGTCTACTTCGACGACGGGCCCGACCCGGTCTTCCCGCGCTGGGTCGGTCATTACTCGTTGGCCACCGGCCTGGCGATGGTGCCCGCGGCCGGTGCGGCCGTGTTCCACACCGGCCCGCTGGCATGGGACGGGCTGCTGTCCTTCTGGGTGCGCAACGGGGCGTTCGCGTTGTTCGTCGTCGTGATGTTCTTCGTGCTGCGCCGGGCGGTGCTCAAACAGGCGCACGACGAGGGTGTCACGCAGTGAGCACGCTGCTCACGCGCCGGTTCACCCGGCAATCCGACGGGCCACCGGGCGGGAAACGCGATGTGCGGCTGGTCTGTTGGTTCTTTCCGGCCTGGTATGCGGTTTTCGGCGTCATCATCTGCGTACTGGCCAGGGTGACGCCGCCGCCGCGTCCCGACGTCACCGCCGCCGACAAGGTCGCGTTCTTCGCCGAGAACGGGCTGACGATTCGGGTCGGCTTCTGCGTGTTGCTGATCCTGCTCGGCGGGGCGGCCGTCACCAACGGGCTGGTGGCGTATTTCATCCTGCGCATGTCGGTCGGCTCCGTGTTCGCCTACGGCTACATCGGCGGCATGGGGGTCGGGGCGCTGCCGGGGTTCCTTCTGGTCGCGGTCTGCTTTCTGACCGCCACCTTCCGGGTCGACCGCGACCCCGAGCTCGTCAGCATGCTCTACGACCTGGGGATGCTGTCCTACAACGGCTCGCTGGGGTGTTTCTCGGCGGCCTATCTGGTGTTCGCGCTCGCGATCCTCTACGACAAGCACGACATCTTCCCGAAATGGTTTGCCTACGTGACTATCTGGCAGATCGTCACCGAGGTCATCGCGACCCAGATGTTCGTGGCCTACTCGGGTCCGTTCGCCTGGAACGGTTCGCTCGCGTTCTGGTGGTCGGTGGTGGTGTTCAGCCTCTGGCTGGGCGCGCTGATCGTCCTGCTCAAACGGGCCACCAACCGCGAACCGATCGATGCCCCGGCTCTGGATTGAGGATTGCGCTGTGACACAGTCTGATTCACGGGAACTGCCGTCACCGGCCGGGCCCGCGCCGGCCTCCACCGCGGCGGCCCCGTCGGCCGGCCATCTGCCCGGCGACATCCACATGTGGGTGATGGTGCTGGGTGACCTGGTCATCTTCGCCGGATACTTCGTCATCTTCATGGTCTACCGAGCCATGAACCCGGCCGAGTTCCTCGCCGCCCAGCAGCACCTCGACATCAACATCGGGGTGCTCAACACCGTGATCCTGTTGACCAGTTCGTGGTTCATCGCCCGCAGCGTGCTGGCGGCCCGAGGCGGCTCGCACGTCCAAGCGATCAGGTTCGTCTACGCGGGCGGCTTCTGCGGACTGCTGTTCATCGGGTTCAAGGGCTACGAATGGGCCAGCAAGATCTCGGCGGGCCACACGAACTCCGAGATGTTCTACTCCTTCTACTACGTGCTGACCGGGGTGCACCTGGTGCACGTGCTGATCGGTCTGATCGTGCTCGGGGTCATCGTTCGCGAACTGGGCAACCCCGGCAGGCGCAGGACATCGATGGTCGAGTCGGGTGCCGTGTACTGGCACATGGTCGACCTGCTCTGGGTGATCATCTTCGGACTGCTCTACGTGATGAGGTGACAGTGACCAGCACATCGGAGACCCGACGCCACAGCACCGCGACCAAGACCATGGCGTGGACCTGGGTGGTGCTCACCGCGATCACCGTCGGCGCATGGTGGCTGGCGCCGGCCCACTTCACCGACACCGTGCACGCGAGCACCTCGATCACTGCGCTGGTTCTGGCACTGACCTTCGTCAAGGCGCGGTTGATCATTCGCAACTTCATGGAGGTGAACACCGGACCGCGCTGGCTCAAGCGGTCCACCGACGCCTGGCTGGGCCTGCTACTGGTGACGGTGTTCGTGATCTACCTGGTCTGACGTCGGGCGCGCACAGGTAGGTTCGATGTGGTGGATGACGCAGACGACCGGAAAGCCGACGACATCGCCCTCACCGGGGTCTCCGAGACCGCGCTGCTGACGCTGAACGGAAGGGCCCATCAGGCCCGTCATCCGAACGCGATCATCGACGATCCGATGGCGATCCGCCTCGTCGACGCGATCGACTTCGACTTCGACAAGTTCGGCCGCAAGGGCCAGGAGATGGGCTTGCGCTCGTTGGCGTTCGACCGAGCGGCGAGCCGATATCTGGCCGAGCATCCGCGCGCCACCGTGGTCGCGCTGGCCGAGGGCCTGCAGACCAGCTTCTGGCGGCTCAACACCTTGCTGCCTCATGCCGAATTCCGCTGGCTGACGGTCGATTTGCCGCCAGTCATCGAGCTGCGCGAAAAGCTGCTGCCCGCATCGCCGCGGATCACCACGCTGGCCCAGTCGGCACTGGACTACTCGTGGATGGAGAAGGTCGACGACAGCAACGGCGTCTTCATCACCGCGGAGGGGTTGCTGATGTACCTGCAGCCCGAGGAGGCCATGGGGCTGATCGCCGCGTGCGCGGCGCGCTTCCCGGGCGGGCAGATGGTCTTCGACCTCCCCCCGGTCCTGGTCAAGAAGCTCGCGCCGAAGGGCATGCGGTCGTCGCGCCGCTACCGTGTTCCGCCGATGCCCTTCAGCCTGTCGGCCGCGCAGTTGGCCGCACTCCCGGACACCATCCCCGGGATCCGCGCCGTACACGACCTCCCCATGCCCTCGGGGCGGGGCTGGTTCTTCGAGAAGGCCTTTCCCGCCTTCTGGCGGTTCAAGCCCACGCGCAACTTCCGCGGCGCGTACACCTTGCTCGAGTTCGGCTGACCGAGATCCCCCGGGCGACCCGCTCTTGACCTGGAAAAACCAGCTCTGAGCTGCGGTTCAGGCCATCTCCACTGTGATTGGATCGTTACCGAGGTTTGTCACTTTCATCACTCGGGTAACTTTGATAACAGACCGGTCACACGGCCGGCCCCCACACCGAAGAAAGAGACGAATGGGAATTCGCCATGAACACCGTCCTGTACTTCAGCACCAACGGCCCCGTTTATGAAACCCGCGCCTATACCACCGCGGATATCGACCAACTCGTAGAGGATCAGGGCCTGCAGTGCCTGACCAGCGCCGACCGGCAGTTCGACTTCTGGTTCAGCCCGTCGACGCAGCGCTGCCAGCGGCGCCCCAACCGAAAAGCCACCGAGCTGCTGCTGGCGACCAGCACCTTCACCCCGAAGACCGTTCCCCTGCTGCGCGGAGGCGTCGTCGTCGCCACCCATGACGAGGACGGCGAGCTCGACGGGCTCAGCTGGCAACAACTGGACCTCCTGGTCAGCCGCAGGCGCGCGCTGACCAAACGCGACGAGCGAGCGCTGCACAGGCGGTTGGTGCGCGATGAACGCAAGCAGCAGCCGATGGTCCCCAGCCTGGCACCTGTCGCCGTCGGCTGCGCCAGGCCGCGCTCGGCCGTGCACTGACCCGTCGGCCGAGGGGCGCCCACCGCTCGGGCGGCGCCACGTACGGTCGAACGGTGAACTTTGAGGAATACCGCGGTCACGACGCCACCGGACTGGCAGAGCTCGTCGCCGACGGCGAGGTGACGCCCGCAGAGTTGCTGGACCTGGCGAGAAACCGTGCCGCCGCGGTCAACCCGCGGATCAACGCGATCGTCCGTGACGTCCCGGCTTCGCCGGCGGATGCGGCCGCAGGCCCGTTCTCGGGCGTTCCGTTCCTGATCAAGGACCTCGCCCAGGACTACGCGGGGTTGCCGACGTCGCGGGGATCGCGCGCCCTGATGTCGAAACCGGTGGCCGAGCACTCGGAGATCGTCCGGCGGTGGCAGGACGCCGGCTTGGTCATCTTCGGTAAGACCAACACCCCCGAGTTCGGGGCGAAGGGGATCACCGAACCGGACGCGTGGGGCCCGGCCCGCAATCCGTGGGACCTGACCCGGACGCCGGGCGGCTCGTCGGGTGGGTCGGCCGCCGCGGTCGCGGCCGGGATCGTGCCGTGCGCCGGGGCGAACGACGGCGGCGGTTCGATCCGGATACCCGCGGCATGCTGTGGCCTCGTCGGGCTCAAACCGGGCCGCGGGCTGACCCCGTCGGGACCCGCGACCGGTGAGTCCATGCACGGTGCGGCCGTGCAGGGCGTGGTGTCACGAACCGTCCGGGACACAGCGGCGATGCTCGACGTCATTCGCGGCGGCGAACCATGGGGTCCGTATGTGCCCGGCATTCCGTCCTCGACATTCGCGTCCTGTGTGGGAGCCGAACCGGGCGCCCTGCGTATCGGTGTGCGGGTGCCCTCGGCGATCAATCCGTCACCGCATCCCGAAGCCGCGGCTGCCGTCGAGGCGACCGTACGAACGCTGACCGAACTCGGCCACCACGTCGACGAACTTCAAAGTGCCCCCTTCGATGACGCGGCCCTGGCGCGCGACTTCCTGCTCACGTGGTTCGTCTACACCGCGTTGGAACTCGATGAAGCCAAACGCATCTCGGGCGCCGGAGACGACGCGTTCGAACGCGACACGCTCATCCTTGCCGCGCTGGGCCGGGCCACGAGCGGTGTCGACTATGTGGACGCCGTGCAGCGGCGCCACGAGCACACGCGCAGACTCACCGCGTTCTTCGAGTCGTACGACCTGCTGTTGACGCCCGCGCTGGCGACCCCGCCGCCGACCATCGGCGAGTTCGACCTGCCGGTCGTGCTGCAGCGCGCCGCGGACGTGCTGATCAAGACGCGCACGGCGAAAGTGTTGCGCTACACCAAAATCGTCGATGACATGGTGGACAAGAACCTCGGTTGGGTGCCCTACACTCAGCTCGCCAATCTGACGGGGCGTCCGGCGATTTCGCTGCCGCTGCACTGGACCGCGGACGGGCTGCCGCTGGGGGTGCAGTTCGTCGCACCGCTGGCCGGTGAGTCGCTGCTAATCCGGCTGGCCGCCCAGCTGGAGCAGGCGATGCCCTGGTCCGATCGCGTGGCCCCGGTCTAGCGGCCGATGTCGGCGCGATCTCACCTGGCTAGGGTGCAGCCATGAGCCTCGTCACCTACGAGTTGGACGATCACATCGCCACCATCACCCTCAACCGGCCCGAAGCGCGCAACGCGATCAACGGCGAGGTGCGGCGCGGCCTGAACGCGGCTTGGGAGCGGTTCCGCGACGACGAGGACGCGTGGGTCGGGATCCTCACCGCCAACGGCGATGTCTTCTGCGCCGGCGGTGACCTCAAGGACGGCGAGGGCTCGGTCGGCACCTTCGGGGGCACATTCTGGGAGAAGCCGACGATCAACTCGTTCGAGAGCGGCATGGAGCTGTTCAAGCCGACTATCGCGGCGGTCAACGGTCCGTGCATCGGCTACGGCCTGACCGGTGTCCTCTTCTGCGACTTCGTGATCGCCTCCACCGCAGCCACTTTCGCATTCCCGGAGGTCTCCATCGGCGTGCCCACGATCGTCGGCGCGATCCGGCTGCCCGAACGGGTCCGCTGGGCCGACGCCATGGAGTTGCTGTTGACCGGTAAACCGATCGACGCCGAGCGCGCCAAGGAGATGGGGTTGGTGTGGCGGCTGGTCGAACCCGCCGATCTGCAGACCGAGGCGCGGTCCTGGGCGCGCACGCTCACCGAGGCGGCCCCGCTGGCGCAACGCGCCACCAAGGAGGTGGCCTGGCGCACGGCCAACATGGGCTGGATCGAATCGGTCCGGTTCGGCGAGACGATGCGCAAGGTCGCCGCCGCGACCGAGGATGTGCACGAAGGCATCACCGCGTGGCAGGAGAAGCGCGCACCGCGATGGCGCGGCCGCTGAGGTTCACGACTCCTCCGCGTCCTGCCGCTCGTCTTTCAAACGGTCCTTACTGCGCAGCAGCCGAAGCAGGGTCACGAGCAGCAGACCGCCCACCACGTTGCCGACGACCGTATAGCCGAACCACCTCGCCCAATCGCCGTAACCGAACGGCGCACCCGCGATGAGCGCACCGAAGATCAACAGCGAGTCCAGAATCGAGTGAAACATCTGCAGGCCGGCAAGCAGGAAGCCGCCTGCGATCGCGGCGGCGATCTTGCCGAACGTCGACTCCGTGCCATGCTGCATGCGCGTCATCAAGGTGATGACCATGCCGCCGAGCAGCGACAAGGTCACCGTCTCGGCCGACAGCGGTGCGGTGGCGAAGTGGCCGGCGGACTCGATCGTCTGCTCATGCAGCTTGGGATAGGCCGTCATGATCAGCCACATGATCGCCCACCCGCCAACAAGATTGGCGATCAGCGTTCCGCTCCACAACTTCAGCAGCTGGCCGATGCCGGCGCGTTTGGCCACCACCGTCGTGACCGGCACCAGAAAGCCCTCGGTGAACAGTTCGCTGCGACCGAGCAGCAGCGCGAGGAACCCGATCGAGAACGCGATTCCGGCGAGCAGCTGGTTGTGCGTGGCGGCCAGCACCGACAGGTACGCGAGGACGCCGACAGCCACCTCGGTCCCGCCGAAGAATCCAGTCACCAGGACCTCACGCCAGCTCCGGTGCAGGCGCTGCGTGCCTTCGTCGACCATCCTCTGGAAGGCCTCTTCCAGCTCGTCCTCGATGGGGCTGTCGGTATCACCCAGTTGACGCTTACGCGTATCGCTCATGTGCGGGCCCTTCCGAATCGACGGCGGTCACGGATACCCGCCCTTCGCCGCGCCGAAGCACCCCGGCCCGAGCTCACGGCGTTGTGGGACGGCGACAACCGGTGGCGTCGAGGTTGTCGGGCACCGGCAAGCCCAAAGCGGCGATCGGGTTCACCATGGGTGAAAGAGGCAAAACCCCGATCGTGAGAGGAGAGCGCGGTGTACCGCCCGGGTGGCAACGACCAACCCCAGACGGCTGATCGGCCGGGTGACGACCAGGACTGGGTCACCTTCAGCCTTCGCCCGCCCCGGTGGCCCACGCTGGTGCGCCTGAGGGGCCGCGACCCCCTGGTCCGCTCCGTGGATCGGATCGAGGCCCTGATCATGACCTTGGTCGTCGTCATGTCGCTGGTCGCCGTGCCGATCGCCGGCGCCGTCGGCACCGCACTGTTCGATTCCAGGCACGCGGCGGTGGAAGCCGTCACCGCCGGTGCGCTCGTCCTGCTCGCCGTTCTCGGAACCGCGGCGGCTGTCGTCCTGATCACCCGCACGGTGTGTGACCGCGCCCGCTCCGCCAGATGGCAACGCGGCCTCGACACCCTGATCGACGGTCGCGGCCAGGCTCGTATGCAGTAGCCCCCAGGCAAGCGCGGCGGCCAGGCGGCGGCATGTCCCAAACGGAAACCCGCCGGTGTCGCGATTCGTGATTTACACCCGGTCGCCGGGGCCCAACCATGGACCCAGCTAGCCAGGGAGGCGGTTGGGATGACGATCAGTGTGGCCGAGCGCGCCCAACTGCGCTCGGCGGTCCGCGACTTACTGGACGACAGGTGCACCGAAGACGACGTGCGCCGGGTGATGACCTCCGACGACGGCTTCGACCGCGAACTGTGGAGCCGGCTCGCCGAACAGGGTGTGCTCGGCATGCTCGTCGATGACGAGCTCGGCGGTCTCGGATTCGGGACACTCGAGCTCGAGGCCGTCGCCGAGGAGACCGGCGCGGCGCTTCTGCCCGCGCCGTTCATCTCCAGCGCGGTGTTGACGGTCGCGCTCGTTCAGGCCGCAGGCTCCGCCGAGGACAAACGCCGACTCCTGCCGGGACTGGCCGGTGGGACGGCCATCGGCACCGTCGCGATCACCGGACAGTCCGGCTCCTGGACGGCCGAGGGCGTCGACGTCGCGGCCGGCGAAGATGGCGCCCTCACCGGTGCCGCGCACTACGTCACCTGGGGTCAGGTGGCCGACGTCGTGCTCGTGGTCGCGCGCACCAGCGACGGTGTCGGCGTCTTCGAGGTGGCGCCGGACGCCGAGGGTTTCACCCGCACCGCGGCAACGGTTTTCGACCCGACCGTGCGGTTGTCGACGTTCACCTTCGCGGGTACACCCGCGCGGCGACTCGGCACCGCCGGATGGGACGCCGTACAGCAAGCCCTGGACCACGCCGTGATCGCGTCGGCCGGTGAGCAGGTGGGCGGCTCGCGCCGGCTCTTCGATCTGACCGTCGACTACCTCAAGACCCGTGTCCAGTTCGGTCGTCAGATCGGCAGCTTCCAGGCGCTCAAGCACATGGCCGCCGACCTTCTGATCGAGGTCGAGAATGCGACGTCGGCCGCCCAGCACGCCGCCGCCGAGACGGCCGCGCGAAGTGAAACCGCCACCCGGGCCGTCGCATTGGCCGGTTTCGCCTGCGCCGAGGCCTACGAGACCATCGCCATGAATGCGATTCAGATGCACGGCGGCATCGGCTTCACCTGGGAGCACCCCGCCCACTTGTTCCTGCGCAGAGCGCGCACCGGTCTGCAGTTGTTCGGCGGCCCGCGCCTGCATCGCGAGCGCTACCTCGTCTCGAAAGGCGCCTGACATGACTTCTCCGCTTCCGGGTCCGCTGCCCACCGCCGACGAGCTCCGCGCCGAGGTACGGGAGTGGTTGCGCGACAATTGGACTCCACTGCCCAAGTCCGACGACCCGTGGGCGTCGTCTCCTGAGCGGATCGCCTGGCTGGAGAAGGTGCTCGACGCCGGTTACGCGGTGCCCACCTACCCCACCGAGTGGTTCGGCCGCGGGTATCCAAGTGACCTCGCGGCCGTCATCGGCCAGGAGTTCTCGGCGATCAAGGCGCCGGGATCGCGGCAGGACAAGTACAACATCCCGGCCAACACCGCGCTCAAGCTCGGCACCGAGAAGCTCAAACACGATCTGCTGCGCGACTTTCTGGTCGAGCGGTCCCGCACCTGCCTGCTCTACAGCGAGCCCGGCGCGGGTTCCGACCTGGCCAGCGTGCGCACCACCGCGGTCCGCGACGGTGACCAGTGGGTGGTCAACGGCCAGAAGGTGTGGACGTCGGGCGCGCTCACCGCCGATTATGCGTTGCTGCTGGCACGCACCGACTGGGATGTGCCCAAGCACAAGGGCCTCAGCCTGTTCATCATGCCGATGAAGCAGCCGGGCATCGAGGTGCGTCCGCTGGTGCAGATCACCGGCGAATCGCACTTCAACGAGGTGTTCATCAACGACGCGACCGTCTCCGACGACTACCTGCTGGGCGGTGAGGGCCACGGTTGGCGCGCGCTTCAGACCGCGCTGGCTTACGAACGCTCTATCATGGGCGACAGCGGCCGTGGCTCACGTAACCGCAAGGCGGACAGTCTGATAGAACTCGCCCGCGAGCACGGCGTCCTCGACGACCCGGCGGTGCGCTACCCCCTGGCGAAGGTGCTGGCCCTGCGGGAGCTCAACCGGCTCAACAACGCGCGCGCGAAAGCCGCCACGACACAGGGCACGTCGAGCTCGATCATGTCGCTGGGCAAGCTCGCGATGTCGAAGATCCTGCACACCGAGGCGGCGATGAAGACACAGATCATCGGCGCGCAGGCGTTGTTGGCCGGCCCGGAGAATCCGGTGGCCGACGACGTCAACTTCCTGACGCTCAACGCGTTCTTCACCTCGATCGGCGGCGGGACCGACCAGATTCAGCGCAACATCATCGGCGAGCGCGTGCTCGGACTCCCCAAGGAGCCCGAGGCCGATCGCGACATCCCCTTCCGCCAGGCCCGCAGGAGCTGACCTGTGTCCCACGCCGCCGCATACGATCCGCCGCTGTCCGGGACGCGGATCCTCGATCTGAGCTCGGGTCCGATGAGCGCCGTCGCCCGCCTGCTCGCCGACCTCGGTGCGCGCGTGACGGTGTTGCACCTGCTCGGTGTCACCGACGACGACGTGGTGGGTCCGCACGTCGCCGGGGTAGGTGTGCAGACCGCCATCGACCGGCACGGTATGGAGACAGTGGAGCTGGATCCTTCGACTGCGGCCGGTCGCGACGAGTTCACGAAAATGCTTGCCGCAACCGACATTCTGATCGAGAACACCCGGCCGGGGTCACTCGCCGAGGCGACACTGGCGGTGCGCGAGATCCGCAGGCAGCACCCGGCGCTGGTGGTCCTGTCGCTCAGCGACTTCGGTCGCGACAACGACTACCGCACCTGGCAGGGCACCGGCCCGGTGTTCCACGCCTTGACCAGCGAGCTGTCGCGGTCCGGCATCCCGGGCCGCGAGCCCTTGATACCGCCGGCCGAACTGCCCTACCACGTGGCCGCCGCGCAGGCCGCGGTGATGACCGTCGCCGTCTTCTTGGATCGCCTGCGCACCGGCGAGGGAGACCTCATCGACTTCTCGATCCTCGACGGGGCGATGCAGACGCTCGACCCGCCGTTCGGATCGGCGGGCAGCGCGTCGGCGGGCGTCGCGGTGAAGCTACAGCAACGCGACTGGGACGCCGAACGCCAGCGCTATCCGATCATCCCCTGCAAGGACGGCCACGTCCGCATCTGCATTCTGGCCAAACGGCAGTGGCGCGGAATGTTCACGTGGATGGGCAGTCCCGAGGAGTTCGCCGACCCGTCATACGACAAGCTCGGAAAGCGTTTCCGCTCACCGCATCTGCTCGCCGCCATCGCCCGCTTCTGCGCCGACAAGACCCGCGCCGAGTTGGAGTCCCAGGGCCAGGCCCACGGCGTTCCGACGGCGGCGGTGCTGACCTTGTCGGAGGCGTTGACCGCCGAACACTTCAGTGCGCGCGGCTTTTTCCGCAACGTCGAGCTGGCGCCCGGTGTGGTCGCCCCGGTCCCGGTGGGCGTCAGCGAGATCGACGGGCACCGCGCCAGCGCACTGGACACGGACCCCGAGCGGCCCGCACGGCTGGCCGCCGCTCCGCTGCTGGCCGGCCGGCAGCGCCAAAGGGAGGGCCGGCCGCTGGAAGGGATCCGCGTCCTCGACCTCGGGGTCATCGTGGTCGGCGCCGACACCGGCCGGCTCTTCGGCGATCTGGGCGCCGACGTCGTCAAGATCGAGCACTCCGCCCACCCAGACGGCCTGCGCGTCGGCAAGCTCACCACGATGACCCAGCCGTTCGCCGCGGGACACCGCAACAAGCGCTCGATCGGACTCGATCTGCGCACGGGGGAAGGCCGCGAGCTCGCGCACCGCCTGGTGCGGGTTTCCGATGTGGTGCTGACGAATTTCAAACCCGGCGTCGCCGAAGCACTGGGCATGGACTACGCGACGTTGCGCCGGATCAATCCGGGCATCGTCGTGGTCGACAGTTCGGCCTTCGGTCCCAGCGGTCCATGGGCTAAGCGACTCGGATACGGGCCGCTGGTCCGCGCGGCCGTCGGGTTCACCAGTCAGTGGGTGTACCCGGGCGAGCCCGAGACGTTCTGCGACACCGTCACCGTGTACCCCGACCACGTCGCGGCCCGGATCGGCGTCCTGTCTGCGATCGCACTGCTCCTGCGCCGGGAACGCACCGGCGAGGGCGGGTCGGCGAGCATCGCGCAGGCCGAGGTGATGCTGAGTCATGTCGCTGCGGACATCGCCGCCGATGCCCTCGAACGTGCGGGGCATTCCCGCTCCGGCACGGGACGCCGGGCGCCGTGGGGACTGTTCCCGGCCGCGGGTGAGCACAACTGGATCGCGATCACGGTGCGTGACGACGCCGAACTGCAGGCGCTGCGCTGGGTCATCGGTCTGCCCGGCGACGGTGAGGTCGACCCCGACGCCGTGCGGGCCTGGACCGCGCGGCATTCACGGACCGAGGCGATGGAGAAGCTTCAGGCCGCGGGCGTGCCCGCGGGCGCCGTCATGCACGCCGACGAACTCCCGTCATGGGGGTATTACGAGCAGCGGCGATCGTTCCGTGATGAGCTCCACCCGCACGCAGATGTCCCGTTCACGGTGGAAAACGTGCAGATCCACTGCGATCACGTCGCCGATCCCCCGCTACTGCAGGCCCCTCTGATCGGCGAGCAGACCGCCGAGATCGCCACCGAGCTTCTCGGTCTGAGCCCCACGGAGATCGAGGCGCTACATCGGCGAAAAGTACTCGAGACCACCACCGGCGACGTGCACGTCTGACCGGGGTGCACCGGTGATCTCGTAGCATTCGGGTTGCACGGCCACCCGTTCGAGACACCGCAGGAATCGACATCGACTTCACCAGGCTCAGGTATTTCGTCGCCGTCGCCGACGAACTGCACTTCAAGCGGGCCGCCGACAAGCTGATGATCACGCCGCCCCCGCTGAGCAAGCAGATCAAACTTCTCGAGAAGGAACTCGGCGGGCCGTTGTTCGAACGCGGTTACCACGACGTGCGGCTGAGCCCGCTCGGCGAACAATTGATCGGCCCCGCCCGGGAAATCCTGCGACAGATCGAAGAGTTCAAAGCCACCGCGAAGCGCAGCGTGCAGGGGTCGGCGCCGCTTCGGCTGAGCGCCACCGCCTATGCGCCGTCCGACCTTCTCGCTCAACTGGAGACGGTGCTGGCCGACCTATCCGGCCCGACGGAGTTTCGCGTTCCGGGGTCGGGCACCGAGGTCGCCGCCACGCTGATCGCCGGACAGGCCGAACTCGGCCTGATCCACCTGCCCGCCGGGGACAAACGCCTGCGGCACAAGGTGGTCGCCAGCTATCAGGGCGCGGTCGCGGTGCGCTTCGACGACCCCCTGGCCGCCAGGGACCTCGTGACGATCGACGAACTTCGCGACCGGGAGGTCGTCATCGACTTCGCCCGGCCCAATCCGGTGGTGCTGGCCGGGTTGACACGACAACTCAACAGCCGCGGTGTGCACCGCATCGTCCGCGCGACCAACCAGCGCGGCGGCGAACTCGAGATGGCCACCGCCGTGTTCAACCGGCATCTCGTCGCGCTGGTGAGTTACGCACCCGAATCGTTCATCGGCAAGATGTTCTCCCCACCGGAGTTCAAGTTGGTCCCGATCGACGAAACCAACTGGCCCCCGGCGCGAATCGCGCTCGCCTGGGTGCCCGAACGCCTACGGAGCCGGCTCGCCGAGGTCGAGTCGGCCGCCGAGCAGATCGCCGACCGGCTGGGGCCGGTGCATCGGGGTGCCTGAGACTTCACTCACCGACGTCGCACGAGGGCTCGGCACCGACCCCGACGAGCTGTTCACGACCTTCGCCGCCTGGGCCGAGGAGAACGGCACCGTGCTGTATCCGGCGCAGGAAGAAGCGCTGATCGAGTTGGTCAGCGGAGCCAACGTCATCCTGGCGACCCCGACCGGTTCAGGGAAATCGCTGGTTGCCACCGGCGCGCTGTTCGCGGCACTGGCTCGATCTCGTGCAGGGCGTGGCCGCAGCTTCTATACCGCGCCGATCAAGGCGCTGGTCAGTGAGAAGTTCTTCGCGCTGTGCGAAGTGTTCGGCGCGGCCAACGTCGGCATGCTGACCGGCGATGCGGCCGTCAACGCCGAGGCTCCGATCATCACCTGCACCGCCGAGGTGCTGGCCAATATCGCGCTGCGTGAAGGGGCCGACGCGGACATCGCGTTGGTGGTGATGGATGAGTTTCATTTCTACGGCGACCCGGACCGCGGATGGGCGTGGCAGGTTCCGCTGCTGGAGCTGCCGAAGGCGCAGTTCCTGTTGATGTCGGCGACGCTGGGTGACGTCTCGTTCCTGCGCGACGACCTCACCCGCCGCACCGGCCGCCCGACGGCGCTGGTGGCCAACGCCGAACGTCCTGTGCCGCTGTTCTTTTCATACGCGACCACCCCGATGCACGAGACGATCGGCGATCTGCTCGAGACCGGGCAGGCCCCGATCTACGTCGTACACTTCACCCAGGCCTCGGCGCTGGAGCGCGCGCAGGCGCTGATGAGCGTCAACGTCAGCACCAAAGACGAGAAGACCGAGATCCGGGAGATGATCGGCGCGTTTCAATTCTCCACGGCCTTCGGCGCGACGCTGTCACGGCTGGTGCGGCACGGCATCGGCGTTCATCACGCCGGGATGCTGCCGAAGTATCGGCGCCTGGTCGAACAGTTGGCGCAGGCCGGTCTGCTCAAGGTGATCTGCGGCACCGACACGCTGGGTGTCGGCATCAATGTGCCGATCCGCACGGTGGTGTTCTCGGCACTGTCGAAGTACGACGGTGTGCGCACCCGCTTGCTCAACGCGCGCGAGTTCCACCAGATTGCCGGCCGAGCCGGGCGGGCCGGTTACGACACCGCGGGCACCGTCGTCGTGCAGGCGCCCGACCACGAGGTGGAAAACCTCAAGCAGTTCGCCAAAGTCGCCGACGATCCCAGGAAGCGCCGAAAGCTGGTGCGCCGCAAGGCTCCCGAAGGAATGGTGCCCTGGGGTGAGTCGACGATGAACCGGTTGATCGAGGCCACACCCGAGCCACTGACCAGCAACATGCGGGTGTCGACGGCCATGATGCTCGACGTCGTCGACCGCGCCGGTGACCCATTCGAGGCGATGCGGCGGCTGCTGACCGACAACCACGAGCCACGCAAACGGCAGCTGCAGCATATCCGCGAAGCCGTCGGCATCGCGCGGTCGCTGCTTCAGGCCGGTGTGGTCGAGCGCCTCGACGAGCCGGGTCCCGACGGTCGCAGATATCGGCTGACCGTCGACCTGCCGCCGAACTTCGCGCTGTATCAACCGTTGTCGACCTTCGCGCTGGCCGCCGTCGATGTGCTCGATCCGGCGTCGGACACCTTCGCCTTTGACGTTGTTTCGGTGATCGAGGCGACGCTGGAGGATCCGCGTCAGATCCTGGCGGCGCAGCTGAACAAGGCCCGAGGCGAGGCCGTCGCCGCGATGAAGGCCGAGGGCATCGAGTACGACGAACGTATCGAGCTGCTCGACGACGTCACCTATCCCAAGCCGCTCGAGGACCTGCTCGAGCACGCCTTCGAGGTCTACCTGCAGAGCAACCCGTGGGCCGCCGACGCCCGGTTGTCCCCGAAGTCGGTGGTGCGCGAGATGTGGGAACGCGCCATGACGTTTCGCGAATACGTCAGCGAGTACGGCCTCACCCGCGCGGAGGGCGCGGTGCTGCGCTACCTGTCCGATGCGTACAAGGCGCTGCGGTCCGGGGTACCCGCCGCGGCCAGGACCGAGGAGCTCACCGATATCGTCGAGTGGCTCGGTGAGCTTGTCCGCCAGGTGGATTCGAGCCTGCTCGACGAATGGGAGCAGCTGACCGACCCCGACCAGCCGAATGACGCGCCGGCGGCGGTGCCGGCCCCGCCGCGCCCGCTGAGCGGCAACCAGCGTGCGTTCACCGCGATGGTGCGCAACGCGTTGTTCCGGCGGGTGCAGTTGTTCGCCCGGCAACGCTGGGACGAACTCGGCGCGCTGGACAACGGTTCGGGATGGACGGCGCGGCGCTGGGAGCAGGTCGGGCAGCACTACTTCGACGAGCACGACGACGTCGGCACCGGCGCCGACGCGCGCGGTCCGGCGCTGCTGATCATCGACCGTGCGCCCGGGGTGTGGCGGGTGCGGCAGATTTTCGACGATCCCGCGGGCGACCACGACTGGGGGTTCACCGTCGAAGTCGACCTTGCCGCCTCCGACGAGGCCAGCGCGGTCGTGTTGCGGGTCATCGACGCCGGTCGGTTCGATTAGTCGCCCCGCTCCGGCGTTCCGCCGAGTGTGGCCTCGCGTCACGCTTTCCGCCGATTCGCGTGACACAACCCCACACTCGGCGGAACGCTTTGTGTGATTACCGTTGAGCGCCTACGGGTACGGAGTCGAACATGACATCTCCAGACGAGAACGTAACGCCAGAGCCCGCCACCAAGGACGCCGACGTGATGGCGCCCGCCACTCCCGGGGCCGAGGCGCTTCCGCTGCCCGAGGACCAGGTCGACAAGCCCTCCGAAGGTTAGGTGAAGCCCGCGCCGGGTGGCCCGATGGAATCAGCCTGGGCGGTGTCGCGTTGGATCGGTTCATGGCGATTGACGATCTGTTTCGACCGTTCACGGTCCGCTCCTTGACGGTGCCCAACCGGTTCGCGATGGCCCCGATGACCCGTCAGGCCTCACCCGACGGGATTCCGGGCGCCGACGTGGCCGAGTACTACCGCCGGCGGGCCGCGGGCGGGGTCGGACTGATCATCACCGAAGGCATTCGGCTGCCGGATCCGGCCGCCGGATACCCGGCCAGCATCCCGACGATCGCGGGCGACGAGGTGCTCGCCGGCTGGCGGCGCGTCGTCGGCTCGGTTCATCGCGAGGGCGGCACGATCGCCGCGCAACTGTGGCATCAGGGCGTGCAGCGTGACGACGCCGACGGTGTGGTGCCCGTCGGCCCCTCGGGTGTCGACGGCCGGGGTCGTCCGCGGGGCCGGGCACTCGAGGTCCGCGAACTACATCGACTCGCCGACCAGTACGCCGACGGCGCTGCCACCGCTCGAGAGGTCGGCTTCGACGCGATCGAGCTGCACGGTGCCCATGGCTACCTGCTCGACGAGTTCTTCTGGGACCGAACCAATTTGCGCAAGGACGAATACGGCGGATCGCTGACCGCGCGGACCCGGTTCCCTGCCGAGGTGGTGGCCGCCGTCCGCGCCGCCGTCGGCCCGGACTACCCGATCATCTTCCGGTTCTCACAGTGGAAGGGCACCGACTACACCGCGTCCATCGCCGACGATCCGACCCAGCTACAGGAGCTGCTCGCCCCACTGGTGGATGCCGGCGTCGATGTCCTGCACCCGTCCACCCGCAGGCACTACCTGCCGGCGTTCCCCGACCACGACGGCGAGTTGAGCCTGGCCGGGTGGACCAAGAAGGTCACCGGCCTGCCCGTCATCGCGGTCGGCTCGGTCGGGTTGGAGACGCAGTTCCGCAGCGAGCAGCCGGGCCAGGTGATCCAGCCCGCCTCCGTCGACCGACTGGTCGAGCAGTTCGACGCCGACGAGTTCGACATCGTGGCCATCGGGCGGGCCCTGCTCGCCGATCCGGCGTGGGTCAACCGGCTGCGCGACGGCCGCCTCGACGGGTTCGCCGGATATGACCCCGAGGCCGCGCTGGCCAAGCTCGCCTGAGCGTTCTCGGCGACACTCGCGCCAATCGATCATTCCGATAGCGCGTCAATCGCCGCTCGAAGCTTGTCACCGACTTCCTCGGCGATCGGTTTCAGTCCCGGCTCCTCGGTGACGTCCACCAGCAACTGCGGATTCATCGCCTCGACGAGCGTCGTTTCCGGGTCCTCAGGGTCGCTGCGCACCACGACGTTGCACGGCAGCAGTAGACCGATCTGACGCTGCGCGTTGATCTCCCGGTGCGCCAGCGGCGGGTTACACGCGCCGAGGATGAGGTAGTTCTCCATGTCCTCGTCGAGTTTGTTCTTCAGCGTCGCTTTGACGTCTATTTCGGTCAGGACGCCGAACCCTTGTCCGGCCAGCGCCTCGCGGGTGCGTGCCACCGCTTCGTCGAACGATGTCTTCAGGCTCGTGGCCAGGGCGATACCCATGATGACTCCTCTGTCGATCGTGAATGGTCAGGCCAGTGCGAGGAACAGCTTCTCCAGTTCGGCCTCGGTCATGGGCCGTTCGTTGCCCTCTTGGTCGCCGGTCATGCATTCGCGCAGACCCGTCGCGACGATCTTGAAGCCGGCACGATCGAGCGCTCGCGACACCGCCGCGAGTTGAGTGACAACGTCCTTGCACTCGCGCCCCTGCTCGATCATCGCGATCACGCCGGCGAGTTGCCCTTGCGCGCGCCGCAGCCGGTTGAGCACGGCGCCGACAGCCTCCTGGTCACCAACCATTGAAAATTCCTTCCACTTCATTGCCCAGCTTACCCCTGGGGGTATTTGCGGAGTAGATACCCCCGGGCGTATTGTCAATATACCCGTGGGGGTATCGCAGACCGACGCCCCGACGACGAGAAGGGACAAAAGATGATCCTCGAGCAGTACTACATCGAATGCCTGTCGCACGCGTCTTATCTGATCGGTGACGAGTCGACCGGACGCGCGATCGTCGTGGACCCGCGCCGCGACATCACCGAATACCTGGCCGATGCGCGTAGACACGGGCTGACGATCGAGGGCGTCATCAACACCCACTTCCATGCCGACTTCGTCTCCGGTCACCTCGAACTCGTCGACGCAACCGGCGCCTGGATCGGCTATGGAGAGGCCGCCGAGACCGACTATCCGATCCGCCGCCTGGCCGACGGGGAACACATCTCACTGGGGGAGGTCGACCTGGAGATCCTGTCGACACCGGGCCATACCTGGGAATCGATCAGTGTGCTGGTTCGCGAGCGTGCAGATGCTGAGCCGACAGCCGTGCTGACGGGCGACTCGCTGTTCATCGGTGACGTCGGCAGACCGGATCTGGTCAATATCGGCGACAGCTCGACCAGTGATCTGGCTCGTGCGATGTTCCACACCATCCACGACGAGCTGATGACACTGCCCGACCACGTTCAGGTGATGCCGGCGCACGGCGCCGGCTCGTCGTGTGGAAAGAACCTGTCGACGGAGCTCACATCGACGATCGGCGAACAGCGGGTGAGCAACCCTTCGGTGCAACCGATGAGCGAAGAAGCCTTCATCGAGATGCTCACCCACGGCCAGCCCGCGGCGCCTGCATACTTTGCCGCCGATGCCGCGATGAACAAGCGGGTCCACCCGCTGCTGCAGCCAGAGCGCACGGTGCCCGCAATGAATCCCCAACAGGTCCGGGCCGCCCTCGATGCCGGTGTGCGGGTGATCGACGCGCGCGCGGTCGACGATTTCGCCTCAGGCCACCTACGTGGGTCGGTGAACGTGGGCTTCGACGGCCGCTTCGCCGAAACCGCTGGGATGGTGGCAGACGTCGCCGACCAGATCGCCCTGATCACCTATCCGGGGGAGGAGCAGTCAGCATCGCTCCGCCTGGCCCGCATCGGCTTCGACAACGCCGTCGGCTACCTGACCATCGGTCGAGACGGGCAGTTCCCCGCAGAGCTGCGCGATCTGATGCAGACTGCGCCGCGGACGTCGGTTTCCGAGCTGGACGAGATGACCGCCGCGGGCAACGTGACATTGATCGACATTCGCAACCCCGGCGAGCGTGAAGCCGGCGCGATCCCGGGCTCAGTTCACATTCCGCTGGCGCAATTGCGGATGCGTATGCGCGAAGTGCCGAGCGGAAGGCCCATCGTGCTGCACTGTGCAGGTGGGTGGCGCTCGAGTGTTGCCGCATCATTGTTGCGCGCCAACGGGTTCCGCCAGGTGTCGGACCTCAGCGGCGGATACAACGCTTGGGCCGGCGCTCACGTCACGGTCTGAAATTCGGGAAAGCAAGGAGATATCGAAAATGTGTTACCCGGTCCGATGTCCCGATTGCGGCAAGACGACGTGGGACGGCTGCGGCCAGCACGTCGACGATGTGATGCGTTCGGTCCCGCCCGTGCAGCAATGCCGCTGCCAACGTGCCCCGGAGCAACCTCGCCGCTCCGCCCGCGGGTTCTGGCGCCGGTAGGCGGGTAGGGAACCAGTCATGGCATTGGCGATAGGCCTGGCTCTCGGTGCGCTGATCGGGGTACTGCTGGGACTGCTCGGTGGCGGGGGGTCGATTCTCGCGGTTCCCGCGCTGGTCTACGGGATCGGTCTCGGAATCGAGGAAGCCATTCCGATCTCGCTGGTCGTCGTGGCCACGGCATCGGCAGTTGGCGTGCTACCGAAAATCCGTGCCGGACAGGTTCGGTGGCGCTTGGCCGGAATCTTCGCGGTGACCGGTGTCCCCGCCACCATGCTCGGCAGTGCCATCAGCAGACACCTACCCGCATCGGCACTGCTCATCGGGTTCGCGATCGTGATGGTGGTCGCCGGCGTCCGCATGCTGGCCGATCAGAACAGCACCGGCACCGCATGCGAAGCCCGTTCCGGGCAGGTCAATTGGCGTCGGTGCGCGCCGCGATCGATCGGAGCCGGCCTCATCGTGGGCCTGCTGACCGGGCTGTTCGGCGTGGGGGGCGGCTTCCTCATCATTCCGGCGCTGGTGGTGGCGCTCGGCGTCGAAATGTCCACGGCCATCGGCACTTCACTGCTGATCATCGTGGCCAACTCGACAGCCGGCGTCTTCTCCCATCTTCAGGGCATCAGCGTCGACTGGCCGCTCACCGCGGCATTCGTCACCGCCGCGATGGCCGCCTCGCTCGTAGCCGGGTACTTCGGCACCAGGGTCGACACGGATCGCCTGCAGCGTTGGTTCGCTTACCTCGTCTTCGCGATCGCCGCTTTCGTTCTCGTCGACACCGTCTTCCTACGTTGACCGTAAAGGAGCATTCATGGACGTCTCGATCATCGAAACCTCCGGACTCGGTGACCGCAGCTATCTGGTCTGCCACGGCGACGTCGCTGTTGCGATCGACCCGCAGCGCGACATCGACCGGATACTCACGCTTGCCGCTCATCACAACGTCCGCATCACTCATGTGTTGGAGACGCACCTACACAACGACTATGTGACCGGCGGACTCGAACTGTCGCGCACCGTCGGCGCAGAGTATGTGGTGCCGGCGGGTGACGAAGTCAGCTACCCCCGTCGCGCGGTCAGCGATCGCGACGTCATCGACGCCGGCCCCATCCGGTTGGAGGCGATGCACACGCCCGGGCACACCCATCATCACGTCAGCTATGTGCTCCGCGACGACGCCGACGGGGTGCGCGGTGTCTTCACCGGAGGTTCGATGTTGTTCGGCACCACCGGACGGACTGACCTGATCGGCACGGAGGACACCGAGCAACTCACCCGCGCGCAGTTCCACTCCGTCCGCAAACTCGCCGACATCTTGCCTGCCGACACGCCGGTGTACCCGACCCACGGCTTCGGTAGTTTCTGTTCGGCCACACCGGCTTCCGGCGACGAATCGACGATCGGCGAGCAAAAGGACATCAATCCGGCACTCACACAGGACGAACAGGACTTCGTCGACGAACTGCTGGCCGGACTTTCGGCCTATCCGGCGTACTACGCGCACATGGGAGTCATCAACAAGGAGGGCCCGGCCCCCGTCGACCTGACACCACCCAAGCCGATCGACCTGTCCGAATTGTGGCGCCGCCTACAGGTCGGCGAGTTGGTGGTCGATCTTCGGAACCGGACCGCGTTCGCTGCTGGGCATCTGCAGGGCTCGTTGGGTTTCGAACTGTCCGGCCCGTTCGTCAGTTATTTCGGGTGGCTCTACGACTGGGGCGCCCCGGTAACGCTGATCGGCGAGTCGCCGGACCAGATCGCCGAAGCCAAACGCGAATTGGTACGCATCGGGATTGACCGGCTCACGGGCGCCGCCACCGGTGTCATCGACGGGACTGCGCTTCGCTCGTACCCTGTCGTCGAGTTCGACCGTCTGGCCGAACGGCTCCGAACGGAAAAAGTCCCGGTTCTCGACGTACGGCAGAATCACGAGTTCGAGTCCGAACACGTTCCGGACGCAGTGAACATACCGCTACACGAACTGCCGAAGCGACTCACCGAGACCCCGCCAGGGACCGTGTGGGTGCACTGCGCGTCCGGGTATCGAGCCTCGATCGCGGCCTCGCTACTCGACCGCGCCGGGCACGACGTCGTCCTCATTGACGACGACTTCGACAAGGCGAGAGAACTCGGCCTCACGGCGACGGTGTGAGCCCGAGGTTCGAAGTCACTTGGAACGGGCATGAAGCACTTACCCGCTTGACTGTGAAGGAGCCCGACATGGTGAGCCGCACCGCCGACCGCCGATCCACCTCGTCAGTGCTGTGGCCGCTCGCCGTGGGCGTGGCCACCGCGGCCACGCTCGTCGTCAACTACCTCGCCAACAGCCTGCCGATCAACGGCCAGACCACAGGCGACGTCACCCGTCGCGTCGAGGTGTACTTCGTGCCCGCCGGTTACGTCTTCTCCATCTGGAGCCTGATCTACCTCGGGCTGATCGCCTACAGCGTGTATCTGGCCATCACGCTCGCGCAGCGCCGCGCCGACAGCGGCGCCGCACGCGCCATCGCGCCCTGGTACCTGCTGACCGCCGCTGCCAACTGCTGCTGGCTGTTCGCGTGGCACCACAACCAGTTTCCGCTGAGCATGCTGGTGATGGTCGTACTGCTGAGCGCCTTGATCGTCATCTACCGCCTGCAAGCCTCCCGCCCACCGACCTCGACACTGGAGCGGTGGACGGCGCAAATCCCGTTCCGGGTGTACCTGGGCTGGATTTCGGTCGCGACCATCGCCAACGCGACGATCACGCTCGACGACGCCGGGTGGTCGGGGTTCGGTCTGTCCGAGCCGACCTGGGGCGTCATCATGGTCGTGGTGGCGGCCGCACTTGGACTGGTGATGAACCTACGCCACCGCGACATCGCCTACGGGCTGGTCATCATCTGGGCGCTGATCGGCATCGCGGTGCGGCTGAACGAAACCACGCCGGTCCTGATCGCCTCGTTGGCGGGCGCGGCGGTGGTCGGCGTCGCCGTGCTCATCTCCGCACAGCAGCTGCGCAGCCGAACCGCCTGACGCGGCGGTTTGCACAGGCGGATTTCGTTGTGCACCAACCCCTGTGGGAGATCCGGACGTTCCCCGCAGCGCCGGCTCAGACCTCCTGCGCCGCAGCGGTTTCGTAGGCGTCCAGATCGAATCGTTTCGTCTGTCTGCGGAAGCGGAATGTGAAGTCGGGCCACAGGGTGGTGTTGTTGCCGTGGGCGTCCAGATACCAACTGGCGCAACCGCCGGTCATCCACACCGAGCCGGCGAGCTTGTCCTGTAATTCGTCGTTGTAGGCGTCCAGTGCGTCCTGGCGCACGTCAACACGGCTCAGGCCGCGGCTCGTCATGGTGGTGATGGCGTCGACAACATAGTTGAGCTGCGACTCGATCATGTACACCATCGATGTGTGCCCGAGTCCGATGTTCGGTCCGACGAGGATGAACATGTTCGGGTAGCCGGCGATCGTCGTGCCCTTGTACGCACGCATGCCCTTGTCGGCGAAGGTCTGGCTCAGGCTCCGTCCGTCGGTACCGCAGATGGTGTCGAACATCGGCGAATCGGTGACGTGGAATCCGGTCGCCACGATGATCGCGTCGACCTCACGAGCGGTGCCGTCCTCGGTGATGATGCGGCGCCCGTCGATCTCGCGGATGCCGTCGGTGACGAGATCGACATCGTCGCGGTCCAGCGCCGGATACCAGTCATTGGCGATGAGCATGCGTTTGCAACCGATTCGGAAGTTCGGCGTCACCTTGCGTCGCAACTCCGGATCGCGGATCTCTGCGCGGATCTTGGCGCGTGAGATCAATTCGAACAGCTTCATCAGGCGAGGGTTCTTCGCCAGTCCGACCACTTGGGTCTCACGGGCCGCGTAGATCCCCGCCCGTGCGAGCCGCAGCACTCCGGGGATGTTGCGGAAGGCCCAGCGCTCGGCGCGGGTGAAGGGCCGGTCGAAGCGGGGCAGCAGCCAGGGCGCCGTGCGCTGGTAGACGTCTATGTGGGCGACTGTGTCGGCGATCGCCGGAACGATCTGGATCGCCGAGGCCCCGGTTCCGATCACGGCCACCCGTTTACCGGTGAGGTCCGCGTCGTGGTTCCACTGCGCCGAGTGGAAGAGCTCGCCGTCGAAGTCGTCGATGCCCGTGATGGCGGGCAGTGACGGTTCAGCCAGGGCGCCGAACGCGCCGATGAGCACGTCTGCCGTCAGGGTTCCGCGGGTCGTCGAAAGCTCCCAGCAATGGCGATCCTCTTGCCAGGCGGCTCTTCTGACCTGACATCCGAAGACATGCCGATCGAGAACGCCGGCCCGGGTCGCGACACTGCGGATGTACCCCTCGATCTCCGGCTGCGTTGAGAACGACCGGGTCCAGTTCGGATTCAGCGCGAACGAATACGAGTACAGATGCGAGGGCACGTCGCACGCTGCGCCGGGATAGGTGTTGTCGCGCCACGTTCCACCGACGTCGTTTCCGCGTTCCAGGACGACGAAGTCGCGGTGTCCGGCCTCGTCCAGTCTCACCGCCGCGCCGAGACCGGAGAATCCGCTCCCCACGATCGCGATGCGTGTGTGGCCGGGCAGGTCCCGCGACTGCGATCCGATCGGTGGTTCGTCAGGCACGATGCCCCCTCGCGCTACGCTGCCCTGCTTCCGGTGTAGGGAACAAGTAGCCGCTTGCGACGGTCCTTACACACCGGCCGGACAGCGATGGGAACGTGTTCCGTGTACATGCGCGATGTGTATGCGATATGACAAAGCCATGCCGGAATCGACAGTTCGCCCGCCCGGGGCTCCGTCCGCTTTCCGGTACCCGGGGCTCACCGGTCGCCGCGCCCCGCTCCGAAACGTGGTGAAGCGACTGGCGGGTGTCGATCTGCTGCCCTCCGACGACATCGCGCGGGCGTTCATAGCCGGCCTGAACGAGGGCGACCCCGTCGCCGAACGCTTTGTCGCCGAGACCTATCACGGTGAACTGGGCGCGAGGAAGGCCCGCGAGCTGGTCGAGAAGGCCCAGCGGGAAGGCATCGACAATGTGCCCGAGGCGCCCGAGTCGATGCGTGCATTGTTCGAGGAGTTCGAACAACTCCCCGAGTGGGTCGACCCGGACCTCGTCGAGGAGGGAGCGGCGGTCTGGCGCCGGTGGGCCTACGCACTGGGCGCGCTCGGCAACGCCGGCACCAACGACACCTACACCGAGGGCTGGCTGGCGGTTCCCCTGTCGCTCTCCGGCGGTTACGCCGGCCAACGCGCCCTTCACCGGTATCTGGAGACATCACGGTGGTGGATCGAGGTCTGCCGACCGGGCGCCATCCTGACGCCAGGATCATTGGGCCGCAACATTTCCCTGCACGTGCGGATCATGCATGTCAGTGTTCGCGATCGCGTCAGAGCGCACCCGGAATGGGAAGCCGAACGCTGGGGGCTGCCGATCAGCCAGTCCGCCATGCTGCTGACGCTCTTGGGCGGCAGCGTCGCGCCGGCGTTCGGCCTGTTCCTTCTCGGCCACCTCACCTCACCGCGAGAGATGCGCGCCGTCCTGCATTTCAACCGCTACTGCGGCCACCTCGTCGGGGTGCGATGCGACGGCTACTTCCCCGAGACCGTCGCCGATGCCTGGCGCATCCTGTACATGTGCGACGCGGCGCGCAGCTATGACAGCGCGGACAGCGGCACCGAACTCATTCAGTCCTTCGTTCCGGCTTTCGCGCCCGCGACGTCGCACCACGGCCTGCAGCGGCTTCGCGCCGAGTACCACTACCGCCTACAAGCCGGATATCTCGGGCTGTACATGCTGCCGTGGAATCGTCGTCGCTACCGGCTACCGTCGGCTCTGCCGGGAATCCTGTTGCTGGTGAGCCGATTTCCGATGATCCTCACCCTGGAGATCGCGCGGCGGTTGTCGCCGAAGGTCGATCGCTGGTGGCAGGCCTCGAACCTCAAACGGTGGGAGAATTGGCTGCAGTGGCAATCCGACGGCAAGGCAGCGGCTTTCGAGGCCGCCGTACCGTTGCGCCGCTGATCACGCGCGCGACGGCACCAGCGACGGGCTGCCGACACCGATGGTGATCTGCGGCGCCGCCGCGGGGTCGAGCCAGGTCAGCAGCGTGCGCATCTCCTCGCGCCCGATGGCTACACAACCCCACGTCGGATTCCCGTCGGTCACATGAAGAAAGATTCCCGACACCCGTCCAGGGATCCGCTGGGGGTTCACCGTGATGTTGACCGCGTAGTCGTAGACGGGACCGGAGTCATACAGGTTCTCGGCGATCGACGACGGTTTACGGGGCCCACGCACGTGGGTGTTGTATGTGGGTGAGGAGGCGTCCTCGTCCCACCAGTCCTGGTTCGTGGTCTGGAAGTACGGCATCTTGGTGCCCGGGTTGGGTTGACGGCCGAAGGCCTGGTCGAACGTGAAGGTTCCCACCGGTGTGCGGTGCACACCGTCAGCGGGTGCACCCACGCCGAGCGCACCCACCTTCGCAGGCGTCGGCCCCAGGACGGGCTTCCATTGCTGTCCGGTTCGCTGAAAGGCGGTCAGGGTGCCCGAGGTGGCGTCGGCGGTGGGTACGCCGACGACGATCCACTGCGTCGTCCGTGCGGTTGCGGCGGCGGGTTGCGCCGCCGCGGGTGCGGCAAGCGGTAGCGCCAGGAGCGTAACGCTGAGGTACGCCAGTGTCTTTCGCAGTCTCACGGGCTCCCTCGGGAACATAGGTCAGGCACTTGAAAGCAGAATCGAGACATCGTATCCGCGGTATACAGCACGGACCGGCGCTCGAAACCCGTTCGCGGCCAATATGAGACCGTGTCGCTACTTGGCTCAGTCGGTTCGGTTGATCGGCTGCACCGGATTTGTCGGACCCTTCTGTGATGATGTGGTCATGTCGGTCGCTTCTTCAGATATCCAGGTGGATGTGGGTCCGCACGAGCGTTTGGTGGGCCTGTTGGGGCAGTTGGCCGAGTTGTCGGGGCAGCGCAACGCCATCGATGGGCGCATCGTTGAGATCATCGCCGAGATCGACCGCGACGGGCTGTGGTAACCGCAGAAGGTGTGCGCTCGGTCAAAGCGCTGGTGGCCTGGAAGCTGGGCATGTCGGACACCACCGCCAAGAACGTGGCCGCCGTGGCGCAGCGATTCGATGAGTTTCCCCGCTGCACCTCTCAGATGCGCGAGGGCCGCCTGTCGCTGGATCAGGTCGGGGTCATCGCCCAGTACGCCGGGGCGGGCTCTGATGAGCACTACGCCGAGATGGCGCCGGTGGCCACGGTCAACCAACTACGGTTCGCGATCAAACTCGAACCGCGCCCCCAACCCGACCACCGCGACCCCCCACGCGGCATCAGCAAGACCGTGGGTGAGCAGTTCACCACCTACCGCATCACCCTGCCGCACCTGGAGGCCGCCAAACTCGACGCCGCCCTGCAATCGCACCGCGACGCGCTGAGCAACGAGCACACCGCCGATCACGGCCCCGACACCGGCGCCGACACCCACGAACGCCGACAGCTCGGCGATCTGCGGTGTCGCCCCCCGTATCCCACCTTGGCCGATGCGTTCATGCGCATCGTGCACACCGCCTGGGACGCCGAGGTGGCCCGGCGCCCCCACGATCAGCACACCACCGCCATCGTGCACCTGGATCTGGACAAGGCCGCGGCCTGGCCACACCTGGGACCGGTGCTCTCCGAAGCCGAACGGCGGATGCTGTTGTGCGACACCACCTGTGAAGTGTGGCTCGAACGTCACGGCCAACTCATCGGATCGGGGCGCTCCACGCGGGTGATCAGCCGCCGACTGCGCCGCGCGCTTGAACACCGCGACCGCACCTGCCAAGTGCCCGGCTGCTGGGCCACCCGCGGGCTGCACGCCCATCACATCGTGCACTGGGAAGACGGCGGAGCTACCGAACTGGACAACCTGGTGCTGGTATGCCCGTATCACCACCGCATGCACCACCGCGGCCAGATCATCATCACCGGCCCGGCCGACCAACTGCGCGTCAGCGGCCGCGACGGCGAACCCCTGGACCCCGGATCACTCGCACACCCACCCACCGAATCACCACCAACGGTCCCACCCTGCCCCGGCCCCCGCGGCGAACGCGCCGAATGGAAATGGTA
>NZ_LQIW01000007.1 GCF_001500025.1 Mycobacterium sp. IS-1590 | reverse complement strand
CGCTGAACGTGGAAGCCGACGATCTACACCCCTCGCATCGTCACCCAGCAAGATCAGAGGACGATCACGGTGGCTGGTGCGGTTGTCTTGGCGCGGTCGAGGGCGTTGAGGGCGCGTTCGCGGGTGATGCGGTGGAGGCGGTCTTGGGCGCGGGTGCGTCGTCGGCGCGGCATCATTGCGGCTTTGTCGCCGCGCGCTGCGGGTGCGGTGTTGCGGGGCACGGTGGCGGTGGTGGTGTCCCAGTCGGGGTAGAACAATCGGCTGCCCGGATAAGTCAGATAGGTTCGGCCCGTCGGGGCGGTCCAGCGCACGGTGCCATCGGGGTGTTGTTGATCGCTCCACCCGCCAAACGTTTTGAGTAAGTGGTGGATTCGGCACAGGCATTTGATGTTGGAGGGGTGGGTGGCCCCGGCCGGATAGGGCGTGGTGTGGTCGAAATCGCAGAACTCGGCCGGGCGGTCGCAGCCGGGGAACCGGCAGGTCAGATCGCGCATCCGGATGAACCGTGCGGTGGTGGGTGAGGGCCGATACCCGGCACCGGGTTTCGCCGGGGGTGGGTGCACCGGCTGGACTTTGGCGCCGTTGCCGATCAGCTCGGCCAACAACGGTGTCGGGATCACCCCACCACCGATGATCAGCGCCGCCGCCGGCTGGGGGGTGGGCTGCGACTGCGTTGAGGGCGCCGGGGGCTCGGCCGGTTGCGGGCCCGCCGCCACCCGCGACTGCGCGGCCGTCTTTGGCTCTGGGGCAGATTCGGCCGGCTGCACTGCCGGATGGATCGGCTCTACCTCAGTGGCGGCCGGCTCAGTTGCCGGGGTGGCGTCCGGCGGCCTTTCCGCGGGTTCGGATGGTGCTGGCGGGGGTTGGGTTTGCGCTTCGGCGGTTTGGGCGTGTGCGGCGGTCGCGTCCGGCGGCCTTTCCGCGGTTTCGGATGGTGCTGGCGCGGGTTCGGATGGTGCTGGCGCGGGTTGGGTTTGTGCTTGGGCGGCTTGGGCGTGTGCGGCGGCCGCGGTGGCGGCCTCGGCGATGATGTTGATCAGGAAGTGCGCTGCGCGCGCATCGTCGTGTCCGGCCGAGGGGCATTGCGGGCTGCCGCACCGGCACGGCAGTCCTTGGGCACCCGCGGCGATGGCTCCCAGCGCTTCTGAGCGGCGCTGCCCGAGGGTGCGCGGATCATCGGGGCACACCTGGCTGATCATCTGCGCCAACCGACGCTCCAGCAGCACCCCATCAGTGGTGCTCAACCGGCCCCACAACGACATCGTGCCGGTCACGTCATCGCGCTTGCCCACCCGCACATCACGGTCCTGGGCGGCCTGACGCAAGCGCCGCCGCGCGTTGGGATCATACTGATCGACCACCGCATCAATGGCGGCTTCCAACCGCGCCACCGACAACACCCCCCACTGCCCGGCACGCTCGGCGATCGCGGCATCCACGCGCTCGGCGACCGCCGAATCCACAATCAGCTGCGTGCGCCAGGTGATCGTGGACACCAGCCCCGCACTCAACTGCCCCCGCACAAACAGCGCTGCGACCTTCGGGAGCCGCTCACGCAACGCCATCGCGATACACATCTGGCCCGAAGCGGCCCGATCCCCCACCCCCATCGCCGCCGAAATCTCCGCCGAGGCCATCCGCCACCCATCCACGGCGAAGTGATCGCGGTCCTCATCGGGTTCGGTGTAGCGCGCGGTCAACTCCGCCACCGCGGCCAACCGCCGCGCCGCCCACACCGCCTCGGTGCGCGCGCACTCCTCGATCGCAGCCACGATGACCGCGTCGTCAGCACCCGCGAACTCCGACCCGAACATGTGTTCGAGTATGCCACCGGGGTCTGACAAATCAGCGCCCTGCTTGACCCCCACCGGCCAACTCGCTGATTTCGGTGATCGACCACGGCGGGCTGTCGTGATGGTCGCGGTAGGCGAGGATCGTCGGCGTCGGCCTGTCGAAGCGCCCCACGAACCCGCCTGCGGCGATGAAGATCTGACCCGTTACTTCCTTGGCCAGGTCGCTGACCAGATAGGCGTAGGTAGGCGCGACGTACTCCGGCGGCGCGGCATCGAGGGCGCCTTGCATGCTCACCTCGTCCAGCAGGCCGCGACGGTTGAGGTCCGCGATGTGGGCCTCGTAGTCCGGCCCGGTGGAGAGCCGCGTCCTGGCCCCGGGACAGACGACGTTCGCGCGTACGCCGTGCTCCTTCAGCTCGGCGGCGATCGCGAGGGTCAGCCCATTGACGCCGCCCTTGCCCGCCGGATACCCCGTACCGCCGTAGTCGCCGAGGAACGCGAACGAGCTCGTGTTCACGATCGCACCTCCGCCCTGAGCGACCATCCTGGGCGCCGCGGCTCGGCAGGTCTCAAAGGTCGTACTGAGATGCGCGTCGATCAGCTCGCGGAACTGGCCGGACGTGATCGTGAGTATCGACGACCCGACGGGCTCGGCCGTGCCCGCACAGTTGATCAGAATGTCGATGCGCCCGAACTCCCGGACGCACGTGTCGATCAACGCGTCCGCCGTTTCAGGATCGGCTGGCGAGCCGGCCACTCCGTGCGCATTCGGAATCCGTTGCGCCGCTTCGGTTACGGCCTGCGGAACACGGCCGTTGACGACGACTCCCGCACCGTGGGCGGCGAGCAGTTCGGCCACCGCCAGCCCCACACCGCGCGATCCGCCGACGACGACAGCGGCCCGCCCGGTCAGCGACGGGCTACTTGCCATCCGTTGACTGGCCACCCGCTTGGCCGAACTCCATCATGTCCATGTTCCAGTAGCCACGAAGGTTCGTGAGCAGACCGGCGTCGTTGACCTTGTAGGTGAACACTCCGCGCACCGTGCTGGTCATCCCGTTGTCGAACTTGCTGCGCAGCACCAGGATATGAGCCACCTCGTGCGGAGAACTGGACGGGAACGTCTCCTCGCAGGTGATCCGCAGGTCATTGGAGGCGATGTTGGCGTCGTAGAAGCCGGACACCGCCTCCTTCCCGCGGATTCCCGTGCCGTCGGGGTTGGTGAAGGACTGCCCGATCGGATCCTCGATGACGACGTCGTCGGCCATCAGGGCCAACCAACCCTCTTTGTCGTGGGAGTGCACGCATTTCCACGAATTGTGGGACGCCGCCAAAGCCGGTGTCTTCTCGACGGTTTCCTGGGACATGACCTCTACCGGTCGTCGTCGGTGTAGCGAATGACGCCGCGGATGTTGCGGCCCTCGAGCATGTCGGAGTAACCGTCGTTGATCTGCTCCAGCTTGTACTGCCGGGTGACCATGTCATCGAGGTTCAGCTTGCCGGCCTTGTACATCGACAGCAGCTGCGGGATGTCGTAGTGGGGGTTGCCGCCACCGAAGATGGTGCCCTGCAGGTTCTTCTGCAGCAGGGTCAGCATCGCCAGGTTGAGGTTCACCTCGGTGTCGAGCAGGCTGCCGATGGCCGTGACCACGCAGGTGCCGCCCTTGGCGGTCAGGTTGAGGTAGTTGTCGACGTCCTTGCCGTGCAGCTCGCCCACGGTGACGATCACCTTGTGGGCCATCAGCCCCCAGGTGACCTCGCCGATACCGGCCATCGCGGATTCCCAGTCCGGATAAGCGTGTGTGGCACCGAATTTCAGCGCCTGGTCCCGCTTCCACTCCACCGGATCGATCGCGAATATGCGGCGCGCGCCCGCGGTGACGGCACCCTGCAGGGCGCCCATGCCGACGCCGCCGACGCCGACGATCGCGACGTCCTCACCGGGCCGGATGTCACCGCTGCGGACGGCCGAGCCGTAGCCGGTGGTGATGCCGCAACCGACCAGGCAAGCGACCTCGAACGGAATCGACTCGTCGATCTTCACCACCGAACTCTTGTGCACGACCATGTAGGGCGAGAAGGTGCCCAGCAGGGTCATCGGGAAGACGGGCTGCCCCTTGGCGTGAATGCGGTGGGTGCCGTCGGAAACTGCGGTGCCGCCGAGCAGTCCGGCGCCGAGGTCGCAGAGGTTGCGCATACCGGCCTGACACGACGGACAGCTGCCGCAGGACGGGATGAACGACATCACGACGTGGTCGCCGGGCTTGAGGTCCTCGACACCCGGACCGACCTCGGTCACGATGCCCGCACCCTCGTGGCCACCGAGCACCGGGAAACCGGCCATCGGGATGCCGCCGGTCACCAGGTGGTGGTCGGAGTGGCACATCCCCGACGCTTCCATCTGTACCTTGACCTCGTCCTTGACGGGGTCACCGATCTCGATCTCCTCAATCGACCACGGCTGGTTGAACTCCCAGATGAGAGCGCCTTTTGTCTTCATTCGAACGTGCCTTCCGCTAGTACCGGTGACCTCAGACTAGAGGCAGTAGTTAGGTAGGTCACACCCGCCCCCAATCAACTGCTTGGCCGGGTCACCAGATCGGCACCGGAGCCTGGCCGAGGGGGTAGTAACCGGGCAGCTTCTCGCCGGCCAGGGAGCGCTCGATGCGCTTCTGCATACCGGGCGACAGGTCGCCGGACTCGATCAGCTTCGCGTACCCCTTGGCGACGTGGCCGAAGTCGAAGAAGTCCCGCTGCCACTCGATCTTCAGGTTTTCATCCAACCGGAACCAGCTGCCCCCGATGCCGTAGATCTCGGCGGTGGTGCCGTCGGACTTGTTCGCGACCTGCTTCCAGAAGCCGACGATCTCGCCCTGTTTGTCGTCGACCAGCACCTTCTGGTACTCGTAGACCCAGTTCTCCAGGCCCTCCATCTCCAAACCCAGTGCGACATCCCGAATTTCATCTTTGCCGACGCACATGACGTCTTCCTTAGGGCCGATGTTCCAGCCGTAGGTCGCATCGTCGGTGTAGAACTCGGCCAGCGGCTTCCAGTCGCCCTTGCGTTCGGCCTCCCGGTTGGCCTCCAGCCACTGTTCGACCCAGTTGTCGAGCGCTTCGCGGGGTAGTGACGGCATTGTCATTCTCCTGTTTCTCTGATGGCCAGTGCTTGGGTCGGGCACATGTCGACCGCGTTCTGTATCTCGTCGCGGGCGTCGTCGGGCGGTTCGGCATCGAGGATCTCTACCTTGCCGCGTTTGGGCACCCGGAAGTAGTCGGGTGCCTCGAGCTCACACATCGCGTGACCCTGACACAGGTCAAGATCTACTTCGACTCTGTAGCAACCCATTCGGTGCCTACTTGGTTCGCCGGCGGTACCGGGCTTTGGCGGGCCGCTGCAGTTGCACCACCATCTTCGAGTGGTCATTGCGATAGCTGTCGGCCGGTTGCGCCATCTCGAACTCGTACTCGCGCAACAAGACCGAGAAAATCGCCTTGATCTGCATCTGGGCGAACGCCGCGCCGACGCAGCGGTGCCTGCCGGCGCCGAACGGAATCCAGGTCCAGCGGTTCGCGATGTCGGCCTGTTCGGGCTTGTTGTAGCGGTCCGGATTGAAACCGTCGGGGTCCGGGAAGTCCTCGGGGATCCGGTTGCTGATGGCCGGTGAGGCGGCGACGAAGTCACCCTTGTGAATGGGGAAGCCGGCCACCTCGAACTCGCCCTGGGCCACCCGCATCAGGATGATCAGCGGCGGGTGCAGCCGTAGCGTCTCCTTGACGACGTTGTCCAGCAGCGGAATCTGGCGCAGCGCATGGAAGCTCACCTCTTGGCCGTCGGCGTAGAGCTCATCGAGTTCGGCCTGAACCTTGGCGTAGATCTCGGGGTGGCGGATCAGCTCGATCAGAGTCCACGCCGACGTCCCGGAACTGGTGTGGTGACCGGCGAACATCAGCGAGATGAACATGCCGGTGACCTCATCGGCCGAGAACCGCGGTTCGCCGTCCTCGTCCTTGATCGACACCAGCACGTCGAGCATGTCGCGGTCGGATTTGTCCTTCGGCGGATTTGCCAGGCGCTGGTTCATGATCTCCTGCACCAGCGCAACGAGTTTCACGCGCGCTTCGTCGCGCCGCTGGAAACTCTCGATCGGCAGGTAGGGGTCCACATAGCACAGCGGGTCGGTGCCGCGCTCGAGATCGTGGTAGTACTCGGCGAACCGGTGGTCGAGCTGATTTCGGAACTTCAGGCCGATCAAGCACGCCGTCGAGGTGTAGATCGTCAACTCGGCGAAGAAGTCGAGCAACTCGATCTCGCCCTCGTCGCCCCAGTCGGCGATCATCTTCTTGACTTCGCCCTCGATGGTGGCCGCGTGGCCCTTCATGTGCTCACCGCGCAGCGCCGAATTGTGCAGCATCTCCTTGCGGCGCTCGGGGCTTGCGTCGAACACCACACCTTTGCCGAAGATCGGCGTCATGAACGGATAGGCCTCGGCCTGGTCGAGATCCTCGTCGGCCGAACGGAAGAAGAACTCGTTGGCCTCGGCGCCGGACAGCAGGATGACGTGCTTGTCCACCAACTGGAACCAGCCGACGTCGCCGCATTCCTCCCGGACCCGTTTCATCAGACCGATCGGGTCGGTGCGGAACTCCTCGAGGTGTCCGTGTTCTTCTTCGCCGCCCGAAACCCGGGGCACGATCGCGGTCGTCATGACTTCAGGTTCTCCTCGTTCAGCTTGAGCTGCTGGCGTTCTGCGGGTGCATCGGACAACGGAGCTTCGGGTTGTAGTTCCATGTTCGCGATGAACCCGCCGCGCGGCGTCTCCGCCACGAATGTGATGGCGCGAGCGAGATCGGACGCTCGCAGAAAATAGTCGTGCCGAGCCTGGCCCCACTTCGCCCAGTCCTCGAGTGCCGGACCGATCTTCTCGGCGGGCAGGCTCCAGCCCATGCTGGTTTTGGTAGGGCCCGGGTGCACGATCGAGGCGCGCACGCCGGTGCCCTCGAGTTCCATCTGAAAGTTGTTGACCATCGCGACAAGTGCCGCCTTCGCCGCCCCGTAGGCGCCCATGTGTGGCCGCTGACGCAACGCCACATCGGATCCGACGAAGATCAGGTCACCGCGTTGGCGCTCGAGCATGCCGGGCAGCACCGCCGAGGCCAGCCGGTTGGCGCCGACGAGGTGGATTTGCAGCTGTGACTCGAACTCGTCGGTGCTGATCTCGGCCAGCTTGCCGAAGTAGGTGTCACCGGCGCCGGCCACCAGCACCTCGATCTCGCCGAGCGCCTCGACAGATTGGGCCACAAACGTTTTCACCGAGTTGGGGTCGGTGACGTCGAGGTGGAAGCCGACGGCCTCGCCGCCGTCGGCGTTGATCTTGCCGACGATGTCTTCGAGCTTCTCCACGCGACGGGCGCCGAGCGCGACCGGGAACCCGCGCGCGGCCATGTCGATCGCCGTCGCCTCTCCGATTCCAGAGGATGCGCCGGCGACGATGACGGGTCGGCGTTCGGGCAGGGGGTCGAACCGCGGCATCAGACAATCTCCACAGTGATGGGTAGGTGAGCGAATCCGCGGACATTGCTGGAGTGGACGCGGACGGCGTTGGCCTCGTCCACCTCGTATCCACGGATTCGTTTGAACAACTCGGTCAGCGCGACCCTGGCCTCCATCCGCGCCAGGTGCGCGCCCAGGCAGAAGTGGGCACCGCTACCGAAACTCATGAGCTTGGAGCCTATTTCGCGGCCAATGACGAACCGGTCGGGGTCGTCGAACACCCGCTCGTCCCGGTGCGCCGATCCGGGCAGTAACAGCAGGACATCACCGTCGGGAATGGTGGTGTCGTACAACGTCAGCTCACCCGAGACCGTGCGCGCGAGGATCTGGCTCGAGGTGTCGTAGCGCAGCGTCTCCTCGACCCAGAGGGGAATCCGGTGCAGGTCGGCGTAGACGGAAGCCAGCTGGTCGGGATTTCTGTGTCCCCAGAATGCCGCATTGGCAAGCAGTTTCGTGGTGGTCTCATTACCGGCGATCACCATCAGGAACATGAAGCCGATGATCTCGTCGTCGGTGAGCCGGTCGCCGTCGATCTCGGCCTCCAACAGGGCGGTGGTGAGATCGGCGGTGGGCGTCTTGCGGCGTTCGGCCACCATGCCCTGGTAGTAGACGATGAGATTGATCGACGCCTCCACCGCCGAGGGGGGTACGTCGGTCACGCCCTCGTCGCGGTGCATCACACCGTCCGCCCACGCGCGCACCTGCGTGCGGTCCGCCTCCGGGACACCCATCAACTCGGAGATCACGTCCATTGGCAGCTTGCCCGCGAATTCGTCGACGTAGTCGACGGTCTCGTTCGAGCGAGCCTTGTCCAGCATGACGTCGAGGTGCTGCACCGCGATCTCGGTGACGCGCGGCTCCAACTCGCGGATGCGCCGGGGCGTGAAGCCTTTCGACACCAGGGTGCGCAGTCTCAGGTGGTCCGGATCGTCCATTGCGAGAAAGGACATGGTCTTTGAGGCGTGCGGGCCGCGCGACGCGGGATCCAGCGATACGCCGAACTTGTTCGACAGCGTGGTGCTGTTGCGGAAACCCTGCAGGACATCCTGGTGCCGCGACAGCGCCCAGAAGCCGAGTTCGTCGTTGCGGTACAGCGGCGCTTCGTCGCGCAGCCGCTTGTAGTACGGGTACGGATCCTCGTGGAAGTCGTAATCGTATGGGTCGAGCACGATCTCGCTGACGGTCACTGGTCCTCCCCGAGGATGAGGCCGACGACATAGCTGAGCCGGTCGGCTATCTGGTGGTAGGTGAAGGCACCGCTGCCCGCGTTGACCAGTGCGCCGAAGAACGTCATCTCCAGTGCGGCCAACGCGCGCGGGTCGGCCTCGGGACCCATGGCCGAGCGGATGCGGCGGTGGATCTCGGCACCGATGCGGTCACGCGCCGCGCGCACCGCGGTATCGCCACCGCTGAGCAGCGCGGTCGTGCACGCCGCCGCGACCTCAGGCTCGTCGGCGACCATCAGCGCCATCGCGCGCAGCGTCTTCTCGACGCGGGTGACCCGGCTTTCGTTGACGTCGGTGAAGTACGGCACCTGACGCATCAAGTCCAGGTACACCTCGGCGATCAGGTGGTTCTTCGACGAGAAGTACGTGTATGCGGTGGCCGGTGCGACCTTGGCTCGGGCGGCGACCGCGCGCACCGTCAGATCGGCGTAGGAGGACTCGCGCAGCATCTCGACGCCGGCGGTGAGCACCTTGCGGAACGTCTCCTCCTGGCGGCGGTTCCGCGGTGTTTCGCCGGTGCTGACAGGCGCCGGGCCTGTGACCGCAACCACGGGCTCGCTGGACACTTGTCCAAGCTATCTGAGCTGGGCGCAGATCCGCAAGTACGCAGCTAGAAACGCCTATGCTTGCCAGCTGCACCGGGAGGGGACTATCGTTCGGTCCATCAATTCGGACACTTGTCCAGCAATGGTGAACGGAGGCGGCGTGGCTGTACTGGCGAATCGGGAAAGTCTGCTGCTCATCGACGGCAAGCTCGTCGCCGGCAGCGGCGGATCCTTCGAGACCGTCAACCCCGCGACCGAGGAAGTGCTCGGTGTCGCGGCCGACGCCACGGCCGACGACATGGGCCGGGCCATCGAGGCCGCCCGGCGCGCCTTCGACGAGACCGACTGGTCGACCGACACCGCCTTACGGGTGCGTTGCCTGCGCCAGCTGCAGGGCGTCCTCAAGGACCACATCGAGGAACTGCGTGAGATCACGATCAGCGAGGTCGGCGCACCCCGGATGTTGACGTCGGCGGCGCAACTCGAGGGGCCGGTCGAGGACCTGAGCTTCTGCGCCGACACCGCCGAGTCCTACCAGTGGGTCACCGATCTGGGGGAAGCGTCGCCGATGGGCATCAAGACCCGCCGCCGCATCGCCCGTGAGGCAGTCGGCGTCGTCGGCGCCATCACACCGTGGAACTTCCCGCACCAGATCAACCTCGCCAAGATCGGTCCCGCGTTGGCCGCGGGTAACACCATCGTGCTCAAGCCGGCACCGGACACACCCTGGTGCGCGGCCGCGGTCGGGGAGTTGATCGCCGAGCACACCGACATCCCGCCGGGTGTGGTCAACATCGTCACCTCCAGCGATCACGGCGTCGGTGCGCTGCTGTCCAAAGACCCACGGGTGGACATGGTTTCGTTCACCGGGTCGACGGCGACCGGCCGCAGCGTGATGGCCGACGGCGCCGCCACGATCAAGAAGGTGTTCCTGGAACTGGGCGGCAAGTCGGCTTTCGTCGTGCTCGACGACGCCGACCTGGCCGCCGCCTGTTCGATGTCGGCGTTCACCGCCTCGATGCACGCCGGACAGGGTTGTGCCATCACCACCCGACTGGTGGTGCCCCGCGCTCGCTACGACGAGGCGGTGGAGGCGGCGGCGGCGACGATGGGCGGCCTCAGGCCGGGTGACCCCCAGGACGACGGAACGATCTGCGGCCCACTGATTTCCGCCCGCCAGCGCGACCGAGTCCAGGGTTACCTCGACTCGGCGATCCAGGAGGGCGGCACGTTCGCCGTCGGCGGTGGCCGGCCCGCCGACCGCGACACCGGGTTCTTCATCGAGCCCACCGTCATCGCCGGGCTGGACAACAACGCCAAGGTCTCCCGCGAGGAGATCTTCGGGCCGGTCCTGACGGTCATCGCCCACGACGGTGACGACGACGCGGTCCGCATCGCCAACGACTCGGCGTACGGCCTTTCGGGCACGGTGTTCTCGGCCGACGAAGAACGCGCAAACCGGGTCGCGGCGCGGATGCGGGTCGGTACGGTCAACATCAACGGCGGGGTCTGGTACTCGGCGGATATGCCGTTCGGTGGATACAAGCAGTCCGGGCTCGGTCGCGAGATGGGACTGGCGGGCTTCGAGGAATACCTGGAGATCAAAGCGATCGCCACGGCGGTGTAACCCCGCCGAACGTGGGTTACCGGCACGCGAAACGTCGCAAGGCGTGACACAACGCCACATTCGGCAACGAGGAAGGGACGCGATGGGGCTCTACGGAGACCAGTTCAAGGACAAGGTGGCAATAGTCACCGGCGCTGGCGGCGGTATCGGCCAGGCTTATGCCGAGGCGCTGGCGCGGGAAGGCGCCGCGGTGGTGGTGGCCGACATCAACACCGAGGGCGCACAGAAGGTCGCCGACGGTATCAAAGGGGAAGGCGGCAACGCTCTCGCCGTGCCTGTCGATGTGTCCGACCCGGAATCGGCCAAAGAGATGGCCGCGCAGACGCTCTCGGAATTCGGTGGCATCGACTACCTGGTGAACAACGCCGCGATCTTCGGCGGCATGAAACTGGACTTCCTGATCACCGTCGACTGGGACTACTACAAGAAGTTCATGAGCGTGAACATGGACGGCGCGCTGGTCTGTACCCGCGCGGTGTACAAGAAGATGGCCAAACGCGGCGGCGGCGCGATTGTCAACCAGTCGTCGACCGCGGCGTGGCTGTACTCGAACTTCTACGGCCTGGCCAAGGTCGGCGTCAACGGGTTGACCCAGCAGTTGGCGACCGAACTCGGCGGCCAGAACATCCGGGTGAACGCCATCGCGCCGGGCCCGATCGACACCGAGGCCAACCGCACCACCACGCCGCAGGAGATGGTCGCCGACATCGTCAAGGGAATCCCGTTGTCGCGCATGGGCCAACCCGAGGATCTGGTCGGCATGTGTCTGTTCCTGCTGTCGGATCAGGCGAAGTGGATCACCGGTCAGATCTTCAACGTCGACGGCGGGCAGATCATCAGGTGAGCGACGTCAAGCTGGGGTACATCGGACTGGGCAACCAGGGCGCACCGATGGCCAAGCGCCTGGTCGACTGGCCGGGCGGTCTCATCGTGTTCGACGTGCGCACCGAGGCGATGACCCCGCTGGTGGAGGCCGGAGCGACGTTGGCCGACACCGTGGCCGACGTCGCGGCGGCCGAGGTCATCAGCGTGACAGTGCTCAACGACGAACAGGTGCGAGACGTGGTGCGTGAGCTCGCCGAGCACGCCCGCCCGGGAACGGTCGTCGCCATCCATTCGACGATCGAGCCCGGCACCGCGGCTGAGCTGGCTGAGCAGCTGCGGGACAAGGGAATCCACATCGTGGATGCGCCCGTCAGCGGCGGCGCCGGTGCGGCGGAGAAGGGTGAGCTCGCCGTGATGGTGGGTGCCGACGACGAAGCCTTCGCCAAGGTGAAACCGGTGTTCAAGCAGTGGGCCTCTTTGGTGGTGCGCGCCGGCGATCCCGGCGCGGGCACTCGGATGAAGTTGGCTCGGAACATGCTGACGTTCGTCGGGTTCGCCGCGGCCTGTGAAGCGCAGAAACTGGCCGAGGCGGCGGGTATCGACCTGCAGAAGCTGGGACGCGTCGTGCGCCACAGTGACGCGCAGAGCGGCGGGCCCGGCGCCATCATGTACCGCGACGACACCAAGCCCCTCACCCCGGACCATTTCCTGCACGACATGTTCGTTCACACCCGTGGCCTCGGGGAGAAGGATCTGCGGTTGGCGCTGGCGCTGGGCGAGGCCACCGGGACCGAACTCCCGCTGGCAGAGGTCGCGCTGCAGAACCTGGCCGCCGGGCTCGGCGTGCCGCACACAAAGGAGTGACGATGGACGAGTTGCGCCGCAAGGGCCTTGAGAAGATGAACGAGGTCTACGGCTGGGAGATGCCCAACATCGAGGGTGATCCGTACTTCGACCTCACCGTCGACCATCTCTTCGGCACCATCTGGACGCGGCCGGGGTTGTCGATGCGCGACAAGCGGGTCATGACGCTGACCGCCGTGACGGCCGTCGGGAACTCCGACCTCGCGGAGATCCAGGCCAACGCGGCGTTGGCCAACGGTGAGATGACCGAGGACGAGCTCAAGGAGATGGCCGTCTTCTTGACCCACTACCTAGGGTTCCCGTTGGGGTCCAAGTTGGACGGCGCGGTCAGCAAGGTCATCAAGAACCGCAGGAAGGCCGCGGAGAAGGGCCGGGGCGAAGACAAGAAAGCCAATGTCAACGCCGCGGTGAAGATGCACTCCGGCGGGACGGTGCACGACGAGCATGACAAGTAGGTACTCATCGCTGTCGCGTGAGCAGCTCGCAGTCCTGCTGCCGGAGCTGCTGCTGATCGGTCAGCTGATCGACCGCTCTGGAATGGCCTGGATCATCAGCAATTTCGGTCGCGAGGAGATGCTGCAGGTCGCGATCGAGGAGTGGATGGGCGCCAGCCCGATCTACACCAAGCGGATGCAGAAGGCCTTGAAGTACGAGGGCACCGATGTCATCACGATCTTCAAAGGTCTGCAGCTCGACATCGGGGCGCCACCGCAGTTCATGGATTTCCGCTACACCGTCCACGACCGCTGGCACGGCGAATTTCACCTCGACCACTGCGGCGCGCTGTTGGACGTGGAACCGATGGGCGAAGAGTACGTGCGCGGCATGTGCCACGACATCGAGGACCCGACGTTCGACGCGACGGCCGTGGCGACCAACCGCCGAGCCCAGATCCGCCCGATCCACCGCCCGCCGCGCACACCCGCCGACCGGCACCCGCATTGTGCGTGGACCGTGATCATCGACGAGTCCTACCCCGAGGTGGAGGACCACCCGGTACTCGAGGTGGTCGCCCGGACACGTGCCGCCAGAACCGAACTCGACCCCATCGACACCGGTGACCAAGGGCAGTCGGACTACTCGGGCCCGTTGGTCTCGGACTTCGACTTCGGCGCGTTCTCGCATTCAGCGCTGGTGCGCATGGCCGACGAGGTGTGTCTGCAGATGCACCTGCTCAACCTGTCGTATGTCATCGCCGTCGGGAAGCGGGCCGGCACCAACACCGAACTGGCGACCGAGATCTGCACCAAACAACTGATCGGGCTGGCCGGTATCGCGGCCGAGCGCATCCACCGCGCGCTGGAGTTGCCCGGGGGAATCGAGGGCGCGGTTCGCACGCTCGAGTTGCATCCGATGCTCAACCCGGCCGCCTACGTCGACGCCGAATTCGGGCCGGACACGGTGCATCTGCGGCGTTCGCCCGCTCACGAGGACGGCGCCTGGATCTCGCTGGTGACGCCGGACGAGGTGCGTCCGTTGCAGGCCGCCGTCACCGCGGTCGACAAGCGCCTCGATGTCGAGGTGACCGGCACCGCCCAGGAGTGGACCGCGCGCGTCGTCGAGACGGACACCGAGGCCAAGGAATTCTCCGAGGTGTCCGTTGTCAGGGTCAGTGGCGGTTCGACGTGGGAGTTCGAAGACCGCAAGTCGTTGCCGTTGACCGTGCTCTGAATCGAGCCGTTCTCAGCGCCCGGGCCGGCCCACCTGCTCGTACTCCGCGCCGAGTGCGCGCATCCGGGCCGCGATGGCATCGAGGTCGCGGTGCGAGCGCTGGATGATCTCCGCGACCTCCCCGGCGCCCTTGCTGACCACCGGCCACAGCATCTGTTGACCGGCAGGCGTTTCGGGTTCGGGTACCGTCGCGGCGGCGTCCTGCACCCACTGCCGGACCGCGTCGAGCTCACGGCGGCCGGCCGCCACCACCGCGGCCGACCTGTCCACCTCGGCGGCGAGCCGGCGGTCCAGGTCGGCCAACGCCCCCAGAGCCCTTGCCTGCCTGGCATTCCGGTCGCGATAGCCCTCGGCACCCGCGCCGGTCCAATCCGAACCGGGCGTCGCCGACTCCACCTCGTCCCGTAGGGACTCCAAGCGGGCACTGTGGTCCAGCCCGCCGCCGTCCGCCGGGATGCCCTCGCCGAACGTGGCGCGCGCCCGCGCCCACGTCGAGAGGAAGGCATCGACGACACTCACGCTCGTGAGTTTACGGCCCGCCGGACGGGCGGCCGAGCACCAATTGTGGCGCTCAGCGGGCCGCCGTCGGAGCGGCTACCGACGCGCCGACCCAGCGGCGCAGGTAGCCTCGCAGCTCTCGGCCGCGGCGCGGGGGGCGCCCCGGATCGATGATGAACGACTGGATGATCCGCAGCAGGTGCTCGGCCAGCTCATCCAGGTCGTGGTCATCGAACCCGAGCGCGGCCCAGTCCACGTCGAAGCGGCGCAGCATCGAATTGGCGAACTGCAACGCCACATCCGAGGTCACCGTCTGGCTGAACTCGCTGGCCCGCGGGGGCATCAGCAGCAGTCCCATGTGTTTGTCCTGCGGCAGCCACTCCAGCGCCGTGGCGATGCCCTCGGCGACCGCCTCCTGCGGGTCGGTCAATCCCTGCAGGTGGTCGGCCAGCCGGTCCAGGAAGCCGGTGGCCGCGCGCTGGGCTGAGGCCTGAAGGAGAGCGTCGGTGCTGGGAAAGTACCGGTAGACCGTCTGCCGCGTCACCCCCAGCGTGCGCGCGACGTCGCTGATCGAGAACTCCGCACCGCGCGCGTCGATCGCTTTGCCGGCGGCGTCGAGGATGCGGGCGACCGCCTCCTCGTCCGTCGACGGCGCCGCGCCGGACCAACCGTGAGTGCGCACGGCGAAATCCTACTCAGCCGGCCCGATCACCCGGTGTAGGAGACCTGCAGGTCCTTGACGCCGTTGATCCAGCCCGAGCGAAGACGTTGTGGTTCACCGAGTTTGGTGATGTCGGGAATCTGGTCGGCGATCTCGTCGAAGATCAATTTGATCTCCATGCGGGCCAGGTTCGCGCCGATGCAGTAGTGGGCGCCGTTGCCGCCGAACCCGAGGTGCGGATTGGGGTCGCGCAGGATGTCGAACCGGAAAGGCCGGTCGAACACCTCTTCGTCATAATTGGCCGAGCTGTAGAACAGCCCCACCCGCTGCCCTTCGCGGATGGTGACGCCGCCGAGTTCGGTGTCGGCCAGAGCCGTCCGCTGGAAGCAGTGCACGGGGGTCGCCCAGCGCACGATCTCGTCGGCGGCGGTCGCGGGTCTCTCGCGCTTGAACAGCTCCCACTGATCCGGATTCTCGAAGAACGCGTTCATACCGTGGGTCATCGCGTTTCGGGTGGTCTCGTTTCCGGCGACCGCCAGCAGGATCACGAAGAACGCGAACTCCACGTCATCGAGCGATTGCCCCTCCACGTCGGCCTCGATCAGCCGGGTCACGATGTCGTCGGCAGGACAGCGGCGGCGCTTTTCGGCCATCGCGTAGGCGTATCCCATCAGCTCCGCATTGGCGGCGGTGGGATCGGAGTCGAAGTCGGGGTCGTCGGTGTTCATGATCGCGTTGGTCCATTCGAACAACTTCTCGCGATCGGCCTCGGGCACACCGATCAGGTCGGCGATGGCCAGCAGCGGCAGGCGCATCGCGATGTCGTCGACGAAATTGCCGCTGCCCTTCTGCCTTGCCTCGGCGACGATTTCGCGCGCGGCGGTCGCCAATCGATCCTCGAGCGTCGCGATTGCCCGCGGGGTGAACAAGCGCGACACCAGCTTGCGCAGCCTCGTGTGCTCGGGTGCGTCGTGGTTGATGAGCAACGCCTTGGTGAGCTCGAGCTGTTCGGAGGTGACGCCTTCGGGCAGGCGCATCACCGCGCCCTTGCGGTTGGTCGACCACAGCTCGGAGTTGCGCGAGATGGCCTTGATGTCCTCGTGGCGGCTGATCACCCAGTAGCCGCCGTCGTCGAAGATCGACTCGTGCTGCTCGTTCCACCACACCGGCGCGGTCTTGCGCAGCTGGGCGAATTCGGCGACGGGAATACCGCGCAGCAGCACCTCGGGGTCCGTGAAGTCATATCCCTGGGGCAGGCGCATCGCGCCTTGGGGACTGGCACTGTCGGGCCCGAACGGGCATGTGGCCTGCGTCATACATTCGACCATACAGTGTCGTGTCAAGTGTATGGCCGAGCCGGTGTCGTCAACCGTTAGGGTGAGCAGTTGTGCGAGTCCTGGTAATCGGATCCGGTGCCCGTGAACATGCGTTGCTGCTGGCGCTGCGGCGCGACCCCCAGGTCGAAGGTCTGTCGATCGCGCCGGGTAATGCGGGCACGGCCGCGATCGCCGACCAGTACGACGTCGACATCACCTCGGGGGAGGCGGTGGCACAACTGGCGCAGCGTCTGGAGGTCGACCTCGTCGTCATCGGGCCCGAAGTGCCGCTGGTACTCGGCGTCGCCGATGCGGTGCGCAGCGCCGGGATCGCCTGCTTCGGACCGAGCAAGGACGCGGCCCGTATCGAGGGTTCGAAGTCGTTCGGCAAGGAGCTGATGACGGCCGCCGGTGTGCGCACCGCCAGAAGCGAAGTCGTCGACAACCCCGGCCACCTCGACGCCGCGCTCGACCGCTTCGGCCCCGACGGCGGCGAGGCCGCATGGGTGGTCAAGGACGACGGTCTGGCCGCGGGCAAGGGAGTGGTGGTCACGGCCGATCGCGCAGCCGCCCGGGCCCATGCGGCGAGCCTGCTCGACGCGGGACACCCGGTATTGCTCGAGTCGTTCCTCGACGGGCCGGAGGTGTCGCTGTTCTGCCTCGTCGACGGCGAGACCGTGGTGCCCATGCTCCCCGCGCAGGACTTCAAACGGGTCGGTGACAACGACACCGGACCGAACACCGGCGGCATGGGGGCATACGCGCCGCTGCCGTGGCTGCCCGACGGCATCGTCACCCAGATCGTCGACGATGTGGTGAAACCCGTTGCCGCCGAACTGGTCAAGCGCGGCAGCTCGTTCTCGGGGTTGTTGTATGCCGGGCTGGCCATCACCTCGAGGGGCCCCGCAGTGATCGAATTCAACTGCCGCTTCGGCGATCCCGAGACCCAGCCCGTCCTGGCCCTACTGGAGACGCCGCTGGGCCAGCTGCTGTACGCGGCCGCAACAGGCGGCCTTGCCGACGAGCCTCCGCTGCAGTGGCGCGAAGGTGCCGCCGTGACCGTGGTGCTGGCCGCGGAGAACTACCCGTCTCGCCCCCGAGTCGGCGACGTGATCACCGGTGCCGACGTCGAGGGCGTGCTGCACGCAGGCACGACCCGTCGCGAGGACGGCGCCGTCGTGTCTTCGGGAGGCCGTGTGCTCTCGATCGTGGGCACCGGCGCGGATCTGTCCGCCGCGCGTGAGGCCGCCTACCAGGTGATCAAGTCGATTCGGCTGCCGGGCAGCCACTTTCGCACCGACATCGCCCTAGCGGCGGCGCAGGGACTGATCGGCGTCTAGGCCGTCAGCAGCGGCGCCATCCAGGTCAGTTCGGCGGGCAGCTGCGAGCTCCAGAACCCGGCGTCGTGACCTCCCGGCGAGAACCCGCCCGCGGGCGGATTCGGTAGCTGCGCGATGAACTCCTTCGTCGCCGAGTAGAACGGATCGCCGGTCCCGCAGTCGATCCGGATCGGAATCGATGCCAGCGCGGGCAGTCCCCAAACACTGTTGGCCGCATAGTCTTCCGCGCTGTCGAACGCACCGGGCGCCGAGGCGCCGAAAGACGTCCACAGAGCGGGGCTGACGGCGCAGATCGCCGCGGTGCGGGCGGGGCCGAGTCGCGCGCCGAGCAGCAGTGCCCCGTAGCCGCCCATCGACCAGCCGAGGAAGCCGACTCGTGAGGTGTCCAGACCTTGTGAGTTCAGCATCGGGATCAGCTCATCGAGCACCATCGCCCCCGAGTCCTCACCGGAGGCCCGCTTGTGCCAGTAGCTTCCACCGCCGTCGACGGCGACGACCGCGAAGGGCGGCAGCCCCGCGGCGACCGCCTCCGCCAAGCCCTGTTCCACCCCGCCGGCCATCACACCCGCTGCGTCCTGACCCTTACCGTGCAGCGCGATAACCGGACGTAGCGGCGCGGTCTGGCCGGGCGGACGGGCGATCGCCCAGTTGGTCTGCAGCCCGCCGCGGGCCGCCGAGACGAAGGACCCGTCGACGTAGGTGGGCGCGGCGGGCGCGGCCGGGGCCGCGGGTGCCATCCGCAGCGTCGCCAGCCCGGCGGCCGTGCCGACCCCGAGACGCAGAAGGGATCGGCGGCTCAGTTCGGGCATGGCGGCCATGATGCCATCGTGGCTCCACTGGCCGACGGGTGGCGGCCGGCCGTCGCATCTGAACCACCAGCCCCGACTTCGGTGAGAAAGCCTGACGATTGGCCGAAAGCGCGATGGGAGGGCCGCCCGACTGGCAGCATGCTAAAGGTGACGGCAGCGGTCACTCCCAAGGGAGAACGTCGACGCTTTGCGCTGGTCAGCGCCGCTGCCGATCTGCTGTGCGAGGGCGGCTTCGACGCGGTGCGGCATCGCGCGGTGGCCCGTCGCGCCGGTCTGCCGTTGGCGTCGACGACCTATTACTTTTCGTCGTTGGACGATCTGATCGCCAAGGCCGTCGAATACGTCGGCGAGCGGGAGGCCGAGCAGTTGCGCGCACGGGTGGCGATGCTGTCGCGCCGCCGGCGAGGCGCCGAGTCGACCGCCGACATCCTGGTGGATCTGTTGGTCGACGACGTGGCGGGGCAACGGGTGAGCGAGCAGCTGATCTCGCGCTACGAGCGCTACATCGCGTGCGCGCGCCACCCCATGCTTCGTGATGTCCAGCGGCGGATCATGCGCCAGCGCACCGACGCGGTCATCGAGGTCATCGAGCGCTCGGGTCGCTCGGTGCGTGCCGAGTATCTCACCGCGTTGGTCAACGCGGTCGACGGTGCGGTGGTGGCGGCGCTGGTCGCCGAGGGCGACGGCCCTCGCGCAACAGCACGCGCGACGCTGATCGACGTGATAGACGTGTTGGCACCGATCGACGAGCGAGTGGCGCAGGTGTGACCTAGGAGGCCGATGAGTACGCCGACCGACAAGCAGCCGGAGCTTCGGCGGGTCATGGGTCCGGGGTTGTTGCTGCTGTTCATCGTCGGCGACATCCTCGGCACCGGTGTCTACGCGCTGACCGGTCAGGTGGCCGGGGAAGTGGGTGGTGCGGCATGGCTGCCGTTCCTGCTGGCGTTCGCCATCGCCACCATCACGGCGTTCTCCTATCTGGAGCTCGTCACCAAGTATCCGCAAGCCGCGGGCGCGGCGCTCTACGTGCACAAGGCATTCGGGATCCAGTTCTTCACATTCCTGGTCGCGTTCGTAGTGATGTGTTCGGGCATCACGTCGGCCTCGACCGCATCACAGGCGTTCGCGGCCAACCTGATCAAGGGTTTCGGGCTGGACTGGGGTAAGGCGGGCGTCGCGGCCATCGCGTTGACCTTCATGGCCGTGCTCGCCGCGATCAACCTGCGCGGTGTCAGCGAGAGCGTCAAGCTCAACGTCGGCCTGACCGTCATCGAGATCAGCGGTCTGCTGCTGGTGATCTTCGTCGGCCTGTGGGCCTTCACCCAGGCCGGCGACCACGACTTCTCACGCATCGTGATGTTCGAAAGCAGCGAAGACCGAAGCACATTCGTCGCGATCACCGCGGCGACATCGCTCGCCTTCTTCGCCATGGTCGGTTTCGAGGACTCGGTCAACATGGCCGAGGAGACCAAGGACCCCGTCCGGATCTTCCCGAAGGTCTTGTTGACCGGGCTGAGCATCGCGGGTGTGGTCTACATTCTGGTGTCGATCATTGCGGTGGCGTTGGTGCCGATCGGCGAGTTGAGGGAGAGCAGCACTCCGCTGGTGAGCGTGGTCGAGGCGGCCGCGCCCGGACTTCCGATCGACGAGTTGTTCCCGTTCATCACGATGTTCGCGGTCTCGAACACCGCGTTGATCAACATGCTCATGGCCAGCCGGCTGATCTACGGCATGGCACGCCAGCACGTTCTGCCGCCGGTGTTGGGTTCGGTGCACCGGACCCGCCACACGCCTTGGGTGGCAATCATTTTCACCACCATCATCGCGTTCGGACTGATCTTCTACGTCTCGGCGTTCGCGAGCAGCAAGGCGCTCTCGGTGCTCGGCGGCACCACGTCGCTGCTGCTGTTGGCGGTCTTCGCGACGGTCAACGTCGCGGTGTTGGTCCTGCGTCGCGATGTGCCCGAGGACGACCGGCACTTCCGGACACCCACCGTGCTGCCCATCGTCGGATTCGTCACGTCGCTGTACCTGGTGACACCCCTGTCGGGCCGCCCGGGCACGCAGTACCTGCTGGCGGGGATCCTGGTGGTGATCGGAATCGTGCTCTTCGGCATCACCATGGCGATCAACAGGCGACTCGGCATCAAGGTCGCGGGCATCACCGATCCGACTCAACTGGCGCAGACGCCGGACTAACCGCCGAGCTGCCTGCGTATCTCGGTGAGCTCGCGTTGCGCTCGCTCGATCAGCTGTTGAACCTGCTCCAGTCGCGGAAGCACATCACCGCGCTCGGGGTTGGTTGCCGCGCGGGCTCGGGGAGCCGGCGTGAGCCCCGGTGGCAGTGCGGGTGTGACGATGTAGCCGCCGTCGCGGTCGCCGTAGATCGTGACGTCCTCGCGCCGGCGCTCGAAGAACAGCGCGACGTACGCGCAGAGCACCGCGTCGACGGGATCCTCACAAGCGTTGAGCTGGAACGCTCGGTCGCTTGCCTCGATCCTCCTGCGAATTTCGAGCCAGCCGGGACTGCTGCGCACCCGAAGCCGCGGCGTCGCGTCGTTCAACCCCTCGATCAGCGCCACCATGCGCAGCAGCTCGTCCTTGCGTTTGGCGACATCCTTGGCGCGCCGCTTGTACTTGAGCGTCTTGCCGAGTTTGAACAGCGAGATGGTCGCCGCGTGGGGGTACACCTCGATCGCACGGCGGTCGGCGCGCGACATCGGGTCGGGGTCCAGGCCCAGTCGTCGGCAGAGGACTTCGGCGCGGGGCGGATCGAAGAGCGGATTGCCGGTGTTCGCGGGCTGTGCGGTGGCCTCGAACGGCGCGAAGTCCCGGTTGTAGAGCGTCTCGCCGAGCCGGTACCCGCTGGGGTTGGTGACGATGAGCGGCGCGTCGACGCCCACGACGCAGGGACCGTCGACAAAGGGTGAGAGGGCCGTGGTGATCTCGTCGTCGCCGACCGCCGCACCCACGTGCACAAGCCGTCCGCCGTCGTCGAGAACGGCGACCCCGGATTGGTTTCCCTCCGCCCACGCGAGATCGAGCCCAACGAAGTACATGGGACCAGCCTGCACTACCCGGGTCGTAAGCTGAGTGTTTGTGACGATCCCCAACGTGCTGGCCAATCGCTACGCCAGCGAGGACATGGCGGCGATCTGGTCACCGGAAGCCAAGGTCGTCGCGGAGCGCCGGCTGTGGTTGGCGGTGCTGCGCGCGCAGGCGGAATTGGGCGTCGATGTGCCCTCCGGCGTGGTCGACGACTACGAGCGGGTGCTCGAACAGGTCGACCTCGCATCGATCGCCGCTCGCGAACGCGTGCTGCGCCACGACGTGAAGGCGCGCATCGAGGAATTCAACGCGCTGGCGGGCCATGAACACGTGCACAAGGGCATGACGAGCCGCGACCTGACCGAGAACGTCGAGCAGCTGCAGATCCGACGCTCACTCGAACTGGTGCACTCACACGGTGTGGCGGTGGTGGCCCGGCTGGCCGAACGCGCCGTGTTGTACCGCGACTTGGTGATGGCCGGCCGCAGCCACAACGTCGCCGCGCAGGCCACTACGCTGGGCAAGCGGTTCGCCTCGGCGGCCGAGGAGCTGCTGATCGCGTTGCAGCGGCTGCGCTCGCTGATCGACCGCTACCCGCTGCGCGGCGTCAAGGGCCCGATGGGCACCGCCCAGGACATGCTCGACCTGTTCGACGGTGACGCCTCTCGGCTGGCCGAGCTCGAGCGGCGGGTCGCCGAATTCCTGGGTTTCACCGAGATTTTCACCAGCGTGGGCCAGGTGTACCCGCGCTCGCTGGACCACGACGTCGTCTCCGCGCTGGTGCAGGTCGGCGCGGGACCCTCGTCGCTGGCGCACACCATCCGGCTGATGGCCGGCCACGAACTGGTCACCGAGGGTTTCGCGCCCGGACAGGTCGGGTCGTCGGCGATGCCGCACAAGATGAACACGCGTTCGTGCGAACGGGTCAACGGGCTGCAGGTGGTGCTGCGCGGTTACGGCTCCATGGCGGCCGAACTCGCTGGCGCGCAATGGAATGAGGGCGACGTGTTCTGCTCGGTGGTGCGTCGCGTGGCGCTGCCGGATGCGTTCTTCGCCGTCGACGGCCAGATCGAGACGTTCCTGACGGTGCTCGACGAGTTCGGCGCCTATCCCGCGGTGATCCAGCGTGAGTTGGACCGCTATCTGCCGTTCCTGGCCACGACGCGGATCCTCATCGCCGCCGTCCGGGCCGGGGTGGGCCGCGAAACCGCGCACGAGGTGATCAAGGAGCACGCCGTCGCGGTGGCGTTGGCGATGCGGGAGAAGGGTCAGGAGCCCGATCTGCTGGACCGGTTGGCGGCCGATACTCGGCTGCCGCTGGACCGGCCGGCGCTGGATGCGGCGCTGGCCGACAAGCAGGCGTTCACGGGTGCGGCAGGCGACCAGGTGGACCGCGTCGTGGCGGCGGTCGACGAGTTGGTGAGCCGCTATCCCGAAGCGGCCAAATACACTTCGGGTGCCATCTTGTGACACTGGCCGGGATCGACTTCACCGATCTGGACAACTTCGCGAACGGATTTCCCCACGAGCTGTTCGCGATGCATCGGCGCGAAGCACCGGTGTACTGGCACGAGCCGACCGAGCACACCCCCGACGGCGAGGGGTTCTGGTCGGTGGCCACCTACGCCGAAACGGTTGCGGTGTTTCGTGATCCGCAGACGTTCTCGTCGGTGACAGGTGGTTCCCGGCCCTACGGCGGCACGCTGCTGCAAGATCTGGCGGTCGCCGGTCAGGTGCTCAACATGATGGACGATCCGCGGCATTCGCAGATCCGAAGGCTGGTCAGCTCGGGCCTGACACCGCGGATGATCCGCAGGGTCGAAGACGATCTTCGCGCGCGAGCGCGGCGGTTACTGGATGCGGTCGAACCCGGGGCGCCCTTCGATTTCCTGGTCGACGTGGCGGCCGAGCTGCCGATGCAGATGATCTGCATCCTGCTGGGAGTTCCGGAGTCCGAACGACATTGGTTGTTCCAGGCCATCGAGCCGCAGTTCGATTTCGGCGGCTCGCGAAAGGCGTCGGTCGGGCAGTTGACCGCCGAAGAGGCCGGTTCGCGGATGTACACCTACGGGCAGGAGTTGATAGCCGCCAAGCGTGCCTCGCCGACCGACGACATGTTGTCGGTGGTCGCGAACGCATCGATGGACGACGGTGAGCTCGCTCCGGCCCTCCTTTCGGAAATGGAGCTCTACCTGTTCTTCAGCCTCCTGTTCAGCGCGGGCGCCGAGACGACGCGCAATGCGGTGGCGGGTGGCCTTCTGGCGCTGATCGAGAACCCGGATTCGCTTGCCGCCCTGCGCGGTGATCTCGCGCTGCTGGGTCCGGCCGTCGAGGAGATGGTGCGCTGGTCGTCGCCGTCACCGTCCAAGCGGCGCACCGCAACTCGCGACGTGTCATTGGGAGGATGCGAGATCAGGGCCGGTCAGAAGGTGCAGATCTGGGAGGGTTCGGCCAACCGCGACGATGCGGTGTTCACCGACCCCGACATGTTCGACATCGCCCGTAAGCCCAACCCGCACTTGGGCTTCGGCCAGGGGGTGCACTACTGCCTGGGGGCGAACCTGGCGCGGCTGGAGCTGCGTGTGCTGTTCGAGGAGTTGCTGGCCCGCTTCTCCGAAGCCCGGCTGGTCAAACCCGTCGAGTGGACGCGCAGCAACCGGCACACCGGTATGCGGCATCTCGTGGTCGAGCTGCGGTGAGCGGTGAGCGGTGAGGCCCGACGCGTTCGCGTTCGTGATGGCGACCGGGATCGTCTCGATCGCCGCGGTCGACCACGGCCTGACCTACATCAGTGGCGCGCTGGCCGTGCTGGCCGTCCTGGGGATGCTGGGTCTTGTTGTTGTGGCAGTGGTTTCGTGGTTCAGGCGACCGCCCGATTGGTCGGATCCCGATGTGACGATCGGCTTGTTCACGTTCGTCGCGGCGTGTGCGGTGCTCGACAGCAGGTTGATGGCGAATTCGGCGATCGTGTGGGTGCTGGCCGTGCCGGCGGCGTTGGTGTGGTCGGTCTTGGCTGTCTTGACAGCACGCAACTTCGCTCGTCGGTCCTGGAAGGAACTGCAGGACCGGGCGCGTGGCGCGTGGGAACTGTGCAGCGTCGGCACGTCCGGTCTGGCGATCGTCGCGGTCGCCCTCGCACGCGACACGGGTTGGCACGCCCTGCTGCTGGCCGCTATCGCGATATGGGTCGCCGCGATCGCGATATACGGGGTCATGACGACGCTGATTCTGGCGCGCGCATTCGCTGCGCGGCTGGATCCCGGCGGGTTCGAGCCCGACGCGTGGATACTGATGGGCGCCCTCGCGATCGCGACGTTGGCGGGGGACCACATCCATCGCGCCGGCATCGACGCCGTCCGCGATGTGACTGTCGCGACGTGGTGTCTTGCGACGGCGTGGATCGTGCCGCTCGTCTACTTCGCCGTGCGGCACGTCGGACGTCCGGGCGCGCGGCGATTCGCCGGCGTGTGGTGGGCGATGGTCTTTCCGCTCGGCATGTACTCGGCGGCCGGCCACGCCATGGCGGTGGAGACCGGATGGCATGGCCTACCGACGATTTCGCTGGTCTTCTTCTGGATCGCGTTTGCCGCATGGATCGCCGTCGCGGTCGCGGGAGTGCTGCGAGTGAGCGCGCGGTCGGGCCACCTACCCTCGGGGCATGGACATCGATGACGCGAACGTGCGGGTTTCCGACGTCGACCGCGACCGTGTGAGGCACGTGCTCGAACGGGCGGTGGGCCAAGGCATGCTCACTCTCGACGAGTTCAGCGAGCGGATCGACACCGTGCTCGCCGCGCGGACCCGCGGTGAGCTGCGCCGGGTGATCGCCGATCTGCCCTCGACGGATGTGCTGCAGTCGGTTGCGTCCGGAGGCGAAGAGCAGCTGCGGGGCCGGATGTCGTCGATCTCGCGACGGGGACCGTGGACGGTGCCTGCGCGTATCGACCTCAACACCCGCTTGTGCGATACCACCCTCGATTTCACCGCCGCGCGGTTGCAGAACCCGACCGTCATCCTGGAGATCGACGACTACTTCAGCTCAACGGAACTGATCCTGCCCGACGGTGCCACCGCAGACCTCAACGGTGTCGAGACGTTTGCAGGCAGCACCACCCTCAAGGTGCCTTACGGTCCGCCGTCGCAGAGGCTGCATCTCGTGGCGCGCGGCCGGGTGCGGTTCGGGTCAGTGACCGCGCGCTATCCGTTCGGTCACGCCTTGCGTCGCATGCTGGGTTGACGGCGTCTGGCCCGTCGCGGAGGAGATCTCCCTGATCACCCGTTGTGGATGCATCGTCAGATCAAGCCAGGTGAACCGCAACACCTTCCAGCCCAGCAGCGCGATCGTGTTCTGCCGGTTGCGGTCGGTCTGAAAAACCTCGCTGTCGGTGTGAAACGCCCAGCCGTCGACCTCGATCGCCACCTCCGCTCGGGTGAATGCGACGTCGACCGTGTAGCCACCGACGGGATAGTTCGTCCGCCATCCGGCGAATCCGGCGTCGCGCAGAAGTTTCACGAGGACTCGCTCGGCTTCGGAACGCGCACCGTCCTCGGCCGCGCGGAGTTGTCGCCGTGCGGCGGGGGAACCGTGTCTGCCCTTGTTGCGTAGATGCGCCCGCCACAGTTGGGCGAGTTCGACATGACGCTGCAGGGCGGCATCCATCAGTTTCGGCCCACCGCCGCGGCGAACCGCGGCTTCGAGCACGGTCAGCGGCATCGCCGTCACCCGCAGCCCGGCCCGCTCGACGACGTCGCGGGGCGACAGGTCGCGCCGCCGCAACCGCGTGCCGGGGTGCCGTCGGCCGTTGCTCGACTTGGGCACCGTCACGTCGACGACCTCCGGCGCATATTTCGACGCCCCGTGCCACCACGCCGCGGCGAGACCGCTGGCGCAGGAGCGATCGCCGTAGCCCCATACCGCAGCTCGGATTCGGGCGGCATCGCTGAATGGTCGGTCGGCGGCGAAATAGACGCCGGGCCCGCAGCGACGCCACCGTCCCGACTGCGCGCGTCTGCGGACAGACTGGTCGCTCAGGCCGATCTCGCGGGCCTGCGCGAGGGTGATGACGCCATCGTGATCGCGTAACAGATCATCGAGCACTGCAATAGGACGGTTGCGAGGGCCCGATCGGCTCCCCGTCATGCGATTTGTGAGTGAAAACGTTCGGTGAGCGATCGGAATCACTCACAAATCGCGGCGGCGGAGCCGCTAGAGGTGGCGGGCGACGCCTGAGGAGCGCAACTCCAGCGTGGCCAGGCCGCGGATCGCGTCGGCGTCGTGCATGCGCCACGCCTCGACGGGGTCGGCGTGCACGGCCACCAGCTTGGCCAGCGGACGGTTGGCCAGCGCTCTCAGCGCCAACAGCTGCTCGCCCGCGGGGGTGCGGGCCAGCGTGATCGCGGTCCACTTGCGGCGGAAGAACCGCAGCCGAAGGTACAGCCAGGGCATGGCGACGAACAGGATCGGCGGCGCGGCCACCGCCAGTGCCAGCACCCACGCCAACCACGAGGCCGTGGTGTCGAGGCTGTGACCGGCGCCGGCGATGTCGAGCGCGGCCTCACTCGCGGCCCGCAACGGCTTGCTGAGGGCGTCGCCGACGAGCGGGAAGTCGTCGGTGCGCTCGCCCGCCGCGTCGAGGTTGTCGGCGACGCCGTTGGCGCCGGTCTCGACCTGGCGGCCCACCGCGGCGATGGTGGAGACCGCCGAGTGCACAGCCATGCCGACCAACACCCACACCGTGGACCAGGCGACCACGACGAAGTCGCTGACGAGCTGTGCCAAGATCCGCGACGGTGTGGTGGCGTAGGGGATAAACCGCGAAGTCATGGCTGTAGATGCTGCCCGATAGGCTGGCCCGATGCGCCCCGCTCTGTCCGACTACCAACATCTGGCCAGCGGCAAGGTTCGCGAACTGTATCGCGTGGACGACGAGACGCTGCTCTTCGTGGCCAGCGACCGCATCTCGGCCTACGACTACGTCCTCGACTCGTTGATCCCCGACAAGGGCCGCATCCTGACGGCGATGAGCGTGTACTTCTTCGACCTGTTGCATCGGACCGCGGGCACGCCCAACCACCTCGCCGGTCCACCCGATGACAAGCGCATCCCCGCCGACGTGCTCGGGCGCGCGCTGGTGGTGCAGGAACTCGAGATGTTGCCGGTGGAGGCGGTGGCCCGCGGCTACCTCACCGGTTCGGGGCTCATCGACTACCAGAAGACGGGCGCCGTATGCGGTATTCCGCTTCCCGGCGGGCTGGTCGAGGCCAGCAAGTTCGACGAGCCGCTGTTCACCCCGGCGACCAAAGCCGAACTGGGACAACATGATGAGAACATCTCGTTCTACGATGTGGTCGAGCTGATCGGTGCGCAGCGGGCCGAACAACTGCGTGATCGGACATTGGAGACCTACCGCCGCGGCGCCGAGCATGCGCTGACCACGGGAATCATCGTCGCCGACACCAAGTTCGAGTTCGGCGTCGACGCGGACGGTGAATTGCGGCTGGCCGACGAGGTGTTCACCCCCGATTCGAGCAGGTACTGGCGCGCCGACGACTGGAAAGAAGGCGTTGTGCAGAACAGCTTCGACAAGCAGTTCGTCCGCAACTGGCTCACCTCTGAGGAGTCCGGCTGGGACCGCACCGGTGACACACCTCCACCGCCGTTACCACCGGATGTCGTCGAATCCACCCGCGCGCGCTACATCGAGGCCTACGAACGCATTTCGGGGCGCAAGTTCGACGACTGGATCGGTGCATGAGCGACGTTTGCGGAGCGAATCAACAGATGATGAAGCCGCCGGTGGCCAAGCGCGTCGACACCAGGCGCGAACATCACGGCGACGTCTTCTGTGATCCCTACGAGTGGCTGCGCGACAAGAACAATCCCGAGGTGATCGCGCATCTCGAGGCGGAGAACGCCTACACCGAGCATGTCACCGAGCACCTTGCGCCCTTGCGGCAGGCCATCTTCGACGAGATCAAAGCCCGCACCAAGGAAACCGACCTGTCCGTGCCGACCCGGCGCGACGCATGGTGGTACTACGGTCGCAGCTTCGAGGGAAAGCAGTACAGCGTGCACTGCCGTTGTCCCGTCGCCGATCCCGACGACTGGACGCCCCCGGTGCTCGACGAGAACACCGAGATCCCCGGCGAGCAGGTACTGCTCGACGAGAACGTCGAGGCCGAAGGTCACGAGTTCTTCTCGCTGGGCGCCGCCTCGGTCAGCCTGGACGGAAACATCCTCGCCTATTCGGTCGACCTCAAGGGCGACGAACGGTACACGCTGCGGTTCAAGAACTTGACGACCGGCGAGCTGTACGAGGACACCATCGCCGGTATCGGCCCCGGCGCGACGTGGGCCGCCGACAACCGAACCCTCTACTACTCCACCCTCGACGAGGCGTGGCGTCCCGACACCATCTGGCGGCACCGCCTCGGCTCGGGCCTGCCCGCGCAGAAGGTCTACCACGAGCCCGACGAACGGTACTGGCTCGGCGTCGGACGCACCCGCAGCGACAAATACGTCATCATCGCCGCGGGCAGCGCCGTCACCTCCGAAGTGCGCTACGCCGACGCGACCGATCCGGAAGCCGAATTCACGGTCGTGTGGCCGCGCCGCGACCTCGTCGAGTACTCCGTCGAGCACGCCGTCGTGGGCGGTGAGGACCGATTTCTCATCCTGCACAACGACGGTGCCGAAAACTTCACCCTGGTCGAGGCGCCCGTCGGCGACCCCACCGCCGTGCGCACCCTGATCGAACATCGCGACGACGTCCGCCTCGACTCCGTGGACGCGTTCGACGGACACCTCGTCGTGAGCTACCGCAGCGAGGCGCTGCCGAGGATCCAGCTCTGGCCCCTTCACCCAAGCGGTGAGTACGGCCGTCCCGAGGACTTCACCTTCGAGTCCGAGCTGACGTCGGCGGGGCTGAGCGCCAACCCCAACTGGAGCGCACCCAAACTGCGCATCGGCGCCACCTCCTACACCACACCGGTGCGCATCTACGACGTCGACCTGGCCACCGGCGAACGGACGCTGCTACGCGAGCAGCCGGTGCTCGGCGACTACCGACCCGAAGACTATGTCGAGCGCCGGGATTGGGCGATCGCGCAGGACGGGGTGCGGATACCGATCTCGATCGTGCACAAGATCGGCCTGCAGTATCCGGCGCCCACGCTGCTGTACGGCTACGGTGCGTACGAGGCCTGCGAAGATCCGCGGTTCTCCATCGCACGACTGTCGCTGCTCGACCGCGGGATGATCTTCGCGGTCGCACATGTGCGGGGCGGCGGCGAGCTCGGCCGACCCTGGTACGAGCACGGCAAGATGCTCGAGAAGAAGAACAGCTTCACCGACTTCATCGACGTCGCAATGCATCTCGTGCAAACCGATGTCACCCGCCCGGAAAATCTGGTGGCCTACGGAGGCAGCGCCGGCGGACTGCTCGTCGGCGCCGTCACCAACATGGCTCCGCAGTTGTTCGCCGGTGTCCTCGCGGTGGTGCCGTTCGTCGACCCGCTCACCACCATCCTCGACCCGTCGTTGCCGCTCACGGTCACCGAGTGGGACGAGTGGGGAAACCCGTTGGAGAGCAAGGACGTCTACGAATACATGAAGTCCTACTCGCCCTACGAGAACGTCGAGCCCAGAAACTACCCGCGCATACTGGCCATGACGTCGCTCAACGACACCCGCGTGTACTACGTCGAGCCGGCGAAATGGGTTGCCGCACTGCGCCACACCAAGACCGACGGACATCCCGTGCTGCTGAAGACGGAGATGAATGCCGGCCACGGGGGTATCAGCGGTCGATATGAACGCTGGAAGGAGACCGCTTTCCAGTACGCCTGGCTACTGGACGCTGCCCAAGCCGATCACGAGCGCCGCCCCTAGGAACAGGATCTGCTCGGCGGCACGCAGATCCAGCCGGGTGGTCATCGACTTCGGCGGGTCGGGCATGCGCGACGCATAGACGTTGGCCGGGAACATCGCGAGCATCAGCGTGAAAAGCCCGACCGCTGCGGCGGCCCGCGTGGGCGGGTAGAGCAGACCTGCCGCGCCGAGAAGTTCGAGCACTCCGGTGACGGTGACCAACAATGCCGGGGCGGGCAGTCGCGGCGGGACGATCGCGATCATGTCGCGGCGCAGCGGGTTCACGAAATGCGCGACCCCGGTGAGCGCGAACATCGCGGCCAGCCCGACGGCGACGGCAGCCGGCCAGCTGTCCACGTATTCCAGGCCCAGCCAGCCGACCAGGCGTGCGCCGAGCGTTCCGAGTATCAGCGTGACGAGCACGGCCATGGCTACTCCAATCTTGACAGTGACTAGTTCCGAATGTAGGTAGGAATCTAGCCAGTGTCAAGATGTCCGCTATGATGGCCGGATGAGCAGGGCGTCCTACCACCACGGCGATCTGAAGGCCGTCATCCTCGCGGAGGCGGCGACCCTGGTCGCCGAGCGCGGCGCCGACGGGGTCTCGTTGCGAGAGCTCGCGCGGGTCGCGGGGGTGTCGCATGCCGCGCCCGCGCACCACTTCACCGATCGGCGCGGACTGTTCACCGCACTGGCCACGGAGGGGTGGCGCAAGCTGGCCGCGGCGCTCGCCGAGGCGACGCCGGAATTCATCGACGCGGCACTGGCGTACGTGCGCTTCGCGCTCGACCATCCCGGGCATTACGCGGTCATGTTCGACCGCTCGCTCGTCGATCCGAACGACGAGGAGTTGAAGGCGGCCCGGGACGCGGCGGGCCATGAACTGAGGCACGGTGTCGGCACCCTCGGCGACCCTCGCGCCGCGCGGGACCCTCAGGCCGCTGCGCTCGCGGCCTGGTCACTGGTGCACGGCTTTTCGCTGCTGTGGCTCAACAAGGCGATCGACGCCGACGGTGATCCGATCGCGGCCGTGCACCGGGTCGCGGGCATGCTGTTCGAGACCGGGTAACGTGCGGGCATGACCGAGACCCCGCTGACCGACATCGCTGTGACCACCCTCGACGGCCGCGACACCACGCTCGGCGAACTGGCCGACGGCGCCGCTCTGGTTGTCAACGTCGCCTCCAAATGCGGCCTGACACCGCAATACACCGCGCTCGAACAGCTGGCCAAGGACTACGGCGACCGCGGGCTCACCGTGATCGGCGTGCCGTGCAACCAGTTCATGGGCCAGGAGCCCGGTACGGCCGAGGAGATCCAGGAGTTCTGCTCGACGACGTACGGCGTGACGTTCCCCTTGCTGGCCAAGACCGACGTCAACGGCGCCGACCGGCACCCGCTGTTCGCCGAGTTGACCAAGACCCCCGACGACAGCGGTGAGGCCGGCGACATCCAGTGGAACTTCGAGAAGTTCCTGCTCGCACCAGGTGGAACGGTCGTCAGGCGGTTCCGGCCGCGCACCGAACCCGACGCTCCCGAGGTGATCGCGGCCATCAAGGACGTGCTGCCGCGATAGCCGCCGATGGCCACCTGCCGTCAGTGTGTTGTAAACCGTTGCGACACCTGACGCCGCCACACTGACGGCGTGGCTGGACAGCTGATCGTCTCCGTCTCCGGCATCACCGATCGCACGATGCCCGACGTTGCGGACTTCTGTTCGCATCTCGACGCGCGTGGTGTGCCGGTCTCGTTTCTGGTGGCGCCCAGGATCAGAGGCGGCTATCGGCTCGAGGAGGACGCCGCCACCGTCGAATGGCTCGCCGCCCGCAACCACACCGGTGACGCCATCGTGTTGCACGGCTTCGACGACGCCGCCACCAAGAACCGTCGCGGGGAATTCGCGGCACTGCCCGCACACGAGGCCGGCCTGCGGTTGACGGCCGCCGACCGCATGATGGAGCACGTGGGTCTGCGCACCCGGCTGTTCGCGGCGCCGGGATGGGCGGTATCGCGCGGCACCGAGTTGATGCTGCCTCGCAAGGGCTTTCGCGTGCTCGCCGGGCTGACCGACATCACCGACCTGGTCCGGGGAACGGCCGTGCGATCGCGTGTGCTCGGCATCGGTGAAGGTTTCCTCAGCGAACCGTGGTGGTGCCGCACGTTGGTGTTATCCGCCGAGCGGACGGCCCGGCGGGGCGGAATCGTGCGAGTCGCGGTCGCCGCCCGGCACCTGCGCAGGCCGGGCACGCGACGCGCGGCGCTCGACGCCGTCGACCTCGCGCTCATGCACGGCTGCGAGCCGGATGTCTACAAATGGCGTCCCGACTCCGTAATGACCGCTGCCGCGTAGCGCCAGCCCGCTAACGTGGCGGTCATGGCTGATGCTGATGTCATCGTCGTCGGAGCCGGGCTGGCGGGACTGGTGGCCGCCTGCGAGCTTGTCGACCGCGGGCGCCGCGTACTGATTGTCGACCAGGAGAACGCCAACAACATCGGCGCTCAGGCATTCTGGTCGTTCGGCGGGCTGTTCTTCGTCGACAGCCCGGAGCAACGGCGGCTGGGTATCCGCGACAGCCACGAGTTGGCGCTCCAGGACTGGCTCGGCTCGGCGGGATTCGACCGGCCAGAGGACCATTGGCCGCGCCAATGGGCGTATGCCTACGTCGATTTCGCCGCCGGCGAGAAGCGCGGCTGGCTGCGTGAGCGCGGTCTACAGACCTTTCCCCTCGTCGGGTGGGCCGAGCGCGGCGGATACGACGCGCGCGGACACGGCAATTCGGTACCGCGATTCCACATCACCTGGGGCACCGGCCCCGCGATCGTCGACATCTTCGCGCGCCGCCTGACCGGACGCGCCCGGTACGCGCACCGGCACCGGGTGGACGAGCTCATCGTCGAGAACGGCGCCGTCGTCGGCGTGCGCGGAACGGTGCTCGAGCCGTCGGACGCGCCCCGAGGTGTCGCCACGTCGCGAGAGCCCGCCGGAGAGTTTGAGTTTCGCGCACAAGCGGTGATCGTCGCCAGCGGCGGCATCGGCGGCAACCACGACCTGGTGCGGCAGAACTGGCCCAAACGGATGGGCCGCGTACCCGAACAACTGCTGTCCGGTGTGCCCGCCCACGTCGACGGGCGCATGATCGGCATCACCGAGGCTGCGGGGGCACGGGTGATCAACAGCGACCGCATGTGGCACTACACCGAGGGCATCACCAACTACGACCCGATCTGGCCGCTGCACGGCATCCGCATCCTGCCCGGGCCCTCGTCACTGTGGTTGGACGCCAACGGCAATCGCCTGCCGTCACCGCTGTACCCGGGTTTCGACACGCTCGGCACGCTGGAGCACATCGCGCAGACGGGTCAGGACTACACGTGGTTCATCCTCAACGCCCGGATCATCGCCAAGGAGTTCGCGCTGTCGGGTCAGGAGCAGAACCCGGACCTGACCGGTCGCAGCATCCGCGACGTGTTGTCCCGGGTCCGTCCCGGGGCGCCCGCGCCCGTGCAGGCGTTCGTCGACCGCGGCGTCGATTTCGTCAGCGCGGATTCGTTGCGCGGTCTGGTCTCGGCGATGAACGCCGTGCCCGACGTGCTGCCGCTGGATTACGCGACGGTCGAGGCCGAGGTCACCGCGCGTGACCGGGAGGTCGCCAACAAGTTCACCAAGGACATGCAGATCGCCTCGATCCGGGTCGCACGCAACTATCTCGGCGATCGGGTCAGCCGCGTCGTGGCGCCGCACCGCCTGACCGACCCCAAAGCCGGGCCGCTGATCGCGGTGAAGCTGCACATTCTGACGCGAAAATCGTTGGGCGGGTTGGAAACCGATCTCGATGCGCGCGTGCTCAAACCCGGCGGCGATGTGTTCGACGGCCTGTTCGCCGCGGGCGAGGCGGCGGGTTTCGGCGGCGGCGGTGTGCACGGCTACCGGTCGCTGGAGGGCACCTTCCTCGGCGGCTGTGTGTTCTCCGGACGTGCGGCGGGACGTGCGGCCGCGCGCGACACGGCCTGACTCAGAACTGGGTGCCGTCCTCGGGTTCGAGCACCTGGAAATCGGTGTCGGTCATCTCGGTGAGCCGGCCGTAGAAGATCCCGCGGGCACTCGGATCGATGATGCCCTGGTGGATGGGCACCGCGTGCGTCGGCGCCACCGCGCGCAGGTAGTCCACCGCCTCGGAGATCTTCATCCACGGCGCCGCGGCGGGCGTGGCGAGCACGTCGACCGGTTCGCCCGGCGCGTACAGGGCGTCGCCGGGATGCATCAGCCGGGCGCGGTGGGTGCCGTCATCGACGAGGTAGGAGATGTTGTCGATGACCGGGATCTCCGGGTGGATCACCGCGTGCTTGCCGCCGACGCCGCGCACGGTCAAATGGTCGATGGTCAGGACGTCGCCGACGTTGACCGCGCGCCACCGGTCGCCGAGCTGCGCGGCGGTCTGCGGGTCGGCGTACAGCGCGGCCTGGGGGTTGGCCTCGAGCAGCGCGGGCAGCCGGTCGGTGTCGGCGTGATCGGGATGCTGGTGGGTGATCAGGATCGCCGACAGACCGGTGATGCCCTCGAATCCGTGCGAGAAGACGCCCGGATCGAACAAGATCGATGCTTGTCCACCGGATTCGCTCTTGAAATTGGCCAGTAAGCATGAATGTCCGAAATGGGTCAATTGCATGCCTATATTGTGGCGGCGCAGGCCGTCTTCAGGGGGTACTTGAGTCGTGCGATTGGTGCTTGCGGTGGCCCTCGCGACGTTCGGCCTGGCGCTGACCGCCGGCCCCGCGGCCGCGCCGTCGGGCCGGGCGGTACCGGGCGTGTGCCCGCCGATCTGCGACGCGATTCCCGACGTCGCATGGCCGCAGTCCGACGCGCTTCCCCTGTTCCCGGTGTACCGCTGGCCGGGGCTGGCGGGCCTGGCCGTCAACGCGCCGGCGCCGCGGTTTCTGTTCGAGGAGCTCTGCGCCGGCCCGCCGCTGCCGGGCGACCCGCGCGACTACGTCGTCGCGGCCAAGGCGCAGGTCACCAATCCGGCTGGTCAGTGGCAACTGCGGGCGCAGGTGCTGCACTGGCGCGGTGATGTGGCCTACAACGGACCCCTCGTCCGCTCGGTGCTCGATTCGGCGCAGACCCGACTGCGTACCTGCCAGCTGACCGCACCGCTGGTGTCGCCGTCGATCACGACGGCCGATCCCGAGCGGCTGGCCGCGGTGATCAGCGTCGCCGGGCAGAAGGTGGTGCGTCAGTACCTGTTGGCCCACCCCACCAGCGGCAGCGTCGTCGAACTCGCGCTGTGGTCGACGCTGCCGCTGCAGGTGCCCTGGCCGGCGGTGCCCGACGCGCAGGTTCTCGACGCGCTGGCGGCCCCGCTGTGCGAGGCGTATCTCGGTTCGTGCCGGTGAGTCGCGCACGACGGAACCGCCGGTACAGTTGACGCGTGGCAAGGGTGGTGGTGCACGTGATGCCCAAGGCCGAGATCCTCGACCCGCAGGGGCAGGCGATCGTCGGCGCATTGGGCCGTCTGGGCTTCAACGGTGTCTCAGATGTTCGGCAGGGCAAGCGTTTTGAGCTCGAGGTCGATGACAGCATCGACGACGACACCCTGGCCGAGATCGCGGAGTCGCTGTTGGCGAACACCGTGATCGAGGATTGGTCGGTGAGTAGGGAGCAACCATGACCGCTCATGTGGGCGTCATCACATTCCCGGGCACCCTCGACGACGTCGACGCGGCGCGCGCGGTTCGGCTGGCAGGCGCCGAGGCGGTACCGCTGTGGCATGCCGACGCCGATCTGAAGAACGTCGACGCCGTGGTGGTGCCGGGCGGCTTCTCCTACGGGGACTACCTGCGCGCCGGAGCGATCGCGAAGTTCGCACCCGTGATGGGCGAGGTCATCCGGGCCGCCGAGGGCGGCATGCCGGTTCTGGGGATCTGCAACGGGTTTCAGGTGCTGTGCGAGTCCGGCCTGCTGCCGGGCGCGTTGACCCGCAATGTCGGACTGCATTTCGTGTGCCGCGATATCTGGCTGGAGGTGGCGTCGAACTCCTCGGCGTGGACGTCGCGATACGAGACCGGCGCCGACGTGCTGATCCCGCTGAAGTCCGGCGAGGGCCGGTATGTGGCCAGCGACAAGGTGCTCGACGAACTCGAAGGCGAAGGCCGCGTGGTGTTCCGCTACCGCGACAACCCCAACGGCTCACAGCGCAACATCGCAGGCATCAGCTCGGCCAACGGGCGCGTCGTCGGTCTGATGCCACACCCCGAACACGCCACCGAGGCGCTGACCGGACCGTCCGACGACGGGCTCGGCCTTTTCTACAGCGCACTCGACGGTGTCCTCAGCGCGTAGGCACCCTGCCGAAGGTCAAGGGGTCAGGGCTACCGAGGCTTCGGCGGTGTAGCACAGGAACGTCAGCGTCTCCTCCAGATACAACTGCACGCTGTCCGCGTCGTGCGACAGGTATCCGATCGACACGTCGGTGCCCAGCTGCAGGTCGAAATCGCCTCCGCGCGTTGACAACACGAACGCGCCGTCGATGGCCGGGGCCCAGATGATGTCGCCGTCGACCAGCCGGGTGAGGTGCTCGCGGATCGGATAGCCGTGCTGGGTGGTTTCACTGACCTTGGTGTACACCTCCGCCGACAGCAGAACCGAATACGGGCCGTCGACACCGGAGAGCCGCAACTCGGACAGCGCCTGGGAGATGACGTCGGGGATGTCGCGCTCGTCGTCGGGCAGCGCGAGCGCGGTGTTCGAACTGCACGCCCGGATGCCTTCGATCGAGGCCGCCGCATAACCCTCGAAGATCGCCCGGTCCTCGGCGAACGCCAACTTCATCGCGGCGTCCTTGACCGGATCCCAGTCCGAGTCCTGCGAACCGCGCTCGACATCGTCGATCGCGGTGCGCGACACCGTGAACGGCACGCGAAGCCGCACCAGCGGTTTGGCCTCCCGCAGGTGCGCGACCACGCCGTCGCCCGGAGGCGTCACATCACGCAGGTGGCCGGTGCTGATCGCGGCGGTGGCCGGGCCGCCGGGCTCGCTGACGTCCACCACACGACGACCGGCGATGTGACGCTTGAACGTTCGTGAGGCCTCGAGTTCGATCTCGGCCCAGGCGGCTCCGGTGATCGGGGCGAGATCGCGATACAAATTGTTCATCAGCGTGTTCCTTTCAGGCTGCCGATGGCCAGCGAGCCCTCGTATTCGGCGGCGGTCACGACGGGCGGCGCCGGTTCGTCCTGATCGGTGCTGACCGAACCGGGCAGCGGGGGAGGATCGTCGAGGAAGTCGAGCGTCGGGGTGAAGAACAGGCCGCCCGTCAACGCGGTCGAGAAGTCCAGGATGCGATCGGTGTTGCCGGGCGGATCGCCGAGGAACATGTTGTCGAGCATCCGCTCGGTGACCGCAGGCGTCCGCGAATACCCGATGTAGTAGGTACCGAACTCGCCCTTGCCGATCTCGCCGAACGGCATGTTGTGCCGCACGATCTTCAGTTCGTTTCCGTCGTCGTCGGTGATCACGTTGAGCGCGACATGGGAATTGGCCGGTTTGGCGTCGTCGTCGAGTTCGATGTCGTCGAGTTTGGTGCGCCCGATCACCCGCTCCTGCTCCTCCACCGACAGGGAGTTCCACGCGGTCATGTCGTGCACGTACTTCTGCACGTGGACATAACACCCGCCGGTGAAATCGGGGTCCTCGTCACCGATCTGGGTGGCCGACCGCGCGAGCGCACCGTCCGGGTTCTCGGTGCCGTCGACGAATCCCATCAGGTCGCGGTTGTCGAAGAACTTGAAGCCGTGGGTCTCGTCGACGATGGTGATCGCGCCTTTCATGGCGTCGACCAGCTTGGTGGCCAACTCGAAGCAGACGTCCATCGACTCTGCCCGGATGTGGAACAGCACGTCACCGTCGGTGGCCGGGGCGTGGTGGCGGTCGCCGCGGATCTCGGCGAACGGGTGCAGTTCGGCCGGTCGGGGGCCGGTGAACAGCCGGTCCCAGGCGTTGGACCCGATCGATGTGATCGCCGACAGCCGCTTGGCCGGATCGCGGAAACCGATGGCCCGCACCAGCCCCGAGATATCGGGCAGCGCGTCGTGGACGGTCACCTCCCCACCGTCGACGATGGTCGCCACCAGGAAGACGGCCGCAGGCGTCAACGGTTCGAGCACCGGTTGTGGCTGGATCTCGGGCACAATTGGACCCTAGCGTCAATGATCTTGATTCACCGGTAAAGATGAAGGAATGGCAGCTAGCCCCCAGGGACTGTGCGAGTTCATCGACGCGTCGCCGTCGCCGTACCACGTCTGCGAGACGGCTGCGGCGCGCCTGCGTGAGTCCGGCTTTCGCGAATTGTCCGAAGCCGACGCCTGGCCCACCCACGGCGACTTCTTCGTCCGCAGGGCCGGTTCGCTGATCGCCTGGCGGACCGACGGGGGAAGCCGTACCTCCTCGTTCCGGATCGTCGGCGCCCACACCGACAGCCCCAACCTCCGCGTCAAACAGCACCCTGACCGGTTCGTCTCGGGCTGGCGGGTGGTCGCGCTGGCGCCTTACGGCGGCGCGTGGCTGAACTCGTGGCTCGACCGCGATCTCGGGATCAGCGGCCGGTTGTCGGTACGCAGCGACGCTGGGCTGGTGCACCGTCTGGTCCGGATCGACGAGCCGATCCTGCGGGTGCCGCAGCTGGCCATCCACCTCGCCGAGGACCGCAAGGCCGTGGAACTGAACCCGCAGCGCCACGTCAACGCGGTGTGGGGCGCCGGGAGCGGGCCCCGGTCGTTCCTGGACTACGTGGCCGAGCAGGCCGAGGTGGCGGCCGACGACGTGCTGGGCGCCGACCTGATGACCCATGACCTGACACCGTCGCGCCTGGTCGGTGCCGACCGTGATCTGGTGAGCGCCCCGCGGCTGGACAACCAGGCGACCTGCTATGCCGGGCTGGAGGCGTTTCTGGCGGCCGAACCGAGCGGATATGCGCCGGTGCTCGTGCTGTTCGACCACGAGGAGGTCGGATCGCAGTCCGACCACGGTGCCCAGTCCGATCTGCTGTTGACCGTGCTCGAGCGCATCACGCTCAGCGCGGGTGGTGGGCGTGAGGACTTCCTGCGGCGGCTGCCGGGCTCGATGGTGGCCTCGGGCGACATGGCGCACGCCACCCACCCGAACTACCCGGAGCGCCACGAACCGGGACACTTGATCGAGGTCAACGCGGGACCGGTGCTCAAGGTGCAGCCGAATCTGCGGTACGCCACCGACGGGCGCACGGCCGCCGCGTTCGCACTGGCGTGCGCGCAGGCCGGGGTGCCTCTGCAGCGCTACGAACACCGGGCCGACCTGCCGTGCGGGTCGACGGTCGGGCCGATGACCGCGGCGCGCACCGGGATCCCGACCGTCGATGTCGGCGCGGCGCAGCTGGCCATGCATTCCGCTCGGGAGGTGATGGGCGCCGGAGACGTCGCCGCCTATGCCGCGGCGTTGACGGCGTTCCTGTCGCCGCGGTGATCTAGGGTGCGGTGCATGACCCTCGCCGTGTTGAACGTCACCTTCGACAGCACCGATCCCGACCGGCTCGCCCAGTGGTGGGCCCGTGCGCTCGGCGGCCAGGTAAACCCAATGGCGCCAGGCTTTTTCGTGACGGTCTCGCAGCCCGGCAGCGCCGCCGGTCTCGGCTTCCAAAAGGTCGACGATCCCACCCCGGGCAAGAATCGTCTGCACCTCGACCTCGGCGCCGACGACATGGAGGCCGAGGTCACGCGGCTGGTCGAACTCGGCGCCACCGAGAAAGGGCGGCACAGCATGGGCGACTTCGGTTGGGTGGTGTTGGCCGATCCGGACGGCAACGAGTTCTGCGTCGGCTCGGCCGACCACCCCTGAGAAGCGTGTGAAACCAAGCGCGGCCCCTTAACGTCGATCCTGTGACGCGACCGGTCCGTGCGGTGACGGCGGCTCTCGCGGCCGCGCTGCTGATGAGCGCCTGCGCAGCCCACGCGCCCGCACCCCCGGCCCAGACAGCGATCGAATCCGACGATCGCCCCGCCCGCAGCGAGAGCTTGCTCGACGACATGGTCGTAGCCGGTGTTCCGGGGTGCTCGGCGGCGGTGGGGGTCGACGGCGCTGTGGCCTGGGCCGGAGCGCGCGGCCTCGCGGACATCGCCACCGGCGCCCAGATCACCACCGACACCGCGTTCGACATCGCCTCGGTGTCCAAACAATTCACGGCCACCGCCGTCTTGCTGCTGGCCGACCGGCACCAGCTCACGCTCGACGACACCGTGGCCAGTCACGTTGCCGGGCTTCCGCCGTGGGCCGGCGCCGTCACCATCGGGCAGCTGATGCACCAGACCAGCGGGATTCCCGACTACATGGGGCTGCTCGAAGACGCCGGCTTCACACTGACTGACCGCACCACCAACGCCGACGTCCTGAGGGTATTGGGTTCCGTGACCGAACTCGATTTCGAGCCGGGCACGGCGTTCGAGTACTCGAACTCGAACGACGTGCTGCTGGCCGAGATCGTCGAACGGTCTGCGCGACAACCGCTCTCGGCGTTTCTGGCCGAGCGGATCTTCCGGCCACTCGAGCTGGCCATGGTCCTGGACCCCGCCGGTCCGGTCCCCGGCGCCGCGGTGCCCTACACGGAGGCCGACGGCCGATACGCGCCGGCGTGGACGGCGTGGCAGCAGGTCGGCGACGGTTCGATCCAGACCGCGCCGAGCCAGCTGGTGCGCTGGGCGGACAACTACCACACCGGCAAGGTCGGCGGCCGCGCACTGCTCGACGCCCAACTCGCCGGGGCGGTCGAGACGGGCGAAGGTGACCGGTACGGTGCCGGCATCTACGAGTACGCCGACGGCTCGCTGGGCCATGACGGCGCCTGGGTGGGATTCGTCACCGACTTCCGGATCGATCGAGACCGGCATACGTCGGTGGCGGTGAGCTGCAACGTCGACACGCAGGACCCGAGTGCCCTCGCCGACGCGCTGGTGCGGATCTGGGGCTAGGCGTGTGTCGGGTGCCCGAAACGGCGGACAACCTAGAATGGCCTCGTGACGTCGGAGCTAACCCACGCCTTGAACACTGTGGACACCGTCGACAGAGCCGCCGCCACCCCCGACCACCCCCAGCCGTTCCGCGAACTCGGCCTCAAGGACGACGAGTATCAGCGGATCCGCGAGATTCTGGGCCGCAGGCCCACCGACGCGGAACTCGCGATGTATTCGGTCATGTGGAGCGAGCACTGTTCGTACAAGTCCTCGAAGGTCCACCTGCGCTACTTCGGTGAGACCACCACCGACGAGATGCGCGAAACGATGCTGGCAGGCATCGGCGAGAACGCCGGCGTCGTCGACATCGGTGACGGCTGGGCCGCCACCTTCAAGGTCGAGTCGCACAACCACCCGTCCTACATCGAGCCGTACCAGGGCGCTGCCACCGGTGTCGGCGGCATCGTCCGCGACATCATGGCCATGGGCGCGCGCCCGGTCGCGGTGATGGACCAGTTGCGGTTCGGTGCAGCCGACGCGCCCGACACCCGCCGCGTCGTCGACGGGGTGGTGCGCGGTATCGGCGGCTACGGCAACTCGTTGGGACTGCCCAACATCGGTGGCGAGACCGTGTTCGACGCGTCGTACGGCGGCAACCCGTTGGTCAACGCGCTATGTGTGGGGGTGCTGCGCAAGGAGGATCTGCAACTGGCGTTCGCGTCCGGCACCGGCAACAAGATCATCCTGTTCGGCGCCCGCACCGGGCTCGACGGCATCGGCGGCGTCAGCGTGCTGGCGAGTGAGACGTTCGGCGGCGACGAGAGTGGTTCGGCGGGCCGCAAGAAGCTGCCCAGCGTCCAGGTCGGCGACCCGTTCATGGAGAAGGTGCTCATCGAGTGCTGCCTCGAGTTGTACGCAGGCGGCCTGGTGGTCGGCATCCAGGACCTCGGTGGTGCCGGGTTGTCCTGCGCCACATCCGAACTCGCATCGGCCGGCGACGGTGGCATGCGCATCGAGCTCGATGCGGTGCCGTTGCGGGCGGCGAACATGACGCCCGCCGAGATCCTGTCGAGCGAGTCGCAGGAACGGATGTGCGCCGTCGTCACACCCGAGAACGTCGATGAGTTCATGGCCGTCTGCCGTAAGTGGGAGGTGCTGGCCACGGTCATCGGCGAGGTCACCGACGGCGATCGCCTGCAGATCACCTGGCACGGTGAGACCGTCGTCGATGTGCCGCCGCGCACCGTCGCGCACGAGGGCCCGGTCTACCAGCGGCCGGTGCAGCGGCCCGAGACACAGGACGCGCTCAACGCCGACACCACCGCCGACCTGCCGCGGCCGTCGACGGGCGACGAACTGAAGGCGACTCTGCTTGCGCTGCTTGGCAGCCCGCACCTGTGCAGCCGGGCGTTCATCACCGAGCAGTACGACCGCTACGTGCGCGGCAACACCGTGCTGGCCGAAGACGCCGACGGCGGCCTGTTGCGTGTTGACGAGACCACGGGCCGCGGCATCGCGATCTCGACCGACGCCTCGGGTCGCTACACCTCGCTGGACCCCTACGCCGGGGCGCAGTTGGCGCTGGCCGAGGCGTACCGCAACGTCGCGGTCACCGGCGCGACGCCGATCGCCGTGACCAACTGCCTGAACTTCGGCTCCCCGGAGGATCCCGGCGTCATGTGGCAGTTCAGCCAGGCCGTGCGAGGGCTGGCCGACGGCGCTGCGGCACTGGGGATTCCGGTCACCGGCGGCAACGTGAGCTTCTACAACCAGACCGGCACCACCGCGATCCTGCCCACCCCGGTGGTCGGTGTGCTCGGGGTGATCGACGACGTCAAACGACGCATCCCCACCGGGTTCGGCGACGAACCCGGCGAGACGCTGATGCTGCTGGGGGAGACCCGGGACGAGTTCGACGGATCGATCTGGGCGCAGGTCACCGCGGATCACCTGGGCGGGCTGCCGCCGAGCGTGGACCTCGAGCGCGAGAAACTGCTGGCTGACGTGCTGACGGCGGCATCCCGCGACGGCCTGGTCTCCGCTGCGCACGACCTGTCCGAGGGCGGGCTGATCCAGGCCGTGGTCGAATCCGCGCTTCGTGGCGAGACCGGTTGCCGCATCGTGCTCCCCGAGGAATGGCAGGGCGGCACAGGACCTTTCACGTTCCTGTTCTCCGAATCGGCGGGACGGGTCCTCGTCGCGGTGCCGCGCACCGAGGAAAGCCGCTTCCGTGCGATGTGCGAGGCTCGCGGGCTGCCCGCCACCCGCATCGGCGTGGTGGACCAGGCCAGCGCGGAGATCGAAGTCCAGGGCCTGTTCACCGTCACTCTGGAGGACCTGCGCAGCACGTCGGAAAGCGTGCTGCCCAGGTTGTTCGGGTGAGTGATACCACCCCACGACAACACCCCATATACGTCTGGGCGTGGCGCCTGCTCCGCCTCGACTTCGTCGGAATCGCTTTCAGCGCGCTGTTCTTCTGTCTGTCGCTGACCCCGTCGCTGCTGCCGCGCGACTGGTTGTTCGCGGGCCTGATCGGCGGCATCAATGCCGCCATCGGTTACGGTATCGGCGTCTTTGTCGCAAAGATGCTGCGCCGCTTCGTGTTACGGCGTGTCAACTGGTGGCCACCCGGGAAGCGGGTGCTGTGGGCGGCCAAAAGTGTCACGGTGGTGCTGGCGCTCGGCGCCAGCGTGCTCATGGTGATCCCCGCCGCCGCATGGCAGCGGCAGGTGTCGGCGGTGATGGGCATCGAAGGCCCCGCCACGTTCGAATACCTGCGCACGCTGGTACTCGCGTCGCTGGTCGGTGCGCTGTGCGTGGCCACCGCCCGCGTGCTGCTCGACATCATCAAGACGATGGCCCGATTCTTCATCCGCCGGTGGCATCTGCACGACGAGGTGGCGCTGTTCATCGGCACGGCCATCGTCGTCGTGATTGCCATCATGCTGATCAACGGTGTCCTGGTGCGCGGTTTCCTCGCCGGCGCCAACCGCGTGTTCCAGCCTCAGAACACCACGACCCGGGCAGGCGTCATCCAGCCGCTGGAACCCGAAAAGTCGGGCAGCCCAGAGTCGTTCGCGTCCTGGGACACCCTTGGCTACCAGGGCCGTAACTTCGTTGCGACCGGGCCGGACGCCGAGGAACTCACGGAACTGAACGGCACGCCCGCCAAGGAGCCCATCCGCGTGTATGTCGGCCTGCAGACGGCCGACACCGACGAGCAGCGGATGGCGGTACTGCTCAGCGAACTCGAGCGCACCGGCGCGTTCGAGCGCGAGCTGTTGGTCATCGTCCCGACCACCGGCACCGGGTGGATCAATCCCGTGGCTGCCCGATCGCTGGAGATGATGTACAACGGCGACACCGCTCTGGTGGGGTCGCAGTACTCTTTCCTGCCGAGCTGGATCTCCTTCCTCGGCGACCAGCAGAAGTCGATGGAATCCGGGCGCATGATGATCGACGCCATTCATCAACGCTGGGAACAACTTCCGGAGGATCGCCGGCCCAAGCTCGTGCTCTACGGGGAAAGCCTCGGTTCGATGGCGGGTCAGGGTGCGTTCGACTGGCTCCCCGACATCTCGCGGATGGGCTTCTCGTCGGTGTTGTGGGTGGGCCCGCCGAACGCCAGCCCGCTGTGGAGGGCGATCACCGAGCGGCGTGATCCCCGAACCCCCCAAGTCGAACCGCGCTACGACAACGGCCGCACCGTGCGCTTCTCCCAGGCCACCGATCCGCGCGAGATCGCGAAGGTGACCGCGAAGCCATGGGAGGGCACTCGCGTGCTGTTCCTGCAGCACCCGTCCGATCCGATCGTGTGGTGGTCGCCCGACCTTCTGTTCACCCGGCCGGACTGGCTGCGCGAACCGCCCGGGCGCGACCGCACCGCGTCGATGCGGTGGTATCCGATCGTCACCTTCGGCCAGGTCGCCGCCGATATGACGAATGCGAGTTCGGTGCCCGACGGCCACGGCCACAACTACGGCGACCTGGTTCTCGACGGGTGGGCCGCGGTCGCGCCGCCGCCGGGGTGGACTCCCGAGGACACCGAACGGATCCGCACGGCTCTGACCAAGACCGAGTCCGAAGACGGACCCGAATACTGATGCGTACGGCGCAGTTTCGAGCGGTCGCGGTCGCGGTCGCGCTGGTGGGGTGGAGTTTCGTCGCGCCCAGGGTGCGGTTCCATCCCATGTGGAATGCGGCGCTGGGCGCAGGCGTCTACGTGCTCACGCGCCCACCGCTGGGGTTGCGTCCACCGGCCCTGTGGTCGGGCCTGCGTCACGGCCTGGCCGCCGCCGTGCCGATCGCGCTGGGGGTCGCGGTCGCCACCGCGATCCCGCCGGTGCGCCGCGGAATGGCCGCCCGGGAACTGCCCGACCATCCGGTGCGGTGGATGGCGCTCGACATTCCGATCGGCACCGTGTGGCCCGAGGAGGTCGCCTACCGCGCGACGTTGGGCGACGCCGCCGAGTCCGCATTCCGGCCCGCAGGCGGGCGCCTGCTGCAGTCGGTGGCTTTCGGTCTCTGGCACATCATGGACGCCCGCATCACCGGCAACCCGATCCTGGGTACCGTCCTGTTCACCGGCGTCGCGGGCTGGTTGTTCGGGTGGTTGCACGCGCGGTCGGGCAGCGTCGTCGCGCCGATGCTGGCCCACCTGGCCGCCAACGAAGCCGCGGCATTGGCGGCGCTGACCGTGCAGCGGCGCATAGAGTCCCGGTCATGATCACATCGGGGCGCGCCCGGTCGCGCACGTTCGTCGTCACCGGTGCCGCGTCGGGCATCGGCCTGGCCACCGCGAGGCGTCTGCTTGCCGAGGGCGGCACCGTGATCGGCGCGGATGTGGTCGAGCCCCGCGAGAACCTCGGCGAGGGCTTCGAGTTCGTCGGCGCCGACGTCACCGACGAGCGCGCGGTCGCGTCGGTCTTCGCTGCGGTCCGTGGTCGCCTCGACGGTGTCGTGCACGCCGCGGGGGTGGCCGGTGGCGGGCCGGTACACCTGCTCGATCGCGCCGAGTGGGACCGCGTCATCGCGGTGAACCTCACCGGGACATTCCTGGTCGCCAAGGCCGCCCTGGCGAAGATGATCGAGCAGCCACGCTCAAACGGTGAGCGCGGTTCGATCGTCACCCTGGCCAGCGTCGAAGGGCTGGAGGGCACGGCAGGCGGCAGCAGCTACAACGCCGCCAAGGGAGGAGTCGTGATCCTGACCAAGAACATCGCAGTCGACTACGGGCCCAGCGGTATCCGCGCCAACGCCATCTGCCCCGGTTTCATCGACACCCCGATGCTGGAGAACGTGATGGGTCTGGAGGGTATGGAGGGACCGCTGCGGTCCATCACCGAAGAACATGCGCTGCAGAGACGGGGGCGACCCGACGAGATCGCCTCGGTCGCAACATTTCTGGTCTCACCCGACGCGTCGTTCGTCACCGGTCAGGCGATCGCGGTCGACGGCGGTTACACCGCAGGGCGCGACCACGGCGTGGTGAAACTGTTCGGATTCCCCGACTGAGGTTTCACGGGTTGATGGTCAGCTCGCCGATCTGCCGGCCCCACACGTACTCGATGAACATCGGCTGGCCGAGTTCGATGTGGTTGTAGGGCGCGATGCTGGCGCCGGTGTCCATCACCAGGTACGGCGCCGGATACAGGTCGCGGCTGATGTCCTGCCAGCAGCCCGGACGGCCTTCCGGCCCGCCTGTGGCGTTGACTCGCGGCAGGTTGTCCGGGTAGATGTACGGGTTGCCTGCCCCGGCCAGGATTCCGCCACCACCGGTCAACGAATAGCCGTTGCCGCCCAACGTCTTCGCCACCCGAGGCTGCACTTCGGCGTACTTGCGGATGGAGCACACGATCGCGGGACTGTGGTAGTCGAACAGTTCCGTCGTCGGCACCAGATCTGCCGCGCCCCGCACCAGATAGGGCCCGCCGCGTTCGATCGTGTCGGCCGCGACGTCTGCGAAGCCGAGGGCGGCCACCAGCGCGGTATCGACGTCGGTGCGGTGCTCGTTGAACGTGCGCGCGGCCGTCGCGGCGTCCCGCAGTCCGTCCCACAGATCCACCGACGCCTCGGCGTAGACCTCGCCGAGATCGGCCAGCAGGCGAGTGTCGGTGCGGATGGCCGGCATCCGCGCGTTGAGGTCGTCGAGGATCCGGTCGCCGTTGACCAGCGACTCGCCGAAACCGTGGCCGCCCAGGCCGCTGAGCGCCTCGGCCGTCGCTGCCAACGTCTGGTTCAGCTTGATCGGGTCGACCTTCTCGGCGATGGCGATGATCGTCTCGAACACCGTGTTGAACTCGGTGGTCACCCCGGACGCCTCGATCACAGCCCCGGCGGAGATGGGTTGTGCCGAAGCGTCGTTGGGAGACTCCAGGGAGATGTACTTGTTGCCGAACACGGTGGTGGCCCGAATCTGGGCCGTCACGTTCGCCGGAATCCGTTCCAGGTAACGCGGATTGACCTCCAACGACAACTCCGCCGGCATCCCGACGGCGTTGTCGACATGGGAGATTCGGTCGACTCGACCGATCTCGACGCCGTTGTAGGTCACCTTTGCGCCCCGTTCGACCACCAGGCCCGCCCGCGGCGACACCACGGTCAGATGCGCTCTGCGGCTCAGGTCGCCGCGAAACTGGAGGTAGAGAAGGCTCGCCGCAACGGTGGCGACGACCAACAGCACCGCACCGGCCACCTTGTACGGCGGCTTGTGACGGTCGACAAACACTTTGAGACAGTAGGTTATGGCCGCCCGTCATACAGCCGATCCGGCGAAGACCCGCGCCGCGGTGGCGGCGCTGGCCGACTGGCTGCGCGATGACTCGCGCGCGGCACCGTCGCGCACCGAACTCGGCGAGGCGGTCCGGTTGACGGCGCGCACGCTCGCGGCGTCGGCGCCGGGTTTCAGTGTCGAGGTTCGGGTGCCGCCGTTCGTCGCGGTGCAGTGCATCGAGGGCCCGGCGCACCGGCGCGGCAACCCGCCCAACGTGGTCGAGACCGATCCGCGAACCTGGCTGCTGTTGGCCACCGCCCTGACCACCGTGGCCGACGCCGTCGCGGACGGAACGCTGGTCATGTCGGGCTCACGCGCCGGCGAGATCGCCGAATGGCTGCCGCTAGTGCGTCTCGAGCCCGAGACTCTCACCGAAAGTACGGATAGTCCTGAACCCAATTGAAGCCACGGGCGCGCAGCGGGAAGTTGTTGTGGTCCATTCGATGCAACGACATGGCGACCGCCCGGCCGCCGAGGTGCCCGTGTAGACGCAACCGGTCCGGGGCCGGCCGCTCGACCGTGAGCGTGGCTGTGCCCGGCAGCTCGAGAACACCCGTCCTGTCGTCGAAAAGCGCAGGCGCCGAGACCAACTCGCCATCCATGCGTTGATACGTCATCAGCTGGGGTTCGTCGAAGACGACTCGCTGCCAGCGCTGCTCGTCGGTGAGCATGGGCGGACGCGGCTTGCCGTCCAGGCGGAACTCGGTGACCGACCAGATGCCGTACGCGACGTGCTTGGCGCGTCCGCCGCCATACGACTGCCAGCCGTGCCAATTCAGCGCCACACAACCGGTCAGCAGCAGGATGCAGAGGCAGACCTGCGCGGCCGACGCCACCCGGTTGGCTCGCGGGGTGTCGAACAGGGGCGGGTATGTGACGGGCTCGGGTGTGCGGTGCAGCACGAACACGTTCGCCAGGCGGCGCAGGTGCGGGGTCAGGAGCACCAGGGCCATGACGACCAGATGAAACGACAGGAGCTTGACCGGAATGTCGAAGGTCATATTGAGGATGAACACCTGCCCCATGGCCAGCAGGCTCAGCAACGCGCCCAGCGTTGCGGTGCACGGCACCAACAGCAGCACTCCCGCCAGGGCCTCTGCTGAACCCAGCAGCATCTCGTACGGATATGAGCTACCGACCTGCAGCCACAACACCGACGCCGGGCTGAGGTCGCCGTAGGCCTGCAGCAGCGCGGACAGCGGCGGCGCGGGCATCTGGTTCGGGATCACCTTGGCGAATCCGTAGAACAACATCTGGGCCCCGAGGAACATCCGCAGAAACACGAAGAACCAGGCACTCAGGCGCGGATAGGAGAGGCGGCGCCGATCGAGGACCGACCACACCGCGGTGGCCACCGCGGCGACCGTCAGCCCGCAGAACATCAGCACCCAGATGGCCGCCTGGTCGCCGCTGCCCGACTCCAGACGCAACTGCGCGTCGACCCCGAACACGTGGGCCCCGACCCACCGCGCGACCGGGGCGAGCGCGGTCGTCTGCCAGATCTCCGCATGATCGGGCAGCCACCGGCCGACGAAGCCCACGAAAGCCAGGGTGTACTGGGCGAAATACAGCGCACAGAGGCCGAGGTAGACGAGGCAGAAGCGGAACGCGATGCGGGTGCCCAGGCGCCATCGGGGCCGCTTCACCTCGTCGGTGTGCCGGACCTTCTCGCGGCCACGGCCACCCCCGTCGGGCTTGAATTTATTAACGCGAATGTTAGGGCCTGGGCGCCGCTGTCGCCGTGCAGGAAGCGTCGACGATTTGAACGTGTCCCACGACACGCTTCAGCGCTTCGTTTCCGCTCCCATATACCCGTAGACTCGGGGCCATCAGCCGTCCTCCCCCCGGAGCAGCCCTATCGTGACCGGCGAACAGACCGATCCAGAACCCCGCGAAGAGTGTGGCGTATTCGGCGTCTGGGCGCCGGGTGAAGAAGTCGCCAAGCTCACCTACTACGGCTTGTACGCCCTGCAGCACCGCGGTCAGGAAGCGGCGGGCATCGCCGTGGCCGACGGCTCGCAGGTGCTGGTCTTCAAGGATCTGGGCCTGGTGAGCCAGGTGTTCGACGAGCAGACGCTGGCCGCGATGGAGGGGCACGTCGCGATCGGGCACTGTCGGTACTCCACCACGGGGTCGACCACGTGGGAGAACGCCCAGCCGGTGTTCCGCAACACCTCTGCCGGCACCGGCGTCGCCCTGGGACACAACGGCAATCTCGTGAACGCGGCCGAGTTGGCGGCCCGGGCCCGCGAGGCCGGCCTGCTCGACACCCGGGGCACTCCCGCGGCGACCACCGACTCCGACATCCTCGGCGCGCTGCTGGCCCACGGCGCGGCCGATTCGACGCTCGAGCAGGCCGCGCTGGAACTGCTGCCCACCGTGCGGGGCGCGTTCTGTCTGACGTGGATGGACGAGAACACCCTGTATGCGGCGCGCGACCCGTACGGGGTGCGGCCGTTGGCGTTGGGGCGGTTGGACCGCGGCTGGGTCGTGGCGTCGGAGACCGCCGCGCTCGACATCGTCGGCGCGTCCTTCGTCCGCGACATCGAGCCCGGCGAGCTGCTGGCGATCGACGCGGACGGGGTGCGCTCCACCCGCTTCGCCAGCCCGGAGCCCAAGGGCTGCGTCTTCGAATACGTCTATCTCGCGCGGCCGGACAGCACCCTGGCGGGCCGATCGGTGCACGCGACACGCGTCGACATCGGCCGGCGGCTGGCCAGGGAGATGCCGGTGGAGGCCGACCTCGTGATCGGCGTGCCGGAGTCGGGCACCCCCGCCGCGGTGGGCTACGCGCAGGAGTCCGGAATCCCTTACGGCCAGGGCCTGATGAAGAACGCCTACGTCGGGCGCACGTTCATCCAGCCGTCCCAGACCATCCGCCAGCTCGGCATCCGGCTGAAGCTGAATCCGCTCAAGGAAGTGATCCGCGGAAAGCGCCTGATCGTCGTCGACGATTCGATCGTGCGCGGCAACACCCAACGCGCCCTTGTCCGGATGCTGCGGGAAGCCGGCGCTGTCGAGGTGCACGTGCGCATCGCATCCCCGCCCGTGAAGTGGCCGTGCTTCTACGGCATCGACTTCGCCACCCCGGCGGAGCTGATCGCCAACGCCGTCGACGACGAGAACGAGATGCTCGAGGCGGTGCGCCACGCCATCGGTGCCGACACACTCGGCTACATCTCCAAGCAGGGCATGATCGCGGCCACCGAACAACCCGCATCGCGGTTGTGCAGCGCGTGCTTCGACGGCAAGTACCCGATCGAGTTGCCGGGCGAATCGGCGTTGGGCAAGAACGTGATCGAACACATGCTCTCGACCGCCGCTAAGAGCGGTATCCCGCTGCAGGCCGGCAACGACAACGTCTCGGCGCTACGTCGTCCGTGACTGTCGTCCGTGACCCTGGCCCGTAACCGTCGCCCTCAACTACCGCCCGACCTTCGCCCAGTGCGGATCGGTCGGTAACGGACCCCGCTCCAGGGCCTTGGCCACCGCCTCCCGGTAGCCGGTGAGACCGCCTTCGGGCGGGGCGATGACGTCGTCGATGTCGTGGTCGGCCATCACCGCGTCGCATTCCAGCGACTCCACCAGCGGCCGCGCCAGCCCGCCGGGAAGAGGGGTCACCAAGCCGATCCACCAGCTCGCGATTGTCGGTGTGAGCCAAGGCAATACGACCATCACGCGGCGACGCCGTCCCGACGCCTCGGCGTACACCTGCATCGCCTCGCCGTACTCGAACACGTCCGGCCCGCCGATGTCCCACGTGCGCGACGTGGGCACCGTCGCTGTGGCGGCCTCGGCCAGATAGTGCAGCGCATCGTCGATCGCGATGGGCTGGATCTTGTTGTGCACCCACTTCGGCGTGGTCATCACCGGCAGGCGGTTGGTCAGGTGACGGATCATCTCGAACGATGCCGAGCCCGCGCCGATCACGATGCCGGCCTGCAGAACCACGGTCTCGATGCCCGACTCGAGCAGGATCTCACCGACGTCCGCCCTGGACTGCAGGTGCGGGGAGAGGTCGGCGCCCGAGGGGTGCAGCCCGCCCAGGTACACCAGTCGCTTGACGCCCGCATCGGAGGCCGCGGCGACGACGTTGCGGGCCGAGCGCGCCTCCTCGTCGACGAAATTCGACGAGCTGCCCATCGAATGCACCAGGTAGTAGACGACGTCGGTGTCCGCGAACGCTTCTCGCAGCGAGTCGGCGTCACCGAGGTCGCCCCGCGCGACCTCGACGCGGTCGCGCCAGGGCACGGCGTCGAGTTTGTCGGGGTTGCGGGCCAGCGCACGCACCGTGTGGCCGCGGTCGAGCAACGCGGGCACCAGCCGGCCACCGATGTAGCCGGTCGCCCCGGTCACCACGCAACGGATGTCTTCAGTCACCCCGCCGGGATCGCCGCTTTGAACGTCAGGCAAACCCGCAACCGGGATCGGGCATGTCAACCGACAGCGGTGTGCCCGTCGGCTTGATGTAGAGCACCCACATCACCAACGGCGTCGGGCCCAGGTTGCGGCCGATGTGCACGTTGCCCGGTCCGCTGGCCTCGGTGATGGGCGCGCCCGGCGGGTAGACGCCGTCGGGTGAGCAGTTCACCGCGGCGTCGTGGGTGAGTGTGCCGTCGCGGACCACGCCGTACACCCGCCCGTCGTGATAGTGCCAGCCGGTGCTGCCGCCGGGTGCGACGGTGATCTCGCGGGTGATGTAGTCGATTCCGTCGACCGTCGCCTCCGAGAGCGTCTTGGCCTCCACGCCGGCCGACGGGGTCGCCGACGCGGCGGCCGGGCCGAACAACGCAAGCGCGAACGTCACCGACGCGGACACGGCGTACCAGCGAACTGTTGTCATGAGCGGTCAGATTGACACACGGCCGGGGATCGCGCGACATCTCGGCCGGGAGACACCGGCCGAAGGCGGTTACCGCGGCGCGACGAACACCGGTAGCCTTTACCGCGATGACCGAACGCGCCGAACCTGCCGGCATCTCCTACGCGTCGGCCGGGGTCGACATCGAAGCCGGTGACCGCGCCGTCGAACTCCTCAAACCGCTCGCCGAGAAGGCGACCAGACCCGAGGTGCGCGGCGGTATCGGCGGCTTTGCGGGACTGTTCGCGCTGCGCGGCGGCTACCGCGAGCCGGTGCTCGCCTCCTCCACCGACGGAGTCGGTACCAAGCTGGCGGTGGCCCAGGCCATGGACAAGCACGACACGGTCGGAATCGACCTGGTCGCGATGGTCGTTGACGATCTGGTGGTCTGTGGGGCCGAACCGCTGTTCCTTCAGGACTACATCGCGGTGGGCCGCACGGTCCCCGAGCGGATCAGCGAACTGGTGGCAGGCATCGCCAACGGCTGTCTGCAGGCCGGTTGCGCGCTGCTCGGCGGTGAGACGGCCGAACATCCGGGTCTGATGGCGCCCGACCACTACGACATCTCGGCGACCGGGGTGGGCGTGGTCGAGGCCGATGACGTGCTGGGCCCGGATCGGGTCAAGCCCGGCGACGTGCTGATCGCGATGGCCTCGACCGGCTTGCACTCGAACGGATACTCGCTGGCGCGCAAGGTGTTGCTCGAGATCGACCGGATGAACCTGGCCGGCCATGTCGAGGAGTTCGGTCGCACGCTGGGCGAGGAGCTCTTGGAGCCGACCCGGATCTACGCCAAGGACTGCCTGGCGCTGGCGGCCGAGACCCAGGTCCGGACGTTCTGCCATGTCACCGGCGGCGGGTTGGCCGGCAACCTCGAGCGCGTCATCCCACACGGCCTGGTCGCCGAAATCGACCGCGGCACCTGGACTCCCGCACCCGTGTTCGCGATGATCGGGCAGCGCGGACGGGTCGAGCGGGTCGAGATGGAGCGGACCTTCAACATGGGTGTCGGCATGGTCGCGATCGTCGCGCCCGAAGACACCGACCGCGCGCTGGCGATCCTGACCGCGCGTCACCTGAACTGCTGGACGCTGGGAACTGTCAAAAAAGGCGGTAAGGACGCCCCACGAGCCGCACTGGTGGGCCAGCACCCGCGGTTCTAGGCGTCAGCGACGCCAGTCATCCTCTTCGACCCACTCGTCGGCCACCGGATCGGTGCCGTTCAGGTCGTTCTCGGAAGCGCCCGACAGCTCTTGCTGAAGCCGCTTTAAGTCGGTCTGCGGTGAGCTGTATTTGAGCTCACGAGCAACCTTGGTCTGCTTTGCCTTCGCCCGGCCGCGGCCCATGGGGGGACCCCCTCGCGCAATAACGGAGCGGCCTAATTGGTAGGCGGCTCCGATCTGATCTGTTTTTTATATCGTCCTGCCAACACTTTACCGTGCTTGGCCTCGCGGCGCTGGCAGGCCCTCGTCACGGCCGCGGCCCGCCGCGGAGCTGCTCGACCGCGCGACGCCCGGCACCTGCGACGTCGGGCGGCGGCATCGACTCCGGGTCGATGACCGCGGGCACGTCGCCGACGGTCAAATCGGTGTCCGCGGGCAGGCCGCGCTTGAGCAACGCCAGCGCCACCGGCCCCTCGTCGACGTGGTCGACCACGGTGCCGAGCCGGCCGACGGCCCGACCGCCGGCCAGCACCGGGGCGCCGGTGGCCGGTCGGTCGCTCGAACCGTCGAGGTGCAGCAGGACCAGCATTCGGGGCGGTTTGCCCAGGTTGTGCACCCGCGCGACCGTCTCCTGGCCGCGGTAGCAGCCTTTGTCCAAGTGCACGGCGGACCCGATCCAGCCGACCTCGTGCGGGATCGTGCGCTCATCGGTGTCCACCCCCAGGCGTGGCCGCAGGGCCGCGACACGATGCGCTTCGTACGCCCACACGCCGGCGGGCCGGACCCCGGCATCGGTGAGCCGCCGCCACCACGCTTGCACCTGGGCACGCGGGATCACCAGGTCGAGTTCGAGTCCAGCGGCGGCGGGCCGGCGCAGGAAGCCACCGTCGGGCAGCGCGACGGCGGTCCGTTCGGCCGGTAGCGAATCGAGGCCGAGCGCATCGAGCACCTCCCGGTCACCCAGCCGCGGCCCGAGCAGGGACAGCACCGCCAGATCCGCGGCTTCCACCGCGACGTCGGACCAGAACACCATCTTGCGCAGATAGGCCAACAGCGGCTCGCCCCGCGACGGTTCGGTGTCGAGATAGGTGATGTCGCCGAGTTCGGTTTGCACCCAGTGATCTTCGACACGACCCTGTCCGTCGAGGCTGAGATTCTCGGTGACTGCGCCGTCGGGCAGGTCGCTGACGTGCTGGGTGGTGAGGTTGTGCAGCCACGTCTTGCGGTCGGCGCCTGTGAGGGTGAGCACCGCACGATGCGAACGATCCACGACGACGGCGCCGTCGGCGGCGGCCCGTTGTTCGCCGAGTGGATCGCCGTAGTGCCACACGGCGCCGGCGTCGGGTCCGGCGTCGGGCGCAGGAACGGCGGGTCCAGAAGTTGTCACAGGTCAACTCTACGTTCGGCGTTGAGCGCTGCGCGGCTACGCTGTGGCCCCATGGCTGGCGAACCCGGGGTCGTGGTGACCCTCGACGGGCGGTTGCACGACCCCGCGGCGCCGCTGCTGCACGCCGATGACCTCGCGGCGGTCCGCGGCGACGGCGTCTTCGAGACATTGCTGATCCGCGATGGCCGGCCGTGCCTGCTCGACGCCCACCTGTCGCGGCTCACGCAATCGGCGCGCCTGATCGACCTTCCCGACCCCGACCTGTCGCGCTGGCGCTCCGCGGTGTCCGCTGCCGTGGCCCAGTGGACCTCGCAGACGGGCGAGGAGGGCGTGCTGCGGTTGGTGTACAGCAGGGGGCGCGAAGGCGGCTCAGCCCCGACGGCGTTCGCCACGGTCGGGGCGTTACCCGCGCGGGTGACCGAGGTGCGGCGAAACGGGCTTGCCGCGCTGACCTTGGCGCGCGGACTCTCCTCCGAGGGCACCGGCGATATGCCGTGGCTGCTCGCCGGCGCCAAAACCCTGTCCTACGCGGTGAACATGGCCGCGCTGCGACATGCCGAGCGCAACGGCGCGGGCGACGTGATCTTCGTCGGCACCGACGGTTTCATCCTGGAGGGGCCGCGCTCGACCGTCGTCATCGCAACGGAGTCCGAGCCCGGCGCCGGCGATATCGCGTTCTTCACTCCACCGCCGTGGTTCCCGATCCTGCGCGGCACCACTCAGCAGGCGCTGTTCGAGGTCGCCCGCGACAAGGGCTACGCCTGCGACTACCGCTCGCTGCGAGCTGCGGATCTGTATACCGCACAGGGTGTTTGGCTGGTGTCGAGCATCACGTTGGCGGCGCGGGTGCACACCCTCGACGGGACGCCGCTGCCGCCAAGCCCGTTGGCGGCCGAGTTCACCGAACTCGTCGACGCCGCGATCGTGCGCGATCGCTGAACGCTGAATCGCCCGTAATCCGGTTGTCGCCTCGTGCGTGCGCGGGTAGCGTCGCCCGTACACAGGAGAGGAGGTGGTCCGAGATTTTGAGTGACTTATGGACTTGTGAGGTGGCTGCGAGCTAGCAGCGCCAGGGGAATGAGCTGAGGCTCTTCGCGCCTGCGCGCGCTGGCGAATTCCCCGCAGTCACCCGGCCCCCGAGCCCCTCGGTTTTGTCCGCCAGGAACACACGGCTCGGGGGCCGCTTCATATCCGGTGGTCCACATCCGACAGTCGAATCGGTAGCGAACCGTTGCACGTCCGGACTCGCGATCCTGGCGTGCGCGGGCGATGATGCGGCCCATGCGCATCGTCAAGAAGCTCGGCGTGCTGCTGGCGGCCCTTGCAACCGTGACGGCCTGTGCGCCCGCTGCTGAGCCCTACAGCGCGGCGAGCCCGCACGACTGTCACAAAGACAAGTTGGCGACCCTGTACAAGGGAATCTTCACCTTCGGTACCGATCGGCCGGTGTACCCGCCGTGGTACATGGGTGACAATCCGGCCAACGGGGAGGGCTTCGAGTCGGCGCTCGCATACGCCATCGCGAACCGGCTCGGTTACAGCGCCACCGACGTGCGGTGGGTGCGGGTGCCGTTCGGTGAGGCCATCGCCGCCGGTGCCAAATCCTTTGACGCCAACCTGACCCAGTTCTCCATCACCGAACAGCGCAGGGCCGCTGTGGACTTCTCGACGCCGTACTTCGACGTGAACCAGGCCGTCATCACCGTCAAGGGCTCGCCTGCGGCCGGCGTGAGAAACGTCGACGACCTCAAGACGCTGCGGCTGGGAGCTCAGGTCGCCAGCACCAGCCACACCGCCGCATTGGCGGTCGGCGGCCGGAACGCGGTCGAGGTGTACGAGACCAACTCCGATGCGAAGCTCGCGCTGTCCAACGGCGAAATCGACGCGCTGATCGCCGATCTGCCGACCGCGTTCGCGGTCGTCGGCGAATTGCGCGACGGAATGATGGTCGGTCAGCTACCCGCCGGCGACCAGGCCCCGGAACAGTTCGGCCTAGTGCTCGCCAAACACAGCGGGCTGACCGCCTGCGTCTCCTTGGTCGTCGATTCGTTACGCGACGACGGCACGCTGGCGCAATTGCGCGGTGAGTGGCTGGCCGAGGTGGGTAAGAGCCCGCAACTGGCTTAGCCGGCGGGTCCCGGCGCGAACGTGGCGCACGCCCGCATGGCCTCGTTCCAGGTCTCGGCATCGACGCCGGGAGGCGGGCCTGCGGCCGGTCCGGGCGCTGCGGGTACGCCGTGCTCGTCCAGGCACTGGGCCAGCGAACCGTGACCGGCGGGGGTCTCGGACGCGGTGGTTTGGGCCGGGGCCTGCGAGGTGGTGGTCTGCGACAGGGACTGCGAGGTGGGGGGCCCCTGCTCGGCCGGTGGTTCGGACCCGCACCCTGCGAGCACCGCGGTCGCGGCGAGACCCGCGAGGACCATGATCGCGCGCATCAGCCGGCGAACCTCGACAGCCTGGCCGACAGGTGGGGGACCAGGCCACCGTCGGCGTCGACCCGCTCCTCGACGTAGGCCAGATCGCCGCCCTCGACGATGCCGTACAGCCGTTTGGCGCCACCGACCAGCATCCCGGACTTGCTGCGCGCCAACGCATCGGTGACCAACTCCCACGACGACTGGGAAAGGGGGCGGCCGTAGAACAGCTCGACATAGCCCGCGGAATGGGCCAGCAACAGTTCGATGGCCTGGGACTCTGACGGGTCGGCCGGGTCGTTGACGAAGCGCCAGAACCCGGACTCGCGCAGCGTGTGCGCCTCGAAGTCGCCGGACTCGCTGAGTCGCCACGAGCGCGCCTCCCAGATCAAGTAGTCGCTGCCGTCGTGGGACACCACGATCTGCTGGCCGAACCGGTAATCGCCGTCGGCGCCGCGGCCCTCACCCTCGCCGCGCCAGACACCGACGAGCGGCAACAGCGCCAGAAGCGCGTCGTTGAGGTTCGCGCCCTCGCGGAGATTGGCGGTGTCCGATGGCGCGGGAAGATCACCGAAAACCGGGATGTTGCGCGCCGCGGTCGTTTTCGCGCGTTCTTTCGCGGCGGCTACAGCATCGTCCCCGGACGTCACGACTCGTCGGTGATCAGCCGGTACACCGCGTACAACGCGAACCAGGTGATCACCAGGGTCGCGGCTACGAGCAGGAGTTCGAAGAACAGCACCACGGGCACGAGTCTAGTCGGCCGCGGGAGGCCGAGTGCGTCGGCCCGGTGCGCCGAAACTGAACTCGTGTGCAAAGTCCGCGCGGGTCGTCGCCCACAAGTTCAGTTTCGAGCCGGTGGATCTCAGGCGACCTTGACGTCGACCTCGTGGATGCCCGCGCCCGACGGCGCGACGACGGCGTCGCCGTTGCCGACCTTCGACAGCGCGCGCAGCGTCCAGGTGCCGGGCGCGGCGAAGAACCGGAAGTCACCGGTGGCCGACGCGACCACCTCGGCGGTGAACTCGTCCGAGCTGTCCAGCAGCCGCACGAACGCGCCGCCGACGGTCTGTCCCGACCCGTCCACGACGCGGCCGGTGATCACCGTCTCCTTCTCCAAGTCGACGCTGGCGGGCAACGTCAGGCCTTGTTTCGGGGCAGAGCACATATCAATTTCCCAACTCGATCGGGGCCCCCACCAGGGAGCCGTATTCGGTCCAACTGCCGTCGTAGTTCTTGACGTTCTTGTGTCCGAGCAGCTCCTGCAGCACGAACCAAGTGTGCGACGAGCGCTCACCGATGCGGCAGTAAGCGATGGTCTCCTTCTCACCGTCCAGCCCGGCCTCGGCGTACAGCTTCTCCAGCGCCTCGTCGGACTTGAAGGTGCCGTCGTCGTTGGCCGCCTTGCTCCACGGAACGTTGATGGCGCTCGGGATATGCCCGGGTCGCTGGCTCTGCTCCTGGGGCAGGTGCGCCGGAGCCAGGATCTTGCCGGAGAACTCGTCGGGGGAGCGTACGTCGACGAGGTTCTTGTTGTTGATCGCCGCGATCACCTCGTCGCGGAAGGCCCGGATGCTGTTGTCGGGCGCCTTGGCGGTGTAGCTGGTCGCGGGCCGCTTGACGACCTCGGTGGACAGCGGACGTCCGTCGAGCTCCCACTTCTTGCGGCCGCCGTCGAGCAGCTTGACGTTCTGGTGCCCGTACAGCTTGAAGTACCAGTAGGCATACGCCGCGAACCAGTTGTTGTTGCCGCCGTAGAGAACCACGGTGTCGTCGTTGGAGATGCCACGTTCACTCAGCAGCTTCGAAAACTGTTCCTGGTCAACGAAATCGCGGCGCACCGGATCTTGGAGGTCGGTCTTCCAGTCGATTTTGACCGCGCCCTCGATGTGGCCGCCGTCGTAGGCGCTGGTGTCTTCGTCGACCTCGACGAACACGATGTTCGGTGCGTTGAGATTGCTCTCGGCCCAGTCAGCCGTGACCAGGACGTCGGAGCGTGCCATAGAGGAAATCCTTTCGGTTGCTTCAGGTTTGAAGTTCTATGCGGTTGACGATGCGCTTGTGTTCTTTCGGACGCCCGCGACGAGCGGGTAGAGCTGGCAGCCCAGGCAGATGCCGAAGGCCGCATTGAGGAACGCCGCCACCAACGCGAAGGCGGTGGCGATCAGACCGAGCAGTGGCAGGCCGGTCGCGAACCCGACGACGCCGGCCACCGCGAAGACGAGCCCGACGAACTGGGCGAACTTCAGCGGCGCCACCGGCTCCTTTTCGGTGACCGGTCCCAGTCGCGGCGCGATCAGACGGGCGAAGACCAGGCCGTAGGGATGCGACCGCGGGCCGCGCCATGCTCCGATGGCGAACACCGCCGCCTGCAGGCCCAGCACGACCGCGGCGAGCACCGGGTTCACCGGCCACAGCAGCAGGGTGGCCACCAGCACGACGGTGGTGAGCCATGCGGCGAACCGCGGCCCGCGCACGTCCACCTGGGCCGGCGTGCTGCTTCGTGTTGTCGACATGTTCGTCGTTGGCATTCATGCTCCTGTTGCGGTCATCGGGTCGGGCTGGGCTGAAACGGGAAAGACCACATGGGTCGCTCCCGAGTGCGGCGCGAAGAAGGGCGCGGCTACTCAGCAGCTGCAACAACAACAGCAAGAACCCGCGACGCGGCACAGATCGACTGCGCGGCGCTTGGTGAGCATCGGCTCGAGGCGGGCGGACACGCCGGACAGCTTACCAATCGACACGGTGATCAAGCCAACAGCGGTTCCAGAGCCGAGCGCAGGTCAGCGGCCTTGGGGACGCCGTGGGTCCGGTAGCGGGGCCGGCCGCCCCGGTCGAACAGGATGGTGGTGGGAAGCGAGAGCACCGAAAGACGCCGCGCGGCCTCCGGATTGGCGTCGATGTCGATCTCGACGTGGGCCACCGCGGGCAGCTGGGCGCAGACCTCGTCGACGACCCGGCGCACCGCGGCGCACGGCCCGCACCACTCGGCGGAGAAGTGCACGACGGTCGGTCCGGTCGACGACAGGCCGAGGGCACTGGTGTCGACATCGGCCGCCTTCTCGCTCGCCGCGCGCAGATTCGATCGCAGCGCGACCAGCCGCCCGATCACATAGGCGACGCCCAGCGCCGCGATGAGCACGGTGATCGCCAACACCCAGGAAGAGCTCATGACAGATGGAACTCGGTGAGCGCGACGGTTACTCCCTCGGCGATGCCCTCGATGATGATGTCGGAACCGCGGGCGCCCTGCGCCGTCGGCGCCAGCCCGAACGGCAGCTTCTGGCCGGGCAGGCTCGCGGTGAACGCGGCCAGCACGGCGGCCTTCTTGTCGTCGGGCACGTCCTGGTCGGCCGTGCCGGGGCCGGTCAGCACGCCGGTGGCCGTCATCACCAACGTCGTCTGGTCGGATCCGGCGACCTCGAGGTCCACCGCGACGCTCACCCGGTCGTGAAAGTCGGCTTTGGCGGGTGTCCCGGTGAACACCACGCCCTTGTTGCTGGAGATACCCGATTCGGTGGTGCCCCCGGTGGCATCGTTGCTCTCTCCCGTCGGCGCCTCGACCAGCAGATCCGGGATGTCCATGAACCGGCCCAGGTGCGTCGAGTCGATGATGATGCGGCTCTCGGCCTTGCCGACCCGCAGCCTCGCGCCGGGCTCGACGAGCCACGAATCGCCGGGCAGATCGATGTCGTGCAGCGTCGCCTCCAACGACGCCTTGCCGACGACGCGATTGTCGACGCCGTTGGCCCTGATCTCGACCTCGTCGTAGTGGCGGTCCATCGCCTGGGTGGTGAACGGGAACCCGAGGATCGCCACCGACGGGTCGTGTTGCAGGTCAGCGGCGGTGCGCACGCTTCTGGCCAGCCGGTATTCGGCGTAGATCGCCGCCCCGAAATCGGCGCCGACGGCGCACAGGGCGACCGCCAGCACCGTCGCCAACACTCCGAGCAGCAGCTTGCGCACCCGCACATTCTGGCCCACGGCAGACTCATCGTTCCGGTCGACGCAGCTGACAAGCGGGTTGCGCGCTATCGTTAGGAAGCCATCGCCCCGGTAACGGGCGTATGTCGAGCATGAATCTGGGAAGTCACCGACCGACAAAGATGTCCAGGCGAGGTCCCTATGGCTTCTGGAGGGCCAGTTGGATCTACTGCTACTGACAGTCGACCCACACCCTGAGTCTGTGCTGCCGTCGCTGTCGCTGCTCGCCCACACGGTGCGGACCGCGCCCACCGAGGTCTCCTCGCTGCTGGAGGCCGGCAGCGCCGACGTCGCGATCGTCGACGCACGTACCGACCTTGCCGCGGCTCGCGGGTTGTGCAGGCTGCTGGGCACGACCGGCACCTCGGTGCCCGTGGTGGCCGTCGTCAATGAAGGCGGCCTGGTGGCCGTCAACGTCGAGTGGGGTCTGGACGAGATCCTGCTGCCCAGCACCGGGCCCGCCGAGATCGACGCGAGGCTGCGGCTGCTCGTCGGGCGCCGCGGCGGGGTGGCCAACCAGGAGAACGTCGGCAAGATCAGCCTCGGCGAACTGGTGATCGACGAGGGGACCTACACCGCCCGGCTTCGCGGTCGCCCCCTCGACCTGACCTACAAGGAATTCGAGCTGCTCAAGTACCTGGCCCAGCACGCGGGCCGGGTGTTCACCCGCGCGCAGCTGTTGCAGGAGGTCTGGGGTTACGACTTCTTCGGCGGCACCCGCACGGTGGATGTGCACGTGCGACGGTTGCGCGCCAAGCTCGGCCCCGAGTACGAATCGCTGATCGGCACCGTGCGCAACGTCGGCTACAAAGCGGTGCGTCCGGCGCGGGGTCGCGCGCCCGCCCAGGACGCCGCGGTGCCCGACGACATCGACAGCGTGGAGCTCGAGACGTCGGACGGTATCGCCGAGGCGTTGGCCGACCCGCTGCGAAGCCCGTGACGGAACTTCTCTGGCGCACCGAACTCTCCGGCGACGAGCAGCGTCGCATCCATGACCTGATCGAGGCCGCCACCGCTGCCGACGGCGTCGCCCCGGTCGGCGAGCAGGTGCTGCGCGAACTGCCGCACGACCGCACCCGTCACCTGGTGGCCCGCGACGACGCGGACATCGTCGGCTATCTGAACCTGGCCGGGGAGCACGAGTCCGCGATGGCCGAGGCGGTCGTGCATCCGCGCTCGCGGCGACGCGGGATCGGCGCGGCACTGGTGCGCACGGGCCTGGCCGAGGGCGGAGGCGACGCGCGCGTGTGGGCGCACGGCAACCTGGAGGCGGCGCGCGCCACCGCGTCCTCGCTCGGGCTGGCCGTGGTGCGCGAACTGCTGCAGATGCGGCGCCCGCTGACCGACCTGCCGCCGACGCCCGCGCCGGACGGTGTCCGCATCACCACCTACTCCGGTCCGCAGGACGACGCCGCGCTGCTGCGCGTCAACAACGCGGCCTTCGTCTGGCATCCCGAGCAGGGCGGATGGACCGAGGCCGACATCGCCGAGCGCCGGGGCGAACCCTGGTTCGACCCGCAGGGGTTGTTCATGGCCGTCGACGAGCGCACGGACGAGGTGCTCGGATTCCACTGGACGAAGATCCACGACGCCGACCTGGGCGAGGTCTATGTCGTCGGCGTCGACCCGTCGGCCCAGGGGCGGGGCCTCGGCGCAGTGCTGACCCTCACCGGCCTCCATCACCTCGCCGAGCGACTGTCGGCGAGTGCGGATCCCGCCGTGATGCTCTACGTGGAGGCAGATAACTCGGCGGCCGTGAAGACGTACCGAAATCTCGGCTTCACGGTCTTCTCCGTCGACGCCGCCTATGCGCAGCGTCTTTAGCGCTAGCTGGGAAACCACGGCGAACCAACTGAACGTGTTCACCGGCCGTTCACCTGTGATCCGCGATTAGTCCACCGGCGCCGCATACGTTGCCAGGGAGTTCAAGTCGTCCGATTCGAAAGTGGGATTCGTGAAGCTCAACCTCGGCAAGACCCCCGGCAGCCCGCTGCTGACCACGTTGTCGGCGGCCGCGATCGCGGCCTTGACGCTGTCGGCGTGTGGCAGTGACAACAACGCTCCGACGACGGGCGGTAACGGGGCTGCATCCGCCGCCGAGTGCGGCGGCAAGAACTCCGTCACCGCCGAGGGTTCGACGGCTCAACAGAACGCCATCGCCGAGTTCAACAAGGTCTGGGGTCAGCGCTGCGAGGGCAAGAACCTGTCGTACAACCCCACCGGATCGGGCGCGGGACGCGAGCAGTTCATCGCCGGTCAGGTCGATTTCGCCGGGTCGGATTCGGCTCTCACCGGTGATCAGGTCCAGCAGGCCGCCCAGCGCTGCGACGGCAACCCGGCATGGAACCTTCCGCTGGTCTTCGGCCCGGTTGCGTTGGCCTACAACATCGAAGGTGTCGACAAGCTGGTTCTCAACGCCGACCTGCTCGCCAAGATCTTCCAGGGACAGATCACCAAGTGGAACGATCCCGCGATCGCCGCCCTCAACGGCGGAACCACCCTGCCGGACACAGACATCACGCCGATCTACCGGTCGGACTCCTCGGGCACCACCGACAACTTCCAGAAGTACCTGGCCGCGGCGGCCCCCCAGAGTTGGACCAGGGGTGATGGCAGCGAGTTCCAGGGCGGCGCCGGTGAAGGCGCCCAGAAGTCGGCAGGCGTCGTGCAGGCCGTGCAGGCCACCGGCGGTTCGATCGGGTACGTGGAGAAGGGTTTCGCCGAACAGGGTGGTGTGCCGTTCGCCCAAATCGACAGTGGCGCAGGGGCGGTCGAGCTGACCGACGAGTCGGCCAGGAAGGCGATCGACGTTGCGACGTTCGCCGCCGAAGGCAACGACCTGGCGCTGGACCTGAACTCGTTGTACGGGACGAAGGAGCCCGGCGCCTACCCGTTGGTGCTCGCCACCTACGAGATCGTCTGCTCGAAGGGCTACGACCCCGAAACCGCCGCGGCGGTCAAGTCGTTCCTCACGATCTCGGCCAACGACGGTCAGCAGAACCTCTCGCCCGCAGGCTATGTGCCGCTGCCGGACCGCTTCAAGGAGCGACTCCTGACATCCATCCAGGCGATTGCCTAGTTTCGTGGCGCGCCGCCGGGGATACGGTGAGGATAGGTCCTTGGACCGATGACCGATAGGCTCGAGGTGACAATCCCCAATCCGTCCGACGCGGGATCGGGTGAAGCGCTCGCTTCGCCCTTTCCCGAGCCGACCCCGATAAGCACCAACCCGTCGAGAAACGCCAAAGAGCGTGTCGGCGACCGCATCTTCCGCGGGCTGGCGCAGGGTTCGGGCGCCTTCATCGTCGCGCTGATCGCGGCCATCGGGGCGTTCCTGCTGTGGCGGGCTGTTCCGGCGTTGGCGCGCAACGAGGAGAACTTCTTCCTCTACGGCGGCACCTGGAAGACCACCGACACGTCGGCGATGCATTTCGGCATCCTCGACCTGCTGCAGGTGACGGTGTTCGTGTCGGTGTTCGCGCTCGTGCTGGCGATGCCTGTGGCCCTTGGCATCGCGATCTTTTTGACCCAGTACGCCCCCCGGCGGGTCGCGGGTCCGCTGGCGTACATGGTCGACCTGCTGGCCGCGGTGCCGTCGATCATCTACGGCGTGTGGGGGCTCTACGTGCTGGCCCCGGTGTTGAAACCGGCTGCGTTGTGGCTGAACGAGAACCTCGGCTGGCTGTTCCTCTTCGAGACCGGAACGGCGTCGGTGGCAGGCGGCGGAACGATCTTCACGGCGGGGATCGTGCTGGCGGTGATGATCCTTCCGATCATCACCGCGGTTACCCGCGAGGTGTTCATTCAGACGCCGCGAGGCCAGATCGAGGCGGCACTCGCGCTCGGTGCCACGCGCTGGGAGGTGGTGCGCACGACCGTACTGCCGTTCGGCATGTCCGGTTACATCAGCGGTGCCATGCTCGGACTCGGTCGTGCCCTGGGCGAGACCATCGCGCTGTTGATCATCCTGCGTGGGACGCAGCAGGCGTTCGGGTGGTCGCTGTTCGACGGTGGCTACACCTTCGCGAGCCTGATCGCCGCCACGGCAAGCGAATTCAACGACCAGTACAAGGCGGGCGCCTACATCGCCGCCGGCCTGGTGCTGTTCGTGCTGACGTTCGTGGTGAACTCGCTGGCCCGTGCCGCGGTCGCCGGGAAGGCTCAGAAATGACGTCGACGCTGGACCGGCCGGTCAAGGCGACCACCTTCCAGGGGGTGAGCCTTCGCCGCAAGGTGACCAACAACGTCGCCACCATCCTGGTCACACTGAGCGTTCTGGTCGCCCTGATTCCCTTGCTGTGGGTGCTGTACTCGGTGATCGTCAAGGGTTTCAAGGCGTTGACATCGCCTGTCTGGTTCACCAATTCGCAGGCTGGCATGACGGCGTTCCAGGCAGGCGGAGGCGTGTACCACGCGATCGTGGGCACGCTGCTGCAGGGTCTGGTGTGTGCGGCCATCTCGATTCCGGTCGGGGTGTTCGTGGGGATCTACCTCGTCGAGTACGGCGGCGGAACACGATTCGGCAAGGTGACGACGTTCATGGTCGACATCCTCACCGGCGTACCGTCGATCGTCGCGGCGCTGTTCATCTACGCGCTGTGGGTGGCGACGTTCGGCTTCCCGCGCTCCGGCTTCGCGGTGTCGCTGTCCCTGGTGCTGCTGATGATCCCGGTCATCGTGCGCGCGACCGAGGAGATGCTGCGCATCGTGCCGATGGACCTGCGCGAAGCCAGTTACGCCCTCGGTGTGCCGAAATGGAAAACCATTGTCCGCATTGTGATTCCGACCGCCCTGTCCGGCATCGTCACCGGGATCATGTTGGCGCTGGCGCGCGTCATGGGTGAGACCGCACCGCTGCTGGTCCTCGTCGGCTATTCGCAGGCGATGAACTTCGACATGTTCGACGGCTTCATGGGCTCGCTGCCCGGAATGATGTACGACCAGACCTCGGCGGGCGCTGGCGCCAATCCCGTTCCCACGGATCGGTTGTGGGGCGCCGCCCTGACCTTGATCCTGCTGATCGCTTTACTCAACGTCGGGGCGCGGTTCCTCGCGAAGATCTTCGCCCCCAAGAAGGTTTAGGAGACTTCGATGGCCAAGCGCTTGGATCTCAAGGATGTCAACATCTTCTACGGTGCGTTTCACGCCGTGGCCGATGTCTCGCTGGCGGTTCCGCCCCGCAACGTGACCGCTTTCATCGGCCCCTCGGGCTGCGGAAAGTCCACGGTGCTGCGCACGCTGAATCGCATGCACGAGGTCATCCCCGGTGCGCGCGTCGAGGGCTCGGTGCTGCTCGACGGTGAGGACATCTACGGCGCCGGAGTGGACCCGGTCGGTGTGCGCAAGACGATCGGTATGGTGTTTCAACGTCCGAATCCGTTCCCCACCATGTCGATTCGCGACAACGTGGTCGCCGGCCTGAAATTGCAGGGCGTGCGCAACAAGAAGACGCTCGACGAAGTCGCCGAACGTTCGCTGCGCGGGGCCAACCTGTGGACCGAGGTCAAGGACCGGTTGGACAAGCCCGGTGGCGGACTGTCGGGTGGTCAACAGCAGCGGCTGTGCATCGCCCGGGCGATCGCCGTGCAGCCCGACGTGCTTCTGATGGACGAGCCGTGCTCGGCACTCGATCCCATCTCCACACTGGCGATCGAGGATCTGATCGCCACGCTCAAGCAGGACTTCACGATCGTCATCGTCACGCACAACATGCAACAGGCGGCACGGGTGAGCGATCAGACCGCGTTCTTCAACCTCGAGGCGACGGGTAAGCCCGGGCGGCTCATCGAGATCGACGACACCGAGAAGATCTTCTCCAACCCGACGCAGAAGGCGACCGAGGACTACATCTCCGGGCGCTTCGGCTGAGCCCTGCGCCCACCCGCGTCAGCGCGACGCCGGGATGTCGACTTCGGCGGGGTGCTTACCGGTGACCTGGAAGATCACCCGGCGGGCCACCTCGACGGCGTGGTCGGCGAACCGCTCGTAGAAGCGGCCGAGCAGGGTCACGTCCACCGCGGCCGCCACGCCGTGCTTCCACTCCCGATCCATCAACACCGTGAACAGGTGGCGGTGCAGGTCGTCCATCGCATCGTCTTCTTCTCCGATGCGGGCGGCCTTCTCCGGGTCGCGGGTCACCAGGACCTCCTGGGCGCTGTTACCCAATTCCACCGCGAGACGGCCCATCTCGGCGAAGTAACCGTTCACCTCTTCGGGCAGTGCGTGCTGGGGGTGGCGGCGACGTGCGATCTTGGCGACGTGCAGCGCGAGCGCACCCATGCGGTCCACGTCGGCGACGATCTGGATCGAGCCGACGATGGCCCGAAGGTCGCCTGCGACCGGCGCCTGCAGGGCGAGCAGCACGAACGCCGACTCCTCGGCCCGTGCGCTCATCGCGGCGATCTGCTCGTGGTCGGTGATGACCTGTTCGGCCAGCACGAGATCGGCTTGCAGCAGGGCCTGGGTGGCGCGCTCCATCGCAGCGCCCGCCAGCCCGCACATCTCCCCGAGCTGGCTGGTCAGAGCCTCTAGCTGCTCGTGATACGCGGTACGCATGCCTCCACCCTACGGGCATCACCACCGAAACCGCATGAAGCGAGCGGTGAACGAAAGGTGAACCCCACCTGCTGAAACGGTGTGACCGAGCGGTCACTCGCAGCTGGTGTCGGCCGCGTTCGTGACCGCGAGATCCTCAGGTAGCTGCGTGGGGGTGCTTCTGGATCCGCGCACGACGTGCACCTGCACCGGCGACCCGCTCGGTGAGGGCGGGGTGACGGTGTGGAAGTCGCTGCCCAGCACCACGCGCACGGTGTCGCCCATCCCCGAGGTGCGCTCCACCTTGGCGTTGGCGAAGGAAGACGCCACCGTCGCTGCCGCCTCCTCGTTGCCCGGCGAGAAGAACACCGTCGTCGAATCCAACGGGCCCGGGTAGTCGTCGGGGGAGGTGACGTTGAATCCGTGGGTCTGCAGTTCGCTGGCCGCCGTCGCGGCCAGACCGTTCTCCCCGGTGGAGTTGGATACCTGGACCGTGATGTCGGCCGGATCCGTGGTGACCGCGTCCACGAGCTCACCCGACGCCGGGGCGTCGTGGGTCGGCGTGGCCGAGTCGGGCGCAGCGTTGGTCGACGACTCGGGCGTCCCGGGCACCGGGGTGTTGTCGGCGTTCTTCTCCTCGGGCAGCGGATCGTCGTTGATGATCGCGTCGAAGATCGCCCGGGTGTCCTCCTCGCGCAGGTGCTCGTTGCCGTACTCGTCCATGTAGCCAGTGGTCGGCACGGTCAGGAACGTGATTCGGCCCGCGGCGATGCCCTGGATCGACTGGCCGAGCGTGACGAGGTCCCTGGTGTTCATGTTGTCGACGTAGCTGTCGTTGATGAACATGTTGACGACGTTGTTGAGCTTCGACAGCGAGAAGAACACCTCTTTGGAGATCATCGAGCGCATCAGCGACGACAAGAACAGCTGCTGGCGTTTGATCCGCCCGTAGTCGCCGTTGGTCTCGGTGGTGACCTGTCGGGCGCGCACATACTGAAGAGCCGTGTGCCCGTCGACCATCTGCCGGCCCGCGTGGGGGAGCACCGTTCCGAGTTCGTAGTCCTCCAGCGGGGTGGTGCTACACACCTCGACTCCGCCGAGCGCATCCACCATCTTGGAGAACCCCGCGAAATCCACTGCCATGAAACGGTTTATCGAAAGTCCGGACATCTTCTGGATGACCTTGACCAGACACTTGGGGCCGCCGACGGCGTACGCCGAGTTCAGCTTGTACTCGGTGTAGACCTCCTCGGCGCCGTACATCGGCGAGTCGGGGTCGGTGATCGGACCGTAGTTACCGGTCTGGGGATCCCACGGCTCGCACTTCATCGGTTCGATCGCGAGGTCCCGCGGGAACGACACCGCCACAACACGTTCCCGGTTCGCCGGGATGTTCACCAGCATCACGGTGTCCGAGCGCGCGCCCGCGGCGTCCTCGGTGGTGCCCGCGCCCATGCCGCTGTTCTCACCGATCCGGCTGTCGACGCCGACGATCAAGAAGTTCTCGTCACCGAATTGTGCGTTGGGGTCGAGGATGTCGCGAGAATCGGGGTCCAGCGCGGAGATCCGGTTCATCATGTTGTTCTTCGCCGACTGCCACTGCCACGCTCCGCCGGTCAGCGCGAGCGCGAGCACCGCGATCAGCGCGGCGACCGCGCGTCCGGCGATGAGCGTGTGGTGCCGACGTCTGCGGGGCTTCGAGGGCCTGCGCGCGGTGACCGCGTGCGCCGCGGGCACCCGGCTGGGCCTGCGAACGAGCGCCAGGTCGGGCAGATCCGCATCCGCGCGGACGACCGGCAGGATCTCGGTGTCGTCGTTGGCCTCGCCGGCGGCGGGAGGCTGCGGCTCGTAGAACGGCTCAGGTTCGTCCAGCTCCGCCGGTTGATCCGGGACGGCCGGCTCGTCGGGCACCGCCGCGATGATCTCGGTGGGCGGTGCCGGTGGTGTGGGTTCGGGTTCGCGGCGGCGTCGACGGCGCAGTTCCGGCGGCACCGCGTCGTCGCCGGACAACTTGGCAATGAGGTCGGCGACGGTCACGCCGTCGGTGTGGTTACCGGTGGGCTCGGCCTCGGGGGCTTCGGCCTGCGACGGGTCCTGTCGGCGAGGGATGTCCGCACGCTCCCATGGAGCGGCACCCGGTGACGGCCGTTGACTGCGGGTCAGCCACCGGTTCTCGCCGTCGGTGGGGTCGGGAGGGCCAGGAGTGGCGTTATCGCCGTCACTCATGTCCTACCGGCCTCCGACTTTCAACATGTGCAGCTCAGGGGCGAACACGGTGCCGCGCGCCATTGCTACAGCACCTGGGTGACTCCGCGACGGGAGCGCATTACGAACGAGACTCATATCGTACTGAGACATCCTGAGAGATGTGATGTCAGAGTCGTCTCAGGACGGAGACGACTGGGAGACGGCTATCCACCGGAGTGCATGACCTCGGCACCGGCGGGCACCGTGCAATCGTCGGGATCGGCCAGCCAGCCCTCGGGCAGTGCGACCGCGGCAGCAGAGCCCTGGCGGCCGCGTGGACCCGTCGCGGCCTCGGGGAAGGGCACATCGGCATCGAGTCCGGCGAGCAGTTCCTCGAGCTCGGCAAGGGATTTGACCAGCGCCAACGCCCGTCGCAGGTCGGCGCCGGCGGGGAATCCGTGCAGGTACCAGGCGACATGCTTGCGAATGTCGCGCATTCCCTTGTCCTCGCCGAAATGGGCGGCCAGCAGTTCGCCGTGGCGCACGATGATCGAGGCCACCTCGCCGAGCGTGGGAGGTGCGGGCGCGGGCCGCCCGGTGAAGGCGGCCGACAGCTCGGCGAACAACCACGGCCTGCCCAGACAACCCCGACCGATCACCACGCCGTCGCATCCGGTGGCCGTCATCATCGCCAACGCGTCGGAGGCTTCGAAGATGTCGCCGTTGCCCAGCACGGGTACGCCCGTGACGTGCTCTTTGAGCGCCGCGATCTGCTCCCAGTCCGCTTTGCCGGAATAGCGCTGAGCCGCGGTTCGAGCGTGCAGCGCCACCGCTGCGGCGCCCTCCTCGGCGGCGATCCTGCCGGCGTCCAGATGGGTGCGGTGCGCATCGTCGATCCCGATGCGGAACTTCACCGTCACCGGGATGTCGGTGCCTTCGGTCGCGCGGACCGCGGCGGCGACGATCTGCCCGAACAGCCTGCGCTTATAGGGCAGGGCCGCACCTCCGCCGCGCCGTGTGACCTTGGGCACCGGGCAGCCGAAGTTCATGTCGATGTGGTCGGCGAGCCCTTCGTCGACGATCATCTTCGCCGCCGCGTAAGTGTTCTGGGGGTCGACCGAATACAGCTGCAACGAACGCGGCGCCTCGTCGGGCGCGAACGTCACCATGTGCATGGTTCCCGGATGCCGCTCGACGAGGGCTCGCGCGGTGACCATCTCGCACACGTACAGGCCGCTGACCGTGCCCGCTTTGGCCAGCTCCAGTTCGCGGCACAGGGTGCGGAACGCGACGTTGGTCACACCGGCCATCGGCGCCAGTACGACCGGGCTGCGAAGCCGTATCGGGCCGATCAGCAGTTCGCGCTCGTCGGCCAGGACCGTCATGAGGGCGAGGAGGCCAGAACCTTCTTCGCGGAGAGCTTCTCGGCCTTGCGCGCCTCGCGCTCGAGGCGACGCTGCTTGGATTCCTCGAACTTCTGCGAGGCCTCCTCCAGCTCCTCGACCAGCACACCCAGGTCGTCGCGCATACGCGCGGCCTCGCCGGTGAAGTCTTCGCGTTCGAAGATCCGCCACTTCTTGAGGACCGGCATCACCACGTCGTCGAGGTGGATGCGCGGATCGTAGACGCCGCCCACGGCGATGATCACGGCCTTGCGGCGGAACTCCGGAACCGTGTACCCGGGCATCTTGAAGTTGCGCAGCACCCGGTGCAGGCAATGCATCGCCTGGTCCGGCGCGATGTCGAAGCCGGCCTCACTGACGTCGCGGTAGAAGATCATGTGCAGGTTCTCGTCGGCCGAGACCCGCGCGAGCAGCTGGTCGGCGACGGTCTCGTTGCACGCCTTACCGGTGTTGCGGTGCGACACGCGGGTCGCCAACTCCTGGAAGGTCACGTAGATGACCGAGTCGAACAGGCTCTCGGCGAAGAGGTCGCCCTGCTGGTTCTGGCCGGGTGAGAAGCCGCGGGTGACCTGCTCGACGCGAAGCTGCTCCAGCTGAACGGGATCGACCGCCCGGGTGACGACGAGGTAGTCACGCAGCGCGATACCGTGCCGGTTCTCCTCGGCCGTCCACCGGTTGACCCACTGGCCCCAGGCGCCGTCCATGCCCATGTTCATCGCGATCTCGCGGTGATACGACGGCAGGTTGTCCTCGGTCAGCAGGTTCTGGATCATCGCCACCTGCGCGACCTCGGACAGTTGCGACTGCTCGGGGTCCCAATCCTGGCCGCCCAGTGCGTAATAGTTTTTGCCGTCCGACCACGGGATGTAGTCGTGCGGATTCCAGTCCTTGCGCATCGACAAGTGCCGATTGAGGTACTTCTCGACGACAGGCTCGAGCTCATGCAGCAGATGTAGGTCAGTCAAGTTCTCGTGCATTGATCCTTACTCCTTCTCGCGTGCGAGAGCCCCACCCGGTTAGTTATCTGTACCCGTTGGTTGCAGTCAATATATCTGTGTCCCCCGGTGACATCAAGTTCCGGGCAACCGTGTCACAACCGCCACATCAGGCGCATCCGTCGTTGTAGTATCCCCGTCGGGCAAACATCTACGGCCCCCAATTCGGCATCACTGGAGACTCGGAGGCGGCGTTGCTCAGGTTGCGGCATCTGTGGGCAGGCGCGGCCGTTGCCGCGATAGCGGCCGGTACCGCGCTCGTGGGAGCGGGCCAGGCCGCCGCGGTCCCCGACGTCGTCGACCGGCCGTACAAGGACGCCAAGAAGATCATCCAGCAGTACGGCGGCAACGCCGTGGTCGCAACACGGGTCGGGAGCGGCGCCGACGAGGGCAACTGCCTGGTGACGAACGCATGGGACGCCGCGGTCCGCCGCCCGAATTCGCGGGGGCGCCCGGTCTCCAACAGCGATGTCATGGTGGCGTTGAACTGCAATGCGGCCGTCGCCGCGCCCGGGGCGCCGGGCAACTCCGCGATGAGCCCCGTCGGCCGCGACGCCAAGGCTGAGCAGCAACGTCGGCAGGCGAAAGCCGCACGCGAGGCGGCGATGCTGGAAGAGCAGGAATTGGCCGCCCCGGTGACGCCGGACAACTGAGCCTTCGGGCAGCTCAGGCCCTCCACAACCCGGCCATTCGCTCCGGTGGCGGTGTATACCCAACCGCAATAGACTGCCACCAGCGTTTACACGGCGGTCATCGCCCGGACACGGAGGTTGGGGCACATGAAGAAGGTCATCTCCATCGGCTTCATGTCGGCGATGGGCGTCGCGGCGGCATCGGCCGTCCTGTTCGGTGCGGGCACCGCCTCGGCGGCTCCCAGCGTCGTGGGCATGAAGTACTCCGACGCTCAGGAACGGATCGAGAACGCGGGGGGCAAGGCGGTTGTCGCCGCTCGGGTCGGCGACAAACTGGACCTCGGCGATTGCATTGTCACCAACATCTGGGACTCGTCGTTCCTGCGGATCAGCCAGGCCGACGAGAGTGAGATGTCGGTGGCGCTGAACTGCGCCGGCGAGTACGCAACCGCCACCAATCCCGGTGCCTCCGTTGCCAATCCACTCGGACGCGCGGCCAAGTCCAAGGCCGAAGAGGAAGCCGAGAAGCAGGAACTGTCAGAGCTGGAATCGCCCGTCACGCCCGACAATTAACGCAGTCTTCATAGTCGGCAACGGTTTTCACCCGGCGTCAACCTCAGCGCATCGCAACGTTCACACCACCCCGTGAAGGTGGCGTGGAATCCACGCCCGGGGTGGACGACCACGAGTCATCGCCCGCTCCGGAGCACACTCACGGAGGCGAGCAGACGATGCGAATGCGAATTTGGGGGCTCAGCGCGGTCGGTGCCGCGGTGCCGGCGATGGCTCTGTTCGGCGCGGCGACGGCGGCGGCAGCCCCGGACGTCGTGGGGCAGACCTACTCCGACGCGGTCTCGGCCATCGAGGAGGAGGGCGACACGGCGGTGGTCGCCGCTCGCGTTGGGGACAAACTCGATCAAGGTGACTGCATCGTCACCAACGCCTGGGACGCGTCGTTTCTTCGCATCGACGCCTCCGGGACCCAGGTCCACCTCGCGTTGAACTGTGCGGGTGGCTATGCGACAGCGACCAATCCCGGTGCGTCCGTGGCCAATCCGCTCGGGCGGGCGGCCAAGTCCAAGGCCGAGGAGGAGGCCGAGAATCAGGAACTGGAAGAGCTGGAAGCGCCGGTCACGCCGGACGAGTAGGCGGGTCTAGCGGCTCGACACCCGGCCGAGCAGCATCTCGACGCAGTAGTCGATGAAGCGCTCACGCGTGGCGGCCAGCCTGCCGTTGAGGTACGCGGTGAACAGTGCGGTCAGCGCGCCGATCAGCCCGGTGGCCGCCATCGCCGCCCGGTCGGGATCGGTGATGCGGGTGAGCTTGCGCTGCAGCAGCTCGATGAAGCTGGGCATCCACTCGGCGCCCGAGCGCGTCAGCACCGGTTCGCTGGCCGGCGCGAGCAGCAGAACCCGGCCTCGAGTCGGGTCGTCGACCATCAGGGCGACGAACCGTTCGACGGCGTCGCGCGGGGTTTCTGCGGACGTCAGGGTGGACATGGCTTTGGCGCAGACGTCGTCGTACACGGCACGCACGAACTCGTCGCGGTCGGCGAAGCTTTCGTAGAAGTAACGCTCGGTCAACCCGGCCGCGCGGCATACGGCCCGTACGGTCAGGGACGGGCCCTCGGCGGCGCCGAGAAGCTCCACCCCGGCGGCGATGAGTTCGTCACGGCGAAGCATCTGACGGTCCTGCAGCGGCACGCCCGACCATCGGCCCCGTCTTTGACCCGAAGGCACATCCCTCCTAAGCTCGGCATGACAACGCCCGTAGTCAGAATCTGCTACATCCGGACGGAAGTACACCAGTGACTCAAGATACGTCTGAAACGTGCCCCGTGTCGCGGGAGCGCTATCCGTCCGAAGGGCAGGAGGACGCGCCTGTGCTGGCGGCGGGCTGTCCGGTGACCTCCGGCGGCTACGACGCGCCACCTGTTCCGCTCGGCCCGGACTCGCTGACGTGGCGGTACTTCGGTCAGTGGACGGGGCTGTTCCAAGGCACCTGGGCGGGCTCGATGCAGAACATGCACCCGCAGTTGGGTGCCGCCGTGCAGGAGCACTCGATCTTCTTCATGGAGCGGATCCCGCGGCTGCTGCGTTCGATCTACCCGATCGGCGGCGTGGTGTTCGACGGTGACCGGGCGCCGAAGACGGGCGCGGAGGTCCGCGACTACCACGTCGGCATCAAAGGCACCGACGAGCGCGGCAGACGCTACAGCGCGCTGAACCCCGACGTCTTCTACTGGGCGCACGCGACGTTCTTCAAGTCGACGCTGCTGGCCGCCGAGAAGTTCGGCGGCGGGCTGACCGAGGACCAGAAGCGGCAGTTGTTCGACGAACACATCACCTGGTACCGGATGTACGGGATGAGTATGCGGCCGGTGCCCAAGACGTGGGAAGAATTCCAGGAGTACTGGGATCACATGTGCAACAACGTCTTGGAGAACAACTGGGCGGCCCGGGAGGTGATGGATCTCTCGACGATGCCCAAGCACCCGTCGCTGGAGTGGATCCCGGATCCGTTGTGGCGGCTGAACCTCAAAGTGATGCAACGCTTTCTGACCTTCATGACCGTCGCCCTCTACGATCCGCCGGTTCGGGAGTTGATGGGTTATGACTGGTCACCCCGCCAAGAGTGGCTTCACCGCCGCTTCTGCGATGTCGTGACGCTGGCCACCAGGGTGTTGCCCAAACGGTGGCTGATGCACCCGCGCAAGCGTTCTGCGATCGACCGCGCGACGGGACGGCTGCCGGCGGACGCGCCGCTGGTGGAGACACCCGCGCGTAACCTCCCGCCGGTGGAATACCGCGGTCAGCCGCAGTTCTACTGTCCGCAGGTCTGATGCGGCGGTAACGCCCTGAATGTAATTGTGCCGCTTGCCAACTGTTGGGAGGCAGCCGGTCAACGACACCAGGTGCGATGGTCCGTGCTCTCGAACCCGGCGCACGCCGTCGCCTCTACTTTGGGCATGACGAGGTAGGGCGGTTCTCCCGACCCCGTGAAGTAGTAGTAGTTGCGGTCGTCCTGTCCGTAGACCCACCAGTCGCCGGAGCCCTCATTCATCTGAGTCGGCGTGAATCGCCACATCGACGACTCTGCCGGAATCACATACGCCGGCTCTGTCGCGGCGGACCAGGCATTCGACACGATCGGCAGACCTGTGATCACCATGATGCCCGCCACAATGCCCGCCCCGATGGCGAGGGCCACCAGGGCGCGCGTGGCGAGCCGACGGACACGGAGACGTGTCATGGCCGGAATTTACCTCAGTGCCCCGGTTCGTGTTCGGGTTGCTTGATGAGAGGGATTGTGGTGCCCCCGCGGAGTTTCGATCTCCGTACCCGCGGATTAAAAGTCCGCTGCTCTTCCGAGTGAGCTACGGGGGCGCAGCCACTCTATCGGAGGCCTTTGCGATCCGCGCAACCGCTGTGGTCTCGTGTTGGGACTACCAACTGAGCTATCCAGCGTGCCGACTACTCGCTGAGATGGTCGGCACCGCCCTTCTCGGGCGTCCTCGGTTCACTGTAAGTGCAACCTCGGTTCCCGCTTCTACCGAAGCGGGGTCGCCAGCATCAAAGAGATGCTGCTCGCCGCCGTTTCGTCCACGGGCATTGGTGACCCGGCCTCCTGCTTGGGGTCCGGGAATCGGTCGGTGCCATGGGTCCGCTGAGCCCAGCGAGCCAAGTTGACCGCGGCGTTGTGGTCACGGTCGGCGGTATGGCCGCATTCGCAGCTGAAGATGCGATCCGCAAGCTTCAGGTCCGTCCGTTTCGCACCGCAACGCGAACATGTTTTGGTGGAAGGAAAGTAGCGGTTCGCATAGACGACTTGGCCGCCGCGCCAGCGTTGCTTGTAGGTCAAGATGCGAGCGAACTCAGACCACGCCGCATCCGAAATAGACTTAGCAAGACGGTGATTCGCTAGCATCCCGCGTATATTCAGGTCCTCCAGAACCAGTCGGTCGTGAGTCTTGACCAGCGAGTTGGAGATTTCATGCAGAAAGTGGCGGCGGACGTTGGCGACCCGATGGTGGTGCCGTCGAAGTTTCAGCAGGGTGGTTTCGTGGCGGCGTGATCCTCGCTTCCGTAGGGCCAGCCTCCTGGCCAGCCGTCGTTGCCGGGTCATCGCGCCACGCAGGGCCCGCGGTGGCGCCCCGATGCGCGCGACCATTGTTCCGTCGGCTTCGGCGGCGACTGCGTATGCAGTCAGCCCACGGTCTAAACCGACCCAGCCACCGTGATCGTCCTCTGATCTTGCTGGGTGACGATGCGAGGGGTGTAGATCGTCGGCTTCCACGTTCAGCGCCACCCACCACCGGCCGGCACGATTGCTGACACTTGCGAACGGAATCCTTGCGCGGTTTTGAGCGAGCATTCGGCGAAGCCGGCGAGTGTCGTCGCGGACAGCCACGACACCGATCTGGGGCAAGGTGATCGAACGCGTGCGGCCGGTGTCACCTACACGGATCGTCGGCCGGCGGCCCTTGCGCTGGGTATTACGCAATCGGAATCGGGGGCGGGTGCCTTTCTTCTTCTTGATTCGTGGAAATCCGATCTTTCTGCCCCTGCGCCGTCCGGAGAGTGAGTCCGACCAGGCCGTCAGGGCGCGAGCGCAGTCGACTGCCGCTTCTTCGAACACCTGCTGGCTTACCTCATATCGCCACGCGAGGCCGGTGGACACAAGTTCGACAGCTCCGTCGTTGCTCACGGCCCACACCCGACCAGCAGCTTCGGACTTCTTCCATCGGTTGAACGCGTTGATCAGATCGAAGCCGCTGCGAGGCACAGTTACCTGCTCGTCGGCGCGACGGGCGCTCAGTGCGGCTTGGACCATTCGCAGGCACTGGTTATACGCAAACCGGGACGCTCCCGCGTGACGGAACAGCGCGTCACGCTGCTCAACTGTCGGGTCGAGACAGAATTCGAACGTGGTGTGGCGCGTCATCGTGGAGCCAGCATTGCACCCGCCACCGACAACCGAAGGCCGCTTTCTGGCAACGCGAAGCGTCCGCGTAGCCCTCGTTTGAGGATTCCGGTGCCGATAACCTAAGCTATCGAAGCTCCCAACGTCATCGCGTTGCGAGTACCCCGGAGAGATTCGGCTGGGCCCCCTTCGTCTAGCGGCCTAGGACGCCGCCCTTTCAAGGCGGTAGCGCGGGTTCGAATCCCGTAGGGGGTACGCGCAGCGACCCGTACGATGGGACGCAAGCAAGGCCCTGTGGCGCAGTTGGTTAGCGCGCCGCCCTGTCACGGCGGAGGTCGCGGGTTCGAGTCCCGTCAGGGTCGCCATTGCGGCGAGGCATCTGGGTTACGCCCGAGCGGTGCCTTCCGGGCCAGGTAGCTCAGTTGGTACGAGCGTCCGCCTGAAAAGCGGAAGGTCGCCGGTTCGATCCCGGCCCTGGCCACCACAGAGTCGCTTGTGCCCTTCGAGGGATCTTGCCGTCGAGGGAAACCGGCGAGCGGGAACCGGCGATCATCGGCAGAGGGCTGTGCTCTCAACGCCACGGCTGCACCGACGACCGCCTTGTGACGGGCCCCCGACGCAGCCGATCCCACACCCGTCACCATCCGTCGGCTACCCACAAACGAATTGTCTTCACACAAAGTCTGACGGCACCGTCAACAATCCGGTAGCGAGATCGCATTCCACCGCACAACGCAACCGGCGGCTCCGGTATCCCGAAGCCGCCGGGGCATCTGGATCGCTGTCAAACCGGTTGCGGCACGGCCAGCTCCCCGTCGGCGGGCACAACCTCGACCGGGGCCGGCGCAGCGACCGGTACGGGTTCGTCCGTCCGTGCGGTGCGCGTCGCCAGCGCCGCCGACAGGGCGACGCCGGCCACCAGGGCGGCAAGCGCCGCGACCCCGGCCAACGGCGATAACGACCAGGCGCCGTTCAACAGGAAGATCGCCGGCAGCGTGCACGTCGGGATGCCGAGCAGGATCAGCACCCACCCGGTGAAGTGGCCGAGGTCGAACGACCGGAACCGGCTGATCCCCAAACCGAGCAGCACGAAGAACAGCGTCCACATGAGCGCCCACGTGGCCCAGATGACCGCGAACACCGGATCGGTGCCGATGTTCTTGACCGCGTGAAACAGTGCGATCGCGGCGACGAACGCGCTGTACCAGCCGAACCCCTGCGGCTCGAGGTCGTAGATCTGGATGAGCCCGAACCACAGGTAGGTGAACCCGAACAGCAGGCTCGGCCAGGTCGCGTTGACGACGCCGGTGTCACCACCAGCCTGCACCAGGATCAGCGTGGGCAGGACAACCTGTGCCGCGCCGACGAACACGTTGAGCGGCGCGGCGCTTCTCGGCTTGACCACTCCGATGGAGACCAGGCCGTTGACGAACAGGACGACGCCGACGAGGAGCAGACCCACGTTGCCCATCAGCGCCCCACCCATTCCACGAACTGATCCGACGAGATCACCGGGGCGAAGAACTCGTTGATGCGGCTGAATGCGGCCGGCTCCTGGTCGGGGCGGGCGGCGCCGGTCGCGTCACCGATGATGATGGGCAGCAACCCGTGGTCGCGCGCGGCGCGGGCGTTGCCTTCGATGCACCAGTCGAGGTGGATTCCGGTGATGACGACGACCTCGATCTTCTGCCGGATCAGTGCACCCGGCAGGTCGGTGCCGACGAACGCGGTTTGAAGCGCCTTTTCGTAGAGCTCGCTATCACCGGGCTCCACCAGCTCGCGCAGCTCGTCGACGAGCGCGTTGTCCCAGGCGATCTGCTCGGGCGTCGCGTCGATGTGGCCGGTCCAACTCTCGTACTGGACACGGTCGAAGGTCGTCTGCGGATAGTCCTTGCGGAACACCGAGAAACCGATCCAGTTGAACGACAGGAAGTTCGGTGCTTTGCGTGCCGCCCGTACGGCCTTCACCGTCGCCTCGAGGCTGCCGCGCAGCGCGTGACCTTCCGCGTACTGCACACCGCCGGGCTTGTAGAGGGAATTGGACTGGCTGACCGACAAGAAGGCCGCCGGTCGGCTCAGAATCTCGCGGAAGTCGAGCTTTTGCCAATGCGCGGCAAGGGGTGGGATGGCGGCGACGTTGGTGGGCGGGAAGGCCGCGGGATCGAGCGCGACCGGCTCCAGAGGAGTCAGCCGCGACGGGGTGTCGATGATGGTGGTCAACGTGTTCACTTTCTCGTGGGTGGACGGGTCTCGCGCGCCGCAGTGAAATGCCCACGGCTGCGGGCGTTTACATCGAGGTGACGTGCGCGTCGTGAGCGTCCCACGGGGAGAAGCCCGGTCAGACACTTAGAATCGGCGCGAGTTCATCGCCTCGCGTCCGCGAACGGTGCGGACCGAACCGCCCTTGTCATACGCGGTACCTCCGCGTACCGTAGCGGTACCTCGGTGTACCAGAAAGGCGGGCCAGTCGCTATGAGCAAGCAACGTAGGACGATCAGCGGGCGTACCGCGGTCATCACCGGCGCGGCGTCGGGCATCGGACGCGCACTGGCGCAGCGGCTCTCGTCGTACAGCTGCCCGGTCGCCATCGCCGACGTCAACGAACAGGGGCTCAAGGAGACCGAGGCGTCGCTGCGGGGCCCGGCATTGTCGCGGGTTCTGGATGTCAGCGATGCCCAGGCCCAACACGAGTTCGCCGCCGAGGTACGCGAGTGGGCTCCCCGGCCGCTCGGGGCGGTGTTCAACAACGCCGGTGTCGCGCTCGGATCGACCGTGCTCGACGCCGTCGCCGGCGACGACGACTGGTTGTGGAACATCAACTTTCACGGTGTCGTGAACGGCACCCGAGCATTCCTGCCCGTCCTTGTCGAGCAGGACGAGGGCGTGATCGTCAATACGTCGAGCGTCTTCGGTTTGGTCGGCATGCCGGGCCAAAGCGCTTACTGTTCAGCGAAGTTCGCGGTTCGCGGATTCACGGACTCGCTGCGTCAGGAGCTGCGGGGCACGGGCGTGTCGGCCGTCAACGTGCACCCCGGTGGCGTGAACACCAACATCGTGCGCAACGGTCGGTTCCGCGACGAGCCGGGCGGTCCCACCAAGGACCAGGTCGTCGAGGAGTTCGCGGCGATGACCAGAACCCAGCCTGAGAAGGCGGCGGAGATCATCCACCGCGGTGTGGAGGCGGGCAAGGCCCGGATCCTCGTCGGGCCGGACGCGTATATGTTCGACGCCCTCGCCCGGATCGCACCGACGCGCTACTTCGACGTGCTCGAGCGGCTGCAGGCGTCCCTTCGCAAGCGCGCCGCCGGCTAGCTACGCGGTCTCCCTCGCGTGGGCCAGCAGTCCCGGATCGTGCGCGCACAGGAGAAGCAGATCGGGTTCGCCGCGGCGGTACAACTCGGTCAGCCGAGCGTGGTTGTCGCGCACCTGCTTACGGTCGAACGCGGCGACCTTCTCGAACGCGCCGAGCACCGGAGCGATTCGTCCCGGGCCGCCGATGGTGTCGGGGTGGTAGAAGGCGTCCCCGCAGTGCAGAAGCCAGCGATGGCCCGCGTCCACGGCCACGCAGGCATGTCCGCGGGTGTGGCCGGGCAGCGACATCAGCACGATGCCCGGCGAGACCTCGGTCAGCTCCTTGGCCGCGGCGAACCCGCGCCACTTCTCCCCGTCGGGGGTGTGCTCGACGATCTTGGGACCGTGCTCCCACTGGGCCGATCGGAACCGGAAGCGTTCACCCCGTGTCGGCGGCTGCATTGCCCCGAGCACTTCGGCTGCGGTGCAGTGGATTTCGGCGTGGGGGAAATCGGAGATCCCGCCGATGTGGTCGACATCGAAATGCGTGACCACGATGTGGCGGACATCCTCGCGCCGAAATCCCAGCCGTTCCACCTGCCGGACGGCGGTCTCGTCCGGGTCGAAGAACGGCCGAAAGAGGCGGCGAGTGGGGCCGGTTCGGCGTGCCCGCTCCTCACAATCGGCCAGCCCGTAGCCACTGTCGACGAGCACCAGCCCGTTGTCGGTCTCGACGAGCAGCACATGGCAGACCAGGACGGGGACACCCCATGGATGCATCGACCCACAATTGAGATGGTGAACCTTCACTGGGCGGCTCCGGTGAGCAACTCGGTGCGACCGATCTGTGACACGAGGCTCGCGGAGTCGAAGTAGATCCGTTCGTTGACGATGCGGTCGTCGGTGAAGAAGAACACCGCGGCCACCGGCACCCGGAACGCTTTGCCTGTCGGCGGTAATCCGTAGAACTCGCCCAGATTGGTTCCCAGCAGGTCGAATTCGACGATCACCGCGTCGTCGGCGACGTGGAACCGGACGTTGTCGTGGCGCTGATCGGGGAACGCGGTGCGCGTGCTCCGGTAGTAGGCCATGACCTCGTCGTCGCCGTCGAAGACCTGGCCGGTGGCCATGATCTCGTAGTGCGGCCGTCCCCCGGACTCGTTCTTGAACGTCGCGAGGGTGGCGTCGAACTCCTTGGTGACCTCGGTGTCCATGTGCACACGGATCACCTCCAGCCGTCGTTGGCGCAGCGCGTCGGTGTTCATGAACGCACTGTACGACCGGGAGTCGTCAAGCCGGTGAGGTGACCTGGGCGGTCGACTGATGCCGGTGCTGGCGCTCGATGGTCGCCAGATAGAACGCCCAGGCGAATGCCGAACTGGCGAACAGGATGAAACCCAGATACAGCCAGGCGTGTTTGACGTCGCGCCTGCGACCGTCGACGAGCAACCAGGCGGGGAACAGCAGCAGGCTCATGATCGTGTAGTCCTGGCTGGCCGAACTGGCCGCGGGGTTGTCGTAGCCCAGCGCGATGAACTCCGACCAGCTGCCCGGCCCCCATACGAAGTTGTGCAGCCCACCCGGCGGCGCATACTCGGCCACAAACTGGTTGTTGAAGTAGTAGCCGAGGATGACCGAGGCGACGCCCGCGACGTAGTAGAACAACTCGAGCTTGGTGACCCGCGGACCTGAGGCGTAGCGCGCGAAGATCGCGGGATTCGCTTTGACGATGACCGCTAGCGTCGCGAACCCGAGGACAAGGTGAATGATCAACGAAACCATGACCGGAGTCTCCCACCACCGGGCCAAGTTTTGTCAATATTGACATAACCTGTCTCGGGTACTTTCTTGCACATGCCCCGTCCGGCCCAGACCGCGCGCAGCGAGCGCACCCGCGAAGCGCTGCGGAAAGCGGCGGTCGTACGGTTCCTTGCGCAGGGCGTCGATGAGACGTCGGCCGAACAGATCGCGGCCGACGCCGGTGTGTCGTTGCGAACCTTCTATCGCCACTTCGCGTCCAAACACGACCTGCTGTTCGCCGACTACGCCGGCCTGGACTGGTTCCGCTCGGCGCTGGCCGCCCGCGACCGCAAGGAGCCGATCATCGAGGCGGTGCACAGCGCGATCATGGCCCGCCCGTACGACGACTGGGCCGTCGCACAGACCGCCGCCCTGCGCGCGCAGGAACTCGAACCGGGCCGGGTGGTGCGGCACATGCGCCAGGTGGAAGCCGACTTCGCCGAGGTGATCGCGGAGCACCTCGCCGAGGGTCTTCGATCCGACGTCTCCACCGACGAGCGGATGCGGATCACGGTCACCGCGCGGTGCATCGCCGCGGCTGTGTTCGGCGCGATGGAGGTGTGGATGCTCGGCGACGAGCGCTCCCTGCTGGAGCTGTCGCGGCTCACCGGGCAGGCCCTGCGCGCCCTGGCCGACGGCGTCACCGGCTGATGTTTTGTCATTATTGACAAAACTTGGAATAACGTGTCAGCCTCAGCCCATGAGCGACTTCGACGCCATCGTCATCGGTGCGGGGCACAACGGATTGACCGCGGCCACCGTGCTGCAGAAAGCCGGTATGCGCACCCTCTGCCTGGACGCGAAGTTGTACGCCGGAGGCATGGCCTCCACGGTCGAATTGTTCGACGGGTTCAAGTTCGAGATCGCCGGCTCGGTGCAGATTCCGACGTCGGCGGTGGTCAGCCGCGAACTCGGCCTCGACTCGCTGCCGACCGTCGACCTCGACGTGATGTCGGTGTCGCTGCGAGGCGTAGGTGACGAGCCGTTGGTCTACTTCACCGACCCGGTGAAGCTCCTGACGCACATCAACGAGGTGCACGGCGCCGAGGCCGTCAACGGCATGGCCGGGTTGATGGCGTGGTGTCAGGCGCCCACACGGGCGTTGGGCCGGTTCGACGCGGGCCGGCCCCCGAAGTCGCTTGATGAGATGTATGCCTGTGCGACAAGCGAATTCGAGCGCTCGACCATCACCGACATGTTGTTCGGCTCGGTCACCGACGTGCTCGACCGCTACCTGCCGGACAAGGAGAAGAACGGTGCGTTGCGCGGCATGCTGTCGCTGCTGGCGTGCAACACCACCTACCGCGGACCGGCCACCCCGGGCACGGCCGCCGCCCTCGCGTACGGCTTTGCCGTCCCCGACGAGAACGCGTTACTGGTCAAGAAGCTACGAGGCGGCATCGGAGCCCTCACGTCGCACCTATGCGACGTGTTCACCGCCAACGGCGGAGAACTGCGGTTGCGCAGCAAGGTCGTGGAGGTCACGGTCGCCGACGGCAAGGTCACCGGAGTGCGGCTCGAAGACGGCACCTCGCTATCGTCCCCGATCGTCGTATCCGGCGTCGCACCCGACCTGACGGTCAACGGTCTCGTCGACTCCAACGCGGTCCCCGCCGAGGTGCGGGACCGCTTCTCACGCCTGGACCACCGGGGCAGCTATCTGCAGATGCACTTCGCGCTGGAGGGCATTCCGGAGTTCGCGGCGCCCTACGAACTGCTCAACGACCCCGCCATGCAGTCCAATATCGGAATCTTCAGCACGCCCGAGGAACTCCAACAACAGTGGGAGGACGCCAGGCGCGGCGTCGTGCCCACCGACCCGTCGATCGCCCTGCAGATCCCGTCGGTGAACGACCCCGGCCTGGCGCCGCCGGGCAAGCATGCGGCCTCGGCGTTCTCGCTGTGGTTTCCGATCTCGGAGGGCGAGCACGGCTACGGCGAGATGAAGGCAGAGATGGGCAGGCGTGTGATCGAGAAGGTCACCCGACTGGCCCCGAACTTCGAGAGCCTCATCCTGCGGCACACGACGTTCACGCCCAAACACATGGGCACCATGTTCGGTGCGCCCGGCGGCGACTACTGCCACGGGCTGATCCATCCCGACCAGATGGGTCCGAACCGGCCGGGGCCCAAAGGCTATGTCGATCAGCCGATTCCGATCGACGGGCTGTACCTGGGCAGCGCCGGTTGCCACGGCGGCCCCGGCATCACGTTCATTCCGGGCTACAACGCGGCCAAGCAGGCGCTGGCCGATATGTCCTAAAGCCTGTTTCCGACCCGTCCGCACCGGGAATGCGGCGCGCATGGGAATCACGGTGGCGGTGACGGGGCCGACGGGTGAGATCGGCAAGTCGGCGGTGGAAGCGCTGGAAGGCGTCGCGGAGGTCGACGAGATCATCGGGATGGCTCGCCGGCCGTTCGACCCGGCCGAGCACGGTTGGTCGAAGACGACGTACCTGCAGGGCGACATCCTCGATCGCGAGGCCGTCGACGCGCTGGTCGGGCGCGCCGACGTCGTGGTCCACCTCGCGTTCATCATCATGGGCTCACGGGAGGAGAGCGCCCGGATCAACCTGGCCGGTACCCGCAACGTCTTCGAGGCGACGGTCGCCGCTGCGCGCCCGCGGCGGCTGGTGTACACGTCGTCGGTCGCCGCCTACGGATATCACAGCGACAATCCGGTTCCGCTCACCGAGGACGTGCCGCCGCGCGGGTCACCCGAGCACTACTACTCCGAGCAGAAGGCCGAGTGCGAGGCGGCGCTGGCCGACATCGTGGGCGGTTCGTCGTTGGAGGTGTATGTGCTGCGGCCCTGCATCGTCGCGGGACCGAAGGCGCCCGCACTGGCCGACAACATGCCGTGGACCCGGCTGCCCGGCCCGGTCAAGCGCCTATCCGACGCCGTTCCGCTGTTGAAGACACCGGTCCCGGATCCCGGCATCCCGTTGCAGCTGGTCCACCACGACGACGTGGCGGCCGCGATCGCGTTGGCCGCCACCACGTCTGCGGAGCCGGGCGCCTACAACATCGCGGGCGACGGGCTCATCACGGTGGGCGACGTGGCCCGCGAACTCGGCGCCCGCCCAGTGCGGGTACCCAAGGTCGCCGCGACCGCAGCGTCCGGCGTCGTCGCCCGGCTGCCGTTCGTCCCGTCCGCGCTGGAGTGGGTGCACATCGGCCGCACGTCGGTGGTCATGGACACCAGCAAGGCGAAGAGTCAGCTCGGTTGGGAACCGAAATACACGACTGCGCAGACGCTTACGGAGTTGGCCGACTCGCTGCGCTGAGTCACTGGGTGTGGTCGCCGGTGTCGGCGGGGCCGCTCGGCATCGCGCCGCCCTCGTCCGACCAGTCGACGCCTTCCTCTTGGGTGTCGTCGGTGCCCCTGGCCGGGTCGCTCTGCACATCGTCGTCGGCGTTGGCGGGCCCGGCGTCGGTCTCGGCGGTGTCGGGGTTGTCCTTCTTGTCGTGGTTCACCGGCGGTGGATACCCGCCGAGCCGAGGTTTCAGTCTCGGCGAGCGCGCAACTGCGCCATCCAATCCGCAGGAACCCTTCCACGTGGACCGGGGGCGGTCTGGCCCTCGGGACGGGATTCGGGCGCGGCGAGCCGTGGCCCGTCGTAGTACTCGTTGGTGGCATAGTTCCAGAACCAGTCCTCGCCCGGCTCGAACGAGCGGATGATTGGATGGCCCGTCTCGCGCCAGTGTGCCGACGCATGGCGCGCCAAGGAGTCGTCGCAGCAGCCGATGTGACCGCATGCCGCGCATCGGCGCAGATGGACCCACCACCCGTCCACTGCGTCACATTCAGCGCATCCGGTCCCGCTCGGCGGCACCGACGGGTCCACTGCAGCGTCCATAGCCGGTGAGCCTACCGATCGCGGCGAATCTCGCTGGCGAGACAAGACTCAGCTAGATCCGATCTCGATGAAGGAAACCAAAGCCATTTGTGCGACCAGCGAATCCTGCATATTGACGAGGTAGTTTGCCCGCTCACCCCCGTTGACAGCTAACACCGGGTCTCTTAGCGTCCCGCGCAGTCTGACGACGACGGGGATGGCGACATGAGATGTGTACCGGAGCGCACACGCGCGGCGATGACGCCGCTGCCGTCGTCACGTGTGCCCACCCCTCGACGAACGCGGTGATCCGGTGCAGCAGTTGGTCGGTCACCGATCATGACCGGTGCGGCCTGGTCTCGCCCAGCCGTCGCCATGGGCGACTTCGTGGTGCTGGCGGGTGAGACTTTCGCGGCGATGTTCCGCGCGCCGTTCGCCTGGCGTGAGTTGATCGACCAGATCTGGTTCGTCGCGCGGGTGTCGATCGTGCCCACCCTCGTGCTGTCGATCCCCTACACGGTGTTGATCGTGTTCACCCTGAACATCGTGCTGATCGAGGTTGGGGCGGGTGACCTCTCCGGGGCCGGCGCTGCGCTGGCCTCAGTGACTCAAGTGGGACCCGTCGTCACCGCGATCGTCGTCTCCGGTGCCGGATCCACCGCCATGTGCGCCGATCTGGGGGCCAGGACCATTCGCGAGGAGATCGACGCGATGAAGGTGATCGGCGTCAATCCTGTTCAGGCGCTGGTGGTTCCGCGCGTCATCGCCGCAACGTTCGTTGCGCTGATGCTGTATTCGGTGGTGGCGGTCGTCGGGTTGACCGGCAGCTACTTCTTCGTCGTGTTCATCCAGGACGTCACACCCGGTGCCTTCGTCGCGGGGATGACGCTGTTGACCGGCCTGCCGCAGGTGATCGTCTCACTGGTCAAGGCGCTGTTGTTCGGCCTCTCGGCGGGCCTGATCGCCTGCTACAAGGGACTTCACGTCGGCGGCGGACCGACGGCGGTCGGCACGGCGGTCAACGAGACCGTCGTCTTCGCGTTCATGGCGCTGTTCCTGATCAACATCCTGGCCACCGCATTCGGCGTGAAGGTCGCGCCATGAGCGAGGTCGTGAGCGGGCCGCCGACGGCGAGGACGACCGACGTCGTGACCAAAGCGTTCACCAGGGTCGTCGACACCACCCGCAGGCTGGGGGAGCAGACCGCCTTCTACGGGCAGGCGCTGGCGTCGACCCCCGACGCCGTGCGGCGTTATCCGACCATGGTGCTGCGCCAGATAGCAGGCATGGGGATCGGAACCGGCGCGCTCGCCGTCATCGGCGGCACGGTGGTCATCGTCGGGTTTCTCACCCTGTCCACGGGAGCGCTGATCGCGGTTCAGGGCTACAACACGCTGTCCAACGTCGGCATCGAAGCGCTCACCGGATTTCTGGGCGCATTCCTCAACGTCCGGTTCATCGCGCCCGCAACGGCGGGAGTGGCGCTTGCCGCGACCATCGGGGCCGGAGCCACCGCCCAGATCGGCGCCATGCGGATCAACGAAGAGATCGACGCGCTCGAGGTGATGGGCGTCCGGGTCATCACGTATCTGGCCTCCACCCGCATCGTCGCCGGCGTGATCGCGGTCATCCCTATCTACACCGTCGCCGTGCTGATGTCGTTCCTGGCCACCCGGTTTGGCACGACCGTGATCTACGGCCAGTCCGCGGGGGTATACGACCATTACTTCTCGACGTTTCTGCATCCGACCGATTTGCTGTGGTCCTTCGTCGAGGCGGTGACGATGGCGGCCGCGGTCATGGCCGTCCACACCTACTACGGCTACACCGTGACCGGCGGGCCGGCCGGGGTCGGTGAGGCCGTCGGCCGCGCGGTGCGCATGTCGATCACCGCCGGCGTCTTCATCCTGCTGACCATCACCCTGTCGGTGTACGGGCAGTCCGGCAACTTCCACCTGTCGGGGTGATGCCATGAGCGACAACACGATCAATTCACCACGCCGCGGCCAGGTCGACCCGATCTGGTGGGCACCAGTGCTGTTCCTCGTGGCCGCGGCCCTGATCGCGATGACCGCCCTGTTGTTCTCCGGCTCGTTGCGTCGATCGGTGCCGCTGACTTTGGTCTCCGACCGGGCCGGCCTGGTGATGGAGGACGGCGCGAAGGTCAAACTGCGCGGTGTTCAGATCGGCGAGGTTCGGACCACCGGCGTCGAGACCATGTCGGATAGTGACGCCTCGAGGCTGGCGCTCAAGATCGACCCTGGCCCGTTCGCCTTGCTGCCGAGCAACGTCGAAGCGCAGATCAAGGCCAGCACCGCGTTCGGCGCGAAGTACGTCGAGCTCTCCATCCCGCCCGATGCGAGCACCGACCCCCTGAAGCCGGGTTCGGTACTGCGCTCGCGCAACGTCACCGTCGAGGTCAACACGGTGTTCGAGAACCTGCAATCGGTGGTGCAGTCCATCGATCCGGCCAAGCTGAACGCGGTGCTGTCCGCGGTGGCCGAATCCCTGCGGGGTAAGGGCGACGTCATCGGACAGGCCATCAGCGACTCCAACAACGTCCTGCTGGCGGTGAACCCGCGAATGGACACGGTCCGGCAGGACTGGCAGCTGTTCGGGGAGACGACCCGGGCATATTCCGAGGCCGCGCAGGACATCCTGTCCATCCTCGATTCCTTCACCACCACCAGCGCGACGATCTCTACGCAGGCGGCGGCGCTGGACCAGTTGCTGTTGTCGGCCGTCGGCTTCTCCCGGTCCGGTATCGACACGATCGGTGCCAACCAGCCTGCGCTGGTGCGGGCCATCAACACCGTGGCACCGACCACCGCGTTGCTCGAGAAGTACTCGCCGACGTACACCTGCCTGTTCATGGGTGCTCAGTGGTTTCTGGAGAACGGCGGACGAGACGCGTTGGGCGGCACCGGCAAATCGGTGATCATGGACGCCGCGCTCCTCGCGGGCGACGACCCGTACCGTTATCCGGACCACCTTCCCCGGGTCAATGCCACGGGCGGCCCCGGAGGCAATCCGAGCTGCGGCTCCCTGCCCGACGTCGGCAAGAACTATCCGGTCAAGTATCTCGTCACGGATACCGGATTCGGCACGGGTCTGGACGTACGGCCCAACCCGGGAATCGGATTCCCCGGCTTCGCCAACTACTTCCCGGTGACCAAGGCGATACCCGAACCGCCGCGGATCCGCTATCCCGGGGGGCCGGCGCCCGGTCCGCTTCCGGCCTATCCGGGCGAGCCACCCTATGGCGCAGCCCGTTTCGCGCCCGACGGGTCGCCATTGCTCTATCCGCCAGTCGGTCCGCCGTCGCCCGCGGCCCCGCCCCCGGGTGGAGCGCCGTGAGACGCAGGGGAACCGGGCAGGTGCTCACCCGGGTGGTGCTGTTCACGGCGATGTGCGTCGCGTTCATGTTCGTGCTGATGACGGTTTTCGGGCAGTTCCGCTTCGATTCACGAGCCACCTACAGCGCGGTGTTCACCAATGTGTCCGGGCTCAAAGGCGGCAACTTCGTGCGCATCGCGGGCGTCGAGGTCGGGAAGGTCAAGAACATGACCTTGCACAAGGACGGCACGGTCACTGTCGAGTTCGCCATCGACAAGGGGCTGACACTAACCGAGGGCACCATGGCCGCGGTGCGCTACGAGAACCTGATCGGCGACCGGTACCTTTTGCTCGAGCAGGGTGTCGGCTCGGTGCGTAAACTGCAGCCCGGACAGACGATTCCGCTCGCGCAGACCTCACCCGCGTTGGACATCGACGCGCTGCTCGGCGGCTTCCGGCCGTTGTTCCGCGCGCTCGATCCCGATCAGGTCAATGCCCTGTCCGGCGAGCTGCTGCGGGTGTTCCAGGGCCAAGGCGGCACGATCGCGTCGGTGTTGGCGCACACCTCGACGCTGACGTCGACACTGGCCGGCCGCGACGAGCTCATCGGTCAGGTCATCGACAACCTGAACACCGTGCTCGGCACGTTCGCGGCCCGCGACGGCCAGTTCTCCGCAGGGCTGGACAAACTCTCGAAGCTCGCCGAGGGACTCGCTGAGCGGAAGTCCGACATCACAACCGGGACGGCTTACCTCAACGCCGCGGCCGGGACGGTGGCCGACTTGCTGACCGAGGCCCGGCAGCCGATCAAGGACACCGTCACCGAGGCCGACCGGTTCGCCGCGCAGGTGCTTTCCGACCACGAATACTTCGACGACTTGCTCAAGACCCTGCCGGACGCCTACCAGGTCCTCGCGAGACAGGGTCTCTACGGCGACTACTTCGGCTTCTACCTGTGCGACGCGATCTTGAAGGTCAACGGAAAGGGCGGGGAACCGGTGTTCGTCAAGCTCGTCGGGCAGAGTACCGGGCGGTGTGAGGCCAAATGAGTCGAATCGTATTGCGGCGTCCAAGGTTCAAGCCACTCGCCGAACGCAACAGGCTGGCCGTCGGTGCGGTCGGCATCTCCGTCGTCGTCGCCATGGTGGTCGTCGCCTTCTCGTATGATCGGATCCCTTTCATCAGGGGCACGTCGGACTACGCCGCTTACTTCGCCGAAGCCGGCGGCATCAAACCCGGCAGCGACGTGCGCGTCTCGGGCCTTTCGGTCGGAAAGGTCTCCGGCGTCCGGTTGGAGGGCACCAAGGTCGTGGTGGACTTCACGGTGCGCAACGGCGTCGAGCTGGGTGACCGGACCGAGGCCGCGATCAAGACAGAGACCGTGCTCGGCAACAAGATGCTGGAGATCACCCCCCGCGGGGATGGCGAGCTGTCCGGCGTCATTCCTCTCGACCGCACCACGTCCCCCTATGACCTGCCCACGGTGCTCGGCGATCTCACGACGACCATCAGCGCGCTGGACACCACCCAGCTGTCCTCGGCGCTGACCACGCTGGCCGACACGTTCTCCGACACCCCGCCCGAGCTGAGGGCGGCGCTCGAGGGTGTCGCCCGCTTCTCCGACACCCTCAACACCCGCGACGCGCAATTGCGCAACCTGCTGGTCGACGCCAACAAGGTGACCGCCGTGCTCGGCAAGCGCAGCGACCAGATCGCCGGCCTGGTGGTCAACACCAATGCACTGCTGCGCGAGGTGCTGTCCCAACGCGACTCGGTCGACGCGCTGATGACCAACATCACCGCGGTGTCTCACCAGATCTCCGGCCTCGTGGAGGACAACCGCTCGCAGCTCAAACCCGCGGTCGACAAGCTCAACGGTGTTCTGACCATCCTGGACAACCGCAAGGCCGAACTGCGGCGCGTGCTCTATCTGTTGCGCCGGTATGCGATGTCGTTCGGCGAATTGCTCGGCGCCGGACCCTTCTTCAAGGCGTCAGTGGTCAACCTCGCACCCGGGCAATTCGCCCAGCCGTTCATCGATGCCGCGTTCTCCGACCTCGGGCTGGACCCGAGCGTGTTGTTGCCGTCGGAGCTCGTCGACCCCGGTGTCGGGCAACCCGGCACGCCGGCGCTGCCGGTGCCGTTCCCGCGGACCGGACAGGGCGGCGAGCCTCGGATGACGGTGCCCGACGCGATCACCGGAAATCAGGACCCGAACCTGCCTGCCCAGTTTCCCGGGCGCTACCCGCATCGGGAGCCGCTGCCGGCGCCGCCGCCCGGCGGACCACCACCCGGCCCACCCGCCGCGGGTCCCGCGCCCGGTGAACTGCCCGCGCCGACGGTCGGTCCGCCGGTACCCGAACCGGGCGCGGGACGATGACGATGCAGCCGGGCGCGCTGCGTGCCATCCGGATCGCAACCGCGGCAGTGCTTTCCGTGGTGCTCGTCGTTGCGGTCACGGTGGTGACCACCCCGTGGTGGGATCGGGTGGCAAAAGACACCTTCATCGCCTACTTCGCCAACGCGAACGGCCTCTACACCGGCGACGAGGTCCGCATCCTCGGCGTCGAAGTCGGTACCGTCGAGGCGATCGACCCGGAACCGGACCGCACGAAGGTGACGTTCTCGGTCGACAGGAAGTACCCGGTGCCCGCCGAGGCCCGCGCGGCGATCCTGTCGCCGTCGTTGGTCAGCGCGCGGGCCATCCAACTGGTCCCCGCCTACGACGGCGGGCCGAAACTGGTGGCGGGAGCGACCATTCCGCAAAACCGGACCGCTGTGCCCGTCGAATGGGACGACTTCCGCCGACAGCTGGAGAAACTCACCGAGTCGCTGCAGCCCACCACGCCCGGCGGGGTCAGCGCGGTCGGCGAGTTCGTCAACACCGCAGCGGACAACCTGCGAGGCAACGGCGCCACAGCGCGCGACACGGTGATCAAGCTGTCACAAGCGGTGTCGGCGCTGGGGGACCACAGCACCGACATCTTCAGCACCGTGCGCAACCTGCAGTTGCTGGTGTCGGCGCTCTCGTCGAGCAGCGATCTGCTGGCACAGTTCAACACCAACCTCGCCGACATCACCACCGTGCTGTCCAACACCCCCGACGAAGTCGCCGACGCGACCAAGGGACTCGACGCAGCGGTGGCAGATCTGCGGGGATTCGTCGCCGAGAACCGGGAAGGGGTCGGCGTGACGTTCGACCGCCTCGCCTCGATCACCAACGCCCTCAACGACAGCCGACAGGACGTCAAGCAGGTGTTGCACATCACGCCGACGGTCTTCCAAAACTTCATGAACATCTATCAACCGGCCCAGAGTTCGGTGACCGGCATCCTCGCCCCGGTCAACTTCGCCAACACCGTCCAATTCATCTGCAGCGCAATCGAAGCGGCGGCTCATCAGGGATTCGAACAGTCGGCGAAGCTGTGCATGCAGTATCTGGCGCCGATCATCAAGAATCGTCAGTACAACTTCCCCCCGCTGGGCGTCAATCCGTTCGTCGGGGCCTCGGCGCGACCCAACGAGATCACTTACAGCGAAGACCGGCTCAACCCCAATCTGGCGCCCGCTCCTCGAGCCACGCCCACCGATCCCAGTCTGGGGTTGCCCGGCATGATGATCCCGCCGCGGGGGAACCCTTGAGGCGCGTGCGGGCCGCGGTGTCGGCGCTGCTGTGTGTGTCCGTATTGGCGGGCTGCGGGTGGCGGGGGCTGAACTCCCTGTCGTTGCCGGGCACCGAAGGTGGTGGCCGCGGGTCCTACACCATCCAGGCCCAGTTACCCGATGTCGTTGTCATCCAGCAGAACACGCGGGTACGGGTGGCCGACGTCAACGTCGGCAACGTGACCCGGATCGAGGTGCAGGACTGGCATGCGCTGGTGACCATGCGCATCGACGGCGATGTGCGCCTGCCCGCGAACAGCACCGCAAAGGTCGGCACCACCAGCCTGCTGGGTTCGATGCACATCGAGCTGGCCCCACCGACCGACGAGCCGCCGAGCGGCGAGCTCAGGGAGGGCTCGTTGATACCGCTGTCGTCGGCCGCCACATACCCGACGACCGAGCAGACTCTGGCCGCCGTTTCGGTCCTGCTCAACGGTGGCGGACTGGGCCAGCTGCAGGAGATCAACCAGACGTTCGCCCGCGCACTCGCCGGCCGCGAAAGCGAAATGCGCAGCCTGCTGACCCAGCTCGACACCTTCATCGGTCGACTCAACGAGCAGACCGACGACATCATCACCGCCACCGAGAACCTCAACGCACTGGCGGGGCAGGTTGCGGCGAAGGACGAGGCCGTCGACAAGGCGCTGACCACCATTCCCCAAGCCGTTGCGGTGCTGGCGGATTCGCGCGAGAAGCTGGCCAACGCGATCGACGCGCTCGGTCAGTTCAGCGCGATCGCCACGTCGACGGTGAACCAGACCAGGGAGTCGCTGGTCGCGAACCTGCGCAGCATCGCCCCTGTGCTGCGCGAGCTGGCCGACGCCGGCCCGGCGCTGACCAGGGGCCTGGACTTCTTGTCCACCTATCCGTGGGTGAAAAGCACGGTGCCCAAATGGTTCCGCGGCGACTTCGCCAACATCACGCTCGTCATCGACCTGACGCTGAGTCGCATCGACGCCGGCGTGTTCACCGGTACCCGGTGGGAGGGTGATCTCACCGAACTCGAACTTCAGTGGGGCCGCACGATCGGTCAGAAGCCCAGCCCGTATACCGCGGGCAACCCGTTGGTCGTCCCGTACCGGTGGGGAGCCTACTGACATGGTGCGGCTACCACGAACGACGTGGATCCAGCTGTCCATTCTGGCGGCCGTCACGGTGATCGCCTGCAGCATCATGGCTTTCAACTTCGTCAAGGTTCCGGCCCTGCTGGGCATCGGTCGGTACAACGTGACGCTCGACCTGCCGTCGTCGGGTGGCCTGTATCCGTCGTCGGTCGTGACCTACCGGGGTTCGGAGATCGGCCGCGTGACGTCCGTCGATGTGACTCGTGACGGTGTGCGGGCCGTGCTGAAACTCGACTCGTCCACCAAGGTGCCCGCCGATGTTTCGGCGGAGGTTCACAGCCGCTCGGCCGTCGGCGAGCAGTTCGTGGAGTTGACACCGGCCCCGGGCACCGACGCTGCGACGGCCCTCGCGCTGCGCGACGGCAGCGTGATCCCCGCAGGTAACGTGCGGGTACCGCCGGACATCGCCAACCTGCTCGATGCGACGAACTCTGCGCTGCAGGCGATTCCACAGGACAATCTGCGCACGGTCGTCGACGAGGCGGCCGCCGCGGTGGCGGGGCTGGGGCCGGAGCTGTCGCGCATCGTCGACGGATCGACCGCGTTGGCGATCGACGCCGGCAAGACCGTCGGCCCCATCACCACCCTGATCGACCAGTCGCCGCCAGTTCTAGATTCGCAAGTGCGGACAGCGGATTCGATCGAGGCATGGGCCAATCGGATGGCGTCGATCACGGGACAGTTGAAGGCGCAGGACGCGGCGTTCGCGGGTCTGCTCGAATCGGGCGCACCGACGCTGGAGGAGGGGCGCGCGGTGTTCGACCGCATCGCATCTCCGCTGCCGTTGCTGCTGGCCAACATGGTGAGTCTCGGCGACATCGCGATCGCCTACCGCAACGACATCGAGCAACTGCTGGTGCTGTTTCCGCAGGGCACCGCCGTCATGTCGGCGATCATCCTTCCGAACGCCAACACCAAACAGGATTACAAGGGCGTCTACCTCGACTTCAACCTCAACCTGAACCTGCCGCCGCCGTGCAACACCGGCTTCCTCCCGGTGCGCCAACAACGGTCGCCGTCCGAGCAGGACGCTCCCGAACGTCCAGCCGGCGACCTGTACTGCCGCGTGCCGCAGGATTCCGATCTCAATGTCCGTGGTGTGCGCAATATCCCGTGCGAGACGGTTCCGGGCAAGCGCGCCCCGACCGTTGAGATGTGCGAGAGCGACGAGCAGTACGTCCCGCTCAACGACGGCTACAACTGGAAGGGCGATCCGAACGCGACGCTCAGCGGTCAGGGTGTCCCGCAGTACGCGCCCGGACAGGACCCGCGCGAGCCCGCGCCGGTCGCCGCCGTCCCTTACGACCCCGCGACCGGCGACTACATCGGGCCGGACGGAAAGCGCTACACCCAGGCCGACCTCGGGCCGCCGGAGAACAAGACGTGGCAGTCGATGCTGGTGCCGCCGGGTTAGCGGGCCATCGTCGAATTCGGCGCACTCCAATCGGTGGAGACGAACCGGTGGCGGATCAACCAGTCGTCGCCGACCGGGGCGAACACGTCGCGGTAACGGCCGTAGTGGTCGAGGCCGATCTCGGTGAACACCGTGAAATAGCAGGAGACCCGCGCCTCGTCCGGTGTCACATCGGTGAACCGGATGTTCGTCACGTTGTGGCGCACGATGCGCTTGACGTCCGACTTCGAAGCGGCCGCGTCCGGCGCCGCGACGGCACCGCCCAGATAGTCCACGATCGCCGCACGGCCGCGCGCGGGTTCGGTGCCCCGCACCTCGAGGACCCCGTCCTCACAGAAGGCGGCGGCGAGTTCGGGCAGCCGCATCGCGTCGCCCGACCAGTTGTACCGGGCGAGGGTGTCCCTGATGCGTTCCCGTGCGCAAAGCTCCCAAAGTTCCATGCGGTCAACCGTAACGGGGCTAGGGTCGCGCCATGGCTACCAGCGATTCCCGCGAGGTCGTGATCGACGCGAGCCCGGCCGAGATCCTCGACGTCATCGCCGACGTCGAGTCCGCGCCGGACTGGTCCCCCCAGCACCAGGGCGCCGAGGTCCTCGACAGGGACGCCGAGGGCCGGCCCGGCCGCGTGCGGCTGAAGTTGAAGACCATGGGCATCACCGACGAGCAGGTCGTGCAGTACACCTGGGGTGACAACACGGTCGGCTGGACGCTGCTGGAGTCCAGCCAGCTCAAAACCCAGAGCGCGTCATACACACTCACACCCGACGGCGACAAGACCAAGGTCCGCTTCGAGATCACCGTCGACCCCGCGGTGCCGATCCCCGGGTTCGTGCTGAAGCGGGCGATGAAGGGCGGTCTGGAGGCCGCCACCGACGGCCTGCGCAAGCAGGTGCACAAGCTCAAGCGCGGCTGAGCGGTTTCGATGCGCGCCGGGTTGGCAATCAATCGGGCATGGCCGTCACCGAAACTCGCGACGTCGTCATCGAGGCGACGCCCCAGGAGATCCTCGAAGTCCTGACCGACCTCGAGTCGCTGACCGAGTGGTCCTCGGCCCATCAGAAGGTCGAAGTCCTCGAACGCGACGACGAGGGCCGCCCGAGCAAGTCACGTCAGGTCGTCAAGATCGTCGGCGTCACCGACGAGCAGATACTCAACTACACCATCCACGACGACGGTGTCAGCTGGACTCTGGAGAGGTCCAAACAGCAACGCGCTCAGCAAGGCCGGTACACGCTCACCCCCGACGGCGACACGACGAAGGTCCATTTCGAGCTGATGGTCGACCCGCTGGTGCCGTTACCCGGCTTCCTGATCAAGAAGGGCGCCAAGGGATTGATGGAGACCGCCACCGACGGGCTACGCAAACGAGTACGCCAGGTCAAGAGCCGCCGATAGAGCGCATGGTCTGAGCTTTCGCGGCGTTTCCAAAACTGCACAGGCTGTTTTTCGAGCGCTTTGCGAGTACGACCCGCGACAAGTGGGCCGAGGTCTTCTCCGGCGCCGACGGGTGCGTCACGCCGGTAGTGGCGTGACGGGAGGCAGCGCGCCGCGACCAGGTGCGTGCGCGGTCAACATCGGTGCAGGCCAACGGGGTCGAGAAGCCGGCCTGACGGCCCGGTTTTCACGGACTCCCGGCCGGTCCTGTCGGGGAGCCCCGCGGGATGTGACTGACCGAATTGATATTGACCGGTAACACTAATTTGCTGGAAAGGGCTATGCGCTTGGCAGTGGAGTTAGCTACCATTTGCCGCATGGCTGTGCAGGCATCGAGGGAAGTGGTCTTCGAAGCGCCCAAGGACGCGATCATGGACGCACTCGCCGATATCGATGCCGTGCCCACGTGGTCGCCCGTGCACAAGCATGCCGAGGTGCTCGACCGCCATCCCGACGGCCGCCCGCATCATGTCAAGGCGACGTTCAAGATCATGGGCGTCACCGACAAAGAGTTCCTCGAGTACCACTGGGGCGAGGACTGGGTGGTCTGGGACGCCAAGGCGACGATGCAGCAACGCGGACAGCACGGGGAGTACAACCTCACCCCCATCGGCGAGGACCGCACCCGCGTCCGCTTCGACATCATCATCGACCTGGCGGCGCCGATTCCGGAGTTCCTGCTTCGCCGCGCCAAGAAGATGGTGCTCGACGTCGCGACCGAGAATCTTCGGCGCCGGGTGATGGCCGCGGTTACGTAGCTGATCGGCTTCCGGACCGCAGCACCTCGAGTCGACGGATCGCCTCGTCGAGGGTGTCGTCGCGCTTGCAGAAGGCAAACCGCAAAAGATGATTCCATGCACCGGCATGCCCGGCGCCCGGATCGCAGAACGCCGACATCGGAATCGCCGCCACACCCGCACGATGCGGTAGGTCGGCGCAGAACGCGGCGCTGTCGCTGAACCCCAGCGGGCGGGGATCGGCGCACAGGAAGTAGGTGCCGAAGCTGTCGTGCACCTCGAAGCCGAGGTCGGCCAGCGCACCACCCAGCCGGTCTCGCTTGCGCTGCAACGACTCCCGCAGCGAAGCGACCCACGCGTCCTCGTTGTTGAGTGCGTGCGCCACCGCGGGCTGGAACGGCGCGCCGCCGACGTAGGACAAATACTGCTTGGCTGCGCGCACTCCCGCGATGAGATCGGCTGGGCCGCATGCCCATCCGATCTTCCAACCGGTGACGTTGAACATCTTGGCCGCGCTCGAGATCGTGATCGTGCGCTCGGCCATGCCGGGGTAGTCGGCCAGCGGCAGATGCCGTCGGCCCGGGAAGTCGGAGTACACCAGGTGCTCGTAGACCTCATCGGTGATGACGAGCAGGTCGGCATCGACGGCCAGTTCGGCCAGCGCGCGCAGTTCATCGTCGCCGGCGACCATCCCCGTGGGGTTGTGCGGTGAGTTGACGATCAGGGCTTTGGTGCGGGGGGTGACGGCCTTTCGCAGCCCGTCGACATCGATACGAAAGCCGTGCCCGGCCTGGATCATGGGGACGGCACGGCGCTCGCAGCCCGCCATGGCGATGACGGGGGAGTAGGAGTCGTAGAACGGCTCGATGAGCAGCACCTCGGAACCGGGTTCGACGAGCCCGAGGACCGCGGACGCGATCGCTTCGGTGGCGCCGACGGTCACCAGCACCTCGGTGTCCGGGTCGTACTCGATGCCGTATGCGCGCTTGCGCTGGGCGGCGATCGCTTCGCGCAGCGGTGCGATTCCGAGGCCGGGCGGGTACTGGTTGATACCGTCGGCGATCGCTTTCTTCGCGATCTCGAGCATCTCGGGCGGGCCGTCCTCGTCGGGAAACCCCTGCCCGAGGTTGACCGCGCCGATGCGCGCGGCCAGCGCCGACATCTCGGCGAAGATCGTCACCGCATACGGCTGCAGCCGTCGGACTGTCACAGGTGTCGAGCGTAGGCGAGCATCGCCGGCGTCTCCCCGTTTGTGAATCTGACGACGTTATCGGCGGGAAAGCGTCGTCAAATTCACAATAGAGCGCTCAGGCCGCCCAACCAACAGGTTGGCCGAGGCTGTTAGGCTTCCGAACAGAGGACTACCGTCCGGATGGACAGGTCTCCCGCAACCCAATCTGAACAGGAAATATCTTCATGTCTGAAGAAGCCTTCATCTACGAGGCGATTCGTACGCCCCGCGGCAAGAACAAGAACGGCGCGCTCAACGAGGTCAAACCCGTCAACCTGGTCGTCGGTCTGATCGAGGAGATCCGCGCCCGCTATCCCGACCTGGACGAGACGCTGATCAGCGACGTCATCCTCGGTTGTGTGTCGCCGGTGGGCGACCAGGGCGGCGACATCGCCCGGACCGCCGCTTTGGTGGCCAACCTGCCCGAGACCACCGGCGGTTTCCAGCTCAACCGGTTCTGCGCCTCGGGTCTCGAAGCCGTCAACACCGCCGCCCAGAAGGTGCGCTCCGGTTGGGACGACCTGGTGCTCGCGGGCGGCGTCGAGTCGATGAGCCGTGTCCCGATGGGCTCCGACGGCGGCGCCTGGGCGTCCGACCCGGAGACGAACTACCGCATCGGTTTCGTTCCGCAGGGCATCGGCGCCGACCTGATCGCGACGATCGAAGGCTTCTCCCGCGAGGACGTCGACCGCTATGCGCTGCGCAGCCAGGAGAAGGCGGCCGCGGCCTGGTCGGGGGGCTACTTCGCCAAGTCCGTCGTGCCGGTCAAGGATCAGAACGGCCTGGTGATCCTCGACCACGACGAGCACATGCGCCCCGACACCACGCTCGAGGGCCTCGGTCAGCTCAAGACCGCGTTCGACGGCGTCGGCGCGATGGGCGGTTTCGACGACGTGGCGCTGCAGAAGTATCACTTCGTCGAGAAGATCAACCACGTCCACACCGGCGGCAACAGCTCGGGCATCGTCGACGGCGCCGCGCTGGTGCTCGTCGGCAGTGAAAAGGCCGGCACCTCGCAGGGTCTGACCCCCCGCGCGCGCATCGTGGCCACCGCCACCAGTGGCGCCGATCCGGTCATCATGCTCACCGGTCCGACGCCGGCCACCCGCAAGGTGCTGGACCGCGCCGGTCTGACGGTCGACGACATCGACCTGTTCGAGCTGAACGAGGCGTTCGCCTCGGTGGTGCTGAAGTTCCAGAAGGACCTGAACATCCCCGACGAGAAGCTCAACGTCAACGGTGGCGCCATCGCGATGGGCCACCCGCTGGGCGCCACCGGCGCCATGATCACCGGAACCATGGTCGACGAGCTCGAACGTCGCAACGCCCGGCGTGCGCTTATCACGCTGTGCATCGGCGGCGGCATGGGCGTGGCCACCATCATCGAGCGAGTGTAAGGACAACCCATGGCAGAGAACACGATTGAGTGGGACAAGGATGCCGACGGCATCGTCACCCTGACGTTGAACGACCCGACCGGCTCGGCCAACGTGATGAACGAGCACTATAAGGAATCCATGCACAAGGCGGTGGAACGCCTTGTCGCGGAGAAGGATTCGATTACGGGCGTCGTCATCACCAGCGCGAAGAAGACCTTCTTCGCCGGCGGTGACCTCAAGGGCATGATGAACGTCGGCCCGGAGAACGCCGCGGAATCTTTCGCTGAGGTCGAGGGCATCAAGGCCGACCTGCGCAAGCTGGAGACCCTCGGCAAGCCGGTTGTGGCGGCCATCAACGGCGCCGCTCTCGGTGGCGGCCTGGAGATCACGCTGGCGTGCCATCACCGCATCGCCGCCGACATCAAGGGTGTGGTGCTCGGGTTCCCTGAGGTCACACTGGGCCTGCTGCCGGGGGCCGGGGGCGTCGCCCGCAGCGTGCGGATGTTCGGCATCCAGAAGGCGTTCATGGAGGTGCTCTCGCAGGGCACCCGATTCAAGCCGGGCAAGGCCAAGGAGATCGGCCTGGTCGACGAACTCGTGTCGTCGGTCGACGAACTCGTGCCCGCAGCCAAGGCGTGGATCAAGGCCAACCCCGACGCACATACCCAGCCCTGGGATGCCAAGGGCTACAAGATGCCCGGCGGCACGCCGACCTCGCCTGGCCTGGCCAGCATCCTGCCGTCGTTCCCGGCGCTGCTGAAGAAGCAACTCAAGGGTGCGCCGATGCCGGCGCCGCGGGCGATCCTGGACGCGGCCGTCGAGGGTGCGCAGGTCGATTTCGACACCGCGAGCCGCATCGAGAGCCGCTACTTCACCCATCTGGTGACCGGGCAGACCGCCAAGAACATGATCCAGGCGTTCTTCTTCGACCTGCAGGCCATCAACGGCGGCGCGTCGCGACCCGACGGTATCGAGCCGGTCAAGATCAACAAGATCGGTGTGCTGGGCGCGGGCATGATGGGCGCGGGCATCGCCTACGTCTCGGCCAAGGCCGGCTTCGACGTCGTACTCAAGGACGTCAGCATCGAGGCCGCCCAGAAGGGCAAGGGCTACTCCGAGAAGTTGGAGGCCAAGGCGCTCGAGCGGGGCAAGACCACCAAGGACAAGTCCGACGCGCTGCTGGCCCGCATCACGCCGACGGCGGACCCGAAGGACCTGGCGGGTGTGGACTTCGTCATCGAGGCGGTGTTCGAGGACCAGGACCTCAAGCACAAGGTATTCCAGGAGATCGAGGACATCGTCGAGCCCAACGCGCTGCTGGGGTCGAACACCTCGACGCTGCCGATCACCGGCCTGGCGACCGGGGTGAAGCGCCAGGAGGACTTCATCGGCATCCACTTCTTCTCCCCGGTCGACAAGATGCCGCTGGTGGAGATCATCAAGGGCGAGAAGACCTCTGACGAGGCGCTGGCCCGGGTGTTCGACTACACGCTGGCGATCGGCAAGACGCCGATCGTGGTGAACGACAGCCGCGGCTTCTTCACCAGCCGCGTCATCGGCACCTTCGTCAACGAGGCGCTGGCGATGCTGGGCGAGGGCATTGCGCCCGCGAGCATCGAGCAGGCCGGCTCGCAGGCGGGCTACCCGGCGCCGCCGCTGCAGCTGTCCGACGAGCTCAACCTCGAGCTGATGCACAAGATCGCGGTCGCCACCCGCAAGGGCGTCGAAAGCACGGGCGGCACCTACGAGCCGCACCCGGCCGAGGCGGTCGTCGAGAAGATGATCGAGATCGGACGCCCGTCGCGCCTGAAGGGCGCCGGGTTCTACGAGTACGCCGACGGCAAGCGCGTCGGGCTGTGGCCGGGGCTGGCCGACACGTTCAACTCCGGCAGCACGTCGATCCCGTTGCAGGACATGATCGACCGCATGCTGTTCGCCGAGGCGCTCGAGACGCAGAAGTGCCTCGACGAGGGCGTGCTCACCTCGACCGCCGACGCGAACATCGGCTCGATCATGGGTATCGGCTTCCCGCCGTACACCGGTGGTTCGGCGCAGTTCATCGTCGGCTACCAGGGTCCCGGCGGTGTCGGCAAGGAGGCCTTCGTGGCGCGTGCCAAGGAGCTGGCCGCCAAGTACGGCGAGCGGTTCAACCCGCCGGCGTCGCTGACGTAACTCAATCGGGCTCGCCGCGTTGAGGGGCGCGTGATTCGCTAGATTGGCGCCGTGCCGGAAAGCTTCACCGCCGGGTTCGCGGCCGGGCTGGCCCGCTACGGCGAGAACCCCTGTATCGAGTTCGAGGGACGCTGGTACAGCGGCGACGAGGTGACGGCGTACGGCCGCGCCATCGCGCAGGCGCTGCGAGACGCCGGTGTCGATGACGACGTCCCCGTCGGCCTCGTGGTCAGGAACCGCCTGCCGCACGCCGCGGCGATCATCGGATTTCTTGCCGCGGGCCGCACGGTGTCGATGATCTATTCGTTCCAGTCGCCGGAGGCGATCGGCCGCGACATCGAGACGCTCGGGCTGTCGGCGATCGTGGCCGACGTCGAGGACTGGACCGCGCCCGTCGTCGACGCGGCTCGACGGACGGGCAGCGCGGGCGTGTCGATAGCCGGGCGGGCACCGCTCGTCTCTGCGGTGCCGGGCCTGGAGCGCCGAGACCCACAGCGCAGGCATGCCGAGGCTGAACCTGGTGTGGCACTGCAGATTCTGACCAGCGGCACGACGGGACCACCGAAGCGGCAGTCGATCAGGACACCGGTGCTCGAGCGCACGGTGTTCAGCGTCACCAGCGGAGAGTCCGCGCCCGCCGACGCCCCGCCGGAACTCGCGTACTGGCAGTTCGGCGGAATCGGCGTGTGTCAGCTGATCGCCGGGGTGTACAACGGCCGGCGGATCGCGATGCTCGAGCGATTCAGCGTCGCCGACTTCGTGGATCTCGTGAAGCGGCACCGCATCACCCGCTCGGGTGTGCAGCCCGCCGTCATCCGGATGCTGCTCGACGCAGACGTCGCGAAAGAGGATCTCGCGTCGCTGGACTTCCTCATCAGCGCGTCCGGCCCACTGGACCCCGAGACCCGCGACGAGTTCGAGGCCAGATACGGCATACCGATCGTGCTGGCTTACGGCGCAACGGAATTCGCGGGATCGCTGTGCGCATGGACTCCGGAGATGCAACGTGACTTCGGTTCGACCAAACGCAACAGCGTCGGCAGGGCCCTGCCCGACGTCCAGTTGCGCATCGTCGACACCGACACCGGCGACGAGCTTGCGGCCGGCGAGCCGGGCCTGCTGGAAGCCAAGGTCGCACCGATCGGTCCTGACTGGATCCGCACCACCGATATCGCGTCGATCGACACGGACGGGTTCGTCACACTCCACGGAAGGGCCGACGGGGCGATCAACCGAGGGGGGTTCAAGATTCTGCCGGAAAACGTTCGGCGCGTGCTGATCTCACACCCCGCTGTCCGCGACGCCTGCGTGGTCGGCGTGCGTGACGCGCGTTTGGGCGAAGTGCCGGTCGCAGCCATCGAGGTGGCCCCGGGGCTGCCTGCGCCGTCGGATGACGAGCTGAGCGGCCTGGTTCGCCGCTCGCTGCCGGTGTACAACGTGCCGGTGGCATTCGCGGTCGTCGACGAACTGCCACGCAATCCGGCGCTGAAGGTGAGCCTGCCCGCCGTCGCGGCGCTTTTCGAGCGGCGCCGGAACGTCTAGAGGGCGCCCAGATCGGCCGACAACCAGTGCTGCGGTTTCATGAAGATCACCACGCTGTCGCCGTGCTCGCGGCGGGCGTATTCCAGGTACGCGTCGACCTTCTCGGGTGGCAGATAGCGTTTGGTGACTTCGACGAGTCGCTCGTCGGTGCCGGGCTCGATGCGGCTGACCGGACCGTCGACCGCCACGTACCGAATTGTCGGCTCGAGGCGCTGAACCATCAGCGTGAACTCGCCCTGGCTCTCGATGAGTCGATGCTTGCGAGAGCCGTCGCCGGTGAGCACCCACGCATCACCGCCGGGCAAATACTGGTACCAGACGGGAACCGTCAGCGGGCCCCGCTTGTCGCCCGCACCGACCGACAATGCGGCAACGTGGGGTTCGGCCAGGAATTGTTCGCGTTCGTCTTTCGACAGGGCCATGTCGTCAGGCTAACGCCGGCCCCCGACAGGATTCGGGGATCGAGCCTCAGGCCCCGATCCGGGAGAAGAACGCCATCGCGATGATGCCGATGGCGATCGCGACGGGAGTCTGGCCCATCGCCGCCGTGCTGACGATTCCTGCTATCGCTGCGATCGCGATGACCGCCAGCAGCAGGACAGTGAACCACCGAACGTGCACCGCGCCGCCGGGACGCACGGGATGCGCCCTGAACCCGTCTATCGGGTCACGACCCACGAACGCCTCCTCATGTCTGTGTCTCAGATCACACGTACTGCCTGGTGTGAGCCACACCATACAACAGAAATCGGCGGTCGGCGAAGCGTGTTGAGCCCGTGCGGTCGGTAGGCCCGCATGCCGGCACGAGCCTTTCCCGTCGGCGAGACGCTAACGCCCAGTACGGGACTCATGGTGAGCGCAGCTAATTGATACATCTCGGGCGGTGGCGCCGATGCGGTAACGATGCCGCGTTGCCGACGCCGCTCCCGGCGAACCGACGCGCTCGGTGCCCTGCCGACCTCCCGGCCACGGGAGGCCTAGAGTCGAGTCTCATGCGCTTCGGACTGTTCATCCCGCAGGGCTGGCGACTGGACCTCATCGACATTCCCGCGGCGGAGCAATGGGCGGTGATGCGCGACCTCGCCTCGTACGCCGACGACAGCGACGCCTGGGACTCGCTGTGGGTCTACGACCACTTCCACACCGTCCCGGTGCCCACCGCGGAGGCCACCCACGAGGCGTGGACCTTGATGGCCGCCTACGCCGCGACGACCTCGCGCATCAAGCTCGGCCAGATGTGCACGGCGATGAGCTACCGCAACCCGGCATATCTGGCCAAGGTCGCGGCCACCACCGACATCATCTCCGGTGGCCGCATCCAGATGGGCATCGGCGGCGGCTGGTACGAACACGAATGGCGCGCCTACGGTTACGGATTCCCCTCGGCCGGGGTGCGGTTGGGTCGCCTCGACGAGGGCGTGCAGATCATGCGCGACGCCTGGCGTGACGGGAAGGTGAGCTTCGAGGGCAGGCACTACCAGGTCGCGGGGGCGATCGTGCAGCCGAAGCCCCTGCAGGAGAACGGAATTCCATTGTGGATCGCCGGCGGAGGAGAGAAGGTGACGTTGCGCATCGCGGCGAAGTACGCCCAGTACACCAACTTCACCTCCGAGCCGGGAGGTTTCACCCACAAGTCACAGGTGCTGGCAGACCACTGCCGTGAGCTCGGCACCGACTACAACGCGATCGTTCGCTCGGCGAACTTCAATGCGGTGATCGGCGATTCGGAGTCCGACGTCAAGGAACGCGTGGCCAGGTTGCGCGCCCGGCAGATCACCAAGGCCGACGAGGCCGCGGTCGACGCGATGCTGAACTCCGTGTCCGCGCGCGAGGCGGCAAGCGGCACACCCGAACAGGTCGTCGAGAAGCTGGCGAAGATGCGCGATCTGGGCTGTGAGTACGCCATCCTCTACTTCCCGGAGGCCGCCTACGACCGGTCGGGTATCGAGATGTTCGAGCAGCAGGTGATTCCCGCCCTGAGCTAGGGGGCGCGGCGAAGTTTTCGCACTCGTTACGTATCGGGACTTCTTTCGGGTGCTCCTGGTGTTGTGGTGGTCATCAGCCGAGAGGAGCGCCACCATGGCAGACAACATCACCGCCCTCGTGACCGGGGCGAACCGCGGACTGGGGCGAAGGCTCGCCGCCGAACTCGTCGCGCGCGGAGCAAAGGTCTACGCCGCAGCGCGCCGGCCGGAGACGATCGACCTGCCCGGGGTGGTTCCGATTCAGCTCGACATCACCGATCCAGATTCGGTGCGCCGTGCCGCCGAGATCGCCGACGACGTCACGGTCTTGGTGAACAACGCCGGGGTGTCGACCGGGCCGGCCTCCTGACCGGGGCGATCGGGGACATCCGGCTGGAGATGGATACGCATTACTTCGGCACGTTGAACGTCGTCCGCGCGTTCGTGCCCGTCATCGAGAAGAACGGCGGTGGTTCGATATTGAACGTCCTGTCCGTCCTCTCCTGGCATCACCCGCCGACGTCGGGTGCCTACTCGGCGGCCAAGGCCGCGGCGTGGGCGCTCACCGACGCATTGCGAACCGAGTTGGCGCCGCGAGGAATTCACGTCTCGGCGTTGCATGTGGGATACATGGACACCGATATGGTCAGCTATATCCCCGCGAATCAGAAGACCGATCCGTCGATCGTCGCCGAGCAGGCCGTCGCCGGCCTGCTCAATGGTGACGCGGAAATCCTCGCCGACGAACTGTCGCGGTCGGTCAAAGCTCAGCTCTCGACGGCCAACACCTGATCACGGCGTCGGCGGAATCGGCCCCTCGGGTGGAATCGCGGGGCCCGGCGGGGGAGCGTCGTAGTACCCGGGCGGCGGTGGACCGTCCAGTGGGTAGTAACCCGGCGGCAGCGGTGGACCGCCTTCGGTGGGCGATGCAACCGGCGGGCCGTTGGACTCCGGAGCGTTCAGCGAGGTGTATCCCGGCGGTAACTGCGGTGCGGGCCCCGCGCCCGGCGGTGGCGGCGCTCCGACCGGTGCCTGGCCCGGCGGCAGTGCGGCGAACCCGTACGGGTCCTGGGCCTGACGCCAGGCATCGCGGAGGAATCCGAGCGGACCCGGACTCGAACCCTGCCCGTACTGCGCGTTCGGAATCTCGGGCACCGGTGGCGCGCCGACGGGCGGAGGCGCGGGCGGTGGGTCCCCCGGCGCCACCGGAGCGGCGTAGGGCTGGCCCGGCGCCGGCGGCGCGCCGGGCGTCCCGGGAACGGGCGGGACCTCGGGCGTCCCGGGAACGGGCGGGACCTCGGGGTCCGCGCCGGCCAACCCGGCCGAAGTCAGCGCACCCAGGCCGATGGCAACGCCGACGAGCCCGAACTTGACCGCCTGAACGGACGTGGCGCGACGGCGTCTGGTCATGGGTAAGCAGGCTAGCGCCTCACCGCCCCGGCCGCTCATTTACGACGGTCTCGATGCGGTCTCCTGGAGCCGATGCGCCGTCACTAAGATTGGCCTCTGGCGCCGAATTCGAAAATCGACCAGCCCTCGACAGGAAGCCCGCAATGAACAAGACCTCGCTGACCGCGCTCGCACGTGAGCAACTCGAGACGGCCCGCGCCGCCAGCAGTGGACGCAGCGCGCACACGGTCTACGGCGGGCACGAGCACTCGCTGCGTCAGACGCTGATCGCCTTGACCGGCGGCTCCGAGCTGACCGAGCACGAGACGAACGGGGAAGCCACGCTGCAGGTCCTGCACGGCCGGGTACGGCTGACCCACGCATCGGCCAACTGGGAGGGCTCCGAAGGCGACCACCTCGTGGTGCCGAAGGACCGGCACGGACTGCAGGCGATCGAGGACTCCGCGATCCTGCTGACGGTGTCGAATCCGGTGGGCCCGCACGTCTAGATCGCGGGTCCCAACAGGTCGTCGGCGTCCTTGATGACGTAGCCGTAGCCCTGCTCGGCGAGGAATCGTTGACGATGCGCGGCGTACTCGGCGTCGAGGCTGTCGCGGGAGACCACGGAGTAGAAGATCGCGCCGCCGCCGTCGGCCTTGGGTCGCAGTAGCCGTCCCAGGCGCTGCGCCTCTTCCTGGCGGGATCCGAACGTCCCCGAAACCTGCACGGCGACACTGGCTTCGGGCAGGTCGATGGAGAAGTTGGCGACCTTCGACACCACCAGCGTCGAGATCTCACCGCGGCGAAACTGATCGAAGAGCACCTCGCGCTCGGCGGTCTTGGTCGAGCCCTGGATGACCGGCGCATCGAGCTCTCGGCCGAGTTCCTCGAGCTGGTCGAGATAGGCGCCGATCACCAATGTCTGCTCACCTTTGTGCCTGTCGAGAATGGACTTGACCACCGCGATCTTGGTGTGCGCCGTCGAGCACAGCTTGTAGCGCTCGTCCGGTTCGGCCGTGGCGTACAGCATGCGTTCGTTGTCGGTCATCGTCACACGCACCTCGACGCACTCGGCAGGCGCGATCCAACCCTGGGCCTCGATGTCCTTCCACGGCGCGTCGTAGCGCTTCGGCCCGATCAACGAGAACACGTCACCCTCGCGGCCGTCCTCACGAATCAGTGTGGCGGTCAAGCCGAGTCGACGACGCGACTGCAGATCGGCCGTCATCCGGAACACCGGTGCGGGCAACAGGTGCACCTCGTCGTAGATGATCAGCCCCCAGTCGCGGCTGTCGAACAACTCCAGGTGCCGGTATTCGCCTTTGGTGCGACGCGTGATCACCTGATAGGTGGCGATGGTCACCGGGCGGATTTCCTTGCGCTCGCCGGAGTATTCGCCGATCTCGTTCTCGGTGAGCGAGGTGCGGTTGATCAGCTCACGCTTCCACTGCCTGCCCGCGACGGTGTTGGTCACCAGGATCAGCGTGGTCGCCGAGGCCTTCGCCATCGCGGCGGCGCCGACGAGCGTCTTGCCCGCACCACACGGCAGCACGACGACCCCGGATCCGCCCTCCCAGAACGACTCGGTGGCCATCTGCTGGTAGTCCCGAAGGTGCCAGCCGTTCTCCGCGAGGCTGATCGGATGCTTCTCGCCGTCGACGTAGCCCGCGAGATCCTCTGCGGGCCAACCGATCTTGAGCAGCATCTGCTTGACCCGGCCACGCTCACTGTTGTGCACGAGGACGGTGTCGTCGTCGATGCGCGCGCCCAGCATCGGCGCGATCTTCTTGTTGCGCAGCACCTCTTCGAGCACCGCGCGGTCCAGGCTCACCAACATCAGACCGTGAGCCGGATGCTTGACCAGTTGCAGACGCCCGTAGCGCGCCATGGTGTCGACGATGTCGACCAGCAGCGGCTGGGGCACCGCGTAGCGGGAGAACGACACCAGTGCGTCGACGACCTGCTCGGCGTCGTGGCCCGCGGCGCGCGCGTTCCACAGCGCCAGCGGGGTGATCCGGTAGGTGTGGATGTGCTCGGGCGCACGCTCGAGTTCGGCGAACGGGGCGATCGCGGCGCGTGCCGCCCCCGCCTGTTCATGGTCGACCTCGAGCAGCACCGTCTTGTCGGACTGCACGATCAGGGGGCCGTCGGTCATCCCGTCCATTATCCAGAACCCCCGGACGTCCCCACCCGCGAGTGACCGTGTCTGCCCGCCGACACACCGTCTGAACTGGGCATTTGGCGGTCGCTCGCGATGGTGCGTGCGCTACGATTCGTCGGCGGCCACCACGGAGGTGATCCGGTGGATCGCAAAATCGCGCACCCGCCCCGACGCCGGGTCGTATGCCGTCAGCTGTCCGCCCCGCACGTTGATCGGCGCGACGACTCGTTGGGTCGCCACGCCGGCGGGGTCGACGTAACCGATGACGACCGAGGCCTGCGTGTGCGCGGCCTCCTGCAGCTGATTGATCGCCACCGCCGGGTCCAACCGCATACCGCCGGTCGGGGCCGACGCCACCTTGCGCAGCACAGCGACGATCGCGCCGAGCGTCTGGCTGGTGGGCGTAGGTGTGAGCCGATAGGTGCGCCGTCGTCCGGGCGGGGCCGGCACCCGTGCGCCCCGGGCGCGGATGTCCACGATGGCACCGGTCGAGTCCTCGGCCGCCGGCGCGAATCCGGCCAGCCGCAGCGCCGCGAGCACGTCGGCGATCGGCGCCTGGGACACCGCGACCGTCGGCGCCAGCAGGCGCATCTCCAGCGACTCCGTCGCCGGTGCACCCACCGCCTGCGCGAGCAGCGCCGCGTCCTCGCACCGCACGAACGATGCCGCCATACCGACGCGCAACTGACCGTGCCTGCGGGCCACATCGTCGATGAGATACGTCAAGCCCTGCGGCACAGGTGTTTTCGAGTGGCGAACGAAGAAGGCATGCAATTCGCCCGCGGTGCGGCCGGTGTCGAGCGCCCGGCGGATCGACGGCTCACTGATCCGGTACACCATCGCCGCGCCTGCCGACTCCACGCTCGCGACCGCGGCCAGTTGTTCGGCCAGGTCTCGTTGCAGCGGGCCGGGGACGACCACCGTGAGGTCGGCCTGCAGCAGGAAATGGTCGATCGGTGCGGGCAGCACGTTGTCCATCGCCTTGACCACGTCGTCGGGTGGAGCGTCGGTGAGCAATACGCGAGCGGGGCTGGCGAGGGCGCCCCGGCCCACCAGACCCAACGCGTGCGCCTCGGTGAGCAGGTCTGCGACCGGCCCCGGCTGCAACCGCACCGCCCACCGCGGCCGGCGCCAGATCATCGCCTGCGACGCTTCGCCTGCGTCGACGCCCGCGCCCGGCGGCAGGCTTGCCAGCATCTCCAGTAGCAGCCGTCTGTCCAGTGGTGCGGCAGTGGAGAAAAGCGAATCCGACAGCGCCGCATAGGGTTTGCCGTCGGGGCCCCGGTTGCCGATCAGACTCGGCCGCCCCGGAAGTTCCAGCCAGGTCGTCGCCAGCAGATGCCATTTGACCGCTGTCGGGGATTCGACGAAGCGGTCGGATGAGACCGTCGGCGCCCAGTACGGGCCGTCGCCGGCATCCGGTTCGGGTTCGGGCATGCCCGCCGAGATGAGGCCCGCGCCCGCGGTCACTTCGAGTATCAGCCCCAGCCGGCGTTCGTCGATGCCGGTGGCCTTGGTCAGCCGTTTGACGTCACGCACGCCGAGCCCGCCGCTACGCAACTCGGGAACCGGTGTGGCGCCGAGCGTTTCGAGCACCACCTCCACCTCGCGGAGCAGGTCGAGTGCGGCGCCCGCGGCCACCGCGTCGGCGTCGGCCGCCGTCGTCGTCGACACCACCGGGTCGGGTTCGGTCAGGTGCAGGGGGCCGGGCAGTTCACCGCGCAGCACCTGGCCGACGAGTCGCGGCAGGATCACCGTTTCCGCGTCGACCTGCCGCAGCAGGCCGGCGGCCAGCAGCCGCTGCACGGGGCGATCGGCCGGCGTGCCGGGCGCGGCGTCGCGGGTGCGGCCCACCGGCGAGCCCTCGAGCAACTTCTGCAACAGCTCGGACTGCGCCTTGTCGAGCGCCTCCAGCCGGGCGGCGATGTCCTGTGGGCTGGCGGCGGTGTCTTCGACCGTGGCCTGCCCCGGGTACCACGGCAAGCCCGCGACGGCCTCGGCCGCCACCCGGACCACTGCGTCACCCCACACCAGTCCACGGTCACGCAGATCGTCAACGGCCGCGATGACGGCTGCTTCGGGCGCCCGGTCGCCGACCAGCTCCAGCAGCTTGGTGACCGGGACGGCGGTCGTGTCGGCGTGCAGCACCAGCAGCGCGTCGAGCACAGCGAGCCGCAGGAAGTCGAGGTCGTCGGTGGCGGCCTTGACCGACTGGCGGGCCTGGGCGCGGGCCGCCAGCGCGGCGATCGACCCCGGAGGCGGCTGCGTCAGGTCGGGCCGCAGCTCCAGCAGCCGGACGAGCCGGTCGTCGGGGAGATCGGCCAACCAGGCGCCAAGAGGGAGGCCTGGTGCGTTCTCGGTCATTGCTGACCAGCGTAAAGGAGTGTGGCGGTGTCGCCACCGCCCGAGGCATTTGCCACAATGTGGGCGTGGCAGACAACAAAGGGAAGAAGCGGTACGTCGATCCGGGCTGGCCGGCGGTCGACGGCGACGACGACCACGCGGTGAGCGAGCTGGCCGCCGACCGTACCGGCGCGCTGTCGCCCTTCGGCGAGATCACGTTCCCGCTGCCCGCGGACGAACTGCCGTACGTGCACGCGGTCACGGTCGTCAACAAGTAGGTGTCCGAGCGGCCCCGCCTCTCACACGTCGACGAGACCGGCGCGGCGCACATGGTCGACGTCACGGCCAAGGACGTCACCAAGCGCACCGCCGTCGCGGCCGGAACCCTCCGCACGACCGCGGACGTCGTCGCGATGATCACGTCGGGAGGGCTGCCCAAGGGGGACGCGCTGGCCACTGCCCGCGTCGCGGGCATTGTGGCCGCCAAACGCACCAGCGACCTCATCCCGCTGTGCCATCAGCTGGCGCTGACCGGGGTTGACGTCGACTTCGAGATCGGCGAGAACACGGTGGACATCACCGCCACCGTGCGCAGCACCGACCGCACCGGTGTCGAGATGGAGGCACTGACCGCGGTGAGCGTGGCCGCGTTGACGCTCTACGACATGATCAAGGCCGTCGACCCCGCCGCCCGCACCGACGACATCCGGGTGCTGCGCAAAGAGGGCGGCAAGACCGGAACCTGGACCCGCTGATGCGGTCGGGCCGGGTCGTCGTCGCATCCACCCGCGCCGCCGCGGGCGTATACGAGGACCGCAGCGGACCGGTCGTCGTGGACTGGCTCGCCGGCCGAGGCATCGACACCCCGGCGCCCGTGGTGGTGCCGGACGGCGACGCGGTCGCCGACGCCATCTCCGCGGCGGTCGAGGACGGTGTCGATGTGGTGATCACCTCAGGCGGCACGGGGATCTCCCCGACGGACCGCACCGCCGAGGCCACCGCCGCGTTGGTCGACTATCAGATTCCGGGCCTGGCCGACGCGATCCGTCGGGCCGGCGAGGACAAGGTTCCGACGTCGGTGCTGTCGCGCGGCGTGTGCGGGGTCAAGGACCGCACGCTCGTCGTGAACCTGCCCGGGTCACCCGGCGGCGTCAAAGACGGACTGGGTGTCCTGGACCGCGTCCTCGAGCATGCGCTCGATCAGATCGTTGGTAAGGATCACCCGCGATGACGGCGGTGGTGCTGCGCGCCGACCTCAGCGAGGAAACCCTCGATCCCGCCGAGCATGAGGCCCTGGTCGCGAACGCCTCGGCTGGTGCGGTGGTGAGCTTCGCCGGTGTCGTGCGCGACCACGACGGCGGTCGTTCTGTGCTGCGGCTGGAGTATTCAGCGCATCCGTCGGCGCCGCAGACGCTTGCGGAGGTGGCCGCCGAGATCGCCGCGGACGCCGACGGCGTGCGGGCCATCGCGGTCAGCCACCGCATCGGGGCCCTCGAGATCGGTGATGCGGCGTTGGTTGCCGCCGTCGCGGCCGATCACCGTGCGGCCGCGTTTGCGACGTGCGCGCGACTGGTCGACGTCGTCAAGGAGCGACTCCCGGTGTGGAAACACCAGTTCTTCGCCGACGGCTCCGACGAATGGGTGAACTCCGCGTAACGCCTGCC
>NZ_LQIW01000006.1 GCF_001500025.1 Mycobacterium sp. IS-1590 | reverse complement strand
TCGGCGGCGAACAGCGAAGGGCCGCTGTCGGCGGCCGCGAGTGCGGCCCCGCGTGCCAGCGCAAGCTCGGCTTCGGCGGGCGCGAAGACCGGCACCGCCAAGACGGTCTCCACCCGGGGCATGATCGCGTCCAGATCGGCGCCCGATCCCACCAGCACCAATGCCTCGGGCCGCCAGTCGGCCCTGGCGAACACGGCGTTCAACCAGCGGACCAACGATTCTTCGCTGTCGACCGAATGGTTGACCGCGGTCTGCACGGCGCCTTCGCGGGTGTTCACGACCAGCGCTATGACGGCGTCGTACTCGATCACGCACACCGCCGTGACCTCATTGCCGATCAGCTCGGCGACACCCCACGCCAAGGCCTCCGATGCCTCGGGCAGTTGCACCGCCACCACGTTGTCGAAGCCGCATTCGCGCAGGGATCTGAGCAGCAACGACGCTTCGGTTCGAGCGTCGTCGCTCCACGTCACGCCGATGGTGTGCAACCGATGGCCGTGACCGGCGGCAAGCGCTTCGGCGCGCAACACCGCGGCCGCGGCCTCATCGGAGGCGTGCCGCGGAGACGAGCGTCGCGTGGGCAGGATCTCAATGGCTTCGCGGTCGACGGTTGCGCCGTCGCCGCCCTGCCCTTCGACGAGGACAAGGCCGACGGCAGACGGTGTCACCGACAAGCCGAGTACGGCGTCCACTTACACCCCTTCGGACGTCCACTTACCGGGGTGACCGTAACAGCATGGCGCCGCGGCGACTTCCCGGGGCGTGGGCAGACGGTTCAAAGCTCCTGCCGGGAGCCGAAATTGAAATGTGCTGTGCCGCTGAACATCCTGGAAGAGAAGCCGAACACCTTTGCCGGGACGATTGTTCCCTATCGCACGCGGAGCGCGGTTCGCCGTGGCAATGTGAAGACTGTGGCAGCCACCGAGCAGGCGGAGGGCGGGCCCAGCGGCCGCACCGTACTCGGTCACCCGATCGGGTTGACGAACCTGTTCGGAGTGGAGCTGTGGGAGCGATTCTCCTTCTACGGGATGCTGACGATCCTCGGTTACTACCTCTATTACTCGGTCACCGAGGGCGGCCTGGGGCTTCCACAGAGCACTGCCACTGGCATCGTCGGCGCTTACGGCGGGCTGGTGTACCTGTCGACCGTGCTCGGCGGCTGGATCGCCGACCGGATTTTGGGCATGGAGCGCACCGTCTTCTATGGCGGTGTCGTGGTGATGTTCGGCCACATCGCGCTGGCCGTCGTTCCCGGCCTGGCGGGGGTGACCGCGGGCCTGGTGTTCGTCGCTCTCGGTTCGGGCGCGCTGAAGGCGAACGCGTCGTCCCTACTCGGAACGCTCTACGCCAAGGGCGACCCGCGCTGCGACGGCGGATTCACGTTGTTCTACCTCGGTATCAACCTCGGTGCCTTTGTGGGTCCGCTGATCACGGGGTTGCTGCAGACTCATGTCGGCTTTCACTACGGATTCGGCGCCGCCGCAATCGGAATGGCGTTGGGGCTGGCTCAGTACGTCATGTTCCGGCGTAATCTCGGCGAGCACGGCCGTCACGTGCCCAATCCCCTGCCGCGCAGCGCATTCGGTGGGCTAGCGGCAACCGCGCTGGCGGCGGCGGTGATCATCGCGGTGGTGTTCGCAACCGGCGTGGTGACCCTGCGGAATCTGTCGCACGTCACGACCAGTGTGCTGGTCACGGCGTCGGTGACGTATTTCGTCGTGATGCTGACCAGCGTCAGCGTCACGTCCGTCGAACGTGTCCGGGTGCGCGCGTTCATCCCGCTGTTCGTCGCCAACGCGGTGTTCTGGTCGCTGTTCCAGCAGATCTTCACCGTGCTCGCCGTGTACTCCGACGAGCGAATGAACTGGTCGATCTTCGGATGGACCGCCCCGTCGAGTTGGATCGGCTCGATCGAACCGGTGTGGATCATCACGCTCTCGCCGCTGTTCGCGGCGATGTGGACGAGGCTCGGCGACCGCGCCCCGACCACCCCGCGAAAGTTCGCATACGGCGTGATCGGGATGGGCTTGGCGTTCCTGCTTTTTCTGCCGATGGCGGGCACGACCGGCCGGGCGGTGCCCGCGCTGTACATCGTCGGTGTGATGGCGGTGTTCGCGATCAGTGAGCTGATGCTGTCCCCGATCGGATTGTCGGCGACCACAAAGCTTGCGCCCGAAGCGTTCCGGGCCCAGATGATGGCGCTGTACTTCTTCTCGGTCGGCATCGGCACGGCCATGTCCGGAGTGTTGGCCGGCTACTACAAGCCCACGCACGAGTTCGCCTACTTCGGCATCATCGGTGCGGTCGCGGTAGCAGCCGGTGTGATCGTGTTCGCGCTCGCGCCGTGGATCAGCCGCCATATGGAGGGAGTGCACTGAGCGACGTCCTCGCACTGCTAAGCGGCCAGAATCCCCCGCAGCAGTGCGGGTTCGATGTTGCCACCGGACAGGACGACGACCGTTCGGCCCGCCGGGCTGGACCCCTTACGGTAGGCGGCCAGCGCGACCGCGCCGCTGGGTTCACTCACCAGGTGTGCGCGACGAGCGAATTCGCTTACAGCCGAACGGATTTCGTCTTCGGTCACCGTGACGACGTCATCGAGCACCCGTTGCAGGTGAGCAAAGGTCAACTCTGACGGCTGCGAGCGCAACCCGTCGGCGATGGTGCGGTTGCGGTCCTCGATGGACCAGTCGACGCGGTGTCCGACGCTCAGGCTTTGTGCGGTGTCAGCGGCGAGTTCCGGCTCCACCCCGATCACCTTGGCGTTGGGGCACAAGGCTTTGATCGCCGTACCGATCCCCGATGCGAGGCCGCCGCCGCTGACGGGTATCAGCACCGTGTCGACGCTCGGAAGATCCTCGGCGATCTCCAACCCGATCGTGCCCTGCCCGGCGATGATGTCGGGGTGGTCGAACGGCGGTATCAGGACGCCGCCGGTCTCCTCGACGACCTCAGCGGCAACCCGTTCTCGTTGTCCCGCACCGCACAACACGACGGTGGCCCCGTGGCCGCGGGTGGCGGCCACCTTCACCTCCGGCGTCTCCTGCGGCATGACGATGTGGGCGGGTATCGCATACACCGCAGCCGCGTAGGCCACCGCTTGGGCGTGGTTTCCGCTGGAATAGGCCACCACTCCCCTGGTGCGTACCGATTCGTCGAGGTGGCCGATCGCGTTGAACGCACCCCGCACCTTGAATGCCCCGATCGACTGCAGGCTCTCGGGCTTTATCCACAGCGGCCGATCGTCGTCACCCGCCCAGGGGGCCGGAAGCAGCGGTGTCCGCAGCACGAAGGCCCGGGTCCGCGCGGCCGCCTGTTCGATGTCGTCAAGGGTCACCAAGTCCACACCCACCAGTGTGCTCCCGCCGCTGCCACGGCGGGGCCGCCCCTTGCGGTTACCTGCGGCCGGCGACGACTCGAGTCGGCGCCTTCGCACGTCGACGTGACGCGGCCCACCCCGAACCGGGTCCTCTGGCAGCGGAAGCGGAGAGACAATGGCGATATGGCCGGAACCCTGTTCTTCGATGGCAACTGCGGGATGTGCACCCGCGCCGTCTACTTCATCCTGAAGAGGAACCGAACGGGCGATCTGCGGACCGCGGCCCTGCAGGGCGAGGGCGTGGCCGAGCGGCTGGGCGTCCCCCAGTCACGGGTTCTCGACGCCGCACGATGGCACGACGAGTCCGGCGACGTGTACGAGGGCGCAGAAGCGGTGAACGCCGCAGTGTCAGCTGCATTAGGGACCCGGGTTCCGCTCTTGCTGTACCGGACCCCTGGGATTCGTGCGTTGCAGAACGCCGTGTACCGGTATGTCGCCAGTCATCGGTACCGCTTCCCGGGTACGACGCCATACTGCGAGTCGCATCCCGTCGGCTGCTGAACCGATGGGCACGTCCGACATCGCCGTGCGGGCGGCGCACCGCGGTGATCTGAGCAGGATCGGTGACATCTACGCGCACTACGTCGACCACAGTGTGGCGACTTTCGAAGTGGAGCGCCCCGGCCGTGAGGAGTGGAACCGCCGGTACGGCGCCGTCGTCGAAGCCGGGTTGCCGTTCCTTTCGGCGGTTCTGGACGGTGAGATCGTCGGCTACGCGTACTGCGCTCCGTGGAAGACTCGCCCCGCCTACTTGCACACGGTGGAGGACTCGGTCTACGTCGCGCCGGACGCGGTCGGTCGCGGGGTGGGCGGCATGCTGCTCGATGCGTTGCTCACCAGTTGCGCGAGGGCCGGGATACGGGAGGTGATCGCCGTGATCGTCGACACCGACGCGGCGGCTTCTGCTGCGCTGCACCGCGGCCACGGGTTCGTCGATGCCGGCCGACTGACTGCGGTCGGATTCAAGCACGGCCGTTGGCTTGACACGCTGCTACTCCAGCGAAGCCTGGTGCGGCACACGTCAACGTGACCCCGAATGGCTCGCCGTCGGTGACGGACTCGGAGCCCTCGGCGGCCAACGCCTCAGCGATCTCGCCGCAGTTTTCCTACGATTTCTGTTGCGGTCACTCCCCTTCACATGAGTTTCATATGTTTGTGTTCCCTATGAGCATCCTGCCGCAGCACGTTCCGCACCTACGTTGAAAAGAGAAGCAGGACAACAACTTCGGAGGATATAGTTATGAATCACGTTGCCGTCACCGGGATTGCTGTCTGTGCATCAGCGCTTGCCACGCTCGGGATGGTCGGCGCGGCCGCAGCCGCCCCGAGAGGGGTCCGTCCGAAGTCGACCAGACCGTGCGGGCGCTCGAGGCCGGCGGTTACACGGTGATCGTCGACAGGACCGGGGCCGCACCACTGTCCGACTGCACAGTCGCCGCGGCCCGTTCCGGGGCCACCCACCAGACGACTGACGTTCGGGGCGACGACACAAGCCTTTGATCATCTCGGACACGGTCTATGTCGATGTCGCGTGTTGAGCGATCTGTGCGCAGAGGGGGTCTCGCCCGATCGTCGAGTCGCGCCAACAGCAGCAGATCGGCCACCAATGAACCCATTCTCTGGGCTTCGGCCTCGATACCAGCCAGCGAGTACTCGGAGGACTCGGGCAGCACCGAACGTCCTGCCACGTCGCGGGCCCCGGTCTTTGGCCGGCGCAGACGTCACCCGCTCATTGTCTCGGTTGCGAAGCGCACCCGCCTGGATGTTTTTTCCCAAGTTGGGTACTCCCTAGCCGATTGGGCCACGGTCGAGGAGGCTGCCGATGAGTTCTGGGGTGCAAACCGGCACGATCACCACGCAGGTTCCGAGTCGGCTCGATCGGTTGCCGTGGTCGCGATTTCATTGGCGCGTTGTACTCGGGCTCGGAGGGGTGTGGATCCTCGACGGCCTCGAGGTCACCATGGTGGGCAACGTCGCGTCCCGGCTGACCGAGAGCGGCAGCGGGATCGAGTTGACCGCCGGCGAAATCGGCATCGCCGCTGCCATTTACATCACCGGCGCGTGTCTGGGTGCCTTGTTCTTCGGTCAGCTCACCGACAGGTTCGGCCGCAAGAAGCTGTTCCTGCTCACCCTCGCGGTATACCTTGCGGCCACGGTGGCAACGGCTTTCGCGTTCGCGCCGTGGTACTTCTACATCGCACGGTTCTTCACCGGCGCGGGTATCGGCGGTGAATACGCAGCGATCAACTCCGCGATCGACGAGTTGATCCCCGCCCGCGTCCGTGGCCGCGTCGACCTGATCATCAACGGTTCTTACTGGCTCGGCGCTGCCGGGGGTGCCGCCGGCGCCCTGGTGCTGTTGAACACCGCGATCTTTCCGGCGGACATCGGCTGGCGCATCGCGTTCGGCATCGGCGCCATCTTCGGTCTCGTGGTGCTCGTGGTGCGGCGAAACGTCCCGGAAAGTCCGCGGTGGTTGTTCATCCACGGACGTGAGGACGAAGCCGAGCGCATCGTCGGCGAGATCGAGCGCGCGGTGGAACGCGAGACCGGGCAAACCCTCGAGGAGCCCGAGGGATCTCTGACCGTACGTCAACGCAAGACCATCTCGTTCCGGGAGATCGCCCACGTGGCGTTCACGAAGTATCCCCGCCGGGCCGTCCTCGGTCTGGCGCTGTTCATCGGGCAGGCGTTCCTCTACAACGCATTCACGTTCAACCTCGGGACCCTGCTGAGCGGCTTCTACGACGTTTCCTCCGGCATCGTGCCGATGTTCTATGCGATATGGGCCCTGAGCAACTTCGCCGGCCCGATCCTTCTCGGCCGGTTCTTCGACACGGTCGGCCGAAAACCGATGATCTCCTTCGCGTATCTGGGTTCGGCGTGCGTGGCCGTCGCGCTGACCGTGCTGTTCGTCTCCCAGACGGGCGGCGTGTGGGTCTTCATGACGGTGCTGGGTGTGTGCTTCTTCCTCGCGTCATCGGGAGCCAGCGCCGCCTATCTGACCGTCAGTGAGATATTCCCCATGGAGACACGCGCTTTGGCGATCGCGTTCTTCTATGCGGTCGGCACCGCCGTCGGTGGCATCACCGGACCCCTGCTGTTCGGCCAACTCATCGAATCCGGCGACCGCGGACTGGTCGCGATCTCGTTCCTGATCGGCGCGGCGGTGATGGCCGTCGGCGGCGTCGTCGAACTGCTCTTCGGGGTGAAGGCCGAGGGCGAGAAACTCGAGGACCTGGCCATGCCGCTGACGACCGCGGACGAAGGCGACGAGGAGACGGAGGCGTCTTCGGAACGTGACAACGAACGCGCGGCCCGCCAGGCGCGCATCGCCGAGCGCACAGAACGGGAGCGGGTGGCGAGCCAGGCGCGGCGCTACCGGCCCGGCCCGGCGGCGGGCTGGTACGGGGCATGGCGCGAGCCACCGATGCCCGGTGCGCCCGAGTCGGCGCTCGACCACGAGATCGAAACGATTGCGCGCGCGGTGAGCGAGCACGAACCGATGTCGGCGCGCGAACTGTACAGGGCAGTCGGCGCGCGGTACTGGGGTCCGGGTGAGTTCCGCAAGGCGTTGCGGGTCGCGTTGGCGGAGAACCGGATCGCCCGGCACGGTCGAAACAAGTTCGGCATGCCGCCCGGGATGTCGCAGCAATGACGTTGAGCTGCAGCATATTCGGGCACAACCCGACGTTTCGGGCTGACGGCCGCGTCATGCGGTGGAAGTGCGAGCGTTGCGGCGAGGCGCAGGGCGCCAAGGAATACGCCACAGCCGAGGACGCGCGCAGATACGCCAAGGCGTTCAACAAGCGCGACACCGACGACCTCGGGAAGCGCGCGCCGCTACTCGGCCTGCTGCCGTTGCGGCTGTGGCGGGCCCTGCGGCGGCGTTAGCTCTTGGTCAGCGTGAACTGGCAGACGTCGGTGTAGCCCTCGCGGAACAGGTCCGCGCAGCCGGTCAGGTACCTCATGTACCGGTCGTAGACCTCTTCGGACTGGATCGCGATCGCCTCGTCCTTGTGAGCCTCGAGCGCGGCGCTCCAGTGGTCCAGGGTGCGGGCGTAGTGCAACCGCAACGGCTGGACCAGGCCCACCTTGAAGCCCGCTTCGGTCGCGTGCCTCTTCACCGCGACCGGCTGGGGCAGATCCCCGCCGGGGAAGATCTCGTCCATGATGAATTTGAAGAAGCGGAGTTTCGTCATGGTCAGCGGAAGGCCGCGCTCCGCGAACTCCTCATCGTCGGGCTTGACGATGGTGTGCAGCATCATCACGCCGTCGGCCGGCAGCGCGTCGTATGCCATCTTGAAGAATTCGGTGTAGCGGTCGCGGCCGAAGTGCTCGAATGCCCCGATCGACACGATGCGATCGACCGGTTCGTGGAACTGCTCCCATCCCTGGAGCAGGACTCGCTTGCTGCGGGGGCTGTCGATACCGTCGAGCAGCTTCTGTACATGGGCCTGCTGATTCTTGCTCAGCGTCAGACCCACCACGTTGACGTCGTAGCGTTCCAGCGCCCGTTTGATCGTCCCACCCCAGCCGCATCCGATGTCGAGCAGCGTCATCCCCGGTTGCAGGCCGAGTTTGCCCAGCGAAAGGTCGATCTTGGCGCGCTGGGCTTCCTCGAGCGTCATGTCATCGCGCTCGAAGAATGCGCAGCTGTAGGTCTGGGTCGGGTCCAGGAACAGCCGGTAGAAGTCGTCGGACAAGTCGTAATGCGACTGCACATCCTCGAAATGCGGCGTGAGGTCCTGGCCGGTGTCGGTGGTTTTTTCTGGCACGGTGAGCCCCTGGCGTCGAATTGGGTCAGGTCGAAGCTCCACACGGTTAGGGAGCCTCCCCCGTCGCAGGCAGTTTACGCACAGCAGCCGGTACGGCCGTCATTGCCCTGGTCAGCGATGAAAGCGCGAGAGGAAGCCGCTTCGGGTGTGCGTCTGAGATCACCGCGGCACCGGGTGGCGCGACGTCGTGACCGCACTATCGTTGGACTTCAGACGGGTAACCCCAACGAGAACGGAGACCGATCATGAGCACACCTGACGGCCTCGCGTTCGGCGATGCGATTCCCGAAGCCGACGTGGCGGACCAGCGCACCCCGGTGTACCCCGACGACGAGGACACCTGGCAGGACGCGTCGGCGATCACCCCCGAACGCACGTGGGACGCCAACGAGGCGGATCTGGTCGATCAGGCGATCGAGGTGCCGATGCCCGAGGACGACCTCCCGGCGGAATAGCCCCGCACTTTGCGCGCCGCTGGTCCAGAGGATCCGCTGTCACGCCCGCCCACGGGTAGTAAGCATGACGCCATGGATCTACGCGCGGAACTGCTCGACAGTCTCGACTTCGACACCAACGCCTCGCGCGTGTTCGGCCAGCCCTACGAGACGGCCGACGGCACCACGGTCATCCCCGTCGCGGAGGTTCGGGGCCGGGCGCGGCGTGGCGCGGAGCCGAACGTCAAGGTGATCACCAGGGCGGCGGGCGTGTTCGTCATCAAGGACGGCGCCGCCGTATGGCGACCCGCGGTCGACGCCACCCGCATCACTCTGGCCGGAATCCTCGTCGGGCTGGTGTCGGCGACCCTTGCCGGAGTGGCGATGGTACGACGTCCGCCCTGGCCTGACCTGTACGGCGACGTGTCGTCGCGTTGAGGTAGGCGACAGTCAGTTCTGCCGCGGAAGCAGTTCGGCCACGAACCGGTCGATGAACTCGGTCATCACGAAGCGACCCGCGGGCCGAATGACGAATTTCGTGAGGCCGGCCTCCATGTAGGCGTCCAGTTGCCGGTGCAGCTGCGGCCAGTCGGCGGCGATCAGCTCGTTGGGGTCGACGTCGGGGCGGCGCTGACTGATCGCCGCCAGCATCTGCGGCGACGGTCCGCCGTCGGCGACTGCCAAGTTGATGCCGAAATGGTCCGGCTCGACCTCTCGCCCGGCGTCCTGGGCCGCACGCTGGATCGCCTGCCGCGCTCGACCTGCCTCGGCGGGGGTGACGAAGCTGCCGAGCCACCCGTCGCCGAAGCGGCCGATGCGGCGGAAGGCGGCGGGTGCCGATCCACCCAGCCAGATGTCCAGCGGCTTGACGGGCCGGGGCGCCACGGTCGCCGAGCGCACCCTGAAGTAGTCGCCGTCGAACGAGACGTCGTCGTGTTCGAGCACCGTACGAAGCAGCCGCAGCGCCTCGTCGAACACCGCGGCGCGCGCACCGTCGGGCACCACGAAGATCTCGCGCTCGGCGGCGACGGCCGACCGCAGCCCGAACACGGGAAGCACCCGTTTGGGGGCCAACGCCGCCAGTGAGGCCAGCTGTTTGGCCACCAGCACCGGGTGGCGCCCCGGTAGCACCGCGACCGATGTACCGACTTTCAAGCTGCGGGTACGCGCTACAGCGAAAGCCATCCCGACGAACGGATCGACGGCCTCGGAGTACACGAGTTCGGAAAACCACAGCGAGTCGACGCCGGCGGTCTCCAGATGGTCGACGATGTCCGGTAGCTGTTCTGGCCCGATGTCGGCGGCGAGGCCGATCCCGAATCGAATCTTCACGTCGCCGCCATCGTACTTACCAGTGGGTTCGGGGTGCATCCGGACGACGGAGCGCTAGGGTTCTCGAAAACGCTTGCGAGAGAGCGAGGGAACGGTGGACGGAGCGGTGACGGTGTCGATGGCGGCGCCCGCGGAGCGGATCTGGGACTTGATCGCCGATGTGCGCAACACCGGCAAGTTCTCCCCCGAAGTCATGGAGGCCGAGTGGCTCGGCGGTGCCAGCGGGCCCGCGCTGGGCGCACGGTTCCGCGGCCACGTCAAGCGCAACGAGATCGGGCCCGTGTACTGGACGACGTGTGAGGTGACCGCATGCGAACCCAACCGGGAATTCGGTTTCGCGGTCCTCATCGGAGACAAGCCGGTGAACAACTGGCATTACCGGCTCACCCCCGTCGACGGCGGTACCGAGGTCACCGAGTCGTTCCGGCTCAACGATTCGCCGCTGATGAAATTGTTCTCGGTGCTGGGAGGGCAGCTTCGCCGCCGGCGCAACATCCGCGACATGCGCAAGACTCTCGAGCGCATCAAGGCTGTGGTCGAGGCGCCCGAGGGCGGCTGAAAGCCTTGTCCCTCAACGATCGTGAATCCGCCCCGGCGGGTCCACCACCTTTGGTAGAACGGTGCCAGTTGCGCCGCGAGCCGAGGAGCCTGCGATGGGTCAGTGGTCACGTGAGGAAATAGACGAGGCGTTTCACGCCTATCAGGCCGCGGTCGTCGATATCGGCAAGACGTGGAACTGGTCGAGCTATGCCGATCACTTCACCGAGGACGCGACCTACGTCGAGCATGCTCTGGGCAACATGTCCGGGCGCGAGGCCATCCGTGACTGGATCGTCACGACGATGAACACGTTCCCCGGCAGCGAGATGCCTCTCTATCCGGTCGAGTGGTATTCGATCGATGTCGACAAGGGCTGGGTGATCAACCGCAACGTCAACACGATGAAGGATCCGGGCGACGGCAGCGTGCACGGCACCCCGGTCATCACGGTGCTCCGGTATGCCGGTGACGGGAAGTGGAGTTACGAGGAGGACGCTTACAACCCGATGAACTTCCTGGTGATGGTGCAGGGGTACATCGAGCGCTGCCATGAGCTCGGCACCATTTCCGACGACGCTCGCGTGTTCGCCAAAAACATGAACTGGCAGTTGTCGTAATCAATTTGGCCACGGGGGCGGATTCGGCTTTTCGGGACCGATATCGGCCTACTCTCGGACAGGTGGACACCGCGACACCGCCCGCCTTCGGCGCTCACCTAATCCGGGCCAACGGCGCCCCTCCACCTGAGGTGCCGCTGTCCGAGGTCGACCTGGGCTCCTGGTCCTTCTGGGTCAAACCCGACGACTTCCGCGACGGCGCCTTTGCCACATTGCGTCGAGAGGCACCCGTCTCGTTTCACCCGCCGCTGGAGACTCCTGGTGTGCAGGAAGGTCCCGGTCACTGGGCGATCACCAAATTCGAGGACGTCTATTACGCCAGTAGACATCCGCACATCTTCAGCTCGAGCCCGAGCATCACGATCAACGACGCGAATCCGGAGCTCAGTGAGTACTTCGGCTCGATGATCGTGACCGACGATCCGCGCCATCTGCGTCTGCGCAACATCGTCAGCCGGGCCTTCACGCCGAGGGTCGTCGCGCGCGCCGAGGCGTCGGTGCGCGACCGTGCCCGACGACTGGTCGAGACGATGATCGCCGAACATCCCGACGGCCACGGCGAAGTCGTCGCGGATTTGGCCGGGCCTCTCCCGCTGCAGGTGATCTGCGACATGATGGGCATCCCCGAGGACGACCACCAGCAGATCTTCCACTGGACCAACGTGATCCTCGGTTTCGGGGACAAAGACATCGCGCAGGACTACGAGGAGTTCGTCAAGGTCGCGATGGACATCGGCGCCTACGCGACCGCGCACGCCGAGAATCGTCGTGCCCACCCACAGGAGGACCTGACGACCGCACTCGTGGAGGCGGAGGTCGACGGTTCACGCCTGACATCGGCCGAAATCGCATCGTTCTTCATTCTGTTGGTGGTGGCGGGCAACGAGACCACCCGCAACGCCATCAGCCACGGCGTGCTCGCGCTCACCCGCTATCCGCGTGAACGCGAACGGTGGTGGGCAGACTACGAGGCCGTCGCCCCCACCGCGGTCGAGGAGATCGTCCGGTGGGCGTTCCCGGTGAACTACATGCGCCGCACCCTGACCGAGGACTGCGAACTCAGCGGCGTCACGATGTCGGCCGGCGACAAAGCCACGTTGTGGTACGGCTCGGCGAACCGCGACGAGGACAAGTTCGCCGACCCGTGGACGTTCGACGTGACGCGCAACCCCAATCCGCATGCCGGATTCGGCGGAGGTGGAGCGCATTTCTGCCTGGGCGCCAACCTCGCTCGGCGTGAGATCAGCGTCGTCTTCGAGGAACTGCACCGGCAGATACCCGACGTCGCCGCCACCGAGGAACCGGCGCGGTTACTGTCGCCGTTCATCCACGGGATCAAGCGCTTGCCGGTGTCCTGGACGCCTCCGCGATGAGCTCGTGACAGCAGTGCTCGGCCGCAATCCTGTGTCGTCGGGCGCTCGTTGGGTAACCAACGGCCATGCATCCCGATCACTTTCGTACTCTGCTGACCTCGAACGGCCCCTACGCCTCGGTGTACTTCGATGACTCCCACAACACCGCCGACGCGGCGGCTCAGATGGACCTGAAGTGGCGCGCGCTGCGTGAGCAACTCGAGCAGCAGGGCGCCGATCCGGCGGTGACAGACAGCATCGAGCAGGCCATCACCGACGCGACGCCTCCGGTCGGGCCCAGCGGGCGCGCGGTCGTGGCCAGCGCCGACGGCGTCCTCGTCAACGAACATCTCATCCGGCCCATCGAACCCGTCGTCCGGGTTTCGGCGCTGCCCTACATCGTCCCGGTTGTCGAGCACGGCCTCGACCGGCCGACGTACGCCGTGGTGATCGTCGACCACGCGGGCGGCGACATCACGTTGTACCGCGAGGGCACCGTGGTGTCGGACACCGTCGACGGTGACGCCTACCCCGTGCACAAGGCGTCGGGTGCGGAAACCCCTGGCTACGGCGATCCGCAGCGAGCCAGTGAGGGGGCGCGCCAACAGAACATCCGCGCCGTCGCCGGCCAGCTGACCACGCTGGTCGACGATGCCAAACCCGCGGTCGTGTTCGTCGTCGGCGAGGTGGAATCGCGCACCGACCTCGCCGCGCAGCTACCCGAGCGGGTCGCCTCGCTGGTGGTGGATGTGAACGTCGGGGCCCGGCACAGCGGGTTCGACGACGCGGACCTGCGGCACGCGATCGACCAGGAGTTTCAGCGGCGGCGCTTGGCCGAGATCGACGACGCCGCGCAACGCCTGTCCGCCGAACTCGGTCGCGGCGAGGGCATGGCGACCGAGGGGCTGGACGGCGTGACCGCGGCACTGCGGGCGGGCGCGGTCGACACCCTGATCATCGGCGACGTCGGCGACGCGACCGTCGTCGCCGGTGATGACCTGAGCACTATCGCGCCGAACCCCAACGTCCTATCCGAACTCGGTACGGCTCCCAGCCAGACCCTGCGGGCCGACGAGGCGCTGCCGATGGCTGCGATCAATACCGGCGCCGCGTTGATTCGCACCGACGAACGCATCGATCCGGCCGACGGGGTCGCCGCGATCCTGCGGTACGCGTTGCCCCGCTGACTCCGAGCGAGGCTCAGCGGGCCCCGACAATGTTGGCCAACGCGGCGATCGGTGTGTCGTCGAGGTGCTGGCACAACTCCAGTGGATGTTCGAAAACCCGTTGAGCTCCGGCGTTTTCGAGCTCTCCGCGGGATACTCCCCCGCTGAGCACACCGATGCTGTCCACACCGGCGCGCTTACAGGCTTCCACGTCCCAAACGGTGTCGCCGACGAAGACGGCGTGCGAGGCACTGACCCCGGCGCGCTCGAGGGCGATCTCGACGATGTCGGGTTCGGGTTTGGCGGTGTCCACATCCTCCGACGAGGTCACCGCGTAGACGAGGTGATCGCTGTCGAGCACCTCACGCAGCAATGACAGCTCGTCCTCCGGCGCCGACGTTGCCAGCACGACCCGGATGTCCAGTTTGTGCACCGCCTCGAGGAGTTCCCGCGCACCCGGCAACCGTCTGAGGTGCGGCGCCAGCTCCTTGTAGTACCGCGAGTGCAGATCCGTGGCCTGGCTGCGGACCTCCGTGTCGGCGTCCGAGGCGAGCGTGTCGACCAAAGTCGTGCCGTCCATCCCGATCGAGCGGTGAATGCGCCAGGCCTCGACGGGATGGCCGGCTTCCTCGAACGCCCGATACCAGGCATGCACGTGCAGGTAGTTCGAGTCGATCAGGGTGCCGTCGATGTCGAACAGGACGGCCGATGTGGCCTTAACTTCGCCGGTCACGACCGGTGGTGCTGCTCGGGTGCCCGGTTCGGGTCGGGACGCGTGGTGAGATCGTCTCGCACCCCGTCGGTCTTGGTCGATGACGGGTCGGCGACTGAATCGGTCGCGCGGGTCTTCGGGTCCAGGGCATCGGCGCGGGCGCGTTGTTCGTCGAGTTCGTCGCGCTTGGTGTCGACCGCGTTGCGGTGCGTGCGGGCAGCATCCTGCAGGCGGGCCGCCTCGGCGGCCTTCGCCTCCGCCTCGGCCTGGGCGGCGCGGGCGCGTGCCTCGGTTTCCTGCGCGACGGTCTCGCGCTTCTGGAGATGCTGCGACTTCTCGTCGACCTCTGTGCGGATCCGCTCGGCCTCCATACGGCGACGCTTGTTGCGTGCGTTGCGCGCCAGGACCGCCACCAGCACGATCGCGGCGATCAGCGCGATGGCGACAATGATCCACACGATGGCGTTGTTATCCATGTCGGCTCCTTTGGTTTGTCGAGCCGGCTCGTTGACGAACCCGCTAATTCTGCGTGTGCCCGGGCGGTGGTCCGGTTAAACGGCGCGCGCCCAGAAGGAGCCGTGGGCGGACTGACCAGATGGTCTTTGGGTGAACACGAAACGCATTTCGGTCGAGCGCAACTGACGTCGAGCGATCGCCCCGCCGCGGCGTGACGCTAGAGCGTGGCGGTGAGCGGTCCCGAAGACTCGCAGACCGGCTCCGGTGGATTGCCCGACGTCGAGCAGCCCCGGCCCATCGCCACATACGTCGCGCCCGGTTGATACGGCGAGTAGTACGCCCGCGCCGTCAACAAACCGTTGTTCTGCACGCAGTTCTCCGGTCCCGCGTTGCCCTGGAGCTCGACACAGGCGATCGACTGATACGGGGTTCCGCCGTCACAGCCGGACGGCGACATCGTCACCGCCACCATGTCTGTTCCCGACACCTGGACGACGTGCGGGGCGGAGAGGGTGAAGGAGCAGGGCGGATCGCCCGGGTCGGCGCTAGCTGTCGCGGTGACTGATCCACAGCCCACGGCGACCGCGAAGCCCGCGACCATCAGCGACCTGATCATTCCCGAATCGTAGGCCAAGGCCGCACGTTCGCGCGGCCCTTCTCGCAGCACCCGCCTCCTGTGCGCACCCCCCTTTGTCCGCGAGCGTGCGAGTCTGCACACGACGCGCCGCGATCTGGGCGCGCTTTGCGCACCGTCGGCGATCAATGGGTGTGCGAGTTTGTATCAATCGGTTAGCTCTCAGCGCGCCACGCACGCCGCCTGCCGACTATTGCGGAGTTTGCGCACAATCGCTGGCCGATGAGGGCGCGAGAATGGCCGATTTTCGGCGGTGTGTCGTGTGCCGACGCGCACGGTCGCGGGAATGGCGGATGGGCGCGGGGCTCAGGCGACGTAGCGGGTGAACCAGTCCTGCACACGGCGCCACGCATCGGCCGCCGCGGTCGCGTTGTAGCGCTCACCGGTGTCGTTGAAGAACGCGTGGTTGGCATTGGGCTCGGTGACCAGCTCGAACACCAGACCGGCCCTTTCCAGCGCCGCCCTCGCGACGGGCTCGGTGGCGTTCACCCGCTGATCCTGAGCCGCGTAGATCCCAAGCACCGCAACATCTTTCGATCCGGAGAAATCGGGGTCGTCGGGTGTGGGCCCGTAGAACGGAACTGCTGCCGACAGTCTGGGCTCGCCGGAGGCCAGCAGCCGCCACACATAACCGCCGCCCATGCAGAACCCGACTGCCGCAATTCTCTTGCCGGGCACTCGGCGCTGCAGTTCGTCGACGCCCGATTTCAGATCCGCGACCGCATCCTCCGGCGGGATCTTGCCCAGCGCCGCGGTGGCCTCCGCGGGATCGGCGAACGTCGATGTCCCGCCCTGCCCCGAGAGCAGGTCGATCGCCAACGCGGAGTAGCCGATTCCGGCGAAGCGACCAGCCACCGAACGTATGTAGTCGTTGAGCCCCTTGTTCTCGTGGATGACGAGAACGCCACCGCGGACGTTCGGCGCCCCGGCCCAGGCGGCCTGCAGTTCACCGCGAGGCCCGGCCCAGGTGACCGGACTGGTGGGCAGTGCCGTCTGGCTGCCGGGCGGCGGGGCACTGGCCGTGGCGGCCCCGCTCGACGTGGCGGGGGCATCGGTCGTCGGCTCCCGGTTCTGACCGCACGCCGCGAACAACGCCGTGGCGCCCGCGGTGCCGACCCCGAGCAGCGCCAGCCGGCGCAGCGCTTCGCGCCGGGACAGCAGCCCATCGACGTGATCGGTGGCGATTTCTTCGGCGATGTACCGCTGCAAAGGGGTCACCTCCGCGAGTATGCACCGACGCCGACGCCACCGGAACCCACTCAGCGGACATGTGGCTGCTCGAGTAAGTGCATGTCAGCAGCGCAAGTAGACAAATTTGCGAATCTGTTCACGGATTCGATTGACAGGCTAATTGCCGGGACTGTTCTATGACGGGGTGACCTACGACACGATCATCCGCAACGGCCGCTGGTTCGACGGCACCGGTGCCCCGTCGGCGGTCCGCAACCTGGGCATCCGCGACGGCCGCATCGTGGCGATCAGCCGCAACGAGCTCGACGCGACCGGTTGCCCGCAAATCATCGACGCGACGGGCAAGTGGGTCCTGCCCGGCATGCTCGACATCCACACTCACTACGACGTGGAGGTGCTCAACGGTCCGGCCCTCGCGGAGTCGCTGCGTCACGGTGTGACCACGGTGATGCTCGGGTCCTGCTCGCTGTCGACGGTGCACGTCGACGCCGGCGACGCCGGTGACATCTTCGGCCGGGTCGAGGCGATCCCCCGCGACCACGTGATCGCCGCGGTCGAAGCGCACAAGACCTGGTCGAACGGCGAGGAGTACATCCAGGCGCTGGAGTCCCGGCCGCTGGGTCCCAACATCGCAGCGTTCATCGGACACTCCGACATGCGCGCCGCGGCCATGGGACTCGATCGCGCCACGCGCAAAGACCAGCGGCCGACCAATGCCGAGCAAGCTCAGATGGAGCGTTGGCTGTCGGAGGCTCTCGATGCCGGATTCGTCGGAATGTCTTCGCAGCAGCTGCTTTTCGACAAGCTCGACGGTGACGTGTGCCGGTCGAGAACTCTTCCGTCGACCTACGCCAAGCCGCGCGAGTTGCGTCGGCTGAAGGCGTTGCTCCGCCGCGCCGGTCGGGTTCTGCAGTCTGGACCTGACATCGAGAACCCGCTCAACCTCGGCTCGCAGCTGGCGCAGTCGCTGGGCATCATCCGTAACCCGCTCAAGACCAGCCTGTTGTCGGCCGCGGATGTGAAGTCGAACCCGTACAGCATTCACGGGCTGGGCCCGGCCGCCCGGCTGGTCAACAAGCTCGGCGGGAACTTCCGTTGGCAGCACCTGCCGGTCCCGTTCGAGGTCTACGCCGACGGAATCGATCTGGTGGTCTTCGAGGAGTTCGGCGCGGGTGCGGCGGCGCTGCACCTGCAGGATGAGGTCGAGCGCAACGAGCTCATGCGCGACGCGGCCTACCGGCGCCGGTTCCGCAAGGAGTACGAGAGCAAGCTCGGTATCCGGGTGTGGCAGCGAGACTTCTTCGACGCCGAGATCGTCGCTTGCCCGGATACGTCGATCGTGGGCAAGTCGTTCGGGCAGGTCGGTCAGGACCGCGGCGGCGTGCACCCTGTCGACGCCTTCCTGGACCTGGTGCTCGAACACGGAACGGCGCTGCGCTGGCGCACCACGATCTCCAACCATCGACCCGAGGTGCTCAAGAAGCTCGCCGCGGACTCCGGCATCCAGATGGGTTTCTCGGACGCCGGTGCGCACCTGCGCAATATGGCGTTCTACAACATGGGTCTGCGGCTGCTGCGCCACGTGCACAGCGCCGAACGCGCCGGAAAGCCATTCATGACAATCGAACACGCCGTGCACCGGCTCACCGGTGAGCTGGCCGACTGGTATCGCCTGGACGCCGGCCACCTGCGTATCGGCGACCGGGCCGACGTCGTGATCGTCGACCCCGCACACCTCGACGACTCTCTGGACCGTTACGCAGAAGAGCGTGTCGACCACTACGGCGGGCTGTCGCGAATGGTCAACCGCAACGACGAGACGGTTTCGGGTGTCTTCGTCGGCGGCCGCGCGGTCTTCCTCGACGGCAAGCCGACGGATCTCGTCGGCAGACGGCGAACCGGACGATTCCTTCGCGCCGCGCACAAAGCGCCCGCGCTCGTCGAGCAGGAAGGTGAGTTGGCCAGTGTCGGTTGAGGATACGGTTCTGGGCATGTGGAAAGCGCTGTCCGCGCGTGACTGGGAGGCGGTCAAGACGTTTCTGTCCGACGACTGCATCTACCTCGACATGCCGGTAGGTCCGACGGCCGCTGCGCGCGGGCCGGAGGACATCGTCAAGCGGCTCAAGATCGGCTTGGAGCCGTTGGCCTCCTACGAGAACTTCACCGGGCTGCTCGTCGACAACGGTGCCGACGTGATGTACGAGCATTCCGAGGAATGGCATTGGGCCACCGGTGAATCCGCCGTGTTGCAGTTCGTCAGCGTGCATCGCGTCGAGAACGGCAAGATCACGCTGTGGAAGGACTACTGGGACATGGGGGCACTGGCCAACAACGCCCCGCCCACCTGGATGGAGGACTTCGCCAACGCCGACATGAGCTGGGTGTTCGACGCGACCGGGCTGGTCTGACCCAAGCTGCGGCGCGCACGACGATGCGCGTAAACCTAGACGCTCCAGGCCAATCGGAACTTGTCGGCGGCCTGCTCGGCGCTGAGGTCGCCGAAGTTGTCCTGCTCGTAGCGACGCACCGCGACCACGGCGTCGACGACCGCGTCGCCGAGTACGGCCCGCATCAGCGAGGACCGTTCGAGTGCCTCGATCGCCTCGGCCTGGTTCTGGGCCATCATCACGATCCCGGCTCGCTGTCGTTGGTCATCGGTGAGCAGGGCGGGATCGACCGTCGTCTCCGGCGGTAGCGTCAGCTTGCGCTCGATCCCGTCGAGGGCCAGTCCAAGGATCGCTGCCGTCGCCAGATACGGATTGGCCGACGGATCGATGACCTTGACCTCGACGTTGGCCCCCGACGGGTTGCTGACGCCGCCGATCAGGAAACGCACGGCCGCCTCGCGGTTCTCGGTGCCCCAACAGACCGAAGCTCCCGACCAGTGGCCGGGTTGCATGCGCTGGCCGGACAACAGGGAACCGGCGAGCACGCCCTGAGCCTCGGGAAGGCCGGCGAGCAGACCCGCGACCGCCGACTCCCCCTCGTGTGTCAAGCCGTTGACACCGTCACCGTCGGAGAACAGCGGGACATCGTCGCGCCTCATCGAGAAGTGTTGATGCGAACCCGATCCGACCTCTCCGGCAAACGGGACCGGTGACAGGCTCACCCGAATCCCGTACCGCCGCGCAACCCGGCCGATGATGATCCGCATCAGCACGAGCGCATCGGCGGCTGCAACCGGCGGCAGTGGTGCCAGCGAGATCTCGAATTGGTTGAGGCCGTACTCGGGGTGGAACTGTTCGATCGCGACACCCGATGCGGTGGCGGCGTTGGTGACGTCGCGGATGAACCCCTCGAACTCCAAGACCCCGGCCAGGCCGTATTGGGCCCACAGGTGCGACGGCAACCGGCTGCCGTCGGGCCCGACGAGCACGAACTCCATCTCATGGCCTACGACCGCGCTGATTCCCGCACCCGAGAGCCGGTCCGCTACCCGCCCGAGCGCGCCGCGGCTGCAATACGCGTCCGGGGTTCCGTCTTGGTTGAAGAAATTACCTGGCGCCCAGGCCAATCCGTCACCGAGAATCCGTAGTGCGGCGAGGTCGATGCGGACCCGCTGATCCCCCACCACCCCGATGTCGCCGCCCACGACGACTCCGCTCTGGTCGATGGCGAAGACATGCCACACGGGACTGGCCCCCAGACCGGGGTCGGCGAACGTCCCCATTCGGCGCAGCGGGACGGTCTTGGCGAGGGTGAGGCCGGCGGGATTGACAACCGTGCCGATGAGGGTGGCAACCCCGTCGGACTCGAGCTGGGCGATCGCCGCCGCCGCGAGTGGTTTGGCTGTCCCTGAGTTCACGACAGCCATTGTGCGCGCCTTGCTGCGGCCCTACAGCGTGATCTTGCAGCTCTGACCGATGTCGAGCGTGCGCAGCATGCGGCCCATGCCGAGCCACATCGCGCACGAGAGCGCCAGATCGGTGAGCAGTTCGTCGGAGAAGTGCTCCCGGCAGCGCCGCCAGAAGTCCTCGTCCTCACGCAGCCCGGTGTGGGCGACGGCGAAACGTTCGGCGAACTCGGCGGCGATCCGTTCCTGCGCGCTGTAGCCTGGCCACGTTCGCCATTCGGCGGCGTGGTCGTAGAGGTCCTCGTCGACGCCGGCCGCCAGACCCTCGGAGTCGCGAGTGTTCTGGCACACCACGCATTCGTTGTTCAGAGCGATGACCATCCGCGCCAGCTCGCGGACCCGCATCGGCAGCCGGTTCTTGGTGTAGACCGCGTTGGTGAAGCCGGCCATCGCGATGCCGATATCCGGCGACATCGTCACCCAGGCGGCAGCGTCATCGTCGGCGAAATCCCCGATTCGGCTCATGGCGGCATCGTACGCCCGCCGGAGCGGAATTGGAACGCGTTCTAGTTTGTCGACCTCCGCGGTCAGCCGGCGGTGACCAGGTTGCGTTCGTCGGTCCAGTCGCGCTGCAGGAGCATTCGGTGCGCGATGCGTTCCAGCGCGGCCTCGACCTGGAACCGGTCCGGGCGCCCATCGAAGGACGGCGAGGTGGCCAACCTCTCGACGATGCGGCCCACGATCGCCGCCGAGATCGCGTCGACCTGGCGGATTCCGTTCTGGGTCAGCCAGAGCCGTTCGCCGGTGCGAAGCGCCAGACCGCGCCGCACCAGATCGTCGAACGTGGGCTCGATGATCTCGTACGGCACGCGGAGCCGTTCGGCGATGTCGGTCAGCGTCGCCGAGCCGAATACCTGGTTCTGCCGGTAGATCTGAAGCAGCGCCCACATCTGGCTGACGTCGAGGTCGCATCCGGGTTCGCGGGCCAGGCTGCGCAGTCGGATCTCCGGCGAGTCGCGGAACAGTCGGCCGACGGCCACTTCGAGAATCTTCTCGGGCGATTCGGTGCTCGGCATGCCGAAGCCCTCACCCAGGTCCGAGGCCGACACCGTCTCCACCTCGCGCAACTGCACCTCTTTGAGGAACAGCGAGACGACGAAGCCGACCACCGCAACGGGCACCGCGCACAAGAACACGCGGCCCAGTGAGTCTGCGTAGGCGTCGACGATCGGCGCCGCCATCTGCGGGCTCAGCATGTGAAGCGCCTGCGGCGACTCCGCTGCGCGCGGCGGCGCACCGCTGGCGGCCAGCGCGGGCCCGATTCGGCTCGCGAGGAAGTTGGCGAACAGGCTTCCAAAAATCGCTGCGCCGAAAGAGCTTCCGATGGTGCGGAAGAAGGTGACTCCCGAGGTGGCCACCCCGAGGTCGCTGAAGCTCGAGGTGTTCTGCACGACGAGCACAAGCACCTGCATACACAGGCCGATCCCCGTGCCGAGGATGAACAGATACAGCGACTGTTGCCAGGTCGGCGTCGCGGCATCCATCGCGGAGAGCAACAGGAACGCCACCGCCATGGTCGCGGTGCCCGCGATCGGGAAGATCCGGTATCTGCCTGTGCGGCCGACGATCTGGCCGCTACCGATCGAGGTGATGAGCATGCCCGCGACCATCGGCAGCGTGCGCAGACCCGACGTCGTCGCCGAGACACCGTTGACGAACTGCATGAAGGTCGGCAGGAACGTCAAGGCGCCCAGCATGGCGAAGCCCACGATGAATCCGAGGATGCAACACACCGTGAACACCGGGCTCGCGAACAACCGGATCGGCAGGATCGGTTCGGCGGTGTGGAGTTCCACCCACACGAACACGGCCAGCGCCGCGAAGGATCCCACGAACAACGCAATGATGGGCGCCGACGACCACGGATACGTGCTGCCACCCCAACTCGTGGCCAACGTCAGCCCGGAGGCGCCGAGTCCGACGAACACGATTCCCGCATAGTCGATGACGGCCTTGCCGGATTTCGCCAGCGGCGGGATTGCCGCCGCCGCGACAGCCAGCACCACCAGCGCGACCGGCACGTTGATCCAGAACGCCCAACGCCAGGTGAGGTGATCGGTGAAGAACCCGCCGAGCAGCGGCCCGACGACGGTGGTGACACCGAACACCGCACCAAGGGCGCCCTGGTAACGGCCGCGGTCGCGCAGCGGGATGACCTCACCGATCAACGCCATCGCGGTGACCATGATGGCGCCGCCGCCGATGCCCTGCAGCGTCCGGGAGGCGACGAGCATGGTCATCGAACCGGCCATACCGCACAGCACCGAACCGGCCAGGAAGAACAGCACGGCGGCGCCGAACACCGTCTTGCGACCGAACAGGTCACCCAGCTTGCCGACGACGGCCGTGACGATGGTGGACGCCAGCAGGTAGCTCGTCACCACCCACGACTGGTGGCCTGCACCGCCGAGGTCGGCGACCACGGTCGGCAGCGCGGTCGCCACGATCGTCTGATCCAGCGCGGCGAGCAGCATCCCGAGCAGCACCGCAACGAAAACGGCGTTGCGGCGCCGCGGGCCGATCTGCGTGCCGCCGGCGGCGGGATCGGCCGATGTCGGGGCCTGACTCGTCACTGCTTCCCTTCCGATGCGAACCTTTCCGCCATATCGTTAGTAAGGCTATGAAAGTTACGCACCGGGACAGGGTTGCCCCCGCGAGCGTGCACAAAACGCCGTACGAACGTGCGCGAGACGCGGTAAAAGTGCGGCGTGTCATGCGCAAACACGCACGTTCGCGGAATGAGGGAGGGGCTACAACGAGGTCGGCGGGCGCGACACGCACTGGGCCGCGTAGAGCTCCTCGCCCAGCTTGTCCATCAGTTGCAGCTGAGTCTCGAGGTAGTCGATGTGCTCCTCCTCGTTGTAGAGGATCTTCTCGAGCAGCGTGGCCGAGGTTGCGTCGCCCTTCTCGCGGCACATGATGATGCCCGGACGGAGGCGTTCGAGCACCTCGTACTCGATCGCGAGGTCGGCCTCGAACTGCTCACGCAGGGTCTGGCCGATCCGCAGCGAGAAGAGTCGCTGATAGTTCGGCAGCCCGTCGAGGAGGAGAATTCGATTGGTGATGTCCTCCGCGTGATTCATTTCTTCGAACGACTCTTTGCGCGTGTATTCCGCGAGCTCGGTGAAGCCCCAATTCGCCTGCATTTTCGAATGGAGGAAGTACTGATTAATGGCCGTCAATTCGCTCGTCAATTGCTCGTTGAGCAGTTTGAGGACGTCCGGATCACCTTGCATGATCGCTCCTAGGCACTTGAGGGCTGGTCAAGATTCGCTGTCGGTCGTGCACGTTCCACGCTAGTGCAGTTACGCCGTGCAAGCCCGCTTTAAAAGCTGGGCGAGGCGGGGTTTTACGTGGATTCTCAACCGCTCCGGCGACTCGAGGCGCAGATTAGAGCCCCAGTCTGGACTGCCTAGGCTAAGTAAGGTTAGACTGCGCTAACCATTGGGACGGCACGAGCGAGACGGGAAGAAATCGATGAGTGAGTACGATCTGCACTCATTGATTTTGGCATGCGACTTTCGCGTCGCCGACGTCGAGCGAATGTGGAAATGGCTGAAAAAGCGTCGCGATAATTTGCAATCAATTGGCGCCCATCATGTGGTCGTGTACGAGTCGATCTGGGAGCCGAACCGCGTACTCGTGACAATCGGAATTCGCAACGCGCGGTCAATTCGTGACGTCCTTCGGTCATCGGCGGTTTTCGAGTGGTTCGACATCGCGGGGGTCGACGACATCCCGCCGATCTTCGGTGGCGAAGTCGTCGAGAAGATCGACCTCTATCCCCCGACGCCCGCCGATCACGTCGGCCGGGTGGTCGTGGGCGTCATGTCGTCGGTGGAGGACGTGTCGGCCCTGATGGTGAAGGTCCACGACGGTATCGAACGCTTCAAGCAGGGCGGGGTGCGCAAAATCTGGGTGTACCGCGCGCTCGACGACGGGCAGGAAGTCATGATCCTGCAAGAGATCGAGGACGAAACCGCCGCCCGGCAGTGGATCGATCATCCGGACGCGGCCGCGGAGTGGATGTCCAACGTGGGCCTGGGCGCCTATCCGAGCCACTTCATCGGCCGGTTCGCCCATTTGATGAGCATCGACGGGCACGGGTGACGGGGGCGCCATGTTTGTCTGCCTGTGTATGGGAATCACCAGCCACGATGTGACCGAATGCGTGGCGAACGGGGCGCGCACGTCGAAGCAGATCGCCGAGGCCTGCGGCGCCGGTGGTGACTGCGGGCGGTGCCGGCGCACCCTGCGGGCGATCATCGCGGCGCACTGCGAAGCCGGCGACGCGACGCCCAGAGCGGTGAGTCGCTAGGGCCGCGTCACTGGTCGCGCTTGCCGGTGAAGTCGGCCAGCGCACTCGCGTTCGCCGCTGCGCCCATCAGCACCGCGAATTGCTCGTTCTCCCTTGCTGTGGCGGCGTTGATCCCCTCGCGGGTCGGCGCCGTCATCGTCTGCTTGACCGCGATGAGGCTCGCGATGGGCCGCGAAGCCAGGACTTCGGCGTGCAGGCGCGCCTCGGCCAACAACGCCTCGGGTGCACACACTTTCCAGGCCAGGCCCATCCGATGCGCCTCGGCCGCGTCCACCCATTCCGATGACATCAGCAGCCAAGCGGCGTTCTGCCGACCGATCAGCCGTGGCAACAGATACGACGACGCCGCCTCGGGTGCCACGCCGAGGCTCGTGAACGGGGTCTTGAGCCGCGCGTCGGTCGACATGAAGACCAAGTCCGCGTAGCCGAGGATCGTGGCTCCGATCCCGACGCCGAGGCCGTTGACGGCACAGATCAAAGGTTTGGGGAAGTCGGCGAGCGCATCGATCATCGTGGTGAAGTGGCTGCCCTGCTCGTTGAACGCGGGATCGGTGATGCGCCTGTGCATCTCGTTCAGATCGTTACCGGCGCTGAACGCCCGGCCCTCCCCGGTCAGTAGCACGACCGCCACCTCGTCGTCGGCGGCCGCATCCTTGAGCGCGGTCGCGGTCGCGAGGTACAACTCCTCGTTGAACGCGTTGAGCACGTCGGGCCGGTTCAGGGTAAGTGTGCGGATCCGGTTGTCGTCGGCGATCCGCAGGGTCGTTTCAGCCACCGCAGCAGATTAAGCGTTAGCCGTTGCTGTAGACCCGGGTGGGTGCGACGAGCACCACCGTGCGTCGCTGCTCGGCCATCACGCGGTCATATTCCGTCCAGTCGTCGTGGGTTCCGCCCGCGGCTTGGAACACCTCGCGCAGCAGCAACCGCAACCCGTCGGGGCCGGCGAGCCACGGTTGGGGATCGTCGGGCCCGGCGAGCTCGGCGTTGCCCTCGACGGTGGCCCACTGCCAGCCACGGCGAAAGGTCACCGCCAGCTGCGGGCGGACGCGGAGGTTGGTGAGCTTGACCTTGCCATAGGTGACGAAGCCCAGTACCGGTGCGCCGGTCTCCGGATGCGCCAGCCTGCCGACGTTGACCAGTGATGCCTGAATGGTGCCGTCGGCGCGCAAAGTCGACACGACGGCCAGGCCGTTGTCGGCGGCGGCCAACGAGACGGCCTCGTCAAGGGTGGTCATGGCTTCCCCTGTGCCGCAGGGGTATTGGTGAACGGCGTCCGGTACATGTAGCGGCTGGTCGGAACCGTGTCGACATCGCGATTCGCGCCGAATGCGGACGTGCTGGCCACCATGCGTTCCATCCGGCTGCGTAACTCGTCGTCGTCGGCGGCTCCGAAGAACGCATGCAGGTCGGTCAGCGCGGCCGACGGGAACAACTCCTCGACGATCGCCGAGACCGGCGGCGCGTCCGGGGTGAGAGCGCGCACGACGGCGTTCTGCGTGTAGCCGAAGGTCGACTGGGTCTCGATGGCCACCGGTGTGTGGTCGATGTGCCAGCGGCGCAACCACGTCGCCTCGTCCAGGTCGGCGGGTCTGCGCAGCAGCGCGACGTTGGCGAAGCCCTCGGTCCGCTCCCCCGGCGCGGTGGTCGGCGGAGCCATCGGGACCGATTCGGTGACCAGGTAGGCCGACACGTCGTCGGCCTCTGGGCGGAGTCGTGCCAGGGCGGCGGTGACCTGATCGCCGTAGGACTGCTGGGTCCACAGGCTGACGAAGCCGACCACCGGCGGGTCCAGCGTCGTCAATGTCATCAGGGAGTCGCGGACCACGCCGTCACGCACGTTGACCGTCAATCCCGGGACACCGAGGTTCAGCAGATCGGGGACCACCTGTTCGCGCACCCGCGAACACCACGCGTCGTCGGTGTCGGCCGCGCGCAGCGTGACGATGACCTTCTCCACGAGGCGAACTTAACGTGTCGCGCCGGTCAGGCTTCCAACCGCGCGCGGATGCTGGCCAGTCGCTGCCTCAGCTCGTTCTCGTCGATCACCCCGCGGGCCACCAGCGAGTGCGCCAGCGCCACCAGTTGGCTCTCGGGATAGGGCAACTGGGCATATCGCGTCGCCGTCAGGGCATCCTCTTCGTCGCGGCGCGCCTTGAAGTCCGGGATGTCGGCATCGCACGCCGCCCGGTCGAGCGCGTCGCACAAGCCGTCCAGGCTCGTCTTCCACGGCGGGACAGGGTTTTCCACCCCGTATTTCGCGGCCATTCTCGGCCAGACCTGATTGCGCTCGACGATCTCCTCGAGCGGGGCGACGGTGGTCTGTTCGATACCGGGGTCCGGTGTGGCACTCATGCTTCTGAGGCGGGGTGAACGGCCGGACGGGTGTCGGTGATGACGTTGGTGGTGACGCCCGGTTTGGGCAGGGCGACGCCGATCAGACAATCACGAGTGACGATTTCGGCGAGTTGCTCCTGGGTCCAATCCTCGGTGCCCGCGGGACGCATCGGCATCACCATGAAGCGGTGCTTCTGGTTGGAATCCTGCACGCGGACGGTCACCTCGTCAGGCAGGTACAGACCGAACTCCGCCAGCACCTGACGCGGCCAGCGCACCATTCGCCTGCGGTAGTTGGGCGTGCGGTACCACTCCGGTGAATTGCCCAGGATCGGCCGCGGATAGCAGGAGCACAGCGCGCACACGATCACGTTGTGCAGGTCGGGCGTGTCGGCGAGGATCTCGAAAGCTGTGAAGTCGCTGGGTGTTCCGAACCCGGTCGGCTCCATCCAGTCGACGCCGACCTCCTTGCTGGCGGTCATGGGTTCGGCCAGCGCGAGCTTCTTGAATTCGGGATCCAGCCACGCCCTGGCGACCAGCGTGGCTGCGGGCGTCGGCCCGATCTGTTCGGCGAACTCGGTGAAGCGGCGATGCTCCTCGGCGGTGAAGATGCCCTTCTCGATGCACAGTTCGCGCAACGCGATCTCGAGGACTTCGAAGTCGGTGATCTCGTCGACCATCGGTGCCACCGTGCGGTCGTGGTCGTGATCGTGATCGTGGTCGTGGTCTGTCATGAGGCGGCCTCCAGCCAGTGCTCGGGAATCTCGGTCTGTATGACGTCGTTGCCGGTGCCGGTGTAGCCGTGCCACAACTCCGACATCTTGAACCGCACGACGTAGAACCATTCCGGTTTGGCCGGGCGGTCCCAGGTCTCGTCCTCGGCGGCCGGGCTTTCGTAGGCGACGGTCGCGATCTCGCCGCGTGCGCCGCGCACGTATTCGGGTGTGCGGGTGTAGAAGATCACCGGGAGTTCACGCACGAGCACCGCGTCGCCGACTTTGAACCTGGGTTGGCCGGCCTGCCCGGCATAGACCTGCGGGTCCCCTTTACCCACCGCGTGCTTGTGGTGGGCGTTGCGCTTGACGTCTGCTCCATCGCCTTCGAACCTCGGTTTGGCTTCGAGTTTCTTGCCGGCCAGCCCACCGTCGTAGCGTGCCTTGACCTCTGCCATGCGCTCACTCAACTCGGTCAGGCCGATGTGGTGCTTCTCGACCAGCACGCGCGCGACGGCCAACAGCCAACGGCCGTAGTACGGCAGCCCCAGATACTCGGCCCTGCCCACGTCGACGTTGCCGATGCGGCGGCGCTCTTCGGAGAGCCAGATGCCGCGCCAGGCCAGTACTTCGCAGATGACATACGTCATGTGCTCCCACAGCTCGTACTGCTTGTTCTCGTACTTGATCGGCGCATCCGGTTCCCCGCCGACGTCGTGGACGGGTTTGAGATATGCGGTGATCCGGTTGTGATCGAGCAGATCCGGTGTCGGCGCGTCCGGCAGTTCGGGATAGGCCGACTTCAACCGGGCCACCAGTTCGAGTTGTGCTGCTCGCTCGGCCGCCGTGCTCATGGCGATTCCCTTCGTCGGCCCGGCGTCGACGGGCGCGGTTCAGCTCGGTGGTTCTCCTGAGACGGGGCGCTCGTGATGCCGAACAGCGGGTCAGCATCGGCTGTCGATTCGCGTGCGACGGCGATATCCGCCACCGGCACCTCCGATGTTGTCGCCCGCCGACCCCGTCGGCTGACTCTAACGCCGGACCCGAGTCAGTGCAGGCGAATCGGGTGAGGCTCCCGATCGGCTCACCGGGTGGGCGGGCTTGCGCTGTGGCACATGAGCTTTGAGACCGCGGTGCGTGGCTGCCCAACAGTGGCCGGTCACATCCCCGCAACATCGGGTAATTGACGCGTGTGATGGGCCGGCGGTGCTGTGCACAGGCGTCAGAATGAGTACGTGAGCACCCGCAGCAGGGTCATCGATGCCCTCCGGCCGGCCATGCCAGAACCATGGGCGGTGGTCAGAAGCCTGCTCGGGGTGTTGGCGATGGCCTCGATCGCGCTGCTGTGGGACTCCGGGGCCGCCGCTGTCTGGGTCGCGGGCGCCGGGGCGGTCGCCGGCGCAGTCGCGCTGCAGGACAGTCCGGGCGGGCGGATCGCACGTGTGCTCGTTGTCGCTGTGCAGATGGGGGTGGCCGTTTTACTCGGGTCCCTGCTCTCCTCGTTCGACGCAGTGTTCATCGTGGCGCTGGCGCTGTGGTGCTTCGGGGCCGGTCTGCAGTGGGCCGTGGGGAACAATGCGGGTCTGGTGGCCGCCGCGGGAGGAGCCCTGTTCGCGGTCGCGCCGCCGCTTTCTCCGTCGGTGTCCTCGGTGCTCGTCCCGACAGCCCTGACGGTCGTCGCCGGTGCGCTGCAGGCGGGGTTGATCGCGGTCTGGCCGCCGCAGCGGTGGCGTACGCAGCGCGAGGCGCTCGCCGATGCATATGGGGCGCTGGCCGCCGACGCGCGTCAACTCGCCCACGATGCGGAGACGCCCGCCGGGGCGACGCTGAAGCCGTCGCTGCGGGATGCGTTCATCGACACCCAGGCGGGCCGCCGGCCCGAGGCGTACCGCGGCGGGCACCGGTTGCCCGAACGGATCATGGCGACTCTGCGGACGCTGCGTAATACCCCGATCGGCGACCGCGACGACGTCTCGCGGGTGTTGGCTGCCGCGGCCGAAGTGCTCGACGCGATCGCCGACCACACCCATGTCGCGCGGCGCAACGCCGAGCACGGTCTGGTCCGGTTGGATGCCGGGGCGGACGCGTTGGACGAACCGGAAAGCCCTGAGGTCAAACGGCTTTCCCAGCAACTGCACGAAGCCGCGGAGTTACGCTTCCCCGATCTGTATCGCCCCGACCTGATCAGCCCCGCGCGTTGGGCGCTGACCTCGGTCCGGTCCCACATGACGTTGACGTCGCCGCTTTTCCGGCACGCCGTCCGGCTGTCTGCGGCGGTGGCGGTGGCCGCGTGCGCTGACCGGCTCGCTCCCGTCGCGCACGGCTACTGGATCGCGCTGACCGTGCTCATGGTGTTGCGTCCGGAGACCGCTCACACCTATACGCGCTGCGTCGGTCGGCTCGCGGGAATCGGCGTGGGGGTCGTCGTCGCATCGGTGATCGTGATGTTGGCTCATCCCACGGGTCTGCTCGCCGCCGCACTCGCGACGCTGGGCCTTGCCGCGACGTATGCCGCGACCAGGACGGGCTACATCGCCACCAGCGCGGCGTTGGCGGCGTCGGTTGTGTTCCTTCTCGAAATCGACGCCGTCACCTCCGGCGCGACGCTCGAGGACCGGTTGTTCTCGATCGTCGTCGGCGGTGGGCTCGCGGTCGTGGCGCATGTCGGGTTGCCCGACCACGCGCTGACCCGGCTGCATCACCGCGCCGGTGAACTGCTCAAAACCGAGATCGATTACGCCGCAACGGTGGTCAGGGCTTACGTGCACCCCCTCGACCATCCGGCCGACGCCGTGTCCTCGGCGTGGCAACACGCGTACCGTGCCCGCGCCGGATTCGAAGCCGCATCGGGTGCGACTCGGATGGAGTCACGCGAGCTGCGTCGGTGGTTGCGGTCGTACCGCACCGCGCTGAACGCGGTCACCATTTCGTGTACCGCGCTGGAGGCCAATTTGCCGAATCGGCCGCCACCGGCGTTGACTGCCGAGTTCGTCGCCGCCGTCGACGATTTCGTCGATGCGCTGCGAGGGGCGCCGCCGAACCCGGGCACACCGTGGACCGTGGACATCGCAGCCTTGACCGCTGCCAACAAGCAGGTGCGGGAGAAGGCCGAGGGGCTCAGCGGTGACGACGGCGCCGCACGCGTACTGGTCGCAGAAATCGGCGCGATCACGCGCAGCTTGTCGGGGATCGCCGCTATTCGCGAGCCCACCTCGGCTCGATGAACACGCCCTCGGCTTCCACCGTCACGCCCTCGTCGTCGGCGAGGTAGCCCGTCGCGTAGGACTTGATGCCTTCGGACCTCGTGGTCGTCGCCTCGGCGTGTAACCGACCGAGGCGTGTCGGGCGCAGATACCGCAGCGTGATGGTTCCGGTGAACCGGGGATTGATCGAGTTGGCGGCGACCTCCCCGAGGACGTGGTCGAGGATCAACGCCGAGATCCCGCCGTGTACATGGCCCGGCGGCCCCTCGTAGGCGGCGCCGAGCTCGAAGTCGGTGTAGACGCTTCCGTCGACACCGTGCTCGATGGTCAACGGTGGTGCGATCGGGTTGCGCAGTCCGATCACCGGGTTGCCCCATGGCAGCCGGTCGCCTCCGGTGGTGAAACGCACGCCGAACGATCCGTCGATCTGCCGTGACCGAAGAACCGCTGTCGCACCGTCGATCTGCTCGCGGACCGCCGCGACGGTGTCGGCGTCCATCTCGGTGCGGATTGTCGCGTCGATCAACTGCCGGACCGATTCGGCCAGCGGGCCGTAGACACCACGCAGCCGGGCGATCTCCGATGCGGACACATCGCCGATGTCGGTGAACTCCACCACGTAAGCACTAGAACACGTTCCAGCGCAGGTTGTCGAATCACCCCGCTGCCTGCGCGCGGCCGCCTTCGCGCGAGCGCTCATCCTGGTACGGCTCGCTAACCTCGCGACCGCTTCGCGGGTGAATTATCGTGCCGTGCATGAGCACCTCACTCGGCGACGAGACCTACTACGACCTCGGGTCGTACCACCGGCCGATCGACACCGCGTCGCCGCAGGCGCAGGTGTGGTTCGACCGCGGGATGGTGTGGTGTTACGCGTTCAATCACGAGGAGGCCATCCGCTGCTTCGAGCGGGCACTGGAATTGGACCCGGGGTCGGGGATCGCGCGCTGGGGCATCGCGTACGCGATCGGGCCGAACTACAACAAGGGCTGGGACGCCTTTGATCCCGTCGATGCGGCCGCGTCGCTGGCACGCGCCAGAATGGAGTTGCGGCTGGCCGCCGAACTTCGCGCGTCACCGGTCGAGCGCGGCCTGATCACCGCCCTGCAGGCCCGCTTCCCCACCGAGGATCCGGACGATTCGGAGGCGCTCGAAGCCGGTGGTGCGCACTATGCCGACACGATGGCCGCGCTGGCGCAGGCCTATCCCGACGACGTCGATGTACAGGCCCTTGCCGCCGACGCACTGGTCAATGTGACGGCATGGGCGTTGTGGGACACCAGAACCGGTGAACCCGCGCCCGGCTCACGAGCGGTGGCGGCCAAGCGGATCCTCGACGACGCTTTGGGCACCGAGGCGGGCCGCCGCCACCCCGGCATCCTGCACCTCTACATCCACACGATGGAGATGTCGGCGGTGCCGCAGGATGCGTTGCCCGCCGCGGACCTGCTGCGTGGCCTGGTGCCCGATGCCGGCCATCTGCAGCACATGCCGAGCCACATCGACGTGCTGTGCGGCAACTACCGCGACTCGGTGGTGGCCAATCAGGCGGCGATACAGGTGGATCGACGGTTCGTCGAGCACGAGGGGCCGTTGAACTTCTACTCCCTGTACCGGGCTCACAACCTGCATTTCGTCGTGTATTCGGCCATGTTCGAGGGTAATTCACGTGCGGCGTTCGCCGCCGCCGACGAGCTGGCAACTCAGCTCACCCCCGAGCTGTTGGCGATCGAGTCCCCGCCGATGGCCGACTGGCTGGAGGCCTTCGTGCCGCTTAACACCCACGTGATGGTGAGGTTCGGGCGCTGGCACGACCTGATAGCCCAGCCTCTGCCCGATGACCGGCAGCTGTACTGCAGCACCGTAGCCACGGTCCACTACGGGCGCGGCGTCGCGCATGCGGCCACGGGCAACCTGGAACAGGCCCGCGCCGAGCGCGAGGCGTTCGCAGAAGCCTATGGCCGCATACCCGAGAGCCGATATCTGTTCAACAACACCGTCATCGACATCCTGGCGATCGCCGGCGAGATGCTCGACGGTGAGATTGCCTACCGCGCAGAGGATTACGACACCGCATTCGCGCATCTGCGGCGGGCGATCGAACTCGACGACGCGCTGCCCTACGACGAGCCCTGGGGCTGGATGCAGCCGACCCGTCACGCCTACGGCGCCCTCCTGCTCGAACAGGGGCGCGTCGGGGAAGCCGCCGCGGTATATGCCGCCGACCTCGGGCTCGATCCCACGCTGCCCCGGCCGTGCCAGCATCCGAACAACGTGTGGAGCCTGCACGGCTATCACGAATGCCTGCAGCGGATGGGCCGCGAGGCCGAGGCGGCGATCATCGGTCAACAGCTCACCCTCGCAGCGGCGCGCGCCGACGTCCCGGTCCGCGCCTCCTGCGCCTGCCGGCTGGACGTCGCCGCGGCCTGCTGCGACTGATCCGTAGACTCCGACGTGTGGCCATCAGCGATGACGATCTCGCCCGCCTCGGCCGCTGCGTAGAACTGGCGCGTGAAGCGCTGGAAGACGGCGACGAGCCGTTCGGCTCCCTTCTCGTCGACCAAGCCGGCCGCACGCTGTTCGAGGACCGCAACCGCGTCAAGGATGGGGATCACACGCGCCATCCTGAGTTCGCGATCGCCCGCTGGGCCGCGGCGAACCTGACGCCCGACGAGCGGGTCACCGCGACCGTGTACACCTCCGGGGAGCATTGCCCGATGTGTTCGGCGGCCCACGCGTGGGTGGGGCTCGGCCGGATCGTGTACGCGGCGTCGTCAGAACAGTTGACCCGATGGCTGGCCGAATGGAATGCGCCGCCACCGCCGGTGGTGTCGCTGCCGATCACCACCATTGCGCCGGGTGTCGAGGTGGACGGGCCCGCCGAGCAGTTCAGCGAGGCGATGAAGACGCTCTACGAAGCGAAATTCCGGCCATGACGGACTCCTCGCGCACCGTCTCCGAACCGGGCTGGGTCGAGCATGTCATCTGGTGGCACGTCTACCCGCTCGGTTTCGTCGGTGCGCATCCCGCCGACCCACCCCCGGGCCCGGACGAGCACCGGTTGCTGCGCATCGTCGACTGGCTCGACCACGCGATCGAACTCGGGACGTCGGGACTGGCACTGGGGCCGATCTTCGCGTCACGCACCCACGGCTACGACACCACCGACCATCTGCGCATCGACCCGCGGCTCGGGGACGACGACGACTTCGACACGCTCGTCGACCAGGCGCGCCGGCGCGGGCTGCGGATCCTGCTCGACGGCGTCTTCAACCATGTCGGAACCGATTTCGCCCACACCGAGTGGCTCCGTTCTCGGGGCGACGGCGTCGACGTGTTCGAAGGACACGGCGACCTCGTGGCGCTGGACCATGACAACCCGGCGGTGGCCGACTACGTCGTCGACGTGATGACGCACTGGCTGCAGCGTGGCGCCAACGGCTGGCGCCTCGACGCCGCCTACGCGGTCGCCGACTCGTTCTGGGCCCGGGTGCTCCCGCGCGTTCGCCAGCAGTTCCCCGACGTGTACTTCCTTGCCGAGATCATCCACGGTGACTACGGGCAACGAGTGCGCTCGTCGGGCTTCGACTCGGTGACCCAGTACGAACTGTGGAAGGCCGCGTGGAGCGCACTCAACGACGGCAACTTCCATGAGCTGGACTGGGCGCTGGTGCGGCACAACGAGTTTCTGGACACCTTCGTCCCAACGACCTTCATCGGTAACCACGATGTGACCAGGATCGCCAGCAGACTCGACGACATCCGCCACCTCGAGCACGCCCTGGTGCTGCAGATGACGACTGGTGGCACGCCGAGCGTCTACGCCGGCGACGAGTTCGCCTACCGGGGCGTCAAAGAGGAACGCTTCGGGGGCGACGACGCGGTGCGGCCCGCGTTCGCGACTCCCCTGCCCGACCTCGACGAACACAGCGCCGACGTGTTCCGGTTGCACAAGTTCTTGATCGGGCTGCGCCGACGCCACGCGTGGCTGCATACGGCGCGCACGTCGCCGCTGCTGCTGACCAACCGCCACTACGTCTACCAGAGCCGCGCCGGGTCCGAGGCGCTGATCGTCGCGCTCAACATCGACGACGAGCCCCTGCCGATCTCCTTGCCCGACCTGGGATTTGATCAGGGCGCAGTCCTCGCGGGCTCGGGCGCGCCGCCGTCGGAGGTCATCACCACCTACCGGGTCGGGCCCCACGGCTGGCTGATCATCGCTGTGCGCTGAGCAGTTCGACGGTCAACGGGTCGGCTTTGCCGTCGTAGTACTTCGTCAGTACGCGACCGAAGAGCGCCACGTCGTCGGAGTCGTCGGCGGCGCGGCTGAACAACGTCACCGACGAGCGCACCTTGAGGTTGTCCGGCCACCCGAACAACTCGTCGGCCGAGCGTTGTTCACTGCGGGCGACCAGATCCGCACATTCCCGCAGGCGCGCTCCCAGCACGTTATGGGCCAGGTACGCGCGGGCTTCGGCAAGGGAACCGATTCCGTACCGCTGCGCCGTAGGACTCCTGCCGAGCCCGCGCAACTGCGGGAAGACGAACCAAATCCAATGGCTGCGCTTACGGCCGGCGCGCAGCTCGTCGAGCACCGTGTCGTACACGCGTTCCTGGGCATCGAGGAAGCGCTGCAGGTCGAAGGGGTCGCCGGACGCCGATCTGTCTTTAGCCATGTCATCGGCCAGTCTGACAAGCTAACCTGTGCGATTCAATGACGACTATCAGCGGCAGGCCGACAGGGGCGCGATCGTGACGCGCCGCATCCCACGCCCGCGGGAGCTGGCGCCGCTGCTGCAGTTCAAGAAGCCACAGCTGAACGCGACGAAGCGCAGGCTGGCGGCGGCGCTGACGATCGAGGACCTGCGCCGAATCGCCAAGCGACGAACTCCGAAGGCGGCCTTCGATTACACCGACGGTGCCGCCGAGGAGGAGCTGTCGTTGGCGCGTGCGCGACAGGCGTTCCGCGACATCGAATTTCATCCCACCATCCTGCGCGACGTGTCGAGCGTCGACACCAGTGCGACGGTGCTCGGCGGGCATGTCGCGCAACCGTTCGGCATCGCACCCACCGGCTTCACCCGACTGATGCACACCGCCGGCGAGACCGCGGGCGCCCGCGTCGCCGCACGGGCCGACATCCCGTTCGCGCTGTCAACCCTGGGCACCGCCTCCATCGAAGATGTCAAACAGGCCAACCCGCACGGCCGCAACTGGTTTCAGCTGTACATGTGGAAAGACCGGGACAGGTCGATGGCACTCGTCGAACGGGCCGCCGCCGCCGGCTACGACACGCTGCTCGTGACCGTCGACGTGCCGGTAGCGGGGGCCCGCCACCGTGATACCCGCAACGGCATGTCGATCCCGCCGAGGCTGACGTTGCGTACGGTGCTCGACGCCGTCCCCCATCCGCGGTGGTGGTTCGACCTGCTCACCACCGAACCGTTGTCGTTCGCGTCGCTGGACCGATGGCCGGGCACCGTCGCCGAGTATCTCGACACCATGTTCGACCCCACCGTGGACTTCGACGATCTGGTGTGGATCAAGAAGCAGTGGCCGAACAAGTTGGTGGTCAAGGGAATTCAGACACTCGACGACGCCAGGGCCGTCGTCGGACTCGGGGTCGACGGCATCGTGTTGTCCAATCACGGTGGCCGCCAACTCGACCGCGCGCCGGTGCCGTTCCATCTACTGCCCAGCGTTGCCGCCGAGCTCGGCGGCACCACCGAGATTTTGCTGGACACCGGGGTGATGTCCGGCGCCGACGTCGTCGCGGCGATCGCGCTTGGCGCGCGCTTCGTACTCGTGGGTCGCGCCTACCTCTACGGGCTCATGGCCGGCGGCGAGGCGGGCGCCGATCGGGCCGTTGAGATCCTTTCGCAGCAGGTCAAGCGGACAATGCAGCTACTGGGGGTGACGTCGCTGAGTGAGCTCGGCCCGCGGCACGTCACGCAACTGCACCGGCCGCGGCCGCCGATGGCGGGCCAGTCGCGCATCTCTCCTGAATCACTCTGACCACACAGGTCACAGCGGATTTTGGGTGTTCGTGAGTCCGCGCTGAGTCGCAATCGTTAGCCAACCGCGATGTGGCAACCGCATGTCGGGGCGACAGTCCCGGTGCGAGTACGTGTTTCATTACCCACGCACAGCAAACGGCAATTGCTTGTGGAAGCGATGAAAGGTGGGTTGGTTGCCGTTATGAAGATTTTGGAGAGGTACCGGAATACCGGTACAAAGCTGTTTCGCCGAATGGCGGTGGTGGCGTTCGCCGTGGCGGCGCTGCCCGGACTGATCGGCTTCGCCGGGGTTTCGGCCACGGCCGGGGCGTTCTCGCGGCCCGGGCTGCCTGTCGAGTATCTCGACGTGTTCTCCCCCGCGATGAACCGCAACATCCGGGTCCAGTTCCAAGGCGGTGGACCGCACGCGGTGTATCTGCTCGACGGTCTGCGCGCTCAGGACGATTTCAACGGCTGGGACATCAACACCCCCGCCTTCGAGTGGTACTACCAGTCCGGACTCTCGGTCGTCATGCCGGTCGGCGGGCAGTCCAGCTTCTACACCGACTGGTACCAGCCGTCGCGGGGTAACGGCCAGGACTACACCTACAAGTGGGAGACGTTCCTGACCCAGGAGCTCCCGGCCTGGTTGGAAGCCAACAGGGGCGTGTCGCAGAACGGCAATGCGGTCGTGGGTATTTCGATGGCCGGCAGCACCGCGCTGACGTACGCGATCTACCACCCGCAGAAGTTCATCTACGCCGCCTCGCTGTCGGGCTTCCTCAATCCGTCCGAGGGCTGGTGGCCGATGCTGATCGGTCTGGCGATGCAAGACGCCGGCGGGTACAACGCCGAGAGCATGTGGGGTCCATCGTCGGATCCGGCGTGGAAGCGCAACGACCCGATGATCAACATCAACCAGCTGGTGGCCAACAACACCCGCATCTGGATCTACTGCGGCACGGGTACGCCGTCGGATCTCGATGGCGGCACTGCGGGCCAGAACCTGATGGCGGCCCAGTTCCTCGAAGGGTTCACGTTGCGGACCAACGTCACCTTCAAGGACAACTACGTCGCCGCCGGTGGCACCAACGGCGTGTTCAACTTCCCCCCACAGGGGACTCACAGCTGGGGCTACTGGGGTCAGCAGCTGGAGATGATGAAGCCTGACATCCAGCGGGTGCTGGGTGCACAGGCCAGTGCCTAACCGCACCGCGTAGATCCACCCACAACAGGGAGCCTGCCGTTTACCCCGAACGGCAGGCTTCCTGCCGTTCGGGGTAGCTACGAACGCCGCGCGCGACGCGGGGAGGGAACAAATCAGGCCATCTAAAGGTTGAGCGCAACAGACTCAAACTTTGGAGGATTGATGGCTGAAGCCAAGACAGTTCCGGTCTTGTTCTCGAGCGAGTCGATCGTGCTGCCCGGGATGGTCGTGCCGATCGAGCTCGACGAGGCCGCACGCGCCGCGGTCGACGCCGCGCGCGCGAGCGAGTCCGGAGAACTGCTGATCGCGCCCCGCCTGGAGGATCGCTACCCGTCGCACGGGGTGCTGGCCTCGATCGTGCAGATCGGGCGCATGGTCGGCGGGCCCGCCGCGGTGGTGCGGGGCGAGACCCGTGCACACATCGGCGCCGGCGCCACCGGACCCGGCGCCGCGCTGTGGGTCGAGGTGACCGAGGTCGAGGAGACCCAGCCCACCGAGGAGACATACCAGCTCGCGGCCGAATACAAGAAGCTGCTGCTGGCGATGCTGCAGCGGCGCGAGGCCTGGCAGATCATCGATTTCGTCAACCAGCTCTCCGACCCGTCGGCGCTGGCCGACACCGCGGGCTATGCGTCGTACTTGACCCAGGTCCAAAAGCGTCAGTTGCTCGAGACGCCCGACGTGGCCGAGCGGTTGCGTGCGCTGATCGAGTGGACGGGTGCCCAGCTGGCCGAGGTCGAGGTCACCGAGAAGATCGCCGAAGATGTGCGGGCGGGCATGGAGAAGACGCAAATGGAGTTCCTGCTGCGCCAGCAGCTCAACGCCATCCGCAAGGAACTCGGCGAGGACGAACCCGACGGCTCCGACGACTATCGCGGCCGCATCGAGGCGGCGGACCTGCCGCAGAAGGTGCGCGAGGCCGCCCTGCGCGAGGTCGGCAAGCTCGAGCGCGCGAGTGACCAGAGCCCCGAAAGCGGTTGGATCCGCACCTGGTTGGACACCGTGCTCGACCTGCCGTGGAACGTCCATACCGAGGACTCGACCGATCTGCAGGCGGCGCGGGAGATTCTGGACGCCGACCATCACGGTCTCGAGGACGTCAAGGACCGCATCGTCGAATATCTGGCCGTGCGGGCGCGCCGCGCCCAGCGCGGGCTGCAGGTCGTCGGCGGCCGCGGTTCGGGTGCGGTGATGGTGTTGGCTGGTCCGCCCGGGGTCGGCAAGACCTCGCTGGGTGAGAGTGTCGCTCGCGCGTTGGGACGCAAGTTCGTTCGCGTCGCCCTCGGCGGCGTGCGTGACGAGGCCGAGATCCGCGGCCACCGGCGCACCTACGTCGGGGCGCTGCCCGGACGCATCGTGCGTGCCGTCGGTGAGGCGGGTTCGATGAACCCCGTCGTACTGCTCGACGAGATCGACAAGGTCGGCTCCGACTTCCGCGGGGACCCCGCGGCGGCGCTGCTGGAGGTCTTGGACCCCGCGCAGAACCACACGTTCCGCGACCACTACCTGGACCTCGATCTGGACCTGTCGGACGTGGTGTTCCTCGCGACGGCCAACGTCATCGAGAACATCCCGTCGGCCCTGCTGGACCGTATGGAACTGGTCCAGATCGACGGCTACACCGAGGACGACAAAGTCGCCATCGCCCGCGACTTCCTGCTGCCCCGGCAGCGAGAGCGGGCCGCGCTGACCGAAGACGAGGTGACGGTGACCGAGGCGGCGCTGCGCAAGATCGCGGCGGACTACACCCGCGAGCCGGGAGTGCGTCAGTTCGAGCGGCTGCTGGCCAAGGCGCTGCGCAAGGTGACGACGAAGCTGGCATCCGACGACATCACCAGCCTCACCCTCGACGAGCCCGATCTCGTTGAGTACCTGGGCCGCCCGCGGTTCCTGCCGGAATCGGCCGAACGCACGGCGGTGCCGGGCGTCGCGACCGGACTGGCGGTGACCGGCCTGGGTGGTGACGTGCTCTACATCGAGGCCGGCGCCACCGACGGCGAACCGAGCCTGCAGCTGACCGGGCAACTGGGCGAGGTCATGAAGGAGTCCGCGCAGATCGCGCTGTCCTACGTGCGCTCGCACGCCGCGCAGTTGGGCGTCGACCCCAAGGCGCTGGACCGCCGGATACACGTGCACGTGCCTGCGGGCGCCGTCCCGAAGGACGGTCCATCGGCGGGCGTGACGATGGTGACCGCGCTGGTGTCGATGGCCACCGGCCGCCAGGTGCGCGCGGACGTCGGCATGACCGGTGAGGTGACGTTGAACGGTCGGGTGCTGCCCATCGGCGGCGTCAAGCAGAAGCTGCTGGCGGCGCAACGGGCCGGACTGTCAACGGTTTTCATCCCGCAGCGCAACGAGGCCGACCTGGATGACGTCCCGGCCGACGTGCTCGAGGCGCTGGAAGTCAAGCCGATGACCGACGTCGCCGACATCGTCGCGCAGGCGCTGCAACCCGTCGAGGCCGTGGCCGGCGCGGCCGCCTGATCGCACGCTACCGTCAGTGCATGGCGTACGACGAGGAGCTCGCCCACCGCATCCGCGAACTGCTCAGCGGGCAAAGCGGAGTCGAGGAGAAGCCGATGTTCGGCGGGTTAGCGTTTCTGGTCAACGGCAACATGGCGGTGGCGGCCAGCGGGCAAGGCGGCCTGATGGTGCGGGTGCCGCGCGACGACACCGCCAAGCTGCTGTCGCGTGCGCACGTCGCGCCGATGGTGATGGCGGGCAGGGAGATGCGGGGGTGGCTGCGGGTGTCCAGCGCCGGGCTCACCACCAAGCGGCAACTGCAACCGTGGGTCACCCGCTCGGTCGACTATGCGAGGAGTTTGCCCCCCAAAGAGCGGGGGTACGCCAGCCGACGTGGACGCCGCAGCACGTAAGAAGCTGGTCAAGCGCCTGCTCGACCGGGCGGGCACGACTTATGCCGAAGACGCCGGTATCCGCTTGGCGGACAAGCCGATGCCGCTCTTCCAGCTGTTGACGCTGTGCATGCTCTCAAGCAAGCCGATCGACGCTTCCATCGCGGTCGAAGCCGCGCGGGAGCTGTCCCGCGCGGGACTGCGCACCCCCAAGGCCGTCCTCGACGCGGATCGCGCGGACATGATCGGCGCCTTCGGCCGCGCTCACTACGTGCGGTACGACGAGAGTTGGGCGACCAGGCTCACCGACATCGCGCAGTCCGTCGTCGACGAGTACGGCGGGGACCTCCGCAAGCTCGACGGGACGCAGGACCACGACGTGACCGCCTTGACCCGTGCGCTCAAGGGATTCAAGGGAATCGGCGACACCGGTGCCGACATCTTCCTGCGGGAGGTGCAGGACACCTGGACGTGGATCCGGCCCTACCTCGACTCGCGGGCCACGACCGCCGCGCGCGAGCTCGGGCTGCCCACCGACAGCGACGAGCTCGCGGCGCTGGCGCCGGGCAAATGCGCGAATCTGGCCGCCGCGTTGGTCAAGGTGTCGCTCGACGACGAGTTGCGCGACAGCGTGTCCGCAGCGGGATGACGCGGTGGTGATCCGGATCGGCACGTCCGGGTGGTCGTACGACCATTGGAAGGACGTGCTGTACCCCGCCGGGACCCCGGTGGCCAAGCGGTTGGCCCGCTACGTCGAGGAGTTCGACACCGTGGAGCTGAACGCCAGCTTCTACCGCTGGCCGAAAGACAGCGCGTTCGCCGGTTGGCGGCAGCGGCTGCCCGACGGGTTCACGATGTCGGTCAAGGCCCAGCGAGGGCTGACGCACTACCGCCGGCTGCGGGAGCCCGAGCCGTGGGTCGAGCGCTTCGAACGGTGCTGGAATCTGTTGGGCGACCGTAGCGAAGCCTTGCTCGTGCAGTTGCATCCGGAACTGGAGCGCGACGACGCCCGCCTGGAGTATTTCCTCGAGTTGATGCCGGACCGGATCCCGGTGGCCATGGAGTTGCGGCACGCGTCATGGGACGACCCCGCCGTGTATGACCTGCTCGAGCGCCATGGCGCCGCGTACGTGGTGATGAGCGGAGCGAACCTACGCTGTGTTCCGCGGGCCACCAGCGACCTGGTCTACATCCGGATGCACGGGCCGGATCAGAACTCCATGTACGCGGGGTCCTACCCCGACGACGAGTTGCGGCGCTGGGCCGACCGAATATTGGCGTGGGACCGCGAAGGCAGGCGCGTGCTGGTCTACTTCAACAACGACCTGGGCGGGCACGCAGTGTGGAACGCGCAGACGCTCAAAGCGATGCTGGCCGGCTGATCCACCACCCCCGCTGCGCGGACGAGAACCGGTTCCGGCACGCTAGGAGCCGAGATGCGTGCCCTATGTCTGTTGCCGGTCGCCGCGATCCTGGTCGCGGGTTGCTCGGCCGAGCGGATTGTCACCACCGACGAACCGTTCGTGGCGTCGCCGACCTCCCCGACCTCCGAACCGCCTCCTGCGCCACCGAACAGCGCGCACCTGGTCGACGCCTTCGACTACGTCGCGCATCCGGACGGGTCGGCCGTGTACTACTTCACCACTCCCAGTGGACGCTGGGCGTGCGCCGTCGTGCCGCGTGACAAGGCGGGCTGCCAGTCGGCCGCCTCCCCGCAGTCCAGCATGAACATCGCCGGTGAACCGGACACTGTGGACAACGGCGCTGGTGTGCAGACCGCGCCGAACGCGATCGTGATCGAGCGCGACGGGGAACCTCGCTTCGTGGCGTCGAAGCAGCCGGAGTTCGTCCTCGAAAATGCGAAGGTGCTGGAGTTCAACCGGATTCTGGCTGTGGCCGGATTCCGCTGCAATGTGCAGGAGGCCGGTGTCTCGTGCATGAGCGAGGCGACGGGCAATGGATTCACCTTCGCGCCCGAGGGTTTTGCGCCGCGATACACCGAGGTGCCCGCCCACGCACCGTAGCGACGAGAAAGGCAGGCCCGCATGAGGTTCGAAACCGGAAAGGTCGCCGTCGTCACCGGCGGTACCAGCGGAATCGGTTTCGCGCTGGCCGCGCATCTGGTGCGTCGCGGCGTCGACGTGGTGATCGCCGACATCCGCGAGGACGCGATACCCGCGGCGGTCGAGGCGCTGTCCTCCCATCCCGGGACGGTGACCGGGGTGCGTGTCGACGTCGCTGAGCCGGCCGATGTCGACGCGCTGGCCGCGCACGCCCTGGACCGATTCGGCCGTGTCGATCTGGTGTGCAACAACGCCGGGGTGGTGTGTGAACAGACGCCGGTGTGGGAGCAGCGAATCGAGACATGGCGGTGGCTGATCGACGTCAAGCTGATGGGTGTCGTACACGGAGTCAAGACCTTCACTCCCTTGTTCATCGCGCAGCGGTCTGGACACTTCCTCAACACCGCCTCCGCGGGCGGGCTCATCCCGCTGCCCCGCCTCGGTCCGTACAACGCGACCATGCACGCCGTCGTCGGCCTGACAGAGACGCTCGACATCGAACTGCGATCCGTCTCAACGGATATGGGTGCGACGGTGCTGTGCCCGGGGATGGTTGACACACCGCTGGGACCCAACTCGGCGAATCTGACCCCGCCCGGAGCGGTCAGCGTTCCCAGCGACCGAGACGACGACGCGATGCGCGGTGCGATCAGCCCCGCCGTGGTCGCCGATGCCGCGATCGCCGCGGTGGAGGCGGGGCGGGTACATGCCGTCGTCGGGCCGGGCGCCGCGTATGCGGCCCGTCAACGCGTTGACGTGCTGCTGGCAGACCTCGACTGACCACAGCAATGGCCGTTCGGTCTACAGCAATGCGGCCGTTCCGGCTACAGCAATGCGGCCGTTCCGGCTACAGCAATGCGGCCGTTCCGGCCGGGTTGACCTGGACCTTGGCGCCCGCGATGTCCTCGTCGACCGTCGCCGCCGCGCCGGCTGCATCGGGGATGACCGCCAGCACCCGCGAGTCGTCGGGTGTGCGGACCGCGAGGAACGCCTTTTCAGGAGAGCCCTCACGGTCGAACGGCGTCGTCCACGCCTCCACGGTGCCCACCCCGGCCCAATCGACGAGCGCCGCCCGCGTCGGTTCGCGGTCGACCTCTGATTGCACGTCCTCCCAACGGAACTCGTGTGGTGGCGGCTCGGTGCCGTACACGCCGAAGCTGTGCTTGGTGAGGTAACCGCCGTTGGCCGTGATCAACCCGAGCGTCCCGGGGGCGGCGACGAGCCGCTCGGCCATGGTCGCGATCGAGTGGGTCACGTAGTTGTTCCACGGCCCGCCCGCGAAGGTGAGCCCGCCGGTCACCGTCAGCGGTCTGGCGGGGTCTCCGATCGGGAGGCCAAGTTCGTTGGCAGCCACCTGAACCGCCGAAGGAAAGCACGAGTAGACGTCGATGAGCTCGACATCGTCGATGCCGACCCCGGCCAACTCCAGGGACCGCCGCCCACCGATCCGGATCGCGGGAGACGTGTGGAACTCCGCCCGCTCGCCGATCGCGTAGGTGTCGTGCGAGTCGGTGCCCGAATACGGGAACACCCAGCGCTCTCTGGGAATCTGTAAGTGCGTGGCCTTCTCCGCCGAGGTGAGCACCAGCACCGCGGCCTGGTCGACCATGTTGTTGGAGTTCATCAGCTTCGGATAAGGCCAGCTGATCATCCGATTGCTCGGACCGGGCTGCCAGATCTGCTCGGCGGGCAACGCGTCCCGAACCCACGCGTGGGGGTTGCCCGCGGCGACCGCGCTGAATTGTGCCCACAGTTCACCGATCCGGCGTCGGTGCTGCTCGTCGGACTCACCCGCGGCGACGCGCACGGCTTGCTCGAACATCGGGTAGACGTAGGCGGGCCGGTCCAGGCTGATCTTGATCTCGGCGGGCCCGGCCATCGGGACGCCGTCGTCAGCACCCTCGGCCATCGGGACGGACTCGTCCTGGCGCGGCCAGTTCGGCCGCACACCCTTGGCGCGCAGTCGAGTCCGAGTGCGCCAGGTCTCACCGCCCGCGATCAGGACCACCTCGGCCCGACCGTTCTGGATGTCTCGGCACGCCTCGTTGACCAACGACTGCGGCGTGTTACCGCCGACCCCGGTATAGCGGGTCGTGGCGTTGTCGGCGTGCAGGCCTTGCGCGAGAAGCAATCCCGGATCGCGATACCGCCACGAAAGGAGATTGACCACCCGGACCGAATCGGCGGCCTCCAGGACCCGTGGATCCGCTGCGTCGCGTGCGGCGGCAACCATCAGGTCGATCGGCGACACGTCGAGGTTCTCGTCGCGCTGGTTGACTTGTCCATAGCCGACCAACACCGGCGTCCTGGGCTCCATCACGGCCTTTCTCGGTAGGCGAAAAGGGTGCCGTCGGCGATCAGCCGATCGGTCTCCTCGGCAGGGAGGTCGAGGATCTGCCGGCAGATCTCACGGGTCTGCTCCCCCGGCATCGGCGCAGGGCCCAGCCGGGCGGGCGGAATACTCGTATACGGCGCCGGCCCAGTCTCGGTGAGCATGGGCGCATCGAAAAGCGGATGTACCATGTCGGAGAACAGCTTTCGGTAACGCACCTGCGGGTCGTCGGGCACATCGACGGCACGATTCATCGGCGCGGCGGCGATTCCCGCGTCTTGCAGGGTGCGTGCCACCGTGGCCTTGTCGCGGGTGCGGGTCCATTCGACGATGTCGACGCCGCCGGTGACCGATTCCAATGCGGCATGGTCGTTCTCGGAGCGCAGCGAGATCACACACCACTCGTCGTCGCCGGTGCACGGGTACACGCCGTGTGCCGCGGTGTCGTCGACGACGGGCAGGCCCGCCGCCCGCGCGGACTCGGTGACATAACGAGTCGCCAGTTGGCTGACCGCGGCCTCGGCCTGCGAGACGTGGACGTGTGCGGGTTGTCCGGTTCGGTCGCGCCGGATCAGCGCCGCCAGTGCGGCGATCGCGGTGAGTCGCGCCGACACGTGGTCCGGGAATATCGTCGTCGCATCGTAGAACTCACCGTCAGCAGACGCCCACAGCGAGGTGACCCCGGTGGTAGCGCGCACGAGCGGCCCGTACCCCATGCGCGAGCTCCACGGACCCGTCGCGCCGAAGGCGCTGCTCTCCGCGAGCACGATTCGCGGATTCAGTTCCCGCAGACGGTCATAGGAAAACCCCAGCGATACAAGCGTTCCCGGCTTGAAGTTGGCGAAGACGGCGTCGGCGCCGGTGACCAGGCGGGCAAACAGGTCGGCGCCCTCGGGGGTCCGCAGGTCGAGGCCCAGGCTCTGCTCGTTGCGGTGGGTCAGCGCCCAGGACCTGCTCATCACCTGACCGTGCGGCGCCTGGCGCAGCCCGTCGGGGTAGGCGGCGCTCTCGATCTTGATGACCTCGGCGCCGAGGTCGGCGAACAACCTGCCGAGCTCGCCCCCGGCGACGATGACGCCGAGGTCGAGGATGCGCATCCCGTCGAAGGGGCGCTGCAGCGCGACCGAATCCGGCGACGATGTCGTCGATGTCGGTGTGGCCCAGGCAGGGTCGTCAGCGCCGGATGCGTGGGCCAGCCACCTCAGGCCGCGATGGTGCCCGTCGACCACGAACGGTCCCACGGGGGTGACGACGTCCGCGCCCGGGGCGAATTCGGCGGTGGTCAGCGCGCCGACTCCGCGGAAGTGTTCGGAGGCCATCGTCTCCGTGGGGGTGAGCACCGCCGCGATGGGCACTCCCCGCGCCTGTCCCTCGGTGACCAGGTCGTCCATGGTCCGGGCTGCGACGAGATCGCCGATCAGGGCGTTGAGTTCGCCGGACATCGCAAAACGCGCCGCGATCGTGTCGAACTTCGGATCGGCGAACTGCTCGGGTTCACTGAGCCAGGCGCGCATGGCCCGCCACTGACGCGGGGACAGCAGGCAGATCCGAACGTGCCCGTCCTTGCAGGAGAAGATCGGGTAGATGTTCTGGTTCCGTGGCCTGCCGCGCCAGATCTCGGTGGTCTTCTTGACGCCGACCGCCGCCTGGCCTTCCGAGCCGAACGGCGGATCGAGCGACTGCAGCACCGCCTCGAACCGGGAGAAGTCGATGTACTCGCCTGCGCCGGTGCGTAACCGGCGGTAGTAGGCGGCCAGCGCCGCCCATGCCGCCTGTGCCGCAGCGGTTCCAGATGCCAGGCCGGTCGGCGGCAGCACCGGCGTGCCTGCGGTCGGACCGGTACGTGACAGCGCCGTCGACAACGCGTACAACGCCGGGTCGGTGGCATGCCAGGAGGCATACGGGCCGTCGGTGCCGAAGTCCGTGACCGACAGCACGACGAGGTGGCTGAACTGCCGAGCCAGCCCGGCGCACGTGACTCCGAATTCTCCTGCCCCGCCGGGTCTTCCACCGTCGACGACGATATCGGCCGTGCCCGCCAGGTCCAACAGCGCCCGACGGCCTTCTGGGCCGGCGGGGTCGAGGACCGCGCACCGCTTGTTCGCGTTGTTCAACCGGAACGGGATACTCGCTCCGGCAGCGGTCGGCAGCGCCTGCCGGTCGCGATGCCCACCGGGCGGCTCGATCTTCAGCACGTCGGCCCCGAGGTCGGCGAACAGCCGGCCCACTCCATCGGATTCGGCGCCGCCGAGGTCGAGCACCCGCACAGAGGCCAGCAGTGCTTCGTTCATGCCGCGAGCAGACTTTCGACCCAGCGCAGGTGGTCGTCGGTGTCGGTGGCCACGTACATCAGGTCGACGAAGACATCCGGATATCCGGCCTCGGCCAACGTATGCACCGCCTCGGCGACCGCCTCGATCGGTGTGCCCGCGGCGACGTTGATCCGCACGTAGGTGTGGATGGCCGATGGATCCCGGCCGGCCTCACGCGCGGCGTCGTCGATGGTTCGGCGCTGCATCGCAAGCCACTCGGGCATGACACCGCCGGGCACCAAGGCGGCGGGCAGCCAGCCGTCGCCGCGCGCCCCGATGCGGCGAAGGCTCGCCGGCGTGAACCCGGCGAGATAGATCGGCGGGCGCGGCTGCTGGACCGGTTTGAGATCCACCCACGACAACGGGATCGACCACCGCTTGCCGTCGTGTTGGACCGGATTCGTCGTCCACAGTTGCTCGAGGGCGTCGAGCAGCTCGTCCAGCTGGGCTCCACGGGCGCGGAACGGGGCACCGGCGGCGGAGAACTCCTCCGGGGACCATCCGATCCCGAAACCCGGGACGAGCCTGCCCCCGCTGACGACGTCGATGGCGGTCAGTTGGCGGCCCAGCTGCACCGGCGGGTACCACGGTGCGACGAGGACGCTGCTGCCCAACCGGACGCGCGACGTCGCTGCGGCCACGACCGCCAGCGCGATGAACGGATCCAGGCCTGCGCGGAACTGTTCGGGGATGGTGTCCTTCCCTGCGTAGCCGACGCTGGGATGCACCGCCGTCAACAGGCGGTCTCCCACCCAGAGACTGTCCACGCCGAGGCTCTCGGCGGCGGCGGCATAGCGCGCGAGGTCCGCACGAGCGGACGGCCCGAACTGCGGCACTGCGAATCCCAACACGCCAGACAGGCTAATGGGTAGCTTCACCCGCATCGGGTACAGGAGTGGCACCCGTTCACCCGTTTCGACGATGATGAGTCAGATGACTGCCGAGGCCCTGTCCCCCACGCTGTCCACCGATGAACTCGACCTGCTCGATGCCTACTGGCGCGCCGCCAACTACCTGTCGGTGGGCCAGATCTATCTGCTGGACAACCCATTGCTGCGCGAGCCGCTGGCGCCCGAGCACGTCAAGCCCCGACTGCTCGGCCACTGGGGCACGACACCGGGGCTCAACCTCGTCTACGCGCACCTGAACCGCGTCATCCGCAACCGCGACGCCAACGTCATCTACATCACCGGACCGGGGCACGGCGGCCCCGGCCTGGTCGCCAACGCCTATCTCGAGGGCACCTACAGCGAGGTGTACTCGGCCATCTCCGAAGACACCGAGGGGATGCGAAAACTGTTCCGCCAGTTCTCCTTTCCCGGCGGGATCCCCAGCCACGTCGCCGCGGAAACCCCCGGTTCGATCCACGAGGGCGGCGAGTTGGGTTACGCCCTGGTGCACGCCTACGGCGCGGCGTTCGACAACCCCGACCTGGTGGTCGCCTGTGTCATCGGCGACGGCGAGGCCGAGACCGGCCCGCTGGCGGCGAGTTGGCATTCGAACAAGTTCCTCAACCCGGTCACCGACGGTGCGGTGCTGCCCATCCTGCATCTGAACAGCTACAAGATCGCCAACCCGACGGTCCTCGCGCGGATTCCGCAGGAGGAGCTCGAGTCGCTGATGCTGGGCTATGGCTACCGGCCCATCACGGTGGCTGGGGACGATCCGGCCAACGTGCACCAGCAGCTGGCGACGGCGCTCGACGAGGCCTTCGACCAGATCGCGGCGAACCAGCGCGCCGCCCGCCTCGACGGGGAGCAGGGCAGGCCCGGCGCAGGACGATCAGGCGGCGAGGAACGAGCCGCGTTGAGGAGTGAGACTTTCCGGCCCGTGTGGCCGATGCTGGTGCTGAGGACACCGAAGGGCTGGACCGGCCCCAGGGAGGTGGACGGCAAGAAGGTCGAGGGCACGTGGCGGTCCCATCAGGTTCCGTTGTCGGGCACCCACACCAACCCCGAGCACCGCGCCCAGCTCGAGGATTGGCTGCGCAGCTACCGGCCCGAGGAGTTGTTCGACGACGACGGCCGGCTACGGCCCGAGTTGCGCGCGATCGCCCCGCGCGGGCAGCGGCGGATGAGTGCCAACCCGCATGCCAACGGCGGACTGCTGCTCAAGGACCTGGACCTGCCGCCGTTCACCGACTACGCGGTGCCGGTCGACGAGCCCGCCTCCGAATCGACCGAGGCGACCCGGGTGCTGGGAACCTTTCTGCGCGACGTCATCACCCGTAACGCCGACCGCTTCCGGTTGATGGGACCCGACGAGACCGCATCCAACCGGCTGTCGGCGACCCTCGAGGCGACGGACAAGACCTGGCTCGCCGAGCTCACCCCCGACGACGAGAACCTCGGTCCGGACGGTCGGGTGATGGAGGTGCTGTCCGAACACCTCTGCCAGGGTTGGCTCGAGGGATACCTGTTGACGGGCAGACACGGGTTGTTCAACTGCTATGAGGCGTTCATCCACATCGTGGACTCCATGCTCAACCAGCACGTCAAGTGGCTCAACAGCAGTCGGGAGCTGTCTTGGCGGGCACCCATCGCGTCGCTCAATTACCTTCTGACATCACATGTCTGGCGACAGGACCACAACGGCGCATCACACCAGGATCCCGGTTTCATCGACCACGTCGCCAACAAGCGCCCGGAGGTCGTGCGGGTGTACCTGCCGCCCGACGCCAACACTCTGCTCTCGGTGGCCGACCACTGTCTGCGCAGCCGCCACTACGTCAACGTGATCGTCGCCGGTAAGCAACCCGCTCTGAACTATCTGGACATGGAGTCGGCGATCGCACACTGCACCCGAGGTCTGGGGATCTGGGAATGGGCCAGCACCACGACCGCGGAACCGGACGTGGTGCTCGCGTGCGCCGGAGACATCCCGACCCTGGAAACGCTCGCGGCCGCCGACATACTGCGTCGACGGCTGCCCGAGCTGAAGGTGCGGGTGGTCAACGTCGTCGACATCATGCGGCTGCAACCGGAGTCCGAACACCCGCACGGCCTTTCCGATCGCGAATTCGACTCGATCTTCACCAAGGACAAGCCGATTATCTTCGCCTATCACGGCTATCCCTGGCTGATTCACCGCTTGACCTACCGGCATGCCAACCACGCCCAGTTGCACGTGCGCGGCTTCAAGGAACGCGGTACCACGACAACCCCCTTCGACATGGTGATGCTCAACGACCTCGACCGCTTCCATCTGGTCATGGACGTGATCGACCGAGTCGACGGCCTGGGCAGCAGCGTGGCCGGGCTGCGCCAGGAGATGGCTGACGCCCGAATCGCCGCCCGGCGGTACACCCGCGAGCACGGCGAGGACGATCCGGCGATCTCGGGGTGGACGTGGGACCCCGATTACCAAGCGTCATCGCTGTCGCAGGACACCCTCAGCGAACACGACCGCTAGACTGGATTTTCGTGTCCGACCAAGCCGCCCTAGTGGAGCGCCCGCATCCGGTGGTCGAACAGCTCTCCGCGCTGCACCACTTCCGCACCTATGTCGACATCGCGGTGGTCGTGGTGGTGTTGGCGCTGACGAACCTGATCGCGCACTTCACCACGCCGTGGGCCAGCGTGGCGACGGTCCCGGCGGCGGCGCTGCTGCTGGTGGCGCTGGTCCGCTCCCGCGGCCTCGGATGGGCCGAGCTCGGCCTGAGCCGCGAACACTGGAAGTCCGGAACCGGTTACGCGCTGGGCGCGGTCGCGTTGGTGCTGTCGGTGATCGCCATCGGTGCGCTGCTGCCGTGGACGCGGCCGATGTTCATGAACAACAACTACGCCACGATCTCGGGCGCCCTCATCGCGTCGATGGTCATCATCCCTTTACAGACCGTGATACCCGAAGAACTGGCATTCCGCGGGGTGCTGCACGGTGCGCTCGACCGCGCCTGGGGCTGGCGTGGGGTGGCGGCGGCCGGGTCGTTGTTGTTCGGACTCTGGCACGTCGCCACGTCGCTGGGCCTGACCGCAAGCAACGTCGGATTCACCCGGATCTTCGGCGGAGGCGTGATGGGCACCGTCGCCGGCGTGACGTTGGCGGTGGTCGCCACCGGCCTCGCGGGCTTCGTGTTCACCTGGTTGCGGCGCCGCAGCGGCAGCCTGATCGCACCGATCGCGCTGCACTGGTCGCTGAACGGGCTCGGCGCCCTGGCGGCCGCGCTGGTGTGGCACCTGAGCTGACGTCAGTGCGCGGCGCGCTTGCGGGCGCGGAACTCCCGATTTTTGAGCTTGTTACCGCAGGTAGCCATGCTGCACCAGGTGCCGCCGTGGTTGCGGGAGCGGTCGTAGAACGCCCACAGGCACTCCTCGTTGGCGCACGCCTTCAACAGCGACCAGGTGCCGTCGCGCTGTGCGTCGTGGATCACCAGTAGCAGGCCGGTCAGGCGGTCGCGCAGTGAGGAGCCCACCGCCGACAGGCGTATCCGTCCGGAGTCGTCGACCTCGGCGCGTGCGGCGCGACCGGCCGCGGTCCGCAGCGGCGCCAACGCCGCCGCTGTCGGCGGCGGACCACCGGCGTTGTGGATCAGCATCGCGCGCAGGGCCTCGCGAACACCACGCAACAACGCGAGATCGGCCTCGTCGACGCTGTCGCCCGAAGCCAACAACCCCTGGTCTTGCAGCCACGGCTGCGCGTCGTCCGGATCGGCCAAGCGGTCGGGGCCGGACGGAAGCTCCGCGGTGTTGACCAGGCTCTGCACCAGGGCCAGACGCGGCGGTGCCGGTTTGGTCTCCTGGTCGCCCAGCCACCGCGTTCGAGTCATATCGAAAGCCTAGGCTTTGATGACCGGTATTTCAATTTGACCGGTCATGCGTGACCGTTATAAATTTATCGATAGTCACGCAGCCGTTCGCAAGCGAGGATCGATATGCCGGACATTCCGGATTCGCCCACCCTGCTGCCGCCGTTCGCGGCGGCAAGAAACACGGCCCCAACCCCGTCTCGCCGAGCGCGAATGATGGCGCGGCTGAGGGCGAACAAGTTCGACCGGGTGGCGGCCGTCGGTGGGGTCGCACCCGAGGGCGGTGCGTACGCCGCGCACTGCGCCCGGCTGATGTCGACCGCCGAGCGCGAATCGGTGGCCAGGGCACTGCGAAAGATCGTGCGGGATGCCCGCGGGCACGGACCACTGATGTCTTCGCGGGTGCCGTTGCACGTACCGAACATTGCCGCCGCCGAGGATGTGATCGGCGAGATCACATTGCGACTGCACTCTCCCCGGATGGTCGGGGCGCGAGGCATGGCGCGACTGCGAATTCTGTTGGCGGACGGCGCCGGACCCGTTTACCGGTATGGCCGTGGGGATCTCGTGGGTCGACTCCGCGCCGCGCTGGCCGAGCTCTAGACGACCAGTACGGCGGCCCCGGAGACCCGGCCGGAGGCCAGATCGCTCAGCGCGGCGTCGGCGCGGTCGAGCGGATACGGTGGGCTGGTCACCTCGAGGTGGTGTTCTCCGGCGAACGCCAGGAAGGCTCGGGCGTCGTTGCGAGTGTTGGCGGTGACCGACCTGACCTGACGTTCCTGGAAGAGGTGACGCTGATAGTTCAGCGTCGGGATGTCGGACAGGTGGATGCCCGCGATCGCAAGCGTGCCACCGCGATCGAGCGCTTCGAGTGCGGGCAGGACGAGCTCTCCGGCGGGCGCGAACAGGATCGCGGCATCGAGGTCGACGGGCGGACGTTCATCCGCTCGCTGCGCCGAGGCCGCACCTAGGCTCAGCGCGAGCTCACGCGCGGCGTGCCCGCGCGTCATGACGTGAACCTCGGCATTCTGCGCGACGGCCACTTGGGTGGTCAGATGCGCGCTGCCGCCGAAACCGTATATGCCCAAGCGGCCGCCCGGTGGTAGGTCGGCTCGCAACAGCGCGCGATAGCCGATGATTCCGGCGCACAACAGCGGCGCCAGCTCGGTATCGGAGTAGCCCGCGGGCAGCGGATGCGCGTATGCCGCTGGGACCGTCGCGAATTCGGCGTATCCGCCGTCGGCATCCCAACCCGTGTAACGCGATTCCGGGCACAGGTTCTCGTCGCCCCTCGCGCAGTACCGGCAGCGCCCACACGTATGCCGCAGCCAGGCGATGCCGACGCGGTCGCCGACCCCGAACTCCGTACCCGCGTCCTCCCCCACCTCGACGACCTCGCCCACCACCTCGTGGCCCGGTACGACCGCGGGCCGATGCACGGGTAGATCGCCTTCGGCCACGTGAAGATCGGTGCGGCACACGCCACATGCCCGCACCGCCACCGCAAGCTCGCCGGCTCTCGGGCGCGGAATCTCGACCCACACGCGTTCCAACGGCCGCGTGGTCATGGGACCCGGGCGCTGCACTTGCCAGGCGGTCATGGTGGAGTTCATCACCACATGGTCGCGCCGCGCTGACCCCCGCACCACCCGGGGTGCTCCCTTCGCTTGCGGTGAAATGACGCTGGCTGCCGTCGCGCTAGGAGTGTTCTCACAGCGTGAGGAAGCTCTCACCAATTTGCCTTAACAAAAAAATACCGTGGAGTCGATAGATCAACTAAGTGGTTGTCGAAGAGTCGTCTGAGACTCCGACCTTGTCAAGCGAAGAGGTGAGGAATGAAATCACTTGTCACACTGACGGTTGGCGCTTTGTTCACCGGCGGTATCGCTCTCGCCGGCCCTGCCCATGCGGGCTGCCAGTCGGCTTGGACGCCCTGGGGCGGCGGTCAAATCTGTGACGGCCCGCTTGCTCCGGACGGTAGTTTCCAGCGCTGCCAGGCGGTGGGTGTCCTCGGCTTCGGCGGTAATCTCCCATGCTTCACGTTGAACGTGAACAACCTCAACGGCCAGGCGCCGTGGGTGGGCCCCTGAAAGCTGACCGTCGCGTCAATTTCCTCTGTTTTTGATCATGCGGCGGTTCTAGACTCCCAAGGATAAGGGTCGGGTAACGATCCGAGGGGAGAGCCCGGATGCGACATATCAGTCATCGGTGGGCAGCCATAGTGCCAATCGCGCTCATCCCGTTGGCGATAGCGACGGTATCGACGACAGCGGTCGCATCGGCCGCAGAATGTGGAATGGGGACGGTGTACGACGCGCTTTCGAATACGTGTGTCGTCGCTCCGCTACCCCCACCCCCGCCGGCTCCGCCGCCTCCTCCGCCACCGGCATGGAACGGGGATGTCACCCCCTACTTCTCTGTTGGGGTGTGCGTGCCAATTCCAGTTCCGTTCGCGCCGTCTGTTTGCGCGAGCGTCTAACCACTGCGACGGCGGCACAGGCGCAAGGGCGGAGACGCCCGGCGCGGTATTCGGGTTGATGCCGAACCTCACGCGCGGACGCGCTGCATGCCGACCGCGCTACGTCAGGTCAGGCCGGGGGCGCCATTCCGGGCGCGTTCTCCGGTGCGACCGGGACGGGTACGCCGACCGCGGGCCGCGGCGCAGGCGCGTTGGGATCGGCCGGCGGTGCCGCAGGCGCTGCGGGCGGCGTGTACGGCCGGATCGAGTTGGCCAGCGTCACCGCCTCTTCCTTCGGGACGGGATTGTTCGCGGTGCCGAGCCAGACCACGAACCACCGCTCGGGTGTGCGCTGACCGCGCGGTGTACCGGGTTCGACCGGGTTGCCCACCACGCCGGCCCAGATCTGGCCGTTGGGCTTGTTCGTGTCGGTGAACTTCACTTCGTAGTACGACGCGACGCCGGGCATGCCGTCGGCATTGAGCTCGACGGTCTCCTGGTTGACCCGGGTGCCGGGGAACGGCATGAAGAACTCGCCCATGTCGGAGGACAAGCGCTGCGCGGCCTTCGTGTTGTCCGTCTCGGCACCCGCGAAAAGCTTCAGGTCGAGTCGGCCGAGCAGGATGCTGGTGTCGTTGGGTGGCTCGGCGCCTTCGGGGGCGTCCTTGGTCAGCAACACCTGCCCGTAGGAAAGCTGCGTCGAATCCGCCACTTTCCATCCCGCGGGCACGACGTAGCTGAGGCCACCGGCCGCCGAGTCGACGCGGCCGGGGTCGGCTGGCGCGGGCGCGGGTGCGTTCGGATCGCCCGGTGCCGGTGCAGGTGCCCCTGGTGCCGGCGGCGGAGCGCCGGGTGCCGGAGGCGGCGCGCCGGGCTCGGGAGCCGGGGCCCCCGGTGCCGGCGCGGGTGCCCCCGGGGCCGGAGGCGGCGGAGGACCTTGGAGGAAGGTGTTCCCCGTCGGCGGCGGTGGGGGCGGCGGAGGCGTCGGCTCGGGCTGCGCCTGGGCCACCGTCGGGAGCGCGAGCGCTAGGGCGGTGGCCCCGGTCGCCGCCACGGCCGCCAATGTCCTGGAGAGCCCCCTGCGCGGGGCTGAAATCGCGTCCGGCTGATCCATGGGAAAGAAACTACCGTGTTACCGCCGTGACGCAAGTGTGAATTGCTCAAAATGAGGATAAATAAGACATAGCTGAGGGGATTGTAAGTACTGATAGCTGTGATACAGCAGTTTGCTGACATGGCACAGCATCCGCGCGTGGCGCGCGGTGGTGCGACCGGTGACTCGACTGTCTTTCGCTCCGACTCCGGTGACCGTTACTGGGCCGGATGGAGCGCGACCTCCTGTGCCTTCACCGCGAAGAACACCCGTTCTCCGGGGGCCAGCCTCAGCGCGGTCGCGGAATCCGCGGTGATGTCGGCTGCGAGTCCCGGGCTGCCATCGGGCTGCGCTTCGGCCCGCACCCGGATCGCGGAGCCGCGGGCGTCGAGTTCGGCGACGGTGACTTCGACGGTGTTCCGGGGGCTGCCGTGCGGCCGGTCGCGGTACACGGCCACCGCCGCGGGGTGGAACAGGGCGACCGCGGGCCCCGCGGTCGAGATGTCCGACGCCGGGCTCCCGTACCAGGCCGCGCCCCACCCGGTGGTGAGGACACCGTGGCCGTCCGCCATCCCGCGAATCAGGTTGATCCCGGCCAGACGGGCACCGAAGTCACTCCGTGGGGCAGCCAACACCGTTGCAGCAGAACCTATTTCGACGATACGACCGGCTTCGAGCACCAGCACTCGATCGGCGAGGGTGACCACGTCGAGGACGTCGTGGGTCACCAACACCGCGGACCGCCCGTCGCGTGTGAGCACGTTGCGCAGCACCTTGCGCATCGCGGCGGCGGCCGCGACGTCGAGCCCTGCCAACGGCTCGTCGAGCAGCAGTACGTCGGGTTCGGCCGCCAGCGCGCGGGCCAGCGCGACCCGTTGCGCCTGTCCCCCGGACAGCTGACGCGGCCTGCGGGCGGCTAGGTCGGCCGCGTCGACCTGGGTGAGCCAGTGCTCCGGGCGCCTGCTGCCTGGCGGAAAGGCGACGTTGGCCGCGACATCGAGATGAGGAAACAGCAGCGCATCCTGCATCAGCAGGCCGACGCGGCGGTCGTGGGTCGCCACGTGGACACGCGCTGCGGTGTCGGACAGCACCCGCCGGCCCACCCGCACGACACCGTCGTCGGGCCGGAGCAGTCCCGCGATGACGTGCAGGATCGTCGACTTGCCCGCGCCGTTGGGGCCGAGAACGGCAAGGACCTCACCGCCGGCGACGTCGAAGGCGACGTCGATGTCGCGCTGTTCGACGACCGCACGCAGGCTGATGCCGGTCACGCCGCGTTCCAGGCACTGTCACCGCGTAACCGGCGACTCCCCAGCCCCAGGACCACCACTGCTGCCACCACCACCAGCAGCAGTGACAACGCCACCGCGGCGTCGGCGTCGCTCTCGCGCTGCAGGTAGATCTCCAGTGGCAGCGTGCGGGTGACGCCCTCGCGGGACCCCGCGAACGTCAGCGTCGCCCCGAACTCGCCGAGCGATCGGGCGAACGCCAGCACCGCGCCGGAGACCAGGCCGGGTGTCAGCAGCGGGAGCGTGACGCGCCACCACACCCGGGACGGGCGGGCGCCGAGCGTGGCGGCCACCGTCTCGTAACCGGTTCCGGCGGTACGCGCGGAGCCTTCGAGCGCGATGACCAGGAACGGCAGCGATACGAACGTCTGCGCGAGCACGACCGCCGTCGTCGTGAACGCGATCTGGACACCCGCGGCCTCCAGATACTGTCCGATCAGGCCGAGACGCCCGAATGCGTAGAGCAGCGCGATGCCGCCGACCACGGGCGGCAACACCAGCGGCAGCAGAATCAGGGGCCGCGCGGCTCGGACCACTCGGCTGTCGCTGCGCGCGAGCACCAGCGCCATCGGAACGCCCAGTATCAGGCAGAGCACCGTGCTCGCGGTCGCCGTGCGCAGGCTTAGTAGAAGGGCGTTGATCGAGGACTCGCTGCTGATCAGCTGCAGGATGTTCGGCCAGTCGACCCTGGCCGCGATCGCCACGAGCGGCACCGCGACGAACAGCGCGCCGACCGCGGCGGGCAGATACAGCCAGCGCGGCAGACCAGCCGGTTCACCCAACGGCCTTCCACCTCACAGGTCAAACCCTATGGGACATGCGCCTGCGCGCCGGTTTCGTGCAGTAGCTACTGTCCAGTAACATTTGGAGGACCGCTGCGTTCAGCGTTGAACACGACAGGGAGGTCCTCGCGATGGAGGTGCTCGTCACCGCAGGTGACACCGATCTGGGCCGCACGATCGCCGAAGGCTTCCGCGACGCCGGTCACCGCGTCGTGATCGCGGGCGCCCGCCGCGACGAACTCGAGGTCGCCGCAAAGGAACTCGACGTCGACGCGATCGTGCTCGACAACACCGATCCAGACAGCCTGGAAGCGGCGCGACAGCAGTTCCCGCACCACCTCGACACGATCGTCAACGTGCCCGCCCCTGGGTGGGACGGCGGCGACCCTCGTACCTACTCGCTGTCCGACCTGGCCAGGGCATGGCGTGCGGCGCTCGACTCGACCGTGGTGTCCGCCGTGTTGACGGTGCAGATTCTGGGCGACCATCTGCGCTCGGGCGGTTCGATCGTCAATGTCGTCCCCGAGAATCCGGCGGTCGGCAGCGCGGACGCGGCGATCAAAGCTGCGCTGGCGGACTGGACGGCCGGTCAGGCCGAGTATTTCGGAACGCGGGGCATCACCGTCAACGCGGTGGCTTCGGGCCGAAGCGCCGAGCCCGGTTACGAAGGACTGTCGCGCACGCCGCCGCCGGTCGCCGACGAGATCGCGCGGCTGGCCCTGTTCCTCACCACGCCGCCGGCGCGCCACATCACCGGCCAGATTCTGCACGTCAGCAAGGGCGCGCTCGCAAACTTCGGCTGATTATTCCGCTGTTCGCCCGAAGCTAAACGGGGTGACCGCTCCGCTTAGGTGTGGTTTCGTGCTCTCATGACCATCAGACTCGGACTCCAGATCCCCAACTTCTCCTACGGCACGGGTGTCGGCGAAATCTTCCCCACTGTCATCGCGCAGGCACAGGAGGCCGAGGCCGCCGGCTTCGACTCGGTTTTCGTGATGGACCACTTCTACCAACTGCCCGGACTCGGGACGCCGGACCAACCCATGCTCGAGGCCTACACCGCGCTGGGCGGTCTGGCCACGGCCACCGAGCGGGTCCAGCTCGGGACCCTGGTGACCGGCAACACCTACCGCAACCCGACGCTGCTGGCCAAGGCGATCACCACGTTGGACGTGATGAGCCAGGGACGTGCCGTCCTCGGCATCGGCACCGGTTGGTACGAGCTCGAACACGACAGCCTCGGATACGAGTTCGGGACCTTCACCGACCGCTTCAACAAGCTCGGCGAGGCGTTGGAGATCATCCTGCCGATGCTGCGCGGTGAGCGCCCGACGGTCGAGGGCAAGTACTACCGCGCCCAAGAGGCGATGGCCGAACCGCGGTTCCGCGACCATATTCCGCTGATGATCGGTGGCAGCGGCGAGAAGAAGACGATCCCGCTGGCGGCGCGGCACTTCGACCACCTCAACATCATCGCCGGCTTCGACGAGCTCCCCCGCAAGCTGCAGGTGGTCAAGCAGCGCTGTGAGGAGATCGGCCGCGACCCCGCGACGCTGGAGACCAGCATGCTCGTCGTCGCGATCATCGACGAGAACGTCACCGGCGACGTCATCCCCGACGACTACAAACAGCAAGCGGTGTTCGGCAGCCCCGATCAGATCGCCGAGCAGATCAAGACCAAGGTCCTCGATGCCGGTGTCGACGGGGTGATCTTGAGCCCGGTCACGAGCCTCGACGGATACCACCCCGGCCGTGTCACCGCGGTGGGCGAAGCGCTCCGACCGCTGCTCGGCGGGTAGTCCACGCCCCGGGTGGGATATAACACAACGAACCCGTTCACTGATCGGGTGTTCAGGCGACTACCGTTACGGGTAGTGAACTGCACGTGGAAGCACCGTCGAGGAGCCCAGTATGAGCCATCCCGGAGCCACTGCATCTGATCGGCACAAGGTCGTCATCATCGGGTCAGGGTTCGGCGGGCTGACCGCTGCCAAGAGGCTGAAGAGAGCCGACGTCGACGTCAAGATGATCGCCAAGACCACCCACCACCTGTTCCAGCCGCTGCTGTATCAGGTGGCGACCGGCATCATCCCGTCCGGGGAGATCGCTCCGCCCACGCGGATGATCCTGCGCAAGCAGAAGAACTGCCAGGTGCTCCTCGGTGACGTCACCCACATCGACCTGGCCAACCAGACGGTCAAGTCGGAGCTGCTCGGCCACACCTACGTCACCCCGTACGACACGCTCATCGTCGCCGCGGGCGCCGGCCAGTCCTATTTCGGTAACGACCATTTCGCGGAGTGGGCGCCGGGCATGAAATCCATCGACGATGCGCTGGAGCTGCGGGCTCGCATTCTCAGCGCGTTCGAGCAGGCGGAGCGTTCCAGCGATCCGGCCCGGCGCGAGAAGCTGCTGACGTTCACGGTGGTCGGCGCTGGTCCGACCGGCGTCGAAATGGCCGGACAGATCGCGGAATTGGCCGATCACACCCTCAAAGGTGCGTTCCGCCATATCGATTCGACCACCGCGCGGGTGATCCTGCTCGACGCCGCGCCAGCGGTCCTGCCCCCGATGGGCGAGAAGCTCGGCAAGAAGGCGCAGGCCCGGCTGGAGAAGATGGGCGTCGACATCCAACTCGGCGCCATGGTCACCGACGTCGACCGCAACGGCATCACCGTCAAGGACTCCGACGGCACCATTCGGCGGATCGAGTCCGCGACGAAGGTGTGGTCGGCCGGTGTGCAGGCCAGCCCGCTGGGCCGCGACCTCGCCGAGCAGTCCGAGGGCGAGGTCGACCGGGCCGGGCGCGTGCTCGTGAACCCGGACCTGACGCTGCCCGGCCACCCCAACGTGTTCGTGGTCGGCGATATGGCCCATGTCGAGGGCGTTCCCGGGCAGGCGCAGGGCGCCATCCAGGGCGGAAGGTATGCGGCCAACGCGATCAGGGCCGAGCTCAAGGGCGCCGATCCCACGCAGCGCGAACCCTTCCAGTACTTCGACAAGGGTTCGATGGCCACGGTGTCGCGGTTCTCCGCCGTCGCCAAGATCGGCCCGCTGGAGTTCGGCGGCTTCATCGCCTGGCTGGCCTGGTTGGTGTTGCACCTCGTGTATCTGGTCGGCTTCCGGCGCAAGCTCACCACGCTGGTGTCGTGGACAGTCACGTTCCTGTCGACGCAGCGCGGCAACCTCACGATCACCGAGCAGCAGGCCTACGCCCGCACCCGAATAGAGGAGCTCGAGGAGATCGCGGCCGGCGTACGCGACACCGAGAAGGTCGCGGGCTAGAGCCGCGCGCCCTGCCAGGTCGCAAGGCAGCCGCCCGCGGCCAACGCCAGCGGTTCACCCGCGGTGTCGACGTCGGCGTCCGGGTAGCTCAGTTCGCTGATCGCGGCCATCGGCGCGCCGATCTCGTCGTCGGTGACCGCTCCCCTGCCCAACTCGATGCGGTGCCGCAACAGCGGGGCGCCGTCGACGTCGGCGTGTAACGACCCTGACCAGAACCCGTGGCGTTCACCGGATCTGCCGATCTGCACCCGCTCGCGGAGCCTCAGACGTCCGCATGCGCCGAGACCGAGGCGCACCGAGCTGTGGTGCCGCGAGTCCGAGGCCACGATCGTGGGTTCCGGGTCCAGGTCCAGTTCCCCTGCCACATCGAGCTCCCAGATCGCGTGCGAATCAACCGTTCTCGCGCCTGGCAGGGTGAGCGTTGCGGCGGCGGTGCGTATCCGCAGTCGAGCGTCCGGCTCGACGACGACACGGAAGTGGAGAACGTCACCCCCCAACGGGGTTGCCGCCGCCGACACGAGATGGACGGTGTCGGGCCCGGTGAGCCGGGCGGCCAGACCGCCCGCACACTCGATGCGCGGCCGGCGGTTCCGCCGCGCGACGATCAGCACCTCGGATCGCACTAGACGAACACCCGGAGCTGGGAGCGAACCCACTCCAGCACCGCGGAGGCCGCAGGATCATCGGTCAGCGAAATCATCACGAACGGGCGATCACCACGCACGGCGGTCGCGTCGCGCCGCATCACGTCGAGGTCGGCTCCGACGAGCGGAGCGAGGTCGGTCTTGTTGATCACCAACAGATCTGAGTAGGTCACCCCGGGACCACCCTTGCGGGGAACCTTGTCGCCGCCCGCGACATCGACGACGAAGATCTGGACATCGACCAGCCCTGAGGAGAACGTCGCCGTGAGGTTGTCCCCGCCGGACTCGACCAGGATGAGATCGAGCCGATTGTTGCCCGCGATGAGGTCGTCGATTGCGTCGAGGTTGGCGGTGATGTCGTCGCGGATCGCGGTGTGTGGGCAGCCGCCGGTCTGCACCGCGGTGATCCGCTCGTCGGGCAGCACGGCGTGGCGGCGCAGGAAGTCGGCGTCCTCGGTGGTGTAGATGTCATTGGTCAGCACGGCCAGCGACAGCTCGTCGCGCAGCTGCCGGCACAACGCCGCGACCAGTGCGGTCTTCCCCGAACCCACCGGACCGCCGACACCGATGCGTAAGGGCTCCCCCGGCTGTCGCGCGCGCTTGGGTCGCTCGAGATGATGACGGTGTGGCTCACCGTCGGTGAAATGCGGAGGCATGACGGTCCTTTCGGGCGCGGACTAGGAGGCGAACAGGGGACGCTCGCGCCTGCTGTGGCGCTGAGCCAGCACGTCGAGCAACGGATCGGACAGGTCGGCCAGTTCCTTCGCCGCCGAGGCCGCGGTCTGGTCGCACAGCGCCGACAGCTCGAAGGTGAGCGCGGCGACGTCGCCGGGATCGAGTGCGAGCAGGCGCTGTGCGGCGGTCGCCGAACCCGTCATCGTCGTGTACACCACGCAGAGAGCGGTCTGCTCAGCGGTCAAGCCCGAAGCACGGCCCGCCCACCCGGCCGCAACGGACAGGTGTGGGGTGGTGCCGAGTGCACCCCAGTCCTCGTCGGGCCACACCCGGCGGGCCAAACGGACCAGGCCTCGACCCTGGGCACGCGACGCCTGGCGGGCGGCGGGCGCCGGTATGCGGGCATCGGTTTCGTGGTCGGCCTGCGCGGGCTCGAAAGTCCCGGTGTGCACCGCCGCGGCCAGGGAAGCGGTCACGAGGCCCTGGGTCCGGATGCGCCGCCGCAGGTATGCCCGCAACGTGGTGACGTCGGCGACCAGCCCGCTGGTGACCGCCTCCTCGACACCGCCGGAGTGCACGTGACCGCCGGTCGGCAACCGCGAGTCGGCCAGTGCGAGAAGCGTCGTCAGGTTCGTCATCGGCGTCAGAAGAGGAAGTACCGTTGCGCCATCGGCAGTTCGCTCGCCGGTTGCTCCTGCCATACGTCTCCGTCGATGCGGACGGTGAAGGTGTCGGGGTCGACCTCGATCTGCGGCAGCGCATCGTTGAGCGGCATATCGGCCTTACCGACGTTGCGGACATCCTTGACCGGCACCAGGCGCCGTTTCACATCGATCCGGTCGGCCAGTCCGTCGTCGACCGCCTGCTGCGAGACGAAATGCACCGACGTGGCGGCGGCGGCCGACGGCGCCGCGCCGAACATGGGGCGCGGCAGCACCGGCTGCGGGGTTGGGATCGACGCGTTCGCGTCTCCCATTGCGGCCCAGGCGATCATGCCGCCCTTGAGAACTGCGTGCGGGCGCACACCGAAGAACGCGGGTTCCCACAGCACCAGGTCGGCGAGCTTGCCCACCTCGATCGATCCGATCTCGGCGTCGAGCCCGTGCGCGATCGCAGGGCAGATCGTGTACTTGGCGACGTAGCGTCGCGCGCGGTGGTTGTCGGCGGCCCTCGCCCCGGAGGTGTCGCCTTCCAACGCCCCCCGCCTGCGTTTCATGACATGCGCGGTCTGCCACGTGCAGATCACCACTTCGCCGATGCGGCCCATCGCCTGGGCGTCGCTGCCGATCATCGAGATCGCGCCGATGTCGTGCAGCAGATCCTCCGCGGCGATGGTCGATGGCCGGATGCGGCTCTCGGCGAACGCGAGATCCTCCGGGACGCTGGGATTGAGGTGATGGCACACCATCAGCATGTCGAGGTGCTCGTCGAGCGTGTTGACCGTGTGCGGGCGCGTCGGATTGGTCGAGCTCGGCAGCACATGCGGTTGCGCGGCGACGGTGATGATGTCGGGAGCGTGCCCCCCGCCGGCGCCCTCGGTGTGGTAGGCGTGAATCGACCGGCCTGCGATCGCGCCGACGGTGTCCTCCACGAAGCCCGCCTCGTTGAGGGTGTCCGAATGCAGCGCCACCTGTACGCCCGACGCGTCGGCCACGGTGAGGCAGGCGTCGATGGCCGCGGGGGTGCTGCCCCAGTCCTCGTGCAGTTTGAATCCCGAAGCGCCGCCCCGTAACTGCTCCCACATGGCCTCGGCGCTGACCGTGTTGCCCTTGCCGAGCAGCGCGATGTTCATCGGCCAGGAATCCAGCGACTCGAGCATGCGCGCCAGGTGCCATGCGCCGGGGGTGACGGTGGTGGCCTTGCTGCCTTCTGCCGGGCCGGTACCGCCCCCGATCATCGTGGTGATGCCCCCGCCGAGCGCTTCGGCCATCGTCTGGGGGCAGATCAGGTGCACGTGGCAATCGATACCGCCGGCGGTGACGATACGGCCGTTGCCCCCGATGATCTCCGTCGACGGCCCGACCACGAGTTCGGGATGCACGCCCGACATGATGTCGGGATTGCCGGCTTTGCCGATACCGACGATACGCCCATCACGAATACCGATGTCCGCCTTGATGATTCCCCAGTAGTCGAGGATCACCACGCCGGTGATGACGGTATCGGGAGCCCCGTCGGCGCGCGTCGCACGCCCCTGCCCCATGGATTCGCGCAGCACCTTGCCCCCGCCGAAGACGGCCTCGTCACCGGCGAGTTCGGGTCCGCCACTGCGGTCCTCGGTGATCTCGACGAACAAGTCGGTGTCGGCGAGTCGGATCCGGTCGCCGGTGGTCGGTCCGAACAGCGCGCCGTACCTGGCGCGCGGCAGCCGGGTCATCGGGCTCCTCTGTTCTCGGCCAGCCGGCCGGGCGGATCCAGGGTCAACCCGTGCACCTCGCGCGATCCACCGAGCGGGACGAGTGAGACGGTCTGGGCGACACCGGGTTCGAACCGCACCGCGGTGCCCGCGGGGATGTCGAGCCGGTGGCCGTGCGCGGCCGCGCGGTCGAAGGACAGCGCGGCGTTGGCCTGCGACAGGTGGACGTGGCTGCCCACCTGCACCGGCCGGTCTCCGGTGTTGACGATTTCCATCGCGAGCCGCTCGAGTCCGGCGTTGATCTCGATATCGCCGTCCCCGTAGAGGATCTCGCCGGGCACCATCGGTTCGGTCACGGGATCGGGTGGTGGACGGTGACGAGCTTGGTGCCGTCGGGGAATGTCGCCTCGACCTGGACGTCCTCGAGCATCTCGGGCACGCCCTCCATGACGTCGTCGCGGCTGAGAACCTCGCGGCCACTGGCCATCAGCTCGGCCACCGTGCGGCCGTCGCGGGCACCCTCGAGGAGGTGGTCGGTGATCAGCGCGACCGCTTCGGGGTGGTTGAGCTTCAGGCCGCGGCCCTGCCGGCGCCGGGCGAGCTCGGCCGCATAGGAGATCAGCAGGCGGTCCTGCTCATGCGGGGATAAACGCATAGTGGGCGATATTGCCACGGAGCGCGGCGATCAGCAGCGCACGCGACCTCTTAGCCGGCGGGCATGTTCTGCAGCCGCACCTGTCCAAGCGCGACGAGCCTGTCGTCGTCGTCGGTGATGGCGATCTGCCACAACTGCTGACGGCGGCCGCGATGGATTGGTGTGGACACCGCCGTGACGGTCCCTGCGGAGATGGCGCGCAGAAAATCGGTGTTGTTGTTGACGCCGACGACGTTGCCGCCGCCGTTGTCGGCAAGCCAGACCGCGGCCGACACGCTCGCCAGGCTCTCGACGATCGAGCAGTACACGCCGCCGTGCACGATGCCGTAGGGCTGCAGCAACTTGTCCGTGACCGTCAGCTGTGCGCGGCCGCCGTCGGGACCGAGTTCGAGATAGGTCAGGCCGAGCTCGGTGTCGAAGCCCTTACCGAGGTCGGATGGCAGGTCGGTAGTCACGGCACGTGTCTACACGCCGCCCAACACCATGACCGCGCCGGGTGCGTGGAGTTAGGGTCGGCCATGGCCAGAACCGCGAAAGACCTCGTTGAAGCCGCGAACGCCGTGGTGCCGAAGATCTCCCACGCCGAGGCGAAGGAATTGATCGCCAACGGCGCGTTGGTCGTCGATGTCCGCGACGCCCATGAGCTGGACAAGAGCGGCAAGGTGGCGGGCGCCGTCCACGTCCCGCGCGGCATGCTCGAGTTCCGCGCCGACCCGGAGTCGCCGTATCACGACCAGAACTTCACGAAGGACAAGCCGGTGGTCGTGTACTGCGCATCCGGTGGGCGCTCGGCGCTGTCGGGTCAGGCACTCAAGGAACTCGGTTATCAGCAGGTGTACAACCTCGGCGCGTTCGGCGATTGGGCCGACAGCGGTGGCGCCGTCGAAAAGGTTAGCAGCGAAAACGCCTGACGCACAGGGAATTCAGCAACATGCGAACGGGCCCCGCACCAGTGGTGCGGGGCCCGTCCTCCGTGTGGACCGGGGGTCTCTGCAGCCCTCAGGACTCCGGCGCGGTCCGGTGGTTCTCCGGTTCGATCTCTGCCAAGAGCATAGGCAAGGCTTGCCTAATTAAGCAAGACCTTCGCGCCGATTGCTCGTGAGCCGCCCCGGACGGGAAGTCCGAAGCCGACGAGCGCATCGAGCACGGCCTGCCCGCGCCGCATGCTCGTCCACTCGCTCGATCCGGCGAGCAGCGGCACCTGGGTGGCGGCGCTGACGACCGCCCCGCCCACGACGTGCCACATCGAGGCGACCGACATCGCGCCCCCGCTGATCTCGACCAGCTTGGCGAACAGGGGCGCGAGCGCGCGGTGGCTGCGGTGCGCGACCCACGTCGTCAGCGCCGCCTCGCTGGGCAGCGCCACGATGCCGTCGCGCGTCGACCGTCCGGCGCGGTTCGATCTGTGGTCGAAGTACGGATCGTCGGGCAGGGCCCGAAGCGTCGGGTCGACGACGCCGACCCAATCGATCGCACCCTCCGAATCCACGTGCACCCAGAGGTTCTCCAGGCCGGTATCCCATGCGCGGCCCTCGAGGACGACCAGCGGTACGACGCGTCCGACCACCACGTGGGCGAGGGTGGCGGCCAGCTGGTGGGCCACTGCCGCACGGCTGTCGGTCTCCTCGGCGGCCAGGTCGAACATCGTCTGCAGGCGGTCGGTGGTCAGCGCATCGGCCAGTGGCCACCAACGCCGTCGTGACAGATCCCGCATCACCGCGACGCCGTAGACCCGTGGACACTCGGGATAGAGCTCACGGAGCCGTCGACTCGACTCATGCAGCGGCAGCGTCCGGTGGATCGCCATGCTCGCGATGAGTGGATCGTCGACCAGTACCGTCATAGGGCCTCCAATATTCAAGTTAGGTAAGGCTTACTATAGCTAGGCGCGTCACGACGACCAGACCCTGTGACTGCTTTCACACCACCGGCCATACGGGCGGTGACCACGGGCGGAAGTTCGAGCCGGCGACGGTGGCGGCTTGTCCACCGGGCGAAATACGACGCACGGTAGTAAGACGTAGTACGCTGGATCGATAGCCTCTAGGAGATGACCGGACCATGGCGAAGTTGACGCGTCTAGGGGACCTGGAACGCGCGGTGATGGATCACCTGTGGTCCTCCCGCGAACCCCAAACCGTGCGCCAAGTTCACGAGGCGCTCTCCGCCCAACGCGACTTGGCGTACACCACGATCATGACCGTGCTGCAGCGGCTGGCGAAGAAGAATCTCGTCGTGCAGCACCGCGACGACCGCGCCCACCGCTATGCACCGACCCACGGCCGCGACGAACTCGTCGCGGGCCTGATGGTCGACGCACTCGACCAGGCCGCCGACTCGGGCAGCCGGGAAGCCGCGCTGGTGCATTTCGTCGAGCGGGTCGGTGCCGACGAGGCCGCGGCGTTGCGTCGCGCTCTGGCCGAACTGGAAAGCAAGGTCCGCGTTGCGCCGCCCGCTGGTAATTCGGGCACCGGCTGAGAGAGACTGACAGCGTGTCCGCGCTGGCCTTCACCGTCCTGGCGCTGGTCCTGTCGGGACCGGTGCCCGCCCTCCTGGCGCGCGCGTCATGGCCCTTCCGCGCACCGCGGGCGGCCATCGTTCTGTGGCAGGCGATCGCGTTGGCCGCCGTCCTGTCGGCCTTCTCGGCCGGTATCGCCATCGCCAGCAGGCTTTTCGCCCCGGGTCCCGACGGTCGGCCGACCGCCACGATCACCAGCGAGATCGCTGTTCTGGGTTGGCCGGTGTGGATCGTCTACGTGGTGGTCTTAGCCCTGACGTTGGTGGTCGGTGCACGTCTGATCGCGGCGGTGGTGCAGGTGGCGATCGCGACGCGGCGCCGTCGCGCCCGTCACCGGATGGTGGTCGACCTCGTGGGCAAGTCGCAGAAATGGGCCCACGCGCATGCGGGGGGCGGGTTGCGCATCCTCGACGTGGACCAGCCGTTGGCGTATTGCCTGCCGGGGGTGCGTAGCCGCGTCGTGGTCAGCGAGGGCACGCTGACCACGTTGGCGGACAACGAGATTGCGGCGATCCTCACCCACGAACGCGCGCACCTGCGCGCCAGGCACGATCTCGTGCTGGAGATGTTCACCGCGGTGAACGCGGCGTTCCCGCGCTTCGTGCGCAGCGGAAGCGCCCTGGACGCGGTGCGACTGCTGGTCGAGATGCTCGCCGACGACGCGGCCCTCCGCATCGCCGGTCCCACTCCCCTGGCCCGCGCGCTCGTAGCGTGCGCGGCCGGCCGTACGCCGTCGGGTGCGCTGGCCGCAGGCGGACCCACCACCCTGCTCCGCGTGCGCCGACTCGGCGGCAGGCCCAACAGCCGGGTGCTGGCCGCCGGCGCGTATGCGGCAGCGGCAGCGGTGCTCGTGGTCCCGACCGTCGCGGTGGTGCTGCCGTGGCTGACCGAACTGCAGCGGCTGTTCACCGCGTAGGGACAAACCGCGAACGAGGCGTTCACACAACAAAACAACGAAAGGCTGCCCGCATGAGCTCTGACGCTTCCGCATCGACCACCGGTACCGCTCAGATCGGGGTGACCGGGCTTGCCGTCATGGGATCCAACATCGCGCGCAACTTCGCCCGGCACGGCTACACCGTCGCGCTGCACAACCGCTCGATCGCCAAGACCGACGCGCTGCTCGAACAGCACGGCTCCGAGGGGAAATTCGTGCGCAGCGAGACCATCGCCGAATTCCTCGACGCGTTGGAGAAGCCGCGCCGTGTGCTGATCATGGTCAAGGCCGGTGAGCCCACCGACGCGGTGATCAACGAGCTCGCCGACGCGATGGAGGAAGGCGACATCATCATCGACGGGGGCAACGCGCTCTACACCGACACGATCCGCCGCGAGAAGGCGATGCGTGACCGTGGGCTGCACTTCGTCGGTGCCGGCATCTCCGGCGGGGAGGAGGGCGCGCTGAACGGCCCGTCGATCATGCCCGGCGGCCCAGCCGAGTCCTACAAATCGCTGGGCCCGCTGCTCGAGGAGATCTCGGCGCACGTCGACGGTGTCCCGTGCTGCACCCACATCGGCCCCGACGGCGCCGGTCACTTCGTGAAGATGGTGCACAACGGCATCGAGTACTCCGACATGCAGTTGATCGGAGAGGCCTATCAGCTGCTGCGCGACGGGCTGGGCAAGTCGGCGGGCGAGATCGCCGACGTTTTCGATGAATGGAACTCCGGCGACCTGGACAGCTTCCTGGTCGAGATCACCGCGAAGGTGTTGCGCCAGACCGACGCCAAGACCGGTAAGCCGCTCGTCGACGTCATCCTCGACGAGGCCGAGCAGAAGGGCACCGGACGCTGGACGGTGAAATCGGCTCTCGATCTCGGCGTGCCGGTGACCGGTATCGCCGAGGCCGTGTTCGCCCGCGCCCTGTCGGGATCGGTGACCCAGCGCAAGGCCACGACCGGTCTTGCCTCCGGCGGCCTCGGTGAAAAGCCCAGCGACGCCGAGAAGTTCACCGAGGACGTCCGTCAGGCGCTGTACGCGTCGAAGATCATCGCCTACGCGCAGGGCTTCAACCAGATCCAGGCGGGCAGCGCCGAGTACGACTGGAACATCACTCCCGGCGACCTGGCCACGATCTGGCGCGGCGGCTGCATCATCCGGGCCAAGTTCCTCAACCGCATCAAGGACGCGTTCGACGAAGACCCCGACCTGCCGACGCTGATCGTCGCGCCGTACTTTCGCAGCGCGATCGAGGCGGCGATCGACAGCTGGCGCCGCGTCGTCGTCGCGGCCACCGAACTGGGCATCCCGGTTCCCGGGTTCTCCTCGGCGCTGTCCTACTACGACGGATTGCGCCAAGAGCGCCTTCCCGCCGCGCTCACCCAGGGTCTGCGTGACTATTTCGGCGCGCACACCTACGGCCGCATCGACACCGACCCCGCCAAGAGGTTCCACACACTGTGGAGCGGGGACCTCAGCGAAGTCGAGGCTTAACCCGGCCAGGGCCGCCGTCCGTCTCCGAGCGAGCGGGGCCCACGCCGAAGGCGACGGAACTCGACGCTGACGCTTCGGGCTCCGGGTGAGCAGGTTCGCGTCGTCTCGGCAGCAACCGGTGGCGCACTAGACTCGAGGCGACATGCGATTTCTGGAGGGCCACCGGCCCGCTTACGACCTCACGTACAACGACGTCTTCATCGTCCCCGGACGCTCCGATGTCCAATCACGGATGGACGTCGACCTGTCGACGGCAGACGGCTCGGGCACCACCATCCCGGTCGTGGTCGCGAACATGACCGCCGTGGCCGGCCGCCGGATGGCTGAGACCGTGGCCCGCCGCGGCGGCATCGTCGTGCTGCCGCAGGACCTGCCGATCTCGGCGGTGCAACAGACCGTCGACTTCGTCAAGAGCCGCGACCTCGTCGTCGACACCCCCGTGGTGCTCTCACCCGACGACTCGGTGTCCGATGCGACGGCCCTGATCCACAAACGTGCGCACGGCGCCGCGGTCGTGGTCTTCGAGGGCAGGCCGATCGGCCTGGTCACCGAGGCGAACTGTGAGGGCGTCGACCGGTTCACCCGCGTGCGGGACGTCGCGGTCTCCGACTTCGTCACCGCGCCGGTGGGCACCGAGCCGCGTAAGGTGTTCGACCTGCTCGAGCACGCACCGGTCGATGTGGCGGTGCTGACCGAGAGCGACGGGACGTTGGCCGGGGTGCTGACGCGTACCGGTGCGGTCCGTGCGGGCATCTACACACCCGCGGTCGACGACAGGGGCCGACTGCGGATCGCGGCGGCGGTCGGGATCAACGGCGACGTCGGCGCCAAGGCGCGCAGCCTGGCCGAGGTCGGGGTGGACCTGCTGGTGATCGATACCGCCCACGGGCACCAGCTGAAGATGCTCGACGCGATCAAGGCGGTGTCGTCGCTGGACCTGGGGCTGCCGCTGGCCGCGGGCAACGTGGTCTCCGCCGAGGGCACCAGGGATCTGCTCAGCGCGGGGGCGTCGATCGTGAAGGTGGGCGTCGGGCCCGGCGCGATGTGCACCACGCGCATGATGACCGGCGTGGGGCGGCCCCAGTTCTCCGCGGTTGTCGAATGTGCCGCCGCAGCAAGGCAATTGGGTGCTCACGTGTGGGCGGACGGCGGAATCCGGCATCCGCGCGATGTCGCACTGGCATTGGCCGCAGGTGCATCCAACGTGATGATCGGCTCGTGGTTCGCGGGCACCTACGAGTCCCCCGGCGACCTGATGCGCGACCGCGACAACCGACCGTTCAAGGAGAGCTACGGAATGGCGTCCAAGCGTGCGGTTGCCGCCCGCACCGCCGGTGACGGATCGTTCGACCGGGCCCGCAAGGCGCTGTTCGAAGAGGGCATCTCGACGTCGAGGATGGGTCTGGACCCGTCCCGCGGCGGCGTGGAGGACCTGCTCGACCACATCACCTCCGGGGTGCGCAGCACCTGCACCTACGTCGGCGCCGCGAATCTGGCCGAACTGCACCAAAAGGTGGTGCTCGGCGTGCAGTCGGCGGCAGGCTTCGCCGAGGGGCATCCGCTGCCCACGGGTTGGTGATCCCGCCCCGGCAAGATCACCCGTTACCATGGGTTTCCTTCAGTCCTCTACGCGAAAGGGATCCCGTGCCGCAGGCACCCGTCGAGGCCCGGGTTACGGAGGGGGCCCACCGGGCCGAGCGGCCCGAGCCTCCCGACGCCGAGCCTTCCTCTAGACGGCCGGGCAACAGGCCCGGCACCTGCGCGGGAACACCCCGATGAGCGTCGCTTCGACGTTGCTGTCGCTGCTGGCAATCGTCTTGCTGACGGCGGGCACCGCGGTCTTCGTCGCCGCCGAGTTCTCGCTGACCGCGCTCGAGCGCAGCACCGTGGATGCCAACGCGCGCAGCGGCCACCGGCGCGACAAGCTGGTCCAGCGGGCACACCGCACGCTGTCGTTCCAGCTGTCGGGCGCCCAGGTGGGCATCTCGATCACCACGCTGGCGACCGGTTACCTGGCCGAGCCCGTCGTCGCGCGGTTGATCCACCCCGGCCTGGAGGCGATCGGTATACCCCCGAGCTACACCGGCGGGTTGGCGCTGGTTCTGGCGATCGCGATCGCCACCTCGATCTCCATGGTGTTCGGCGAGCTGGTGCCGAAGAACCTCGCGGTCGCACGGCCCGTGCCGACGGCGCGCTGGTCGGCCGGACCGCAGCTGCTGTTTTCCGCGCTGTTCACCCCGCTGATCCGGCTGACCAACGGGACCGCCAACATGATCCTGCGCCGCCTTGGCATCGAGCCCGCCGAGGAGCTGCGCTCGGCACGCTCCCCACAGGAACTGGTGTCGCTGGTGCGCAGTTCGGCCCGCAGCGGCGCACTGGATCCCGTCACCGCGGTGCTGGTCGACCGGTCGCTGCGGTTCGGCGATCGCTCCGCCGAGGAACTCATGACACCCCGGCAGAAGATCGAGGCCCTCGACGCCGACGCCACGGTGGCCGACCTGGTCACCGCCGCGATCAGGACGGGATACTCGCGGTTTCCCATCATCCGCGGGGACCTCGATGAGACGATCGGGATCGCGCACGTCAAGCAGGTGTTCGAGGTGCCGATCGACGCACGTGCGACCACCCGGCTGGCCTCGCTGGCGCTGCCGGTCGCCAAGGTGCCCTCGACTCTGGACGGCGACACGGTGATGACACAGATCCGCGCCAACGGCCTGCAGACCGCGCTGGTAGTCGACGAATACGGCGGGACGGCGGGCATGGTCACCGTGGAGGACCTGATCGAGGAGATCGTCGGCGACGTCCGCGACGAGCACGACGACGAGGCGCCCGACGTGGTGCCGGCGGGCCGCGGCTGGCAGATATCGGGCCTGCTGCGCATCGACGAGGTCGCCGGCGCCACGGCGTTCCGCGCCCCGGAGGGCGACTACGAGACGATCGGGGGCCTGGTCCTCGAGAAGCTGGGGCACATCCCCGACGAAGGTGAGTCGGTCGAGCTCGAGGCGTTCGACCCGGACGGTCCGCTCGAGGATCCGAACCGGTGGCTGGCCACCGTGCTGCGGATGGACGGTCGCCGCATCGACCTGCTCGAGCTGACCGAGCTGGGCCGCAGCGGCGAGGCCGACGGGAGAAGCGCCGATGGGTGATCTCTTCGGTGTGCTGCTGACGGTGCTGCTGCTGGCCGTCAACGCGTTCTTCGTCGCATCGGAGTTCGCGTTGATCTCGGCGCGACGCGATCGACTGGAGGCGTTGGCCGAACAGGGCAAGAAGAGCGCCGTCACCGTGATCCGCGCCGGTGAACACCTCTCGCTCATGCTCGCGGGCGCTCAGCTCGGCATCACGATCTGCTCGATCCTGCTCGGTCGCGTCGGCGAACCCGCGGTCGCGCATCTGCTGGAGAAGCCGTTCGACGCCGTGGGCGTGCCCGATGCCGTGCTGCACTCGGTGTCCTTCGTCGTCGCACTGGCCATCGTCGTCGTCCTGCACGTGCTGCTCGGTGAGATGGTGCCGAAGAACATCGCGATCGCCGGCCCGGAATCGGCGGCCATGCTGCTGATACCGACCTATCTGGTGTGGATTCGTGTGGCCAGGCCCCTGATCGCGTTCTACAACTGGTGCGCCAACGTGGCGCTGCGGATGTTCCGGGTGGAACCCAAGGATGAACTCGACGTCACGGTGTCCACCGTGGAGCTGTCGGAGATGATCGCCGAATCCCTGTCCGAGGGGCTGCTCGATCCCGAGGAACACAGCAGGCTCACCCGCGCGCTGCAGATCCGCGACCGGGCGGTCAAGGACGTCGCATTCCCATTGCGCGACATCCGGACCGTGTCCGTGGCGCGCGAAGGGGCGGGACCTACCGTCGGCGCCGTCGAGGAGGCGCTGGCCGAGACGGGGTACTCACGCTTCCCGATCACCGACGCCTCCGGCACCTACCTGGGATATCTGCACATCAAGGACGTGCTGGCGTTCGTCAACGACCCCGACGCCGTGCTGGACCTGTCGATGGTGCGTCCACTGCCGGTGGTCCCGTCGTCGCTCCCGCTGCCCGACGCGTTGTCTCGGCTACGGCGCACCAACAGCCACCTGGCGCTGGTGACCGCGCCCGACGGCAGCGTGGAGGCGATGGTCGCGCTCGAGGATCTCGTCGAGGACCTGGTGGGCACCGTGCGCGACGGGACCCACCGTGTCTGATGTCGCCGTGCGCACCGCGGTCGTGCTCGACGAATCCGTCTGGAGCACCCGCGAGCGCGCACATCAACGCCGGGTCGACGCGTTCTGCGCACCGCACCGTCGCCGCGCCCGGTGCGGCGAGAAGCACCCGGTCTGGGACTTCCTGTTCACGTACTACAGCCTGCGGCCCGGCAGGTTGCGGGCGTGGCATCCCGGTTTCGGCGTCGTTCTGGCCGGCGCCGGCGCGCAGCGCTTCGGTGGCCGAACGGGGTACGCGAGTGGCGCCGACGGTGTGGTGGTCAGCCCCGAGTACCTGGCGGCGCGCATCGACACGGTCCGCTTCGTCGGGCGCCTGCTGCGGTCGACAGCGGCGCGCCCGGCCAGGCTGAACTGTTTCGGGCTGCACGAGTGGGCGATGGTGTACCGGTCGCCGGCGGTGCGTCACGACCGGGTGCCGTTGCGGCTCGGCGCGGCCGGCACCGATGCGGTCGTCGAGTCGATGGCGCTGCGCTGCAGTCACTTCGACGCGTTCCGCTTTTTCACCGAACCCGCCGCCGGACGCAATGCCGAACAGTTGACCCGGCAGAGCCAGGTCGCCTCGGAGCAACCGGGCTGTCTGCACGCCGCGATGGACCTGTACAAGTGGTCTTTCAAGCTCGGCCCGCTGGTCAACTCCGAGTTCGTGATGGACTGCCTCGAGCTGGCCACCGAAGCCCGCGAACTCGACATGCGGGCCAGCCCCTATGATCTCCGCGAATACGGATTCGAGCCGATCGCGATCGAGACACCGGCCGGTCGCGCCGAATACGTACGGATTCAGCAGACCATCGCGCAGCGGGCGGCGCCGCTGCGGGCCGACCTCGCCGACCGCTGCGAACGGCTGGTGACCGTGGCCGGCCGGGACGGCTGACCAGCCGGTTGCGAATAAGCCGGGTTACCGCTGGGTAAGCTGGGGCGACAGTTCTAGGAGGAATGATGACCGATCGCGTGACGGTGGGGAACCTGCGCGTGGCCCGGGTGCTGTACGACTTCGTCAACAACGAGGCGTTGCCCGGCACCGACATCGACCCCGACACCTTCTGGTCCGGCGTGGACAAGGTCGTCGCCGATCTGACGCCCAAGAACGAAGAACTGCTGGCCAGGCGCGACGATCTGCAGGCCCGCATCGACAAGTGGCACCGGCAGCGGGTCATCGAGCCGCTCGACCACGAGGCGTACAAGGCGTTTCTCACCGAGATCGGTTATCTGCTCCCCGAGCCCGACGACTTTGCGATCACGACCGCGGGTGTCGACGACGAGATCACCACGACCGCCGGACCCCAGCTGGTGGTGCCGATCCTCAACGCTCGCTTCGCGCTGAACGCCGCGAACGCGCGCTGGGGTTCGCTCTACGACGCGCTGTACGGCACCGACGTGATCTCCGAGGACGACGGCGCCGAGAAGGGTTCTGACTACAACCAGGTTCGCGGCGACAAGGTCATCGCCTACGCGCGCCGCTTCCTCGACGAGGCAGCCCCGCTGGCGTCCGGTCAGTGGAGCGAGGCGACCGGTCTGCGCATCGACGATGGTCAACTGCTCGTCGACCTGGGTGACGGCAACTCCGTCGGGCTGGCCACGCCCGAGCAGTTCGTCGGCTACACCGGCGACCTCGGAGCGCCGCAGTGGTCGGTGCTGTTGCGCAACAACGGGTTACACGTTGAGATTCTCGTCGACCCCGAGTCGCCCGTCGGCTCGACCGACGCCGCAGGAATCAAGGATGTCGTCCTGGAGTCTGCGGTCACCACGATCATGGACTTCGAGGATTCCGTCGCGGCCGTCGACGCCGACGACAAGGTGCTCGGGTACCGGAACTGGCTGGGCCTCAACCGCGGTGACCTCACCGAAGAGGTGACCAAGGGCGGTAAGACCTTCACCCGCCGGCTCAACGAGGACCGCACCTACACCACCCCGGACGGTGAGGGCGAGCTGACGCTGCCCGGCCGCAGCCTGCTGTTCGTGCGCAACGTCGGTCACCTGATGACCAACGACGCGATCGTCAGGACAGACGGCAACGGCGACGAGGTCGAGGTCTTCGAGGGTATCCAGGACGCGCTGTTCACCAGCCTCATCGCAACCCACGGCCTGAAGTCTGGGGACGGCAACGGCCCGCTGGTCAACAGCCGCACCGGGTCGGTGTACATCGTCAAGCCCAAGATGCACGGCCCCGAAGAGGTCGCTTACACCGTCGAGTTGTTCAGCCGCGTCGAGGATGTGCTCGGGTTGCCCGCCAACACCCTCAAGGTCGGCATCATGGACGAGGAGCGCCGGACCACCGTCAACCTGAAGGCGTGCATCAAGGCCGCCGCCGACCGGGTGGTGTTCATCAACACCGGCTTCCTCGACCGCACCGGCGACGAGATCCACACCTCGATGGAGGCGGGCCCGATGATCCGCAAGGGCGCGATGAAGAGTACCCAGTGGATCCAGGCCTACGAGGACCAGAACGTCGACATCGGGCTGGCGACCGGATTCTCCGGCAAGGCCCAGATCGGCAAGGGCATGTGGGCGATGACCGACCTGATGGCCGACATGGTCGAGCAGAAGATCGGTCAGCCGAAGGCCGGCGCCACCACCGCATGGGTGCCGTCGCCGACCGCGGCCACGCTGCACGCCATGCACTACCACGAGGTCGACGTGTACGCGGTGCACAAGGAACTCGAAGGCGAAAAGCGCACCAGCGTCGAGCAGCTACTGGCCGTGCCGTTGGCCAAGGAGCTCGCGTGGGCGCCCGAGGAGATCCGCGAAGAGGTCGACAACAACTGCCAGTCGATCCTCGGGTACGTGGTGCGCTGGATCGACGCGGGTGTCGGCTGCTCGAAGGTGCCCGACATCCACAACGTCGCGCTGATGGAAGACCGTGCCACGCTGCGTATTTCGAGTCAGCTGCTGGCGAACTGGCTGCGTCACGGCGTCATCACGCCCGACGATGTGGTGGCCAGCCTCAAGCGGATGGCCGCCATCGTCGACAAGCAGAACGAGCAGGACCCCGAATTCAAGCCAATGGCAACGGATCCGGACCACAACATCGCGTTCCAGGCCGCGCAGGAATTGATCCTCTCGGGTGCCGAACAACCGAACGGCTACACCGAGCCGATCCTGCATCGCCGTCGCCGCGAATACAAGGCCGCGCACGGCGGTGCGTGATCCGGTGACCGGTCGGCGTCGCAAGTAGAGGGCGGAAGTGGGCAGGCACAGTAAACCGGATCCCGAAGATTCGGCAGGCGGCGAATTCGGCGACCGCCACGACGAGTCTTCGACCGAACGCTTCGGTTACCTCGACGACCGTCCGCAACCGGGGCCCGGAAGCTACGACGCCGGCTACGGCTCCGAGTACGGAGACGTCGACCGTCCCGACTATGCGGATGGTCCGGATTACTCGGATCGCGAACCCGACTACTCGGATGGCGGGACCGGTGGGTCCACGCCCCCTCCGGGAGGCCCGCCGCGCTCGGGGCCGCAACACAGCGGTGAATGGGAGGGCGGTGAGTGGACCGGTAGTCACCGGGCCGTGACCCCGGGCAGGCGCGGCGTCAGCGTCGGCGTCATCGCTGCCCTGGTCGCGGTCGTGGTGGTCGTCGGGGCGGTCATCCTGTGGCGCTTCTTCGGTGACGCACTGTCCAATCGCACCGACCAGGCAGCGGCGCGGTGCGTCGACGGTGAACTGTCGGTCGCGGTGGTGGCGGACCCGAACATCGCCGAGCCGATTCAGTCGCTGGCCAACCGCTACAACGAGACCGCTGCCCCGGTGGCCGACAAGTGCGTGAAGATCGGGGTCAAACCGGCCGAATCCGACCAGGTGGTCAACGGTTTCATCGGGGCCTGGCCACAGGAGTTGGGTGATCGCCCCGCGCTTTGGGTTCCGGGCAGCTCGGTGTCGGCGGCCCGGCTCGAGGCCGCGTCGGGCGCGCAGACGATCATCGACAGCCGGTCGCTGGCCACGTCACCGGTGCTGCTTGCCGTTCGGCCACAGTTGAAGAACGCTCTGGCACAACAGAACTGGTCGACCCTGCCCGCTCTGCAGAGCAATCCGTCGGCATTGGACGCTCTGAATCTTCCCGGCTGGGGCTCATTGCGGCTGGCACTGCCGTTGAGCGGCGACAGCGATGCGTCGTATCTCGCCGCGGAGGCGATCGCGGCCGCTTCGGTACCGGCCGGGGCGCCCGCCAGTGACGGCACGCGCGCGGTGAACTCGGTGGTCGCGGGTCAACCCCAGCTGGCGGACAAGAAGACCTCCACCGCGTTCGACGCGCTGGTCAACGCGTCCGATCCGGCCGCAGCACCCGTGCACGCCGTCGCCATCACCGAACAACAGCTCTATCAGCGCAGCACCGGTCTGGACAATGCCACCGGCGTGGTCTCCGGATGGCTGCCGCCCGGTCCCGCGGCGATGGCCGACTACCCGACCGTGCTGGTGTCGGGCGACTGGCTGTCGCAGGAGCAGAAGAGCGCCGCCAGCGAATTCGCCCGGTTCATGCGCAAACCCGAACAACTCGCGGAACTGGCCAAGGCCGGATTCCGCACCCCGGACGCAACGCTGCCCGACAGCGACGTCGTCGACTTCGGGCCGGTGCCGCCTCCACTGTCGGTGGGCGACGACCAGACCCGTGCGCTGCTGGCCAATGCGTTGACCGCCCCGGCGGCCAACCCGGCGGTGACGATCATGCTCGACCAGTCGATGCCCACCGACGAAGGCGGACGGTCCCGGCTGCAGAACGTCGTCGGCGCACTGAATGCCCGGTTGCAGGTGTTGCCCGCCTCGTCGGCGGTGGGGCTGTGGACGTTCGACGGCACCGCGGGCCGTTCGGAGGTGAGCACCGGACCGCTGAGCGACCAGGTCGACGGCCGGCCCCGGTCGGCGGCGTTGACGGCGGCGCTGGACGAACAGTCCGCCTCAGGAGGGGGCGCGGTCTCGTTCACCACGCTGCGGCTGGTCTACACCGAAGCGATGGCGAACTTTCGTGAGGGACAACAGAATTCGGTCCTCGTGATCACCACCGGCCCGCACACCGACCAGACCCTCAACGGAGAAGGCCTGCAGCAGTACATCCGCGGTGCGTTCGACGAGGCCAGGCCGGTGGCCGTCAACGTCATCGACTTCGGTTCGGACTCCGATCGTGCGACCTGGGAGGCGGTGGCCGAGATCAGCGGCGGCAGTTACCAGAACCTCGCCAGCTCCGACTCCCCCGAGCTGACGGCAGCGATCGCCGACTTCGTCGGTTAGCGCTCCAGCAGGCTCAACGCCGCGCGGGTGAACACGTCGGGCACTTCGACCTGCGGATAGTGGCCCACGCCCGGCAGTTCGACGACGTCGGCGTGGGGCCGCAGTTCGCGCAGGCCGTCGAGCACGTTGCCGGTCGCCACGGGATCGTCGAGTGCCCACAGGAAACTCAGCGGCTTGGCCCAATCACGCACCGCACCATGCCATCGCGGCGCGTACTCGACACGCTCGTTGAGGTAGTGGATCAGCAGGTGGGCGATCCGGTGCCCGTCGTTATGGGCCAGCAGCGCCCACTGCGCCTCGGCCTCGTCGCGGGTCAGCGGGTGCGCGGAGCTGAACAGCCTGCCGAAACCGCGCGCGAACCCCCGTTCGTTGGTCAGCCGGGCGAAAAGCGGGCCGAGGGGGCTGCGCAGGAGCTTCTGCGCCGGCCGCAGGCTGGCCCGATGCAGGATGACGCTGCCGTTGGTCAGCACCGCCGCGCGCAGGTCGAAGGGCAGGCCACCGTCGACGTCGCGGGCCAGCAGTTCGGTCGCCACCGACGTGCCCATGTCGTGGGCGATGACCACGACCGGACCCGTCGTCGTCTCGGCCACCACCGTCTGCACGATGTCGGCCTGCTCGAACAGGCTGTACACATGGGGGCGCGGTTTGTCCGACAGCCCGAACCCGAGGAAGTCCAGCGTCATCCAGGCGCGGTCGCCCAGATGCGGCACGACGCTGCGATAGTCGTAGGAACTCGACGGATACCCGTGCAGCAGCAGGATCGTCGGGCCGTTGCCTGGGGCGCCGCGCACGAAGATCTCCCCCGCCGCCGTCCTGAGCAGGCGACCGCCGTCCCGCCATTGCGCGACCGTCGGTGGTAGCACCCGAGCACCCTATCCGCCGAACGTGGGTTACCGGCACACTTTTCTGCGGTCAGGCGTGCGGGTAATCCACGTTCGGCGCGGAGGGCGGAGGGGGGTGATCAGGCGAACGCCTCGACCGGCGGGCACGAACACACCAGGTTGCGATCGCCGTAGGCACCGTCGATGCGACGCACCGGCGGCCACACCTTGGGGCGGTAGTTCTTGCCCAGCGGATAGGCCGCCTGCTCGCGGGTGTAGGCGTGGTTCCAGTCGTCCACCAGCAGGGATTCCGCGGTGTGCGGTGCGTTGCGCAGCGGGTTGTCCTCGGCGGGCCAGGTGCCATCGCCGACCTTGTCGATCTCACCGCGGATTGCGATCATCGCCTCGCAGAACGCGTCGACCTCGGTGAGGCTCTCGCTCTCGGTGGGCTCGACCATCAGCGTGCCCGCCACCGGGAAGCTCATGGTCGGTGCGTGAAAACCGTAGTCCGCCAACCGTTTCGCCACATCGTCGACGGTCACGCCGGTCTGCTTGGTGATGCTGCGCAAATCGAGGATGCACTCGTGGGCGACCATGCCGTTCTCGCCGGTGTAGAGCACCGGGTAGTACTCGTCGAGGCGACGCGCGATGTAGTTGGCCGACGCGATGGCGGTCAGCGACGCTGCGCGCAGTCCGCCCGCGCCCATCATCCGGATGTAGGCCCAGCTGATCGGCAGGATCGACGCCGACCCGTACGGCGCCGCCGACACCGTGTACTTCTCCGGATGGGGGTACCTCCCGCTTGCGGGGGATTCCTCGGCGAGCGGATGTCCGGGCAGGTACGGGGCCAGGTGCGCGCGCACCGCGACCGGTCCGACACCCGGGCCGCCGCCGCCGTGCGGGATGCAGAACGTCTTGTGCAGGTTGAGGTGGCTGACGTCGCCGCCGAACCGCCCGGGCCGGGCCAGGCCGACGAGAGCGTTGAGGTTGGCGCCGTCGACGTACACCTGACCGCCCGCGTCGTGCACGGCCGCGCAGATGTCGGCGATGTCGTGCTCGTACACCCCGTGCGTCGACGGGTAGGTGATCATCAACGCCGACAGGCGATCCGCGTGCTCGCTCACCTTGGCGCGCAAGTCATCGAGATCGACGTCGCCGTTGGGTCGGCATGCCACCACGACGACCCGCATGCCCGCCAACGCCGCCGATGCCGCATTGGTGCCGTGTGCGCTGGACGGGATGAGGCAGACGTTGCGGTCGGGCTCACCGCGCTCGGCGTGATACGCCTGGATCGCCAGCAGGCCGGCGTACTCGCCCTGCGAGCCGGCGTTGGGCTGCAGTGACACCGCGTCGTATCCGGTGATGTCGATAAGCCACCGTTCGAGGTCGGCGATCAGCTTCCGCAGACCCGGTGTGTCGGACGCCGGCGCGAACGGATGCTGGCGTGCGAACTCCGGCCAGGTGATCGGCTCCATCTCGGCGGCCGCGTTGAGCTTCATCGTGCACGATCCGAGCGGGATCATGCTGCGGTCCAAGGCGATATCCTTGTCGGCCAGCGACCGCAGGTAACGCATCATCTCGGTTTCGGTGCGGTACCGCGTGAATGCCGGATGGGTGAGGAACTCCGACGTGCGCGTCACGATGCGGGGACCGTCGAACTCCGTATCGACCGGCGTCGCCGAGAAAGCCGAGAGCACCGCCTCGACATGTGCGGCGGTGGTCGCCTCGTCACACGACACCGAGACGTGGTCGTCGTCGACCAGCCAGACGTTGATACCGCGTGCCTTGGCGGCCTCGCGGACCGCCGCGGCCCGCCCCGGCACCTTGGCCAGGACGGTGTCGAAGAACGAGCGGTGCACGATCTCCACCCCGGCCGCCGTCAACCCTGCCGCCACCGCACGCGCGCGCTCGTTCACCCGGTGCGCGATGCCGGTCAGGCCGTCGGCCCCGTGGTAGCTGACATACATCGCGGCCATCACCGCGAGCAGCACCTGCGCGGTGCAGATGTTGCTGGTGGCCTTGTCGCGGCGGATGTGCTGTTCGCGGGTCTGCAACGCCAGCCGGTACGCCGGCGCCCCGTCGGCGTCGAGAGACACCCCGACCAGTCGCCCCGGCAGCTGCCGCGCGTGCTTGGCGTGCACGGCCAGGTATCCCGCGTGGGGGCCACCGAAACCCATTGGCACGCCGAACCTCTGGGTGCTTCCGAACGCGACGTCGGCGCCGATCTCCCCGGGCGGGGTGAGCAGCGTCAACGCCAGCAAATCCGCACCGATCGCGACCAGCGCGCCGCGGTCGTGAGCTTGAGCGACGAGCTCGCTCCAGTCCACGACGGCGCCGCTGGCCCCCGGCAGCTGCGCCACCACGCCGAAGAACTCGCCGTCCGGCAGCCCCTTGGTCAGATCGACGGTGACGATCTCGATGCCCAGCGGCTCGGCGCGGGTGGCCAGCACCGCGGCGGTCTGGCGGAACAGGTCGGCATCGACTGCCAGTCGGTTAGACCGATTTCCCCGCACGGCGCGGTGCATCAGCGTCATCGCCTCGGCGGCCGCCGTGCCCTCGTCGAGCATGGACGCGTTGGCGACCTCGAGGGCGGTCAGATCGGTCACCATGGTCTGGAAGTTGAGCAACGCTTCGAGGCGGCCCTGGCTGATCTCGGGTTGATACGGCGTGTAGGCGGTGTACCAGGCGGGGTTTTCAAGGATGTTGCGGCGCAACACCGGTGGGGTGAGCGTGTCGTAGTAGCCCTGGCCGATCATGGACACGGCCACGGTGTTCGCGTCGGCCAGCGCGCGCAGTTCGGTGAGCGCCTCCGCTTCGGAGGCGGCCGCAGGCAGCCGGTCCAGACCCGGGGCCAGACCGTCGGTCGACAGCGGGTCCAGGATGCCCGCGGGCAACGCCTTCTCGGCGAGCTCGTCGAGTGAAGCGACTCCGATCGTCTCGAGCATGGTGGCGACGGCGTCCGCATCCGGTCCGATGTGGCGATCGGCGAAATTGGGTTGATGGGAATCGAACACTCGGGCTACTCCAGACGCGTGCAGGCAGAGGACCGCTGGGTTCCTCCCCCTCTGTCGTCGACCCGGTGCGGGCGCCTGAGAGATTCGGCGATCGCGACGGTGCGAGATACGCCTTTCCCCATGGGCGGGTGAGTGGCCCCCGGGCGAACCCGACCGTGCCGCTCACCGCTTTCCAGAGGCATCGGGGCCTGCGCGGTCCGGGTGCCTGAGAGGTTGACGGAGAGGTGTTGCTCCTTCGGCGTCCGTGACTGGCCGCCACGAAACTCTCCCGCACAAGCGCGATGCGTTGACGAGTTTACCGTGTGGGCTCGGCTCGGCGCGGGCGTCCAGCCCGCGCAGGCTAGCCGATCTTGCGGTCGCGGTGCTTACGCCGCGACGCCAGTTCGTCCTCGGGCGCCGCGATCGACTCGCCACCGTCGGCGCGCTCACCCGGGAAGTCGGCGATCGCGCCGGTCAACTCCCGCATGGCGCCCGAAACCGCGATGCCGAACACGCCCTGACCGCCCTGCAGCAGGTCGACGACCTCTTCGGCCGACGTGCACTCGTAGACGGTGGTGCCGTCGGAGAACAGCGTGATATTGGCCAGATCGCGAACCCCGCGCTGGCGCAGGTGGTCGACGGCGACGCGAATGTTGTGCAGCGAGATGCCGGTGTCGAGCAGGCGTTTGACGATTTTGAGGACCAGGATGTCCTTGAACGAGTACAGCCGCTGGCTGCCGGAGCCGGCCGCGCTGCGGATGGACGGAACGACCAGCGACGTCCGCGCCCAGTAGTCGAGCTGGCGGTAGGTGATCCCGGCGATCTGGCAGGCGCTGGGGCCGCGGTAGCCGACGAGCTCGTCGGGAACGGAGTTGTCGGGGAACAGTCCGGCCTGGACGGGTTCTCCGGCCGCTTCCGGGGTGGTGGTCGTCGCCGAATCCGCGGGGCCGCTAGCAGCGGTGAGGTCCAGCTGCTCCTGACGTGGCGTGTCTCCCACTTCTCGATTCCTCTCGCCGATCGAACCCGCGTCTGTGACCTGCGTGGGGCGCACATTTGCCAAGCCCGAGTGTGTCGAGCATACGCTTCTCGCCGTCTGTGGACTGCCCATCAGTGGTCCGGCCCCCAAAGTATGGCTGCCCGATTCGCCGTTGGGGAAACCCTGCGCCGCGTGTCGAAGCGACGAGACGTTTCCGTGACAAATCCGCAGGGCGGCGGCGTTGCCTCGATGGAACTAGGTCGCCTTGAAGTCGTCCGGTGAGACGCTGTCGAGAAACTCCTTGAACTTCTCGACCTCGTCCTCGCGCACCGCGCCCGCCGCCTCGTCGTCGTTCTCGTCGGGAATGATCAGCCCGGCCTCGGCCAGCACCGCTTCCTCGACGTAGATCGGCACCCCGACCCGTAGCGCGATCGCCACGGAATCCGACGGGCGCGCCGACACCTTGATGTCGCGGTCGAAGATCAGGTCGGCGTAGAAGGTGCCCTCCTGCAGGTCCACGATGCGGACCTCTTTGAGCGAATGACCAAGCGCGGCAATGACATCTCGGATCAAATCGTGCGTCAGCGGCCGGGCCGGCTCGACGCCCTGCTGTTCGAGCGCGATCGCGGCGGCCTCCGACTGGCCGATCCAGATGGGCAGATACCGGTCACCGTTGGACTCCCTGAGCAGCAGGACCGGCTGGTTCTGCGGCTGCTCCACGCGAATGCCGACCACACGAACCTCACCCATCTGTGTCTGCCCTCCGCACCGAAGAAGCGAGCCTGTAAGCCATCGCTTCGAGTCTAATCCTCAGCGATCCAGTACGTCGCGCACAGCCGACTTGATCAACGACGTGTGCAATGTGATCGCCAGGGCCGCCACTTCACGGGCCAAGTCGTCGGCCCGGTCGCGGGCTCCGGCCTTGTTGGCCTTGACGATCGGCCCGGCGATCTGGGCGATCAGGTCGGACTGTCGATCGGCCGCCGAGCGGAACGCCCGCAGGTGCCGGGGCTCGACACCGTAATCCTCCAGGGCGCGCGCACACTGCGCGATCACCACGGAATGCTCGTCGAAGAAACCACCCGGGCCAGTGGTGATGATCCCGGCCTTGACGAGCGCGCCCAGCAGTTCTTCTCCGACCCCCGAGCGGGCCAGCAGATCCTCCCGCGAGAGCCGCACCTGCGTCGGGGCCACCGCCGCCGCGCCCGAGGCATTGTCGGCCCCCTCAGCAGAGACCGGAACCAAACGCGGTACGCCGTATGCCGATCCGTTCTGGGGCAGTTCGCCGTCGGGCTGCGCGTCGAGCTGTGCCTTGATCACCTTCAACGGCAGGTACTGGTCGCGCTGGGCGGTGAGGATGAACCGCAGACGAGCACAGTCGTAGGCGGTGAAACGGCGGTAACCCGACGCGGTGCGCTCGGGGGTGACCAGGCCTTCGGCCTCCAGGAACCGGATCTTGGAAATGGTCACGTCCGGGAAGTCCGGTCGCAGCAGATCGAGGACCGCTCCGATCGACATCCCAGTGAGCGCGGGAGTGTCGGGTGCGCCCATGGCTACTCTTCGCGCATGCGTTGGTCGACCACTAGCCGGCCTGACCGCTGTCGTCGTTCTTCGGGCCGGTGAGGAACACCAGGCGGAACTTTCCGATCTGCACCTCGTCGCCGTTGGCGAGCACCGCGGAGTCGACCGGTTCGCGGTTGACGTAGGTGCCGTTGAGGCTGCCGACGTCGACCACCTGGAACTCGCCGCTCTCGAGGCGGAACTCGGCGTGCCTGCGGCTCACCGTGACGTCGTCGAGGAAGATGTCGCTGTCGGGATGCCGACCGGCCGACGTGGTGGGCTGGTCGAGCAGGAACCGGGAACCCGCGTTCGGCCCGCGCTTGACGACCAGCAGCGCCGATCCGGCAGGCAGACCTTCGACGCCCGAAACGGCGCCCTCGGTCCCCGCCGTGGCCGGGGCGTCCAGTTCGTTGAGGAAGTCGGCGCGGAAGACGGATGTCGTTTCCACGGTGACTTCGTCAGACGTCTGGTCGGTCCCAGAGTTCCGGTCGTTTTCCGTCACCCGCTGCTCCTAACTGGCTGCTGTGGCGATACCGCGTCTTGATGTCGACCGTACCGCGCGGCGAGCGCGATTGTGCCCACCACCGCCGGATCCGCCCTAGTTGGCGTCCGGTCTGCAAAACCCTAACAACCCGTCACTCGCTCACTGTGCTGCGGTAGCCGTCGGCGTCCAGCAGCGTGTCCAGCCCCTCCTCCAGGGCGGCGGGGTCGGCCTGCAGCTCGACCAGCCAACCCTCCCCGTAGGGATCGGAGTTCACGAGCTGCGGACTCCCCTCGAGATCACCGTTGACCGCAACGACTTTCGCGGTGATCGGGGCGTACAGGTCCGACACCGACTTGGTGGACTCGACCTCGCCGAACGACTCGCCCGCGGTCACCTCGGCGCCGACATCGGGCAGCTGGACGAACACCACGTCACCGAGCGCCGACTGGGCATAGTCGGTGATGCCGACGCGCACGGTGTCGTCGCCGGTGCGCAGCACCCACTCGTGCTCCTCGGTGTAGTGCAGGTCGGCTGGGATTTCGCTCACGGCGCTCCTCGTTGTTCAGCGGTTCGGCCCGGGTTGGCAACCGACCCTCATTTGACTGGCTGAGCGTATTGGCGCTGTTTCGGTTGCCGCAAGGCGGTCACGTCGACGCGCTCGGACTGCTGCACAGCCATGCTGCCACCGACCCGCTCGACGCTGTCCATGGCGCCACCGGGAATGGTCATGGCCGCGGCGAGGGTAGGCGGATCGCCAATGGCCAGAACCGAATACGGGGGGCTCATGGTGACGTCGTCGATCACCAGGGCGCCCGGGTTGCCGACCACCCAGGTGTCGACGCCGACGCGTACCGCGGTCTGTGAGTCGGATCCCCCGCCGCGGATCTCCATCGCCTCGGCACCGGCGTTGCGCAGTTCGTTGATCACGTCGAGCAGGGTTTCGGCGGGCACGCCGGGCGCGGTGTCGGTGATGGTCAACGTCACTCCGGGGCCGGTCGCGGGAACCGTGCCGATCAGGATGGACAGCGCCGCCAGCCGGGCCTGGGCGTTCTCGATGGCGGCCTGGTCGCTGCTGCCGGACGCCTGCAACTGGGTCAGGGTGCGCTGTAGATCGTTCACCTCGGTGTTCAGCGCCGCCTCCCGCTGTTGCAGCGAGTCCAGCAGCACCAGCAGGTCGGCGGGCCGGGCCGTCTCCAGCGAGTCACCGGACTCGTTCTGCCGAACCTGGGTCACGATCGCCACCCCGAGCAGTACGCACAGCACCACGGCGAGCGCCCCGAATACCACCTGCGCGCGGCCCCGGCGCATCACCCCGGCGATTCCGCCGGCGCGCAGACCGCCGATCTCCTGAGACGGCTCGTGGGGCGGCAGTTCGTGGCGCCCGGCGCCCGCGGTCCGGCGGTCGTGCGAGCCACCGGGTTCGGGGTGCTGCGGTGTGTGCTCACTCATGGGTCATGCCTCGTCGTCACGCCCCGAACAACCTGCGACGCAAAGCGGCTGCGTTGCCGAAGATCCGGATCCCGAGTACGACGATGATCGCCGTGGACAGCTGTGTGCCGACCCCCAACTGGTCGCCGAGGTAGACGATGAGCGCGGCGACCAACACGTTGAACACGAAGGACACCACGAACACCTTCGAGTCGAAGATGCGCTCCAGGTACGCGCGCAGCCCGCCGAAGACCGCGTCCAGCGCGGCCACGACCGCGATCGGCAGGTACGGCTGGACGAACTCGGGCACGTCGGGGTGGAACACCAGCCCGAGCACCACGCCCACGATCAGTGCGGCGATTCCGATCATGTTTCTGACTTCACGTTCGTGTCATTGCCCAATCTGCTTGGCGAAGTTGACTTCTCGGACCGAGCCGGCGGGCAGCTGCAGCCCGTCGCCGGCGCTCACACTCACCCCGACACCGTAGGAGGCCTCCAACAGCCGCAGCCGCTGCAGACCGGGACTGCGGTCGAACACCTCCTGCATCGCGTGCGGCGGTCCGATCGCGAGGACGACGTACGGGCTGCTGATCGGTTGATTGTCGACCAGGATGCCGCCGCCCGCTTGTCGGATAGTCACATTGGGGCCTATCCGCACGCCGCCGACCGACAGCGCCTCGGCGCCGCTGACCCACAGCGAGTTGACGACCATCTGCAGGTCGCGATCCAAGATCACCTGCTGGCTGCCCGGAACACGTTGTTTGGAGACGTCGCTGAGGTTGGCCGACGACGCCCCGGGGTCGGTGACGGTGATCGTCAGGCCGGGCCCGATCACGGGTGTGGCCGCGGCGGCGAAGCTCGCCTCGTCGAGGCGGCTGAGCAGCTGCTGGCCGCGCGCATCGCCTTCCAGGCGCCTGCGCCGTTCGTCGTCGACCTCGGCAGCCAGCGTGTCGCGCCGCTCGGCGGCGGCCGTGGTGTCGGCCTGCGCCGTCCGCACGCTGCCCGCGAGAACGTGCTGCGTTTCGCGGACACCGGGGGCGGTCGCGCGTGCCTGTGCCACCGCGGCGGCGAACACGACCACCAGTAGCAAGGCGCCGGCGAGCTGCCAGGCCCACTGCTGCCACCTCGGCCGTTCGAGGCCGGCTTTCGCCTCGGCGGCCGCGGCGTATCCCGGGTCGAGGTGCTCGGTCAACAGGGACCGCAGCAGTGACGGCACCGGGATCTTGGTCGGCCGGTTCGCATCGTGGGCATTGTGGCCCGATTCGGGGTCGTAGCCGCCGAGTGTGTTGCGGAAGCTCTGCGTCATCGCGGCGCCTTCGGCAGTCGGCGCACCACCATGCCCACCTGGATCAGGTAGAGCACGGCGGACCACAGGTACATCAGCAGGCCCCAGATCAAAAAGCCCCACCCGATGGCGAGCACGACCCGGCTCCACGTGGCGTCCCACTGCCCCAACAGGATCAGCGGCAGACCCGACATCAACGCGAACGTGGCGGCCTTGCCGATGTAGGTGACCGGCAGCGCGGTCAGGCCACGGCTGCGCAGCACCGGCAGCGTCGCGGCGAGCACGGCGTCCCGCCCGATCAGGGTCAGCACGATCCACCAGGGCAGCGATCCGTGCAGCCCCATCGCGATCGGGATCACCAGCATGTAGATGCGGTCCACCGCGGGGTCCAGCAGTTCCCCCAGCCGCGACGACTGGTTGTCGACCAGCCGGGCGATCTTGCCGTCGGCCCAGTCGGAGAACCCGCTGAACATCAGCACGGCCACCGCCCATGCGTTGGCGTGCACCACGAGCAGGAGCCACAAGAAGACCGGGACCAGCACCAGTCGCAGCGCGCTGAGCGCGTTGGGCACCGTGAGCACCCGCTCGCGGGCCTGACCCGCCTCGTCCGGCGGCGAAGGCACCTGGCCATGCGCCTCGGTCATGGGCTAAACCTAGCGGAATACGCCCGGCAGGCTCAGCGCCGACAGCGAGTCGTCGGCGAGCGGGTTGTCGTGCACCATGTATGTCCACGTCGAGGTCGGGCGGGCCAGCTTGGACAGGTCGACGCCGGGTTCGTCCTCGATCGAGGGCGCGGTCTCGAACGTCTGCTGGGCCGCCTCGATGGCGTCGGCGGCCAACGATGCGAACGCGTCGACGGCCATGCGGTGGAACTCGTCGATCGGCGTCTGGTTGCCCAGCGCCCGCAGGTGGATGCTCTCTCGGATGTCGGCCAGGTACGCCAGGTGGTCGGCCCAGCCGCGGTCGAGGTGGTAGAGCATGATCAGCCGGCAGATCTTCTCCAGCTTCTCCTCGCCGAGCCGTTCGACGACCTCCTCGTAGCGTTTCGGCGACAGCTCGGCGAGCTCCTCGCGCGCTGTGGGCGTGCGCAACAACGTGTTTCGTCGCTCGACGATGATCGCGCGCTGCTGGGCGATCAACTGGTTGTAGCGCCAGTTGTTGGCGTGGATGTCCAGCATCCGGCCCTCGGCGATGCGCTGTGCGTGGTCGAGCAGGCTGGCCGCCTTGGGGCTGACCACGCGGCCGTTCTCATCGGTGTCCATCGGCAGCTTGTTGGGTTCCAGATGCGCGACCACGACGTCGTCTTCCCAGCTGGAGAAGAACACCGACGAGCCGGGATCGCCCTGGCGCCCGGCGCGACCGCGCAACTGGTTGTCCAGCCGCTCGGTGTGGTGGCGGCCGGTCCCGATGACGTGCAATCCGCCGAGCTCGGCAACCTCATCTTTTCTGGCGTCGTGATCGCTGACGTCCGAACCGCCGAGCCGGATGTCGGTGCCCCTGCCCGCCATCTGCGTGGACACCGTGACGCTGCCCAGCTTGCCGGCCTCGGCGATCACCGCGGCCTCCTCGGCGTCGTTCTTGGCGTTCAGCACGACGGCGGGCACACCGGCTTTGACGAGCTTCTCGTGCAGCTCTTCGGATTCGGCGACGTCGCGGGTGCCGACGAGCACCGGCTGGCGGGTCTGGTTAATCTCCTTGATGTGCTCGACGACCGCGTCGTTCTTGGCCGCGGCGGTGACGTACACCCGGTCGGGCTCGTCCTCGCGGATGTTCGGCTTGTTCGGCTCGATCGGCGACACACCCAGCTTGTAGAACTGGCGCAGCTGCTCACCGGCGGCCAGCGCGGTGCCGGTCATGCCGCACACCGTCGCGTACCGGTTGACCAGTGCCTGCACCGTGATGGTGTCGAGCACCTCGCCGGTTTCGGTGGTCTCGATCCCCTCCTTGGCCTCGACCGCGGCCTGCAGGCCGTCGGGCCAGCGCTGCAGTTGCGCGATGCGGCCCCGGGAGGCGTTGATCAGGTGCACGGCGTCGTCGCGGACGATGTAGTGCACGTCGCGTTGCAGCAGGACGTGGGCGTGCAACGCCACGTTGATCTCGGTCAGCGTGCCGGAGACGTGCTCTTCGGAATACAGGTCGATACCGCCCAGCTTGGCCTCCATCTTCTGTGCACCGATCTCGGTGAGATGGACGTTGCGGCTGTCGGTGTCGGTGTCGTAGTCGACACCGGGGGTGAGTTCACCGACCATGCGGATGATCTCGACCTTCGGGGTCTCGCGGTGGGTCGTGCCGGCCAGCACCAGCGGAACCAACGCTTCGTCGACCAACACCGAGTCGGCCTCGTCGATCAGCGCGACGTCGGGGTTCGGCGAGACCAGGTCCGCGACGTCGGTGACCAACTGGTCGCGCAGCACGTCGAACCCGATCTCGTTCACCGAGGCGTAGGTGACGTCGCACTGGTAGGCCGCGCGGCGCTCCTCGGCGGTCGAACTCTCGGTGATCCAGCCGACGGTCAGGCCCAGCGCCTCCAGCAACGGGCCCATCCATTCGGCGTCTCGGCGAGCGAGGTAGTCGTTGATGGTGATGACGTGCACGCTCCGTCCGCCCAGGGCGTACCCGGCCGCCGCGATCGCGCCCGAGAGCGTTTTGCCCTCGCCGGTGGCCATCTCGACCACGTCGCCCGCGAGCATGCGCAGGGCCCCCAGCAACTGGACGTCGAACGGCCGCAGCGTCGTTGTGCGTTCGGCGGCTTCCCTGGCGATCGCCAGGAACTGCGGGATGTCGGTGGACTCGGCGAGGTCGTCGAGGTTCAGCAACTTGGCGGCCTTGCTCAACTTTTCGTCGTCGAGGGCCGCGGCCTTCTCGTCGAAGTCCGCCGAGCTGCGTACCTGCGCCATCGATTGCGCCTGGCTCCGGTCGGTACTGGCGCCGAGCATTTTCCAGAACCTGTTGCTGACACGACCTGAAGTGCGGGTCTTCGTCTTTGCCACACCGCTACCGTACGCGCTGCGCTCCTTCGGGCGAGCGTGCGTGTCCGCTTCGCGACACGCCGCATTTCGCCAGCAGTCTGGGCACGGTCAAGGTCGGGCGACCGTGCGGAAGTCGATGCGCGCGAATTCTGACACCGGCTCGAAGCCGATCCTTCGGTAGATCGCGTTCGAGGTCGGATTGGCCTGATCGGTGAACAGCACCACCTCCGCGTCGCCGCGGTCCAGTGCGGCCTGTGCGGCTGCGGCGGTGACGGCCGAGCCGTAGCCGTTGGTCCGGTGGTCCCCGGGTGTATAGACCGGGCCGATGCGCGACACCCCCGCCGCGGGCGCACGCAGCAGCGCCGTGCTGACCGGTGTGCGGCCGACGTCCCAGAGCAGGAACCGGTCGCCCCGGTCGGCGGCCGCATCGACGAAGCGAGCCCCCGCGGTGTCGTCGCGGGGATGGCCGAAGGTCTCGGTGAAGAAGCGCTCCACCCAGCCGATGAGCACCGCGCGGTGGGTCTCGTCTGCCCATCGCGGCGCCCCCGCAACGCCGGCCGGCGGTCGCAGGGTCCCCAGTCGGTAGAGCCGCTCTTCGAGCGTGACGGTGCCCGCACGTCCGCCGTGCGACCGCCAGGCGTCGGCGATCGCGACGGCAATCTCACGAGAACCGCGGACCCCGATCAGGTCGGGTCGTCTCCGACGGAGATCACGCGCAACGACGTCGACGCAGTCTATCGGAATACCGTTGCACGCCAACGGGTATGGCGGGGTGTGCAGCGCGACGCCGACCACGTCCGAGTTCTGCCACACCGACAGCAACAGCGCGTCGTCGGGGATCGCGGCGGCAACGGTCGTGAGCTCGATGGTGTTGGCGATCGGGTCGCGCCGGTACAGCGGTTCGGCGATCGCGCGAAACTCATCGGAAGAGTCGTGTATGCGCACCTCCATGAGTTCAGCATGGGCGCGGAGACCGGATGGGTCGAGTCATTTTCGTCGCGCTCGCGCCGCCGCGAACGTGCGCGGAGTGCTGGAATTTCGCGGCGTGTCGTGTGCAGACCCGCACGGTCGCGGCAATCGAGTCAGGCCAGGTTGGAGCGGCGGGGGTAGGCGATCGTCGGGTCGGTCAGCACGTTGACCACCGCGGGCAGCGCCGAGGAGAAGGCCCGCTCCAGGGCCGGTTGCAGTTCGGCGGGCGTCGACACCAACTCGCCATGTCCGCCGAGCGCCCTCACCACCTCGTCGTACCGCGTTCCGGGTCGCAGGTCAGCCACGACGGAATACCCATAGATCGCTTCCATAGGGTGCTTCTCGAGCGCCCAGATGCCGTTGTTGCCGACCACCGAGACGACATGAATCCCGTGTCGCACCAACGTATCCCATTCCATACCGGAAAACCCGAATGCGCCGTCGCCCTGGAGCAGGATCACCTGACGGTCGGGCCGGGCCAGCTTGGCGGCCAGGGCGTATCCCGGTCCGGACCCCAAGCAGCCGAACGGGCCGCTGTCGAGCCAGGCGCCGGGTACGAAGCTATCGATGACGCGACCCGCGTAGGACCCGAAGTCGCCGGCGTCGACCACCACGATCGCGTCGCGCTCGAGCATCGCGCTGATCTCGGCGTACACGCGCATGGGGTGCAGCGGCGTGCGGTCGTCGCGCAGCTCCTCGGCCTCGGAGGTACGCACCGCGGTCTCGGTGGCACGCAGGTCGGCGATCCAGGCTTCGTGATCGATCGGTCGTGCCGTCGACAGCGCGGACAGCGTGGCGGTGATGTCGCCGTACAAGCCCGCGGCGACCGGCCGCTGATGCGTTCGGTCCGGTGCGCAGCGGTCGACGGCGATCAGCGCGGTGTCCGCGCCGAACACGCCACCGAAGCCCAGTCGGAAGTCCATCGGCACGCCGATCACCAGCGCAACATCGGCCTGCTTCAACGCCTTTGAGCGTGCCCGCGAGAACGCGAGCTGGTGGTCGGCCGGAACGGTGCCGCGGGCCATGCCGTTCATGAGCACCGGGATGCGCAGCGTTTCGGCCAGCTCCAACAGCGCGGTCTCCGCGTGGCCCCACCAGACGTTGGTCCCGGCCATGATGACCGGCCGCCGCGCCTCGCGCAGCAGGGCAAGCGCGACGGCCACGGCGTCGCCGTCGGCCTCTACGCCCGCGGTCGGTTCGCTCAGGGCCCCCACCGCGCCGGTGTCCGGGGCCTCGCTGAACACGTGGTCCATCGGGAAGTCGATGAACGACACCCCGGATGGGCCGCCCGCCACCCCGGCCGCGGCCCGCAGCGCGTCATCGACCAGTCCCGCAACGGCGTCCGGCGAGTCCGCGGTCGCGGCGAAGCGGGTCAGCGGTGCGACGAACGGGACATGGTCGATCTCCTGCAGGCTGCCCTGTCCCCACCGCATCGCCGGTGCGCGACCGCCGAGGATCACCAACGGCGACTGGTTCTGCTGCGCCGCGGCCATCGCGCTCATGCCGTTGGTGACGCCTGGCCCGGCCGTCAACGCCGCGACGCCCGGCACCCGGGTGACCTTGGACCAGCCCTCGGCGGCGAACGCGGCGGTCTGCTCGTGGCGGGTGTCGACCAGCCGGATGTCGTGTGCCCGGCAACCGTCATAGATCGAGAACAGATGTCCGCCCGAAAGCGTGAACACCGTGTCGATTCCGCTGGCGCGCAACCGGCGAGCGATCAGATGCCCTGCGTTCACTGCGGACGGAGCCGGTGCATCGGTGCCCATGGTGGCAGCATAATCAGGCGTGCCGAGCCTCGAGGAAACACAAGTGTTGATCGCCGGTGCCGGGCCGGTGGGGCTCACCGCTGCGATCGAATTGGCCAGGCGCGGCATCGACTGCCGGGTCGTCGACCCACTGACCGAACCACCGCTCTACGCGAAAGCGGTTGGCGTGCAATCCCGTTCGCTCGAAGTGTTCGAGAACATGGGCGTGCTGGGGCGGATTCTCGACGCGGCGACCCCGATGCGCGGTCAGCTGGTCTACGTCAACGGCGAGCAGGTCGCGCAGCTCGATTTCGAGGTTCCCGCCGACGTGCCCTTCGGCTTCGTCGCGATTCCTCAGTACGTGACCGAGCGCATCTTGGGCGACGAACTCACGTCGCGCGGGGTGCGCGTCGAGCGTGGGTGGCGGCTGACCGGCTTCGATCAGGACGCCGACGGCGTGACCGCGACACTGAGCGGCGTCGGGGAACGCACCGTGCGGGCCCGTTACCTCGTCGGCGCGGACGGCGCGCACAGCACCGTACGCAAGGCGCTGGGCCTGACCTTCGAGGGCGGCGCATTCACCGAGCAGTACATGCTCGGTGATGTCGAGGTGGACTGGTCGCTGCCGCGCGGCTACGCCGTTCGGTCGATGCGCCAGACCAACGGGACCACCGAGGATCTGCTGGTGTGCATACCGCTGCCGCCCTACGGTCCTCGGGCGGAGACGAATCATCGCCGCCGGTACCGGATGTCGATGCTGGTGCCCGACGAATTGGCCAGTACGCCTGCCGACGGTGTCGCGCACGGCTTCGAGGGCACCCGCGCACCCGAACTGCACCACATCCAGGCCGTCTTGGACCGACTCTCCCCCGAACCGACCACGGCGCGCGAACTGCGCTGGTCATCGGTCTTCCGCATCAGCCATCGCCTCGTCGACGCCTACCGGCGCGGCAGGGTGTTCGTGGCCGGCGACGCCGCGCACATCCACCCGCCGACCGGTGCGCAGGGGATGAACACCGGCATTCAGGACGCCCACAACCTGGCCTGGAAACTGGCGTTGGTCGTGTCGGGCGCGTCGGCGCCCGCTCTGCTCGACACCTACGACGCCGAACGCCGGCCGGTCGGCGAGGAGGTGGTCGGGCGCACCGTGCGCAGCGCCCGCGACGGTATCGGTGCCGACTCGAGCGACCCGCGGTACGTGATCCGCCGCGAGGCGCAGTTGCTCATCGACTACGCGGACAGCCCGATCGTCGCGCCGGGTGCGGGACGACGAGCCAACGACGCGACCGGGCTGATTCGCGACGCCGTCACCGGCCCGCTCCGCTTGTTTGAGCTCTTCGGCCCCCACCACACCGTGCTGCTGTACGCCGGTCCGGGGTGCGCCACCGCCGACGTGGCGGACTTCGAACGTGCCGCCGCAGCGGCGATGGCCGTGGCGGGCGACCGCATGACCGCGTCTGGTCGCCGCGCCCGGCGCCGACGTCACCGACACGGCGTTACCGCTGATCCGCGACGCCGAAGGGCATTTCGCCCGCGCCTGCGACTGTGCGGAGCGGTCGATGTTCGTGGTGCGACCCGACGGCTACCTCGGTTATGCGGCGGCCCACGTCGACCCCGAGGACCTGGCGGCACATCTGCGCTCGACATTCGCCCGATGAGCGCCCCTCGTCAGATTCGCGACCCGCGGTTGGCCCTTCTGAAGCGCCTGCGGCGGCCCGAGAAGGTACCTTGCCGGAGTGAATGAGGGAATGTTCACCCCGACGCTGGACTGGGGCAGTGAACTGTGGACGTCGCTGGTGTGGATCGCGCGGGGCTGGGCGATCGCGGCGGTGTGCACGCTGATCGTCTTGGTGCTCATCGCCAGGTTCACCGTGTGGGGCCGTCAGTTCTGGCGTATCACCGGCGACTACTTCAAGGGTCCGGAGAGCGTCAAGGTCTGGCTGTGGCTGGGCGCGCTGCTGCTCTCGGTGATCATCGGGGTTCGCCTGACGGTGTTGTTCACCTTCCAGGGCAACGACATGATGACCAGCTTCCAGGTGGTGGCATCCGGTCTGGGCAGCGGCGACGACGCCATCCGCAACTCCGGCAGGGACGGATTCTGGCTGTCGATGATGGTCTTCGCGATCCTGGCCGTCATCCACGTCGCGCGGATCATGCTCGACCTCTTCATGACTCAGCGGTTCATGTTGGCCTGGCGGGTCTGGCTCACCGACCGGCTCACCGGCGACTGGCTGGACGACAAGGCCTACTACCGCGGCCGCTTCATCGACGACACCATCGACAATCCCGACCAACGCATCCAGTACGACATCGACATCTTCACCGCGGGGGTCGGCGGCCTGCCGAACACACCCAACAACACCTCGACCGCCACGCTGCTGTTCGGCGCGGTCAGTGCGATCGTCTCGATGATCTCCTTCACCGCGATCCTGTGGAATCTGTCGGGAACGCTCACGCTGCCGATCATCGGCAGCGTGCCGCGGGCGATGTTCTGGATCCTGTTGGCCTACGTGCTGCTGGCTTCGGTCTTCGCGTTCTGGATCGGCAGGCCGATCATCTGGCTGTCGTTCTACAACGAGAAGTTCAACGCGGCCTTCCGCTATGCGCTGGTGCGGCTGCGCGACGCGGCCGAGGCGGTCGCCTTCTACCGCGGCGAGGTTGCCGAAAGGTCGGGGCTGCGGCGGCTGTTCGCGCCCGTCGTCAGCAACTACAAGCGCTACATCAACCGCATGATGGGCTTCTACGGCTGGAACCTGTCGATGGACCAGATCATCGTCGTGCCGCCCTACCTGCTGCAGTTTCCCCGGTTCTTCACCGGTGAGATCACGCTCGGGGCGATGAGCCAGACCGCGGCGGCCTTCGGCAACATCGAGCAGGGCCTGTCGTTCTTCCGCAACGTCTACGACCAGTTCGCCGGTTACCGAGCGGCGATCATCCGGTTGCACGGCCTGGTGGTCGCCAACGACGAGGGCCGGGCGCTGCCCGAGCTGACCACCGCGCCATGCGCGGACGGCACCGTCGAACTGTCCGCCGTCGAGGTCCGCACCCCCGACGGCCGCCAACTGATCAGACCGCTCGACATGCGGTTGGAGGTCGGCGACTCGTTGGTGGTCACCGGCAAGTCGGGCAGCGGCAAGACCACCCTGCTGCGCAGCCTGGCGCAGCTGTGGCCGTTCACCTCGGGACGGCTGACCCGGCCGTGCGGTCCGAACGAGACGATGTTCCTCTCGCAGATGCCGTACGTGCCGCTGGGCGACCTGCGCACCGTTGTCAGCTATCCCAACGAGGTCGGTGAGATCGACGACAAGACGTTGCGCCACACGCTGCACAAGGTGGCGCTGCCGCACCTGGCGGACCGTCTCGACGAGGTAGACGACTGGGCCAAGGTGCTCTCCCCCGGCGAACAGCAACGCATCGCCTTCGCCCGGATCCTGCTCACCAAACCCAAGGCGGTATTCCTCGACGAGTCCACGTCCGCGCTCGACGAGGGCTTGGAGTTCATGCTCTACCAATTGGTTCGCCAGGAGCTGCCCGACACCATCCTGGTCAGCGTGAGCCACCGCAGCACCGTCGAACAGCACCACACCCACGAACTCGAGCTGTTGGGCGACGGCGAGTGGCGGCTGGGTCGCGTCGAAGGTGACGAACCGGCGAAGGTCTAACGCGCCGCGGCGTGCGCCCCCGCGCGGCGGGCTGCGTGTCCTCCCGCCCGCCGCCCGAAGAACGACCCTTCGCCGAGTTGGGTTCCGCTCGCGTAGCCCTTACCGTCGTGGGCGATGTTGGACGCGCACGCTCCCGCCGCATAGAGGCCGGGGACCACGGAGCCGTCCTCCCGTAGCACCTCACCGTCGACCGACACTGCGAGCCCGCCCATGGTGAAACCGGAGTACATCGCGCGCCCCAGCGACAGGTCGAACGCCGCGTATGGGCCGGTGTCCTGGGCCGCCACGTACTCGGGTTGTTTGTGAAAGTCGGGATCCTCACCGCGAGCGGCGAATTCGTTGTACCGGTTGAGCGTGGCGACCAGGTTGCCCTGCGGGATGCCCAGGGCGGCTTCCATTTCCTCGACGGTCTCCCAGCCGTCGATGAACTTGATGAGCGGCATCTCGGGCATTTCCATATGGGCCTCGTCGACGACGAGATAGGCGGTCTGTTCCGGCTGTTCGAGCACGAAAGCCGAAGTGCGCGAATGGTATGAGTCTTCGGCGACGAAGCGATGGCCGTCCTTGTTGACGATCACGCCGGTGAGCAGAATCTCCGGTGGATACGCGGCCGCGGTGATGAACAGCTGGTCCATGTTCTTGGCCACGCCGCCCGCCGAGATGCCCATCCGGATGCCCAACCCGTCGTCGTTGGGATTGCCCAGGATGTAGGGCTCCACCTCGCCGTGGTGCTTGGTCTTGCGCTTCTGGCCGAGTGCCGGCGTGAACTCGGCGACCATCTCGGGGTTCATCGCGAACCCACCGGCGGCGATGATCACCGCCTTCGCTTTGACCGCGCCCGTCTCGCCGAAGTGCTTCCACCGCACGCCGACCACCGACCCGTCCTCGACGACGAGGTTGGTGACGCCGGTCTCATAGCGGATCTGCACGCCGAGTTCGGTGGCGCGCTTGACCAACAGGTCGATGACCATCGCGGCGCCGCCGAGTTCACCGGGCACCGGCACCGAATGCCCGCGCGGTGCCGGCTTGGCCTGCTCGCAGAACGGCCACACCTTCTCGTTGCCGGTGTACGACAGGCCCTCGGTGCCCGGCGGCACCACCACCTTGCCCGGGTAGTAGCTGCGCTCGAACTGAAAACCCAAGTCCTCCAACCAGTTGAAGTGTTCGACGCTGCCCTCGCAGTAGGCGCGGATCTTGTCGTGGTCGGGTTCGGGCGACACCGCGACGAGGTAGGAGTACATCTCGTCGGCGCTGTCCTCGTGACCGGTGGCCTGCTGTACGGCGGTGCCGCCGCCCAGATAGAAGTGCCCACCGGCCATCGAGCTGGTCCCGCCGGCATCGGCGGCCTTCTCCAGCACCAGCACCCGAGCGCCCGTGGCCGCGGCACTGACCGCTGCGCAACCTCCCGCGATGCCGAATCCCACCACCACGACATCGAATTCGTCGGACCACGACGCGACATCGGCGGCGTTGACGGTGTCGGGAATCTCGCTGGTGCTCACTGCTGCTCCTGTTTGATGTAGTCGAAGAAGGCCCTGATCTCGTCGGGGATGGAGGCGATCTCCAGGTATGGCAGACCGGCGGCGGCGATGTAGGCGAACTCCATGCCGCCGGGCATCACGCCGCGCTGTACCGCCTCGGCTCTCCGTTCGGTCAGCGCCGCGTCCACGTCGTCGACCTCGACGCAGATGTGGTGCATTCCCGGACCTGCGGTGTCGAGGAAGTCGGTGTAGATGTTGCGCCCGGAGACCGGTGCGATCAGTTCCAGCTGCGTGTCGCCGGCGTAGCTCAGCGAGATGTCGGCGACGAAGTCGGCGGGTTCGCCGCGGTACGTGCACGTGTCCGGCGCGAAGTGGACGCCGGGCATGCGCACCCACTTCTTGACGCCCAACATCGAGGTGAGCGCCTCTTCGGTGACGTCGAGGTCCCGCGTCACCCATGCGATCTGGACAGGTGTCTGGGCAAGCATCGCGTCGAGGATATCCGCGGCCCGTCCGATTGGCTAGAACGTGTTCTAGTTCAGGCCTCGCCGTAATAGGCCTTCAGGCAGCGGTCGGCGGCCTCGCGTGCGGCGGTGGGATCGGCGCCGGATGCGATGTTCGCCTGGTACCAGGCGTCGTTGGACAGCGCCAGGAAGCGCCGACCCTCGTCGGTGGCGACCCACTGCGCGCCGAATTCGGGGTCGATCGCCTCACCCGTCGACAGGTGCAGCGCCAGGCCGAGCACCATCGAGTCCCAGCCGATACCCACCGCGCCGGGGCCGAACTGCAGGGACATCTCGTCGCCGACGACGGCGATGTGCTCGATGACCAACTCCGCCCGGTCTGCGCCCTGCTCACCGACGTTGACCTCGATCCAGCTGGTGTTTCCGCCGTACTCCCAGGTTGCGGTGAAGCTCTTCGGCGGGTCGCACGTCAGGATCGTCCCGCTGGCGTTGCCGTGCAGTTGATAGGTGCCCCCGACCCGGAGGTCACCGGAGATCGGCATCAACCACCGCGGGATGCGCTCGATATTGGTGACGGCATCCCACAGGTCGGCTTGATCGGTGTCGTAGGTCTGCTTGATCGTGACGACGTGCGCCTCGCCTGCGTCGATCGTGCGTTTCCCGACGGTCCGTGCGACGGTGCTGATCTGGTGGTCCACGTCGATCTCGCTCATGTTGCCTTCCTTCGTCGTTGTCGCTTACCCCGCGCGATCTCGGTGCCGAGCGCGTCGAGCTTCGGCGCCCAGAACCGGCGAAAGCCGGCGAGCCACTCGTCGGCGTCGCGCAGCGCTGCGCCGTTGACCGCATAGAGGCGGCGCTGACCCTCCGGCCGTACCGAGGTGAAGCCGTTGTCGCGCAACACCTTCAGGTGCTGCGAGACCGCCGGTTGGGTGATTGCAAACTCATCTCGGATGGTGGCCGCGATGGCTCCTGCGGGCTGCTCACCGTCGGCGAGCAGTTCCAGGATCCGGCGGCGCACCGGATCGCCCAGGACGTCGAACGCGTGCACCTCGATAAGTTAAAGCCCGAGCTTATATAAGTCAATACTTATCTGTTTTCAGTGCCTCGATCAGCAGGCCGACCTGCAGATCGAAGACCGCCGCGGGATCTGTGAGCGTGTCGGGCCCGTACTGGCCGAACACCTCGAGGCTGATCGCCCCGATCAGCGCCGCCCATGCCAGAAAGCTCTTGGTGATCGCGCCGTCGTCGCCGGCGAAATCGAACTCGGTGCGCAACGCCTCGAAGTCCGACGACAACGGTTCGTCGACAACGGTTTTCGAGGATGGGATGTCACCGGCGGCAATGCCGGCGCCGACCACATCGAACACGGCGCCGACGACGCGGGTCCCGGGCCCCACAGTGCGCTCGCGCGGCGCGTGGTAACCCGGCACCGGGGTGCCGTAGAGCAGCGCCCACGACGCCGGCTCCTCGACGGCCCACCGGCGCGCGGCGTGCGCCATCGCGCGGAACTGTTCATGCCACGGTCCGCCGTCGCTGCGGGCGCGGTCGACATGATCGGCGAGTTCGGAGTACGCATCGACCAGCAGCATCGTCAACAGGTCGTCACGGCTGGACACGTAGCGGTACACCGCCGAGGACACCATGCCGAGGTCGCGAGCGATCGCCCGAAGCGAGAGTCCGGCCGCGCCGTCGGTCACGAGGTGTCGCCGACCCAGTTCGATGATCTGCTCCTCGATTCTCTGTCTGCTCTCGGCCCGTTTGCCCATGCGCCGAGTGTGACACAAAACGAGATCACTGCTCTTGCTTTCTGCGGCTCGCGGTGGCAGCCTGGACTCTGAGAGCACCGCTCTCTAATCGAGGAGGCCCACTGTGACGACACTGCGCTACGACGAACCGACGCGGGCCGCCCGCACCGTCAACCGCATCTTCCGATGGCTGGCCGAGGCCGGTGTCAGCGTCGCCGGAACCAGAGCGCTGTCGGTACGTGGCCGCAAGACGGGCAAGCGCCGGCGCGTGGTGGTCAACGTGCTCACCGTCGGCGGTCGCGACTATCTCGTCTCCCCGCGCGGTCACACCCAGTGGGTCCGCAACGCCCGGGCGGCAGGTGTGGTCGAAGTCGGTCCCCGGTGGCGTCGCCGCGAGGTGCGGATCAGCGAGGTCCCCGACGAAGCGAAACCCGAGCTGCTCAGCCGCTACCTCGACCGCTGGTTCTGGGAGGTCAAGGGCCACATCGGCGGTCTGACGCCGACGTCCTCACCGGACGAGCTGCGCGCCGCCGCGCCGTCCATCCCGGTGTTCGCGCTGGCTCCCTAGGGCAGCGACACGGTGCCGACGGTGGCGGACGCGGCGGAGATGACGTCCTCGCTCGCCTGCTGACTCGCCGTCTGCCAGGACACCGCGGCCGGGTATGTGCCCCAGGTGCTGTTGAACATGCCGATCAGTACCGCACGGTTGTCGGGGGTGATCACGTACACCGGGCCGCCCGAGTCGCCCTTCTGGCTGACCACCCCGTTGGCCATCGTGAACCAGCCGTTGTTGACGGCTTCGACGTTGCCGCAGCTCTCCCCCGTCACCACGCCGAAATGACACACCGGCTGACCGGCCGTCGGCACGACACCGGGGTCGGTCACCAGCACCTTGCCCCCCGGAAGCACGTTGTTGACCGTGACGTCGGGCGCGAGTGCGATCGCCTCCCAGTCGGCGATCTGATGATTGGTGTCGACGGTCGCGCCGTTGGGGGTGTTGTCGCGGTACACCGTCTGCACCCCGATGTGGTTTCCGTTGCGGTCGCGCACCGGACCGCTGCCGCGGCAATGGCCCGCGGTGAATGCGATCCGGGTCGCCGGATCGACGTAACCCAGCGTGCAGACGTTGTTGTCCTGGCGGATCTCCATGCCGGGGTGGACCAGGACGCCCGGGTTGGCCTGCGCGGGCGCGGAGAGCATGGCGCCCGCAGCGATCGGGGCGGCCAGCGCCGCCAGTACCCGTAGCGAATGTCGGCGCACAGTCGTCTCCGCTCGTCGAGCCGATGAAGGTCCGGTACCGGCGCGTTGTGAGCCGCTAACCGGGTCGGGAGAGCTCACAATCACCGCCCGACCAGGAGCAACCACTCGACGATGGTTCCGTCACTTGCCCATCGGTGAAGGTCACAAAGACGTTACGCCCCGGCAGCGGTTTCGGCACGGGAGCGCTAAGAATCGAAACCGAGGCCCAACGCGTCCAGCGTCCGCAGGTAGGCGTTGCGACGTCCGGCGGCGTGGTCCGCGCGGTCAAGCGACCACCGTGTCGTCTGGATGGCGACGCTGGCCATCGGCTCCGGCGGGAACGGCAGGGGTCGCTCGCGCACCATCTGCAATTCGGTGCGCGGGGTGGGCCGGCCCTCGAGCAGGTCCAGGCACACGTCGGCGGCGAACCGGGAAGCGCCCACACCGAGTCCGGTGAAGCCGTTGACATATGCGACGCGGCCGTCTCTGGCCAGTCCCCAGTGCGCGCAGAACCGGGTGTTGGTGTCGATCGCGCCGGCCCACCGATGGCTGAACCGGACGTCGTCGAGTTGCGGAAAGGTCAGGAAGAAGTGCTCGGCCAGCCGGCGGTAGGTCGCGGGCCGATCCTCGTAGCGGGCACGCACTTTCCCCCCGAAGTGGTAGACGGCGTCGTAGCCGCCCCAGATGATCCGGTTGTCGGCGGTGAGGCGGTAGTAGTGGAACTGGTTGGCGCAGTCGTCGATTCCCTGCCGCCCGCGCCAGCCGACGCGGTCCCGCTGGTGATCGGTGAGCGGTTCGGTGGCCAGCACGTAGTCATACACCGGCACCGTGTGCAATCGGTTGCGCTTGAGGAGGCTCGGATAGACGTTGGTCGCGAGCACCGCGTGCCGCGCCGTGACCACGGCCCGCCCGGTCTGCACGCGCAACCCGACGCCACCGGAATCGAGCCGGACGGCGTTCGTGTGCTCGAAGATGCGCACGCCTGCGTCCCGGCAGGCGCCGGCGAGTGCGAACACCAACTTGGCCGGGTGCACGAGGGCACAGGTGTCCGCGTTGAACAGGCCGGCGAGGTAGATCGGTGATGCCACTTCGTCGCGAACCTCGGTCGTGTCGAGGAACTTCCCCTCACCGTCGGCCGCGGCGTGGCGCAACCAGTGGACCTGATGGGGCTCGGTGGCCACCGTCAGCGTGCCGGTGCGCTCCCAGTCGGTATCGAGGCCCAGTTGCGCGATCTCGGCCTGCATGCCGTCGAGGTTTTCCAGGCCCATCGCCTCGAGAACGTCGAACTCATTGGGCCAGCGCGCTTTTCCGTTCGCAGCACCGTGCGTCAGGCTGGCGTCGACGAAGCCTCCGTTACGGCCGGAGGCCGCCCAGCCCACCCGGTTGGCCTCGATGAGCACGATCCGCTGATCGGGGTCGCGTCGCGCGGCGTGCAGAGCGGTCCACAGCCCGGTGTAGCCGCCCCCGACGACGACGAGGTCGCACGTGACGGGCTTCGTCAGGGCGGGGAACCGCGGGCGCGGCGGGCCAATCTGCTCGTCGAGCCACACCGAGCCCAACGTGCTTGTCGCCAGCGAACGTTCGACCAGACCGGCGTCGACCGGGGCATCGAAGACGGTTTTCACACAGCGCAGACTACGGCGCTGGGGGCTACCTGGCTCAGGCGCCGACCGGGGCGGACTGCTGCTCTGCCACAACCGGCGTTCGGGCCGGCGCCCACCCGGGCGGGCCGAACAGATATCCCAGCTTGTCGCGCCACCGCCGCGCTCGGGCGACGTCACGCGCGATCGCCACGTACTCGTGTGTCTGCAGCGTCCAGATGTTGTAGGTGTCGACCTGCTTGGTCAGCCCGTAGTGCGGGCGCGCCGTCTCTGCCGCAAAGCTGCCGAACAAGCGGTCCCACAGGATGAAGATGCCGCCGTAGTTCTTGTCGAGGTACTGCTGGTCCATTCCGTGGTGCACCCGGTGGTGCGACGGCGTGTTGAAGACGAATTCGATTGGGCGCCAGAGCCTATCGATGCGTTCGGTGTGGATCCAGAACTGGTAGATCAGGTTGATGGAGAAGCTGGCGAAGACGATCCACGGTGGTACGCCGAACAGCGGTAGCAGCGCCCGCAAGAACACGTCGCCGCTGATGTTCCACTTCTGGCGCAGCGCGGTGGCGAAGTTGAAGTACTGGCTGGAGTGATGCGCTTGATGGGTGGCCCAGATCAGCCGCACCCGGTGTGCCATCCGGTGATAGACGTAGTAGAGCAGGTCCACTCCGACGATCGCGATCGCCCACGTGTACCACGCGTCCGCGGGTAGCTGCCACGGCGCGACGTAGACGAACAACGCCGCGTAGGCCAGCAGCGCGATGAAGTTCAGCACCCCGCTCGTGCCGATCGAGACCACGCCCATCCAGATGCTGGCCCACGCATCGGAGCGTTGATACGCACCGGCCGGTGCCCGGTCGGCCTCCTCGTGCGCCAGTCTGCGGGCGGCCGCCCACTCGATGACCAACAGCAACAAGAAGAACGGCACCGCGAAGACCACGGGATCGTGCATCAACGGTGGCAACACGTGCGAGAAGACGCCACTCACATCCACTTCGAAACCTCCAGGCAAAGCATACGACTCACCGGAAGCTCAGCACCTGATCGCCCCATGCGGTGCGCAGATCGCGGTCGAGGTCGTCGGCCACCCGGTCCTGGGCGTCGATGAGCAAGGTGGCGCGGTCGGAGGCGCGGTACGGCCGCCAGACCGGATCACCGGCCAGACCCGCGGGTGTGCCGTCCACGGCGAAGTTCAGCCAGCGCCGCCGGACGCGCGCGGAGACCGTCTTGCCCGCCTTGAGCCCGCCGAGCTTGAAGGTCGGGTCCTTCGGGCCGGCGACCAGATTGCCCCACACGTACGGCAACTCGGTCGCGTGGGCGGCGCCGAGCCGCAGCAGTCGCAGCATCGGGGTGGCGAAGTCGAACCGGTAGAGGTACACGGGCGCGACGTCGCGATGGCCCTCGGCGAACCAGACCGACGGCATCCGGAACCCGATGTCGCGGGCGACACCCATGCCGATGGTCTTGCCCCGCCCCCGGTACGCGGCACGGATCTGCTGTTCGTCGGGGAGCTGCAGGTCGGGTTGTTCGGCCGCGATCTCGGCGAACATCGTTCGGATGGCCTTCGGGGTTATCGGCATCAACGGCGACTTCATCCAGCGGAACAGCGCGGCCTCGTGCTTGTTGGTGCCGATGATCAGAGGTACCGGATGCGTACGGCCGTCGCGGGCCAGCTGGACCGGGTGCGCGGGGACCACGTCGCCGTCGATGATCGGCGCGAACGCCAGCGTGCCCGGCGTCCTGACCGGGATGTGGTCGAAGACGTCCTTGGAGGCGGTCATGAGCGCGGAGGTGGGCACCGAGACCAACTGCTGGGCATCGCTGGATCCCAGGCCCAGCCGGTCGAGGAACAGCGCGGCCACCCGCTGCGAGCGTTCGCGGTCGTAGACCGAGGTCGCCGGTGAGCTCTGCGCGATCGCCGCGCAGAACAGGCCCGCGGCGGCCGGGCTGGCCAGCAGCGTGGTGACGATCCCGGCGCCGGCTGATTCCCCGAAAATGGTGACGCGGTTCGGGTCTCCCCCGAAGCCCGCGATGTTGTCGCGGACCCACTGCAGCGCGAACAGCACGTCCCGCAGGCCGAGGTTGGTGGCGAAGCCCTCGCCCACCGCCGACAGATCCAGGAAGCCCAGCGCCCCCAGGCGATAGTTCACCGTGACGATCACGGCGTCGCCGCCGGCGGCGAGTGCGCGGCCGTGATACAGCGGCTGCGCCGACGAACCGAGGACGTAGGCACCGCCGTGCACCCACACCATCACCGGTTTGCCCGCGCCCGGGTCGATGTCGGATGCCGCCCACACGTTCAAACTCAGGCAGTCGTCGCCCTGCGGAGCGCCGAGGTCGATCGGGATGCGCGGATCCGTCGGCTGCGGGCACACCGGGCCGACCCGCGTGGCATCCGCCGGTGCGGACCAGCGCCGCGGCGGTTCGGGCGCCCGCCACCGCAGCTCACCTGCCGGCGCAGCGGCGAACCGGATCCCCTTCCACGCCTTCACGGTGCCGTCGTCGAGGCCGCGGACCGGTCCGTACGCGGTGTCGACGACGAGCGCGTCGCTGCCCCGTGCCTCTGCGGTCACCGCGACTCCACGTCGTACGGCATGGGACTCCTCCGATCGATGGAACACAGCGAGTTCAGGCTACGCGCGCCTTCCCACAGCCCATCTGGGCTGCGGTTTTGCGCGTCGGGCGGGCCATCGTCGGCCGGTCGGCTAGCTTGATCGCGTGCAGAAGTGGGCCTTGCTGGCAGGTGCGATCGTCGTCGAGGTCGCCGCCACGCTGTCGCTGCGGGCGTCCCAGGATCATTCGGCGTGGCTTCTCGTCGTCGTCGGGGGCTACCTGGCGGCCTTCACATTCCTGACGCTGGTGTTGCGGGCCGGAATGCCGGTCGGGGTGGCGTACGGAATATGGGGAGCGGTCGGCACGGCGGGCACCGCGGTTCTCGCCGCTGCCCTGTTCGGTGACCCGTTCACCTGGCCGATCGTCGCGGGCATCGGTCTGATCATCGCCGGCGTGCTGCTGATCGAGTTCGGTTCGCACCGGGCGGTCGAACACCGGTGATGTACTGGACACTGGCGGTCGCGATCGTCTTCGAGGTGTTCGCGACGCTGTCGCTGCGGGCATCGGAAGGGTTCCGCAAGAAGGCCTGGATCGCACCGATCGTCCTGGGTTACCTGGCGTCCTTCTATCTGCTGTGGCTGACGTTGAGCCTCGGGATGCCGGTCGGCATCGCTTATGGCGTGTGGACCGCTTGCGGCGTGGCGCTGGTCGCGGTCATCGCACGCTTTCTGTTCACCGAACCACTGACCTGGGTGATGACGTTGGGCATCGCGCTCGTCGTCGGCGGTGTGCTCACGATCGAGCTGGCCGGCGTCGCGCACTGAGCACACCCGACATCACCACGACCACGACGCCGCCGACCGGGACGACAAGCAGGCCGGCGCGCAGGCTCGTCGCGTCGGCGATCGCACCGACGAGGACCGGGGCGGCCAGGAACCCGATGCGCATCAGCCAGGTGAGGATCGTCAGGCCGCTGCCCGGCCGCAGACCCGGCAGCTGATCTGCGGCGTGCATCGCCGACGGCACCAGGGTCGCCACGCCCAGGCCGGCCATCGCGAAGCCCGCGATCGTGCCGGGAACGGACGGAAACGCCAGCGCAAGACCCATCCCGATCGCGGTGATCGCGCCGCCGGCGCGCACCACGGCGCGTTCCCCGAACCGGTCGACCAGGCGGTCACCGGCCAGTCGCCCGATGAAGAGAAAGGTGACGGCGGCGATGTAGCCGGTCACCGCGATCGGTCCGGGCGCACCGAGGGTGTCGCGCAGATACAACACGGCCCAGGAGTTGCCGGCGTCCTCGACCGTCGCACCGGCCACCGCGATCAGCACGAGGGCGAGCAGCGCGGCGTACAGCGCACCACCGGTACGGCCCGCACGCCCGGCGCGCGCCTCCCGGTGGTCTTCGTGATCGGGTCCGGGCAGCAGGTAGCGGTACGCGACGAGAACGACCACGCTGCACAGCACGGCCGAGAAGCCGAGATGCAGTGCGCGCGGAACGCCCGATACGACGGCCGCCCCGCCCATCAGACCGCCGATGATGGCACCCGCTGCCCACACCGCGTGCAGCGAGTTGATGATCGAACGGCCGTAGATGCGCTGTACGCGCAGGCCGTGGGCGTTCTGCGCGACGTCGGTCACCGCATCACATGCGCCCGCCGCGAACAGCCCGGCGGCGAACAACACCGGCGAGGTCGCCACGCCCGCTAGCACCACGAAGACCCCGATTCCGACGGTGCCGACCACAGCCACCCACGACGAGCGGTAGCGGCGGATGAGCGCGGCGGCGGTCAGCCCGGCGGCCAGCGCCCCCGCCGAGAAGGCGGCGACCGCCGCGCCGTACGCCGAATTCGAGAGCCCCAGATCGGTCTTGATCTCCGGGTAGCGCGGCAGCAGGTTGGCGAACACCGCGCCGTTCGTCAGGAACAGCGCTGCGACCGCGATCCGGGCCTGTCGACTCTGCACCTCGGCAGTCTCCTGCCGGTCGGGCGCCATACCGGCCGACACTACCCACCCACCGAGGCCCATTGAGCGCCGGTTGAGTTCGCGCAGATCGGGTATGAGCGAGCCTGTGATGAGACGTGGCGACCGATTCCGGGCAAGATTGGCGATATGACAGGGCCCGCCGCGTCGCTAGTGGAGTTGGCGCGACGCTACGGTGTCGCAACCGATTACGAGGACTGGACGGGCACGCGCATCGCCGTCGCCGAGTCGACGTTGATCTCGGTGCTGGCCGCGTTGGGTGTTGCCGCCGGCAGCGAGGACGACCGCGATGCCGCCCTCACCGCCCACGACCGCGAATACTGGTCCCGCCACCTTCCGCCGACGATCATCGGGCGCAGCGGCGCCCCCTCGACGTTCTGGGTGCACGTCACACACGGTGACCCGGTGTCGCTGCGGATCCGGCTGGAGGACGGCTCCGTACGAACGGACCTGCGTCAACTCGAAAACAACAGACCCCCTTACGAATTGGACGGAAGACCGGTCGGTGAGGCGACCTTCGAGACGCCCGCCGACCTGCCGATCGGATATCACCGCCTGGAACTGCACGCCGATGGGGCCCAGTTCAGCACCCCGATCATCGTCTCCCCCGCCTCGCTGACGCCCCCATCCGGCAGGAACTGGGGCCTGGCCACCCAGCTCTACAGCGTGCGCTCCGAAAGATCCTGGGGTGTAGGCGATTTGACCGATTTGACCGACCTGGCGGTATGGTCGGCGGCCCGGCACGCCGCGGGATTCATCCTCGTCAATCCCCTACACGCGGCCGCGCCGGTCGCGCCCATGGAGCCCTCGCCCTACCTGCCGACCTCTCGCCGGTTCGTCAACCCGATCTATCTGCGGGTGGAGGCGATCCCCGAATACGCCTATGTCCGCCGCCGCAACCGGTTACGCAAGCTACGCGAGGCCGTGCAGTCCCGAGCCGACCGCGCCGAGCAGGTCGAGCGTGACGCGGCGTGGAAGGCGAAACGCTCAGCGCTGGAAACGGTGTACGAGGTACCCCGTTCCGCGGGGCGGGAATTGGCCTACGCCGCGTACCGCGAGCGCGAGGGCCGCAGCCTCGACGACTTCGCCATCTGGTGTGCGCTGGCCGAACGGTACGGAGCCGACTGGCACCAGTGGCCGACGGAACTGCAGCATCCGGCGGGCGGTGCCGTCGCGGCCTTCGCCGCCGAGCACCCCGACGCCGTCGACTTCCACCGCTGGCTGCAGTGGCAACTCGACGATCAGCTCACCGCGGCGCAGGCCACCGCGCTGCAGACGGGAATGAGCCTGGGCATCATGCACGACCTCGCGGTGGGCGTGGACCCCAACGGCGCGGACTCCTGGGCGCTGCAGGACGTGCTCGCGCTCGGCGTCACGGCGGGCGCTCCTCCCGACGAGTTCAACCAGCTCGGCCAGGACTGGTCACAACCGCCGTGGAGCCCGGACCAGCTCGAGAAGCTCGCCTACGAGCCGTTCCGCGCACTGGTCAACGCGGTGCTGCGGCACGCGGGCGGTGTGCGGATCGACCACATCATCGGGCTGTTCCGGCTGTGGTGGATCCCGAACGGGGCGCCGCCCACCGACGGCACCTACGTGCGCTACGACCACGAGGCGATGATCGGCATCGTCGCGCTCGAGGCTCACCGGGCGGGAGCCGTCGTGGTCGGCGAGGACCTCGGCACCGTCGAACCCTGGGTTCGCGACTACCTGCACGACCGCGGCCTGTTCGGCACCTCGATCCTGTGGTTCGAGGCCGACCGCGACGGCGCGCACGGCCCCGCGGGCGGCCCGCTGGCCGCCGAGCGGTGGCGCGAGTACTGCCTGTCGGCCGTCACCACGCACGACCTGCCCCCGACGGCCGGCTACCTGGCCGGCGAACACGTTCGCCTGCGCGACGACCTCGGGCTGCTGACGCGGCCCGCCGCCGAGGAGCTGGCCGACGACCGCGAGCAACAGGACAGATGGCTCGACGAGCTGCGCCGCGTCGGGCTCCTGCGCGGGGACACGGAGTCCGACACCGCCGCGATCGTCGAGGCCCTGCATCGCTATCTCGGCCGCACCCCGTCGCGGTTGCTGTCGCTTTCGCTGGCCGACGCGGTCGGTGACATGCGCACCCAGAATCAGCCGGGAACCACCGACGAGTATCCGAACTGGCGGGTGCCGCTGGCCGGCCCGGACGGTAAGAAGCTGCTGCTCGAAGACGTCTTCGACGACGTCACCGCGGCGCGGCTGGGCGAGGTCATGCGAAATGCGGTGCGCCCGGCGGTGTAACGCCGAGGCCGTCTGCTCCGGTTTCACATTCGTCACGGCTGCGATATGTTCGCACCGCAGCGACCTGAGGAGATCACGTGAACAAGCTTGTTGTGCTCAGCGGCGGGCTCGTGGCTGTCGGTTCGGCGGCACTCGTCGGCGCCGGAATCGCGATGTCGCAACCGAGCACCTTGAACGTGGTCGGCGAACCGTACAACCGGGCGTTGCAGATCCTGAAGTCCCAAGGCGTCAAGGCCTACTTCGGCGGTTCGGTCGGCAGCGTACTCCCCCAGGCGGAGTGCCTGGTCGATCAGCAGAAGATCACCTCGGGCGGGCGGATGCTGCTGATGCTGGACTGCAGTCAGAAAGCGGCGGACCTGATCGCCGAGCAGGGTCCCTCCGGCGGTCCGACGGTAGGCCGAAACGGCGTCACCACCGTGACCCCGACCCCGGTGGTTCCGATCCAGGGCGCCCCCGGCGCGGGTACCCCGCCGCCGCCACCGGCCGGCTGAGAGGGTTCAGCCCTCCACCATCCGGCGCAGGTTGGTCAGCGTCTCGCTCATCGTGCGACCGACCTGACGCGCGGCCACCCGGTCGGCGATGAGCCCCAGAAGGTTGCCGGCGGACTCGTAGGACAACCGGAACGTCACCTTCGTGCGCCCGTCCCCGGTGTCGCGCAGCCGGAACCGGCCGCGCTGTGACACACCGGTGATCCCGATCCACGACACCTCGCGCGGCTCATCGAACTCGACGACCTCCACGGTGCCGCCGATCGGCACCGAACCGACTTTCCAGTGCACGGTGTAGCGGGACCCGAGCCCGGCGGGCGCATCTGTCAGCATCTCCCAGCGCTCGAGGCTGGCCATGAACTCCGGATAGCACCCCGGATCGCTGACCACCTTCCACACCTGGTCGCGGTCGGCGTCGATGACGCACTGGCGTTGAACCCTCATGTCTCAGCCCAGAACCGGGAAGCGTCGTTCGGCCGCCAACCTGTCGACTCCTGCCTGCAGGCTGCTCAACACCTTGTCGTTGATGACGTCGTCGTCACTGGCCGCGATGTCGTCCGCGTCGATCGGGTCCTGCACTTCGATCGCGATCTTCGTCGGCAGGGGCAGCCGCGGTATGAAGTCGCTGACCGTCAGACCCCACGGCGGTGCCAGCAGAATGGGCACGCTCTTGAGCCGGGCCAGCCTGTCCGCCATCAACAGACGCGCCAACCACTGGCCGCGGTCGAGGAACAAGGCGGCTTCCTGGCCGCCCACACTGGCGATCGGCACGATGGGCACCCCGGCTTCGCGGGCCAGCTTCACGTAGCCCTTGCGGCCGCCGAAATCGACTTCGTGCCGCTGCCACGACGGGCGGAACACCTCGTAGTCGCCGCCCGGGTACACCAGAAGCGCACAGCCGGACTCCAATGCCAGCTTGGCGTTGTCGTGGTTGGCGGCCACGGTGCCGAACTTGCGCAGCGAACCCAGGCCCGGCATCGAGACGACGAGGTTGTGTGCGAGTTGATAGAAGGGCCGCTCGACCCCGAAGTACGAACTGAAGGCCAGGGTGAACACGAACGTGTCGGGCGGCAGGTTGCCCCCGCTGTGGTTGCCCACCAACAACACGGGACCCTCCGCGGGGATGCGGTCCAGGCCGCGGACGTCGGCGCGGAAGTACAACGACGCCAGCAGCCACAGCCCGGGCAGCTGCTCGCGGATGTAGTCGGGATCGCGCTGGTCCAGGTCGGCCTTCGGCACGCGGGCGGACACCTGCGCTTTGGCCCACCCGAGGAGGTCGTCGATCGCCACCATGAACGTGTTATAGACGCGCCCGGCGAACCGCAAACCTGCGCTCCCGCTTACCGCACTAGACTGTGCGGCACGAAGGAGGAGCCGAGATGGCATTGTCGCCGGCCCAGCCTGGGGCTCTACGTCCGCGCCGTTTCGCCCGCGAGGTCGACCCCGGGCCCGTCCAGATCCAGGCCCGCAAGGTCCACTTCGACCTCTCCGGAGTTCCCCTGGAGTGGATCCCCGGCCACCCGGTGGCCTCCACCATGATCAACCTGTTCAACGTCGTGCTGCCCGCCGCCGAGCACTGGTTCGTCCGCACCTACAACGAGGCGCTGCCCTTGGTCAGAGATCCCAAGCTCGCCGACGACATCCGCGGTTTCATCGGGCAGGAGGCGACGCACGCCGCGGCCCACGACGACGTGATCTCCGACTTCCTCGTCGGCAACGGGGTCGACCCGAAACCCATGCTCGACCTCGTCGGCTACATGTTCGAAAAAGTCCTGGCGCCAAAGGATTTCGACGACCCGCAGCGGCGGCTGAGCAACCTGTGTGAGCGGCTGTGGCTGATCGCGGCGATCGAGCACTACACCGCGGTGCTCGGCGACTTCGCGCTGAACTCCACGTGGGACGACCACGGCGCGGACCCCACCCTGGTCGACCTGTTCCGCTGGCACGGCAGCGAAGAGGTCGAGCACCGTTGCGTCGCCCACGACGTCGCGGTCTACTTCCACGACAGCTATCCCGACCGGATCCGGGCGATGACGGTCGCCGCGGCCGCAATGTTCACGTTCTTCCAACGCGGCACCTGGTATCTGCTGAAGTCCGACCCCAACAGTGACATCGGCTGGTTCGAGATGCAGCGACTGCGGATGCGGGACTCCGAACTCGGCCTGCTGCCCAAGTTCCGGACGCTGTTCGGGACGAACACACTGTCCTACTTCCGCCCCCGCTACTCGCCCGAGGACATGGGCTCGACCGCCCAGGCCGTGGCCTACCTGGCCACCTCACCCGCCGCGCGCGCCGCACACCGTTGATGGGTCTGCGCGAGCGCTACCGGCAACTGCCCGCCCATCCGCTGCGGCCGGGACGGCGCTACGCGATGATCGGCATCGCCGACGTCGTGATCAACGGAATGGAAGCGTTGGCCGGCGCCGTCCGCAAGGTCACACCGCCCCGCGAGCTCGACCGCACGCTGGTTCTGCGGGTCGCCGACCGCGGGGTGGTGGCGCGCGACGAGAACGTCGTGGCGTTGACGCTGGTCGCCGCCGGCGGCGAACCGCTGCCGCGCTGGCATCCCGGCTCGCACATCGACATCACGCTGCCCAGCGGGCTTGTGCGGCAGTACTCGTTGTGCGGCGACCCCGCCCACTCCGACAGGTACCGCATCGCGGTGCGGCGCATCCCCGACGGCGGCGGCGGTTCGATCGAGGTGCACGAGGCGCTGAGCCCAGGCGCGACCGTGACATCGCACGGGCCCCGCAACGCGTTTCCGCTCACCGTTCCCGGCTACGGCTCCCCCACCCGGCAGCTGAGGTTCGTCGCCGGCGGCATCGGCATCACGCCGATCCTGCCGATGGTGCGTATGGCGCAAGCGCTCGGTGTCCAGTGGTCGATGGTGTACACCGGCCGCAGTCGTGACAGCCTCCCGTTCGTCGACGAGCTCACACGGTTCGACTCCCGCGTGCAGATCCGCACCGACGACGTCGACGGGCTGCCCAGCGCCGACGACCTGCTCGGCGACTGCCCCAGCGGCACCGCGGTCTACGCGTGCGGTCCGGCGCCGATGTTGACGGTCATCCGCGATCGGCTGGTCGGGCGCGACAACGTGGAATTGCATTTCGAGCGGTTCGCGGCGCCACCGGTCGAGGACGGTACGAACTTCTCGGTGACGGTGGCCTCACGCGGCCAGACCATCGACGTGGGGGCCGACGAGACGCTGCTTGCGGCACTGCGCAGATCCGGTGTGCATGCCCCGTATTCCTGTCAGCAGGGCTTCTGCGGTACGTGTCGCAGCAGGGTGCTGACCGGTTCGGTCGACCACCGCGACACGCTGCTCACCGACACCGAACGCGACGGTGGGCTGATGTTGATCTGCATTTCCCGCGCCGCCGAAGGTTCCCATCTGACACTCGATCTGTAGTCGTCTCGTACTATTCGGCCATGCCGTTGGCCGAGGGGGCGACTTTCGCCGGATACACCATCGTGCGACTACTCGGCTCCGGCGGAATGGGCGAGGTCTACCTGGCTGAACATCCGCGCCTGCCCCGACGCGACGCGCTCAAGGTGCTTCCCGCGTCGGTGTCGGCCGACGACGAGTACCGCAGACGGTTCCAGCGCGAGGCCGACATCGCGGCCACGTTGTGGCATCCGCACATCGTCGGGATCCACGATCGTGGCGAGACCGACGGCCAGATCTGGATCTCGATGGATTACGTCGACGGCACCGACGCCGCGCAACTGCTGAAGGAGCACCATCCCAACGGCATGCCTCCGCGGGAGGTCGCCGCGATCGTCACCGCCATCGCCGACGCCCTCGACTACGCGCATCAGGGCGGCCTGCTGCACCGCGATGTCAAACCGGCCAACATCCTGCTCGCCCGGCCGGAGGCAGATGATCGACGAGTCCTGTTGGCCGACTTCGGGATCGCCCGCTGGGCGGACGACGTCAGCGGTCTCACCGCGACCAACATGACGGTGGGCACGGTGTCCTACGCCGCACCAGAGCAGTTGATGGGCGAGACGCTTGACGGCCGAGCAGATCAATATGCGTTGGCCGCCACCGCATTTCACCTGCTGACCGGTTCGCCGCCGTTTCGCAACTCGAATCCGGCAGTGGTCATCAGCCAGCACCTGTCGGCCGCGCCACCGGCGATCGGTACCCACCGCCCCGACCTCGCCAACCTGGACCCCGTGCTGGCCAAGGCGCTGTCCAAGAACCCCAAGGACCGATTCGAGCGGTGCGCGGATTTCGCCAGGGCGCTCAGCCACCACCTCGGTGTCGCCTCGGCCGACCCCGACAGCACCCGGTTGGCCGTGGCCGCCGCCCAGCCGAATCGGTCGTGGCTGCGGCCGGGACTCGTGGTGCCTGCGGTGCTCGCGGTGCTGCTGGTCGCCGCGGTCGTGGTGGCGGCCTTTCTGTTCGGCGAGGAACGCGCGATCGCCCCAGGCAGGTCGACGACGGCCGCCTCGTCACCGCCGCGACCCGCACCCCCTCCTCCGCGGGCGG